>CAVZJO010000006.1:0-179090 GCA_963775635.1 uncultured beta proteobacterium | reverse complement strand
CTGCGCAGGTTGCTGCGACCGCGCCGGGCGTGACCGACATCGACAATCAGTTGCGCGTGATGGCCACTTCGCGCCTGTTCCCTTCCGCGCGGTGAAACACGGCGCGCTTCAGATCTTGCCGTGCTGCTTCAACCGGCTCAGTGTTTCGGCCGACAGGTTGAGGTACGCCGCCAGCTCCTTCTTCGGTATCCGTTCGACGAGGTCCGGGTGCTTGCGCTCGAATCGGCGCACGCGCCCGGGCCCATCGAGCAGGTGCAGCGTGATCGTGTGCGCCATGATCTCGCTCATCAGGCGCATGACCTGGTATTCGAATTCCGTCTTGAACCTCGGATGCTGGTCCAGGAAGGCAACCCAGTTGGGCATCGGCAGCTTGGCCACCCTTGCCTTGGTCACGCACATGATGCTGTAAGGCGTCGGCGTGTTCAGCCGCCAGGCGGCGTAGCTGGTCTCCATGTCGCCACCGACCGCGAAGCGAAGGATGAGTTCCTTGGCATCGGCGCTGGTCACGACGCGTTTCAGGATGCCGTCGAGCACGAAATACTGCTCCATGTCGTGCACGCCCTGATGCAGCAGGTAGTCGCCCTTGGCGCAATCGACGATGACCAGCTGGCGCTCCAGCGCATCGCGCTCGGTGTCCGTCATTTCCTTGAGCGCGGCGTTTTGCCGCAGCTCGAGGAGGATGACGTTGCGTTCCGGATGCTTGTCTATGGGGACAGTGATCATCGTGACTGCCGCAGCAGGTCGATTCGCCGAGCTGGATTCAATTCCCTAAAATTGACCGTGGTCAACGACCCTCGATCGCGTCGATTTCTATCATCAGTGTCACTCGGCGCTGTCCGCCCGGGCCCGCGACCGCTTGGACCATGCCGAATTGACCCGCACGCCACCCCACTAAGTCGCGCTGAACCCCGTCCGCCGTCGCGCCGCAAGCGCCGACCGGGATTCCCGCCTCGGAGGTAGCCATGCTAGACGAAGCCCACAAGCCGGCCACGAAGCCGACGACGACTGCGGACGACACGCCGAAAGTCGCCGGAAGCGGGGTCGACCAGCCGCACCAGGAGACCGATGGGTTCCAGCTCCTCATCGACGCGCTGAAGCTCAACGGCATCGACACGACCTTCGGTCTGCCCGGGATTCCGATCACCGACCTCACGCGCAAGTGCCAGCGCGCGGGCCTGCGCGTGATCTCGTTCCGGCACGAGCAGAACGCCGGCTACGCGGCGTCGATCGCCGGCTTCCTGACGCAGAAGCCGGGCATCTGCCTGACCGTCTCGGCGCCGGGCTTCCTGAATGGCCTGACCGCGCTGGCGCACGCGACGACGAACTGCTTCCCGATGATCCTGATCAGCGGCTCGAGCGAGCGCGAGATCGTCGACCTGCAGCAGGGCGACTACGAGGAGATGGACCAGCTCGCGATCGCGAAGCCGCTCGCCAAGGCGGCGTTCCGCGTGCTGCATGCCGACGACATCGGCGTAGGCGTCGCGCGGGCGATCCGCGCTGCGGTGTCGGGTCGTCCGGGTGGTGTGTATCTCGACCTGCCGGCGAAGCTGTTTCCGCAGACGATCGACGCCGAGGCGGGGAAGAACTCGCTGATCAAGGTCGTCGATGCGGCGCCGCGCCAGATCCCGGCGGCGGACGCGGTGAAGCGCGCGCTCGACCTCCTCAGGAGCGCGAAGAAGCCGCTCATCATCCTCGGCAAGGGCGCGGCGTACGCGCAGGCCGATGCCGACATTCGCGCGCTGGTCGAGAAGACCGGCATCCCGTACCTCCCGATGTCGATGGCCAAGGGCTTGCTGCCCGACACGCACGAGCAATCGGCGTCCGCCGCGCGCTCGTTTGTGCTGCCGGAAGCTGACGTCGTCATGCTGATCGGCGCGCGGCTCAACTGGCTGCTGTCGCACGGCAAGGGCAAGACATGGGGCGGCCAGACGCCGAAGGCCTGGGGCGGCCAGAAATTCGTGCAGGTCGACATCTCGCCGCAGGAAGCCGACAGCAACGTGCGCATCGACGCGCCGGTGGTCGGCGACATCGGCAGCTGCGTCAAGGCGCTGCTCGCAGGAATCGACTCGAGCTGGCCGAAGCCGCCGTCCGAGTGGCTCTCCGCTGTCGCCGATCGGAAGAACAAGAACCTCGCGAAGATGGCCGAGACGCTGGCGAAGAATCCCTCGCCGATGAGCTTCCAAAGCGCGCTCAACGTCGTGCGCGACATCGTCAAGGCGAATCCCGACGCGATCCTCGTCAACGAGGGCGCCAACGCACTCGACTTCACGCGCTCGATCGTCGACATGTACAAGCCACGCAAGCGGATCGACGTCGGCACGTGGGGGATCATGGGCATCGGCATGGGCTATTGCGTTGCAGCCGCCGTCGTGACCGGGCAGCAGGTGATCGCGGTCGAGGGCGACAGCGCGTTCGGCTTCTCCGGGATGGAGACCGAGACGATCTGCCGCTACAACCTCCCCGTGTGCGTCGTGATCATGAACAACAATGGCGTGTACCGCGGTGACGAGAAAAACACGACGGGCGGGGCCGATCCCTCGCCGCTCGTGTTCGTCAAGGACGCGCGCTACGAGAAGCTGATGGAGGCCTTCGGCGGCGTCGGCGTGCACGCGAAGACGCCAGACGAGCTGCGCAAGGCGATGGAAGAGGCGATCCGCACGCAGCGGCCGACGCTGATCAACGCGGTCATCGACGAAGGCGGCGGGACCGAAAGCGGCCGCATCACGAGCCTCAATCCCACCGCGAAGAAGAAGCCGTGACGGCCATCGGCCCCGGCTTGGGCACGAACGGAATGAAGCATCGCAACAGGGGAACGTAATGGGCAAGGCATTGGACGGGGTTCGCATCCTCGATTTCACTCACGTGCAGTCCGGTCCGACGTGCACGCAGCTTCTGGGCTACCTCGGCGCCGACGTGATCAAGGTCGAGCGCGCGGGCGCCGGCGACGTGACGCGCGGCCAGCTGCGCGACATCCCGGACGTCGACAGCCTCTACTTCACGATGCTGAACGGGAACAAGCGCTCGATCACGCTGGACACCAAGCACCCGAAGGGCAAGGCGGTGCTGGAGACGCTGGTCAAGTACTGCGACGTGCTGGTCGAGAACTTTGCCCCCGGCGCGCTGGATCGCATGGGCTTCACCTGGGAACGCATCCAGCAGTTGAACCCGCGCATGATCGTCGCCTCGGTCAAGGGCTTCGGCCCCGGTCCCTACGAGGACTGCAAGGTCTACGAGAATGTCGCGCAATGCGCGGGCGGCTCGGCCTCGACCACCGGCTTCGACGACGGTCCGCCACTGGTCACCGGCGCGCAGATCGGCGACAGCGGCACCGGATTGCACCTGGCGCTCGGCATCGTCGCCGCGCTGTACCAGCGCAAGACGACCGGCCGAGGGCAGAAGGTGCTGGCGGCAATGCAGGACGGCGTGCTGAACCTGTGCCGCGTCAAGCTGCGCGACCAGCAGCGGCTCGATCGCACCGGCGTGCTCGAGGAGTATCCGCAGTATCCGAACGGCAAGTTCGGCAAGGGCGTGCCGCGCGCCGGCAACGCATCGGGCGGCGGGCAGCCGGGATGGATCCTGAAGTGCAAGGGCTGGGAGACCGACCCGGACGCGTACATCTACTTCATCACCCAGGCGCCGGTCTGGGAGGCGATCTGCAAGGTGATCGGCCGCGAGGAGTGGCTGACCGACAAGCGCTACGCGACGCCGAAGGGGCGCCTGCCGCACCTGATGGAGATCTTCGGCGAGATCGAAGAGTGGACCAAGACCAAGGACAAGTTCGAGGCGATGGAGCTCCTCAACAAGTACGACATTCCCTGCGGCCCGATCCTCTCGATGAAGGAGATCGCCGAGGAGCCGTCGCTTCGCGCGACCGGGACCGTCGTCGAGGTCGACCATCCGAAGCGCGGCAAGTACCTGACGGTCGGCAATCCGATCAAGATGTCGGACAGCCCGACCGAGGTGACGCGCTCGCCGCTTCTGGGCGAGCACACCGACGAAGTGCTGAAGGAACTGGGCTACGGCGCGAACGACATCGCTTCGCTGCGCGCCGAGAACGTGATCTGAACGTCGAAGACGACCCTGGCAGCGAGGACGACGATGGCGCAAAACAAGAATGCAGTGCGGCAAGTGCTCGACAAGGCGAAGGCGGAGGGCCGCAGTTCGCTCACCGCGCCCGAAGGCAAGCTGGTCTGCGACGCCTACGGAATCCCCGTGCCGAAGGAGGGCGTCGCAACCTCGGCCGACGAGGCCGCGAAGCTCGCGTCGGGCATGGGGTTCCCGGTCGTGCTGAAGATCGTCTCGCCGGAGATCCTGCACAAGACCGAGGCCGGCGGCGTGCTGGTCGGCGTCGACAGCGCCGAGGCCGCGAAGAAGGGCTTCGACACGATCATGGCCAGCGCGAAGAAATACGACGCCAAGGCGAACCTGCTCGGCGTGCAGGTGCAGCAGATGCTGAAGGGCGGCCAGGAAGTCATCGTCGGCGCCGTCACCGACCCGTCGTTCGGCAAGCTCGTCGCGTTCGGACTGGGCGGCGTGCTGGTCGAGGTGATGAAGGACATCACGTTCCGCCTGGCACCGGCCTCGCGCGACGACGCGCTTTCGATGCTCGACAGCGTGCAGGCGGCGGAGATGCTGAAGGGCGTTCGCGGCTCGGATCCTGTCAATCGCGAAGCGCTCGCCACGTTGATCGAGAACGTGTCGCAGTTGATCTCCGACTTCCCCGAGATCTCGGAGATGGATCTCAACCCCGTGTTCGCGACGAAGAACGGCGCGACCGCTGCCGACGTGCGCATCGTCGTCGACTGGAATCCGCCGCCCGCGCGCTTCCGTCCGAAGCACGACGACATCGTGCGCGACATGAACCGGATCATGAAGCCGGAGGCCGTGGCGGTGATCGGCGCCTCGGGCGAGACCGGCAAGATCGGCAACTCGGTGATGAAGAACCTGATCAACGGCGGCTACAAGGGCAAGATCTACCCGATCAACCCGTCCGCCGACGAGATCATGGGCATCAAGGCCTACAAGTCTGTGAAGGACGTGCCCGGCGACATCGACGTCGCGGTGTTCGCGATCCCCGCCAAGTTCGTCGCCGCCGCGCTGGTCGAGTGCGGCGAGAAGAAGATTCCGGGGGCGGTGCTGATTCCCTCGGGCTTCGCCGAGACCGGCAACGTCGAAGGGCAGAAGGAGATCCAGGAGATCGGGCGCAAGTACGGCGTGCGCCTCATGGGCCCGAACATCTACGGCTTCTACTACACGTGGAAGAACCTGTGCGCGACGTTCTGCACGGCATACGACGTCAAGGGCCACGCGGCGCTGTCGTCGCAGTCGGGCGGCATCGGCATGGCGATCATCGGCTTCTCGCGCTCGGCGAAGATGGGCGTGTCGGCGATCGTGGGCCTGGGCAACAAGTCGGACATCGACGAGGACGACCTGCTCACGTTCTTCGAGCAGGACGACAACACGCAGATCATCGCCCAGCACTGCGAGGACCTGAAGGACGGCCGCGCGTTCGCGGAGGTGGCCAAGCGGGTCAGCAAGAAGAAGCCCGTCGTCGTGCTGAAAGCCGGGCGGACGAGCATGGGTGCGCGCGCGGCGAGCTCGCACACCGGTGCGCTCGCCGGCAACGACAAGATCTACGACGACGTGTTCAAGCAGTCGGGCGTGATTCGCGCGAAGGCGCTGCGCGAGCTCCTGGAATACGCGCGCGCAATTCCCGTGCTGCCCACACCGAAAGGCGAGAACGTGGTGATCATCACCGGCGCCGGCGGCTCGGGCGTGCTGCTCTCGGACGCGTGCGTGGACAACGGCCTCAAGCTGATGGCAATGCCGCCCGACCTCGACCAGGCGTTCCGCAAGTTCATCCCGCCGTTCGGCGCCGCCGGCAACCCGGTCGACATCACCGGCGGCGAGCCGCCGAAGACCTACCAGAACACGATCCGCCTGGGACTCGAGGATCCACGTATCCACGCGTTGATCCTCGGCTACTGGCACACGATCATCACGCCGCCGATGGTGTTCGCGAAGCTCGCGTCGGAAGTGGTGGAGGAGATGAAGGCGAAGGGCATCCACAAGCCGGTCGTGGCTTCGCTGGCCGGTGACGTGCAGGTCGAAGAGGCCGCGGAATACCTGTTCGACCACGGTATCCCGGCCTACCCGTACTCGACCGAGATGCCGGTGCAGGTTCTGGGCGCGAAGTACAAGTGGGCGCGCGGGGCCGGGTTGCTCTGAGCACGCGTCGTGAGGCGTGGCGGTGGCGGCCGCGCCGCTGCACCATCGCGCCGCTTTCGGCGCGCGCTCCGCAGGCGGCGATGGCGCGCGCCCGCGCTCCCCGGGAGCAAGAGTGAACCGTAGAACGATAAGCATCGCACTGCAGGAGTCCACGCTCCGCCGCAAACGCGAGGCGCCGAAGGGTCGGCGCGTCGATCCCGCGGCGCTCGAGGCGGTGCGTGCGCTGCTCGGCGCCGCATCGCGCGAGCGCGACCAGCTGATCGAACACCTGCACCGTGTGCAGGACCACTTCGGCCACCTGTCGGCCGCTCACCTCGCCGCGCTGGCGCAGGAGATGAGCCTGGCGCAGACCGAGGTCTACGAAGTCGCCTCGTTCTATCACCACTTCGACATCGTCAAGGAAGGCGAGGCGCCGCCGCCGGCACTGACCGTGCGCGTGTGCGACAGCCTGTCGTGCGAGATGGCCGGCGCGCAGGAGCTGCTGGCCCGGTTGCCGAAGTTGCTCGGCACTGGCGTGCGCGTGATCCCCGCACCCTGCATCGGCCGCTGCGAACAGGCGCCCGCGGTTGCGGTGGGCCAGCATCCGGCCGCGCATGCGACCTGCGAGTCCGTGCTGGCGGCGGTCAACGCCGGGCAGACAAAACACGCGCCCCGGGGCTTCATCGACCTGGCCGCGTACCGGGCGGACGGCGGCTACAAGCTGCTCAAGCAGTGCATCGCCGGCGAGCACGATGTCGAAACCGTCATCAAGACCATGGAGGACTCGGGCCTGCGCGGGCTCGGCGGCGCCGGTTTCCCGGCCGGTCGCAAGTGGCGGATCGTGCGCAATGAGCTGGCGCCGAGGCTGTTGGCGGTAAACATCGACGAGGGTGAGCCCGGCACGTTCAAGGACCGCTACTACCTCGAGCGTGATCCGCACCGCTTTCTCGAGGGAATGCTGATCGCGGCGTGGGCCGTCGGCATCGCGCGTATCTACATCTACCTGCGCGATGAGTACCACGGCTGCCGCGCGCTGCTGGAGGCCGAGCTCGCTGCGCTGCGCGCCAGCCCGCCGTATCCGGGCATGCCGGAGATCATCCTGCGGCGCGGCGCGGGCGCCTACATCTGCGGCGAAGAGTCGGCGATGATCGAGTCGATTGAAGGCAAGCGCGGATTGCCGCGGCTGCGACCGCCCTATGTCGCGCAAGTGGGGCTGTTTGGCCGGCCCACGCTCGAGCACAACTTCGAGACCTTGTACTGGGTGCGCGAAATCCTGGAAAAAGGCGGCGCGTGGTTTGCCTCGCACGGCCGCCATGGCCGCAAGGGGCTGCGATCGTTCTCGGTTTCCGGGCGGGTCAAGAATCCCGGCGTCAAGCTGGCGCCGGCCGGGATCACGATCCGCGAGCTGATCGACGAACATTGCGGCGGCATGCTGGAGGGCCACGCGTTCTACGCCTATCTGCCGGGCGGCGCCTCCGGGGGTATCCTGCCCGCATCGATGGGCGACATTCCCCTCGACTTCGACACGCTGCAGCCCCACGGCTGCTTCATCGGTTCGGCTGCCGTCATCGTGCTGTCGGACCAGGACTCCGCAGTGGCCGCGGCGCGCAACCTGATGCGCTTCTTCCAGCATGAATCCTGTGGCCAGTGCACGCCGTGTCGGAACGGAACCGCCAAGGCGTCGGCGCTGATCGCCCGGCCGAATTGGGACCTGCCGCTGCTGGACGACCTGTCGACCGTGATGCGCGACGCGTCAATCTGCGGCCTCGGGCAGGCGGCGCCGAATCCCGTCGACTGTGTGGTCCGATATTTCCCGCACGAACTGGGCCTGGAGAAAAGATGAACGCGATCACCCGCCAGGAGGCCGCACTGCTCGACGCGCCGGTCGTGAAATTCAAGCTGAACGGGCGCGAGGTCAGTGGCCGCGCGGACGAATTGCTGATCGAGATCGCCCGGCGTGAGGGCGTCGAGATCCCGCACCTCTGTTACTCGCCTGGGCTCGAGCCCGTAGGCAATTGCCGCGCCTGCGTGGTCGAAGTAGGCGGCGAACGTGTGCTGGCGCCGTCGTGCTGCCGGACCCCTGCCGCGGGAATGAGCGTCACGACGAACAGCGAACGTGCGCTGAAGTCGCAGAAGCTGGTGCTCGAGCTGCTGCAGGCCGACATGCCGGAGACCGCGTATACGCGGCAAAGCGAGCTTGACCGCTGGGCGGCGAAGCTGGCGATCGGCAAGCCACGCTTCGAAGCGCGCGCGCAACCCGCGCCGGACCTGTCGCACCCGGCGATCGCGGTCAATCTCGACGCCTGCATCCAGTGCACGCGCTGCCTGCGCGCCTGCCGTGACGAGCAGGTCAACGACGTGATCGGCCTGGCGTTCCGCGGCGAGCACGCGAAGATCGTGTTCGACATGGACGACCCGATGGGCGACTCCACCTGCGTCGCTTGCGGCGAGTGCGTGCAGGCCTGCCCGACCGGCGCGCTCATGCCGGCACGCAACGTGGCGCTGACGGTGCCCGACAGGCAGGTCGCCTCGGTGTGCCCGTATTGCGGTGTCGGCTGCCAGCTCACCTACAACGTCAAGGACAACACGATCCTGTTTGTCGAGGGTCGCAACGGCCCCGCCAACCGGGGCCGCCTGTGCGTGAAGGGTCGCTACGGCTTCGACTACGCCCACCATCCACAGCGGCTCACCCGGCCGCTGATCCGCCGGGCCGACGCGCCGCCCAAGCGCGGCGACTTCGTGATGGACCCGGATCATGTCAACGACGTGTTCCGCGAGGCGAGCTGGGATGAGGCGCTCGACTTCGCCGGCGGCAAACTGAAGGCGATCCGCGACGCGCACGGCAAGAAATCGCTCGCCGGATTCGGCTCGGCCAAGGGCAGCAACGAAGAAGCCTATCTGTTCCAAAAGCTCGTGCGCACCGGTTTCGGCAGCAACAACGTCGACCACTGCACGCGGCTGTGCCATGCATCGTCGGTCGCCGCACTGCTGGAGGGCATCGGCTCGGGCGCGGTGAGCAACCCGGTGATGGATGTGACCAAGGCCGAAGTGGTGCTGCTGATCGGCGCCAATCCAACGGTGAACCACCCGGTGGCGGCCACCTGGATCAAGAACGCGGCCAAGAACGGCACCAAACTGATCGTCTGCGACCCGCGTCGCTCGGACCTCTCCCGGCTCGCACATCGCTTCCTGCAGTTCCGTGCCGATACCGACGTGGCGATGCTCAACGCGATGATGAACGTCATCGTCACCGAGGGGCTGGTCGACACGGCTTTTGTCGACAGCCGCACGATCGGCTACGACGAACTTCGCAAGAACGTCGAGGGCTACACGCCCGAGGCGATGGCGCCGATCTGCGGAGTCGACGCCGACACGCTGCGTTACGTGGCGCGCCTGTTCGCCACGTCCCGGGCATCGATGATCCTGTGGGGCATGGGCATCAGCCAGCACGTGCACGGCACCGATAACGCACGTTGCCTGATCGCGCTGTCGCTGATGACGGGCCAGATCGGTCGTCCCGGCACCGGCTTGCATCCGCTGCGCGGACAGAACAACGTGCAGGGCGCATCCGACGCCGGCCTGATACCGATGATGTATCCCGACTACCAGCGCGTGACCGATGCCGCGGCGCGCGCGCGCTTCGAGCAGGCCTGGAAGCTTGCTCCGGGCACACTCGACGACAAGCCGGGGCTGACGGTGGTCGAGGTGATGCATGCCGCCAAGCGGCGAGAGATCCGCGGCATGTACGTGGTGGGCGAGAACCCGGCCATGTCCGACCCGGACGTTAACCATGCGCGCGAGGCGCTCGCCGCGCTCGATCACCTCGTGGTGCAGGACATCTTCCTCACCGAGACTGCATATCTTGCCGATGTGATCCTGCCGGCCGGCGCCTTTCCGGAAAAGACCGGCACCTTCACCAACACCGACCGGCTGGTGCAATTGGGGCGCCAGGCGATCGACCCGCCCGGCGATGCGCGGCAGGACCTGTGGATCATCGAGCAGATCGCCAACCGGCTCGGATGCGGGTGGAACTACCCGCATGTCTCGCAGGTGTTCGACGAGATGCGCCACACGATGCCCAGCATCGGCGGCATTACCTGGGATCGGCTGGAGCGCGAGCATGCGGTGACCTACCCCTGCGTCAAGGAGGGTGACCCGGGTGAACCGGTGGTGTTCACCGAGGACTTTCCGCGCGAGGGCGGCAGGGGACGCTTCGTTCCGGCCGACATCATTCCCGCCGCCGAGCGGCCAGATCACGACTACCCGCTGGTGCTCATCACCGGCCGCCAGCTCGAGCATTGGCACACCGGCAGCATGACGCGCAGGGCGACCGTGCTCGATGCCCTCGAGCCCGAACCCACCGCGCTGCTGCACCCGCTCGACCTGAGCGCGATGGGCGCCAGGCCAGGCGATGTGGTGACGATCGAGTCGCGCCGCGGCACGGTGTCGTTGTTCGCCAGGGCCGACGACGGCACGCCGCGCGGCGCGGTGTTCGTGCCGTTCTGTTTCTACGAGGCGGCGATCAACAAGCTGACCAACGCGGCGCTCGACCCGTTCGGGAAGATTCCCGAGTTCAAGTACTGCGCGGTGCGCGTGCTGCGCGGCGGGTCGCCTCCGCAACAGACGAGTTTCGGCGGCGGGCAAATGCTGGAACGGCTGAACGCCGGACCGGGCTGATCGGCACAAGTACCTATCAACCGCGCCGGCAAAGTGGTCGGATCCTTCCCGAGCCAGGTCGAGTCGCTCGATCCGAAACTGACCGGCCGGATCGAGGCACTGCTGGACCGCGAAGTGAGGCCGCGCCGCCGCCTGTCGGGCGGCCGGCGACTTCGGCGACAATAGCGGCTGCACCATGAACGCACCCGATTCCTTGTATCTGCCGGACGTACAGTCCGCGGCGGACGCGCGCAACCTGGCGATCCAGCGCGTCGGCGTGAAGTCGCTCACCCATCCGGTGATGGTAGCGACGGCGCGCGGCCCGCAACCCAGTGTAGCCTCGGTCGACATGACGGTCGCGCTGCCGGCCGAGCAGAAGGGCACGCACATGTCGCGTTTCATCGACGTGCTGCAGTCCCAGCATGACCCGCTGTCGCGCGCCTCGCTGCATGCCCTGCTCGAGCGCATGCTGCAGTCGGCTCGACGCACGCGAAGGCGACATCGAGATGCGGCTGCCGTACTTCGTTCTGAAGACCGCACCGGTCTCCGGCGCCGAGAGCCTGATGGACTACCAGCTGACGCTGGCCATCGAGCGGCGCGGCGCGGCGACCACGTACCGGCAGAAGGTGGTGGTGCCGGTGACCAGCCTGTGCCCGTGCAGCAAGAAGGTGGCCGACTACGGTGCGCACAACCAGCGGGCGCACCTGACCCTCACGCTGACCTAGCGGACGAGATGCGCGTCGAGGATCAGATCCGCATCGCCGAGAACGCGGCCTCGTGCGAGGTGTGGGGACTGCTGAAGCGGACCGACGAAAAGTACGTGACCGAGCGCGCCTACGACAATCCGAAGTTCGTCGAGGACGTCGTGCGCGATATCGCGGTCGCGCTCGATGCAGACGCGCGCGTGCGCGGCTATATCATCGAGGCCGAAAACTTCGAGTCGATACACAATCATTCGGCCTACGCGCTGATCGAGCGCGACAAGACCCGCGCCGGCTGACGGCGACGGGCTCCGGGGGAGGACGCCATGCCATTGCTCTATCCAGAGTTGTTCAAGTCGTTCGAATCGGTTCGGTGGAACATGGAGACCGACGTGCCGTGGCAGGAGTTCGATGCGGCACGCCTGACGGACGAGCAGGCCCACACGATCAAGATGAACGCGATCACCGAGTGGTCGGCGTTGCCGGCCACCGAGATGTTCCTGCGCGACAACCGTGGGGACTCCGATTTTTCGGCGTTCATGTCGGTCTGGTTCTTCGAGGAGCAGAAGCACGCGCTGGTGCTGATGGAATACCTGCGGCGCTTTCGCCCGGAGCTCGTGCCGACCGAGCAGGAACTGCACGCCGTGCGTTTCCAGTTCGATCCGGCGCCGCGGCTGGAAACACTGATGATGCATTTCTGCGGCGAGATCCGGCTGAACCACTGGTACCGGCGAGCGGCCGAGTGGCATACCGAGCCGGTGATCAAGGTCGTGTACCGACTGCTGTCGCAGGACGAGGCGCGCCATGGCGGCGCCTACCTGCGCTACATGAAGAAGAACTTGGTTGAGCTGGGCGACTCGGCGCGCGCGGCATTCTCCAAGATCGGCGTACTGATGGCCTCTGCCAGGCGCACCGCCAAGGCGCTGCACCCGACCAATCTGCACGTCAACCAGTCGCTTTTCCCGAACGACACCGTACAATCGCGCCTCCCGGATCCGGGCTGGCTCGAACGCTGGCTCGACGAACAGATACATTTCGACAAGGAATGGGAGACCAAGGTCGTCGATCGGATCCTGCACAACCTGTCGCTGCTGTTCGAGCGCACGTTTGTCACGGTGCAGGACCTGAACCGCTACCGCAAGGAGATCGCGGCGCGGCTGGCTTCGGCCGCGCCCGCGCAGGTGCCGCAGTCGGCCTGACGGCGCAAGTCCGGCGCGCGGCGCGCCGATGATTCCGCGCCATGTTCCGCTGGTAGAAACCACGCGCGGTGGCACCACCGAATGCGTCCACTATGGATCGATCGCGGTGGTCGACCCGGCCGGCAAGCTGATCGCGGCCCTCGGCGATCCCGATTCGCTGAACTTCACCCGTTCCGCGCTCAAGCCGCTGCAGGCGATACCCTTCATCGAAGATGACGGGCTCGCCCGCTACGGATGGACGTCGCACGAGTTGGCGCTGATGTGTGCCAGCCACAGCGGCGAGGCGGTGCACATCGGCCTCGTGCAGCGCATGCTCGCGGCCGCCGGCGTGGATGACACTGCACTGCAGTGTGGCTGTCATGCACCGGGGTTCTTCGCCGCCAACGAGATCTCTGCGCCGTCGGGCGTGAAATGGTCGCCGCTCTACCACAACTGTTCGGGCAAGCACGCCGGCTTTCTCGCATTTGCGCGCATGCACGACCAGCCGATCGGAAACTACCTCGACAGCGGTCACCTGCTGCAGCAGAGAATCCGCACGACTGTGGCGCGTTTTGCGCAGGGCGACACCATCGCGCAAGGCATCGACGGCTGCACTGCTCCCAACTTCGCGATGCCGCTGCGACGCATGGCACAGATTTATGCGCGGCTCGCTGCGCAGGAGACCCCGGAACTCGCGGCCCTGTTCTATGCGATGACACGCCATCCCGATCTGGTTTCCGGCACGCGCCGCACTGACCTTGCCATCATGCAGACGGGCGGCGGCGACTGGATCAGCAAGGCGGGCGCCGACGGCATGCAGGCGATCGGCGTCGCCAGCCACGGACTCGGCATCGCGATCCGCATCGCCGACGGGAGTCCGCGCGCGCTCCACGCAGCGACGGTCGAGGTGCTGCAGCAGCTCGGCGTGCTGGAGGATTCGAGCGGAACCCCGCTCGCGGTCTACGACTGCCCGCCGATCCGCAACTATCGCGGCATCGAAACGGGCGGATTCGTGCCGGTGTTCAAGCTGCGTCGGCAGTCAAACTGAAAACGCTGCGAGCGCTGATGCCGCGCGCCGACGCGTCGCCTCGGCGCAGGTGGCAACGTGTCTTCCTCCTCGCCGCCAGCCTCATCCTCGCCGGGTCGGCAAGCCCGTCGCCGGGCGAGAAGCTGGTGCACACCGAACGCTCGGCATGGCAGACACTCTTCGTGACCGACAGCGAAACGCGCCGCTGCCTGCGCTTCGAGGAGCGTGCGGGTGCGCTGAACCAGTCGTGCCAGTGGCTGGACCGGCCCGACCACCTGGTGTTCGATTACGCGCGCGCGATGGTCGCGGTGCTGCTGCTGTGGCAACCGTCGCAGCGGGTGCTGCTGATCGGCGTGGGCGGCGGCTCGATTCCAAAAGCGGTGGCCATCGCCAGGCCCGGTACCGAAATCGACGCAGTGGACATCGACGCAGCGGTGCTGCAGGTCGCGCAGCGCTTCTTTGATCTGGCACCCGGGCCGCGGCTGCGACTGCACGCGGCAGACGGACGTGCTTTCGTCGCGGCCGCTCGGGCGCGTGGAGAAACGTACGACGCAGTGCTGCTCGATGCGTTTGATGCCGAAGGCATCCCGCCCGAACTGTTCAACGATGACTTCCTGCGCGACGTGCGCGCCGTACTGCCGCCCTCGGGTGTCTTTCTTGCGAACACCTTCGCCACGAGCCGTTCGACCGCACACGAATCGGCCACCACTGAACGGGTGTTCGGCCGCTACTACAGCGTTCGCTTGAGCGGGACAGGCGGCAATCGCCTGATCGTGGCCGCCGCCGATCCGGCGCGGCTGCCGTCACCGGCACGACTGATGAACGAGCTTCCGGTCCAGGCGACCGCGCTGGCGCGCATCGGCATCGACGCCGCGTGGGTGCGACAGCTTTCGTTTGGCAGTCGCGACTGAGCGGCGGTGACCCGGCTAGTCGCGGATTCCGGCAAGGTCGAGAAAGAATGCGTACTCGCGCGCGACCTCGATCAGCCGCTCGAAGCGGCCCGACTTTCCGCTGTGGCCGGCTTCCATCGTGACCCGGAATAGCAGCGGGTTGCGATCGGTCTTGGTGGCGCGCAGCCGCGCGACGTACTTGGCCGGCTCGTAATACTGCACCATCGCATCCCACAGCCCGGTGGTCACCAGCATCGATGGATACTCGCGAGCTTCGATGTTGTCGTATGGCGAATACGCGAGCATGTAGTCGTAGTAGCGCTTTTCGCGCGGGTCGCCCCATTGCGACCATTCGTTGGTCGTCAGCGGAATCGTCTCGTCGAGCATCGTCGTGACGGCATCGACGAAGGGCACATGCAGCGCGATGGCGCGATAGCGGTCCGGCGCCCGGTTCGCGATCACGCCCATCAGCAGTCCGCCGGCCGAACCGCCTGACGCGAACACCCGGTCCTTCGCGCCATAGCGGGCGCGCACCAGATGGTCGGTGACATCGACAAAATCGTTGAACGTGTTGTTCTTGTTGAGGAGCCGGCCGTCTTCGTACCAGCCCTGGCCCAACTCGGCGCCGCCGCGCACGTGGGCGATCGCCACCACGAAGCCGCGGTCGAGCAGCGAGACGCGATTGCTGCTGAAGTATGGATCGTTGGCGATCCCATAGGCGCCGTAGCCGTCGATGTACAGCGGCGCCGTTCCGTCCTGGCGGAAGCGGTCGCGACGGTAGGCGAGCGACACGGGGATGCGCTTGCCGTCGCGCGACGGCGCCCAGACGCGCTCGGTTGCATACAGCGTCGCGTCATAACCCAGCACCGGCTGCACCTTGCGCAGGCGCCTTTCGCCGGTCGCGAGATCGACGTCGTACGTCGTGCTCGGCGTCGTCATCGACGTATACGTATAGCGCGCCGCGCGCGCCGCCGGATCCGGATTGAACGTGAGGTTCATCGAGAACGCCGGCTCATCGGCTGCGACCACGAACGGCTCGCCGCCATCCGCCGGCAGCACGCGCACACGGCTGTTGGCCTCGACCCGCTCCTCGACGACGATCGCCTGCTCGAACAGCGCAAATGCATCGACCGCCGCATCAGCGCGGGCCGGCACGATGTCGCGCCAGCGCGCGCGGTCGGCCGGCGCGCTGTCGGGCGAAGCGACCAGCCGGAAGTTCTGCGCAGCATCGTTGGTACGCAGGATCCAGCGGTCTCCCAGGTGATTGGCATAGGTGCGCACGTCCTTGCGTCGCGGCAGCACGACGGTCGGTGGCGCTTCCGGTGCAACGAGTGGCACCGTGCGAGTCTCGGTCGTGTCGTAGCCTTCGAGCTGGATCAGCAGGTAGCGGCGCGATGCGCTGCGCGCGATCCCGGTAAACAGTTCCGGGTCAGGCTCGTCATAGACCAGCACGTCGCGCGCAGGCTCGGTGCCCAGCCGGTGGCGCCACACGGCGCCCCGCACCAACACCTGCGGATCCTGGCGCAAGTAGAAGACGGTCGCGTTGTCGGCTGCCCATTCGACATCGGGCAGCACGCCGGAAATCGCTTCGGGCGAGACCTCTCCGGTCACCAGATTGCGGAAACGCAGCGTATAGATGCGACGTCCAACCGTGTCCTCGGCATAAGCCAGCCAGCGGTTGTCGGGGCTGACTGCGGTGCCGCCGACGTTGTAGTAGGCGTGTGGCTTGGCCAGCGTGACGATGTCCAGCACCATTTCCTCGGGCGCGGCCGGGTCGGCGGAAGCCGGTCCGCCGCGCTTGCGCAAGATCACCGGGTACTCGGCACCGGCATCGAAGCGCCGCCAGTACCAGTAGCCGTTGTCATACACCGGCACCGAACTGTCATCCTCCTTGATGCGCGCGCGCATCTCGGCGGCCAGGTTGTCCTGCAGCGACTTGACGTGGGCGAGCATCGCGTCGGTGTACGCGTTCTCGGCCGCGAGGTGCTCGATGATCTCCGGCCGCTTGGCCTTCGGATTGTCGTCGCGCATCCAGTAGTACTCGTCGACACGGTCGCCGTGCGGGCTCTTCACGACATGCGGAATGCGCCTGGCCGTCGGAGCTTTTGGCGTGGACATCGCGGTGTCAGAGGGCGTCTGTGCCGATAGCGCGCCGGGCGCGGCACCAGCCAGCAATGCTGCCGCAGCCAGCCACCGGCCGCATTGCACGTTCAGCTTGAAGTTGATCATCTTCACCGTACGAATTCATGACAATGTGACTTCGCCAGCCGGAGTGCGGATCCGCGCGGCGATCGTCACCGGCCCGGGCTTCAGTTCGATCGGGCCGATCACGCGCAGTTCGCGGAACATCGACACGATGCCGGCCGTGCCCAGCACCGCGGCCGGATGCATCAGGTCGAGCGCCAGCAGGTCGCATCCGCTGGCGGGCAGGCGATCGCAGGGATGCAGGGGCTCGCCTGTCACACCGGCCTCCCACTGGATGCCCGCCGGCAGCACGCCGCTGAACGGCAGGCTGCCGTCCTCGGGCACGGCGATCTTCCAGCGAAAATCGCCGCGGCTCATCGACAGGATCTCTCCGAGGTCCGGTACTCGCGCGCAGGCGGTTGCAAGCGACTCGCACCGCAGGGCCCAGGTGATGAGCGATGGTCCGGCCGCGAGGCGCGATTGCATCGACGGGTCGTCCAGAGCGAACCAGCGAGGACGCCCGGGCGGTATGCCGTCCGGATCGACCGCGATCACCTCCAGGTAGGAGTGCTCACCCAGCCGCAGCAGCGCGTTGTGTGTGCCCATCGCCTCGTGACGGCCGCCCGGCTGCGGCCGCGCTCCGAGCACACTTTCCACCCAGTCGATGCCCTCTTCGAGGCGGGCGCTGGCAACGACCAGGTGATCGAGCTCCGAGCGAATCATCGGCCGATTCTAGGGGCAGCACGGCGATGGGCTGCGCGCTGCCCACGCGGGTCAGCGGCCGAGTATGCCCTTCAGGATGTTGACCGGGCTGAGCTTGTCCTCCTCTTCCTTCGGTGGAGCGGCGGTCTGCGCGTCGGTCGGCCGCGGCGCCTGCGTGGTCGAGCCACCCGGCATGCCGCCCATATCCATGCCGAGCATCGCGTTGGCCACGCTCTTCACCCGTAACTTGATGGCCCACTGCGGCTCCCATGCCACCTTGGGATCGGCGGGCCGGGACGGATGTGCAAGGTTCAGTTCCGAGCCGTAGGCGATCATCCGCAGCATTGCGCCCGCGCTTTCGCCGAAGATTCCCTTGGGCACCGAGCACCGCGTGACGGTCGGTTCGAGCAGGACCTTTTCCTTCAGCCAGCGATCGACGGCCGGATTGGTTTGATAGTCGATCAGCCCCATGCCGACCTCGGGGACCTCGCTGGAGGTCCAGAACACCAGGTCGGTCTCCGAACCACCTTTCGCACCCATTGCGGCGATGAAGTACGCACGGGCGGTCGGCAGTGCCGCCCACTCGAGCTGTGTTGCCCCGCCCGCGTCGCTTTGCCTGAGCTCGACCGCCGGCATCAG
This sequence comes from uncultured beta proteobacterium, assembly GCA_963775635.1. Classification (GTDB taxonomy): domain Bacteria; phylum Pseudomonadota; class Gammaproteobacteria; order Burkholderiales; family Burkholderiaceae_F; genus JALORV01. Next base: position 160,906 of record CAVZJO010000006.1, on the reverse strand, counting down.
ATCCTGCTGAGCGCCGACGGCGAACTTGAATCCTTCCGGTACCCCTTGCCCGCTGAACGTGTGGTCGCCGACCAGCGACGCATTGGCCGGCACCATGCGGGAATCGACCTCGTTGCTCCAAACCGGCCGCCCGGCCGCTAAATGCGTTCCGCGCTGGGTTGCCCGTCTCGATACGAAGAACTTCTGGTAGTCCTCTGGGCGCGCGCTCGCGATATCGAGCACGCGCGGCTGTCCCGCCCGCACGGTATCGCCGCAGCCCCAGTAGAGCGACATCCTGCCCTTCGGTCGCTGGTATTCCGGCTCGACGACGGATTCGTCTCCCGGCGGCGGCGGCGTGCCGACCTTGGGCGAGATCAGCTTCAACGCAGGCGCGAGCTGGGTGCCGGCCGGCACCGCCTGCGCTGCCTCCGCGAGCGACGGATTGCGGCTGGTGTACAGCGTCACGTCGAGCCAGCGTCCAGCGGCACCGGCCTGCGTTTGGCCGAACGTGTTCTTGCCGCCCGAGCCGCCCCCGAACATGGTTCCCATCATTGACATGCCACCCGCGCCGCCAGGACCCATCGCCGGCATGCCCATGCCTGCGAAGGTCGCGACGTCGATCCACGCCTGCGACACCGGTGGCTTGACGACCTGCGCCGGCGCCTTGGTCTGTGCCCCGGCGGCGGAAACCGCCAGCAACACCGAACTGCCCAGCAACGCCGGAACGGTCAACTTCTTCTGCACTTTGTGCCTCCTCGACTGGTGGACCCCGCAAGCGAGAGACTCGCCCAAGTGTGCCATTTACACAAGGATCGCCGCGTGCTGGCAAAGCGTTGCGCCGGCATTGATGACGGTCAGTAAACCGAACATCGCGACCCCCAACTTGAAACTGTTCGACGGAGGTAAACGATGAAACTGTCTTCGACGGCATTCTCGGCAAATGGGACGATCCCGCGCCGCCACACGTGCGAAGGCGAGGACGTCTCGCCCGCGCTCGACGTCGAAGGCGTGCCCGCCGGCACGCAGAGTCTGGCGCTGATCGTCGACGACCCGGACGCTCCCGATCCGGCGGCGCCAAAGATGACCTGGGTGCACTGGGTCCTTTACGACTTGCCTCCCGGGTCCGCCTCCTTGCCCGAACGCGCGACGGCGGTTGCGCTGCACGCGCGCGACGGGATCAACGACTGGAAGCAGACCGGCTACCGCGGTCCTTGTCCGCCAATCGGGCAGCACCGTTATTTCTTCAAGCTGTTCGCGCTCGATATCCGCCTCGGTGACCTGCGGCAGCCGACCAGCGCGCAGCTGCAGAGCGCGTTTGCCGGGCACGTCATCGCTCGAGCGGAGCTCGTCGGCTTGTACGCGAAGGGACATCGCTAGCGCGGAAGCTCGGACGCGGGCCATTAGAATCCGGCGCCTTTCCGGTCGCCGGCCCGTCTATGCTTCCGCAACAAAAGCAGAACATCACCGCATTGATCGAGCAGGCGCTGGTCGGACTGGGCATCAGCGGCATACCGGTCGTGCTCGAGCGCCCCAAGCTCGAAGTGCATGGTGACATCGCGACCAACGTCGCGTTGCAGGCTGCCAAGGCCTTGAAGAAGAACCCGCGCGAGGTCGCGCTCGCGATCACCGATGCGCTGCGCATCAACCCGGCCGCCGAAGGCCTGATCGAATCAGTCGAGGTCGCCGGGCCAGGGTTCATCAATGTGCGGATCGCGCCAGCCGCCAAGCGCGAAGCGATCCGCACCATCCTGCGCGAGCGCGATCGTTTCGGAATGACGTCCGCACACGCCGGCCACCAGGTGATGGTCGAGTTCGTCTCGGCCAACCCGACCGGGCCGCTGCACCTGGGCCATGCGCGACAGGCAGCGATCGGCGATGCGCTCGCGCAACCTGCTCGCCGCGCAAGGCTGGCAGGTGACGCGCGAGTTCTACTACAACGACGCCGGCGTGCAGATCATCAACCTGGCGCTGTCGGTTCAGTCGCGCGCGCGCGAACTGCTCGGCGAAACGGTTGACTTTCCGGAGGCCGGCTACCGCGGCGACTACATCGTCGACATCGCGCGCGACTACCTGGCGCGGCGGACGGTGACTGCCCGCGACGGCGAGCCGGTCACAGCGAGCGGCGACGTCAACGACCTCGACTCCATCCGGCGCTTTGCCGTCGTCTACCTGCGCAACGAACAGGACGCGGACCTCGCCGCACTCGGCGTCGCGTTCGATCACTACTTCCTCGAGTCGTCGCTTTACACGGACGGCAAGGTCGACGCAGCAGTGAAGCGCTGGTGCAATCCGGCATGACGTATGAGGCCGAGTCGGCTCTGTGGCTCAGAACCACGGAATTCGACGATCTGTCCGGCTACGGCGGCCCGCCGAAGGACGACAAGGACCGCGTGATGCGCAAGTCCGACGGCAACTACACGTACTTCGTTCCCGATGTCGCCTATCACCTGACCAAGTTCCAGCGCGGATTCGAGAAGGTCATCAACATCCAGGGCACGGACCACTATGGCACCGTCGCACGCGTGCGCGCCGGCGTGCAGGCGGCGGCGCGCAGCCTGAAGCTCGATGTGCCGCGCGGCTACCCGGACTACCTGCTGCACAAGATGTTGCGCGTCACGCGGGGCGGCGAGGAAGTGAAGATGAGCAAGCGCGCCGGCACCTATGTGACGCTGCATGACCTGCTCGAATGGGTCGGCCGCGACGCGACGCGTTACTTCCTCGTCGCGCGCAAGGCGGACGCGGAGTTCACCTTCGATGTCGACCTGGCGCTTTCCCAGTCGGAAGACAACCCGGTCTACTACGTACAGTATGCCCACGCACGCATCTGTTCGGTACTGCAACAGGCGGGCGAAAAGGGATACGCGGTGCCCAGTGCAGCCGACGCAGTGCAGGCGGATTTAACGCCGCTTTCGACCGCGCGCGAGCATGCGCTGCTCAATCGCCTGTCGGCCTATCCGGACGTGCTCGCCGATGCGGCCGACGAACTTGCTCCGCATCAGCTGGCGTATTACCTGAAGGACCTCGCAGCCGATTTTCACGGCTACTACAACGCCGAGCGCGTGCTGGTCGACGATGACGGCGTCCGCACTGCGCGCCTGACGTTGCTGCTAGCCACGCGCCAGGTCCTGCGCAACGGACTCGCGATCCTCGGCGTGTCGGCTCCCGAGAGGATGTAGGGCCGAGCCTGGTGCATCGGGACCGGCATTCCGGCGCAAGTAAACTTCGGGGAATGCGCACGCATCCATTTCACGATCAGGCGGGCAGCACGCTGGTCGGTTTTATCCTCGGTCTCATTCTCGGCCTTGCCATCGCGGTCGCCGTGGCGCTTTACATCACGAACGCTCCGGTGCCGTTCGTCAACAAGGTTCGACCGGCCAGCGAGAACGTCAATCCGAGTGCGGGCGGACAACTGCCGGATCCGAACAAACCGCTGCAGCAGCCGATGCGCACACCCGATACGGCGGCCGTTCCGCCGGCGAAACTCGATGCAGCTACCGATCCGAAAGCTGCACCGCCGCCACCGGAGAAGGGCGTGGCGGCCGTGGTGCCCGACGATGGTTCGCGCTATCTGTTGCAGGCCGGCGCCTTCAAGACGCCAGACGATGCCGACGCGATGCGTGCGCGGCTCGCACTGCTCGGATACGACGCGAAGATCTTTCCGCGCGAACAGGACGGCGTGACGTTGTACCGCGTGCGGCTCGGCCCGTACGGGAACATCGAGGATGTCAACCGGATGCGCAAGACGATGGCCGAAAACGGCATCGATGTGCAGTTGATCAAGGTGCGTTGATTCGACTTTCGTCAGCGGTGAACCCCTGTCATCGGCGAAGGTCTGATAACCGTTGATTAGAACCTATCTGAACCCGCGGCCTGCCGGCCGTCCTCTGGAGATCCCGACATGTCGCTCTATCGCCGCCTCCTGCTGATCGCAATCGCCGCGGGCGCCGTCGCGCCGATGCTGGCGCATGCGCAGGCGACGCCGCGCGCACCGCAGGAAGGCAAGGACTACGCCGTTCTGAAGACACCCGTGCCGGTCGAAAGCGGCGGCAAGGTCGAGGTGCTCGAGTTCTTCCAGTATTCGTGTCCACACTGCGCGTCGTACGACCCGTACGTGACCGCCTGGAAGAAGAAGCTTCCCGCCGATGTCGAATACAAGCGCATCCCGATCGCGTGGGACAACACCACCCAGCCGCACGTGCGCATCTACTACACGCTGGAGGCGCTGGGCAAGCTCGACGAGATGCACCAGAAGGTATTCGCCGCGATTCAGAAGGACAAGCAGCCGTTGCTGAATCCCGAGCAGATCGCCGACTTCATGGCCGCCAACGGCATCGACCGCAAGCAATGGATGGATGCCTACAACTCGTTCTCGGTGGCAGCACGGTCCAATCGTGCCGGTCAGATCTGGCGCGCATACAAGGTCGACGGCACTCCGATGATTGCGGTGGACGGCAAGTTCACGACCGCGCCATCGATGGTTGGGTCGCGCGAAGGCAGCCTGATCGTGCTCGACTACCTGGTGCAGCGCGCGCGCACCGACAAGTCAAAGAAGTAGCTCACCTAAACTCGCGCCGATGAACGTCTTCATCACCGGCGCATCGAGCGGCATCGGCGCTGCCCTGGCGAGGGAATTCGCCGCGCGCGGCGCCAGCCTTGGACTTGTAGCGCGGCGTCGGGAAGGTCTCGCTTCGTTGGTGGCCGCGCTGCCGGGCCGGCACCATATCTACGCGGTCAGACGTCACCGATACGGCCGCGATCGTCGCCGCGGGGTGCGAGTTCGAATCGGTGAGCGGCGGTGCCGACCTGGTCATTGCCAACGCCGGCGTCTCGGTCGGCGTGAAGACCGAGCACTATGAAGACCTCGCCCAGTTCAGGCAGGTGTTCGACACCAACGTGCTCGCGATGGCCAGCACCTTTCACCCGTTCATCGCGCCGATGAAGGCGCGGCGCCGCGGAACGCTGGTCGGCATCGCCAGCGTGGCGGGCATACGCGGGCTGCCTGGCTCGGAGGCCTACTGCGCATCGAAGTCGGCCGTCATCACCTACTGCGAAAGCCTGCGGGTCGAGTTGTCGAAGTCGCAGATCCGCGTGGTCACGATCTCGCCCGGATTCGTCCGCACTGAGTTGACCGCGAACAATCCGTACTCGATGCCGTTCCTAATGGACGCGCCGGACTTCGCCCGGCAGGCGGCCGACGCCATGCTGGCAGGTGTGCGCTACCGGACGATCCCATGGCAGATGGGCATCGTCGGGACGCTGCTGAAATTCGCGCCACGCGGATTATTCGACCGCGTGATGCGACGACGCAAGCAGAAGCCGCGCGCAGCGACGCCGATCTGATAACCCGCGCTGCGCTGTCAGCCGCCCAGGCGGGCGAAACCCTCGGCCAGGTCGTCGATCAGATCGTCGGGATCCTCGAGGCCTGCAGAAATCCGAAATAACGGACCGGTGAAAGGCAGCGGTGCGGCTGTGCGTTCGGGAAACATCGGAATCAACAGGCTCTCATAGCCGCCCCACGAGTAGCCGCGGCCGAAGAGCTGCATGCCATCGACCAACGCAACGAACCGCTCGGGAGCGACCGGCTTGAGCGCGATCCCGAACAGGCCGGTCGCACCCGTCATGTCGCGCTTCCACAGCGCGTAGCCCGGATCGGACGGCAGTGCCGGATACAGGATGCGTTCGACTTCCGGCCGGGCCCGCAGCCACTCGATCAGACGCCACGCCGTCGCAGTGTGCTGCCGCAAGCGCGCGGCCATCGAATGCAGGCCGCGGTGGGCGAGATAGACGTCATCCGGACTGGTCGTTAGTCCGTAGTGCTGAATGGTCTCGCGCAGCTGCGGCCATGCCGCCGCGTTGCTGGTGATCGTACCCATCAGGATGTCCGAATGGCCGCAGATGTACTTGGTCGCCGCGTGTACGGACACGTCCACACCGTGCGACAGGGGCTGGCAATAGAGCGGTGTGGCCCAGGTGTTGTCCGTGATGCTGATCACGCCTCGGCTGCGGGCGATCGACGCCAGCAGAGACAAGTCCTGCATTTCGAACGTGAGCGACCCGGGCGACTCGAGGAACAGCACCCGCGTCGTCGGCCGGAACAGCGCCTCGACCGCCGCGCTGCCCCGCTCACCAACCCGCGGATCGTAAAAGGTCGTCTCCACTCCGTATCGCGGCAGCGTGTCACGACAGTAGCGGCGCGTCGGCCAGTAGACCGAGTCGGGCACCAGTACGTGATCGCCCGCGCGAACGAACGCCAGGATCGCGATCGAGCAGGCGGTCAGGCCCGACGGCACGGCCCAACTGGCATGGCCACCCTCGAGCGCATTCAGCGCTTCGTAAAACGCGTGGTGTGTCGGCGTGCCGTAGATGCCATAGGCCACCGGAGCGGCGTCGTCGCCCGCGTTGCGCCGCGCGACGCGTGCTTTCATGTCGGCGACACTCTCGTGCAGCACGGTCGAGCCGCGCACCAGCGGCGGATTGACGAAGTCGAAGTTGTCGCGACGATTGCGTCCTGCGGTCACGAGCACAGTGCCGCTGCGGCGTCGGGCCATCGCTTCTCCGGATTGGGAACCTATCTCAGTATCCCCGATGGATCGCGTTGCGCAAAGAAGCGCGCGGATGCTAGGCGGCTGGCGCAGGACAGTAGCCGAGCCTACGGCCAAGCCAGCGAACGCCGCAGACGCCGCTTATTTGCGCAACCCTCCGGGGCGGGGTCGCATGGGGCGCATGGCGTTGTTGCGGCTCGGGTCCTTGAGGAAGCAATGGTCCCCTCGCCGCGCCTAGCCCTGCACCCCATGCGGCCCCGCCGCGACCACCGGGGATGCTGAGATAGGTTCCATGGACTGGAATGTGTAAACGCCGTCTCGATCGATGCGCTGTAGGGTGCCTTCGTACCACAGTGCATGAAGATGGGCCAGGCTCTCGCCCAGTGCAAAGGTGATCTGGTGCAGGTCGAGCGTTCGCTTGAACAGCACCGGCACGATGCTGGCGGCGGTCTGCGGCGTCGAGCACGCCTCTTGCACTTCGGCCAGGCGTTCGCGGTGATGCGCGTGCTGCTGGCCGATGCGCGCATGGAGACCGATGAAGGGCAGGCCATGCGAAGGCAATACCAGCGTATCGGCCGGCAGCAGCAACAGCTGGTCGAGCGAGTGCAGATAACGCGGCAGTGGGTTGCCTTCCGGCTCGATGTCGAACACGCTGACGTTGGTTGATATGCGCGGCAGCACCATGTCGCCGGCGATCAGCAGCCGGTCCTCGGCGCAATACAGCGACGCATGCTCGGGCGCGTGTCCGAATCCGACGATCACCCGGAATATGCGCTTGCTTCCGACCGGGCCGATCGCGATTTCGTCGCCATCCTGCACCCGGCGGAAGCGCAACGGAACGCGCGGAACCAGCTTCGGGTAATACCCTGAGCCGCGCGCACGCACCTTGGCGAGCGATGCCTCGTCGCAAAGGCCATTGCGACGAAAGTGCGCCGCCGCGCCCTCCCCGGTGTTGTCGTCACCCCCCGCTGACAGGAAGCGTCCGAACGCGTACTCGGTCGCGGTCATCCACAGCGGCGCCTGCCAACGCGCATTCGTGCCGCCGTCGGTGAGCCAGTGCGCCAGTCCAAAGTGGTCGGGGTGGAAGTGTGTACAGAGCAGCCGCAACAGGGGACGTCCATCGAAGCGCTCGTCGAAGATGCGCTCCCACGCGGCCATCGTTTCGGCCGACGTGATGCCGCTATCCACCAGCGTGAAACCGGATCGCCCGTCGATCTCGTCGTCGAACGCCCACAGGTTGATGTGGTTGAGCGCGAACGGCAGCGGCATGCGCACCCAATGGACTCCGGCACGCAGCGTCATCCAGTTGCCGAGGGCGGGCGGTTCGGCCCACGGATAGTTGAGCTCGCGCTCGTTCGGATTCATCGATTGGATCCGCGCTGGCTTGACGTTAACGTCAACTGCGGCGATTCTACGCGGCGACTCCCCAAGAAACCGTCACTGCATGTCGGCACAGCTGCGGTCCCCGCGCAACGTCACGGCCAACGATCTTTCCGAGGCACGTTCATATTCGATCACCGAACTCGCGCGCGAGTTTGACATCACGCCGCGGGCGATCCGTTTCTACGAGGACCAGGGCATCCTGTCGCCGACGCGCAGCGGGCACTCGGGCCTAACACGCGTTTACTCGGCACGCGACCGCACGCGGCTCAAACTGACCCTGCGCGGCAAGCGCCTTGGTCTCTCGCTTCAGCAAGTGCGCGAACTGATCGACATGTACGAATCACCGAAGGACGCCGCCGCCCAAGCGCGGAAATTCCTGAACGTCCTGGCTCAGCACCGCGCCGCACTCGAGCAGCAGCGCGAGGACATCCAGGTCACGCTGGCAGAGATCGCACAGCACGAGGCCGAGTGCCGGCGCCTGCTGGAGCGCGGTCGACGATAGCGTCAGGCCGCGAGGAGACCGCGGCCCGTACTCACGCCCGATCGCGCAGCTCGGTCACGCCGCTTTTCTCCGCGCAGTGGTCACAGCAGAACATGCGCGTGTCTTTTTCGAGGCCGTGGCCGATGATGCGCACTCCGCAGTGCGCGCAGACCGGCGCCAGCTTGTGCAGCGCGCACTCAAAGCTGTCGAATGTGTACTTCTTTCCGCCCTTGACGACGTCGAACGACTTGTCGTAGTCGTTTCCGCAAGTGTCGCATCTGGCCATCGGATACCCCGTCACGCGCGCGAATGGATAAAAGGAGAACGCCACGCGTCTGCGTGGCGTTCCGTCGCCACGTCCGATCAGACGCGCATGTCCTCGCGCTGCCGAGCCAGCCAGTCCGACACTTGGCGATCGGCCTCGTCGCGTGCGATGCCGTAGCGCTCCTGGATCTTTCCGGCGAGTTGTTCGCGCTTGCCCTCTATGCGATCGAGGTCGTCGTCGGTGAGGTCACCCCACTGCTCCTTGATACGACCTTTGAACGCTTTCCAGTTCCCTTCGATGCGGTCCCAGTTCATGGTGACTCCTTTCGAGTTCAGAAAGAAATAACAGTTAGTCGGCAAGTCCTATGCCCGTCACTTCCGTGGCGCATTGGGCTGCTGCGTGTGCCCTCACGGCTGGCGCGTATAAAAACTTCAGACTGTCGCGTGAAGGTAAGGCAATACAGCGAACCGACAGTCGTCCAGTTCACGAGCCTTTCGATGTTCAGCAATGCACATACCCCCGCACGCCAGCGTTGATTACGGTTGCGGGCCTGCGCTTCTAACGGCGCGGCCCGGCGCGCGAACCCGAGTAAGGCGCTGATTCGAGCAGCGTCGCACAATCCGCCTTGTCGAAGCAGTCGTCGGCGCCGGAATCCAGGCAGGCACTTCGCAGCCCTCGGCTCCAGGCGCTGGTGATTGCATAGACCTTGATCGACCGTCGTACCGATCTGCGCAGGGTTCTCCATCACTTCGAAGCCGCCTCCCTGCGCCAGATGCATGTCGAGCAGCACCAGATCCGGCGCCAACCGGCCGAACTCGCGCAAACCCTCGTCAGCGCGGGGGCTGCAGCCGACGACTTCGAATCCCGGGACGGTGGCGACCAGCGCCCGCAAGACGTCGGAAAATCCTTCGTCGTCCTCGAAAATAAACACTCGGATCCGCGCCACCTCGGATGTCCTGCAAGCAGCCACTGTCGATGGCTCCCAGCAAGTCCAGCGCCCGTGTCAAGCCGCGGGCCAATCGCGTCGTGACTACAATCCTCTCGAAGTTAGGTCGGCTTGAACGCCTGCAGTGCTCAGTGCCCGGCCCCGGCCACGACCGCCAGCACCGCCTCGCCATAGCGCGCCAGCTTGGCGGTTCCGAATCCGGAGATTCCGGCGAGCGCCTCCAGCGACCCTGGCCGATGTTCGGCGATCGCCCGCAACGTTCCGTCGTGAAACACCACGTAGGCCGGCACGCCGTGCTCCTTCGCAACACCGGCGCGCCATGCGCGCAACTGGTCGAACAGAAGCTGCGCCGCACGATCGAGCCCATCGACCGCCGCGGCCCTTCGCTTTGCGCGTCGACGCGGCTCGTGCACCTGTACGCGCAGTTCGACGCGACGTTCGCCTCGCAGCACGGCCCGACTCGCCTCCGTCAGTGCCAGCACATTCCAGTGATCGTGATCGACCTCGACGATGTGCTGCGCGACCAGTTGTCGCAGCAGCAGTCGCCACTCTGCCTCGTTGACATCAGTGCCGATGCCATAGGTCGACAGCCGATCGTGTCCATGCCGCGCGATCTTGTCGCCGGCCTTGCCGCGCAGCACATCGATGATGTGCCCGGCGGCGAAGCCCACGCCGCTGGCCTGCCGACAGCGATAGATCGTCGACAGCAGCTTGCGGGCGTCTTCAGTCGCGTCGCGCAGCGCCGGCGGCGCCACGCAGTTGTCGCACGCCTGCTGATGCTGCGCGCAGGCGCTCGCCGCCTCGTCGAAATACGCCAGCAGCCTGACCCGCCGGCAGTCACCCGCTTCGGCGAGCGCCAGCATGGCATCCAGCTTCGTACCCGACAGCCGCTTGTAGCTGTCGTCCGCTTCGGAGTGATCGATCAGCCGACGCTGCTGGACCACGTCGGCCAGGCCGTAGGCCATCCAGGCGTCGGCCGGCAGACCGTCGCGGCCGGCGCGTCCCGTTTCCTGGAAGTAGCCCTCGATGCTCTTCGGCATGTCCAGGTGCGCAACGAAGCGCACATCGGGTTTGTCGATTCCCATGCCGAAAGCGATCGTCGCGACCATCACGCCGCCTTCGTCGCGCTGGAAGCGGGCCTGATGCGCGGAGCGGCTCGCTGCGTCCAAGCCGGCGTGGTACGGAAGTGCATCGACGCCGTGCCGAACGAGAAACTCCGCCACCTCGTCGACGGTGTTGCGCGCGAGGCAGTACACGATGCCAGCCTCGCCCGGGTGTTCGTCACGGATGAAGCGCAGTAACTGTTCGCGTGGGTCGCGCTTCTCGACGACGCGGTAGCGGATGTTCGGGCGGTCGAACGAGGCGACGAATACCTGCGGATCGATCAGCAGCCGCTCGGCGATCTCGCCCCGCGTCCGGGCATCGGCCGTGGCGGTCAGCGCGATCCGCGGCACCGAGGAAAAGCGTTCGCGCAGCACCGCCAGCGCTCCGTACTCGGGGCGGAAGTCATGGCCCCACTGCGACACGCAGTGAGCCTCGTCGATCGCGACCAGCGCCACGCCCGCCGTACGCTGAAGCTCGTCGAGCAGGCGCAGGCAGCGCTCCGTCAGCAGACGCTCCGGCGCGACGTAGACCAGATCGATCTCTCCCGCGCGCATGCGCCGCTCGACAATGGCCGCCTCGGCCGCAGTCAGTGCCGAATTGAGTGCCGCCGCGCGAACGCCGAGTTCCTGCAGCGCCGCCACCTGATCCTGCATCAGCGAAATCAGCGGTGAAACGACGATACCCACGCCCGGCCGCAGCAGGGCGGGAATCTGGTACGTGAGCGACTTGCCGCCGCCGGTGGGCATCAGAACCAGCGCATCGCCACCACCGCTGACGCAATCGATCACCTCGCGCTGGAAGCTGCGGAAGTGGTCGTAGCCGAAAATTTCCTTCAGGACGGCGGCGGCGGATTGATGCATCGGCGAAGCGTAGCGAACGGCGGCACCGGCGGCGGTACGATCCGGCTGCAGCGCGACCCCACTGCGCAACGCTTTCGCCCAGACATGACCGCCGACCCATCCTCCGCCGTCCCCCCCGCCCGCGAGTTCACCATGCTGGGCATCACTTACGGGCTGTACGCGCTCGGTCTGGTGATGTTCTGGCCCGCTGCGATCGGACTGATCTTTGCGTACGTCAAGCGCGGCGATGTCGAACCGACTTTCCTCGCCTCACACTACTCGTGGTTGATCCGCACGTTCTGGTGGTGGGTCGTTTGCTTCGCCGCCGCGATCGGCTGTCTCGTGGCGTTGGTGCTGCCTTCGGCCATCGAAATGGGTCGCGTCGCGAAGTCCACCGATGTCGTGCGAGTGCCGTGGGAACTCCTCGGCGGTGCCATCGTCGGCGGGCTCGCGATCGCGCTCGTCTGGTTCTGGGTCGTCTATCGGCTGGTCCGGGGAACGCTGCGGCTTGCCGACGGCCGCGCGGTCCCGTAGTCCGGTCACGCGTAAGTTGACGTTAACGTCAACCTCGCCGTAGAGTCCCCGGTTCGCGGGTCGCCCGCGCCTGAACGCCCGCGCGCTTGGAACCTGTCTCAGAATCCCCGATGGATCGCGTTGCCAAGAGAAGCCGGCGTATGCAAGGCGGCTGGCGAAGGACAGTAGCTGGGCCTACGGCCGAGCCGGCCAACGCCGCAGACGCCGGGTTATCGTGGCAACCCGGCGGGGCGGGGCCGCATGGGGCGCATGGCGTTGTTGCGGCTCGGGTCCTTGCACGCGCAATGGTCCCCTCGCCACGCCTAGCCCGGCACCCCATGCGACCCCGCCGCGACCACCGGGGGTTCTGAGACAGGTTCCCAGTGTCTTTCGTCGCCGCCAATCCGGAATTCGAGGTGCGCGTGCGCGATTCGTTCGCGCGGCAGGCCGCCATGCGCTTGATCGGAGCGCGCGTGTCGGTGGTTGAACCGGGCCGCTGCGTCGTCGAACTCGCCGTCAGGGACGAACTCACGCAGCAGCACGGTTACGTTCATGGCGGCGTGGTCGGCATGATCGCCGACAGTGCGGGCGGCTATGCAGCGTTCTCGCTGATGCCGGCCGATGCCAGCGTGCTGACCGTCGAGTACAAGATCAACATGCTGGCACCCGCGATCGGCGAGCTGCTGATCGCCACCGGCGAAGTGCTGAAGCCTGGTCGCACGCTGTCGGTCGTGCGCGCCGATGTGGTCGCTGTCCGTGGCGACCGCAGGACCCGGGTCGCCACGATGCAGCAGACGCTGATGGTGATGCACGGCGTCTCGGACGAAAGGATATAGCGATGGAATTGCCCGGCCTGAAGTTCGAACTCGGTGAGGACATCGATGCGCTACGCGATGCTGTCCACGACTTCTCGCAGGCGGAGATAGCACCCCGCGCAGCCGAGATCGATCGCAGCGACCAGTTCCCGATGGACCTGTGGCGCAAGCTCGGCTCGCTGGGCGTGCTCGGCATCACGGTCGAGGAGGAGTACGGCGGCGCGGCGCTCGGGTATCTGGCGCACATCGTTGCGATGGAGGAGATCTCGCGCGCGAGCGCGTCGGTGGGACTGTCCTACGGCGCTCACTCGAACCTGTGCGTCAACCAGATCAAGCGCAACGGCAATGCCGCGCAAAAGGCGAAGTACCTGCCGACGCTCGTCAGCGGCGAGCACATCGGCGCGCTGGCGATGAGCGAACCGAACGCCGGTTCGGACGTCGTCAGCATGAAGCTACGCGCCGACTTCAAAGGCGACCGCTACCTGCTCAACGGCACCAAGATGTGGATCACCAATGGGCCGGACTGTGACACCTTGGTCGTCTACGCCAAGACCGATCCGCAAATGGGCGCGCGCGGCATGACGACCTTCATCGTCGAGAAAGGCATGAAGGGCTTCTCGGTCGCGCAGAAACTCGACAAGCTCGGCATGCGCGGCTCGCACACCGGCGAACTGGTGTTCGAGAACGTCGAGGTGCCGGCGGAAAATGTACTAGGAGAGGAAGGCGGTGGCGCCAAGGTGCTGATGAGCGGGCTCGACTTCGAGCGCGCAGTGCTGTCGGGCGGACCGCTTGGCATCATGGCCGCGTGTATGGATGCAGTCCTGCCGTACGTCCACGATCGGCAGCAGTTCGGGCAGTCGATCGGCGAATTCCAGTTGATGCAGGGCAAACTGGCCGACATGTACACGACGCTGATGGCAAGTCGTGCGTACGTCTACGAGGTCGGTCGTGCCTGCGACCGTGCCACGCCGGCGACCGTGCGCAACATCCGCAAGGACGCCGCCGGCGCAATCCTATTCTCTTCCGAGAAGGCCACGTGGATGGCCGGCGAAGCGATCCAGGCACTCGGCGGTAACGGCTACATCAACGACTATCCGACTGGCCGCCTATGGCGGGATGCCAAGCTCTACGAGATCGGCGCCGGGACGTCGGAAATCCGCCGGATGCTGATCGGCCGCGAGCTTTTCTCCGAGACCATGTAGCTCGTCAATCGCGGCCGGACCCCATTCGGGGTGCAATGACCTGATAGCATCAATCATGCTTCGTGCCGCCGCGCTGTCGGTCCATCTCTTTGCCGCGGCCGTGGCCGTGACAGGATGCGATCGCTCCAAGGCACCGGATTCCGTGCGCGCAGCGCCGCAGGTCACCGTGCTGACGCTGAAGCCGCAGAACGTCGTGCTCAAGACCCTTCTGCCTGGTCGCACCGCACCGACGCTCATCGCCGAAGTGCGGCCACAGGTCACCGGCATCATCCAGTCACGCGCCTTCACCGAAGGGGCCGAGGTCAAGGCGGGCAGCGTGCTGTACCGGCTGGATCCGTCGACCTACCAAGCGGCCTACGACAGCGCGCGGGCTGCGATCGCGAAGACCGAGGCGGCCGTTCAAACTGCCCAACGCAACGTGGAGCGCAACAAGGAACTGGTCGCGATCAAGTTCGTGAGCCAGCAGGCGTATGACGATGCCGTGACGACGCTGCGGCAGAACGAGGCGGATCTCGCAGCGGCGAAGGCCGCCACCCAGGCGGCGCGCATCAATCTGGCCTACACCAATGTGGTCGCGCCGATCGCGGGCCGCATCGGCAAGTCGGCAGTGACCGCGGGTGCGCTGGTCACCGCGAACCAGCCGACGCCGCTCGCCACGATCCAGCAGATGAATCCGATGTACGTCGACATTACCCAGTCGTCCACCGAAGCACTGCGCTTGAGGCGTGCGATGGCCAGCGGGGAACTGAAGCGGGCGCGCGAGGATGCGGCACGCGTGACGCTGCAACTCGAGGACGGCACGAACTATCCTCTCGAGGGCACCCTGCAGTTCTCCGACGTCACGGTCGATGCATCTACTGGTGCGATCACGCTGCGTGCGCTCTTTCCTAACCCGGATGGCCTGCTGTTGCCGAACATGTACGTGCGGACGGCACTGGAGGAAGGACTGCGCGAGAACGCGATCCTGGTGCCGCAGCAGGCGGTGACGCGGGATCCCAAGGGGCAGGCCGTCGCGATGGTGGTCGGCGCGGACGGCAATGTCGAGTCGCGCCCGTTGAAAGTTACCCGCACGATCGGCAGCGACTGGCTGGTCGATTCCGGCCTGCGCGCGGGTGATCGCGTCATCGTCGAGGGGCTGCAGCGCGCCCGGCCCGGCACGGCGGTGCAGCCGGTCGAAGCCGGCAGAGCGAACGAGCCCGCTCCGCCGACCTCGACGCCGGCGCAGGCGTCCGAAAAGTCGCCGCGTTCCTGACCGGATCGGCACAGACCCGGCGGACACACTCGCATGTCGCACTTCTTCATCGATCGGCCGATCTTCGCGTGGGTCATTGCGCTGGTGATCATGCTGGCCGGTGCGCTGTCGATCGTCCGCCTGCCGATTGCCCAGTACCCGAGCATCGCGCCGCCGACGATCACCATTAACGCCACGTACCCTGGCGCCTCGGCGAAGACCCTCGAGGACACGGTGACGCAGATCATCGAGCAGCGGATGACCGGTCTCGACGGACTGCGTTACATCGCGTCGACCAGCGACGGCGCCGGTTCGGCGACGATCACGCTCACCTTCGATGCCGCGGTCAACCCCGACATCGCACAGGTGCAGGTGCAGAACAAGCTCAAGCTGGCCGAGTCGCAGCTGCCGCAGGAAGTGCAGCAGCAGGGCGTCACTGTCACGAAGTCGGTGCGCAACTTCATCATGGTCGTCGGATTCGTCTCGGAAGACGGTTCGATGAACCGTACCGACATCGCCGACTACGTGGCGGCCAATGTGCTCGATCCGGTGAGCCGTGTGCCCGGAGTCGGCGAGCTGACGCTGTTCGGGTCCCAGTACGCGATGCGCATCTGGCTCGACCCGAACAAGCTGATCAACTACAAGCTCACGCCCGGCGATGTGGCGGCCGCGATCCGCGCGCAGAACGCACAGATCGCGGCCGGCCAGCTCGGGGGCCTGCCCGCGATACCGGGCCAGCGACTGAACGCCACGATTTCGGCGCAGGGCCGCCTGCAGACGCCGGCGCAGTTCGAGGCCATCGTCCTGCGCACCGGACCGTCGGGCGCGACGGTTCGCCTGCGCGACGTCGCACGCGTCGAACTCGGCGGCGAAAACTACAACACCGTTTCGTTTTACAACGGCAATCCGTCTTCCGGTCTGGCCGTACGTCTCGCCACCGGTGCGAATGCGCTGTCGACGGCCGATGCGGTCAAGGCCAAGGTCGCGGACCTCGAGCGCTTCTTCCCGCCCGGCCTCAAGTCGGTGATCGCCTACGACACGACGCCGTTCATCCGCCTGTCGATCGAAGAAGTGGTCAAGACGCTGATCGAGGCGTTCGTGCTGGTCTTCCTGGTGATGTATATCTTCCTGCAGAACCTGCGGGCCACGCTGATCCCGGCGATCGCGGTCCCGGTCGTGCTGCTCGGCACGTTCGCCGTGATGCTGGCGTTCGGCTTCTCGATCAACGTGCTGACGATGTTCGGTGTCGTGCTGGCCATCGGCCTGCTGGTCGACGATGCGATCGTCGTCGTCGAAAACGTCGAACGCCTGATGAGCGAAGAGGGCCTCTCGCCGAAAGAGGCCACACGCAAGTCGATGGGCCAGATCACAGGTGCACTGGTCGGCATCGCGCTGGTCCTCGCCGCGGTGTTCATCCCGATGGCGTTCTTCGGCGGCTCCACCGGCGTCATCTACCGCCAGTTCTCGATCACGATGGCGTCCTCGATGGCGCTTTCGGTCGTGGTGGCGCTGATCCTTTCGCCGGCGCTTTGCGCCACGCTGCTCACACCGCTGGAAAAGGGGTCGCACGGCGCAACGACCGGATTCTTCGGGTGGTTCAATCGCTTCTTCGACCGGGGCAGCAGCCTGTATCAGCGCATCGTCGGGCGGATGCTGCATTCCACCGGGCGCTGGCTCGCGGCTTACGCCGTGATGATCGCGCTCGGCGCATTCCTGCTGCTGCGGCTGCCGACGTCCTTCCTGCCCGATGAAGATCAGGGGATCCTGTTTGCGCAGGTCATTCTTCCGGCCGGGGCAACGCAGGAGCGCACGCTTGCGGTCCTACGCGAGGCGGAGCGGCACTTTCTGCAGGACGAAAAGGAGGCGGTGCAGGCGCTGTTCACCGTGGCGGGCTTTTCGTTCTCCGGCAGCGGCCAGAATGCCGGCATCGCTTTCGTGCGGCTCAAGGACTGGAAGGAGCGACCGGGCGCGCGCAACACCGTGCAGGCGGTCGCCGGCCGCGCAATGGCGGCGTTTTCCAAGCTGCGCGACGCCATGGTGTTCGCGTTCGCGCCGCCGGCGGTGCTCGAACTGGGCGTCGCGAACGGATTCGACCTGTACCTGCAGGACCGCGCAGGCGCCGGGCACGAGGCGCTGATCGCTGCGCGCAACCAGCTGCTGGGGCTCGCGGCGAAGGATCCGGTGCTGGTCGCGGTGCGGCCGAACGGGCAGGAAGACACGCCGCAGTTCAGCGTCGACGTCGACACGGTTCAAGCCGGTGCGCTGGGGCTGTCGATGGCCGACGTCAACGCCACGCTCGCCGCAGCCTGGGGCAGCGCCTACGTGAACGACTTCATCGACAAGGGCCGCGTGAAGAAGGTCTACCTGCAGGCCGATGCGCCGTACCGCATGGTTCCCGAGGACCTCGACAAATGGTACGTGCGCAACGCGCAGGGCGACATGGTGCCGTTTTCGATGTTCGCGCGCGGCCGCTGGAGTTTCGGCTCGCCGCGGCTCGAACGTTTCAACGGCTCACCCGCGGTCGAGATCCAGGGGCAGGCGGCACCGGGCCGCAGTTCCGGCGAAGCGATGGCAGCGATGGAACGACTGGTGGAGCAGCTGCCGCCCGGATTCGGCATCGCGTGGACCGGTCTGTCGTACGAAGAGCGACTCGTCGGGCGCGCAGGCGCCGCTGCTCTACGGGCTGTCGATCCTTGTCGTGTTCCTGTGCCTCGCGGCGCTCTACGAAAGCTGGTCGATTCCGTTTGCTGTGCTTCTGATCGTTCCGTTGGGCGTGCTCGGCGCCTTGCTGGCGGCGACCGGCCGCGGACTTTCCGATGACGTCTACTTTCAGGTCGGATTGCTGACCACGATCGGGCTCTCGGCGAAGAACGCGATTTTGATCATCCAGTTCGCGCAGGCGCAGATCGCCGCAGGCGTCGGACTGGTGCCGGCGACGCTGGAAGCGGTGCGTCTGAGGTTGCGACCGATCCTGATGACCTCGCTCGCCTTCGGCGGTGGCGTCCTGCCGCTCGCGCTTGCCAGCGGCGCTGGGTCTGGCAGCCAGAACGCGATTGGCACCGGCGTCTTCGGTGGCATGGTCGCGGCGACGTTCCTCGGCCTGCTGTTCGTGCCACTCTTCTTCGTCGTCGTGAAAAGGCTGTTCGCACGGGCGGCGAAGGCCGACGCCGCCGCGGCGGAGAAAATCCAACAGGCCTAGACAGTCGACCCGTCGGGAATCTCGGACGTGCGCCAACCAAAGGTCCGGCGAGCGTCCGTGTCGAGTGCAATGCAACCGCCGAATGCGGGAGGTCTTCGCCGCCCATGCGAAGATTGCGGCCGTCCGAATTCCGGAGAGCCGCATGCATCCCTGGCAACAGCAAATGGAGCAGCTGCGCGCGCGAACAGCAAAACCGGGGCTGGTTGACTCGGCCCACGCGCGCACGCTGAGTGGCTACGCATTCCTACAGGGCATTGTCGACGGCACGATCCCGGATCCGCCGATCACGCATACGCTCGATTTCTACCTGCTCGAGGTCGCTGAAGGTCGCGCCGTTTTCCAGGGTCTTCCCGCGTTCGCCCACTACAACCCGATTGCAACCGTGCATGGGGGCTATCACGCCACGCTGCTCGACTCAGCCATGGCGTGCGCGGTGCAGACGCTATGCGAGGTGGGACGTGCCTACACGACGCTCGAGTTCAAGATCCACTGCGTGCGCGCGCTGACCGACAAGACGGGGCCGGTGCGTGCCGAGGGCAAGGTCATCGCAAGCGGCCGCCGCATGGCCACTGCCGAGGGCAGGCTCGTCGACGCCGAAGGCCGCCTGTATTCGCACGGGACCACCACGTGCATGCTGTACGACCTTCAGTCGTGAGTGTGTCGTGAGCGATCTTCAGGTGCTGGACAACTCAGTAGAACTGTCGCCGGCGGTGCGACGCTACTGGAGCACCTTCTGCACCGCGACCGGACTCGACGCCGCAACTCCGTACCAGGCGTGGTACTTCGGCGACTCGCCAACGCTGGCGCACGATCTGGTCGAGCTGGTGCTGCAGGGTCCCAAGCGCGCCACGGCAGGTCTGTCGGAATTCAACGACCAGATGCCGCTGGTCAAGCCGGTCACGGGCGGATACTCGATCGTCACCGAATTCGACGGCGCCCCGCGCGGCGTCATCCGCACCACCGTCCTGGAACGGCGGCCTTTCAGCGAGGTCGACGCGGCGTTCGCCTGGGACGAAGGCGAGGGTGACCGCACGCTGGCCGACTGGAAGGACGGTCACCGGCGCTTCTTCGGCGACGAGCTGGCTCGCCTCGACCGCCGTTTCGACGAGAGCATGCTGGTCGATCTTGAACGCTTCGAGCTGCTCTACCCGTTCGAACAGGCGCTTAATCCGGTCGACTGCGGTCCACGCATCCTGCCGTGTCTGATTCCGGGTGCGATGGCCGCCAGCTCCGCGCTGCAGACCCAGTATTACGCGCGCGACCACGGTTTTGGCGTGTTCTTTGAAACCGGTCGGATGCAGGACATCGCGGAATTCCTGGCCAGATACAACGCCGATCGGGACGGCGTCTGGGTCGTCGTCGATAGCGGACGGGTGCTTGGCACCGTCGTGATCGACGGTGGCGCCGACGATGACCCGACCTGCGCACAACTGCGCTGGTTCGTCATGGCCGACGCACTACGTGGTCGCGGAATCGGGCGGCGGCTGATGTCGGCTGCGATGCAGTTCGCGCAAGGACGCTATGCGCGAGTGCGGCTCGGGACATTCGCCGGACTCGACGCAGCACGTCATCTGTACGAAGAGTTCGGCTTCCGCAAGGTACAGGAGGGATCGACCACGACCTGGGGGCCAGAAGTGCTCGAGCAGCACTGGGAGTGGAACGCATGACGGCTTTCGGTCTGGGCTCCGACAAGCTCGCACTGTTCGCGCTCGCCGTGCTGCTGCTCGCTCTGACTCCGGGTCCGGTGTGGATCTACCTGATCTCACGCACGCTGACGCAGGGTCGGCGCGCGGGCTACTTCTCGCTGATCGGCGTAATGGCCGGCGTCGTAGTGCATCTGCTGGCCGCGGCGCTCGGCTTATCGGCGATCCTGCTGGCCTTACCGGCGGCATTCAACGTGATCAAGCTGGCGGGCGCGGCCTACCTGCTGTGGCTCGCGTGGTCGACGCTGCGCGGAGGGGGCTTCAGCTTCACGCCGCAAGCGCTCGAACCGGTGCCGGACGGCGTGCTGTTTCGCCAGTCGCTGACCGCTTCCGTCGTCAACCCCAAGGTTGCCGTGTTCTACCTTTCGCTGTTCCCGCAGTTCGTCGACCCGACAACCGGGCCAGTGCTGCTGCAAAGCCTGACGCTGGGAATCGTTCACATCATCGTGTCGACGTCGGTCGACGGCGCGCTGGTGACCGTCGCCGGGGCGTTGTCGGTCTGGATCGCGCGGCGACCCGGCTGGTTGCGGCTGCAACGCTGGTTCCTCGGTGGTGCCTTCGGTGCGCTGGCAGTCTGGCTCGCGGCGACTCCACGTCATTCGTCACAATGAGAACCTATCTCAGAGTCCCCGATGGATCGCGTTGCCACGAGAAGCGGGCGGATGCAAGGCGGCTGGCGAAGGACAGTAGCCAAGCCTGCGGCCGAGCCGGCCAACGCCGCAGACGCCCGCCACCGCAGCGGCACAGCCGCTGCGTCGTCGGAAACGTCGCACGCTGCACACGCGCGCAGCGCGTGCGCAGCGTGGCAACCCTGCGGGGCGGGGTCGCATGGGGCGCATGGCGTTGTTGCGGCTCGGGTCCTTGCGTGCGCAATGGTCCCCTCGCCGCGTCTAGTCATGCGCCCCATGCGACCCCGCCGCGACCACCGGGAATACTGAGATAGGTTCTATGTCTGCCGCCGAGGTCGTGTTCGATCGCTCGATGCCGTCGCCCGCGCGAATCGCGCGGGCGATCCTCGAGGGCTTCAACCGCCACTACCGCCTGTTCCGTTATGTGGCCCAGCAGGCCAAGCCGCTGTATGAAAACGGCAACTGGCAGACGATGCGGACCCGCGCCCGCGAACGCATCGATTTCTATGACCAGCGCGTGCTGGAGGCGGTGGCGCGGATCGAGAGCGAGTTCGACCTGGCATCGCTCGACGATGACGAGCGCGACGCGCTATGGCAGGCGGTCAAGCAGCAGTACGTCACGCTGCTCGCCGATCATCGCCAACCCGAGTGCGCCGAAACCTTCTTCAATTCGGTCTGCACCAAGCTCCTGCACCGCGACTATTTCCGCAACCAGTTCATCTTCGTGCGGCCGGGCGTGGCGACCAACTACATGGACTCCGATCCGCCGTCGTTCCGCAGCTACTACCCGGCGGCGGGGCTGCGCAAGACGCTGCGGCAGATCATCATCGACGTCGGACTGGCCTGCGGCTGGGACGACGTCGAGCGCGACCTGCGCCTGATGGTGCGCGCGGTGTGCGACGCGCACCGCAGCGGCGAGGCGTTCCGTCGTCCGTGGCACATGGAGGCCGACTGCCAGATCCAGATCCTGTCGTCGCTGTTCTTCCGCAACAAAGGTGCGTACGTCGTCGGTCGCGTGATCAACGGCACGCGTATCACGCCGCTGGCGGTGCCCATTTTGCGCAATTCGCGCGGAGGTCTGTACCTCGATACAGCGCTCTTCACGACCGACCTGCTGGCCACGCTGTTCTCGTTCACCCGCGCATACTTCCTGGTCGACATGGAGGCCCCGTCGGCGTATGTCGATTTCCTGCAGACGATCCTGCCGCACAAGCCACCGTCGGAGCTGTACACGATGGTCGGGCTGGCAAAGCAGGGCAAGACGCTCTTTTATCGCGATTTCCTGCATCACCTGAAGCACTCGAGCGACCAGTTCGTGATCGCGCCGGGCATCAAGGGGCTGGTGATGTCGGTGTTCACGCTGCCGTCATATCCCTACGTGTTCAAGGTGATCAAGGACGTGATCCCGTATCCGAAGGACACGGACCGGCAGCAGATCATGGGGAAGTATCAGCTGGTCAAGATGCACGATCGTGTGGGACGCATGGCCGACAGCTGGGAGTACTCGCAGGTCACGCTGCCCCGCGCCCGCTGTTCGGCAGAGTTGCTGGAGGAATTGCGCAACTACTGCCCGAGCCAACTCGAGTTCGGCGACGGCACTGTCACGATCCGTCACGTCTATATCGAGCGTCGGATGACGCCGCTCAACATCTACCTCACCAAGGCCAGCGACGCCGACCTCGACCATGCGATCCTCGAGTACGGCAACGCGATCAAGGATCTGGCCGCAGCGAACATCTTCCCGGGCGACATGCTGTACAAGAACTTCGGCGTCACCCGGCTCAGCCGCGTGGTCTTCTACGACTACGACGAAATCGAATACATGACCGACTGCAACTTCCGCGCTGTCCCCCAGGCACCGCACGACGAGGACGAGATGTCGGACGAGCCGTGGTACCGCGTCGAGCGAAGCGACATGTTCCCTGAACACTGGGGCACGTTCCTACTGGGCGACGACCGCATCCGGGCCGCGTTCATCAAGCATCACGCCGACCTGCTGGCGCCGGAATTCTGGAACCGGCGCAAGGAGCGCATCCAGGCGGGATACCTCGAAGACGTGTTTCCTTATCCCCCCGAGCGCCGGTTCCGGCGCCGCTATGCGTCACAATTCGAAGCTCGACCCGCGACGTACTCCGAGGAACTGTCATGAGCGACCCGATCGTCATTGTGTCCGCCGCACGCACGCCGATAGGCGGCCTGCTCGGCGACTTCACCACGCTACAGGCGCACCAGCTCGGCGCCGTTGCCATCCGCTCCGCGGTCGAACGCGCCGGTATCGCCGGAGACGCGGTCGACGAGGCGCTGATGGGATGCTGCCTGTTGGCGGGCCAGGGACAGGCGCCTGCGCGGCAGGCCGTGCTCGGCGCAGGGCTACCGAATTCGGTCGGTGCGGTCACGCTGTCGAAGATGTGCGGCTCGGGCATGCGCGCGACGATGTTCGCGCACGACATGCTGGTGGCCGGCAGCGCGGACGTCGTCGTCGCCGGCGGCATGGAAAGCATGACCAACGCGCCGCATCTGCTGGTCGGCGCACGCCGCGGATACCGCTACGGCGCCGTGACAACGTTTGACCACATGGCGCTCGACGGTCTCGAGGACGCTTACGATCGCGGCAAGGCGATGGGAGTGTTCGCGGAGCAGTGCGTCGCCAAGTACGGTTTCACGCGCGGCGAGCAGGATGCCTTCGCGATCGCCTCGACCGAGCGTGCCGTCAAGGCCAACACCGACGGCAGCTTCGAGTGGGAAATCGCGCCGGTCAAGGTCGCGGGCAAGGGCGGCGAGACCGCCATTGTCAAGGACGAGCAGCCGTTCAAGGCCAAGCTCGACAAGATCGCAGGACTGAAACCCGCGTTCAAAAAGGATGGAACGATCACGGCTGCCAATGCGTCATCGATCTCCGACGGGGCGGCAGCGCTGGTGCTGATGCGCCAGTCGGACGCGAAGAAGTCGGACCGCAAGCCGATCGCACGCATCGTCGCGCACGCGGTCCATGCCCAGGCACCGGAATGGTTTACGACCGCGCCGGTCGGTGCCATCCAGAAGGTGCTGGCCAAAACCGGCTGGAAGGCCGCCGATGTCGACCTGTGGGAGATCAACGAAGCGTTCGCCGCGGTCACCATGACTGCGATGCGCGAACTGTCGCTGCCGCACGAGAAAGTCAACATCCACGGCGGGGCCTGCGCGCTCGGACACCCGATCGGCGCCTCGGGAGCACGCATCATCGTCACGCTGCTGGGAGCCCTGGGCAAAACCGGCGGCAAGCGCGGTATCGCTGCGCTGTGCATCGGCGGCGGTGAGGCAACCGCGCTCGCGATAGAGATGATGTGACGCAGCAGGGCCGGCCGGGCGCCGACCGCCATGGCGCACGCGACACCCTGATCGAACGCCAATGGTAGGCACACACGACCTTGCGCACGCGATGCGGTTGGCAACGGCGCAACGCTGAAAATGAGCACGGTTCTGGTCGTCGGGGCTTCACACGGTATCGGGCTCGAGTTCGTTCGGCAGTACGCGGCGGATGGCGCGCGCGTCATCGCGACCGTACGACGCGCGGAGGACGCGGCGCGGCTGCGCGCGCTCGGCGCCAAGCCACTGATGCTCGACGTGCTCGACGAGGGCGCAGTGGCCGGCTTCGGCGAGCAACTGCACGACGAGAAACTCGACGTGGCGATCCTCAATGCCGGTGTCTATGGTCCGCGCACCAGCGCGATCGCCTCACCGGGTGGTCTCGATTTCGACGCTGTCATGCACACCAACGTCCGCGCTCCAATGCAGCTGATCCCGCAACTCGTCCCCGGGCTGGCTGCCACCGGCGGCAAGCTCGCGGTGATCTCGAGCCGCATGGGGTCGATCTCGCTGATGAGCAGCACGGCGGGCTGGCTCTATCGCACCAGTAAGGCGGCACTCAACGCGGCGCTGCGCGCCACTAGCCTCGAACTGGGCCCGCACGGTATCGTCTGCATCGCGTTCCATCCGGGTTGGGTGCGGACCGACATGGGTGGCGCCGGCGCCGACATCGACGCGGCTACCAGCGTATCGGGCATGCGGCGCGTGCTGGCATCGGCCAACGCGTCGCAGAACGGCAAGTTCCTCAACTTCAACGGCGAACAGCTTGCGTGGTAGTTCCGTTTGATGGCGAACGACAGACGACTGATTTCCTCCGGATCCTCCTTCGAGGCCGTCGCCGGTTACAGCCGTGCGGTCATCGAAGGCGACTACGTCCACGTGGCCGGAACCACCGGCTTTGACTATGCGGCAATGACCATCGACGCGGATCCGCTCGCTCAGACCCATCAGTGCTTCCGCAACATCGATGCAGCCCTCGCGCAGGCCGGCTGTTCGCTCGATGACGTGGTGCGGGTGCGCTACTACCTGACCGACGCTTCGCTGTTCGAACGGGTAGCCCCCGTCTGCGGCAGCTACTTCAAGGTGGCGCGGCCAGCCGCCACGGCAATCGTCTGCGGGCTGGTCGATGCGAGAATGCGCATCGAGATCGAGGTCACCGCTCGCCGCGGCAGTCGGAAACCCGCATGACGAGGACCCGCGTCCGATGCCGGACCTTCGCCCGTTTGGCGGCGCAGCCTGAGATTCATTGAGATGCCTATTCAACTGTTCATCGTCCTCGTCTACGGCATCTGCTGCTGGCTCGCGATCGCGGTCATCGAACCGCTGATGCGCAGTTTTGCGCTGGAAGCGGGCATGGCCACGTGGCTTTTCATCGCCATTCCCGGTCTGCTCGCGATGCTGTTTGCCGTGTTGTCGTACCTGCGCGCGACCACGTTCGTCACCAGCATGGAGCATTCGCTGTCGCGCGCGCTGCTGGTGGCGCTCGCGACCTGGATCGCCGTCACGTTGATGATTGCGTGGCTCTGGTGCCCGCTGCATAGCGCGCTGCGGTGTTTCTCGAACACGCTGCTGACCACCGGCATCGTCGGCGGCGGCCCGCTGCTGATCGGCGCGATGGTATCGGGGACCATCGTCGGGTTCGTGCTGCGGCACCGACCCCCCTGGATGACGTTCGGCGAGCGCAAAGTCATCATGGCCCAGGATCCGAAGCCGGGGCCGGATTCACGTCCGGGCAATGCTGGCTGAGGAACATCGGCTGCTGCGGGAGTCGTTGCGCGAGTTCGCCGCGCAGCGACTCGCACCGCACGCCGCCGCATGGGATCGCAGCGCGACCTTTCCGCGCGAAGCGCTGAAGGAACTCGCCGCGCTCGGTGCCTATGGCATTGCGGTACCCGAAGCCTACGGCGGCGCCGGGATGGATTACACGGCGCTCGCGGTCGCACTGGAGGAGATCGCCGCCGGCGACGGCGCGACGTCGACGATCATCAGCGTCAACAACTGCCCGGTGTGCTCGATCCTGATGGCGTGGGCGAGCGAGGAGCAGAAGCGGCGTTTCCTGGTACCTCTTGCCCGCGGCGAAAAGCTAGGCGCGTTCTGCCTGACCGAGCCGCATGTCGGCTCCGAGGCCTCGGGCCTGCGCACGAGTGCGGTGCGCAACGGCGAACACTGGGTACTCAATGGCGTCAAGCAATTCATCACCAGCGGCAAGAATGCCGACCTGGCGATAGTTCTTGCCGTCACCGACAAGGCAGCCGGCAAACGCGGCATCAGCGCATTCATCGTCGAGACGTCGACGCCGGGCTACACGGTGGCGCGCCTCGAGGAAAAGCTTGGCCAGCACGCATCGGATACCGCGCAGATCCTGTTCGAGGATTGCCGCGTGCCCGCATTCAACCTGATTGGCGACGAAGGCGCGGGCTACCGGATCGCGCTGTCGGGTCTCGAGGGCGGACGCATCGGCATCGCCGCGCAATCGCTCGGGATGGCGCGCGCGGCGTACGAGGCTGCGCTGAACTACGCGCGTGAACGCGTGGCCTTCGGCCAGCCGATCTTCGACCACCAGGCAGTGCAGTTCCGTCTCGCCGACATGGCAACGCAGATCGAGGCGGCGCGACAACTGATCCACCATGCTGCCGCGCTGAAAGACGCTGGAGAGCCCTGCTTGAAGCAGGCCGCGATGGCGAAGCTCTTCGCCTCGGAAATGGCCGAGCGCGTCTGTTCGGACGCGATCCAGGTCCACGGCGGTTATGGTTACGTCAGCGACTTCCCGGTCGAGCGCATCTATCGCGACGTGCGCGTATGCCAGATCTACGAGGGCACCAGCGACATCCAGCGCATCCTGATTGCGCGCAATCTGTAGACGGCAGGTAGATGGCAGATTCGATCCGCGTGATCCTCGCCGGAGCCACCGGGTGGGCCGGATCGGCGCTAGCGCGCGGCATCGCGCGCGCGCCCGACCTCAAATTGGTCGGCGCGGTGGCGCGCAGCGCGGCAGGCCGCACGCTCGATGCCGTGCTCGGGGAGCCGGCGCTCGCAGCGCCGGTGCACGCGACCGCAACCGAGGCGCTCGGAACGACCTGTGACGTATTCGTTGAATTCACCAAGCCAGAATCGGCGAAGACAAACATCCGCGCGGCGCTGGCAGCGGGAGTCCACGTAGTGGTCGGTACTTCCGGCCTGAGCGACGAAGACTATGCCGAAATTGACTCAATCGCCCGGCAGCGCGGACGCGGGGTGCTCGCCTGCGGCAACTTCGCTCTTACCGTCGTGCTGTTGCAGCGCTTTGCCGAAACGGCAGCGCGCTACCTTGACCACTTCGAGGTGATCGACTACGCCCACGAAGACAAACCCGATGCACCCTCCGGCACCGCTCGCGAACTCGCATTCCGGCTCGGCCAGATCAAGGCGCCCGATCCCGGCGTGCCGCTCGATGCGGTGCGCGGTCCGCGCGCGGCACGCGGGGCGACGTTAAATGGGGTACAGGTTCACTCGGTGCGCCTGCCCGGCTACGTGATCGGCGTCGAGGCGGTCTTTGGCGCCGCCGGCCAGCGGCTGCACATCGCCCACCATGCGGGACCAAGCGCCGAACCTTATGTCGACGGCGCGCTGCTTGCGATCCGCAAGGTCGGTACGCTCACTGGCCTGCATCGCGGGCTCGACGCAGTGATGGAGATCTGATGGTCGCGACGGACCCTCCCCGGTCCGACTCGACCGAACGGTTCTCGGAGCGCGTCGAGGCTTACCTGGCTGGACGTCCACGCTATCCGGCCGCGATCGTGAATCATCTGGCCGGCCGCGGCGCGCTGCCGGCGAACGCAACCATCGCGGATATCGGCATCGGCACCGGCCTTTCGGCCGAACCGTTTCTAGCGGCCGGCTATCGGGTGATCGGTATCGAACCGAACGCGCCGATGCGCGTGGCCGGTGCCGAGTATCTCGGCCGCTATCCCGACTTCGAGATGCGCGAGGGCAACGCGGATGCCACCGGCCTGCCAGCCGCGAGCGTCGACCTGGTGCTGGCCGCGCAGGCGTTTCACTGGTTCGATGCCACGCGCTTCCGCGCCGAGTCGCTGCGGATCCTGCGGCCCGGCGGTTGGGCGGCGCTGATCTGGAACGATCGTGACCTCGACGGCACGCCGTTTCTCGCAGGCTACGAGGCACTGCTGATCGAGCACGGCCGCGACTATCTAGCCATCCGTTACCGCCATCAGGGCACCGACGCGATCCCTGTCTACTTCGGCGGACACGCACCGGTCGCCGCCGAGTTTCCGCACCGCCGACGCATGGACTGGAGACGCGTTGGCGGCGCTCGCGAAATCCGCTTCCTACCTGCCGTCGGAGGGGCAACCCGGGCACGCCGAACTGATGGCCGCGCTGCTGCGTCTCTTCGATGCGCACTCCGAAGATGGATCGATCGAGATGCGCTACACGTGCCGCGTGCACGCCGCACCCATGGCCAGAACGCCCGGCGCACTGTAGGTTCTCCAATAGCACCGAAGGATCGCGGTGATGGTGAAGACGCAGGGGAACTCGCACTACCTCCACGGCACCGCGCCGGACGAGCAGGACCGGCTGTCGCGCCTCAACGACCTCTTGAACGAGCGTTCGCTCCGGGAGATGGCCCTGCGCCCCGGGGAGAAGGTTCTGGACGTCGGCAGCGGCCTCGGCCAGTTGACGCGCGGCATGGCACGCCAGGTCGGGGTGGCCCGTGTTGTCGGCGTTGAGCGCAGCGAGGCCCAACTCGCGGAGGCGCGCCGGTTGGCTTCACAGGCTGGCGAAGACGGCGCGGTTGAGTTCCGCCAAGGCGAGGCCACCCGCCTGCCACTGCGGGACGACGAGTGGGGCACGTTTGACGTCGCCCACGCCCGGTTCGTCCTGGAACACGTGCCGGACCCCGCGGCCGTCGTCCGCGAACTGGTCCGGGCGGTCCGGCCGGGCGGGCGGGTCGTTCTGGAGGATGACTGCCACGAGATCTTTCGCCTCTGGCCCGAGCCGCCGGGATTCGCCGGGCTCTGGCGATGCTACCTCCGCACCTACGACCGCGTCGGCAACGACCCGCTCGTAGGTCACCGGCTGGTATCGCTCCTGTACCAGGCGGGCGCGGCCCCCCAGCGGAACACGTGGCTGTTCTTCGGGGCTTGCGCGGGGCAGCCCGATTTACTGGAGGCCTGCGTCGATAACCTCGTAGGGATTCTGCGAGGGGTGCGGGGGCCGATCCTCGACCTTGGTGAGGTTGACCCGGCGTTTTTCGACGGCTGCCTCGCGGCGATCCGGAGTTGGGGCGAACGGCCGGATGCAGCGTTGTGGTATGGCATCTCGTGGGCCGAAGGAAGGCGTCCAAGTGGGACGTAACATCCGGCTTTCTCCGCGCGAACTGCTATGACGTACCCGATCGACTTCTACTTCGATTTCTCGTCGCCCTATTCCTACATCGCTTCGCAGGAGATCGAGGCGTTGACCGAGCGCACCGGCTGCGAACTGCGCTGGCGTCCGCTGCTGCTCGGCGCAGTCTTCAAGAGCTCCGGCGGAGCGCCGTTGACCGAAGGCTACGGGCCGAAAGCGAAATACTCGGTGCGTGATTTCGCGCGCGCGGCGGCCTTCGTCGGCGTGCCATACCGGCATCCGAGCACGTTTCCGATCGGCGCCGTGTCGGCCGCCCGCGCCGTGCTATGGCTGCAGCGCGAGCACCCGGATCAGCTCGGCCCGTTCATCCACGCGGTGTACCGCGCGTTCTTCGTGGCGGACCGCAATGTCGCTGACACCGCCGTCGTTCTGGACCTGGCCCGCCAGCTGGGAATCGACGAGACGCGGCTCGCGGCGGGCATTCAGGAGGATGCGATCAAGTCTGCCCTCAGAACCGAGGTCGAGCAGGCCATCGCGCGAGGTGTCTTCGGCGCACCAACCGTCTTCGTCGACGGCGAGATGTTCTGGGGGCACGACCGGCTCCCGCACATCGAGCGCTGGGTCACGACGGGACCGTTCTGATGCTAACCGTCTACGGCACGAGCACGTCGGGCAACTGCCACAAAGTCAGGATGGCGCTTGACGTCACCGGGCAGCCATACACATGGCGCGAGATCGACATCCTGAAGGCTGAAACGCGGACGCCTGAATTCCTGCGGCTCAATCCCGCTGGACAGGTCCCGGTACTGGTCGCTGGACGATGGCACCGCGCTCGCGGAGTCGAACGCGATCCTCTGGTACCTTGGCGAGGGGACGGCGCTGATTCCCGACGATCGGCTGCAGCGCGCGCGCATGCTGCAATGGATGTTCTTCGAGCAGTACGTGCATGAACCGTCGATCGCGGTGGCGCGTTTCATCCGCGCTTTCCTGAAGCGGCATGACGATGAACGTCTGCCCGACCTGCTTAAGCGGGGCAACCGGGCGCTCGGCATCATGGAGCAGCACCTGGCGAATCGTTCATGGTTCGCCGGAGAACGGCTGAGCCTCGCGGATCTGTCGCTGTACGCCTACACGCACAAGGCCGACGATGGCGGCTTCGACTCTGAATGCCTATCCGGCGGTGCGCGCATGGCTGGCGCGCTGCCAGACCGAGCGTGGCATCACGGTGATGCCTTCGCCCTGAAGGAACAGTCCTGGCATGTCGGATAGCCCGCTGCAGCAATCGATGCGCACGCTGGCGCGCGCCAACCGGCTCGCCAACCGCAGGTTGCATGCCGCATGCGGCCAACTGTCCAACGCGGAATTCAGGGCGCCGCGCACCAGTTTCTTCCCGAGCCTATGGGCCACTCTCAATCACATCCTGATCGTCGACTGGTACTACATCGCAGCGCTGTATCGAGAAGCGGACATGACGAAGGCGTGGCAATCCGAAACGCCGTTTGATGCCATGCCCGAGCTAGCAGCGGCCCAGGCCGTTTCGGACCAGCGGCTGATCGACTGGTGCGATTCCGCGGACGATGTCCGCCTCGAAGAGATCATCGACATGGACCGAGGCGATTTCGTGCAGCGCGACCGCGCGCGCGACGTGCTGCTGCATCTGTTCACGCACCAGGTGCACCACCGCGGCCAGGCGCACGCGATGCTCAGCGGCACGGCGGTCAAGCCGCCGCAACTGGACGAGTTTGTGATGCCTAGCGACGCCAAGTTCCGCGTGGACGACATGAGCGAACTCGGCTGGCGTGAGGAAGACGTTTACCGCCGCCGCTGATCGTTCCGTCCACTCGTTCCGCTTCGTGCCGCGCCGCCCCGCCATCGCCTTCATCCTGATCACGTTGCTGATCGACGTGATGAGTTTCGGCCTGCTGCTGCCGGTGCTGCCCGCGCTGGTCGGCGAGTTCACCACCGGCCGCGACGCGCAGACCTACTGGTACGGCGCGATGATCGTCACCTTCGGCCTTACGCAATTCTTCTGCGCGCCGCTGCTGGGCGCACTGTCGGACCGTTATGGCCGCAGGCCGGTGTTGCTGGGATCGATCGCCGGGCTCGGCAGCATGTTCCTGCTGTCGGCGCTCGCCACGTCACTGACAGGACTGGTGCTGGCGCGTGTGCTCGGCGGCGTACTGGCGGCCAACTTCGCGGTGGCCAATGCGTACGTTGCCGACCTCACGACGCCGGAGAATCGCGCCAAGAGTTTCGGCCTGATCGGCGCGGCATTCGGCATCGGTTACATCGTCGGCCCGATGGTCGGAGGGCTGCTCGGCAGCATTGACATACGTCTGCCGTTTTACGTGGCAGCGGGACTATCGGCCGCCAACTTCCTATATGGTCTGCTCGTCGTTCCGGAATCACTGCCGCCCGAGCGACGCAAGCCGCTGCAGTGGCTGCGCGCCAATCCGATCTCATCGCTGCGCGGTCTCGCTCGGCTGCGAAGCGTCGGCGTGCTGGTGGCGGTGATTGCGCTGGCCAACCTCGCGCAGTTCATCCTGCACAGCACCTGGGTGCTGTTCACCGACTTCCGTTTCGGCTGGGGCCCGCGCGAAACCGGACTTTCGCTGTTCGCGGTGGGGGTCATGGCGGCACTGGTGCAGGGCGGATTGCTAGGCTGGCTGATGCGTACGCTGGGCGAACGGCGCGTCGTCCTCGCCGGTCTTGTCTCGGGCACTGTGGCTTATGTCGCTTACGGCCTCACGACGGCCGGCTGGGTGATGTACGTGATCATCGTCGCCAATTTGCTCGCGTTTGCGGTGGGGCCGGCGCTGGGCGCGATCGTCTCGAAGGCGGCTGATCCGAGTGAACAGGGGCGGGCGATGGGCTCACTCACCTCACTCAGCGCACTAATGGCGGTCACTGCGCCATTTCTCGGCACGCCGTTGCTGGCCATCGTCAGCCATCTTCCCGCGCAAGACTGGCGTATTGGCGCGCCCTTCTTCCTGTCGGCCGCCCTGTCGCTCGCCGCGTTCACGCTGGCGGCCTTTCACTTTCGCCGCCATCATGCGCCGGACGCTGCCCACGTCGCTCCGGCGGCGCGCGGATAGGCACGACCGGCCGGAGCTACCATTCGCGCTCCCGGCAAGGATGCATTGCCGCTAAGCGATCCGGACCATGGCCTATAACAGCCAATTCAGGTGTGCCTTGCACACCGGCGCGGCCGATGTTTTGACGCTCGCCTTGCGAATATGCGACGGCTATTCGGCGCGGCTCGCTTCGCGCACTCGGCTCGCGCCGGCGCGCCTTTCACTCCCGAATCGACTGTTACAGCCACTGCAATGACGATCCTGGAGACCCGGCTCAATCCCCGCAGCCTGAATTCAAGTCCAATGCCGACGCGATGGGCGTCCAGGCGGAGGACCTGCGAGCGAAGATCACCCAGGTATCCGAGGGCGGCGGTGCTGAGGCACGCGCCAAGCACGCGGCACGCGGCAAGCTCGCGCCGCGCGATCGTGTGCAGCTGCTGCTCGATCCCGGCACGCCGTTCCTCGAACTGTCCCAGCTCGCGGCGTGGGACATGTACGACGGCGCGGCACCGTCGGCCGGCATCATCACCGGCGTCGGACGCGTGTCAGGTCGCGAGTGCGTGATCGTCTGCAACGACGCGACCGTCAAAGGCGGCACCTATTACCCGATCACGGTGAAGAAGCACCTGCGCGCGCAGGAGATCGCGCGCGAGAACCGCTTGCCGTGCATCTACCTGGTCGACTCCGGGGGCGCCAATCTGCCGAACCAGGACGACGTGTTCCCGGACCGCGAGCACTTCGGCCGCATCTTCTACAACCAGGCGACGCTGTCGGCGGCCGGAATCCCGCAGATCGCCGTCGTGCTCGGGTCGTGCACCGCTGGCGGCGCTTACGTGCCGGCGATGAGCGACGAATCAATCATCGTCGCCAACCAGGGCACCATTTTTCTGGGCGGACCGCCGCTGGTGAAAGCAGCCACGGGCGAAGTTGTAACCGCCGAAGACCTAGGCGGCGGCGACGTGCACACGCGGCTTTCCGGCGTGGCCGATCACCTGGCGTCGAGCGACGCGCATGCGCTGGCGCTGGCGCGCCGCATTCTCGCGACGACCAACTACGTCAAGCCGCAGCCGTTCCAGCGGCGGGAGCCGCGCGATCCGCGCCATGCGCCGTCGGAGCTCTACGGCGTGATCCCGACTGATACCCGCAAGCCCTACGACGTGCGAGAAGTCATCGCCCGCATCGTCGACGGCTCGGAGTTCGACGAGTGGAAGGCGCGCTACGGTTCGACGCTGGTCACCGGCTTTGCCTGGATCCACGGCATGCCGGTCGGCATCGTCGCCAACAACGGCATCCTGTTCTCGGAGAGCGCGCAAAAGGGCGCGCACTTCATCGAACTCTGCTGCCAACGCAAGGTGCCGCTCGTGTTCCTGCAGAACATCTCCGGCTTCATGGTCGGACGCAAGGTGGAGAACGAAGGCATCGCGCGTCACGGCGCCAAGATGGTAACGGCCGTGTCGTGCGCACAGGTGCCGAAGTTCACCGTGATCATCGGCGGGTCGTTTGGTGCGGGAAATTACGGCATGTGCGGACGCGCCTTCGGGCCGCGCTTCGTCTGGATGTGGCCGAATGCGCGCATCAGCGTGATGGGCGGCGAACAGGCTGCGAGCGTGCTGGCGACGGTCCGGCGCGACAACATCGAAGCCAAGGGCGGGCGTTGGAGCGCCGACGAGGAAGAGCAATTCAAGGCGCCGATCCGCGCGCAGTACGAGCACCAGGGTCACCCGTACTACGCTACCGCGCGGCTGTGGGATGACGGCGTCATCGATCCGCTCGACACGCGCGACACGCTGGCGCTTGCGCTCAGCGCATCGTTGAACGCACCGATCCCGGAGACGACGTTCGGCGTGTTCCGGATGTAGCCGGCCGATGAGCGACAGCGTCTATGCGCGTCCCGAGCACGACGAACTGCACCGACAGGTCGCGCGCTTCATCGCTGCTGAAGTTGAGCCGCATGCGCTCGCCTGGGACGAGGCGGGCTCGACGCCGCGCGACGTGCTACGCAAGATGGGATCGCTCGGCTGGCTCGGGCTGAGGGTTCCGGTGCGCTATGGCGGCGCCGAGGCGGACATGGCGACCAACGTCGCTTTCCAGGAAGCGCTGTCGCGCTCGACTTCGGGCGGCTTCATCATCACCGTGCTCGTGCATACCGACATGGCGAGCCCGCATCTCGTGCACGGCGGGTCGGATTCCCAGAAGGCCAGCTGGCTGCCGCGGATCGTCGCCGGCGAACTCGTCACCGCGATTGCAGTCAGCGAACCTGACGCCGGCTCCGATGTTGCGAGGATCCGCACCCGCGCCGTTCGCGATGGTGGGGAGTGGGTGCTGAACGGTAGCAAGATGTTCATCACCAACGGCGTGCACGCCGATCTGGTTTTTGTCGCGGCCCGCACTGATGCATCGGCCAAGGGGTCGAAGGGAATTTCGATGTTCGCCGTCGAACGCGGCAGTCCCGGTTTCCGTGTCGGCCGCGCGTTGAAAAAGAGCGGCTGGCTGGCGTCCGACACGGCCGAACTGGTGTTCGACAACTGCCGCATACCCGCTGACTACCTGATCGGCGAGGAAGGCGCCGGCTTCGCCGCGATCATGCGCAACTTCCAGATCGAGCGGATCGCGCTGGGTTCGATGGCAGTGGGCCATTGCCTGACGATGCTCGACCTCGCGCACCGGTACGTCACCGAACGGCGTGCGTTTGGCGCGCCGCTGTGGGACAAGCAGGTCGTGCGCCAGCGGCTCGCGATGCTAGCCGCCCGGACCGAGGCAGCGCGTCAACTGCTCTACCACTGCGCATGGCTGATCGACCGACGGCCGACGGGTTCCAATGCGGCGGTGCGCGAGGTTTCGATGCTGAAGGCGCTGACCGGCGAACTCGTCAACGAAGTCGCCTATACGTGTCAGCAGTTCCACGGTGGCATGGGATACATGCGCGAAAGCCCGATCGAGCGGCTGGTGCGCGATGCGCGAGTACTGGCGATCGGCGGCGGCGCAACCGAAGTGATGCTCGAGGAGGTGGCCAAGCGATGGGCACCGAGTCACTGAAAGCAGAGCGGGACAGTTTCCGAGGGAGTACGGGCCCGAAATGACCACCAGCACGCTCGAAATCCATGTCAGCCATCACGTCGCCGTCGTCTGGATGGCGCGCGAGGTCGTTCGCAATGCATTCAACGAGACATCGATCGCCGAACTCACCGAGGCGTTCAGGTCGCTCGGTGCCGATCCCGACGTGCGCGCGATCGTGCTGGCGGGCAAGGGGCCGGCGTTCTGTGCCGGGGCCGACCTTGGCTGGATGAAACGCATGGCCGGGTTCTCCTACGACGAGAACCGCGACGATGCGATGAAGCTCGCGACGATGCTGCACACGATCTACCAGTGTCCCAAGCCGGTGATCGCGCGCGTTCATGGCGACGCTTATGCGGGCGGCGTCGGGCTCGTGGCCGCATGCGACATCGCGGTCGCCGCCATCGGCACCACGTTCTGTCTCAGCGAAACACGTCTCGGGCTGATCCCGGCAACCATCGGACCCTATGTGATCCGGGCGATGGGTGTGAGCGCGGCACGCCGCTACGTCCTGACCGCGGAGAAGTTCGACGCTTCAGAGGCGTTCCGCATCGGACTGGTGCACGATCTGGCGCCACCCGAAGAACTCGATTCCCGCATCAACGAAATGCTCGGCGCACTGATGCAGACCAGTTCGAATGCCGTCGCCGAGGCGAAGCGGCTCGTGCGAGACATGTCAGCGCGTCCCATCGACGAAGCGCTGATCGCGGACACGGCCGAACGCATCGCCGCGATCCGCACCAGCGAGGACGGACGCGAAGGCGTGCGCGCATTCCTCGAGAAGCGCAAGTCGCGGTGGGTCGCCGAGTACGAAGCGCTGGCGGCGCAGGATGATGACGATGAGGAGATGTAGATCGGTGGAGCTACAGGTAGATGCCGCGCTTGCTGCGGGCCGAAATTGAGACATGAACTCGCTCGATCTGACTCAACTGATCGCACTGGCGGCGGTGCTCGGATTTGCCAGCGGGATCCGTCTGTATGCGGTGCTGCTGATCGTCGGGCTGGTCGGCTACGCAGGATGGGTATCGCTACCCGAGGGGCTCGCAGTTCTTCAGCATCCGTATGTGCTGATCGCGGCTGGCGTGATGTTCCTGGTCGAGTTCGTCGCCGACAAGATTCCGGGCGTCGACACGCTGTGGGACGGCATCCAGACATTCATCCGCATTCCGGCCGGCGCTGCACTCGCCGCGGGAGTGTTCGGCGGCCTCGACAGCGCGGCGTGGACGACGGCCGCCGCGATCCTCGGCGGCTCGCTGGCAGCGACCAGCCACTTTACGAAGTCAGGAGCGCGTGCCGCAGCGAACACGTCGCCCGAGCCGTTTTCGAACGTCGCGATGTCGGTGGCCGAGGACGTCGCAATCGGCGGGCTGATGTGGCTGGTGCTGACCTATCCGTGGGTCGCGGCCGGGATTGTCGGCGTGCTGGTGCTGCTGGCGCTGTGGCTGCTGCCCAAGCTATTCCGCTTCGTCCGCGGCGTAGTCCGCGGGCTGTTCGGTACTGCAACCCCGCCTCCCACCGGATGACCTCGCCATGTTCCGGAAGCTACTGATCGCGAATCGCGGAGAGATCGCTTGCCGCGTCATCACGACCGCGCGCAAGCTGGGTATCCGGACTGTCGCCGTCTATTCCGACGCCGACGCGGGTAGCCAGCATGTGGCGCTGGCCGACGAAGCGGTGCGCCTCGGTCCGGCACCGGCCCGGGACAGTTATCTGCGCGGCGACCTGATCCTGACTGCCGCTCGCGACAGCGGCGCGCAGGCGATTCACCCCGGCTACGGTTTCCTGTCCGAGAACGAGTCGTTCGCGCAGGCCTGCACCGACAACGGGATGGTGTTCATCGGTCCGCCACCGTTCGCGATCCATGCGATGGGCAGCAAGAGCGAGGCGAAAACGCTGATGGAGCGGGCCAAGGTGCCGCTGGTGCCTGGCTATCACGGCACGAATCAAGATGCTTCGTTCCTGCGCCAGCAGGCGGACGCTATCGGCTATCCGGTGCTGATCAAGGCCAGCGCGGGCGGCGGCGGCAAGGGCATGCGGATCGTTACCGCCGCTGCAGACTTTGCGGCCGCGCTCGAGTCGTGCCGGCGCGAGGCGCTGTCGGCGTTCGGCGACGACCGTGTGCTGATCGAGAAGTATGTCCAGCGACCGCGTCACATCGAGATCCAGGTGTTCGCCGACAGCTTGGGCGACGCGGTCTACCTGTTCGAGCGCGACTGTTCGGTGCAGCGCCGACACCAGAAGGTGATCGAGGAGGCGCCGGCGCCCGGGATGACCGCCGAGCGGCGACGCGCGATGGGCGAGGCGGCGGTCGCCGCGGCCAGGGCCGTCGGCTACGTCGGCGCGGGCACCGTCGAATTCATCGCCGATCCCGATGGCAGCTTCTATTTCATGGAGATGAACACGCGGCTGCAAGTCGAGCACCCGGTCACCGAAATGATCACGGGCCACGATCTGGTCGAATGGCAGCTGCGTGTCGCAGCGGGCGAACCACTGCCGCTAACCGGCCCCGATAAGCAGGCCGTGCTGACGATGCGCGGCCACGCGATCGAGGCGCGCATTTACGCCGAGAATCCCGATAAGGGCTTCCTGCCGGCGATCGGACGGCTCGCACACTATGCAACCCCGGCGCATGTCGCCTTCACGCGCAACGCCGACGATGAGCCGTTCCATCGTCCTGCACCGGTACGGATCGACGGCGGCGTGCGGGCCGGTGACGAGATCACTCCTTATTACGACCCGATGATCGCCAAGCTGATCGTCTGGGGCGAGGATCGTGCGCAGGCGATCGCGCGCATGCAGGAAGCTCTCGCCGATGTGCACATCGTCGGCCTCGCCAACAACGTCGATTTCCTGGCGCGGCTGTTCGCCAACGCGAGCTTCGGACGCGGCGAGCTCGACACCGGGCTGATCGAGCGCGAGCGCGAGCGGCTGTTCGCACACGATGCGCACGACGAGCGGGTCGGCAACGAGCTGCTGGCGTTTGCCTGCGCGCGCGTCCTGACCGACGAGGCAGGCAACGAGACCGCGGACCCGTGGAGTTCGACACAGGGCTGGAGACTCAATACGACCTACATGCGCACGCTGACTTTCAAGTCGGAACGCGGCGTGCACGATGTCGAACTCGAATACCTGCGCGGGGGCCACCGGTTCCATCACGCGGGCGGGCACGCGCCGCTCGCGGTCAACCGCGTCGACGGCACCCGGCTAGCGATCGCGTTCGGCGGCCGTTCGCTGCTGGCTGACGTGGTACGCGTCGGCGACGACCTGCACGTTTTTGCGCGCGGCAGGCATCGCGTGCTGACGGTGGTCGACATCATCGCGCAGTCGGGCGGGCACGAGGCCGGCGGCGGAAAGCTCACGGCACCGATGCCGGGCAAGGTGATCGCGGTCACGACCAGCATCGGCGCCCGGGTCGAGCGAGGCGCGCCGCTGCTCGTGATGGAAGCGATGAAAATGGAACACACCATCGTCGCACCGGCCGACGGCGTCGTCGCCGAGCTGCTGTACGGTGTCGGCGACCAGGTGGCCGAAGGCGCGGAACTGGTCCGCTTCGAGCCCACGTGAGCAGCGGATGACGCTGCGCGTCGTGTTCTGTGCGCGCGAGTCTGCCGCCTGGGCGCGTGGCGACGCGGTGACCGGCCTCGTCGATCGAGCACGCGGCTATTAGTGTTCAGGACGCGGCACCGCCGGCATCGGAAGTCGCCGCCGCATGGGTCAGCCGGTGCTTGTCGCGGAACGCGAACTGGACCGCCACCGCCTCGGTTTCGCATGCATCGTCTGCCAGATCGGCGCCGAAGTAGCGCACCTGCAGGTAGTGTGCGAACTCGTGCGCCAGCGACTCGTCGAGCGTGCGCTTGACGCGCTGGTAGTAGCCCGAATCGTCCGACAGGTAGATCGCGTTGCGCGCGACCACATAAACATTTGCCACCTTGGGTGGGCGAAAATTCCACTGCGCGACCACGGCATCCTGGAACTGCTGCAGCGGAACCGCGCTTTCGAGATGAATGGCCGGCAGCGGCTC
This sequence comes from uncultured beta proteobacterium, assembly GCA_963775635.1. Taxonomy (GTDB): domain Bacteria; phylum Pseudomonadota; class Gammaproteobacteria; order Burkholderiales; family Burkholderiaceae_F; genus JALORV01. Next base: position 121,238 of record CAVZJO010000006.1, on the reverse strand, counting down.
GTCCGGATCGAGCGTCACGTTCATCTGGCGGGCGACCGCTTCGAGGATGTGGCGCGGATCCATGCGCAGCGTGACGCGTGTCGAGTCGGCGCCGACCGATCCGGCGGCTGTCAGCAGCACGCCGCAGACTGCCGCTAGCAGTACCTGCGGCAGGCGCCGTGCGCCGCACCGGCACAGGGACTTGCACAATAGAAGCGGCGCCTTCATTTCATTCTCCACGCGTTGATCGGATTCGATGAACGCATGGTGAGGCGCCACGGCCGCACGCGCGACCGCAAATGCATGATCGCCAAGCCGACTATTTCACGCTGGATTCGCAGCGGGCCGGCGGTGGCACAGCTCGCAGCGCTACGATGCAGCCTTGCCGGAGAATCCCCATGACGCTTCCTTCCCGAGTCCGGATCGTCGATGTCGGCCCGCGTGACGGGCTGCAGAACGAGAAGCAGATCATTCCTGCGGACATCAAGGTCGAACTGGTCGACCGGCTGACCCGCGCGGGCTTTGGCGCGATCGAGGTCACGTCGTTCGTCTCGCCGAAGTGGGTGCCGCAGATGGCCGACGCCGCCGAGGTGATGGCGCGCATCGACCGCGCACCGGGAGTCGTGTACTCGGTGCTCGTCCCCAACATGAAAGGTTTCGAGAGCGCGCTTGCGGCGCGACCCGACGAAGTGGTGGTCTTCGGCGCGGCGAGTGAAGCGTTCTCGCAGAAGAACATCAACTGCTCGATCGCGGAATCGATCGAGCGGTTCCAGCCGGTGGTCGCCGCTGCGCGCTCGCATGGCGTCGCCGTTCGCGGGGCGATCTCGTGCGCGTTGGGATGCCCTTATCAGGGCGAGGTGGCGCCGGAATCGGTGAAGATGGTCGCGCGGCTGATGCGCGAAATCGGAGTGCAGCACGTCGGCGTCGCCGACACGATCGGTGTCGGCACGCCCGAGAAGACCAAGCACGTGATGGACGCGGTGCTGCAGGAGTACAGCATCGACCAGGTTTCAGGGCATTTTCACGACACCTACGGGATGGCGACCGCCAACGTCTACGCCTGCCTCGAACTCGGCATCGCGAGCTTCGACACCAGCATTGCCGGCCTCGGCGGCTGCCCCTACGCCAAGGGCGCGACCGGCAACGTCGCCACCGAAGACGTGCTGTATCTGCTAGAGGGTCTCGGCATCGAAACCGGGATCGACTTCGCGCAGGCAGTGGCCACCGGCCAGTGGATCAGCGGCGTGTTAAACCGCAAGGCCTACTCGCGCGCCGGCAACGCCGTCACCGCCAAAATCGCGGCATAGCGAGCCGAAAAACAGGCCGACCAACGGCGTCCCCGCTGCCGGTCACGCGGCCGCTTGTGGCCGACCGGCGGCAGCAGCCGTTTGCGCACCGCGGGACTCGCCGCGAATCGGGGGCAATTCAGCGCATTGCGGTTGGTGCCCTTCCGGAAAATTCTGCTCGTTGATCGCGCCGTCGATCGGTTGCTGATTGCCTGGCGGTAGCGCCGGGCGTCTGCGGCGATCCGTTCATCAGGTCCGGTTGAATGCGGCGCGCGTGTGAGCCGATTAGTGAAGTGATGCGAGTCGGCGCGGCATGACAGGGAGCAGGAAGAATGTCGGTTAGCGTTTACCAACTCGAACACTCGGCTGCGACGGCGAGCGCTCGCGGTTTCACGCTCATCGAACTCGTGGTGGTCATGGCGATCATCGCGATCCTCGCGACGATCGCGATACCGAGCTATAGCGAATACATCGTGCGCTCGAACCGCTCGTCGGCGCAGTCCTTCATGGCCGACATCGCCAGCCGCCAAGCGCAGTTCTTCCTGGACCGACGCACCTACGCGACGACTGTTGCGGCGCTGAACATGGGCATCCCGCCCGAACTGGCGATCCGCTACACGTTCGCCATCGCGGTCAATGCCGGTCCGCCGCTGACCTATACGGTCAGTGCGACCCCGACCGGCCCGCAGGCGCACGACCGCTGCGGCGTCATCGCCATCGATCAGGCGGGCAACAAGACCGCCGGCGCCACCCGCTGCTGGTAGGAGACCTCCGATGCCATCGTTACGCCTTCCCCGCATCGCACGCCGCGCGCAGGGATTCACGCTGGTCGAAGCGGTGACGGTCATCGCCATTCTGGCGATCCTGACCGGTATCGGCAGCGCCAGCTTCGTCGGGTTCAAAGAGGCCGTCACCGTGCGCGGGGCGGCATTCGATCTGGTCGCCGATCTGGATTACGCACGTAGCGAAGCGGTCAAGCGCAATGCCGATGTCACCGTCCAACCGCTGAACGCCGACTGGGCGCAGGGGTGGCAGGTGGTGATCGGCAACGAAGTTCTGCGTTCGCGTGAGGCTCTCGCCGCGCACGTCGGCTTTGCCGTCGCGCCCAACGCCCTGACGTTCGATGGTGGCGGACGCGCGTCGCTCCTCGCCAACGTCCGAAACTTCCAGATATGCCCGCCGCAGGGCGGCTCGGTCGCCGGGCGGATCGTGCGGATCGACCCGTCGGGACTCTCGCGCTCGACCCGGACAACGGCCTGTTCGGTTTGAATCCCATGGCCTCGCGCTCCGTTCGCGGCTTCGCGCTGATCGAATCGATGGTCACCATCGTGGTGATCGCGTTCGGCCTGCTGGGCGTTGCCGGACTGGTGTCGCGCTCATTCGTTACGGAGACCGAGGCGAATCAGCGCACGCAGGCGGCGCTGCTGCTGCAGGACATGACGACCCGCATCGAGGCCAATCGCGGCAACGCGCTCGCTTACGTGACCGGCGATGCCGGTATCACCGGCTACGTCGATGTCAACACGCTGGTCAGCTGCGACCCGGCCGATCCGCCGGTCGACCATGACCGCTGCCAATGGGGCCGGATGCTTGCCGGCGCCGACGAGCAGATCGACGCGCGCAGTGCATCGATGCTGCCGGGTGCCATCGGCTGCATCTACGAGCTCGACGCCTTCAACCGCGTGTATGCAGTGTCGGTCGCCTGGCAGGGGCCGACCGCAGGAGCTGCTCCCAGCATCGATCCGAATTTCGCGCCGAGCGGGTGTGGTCGTGGACTGTACGGCGACGAAGCACAGCGGCGGCTGGTGACGACGCTGTTGCGCATCGGCACCCTGAACCCGGCTCCGCCACCGCCGCCCGGGCCATGAGATCGCAAGAGATGCGCCGTCGCCACTCTGCCGGCTTCTCGCTGATCGAGCTGATGATCGCGATGACGATCGGGCTCATCCTGCTGACCGTGCTGGCGACGGTATTCGGCCAGACGAGTGCGGGCCGCACCGCGCTCGAACGCGTCACGCGGCTGACCGAAAACTCGCGTTTCGCAGCCGACGTCATCGGCGACGACATACGACACGCCGGCTTTTACGGCACGTTCATGCCGCCGCTCGACGCGGTATTTGTCGATCCATCGCCGTGTGACTGGGATGTCGTCGACGTAGCCCGCATCGGATGGGAGCCGAACCTGGTTCCCCCACGTTATCCGACCCAGTTGCAGGGTTACGACGACCCCGGGCCGGCGGTGCCGGCACTGGCATGCCTGCCCGATCGCGTGCCCGGCACCGACTTGCTGATCATCCGTCGCGCCAGTTCGGTGACAACCGCAGGTCCGGCGGCCGACCTGCGCAACGTCTATGTGCAGGCCTCGCAATGCCTGAGTGATCCGGCCCCCTTCCTCCGGGTCTCCAACACCGCCGCGCAGTTCGATCTGCGCACGGTGGCCTGCGACGCTGCTTTCCTCGCTCCAGTTCGCCGCTATCTCGTCCGCGTCTACTACGTCGCCAATTGCAACGAGTGCCAGCCGTCGGACGGAGTCCGGACGCTGCGACGGGCCGAATTCACCGAAACCGGGCTGCGCGTCGTCCCGCTGGCCGAAGGCGTCGAGAATTTCCAGATCGAGTACGCATTCGATACCAACGCCGACGGTACTCCCGAGCAGTTCCTGACGACGACCACCGGCGGCGCGCTGCCGACCTCGTTCTGGTCCAACGTCGTCGCGGTTCGATTGCACCTGCTGCTGCGCAGTACCGAGCAGTCCGCAGTGGCGGCGACTTCGCCGGCGGTCTACGACCTGGGTCCCGCGCACAACGCCGAAACCTGCCCGGTCGGCTTCAAGTGCCGCTCGCTGTCGACACTGCTGCGGCTCAACAACGTCGCCGGACGGCGGGAGTCGTGATGCGTAGCGTCCATATTCGTCGCCGCGAAGCCGGAGCCGCGCTGATCGTAGCGATCATCTTCCTGCTGCTGCTGTCGACGCTGGCGCTGACCGGACTGCGCGCCAGCACGACCAACGTAACGATCGCCGGCAACATGCAGGCGCGGCAGGAGGTCACCGCCGCCGCGCAGATGCTGATTGAACAGACGATCAGCAGCGATGAGTTCGCGCGCAATCCGCAGGGCGTTCTAGAGGCCGCTCGGGTGGAGAGCGATTTCAATGGTGACGGCGGACTTGACTCCGTCGCCGTGCTCGCCGAGGCGCCCCGGTGCGTGCGTGCGCGAACCGTGGCGCTGCTCGATCTTGATCCAGACAATGAACTGGATGCGCCGTGCTTTGCCAGCGCGGCATTGTCGAATCCCGGGTTCGCCCCGGCCGGCGGCGGGCTGGCGGGGTCGCTCTGCGCGGATACCGAGTGGCAACTGCGCGCGCGCGCCACGGACGCGAGCACAGGAGCTGCGATAACCATCAACCAGGGCGTGACCATGCGTACCGCCGTGGTTGGACTCAACACGGTGTGCCAATGAAAACTTCTTCCCGCCTTTCTCTGCAGGACCATCTGCTGACCGCGCTGCTCTCGCTGGCCCTTGTGGCTGCCGGAGTCTTCTGGAGCACGCTCGCCCGCGCGGACGACATCGACATCTACTCGATGCCGAGAACCGAGGGTTTCCGACCGAACGTGCTGATCATGCTCGACAACACCGCGAACTGGAGCTCGTCGATCCCGACGCCGATCTGCGATGCGGACGGTGCGCAGGTGCGGACCAACTCACCGAACAAGGAAGAGGGCACCAAAATGGGCGCGCAGAAATGTGCGCTCTACAAGCTGATCGCCAATCTGTCGGTCGCGGACCTCAGCCAGTTCAATTTCGCGGTGATGCTGTTCAACGAATCGCCGGACGACAGCGGCTACCCGCGCCAGGCATTCGTGCAGGTCAGTTCGTGGGACGACAAGAAGGCGCTGCTCGACCTGATAAGCGGGCTCGGGATTAACCGCGACAAGGGCAACAACGCCTCCACCGCGACCGCCTTCTACGAGGCCTACCAGTGGTTCGCCGGCGGCAAGGTCCATCTCGGCAACAAAACGGCTGGCAAGCACGATGCAAATGCCTTCACTGACAGCAGCAAGTCGGCGTACGTATCGCCGGGGCTCGGCTGCGCGCGCAATCACATCATCTATCTGGCCAACGGTTCGCCGCAGGACAACAACAACCGAGCACTCGAATTGCTGCAGCGGATCAATCCGCGCGCTGCGCGCATCGGCATCCCGGTCGCCGAAGGCGTCGGCAATTCGGACTCGGCCAACTGGGCCGACGAGTTCGCGGCGTTCTTCAACCGGGGCGCCGACCTCGATGCGGCCGTCGAGGGGGCGCAAAACATCACCGTGCACACGATCGCGGTGACCGGCGCCTCGAGCGACGGCAACTATCCGAACTTCATCCGCTGGATGGCCAAGCAGGGCGGCGGTCTCTATCAGCAGGCGAGCAACAGCAACATGATCATCGCCGCGTTCACCAAGATCCTGAACCAGATCCGCGCTTCGAACAGCGTGTTCGCCTCGGCCAGTCTGCCGGTGTCGGCCAACACGCAGGGAACCTATTTGAACCAGGTCTACATCGGGATGTTCCGTCCCGATGGCAACGCACTGCCGCGCTGGGTGGGCAACCTGAAGCAATACCAGTTCGTGTACGACCAGAAGCAGGACACGCTGCAGCTGGCCGATGCAAGCCTGACGCCTGCAGTCAGTCCGACGACCGGCTTCATCGACGAGGACGCGACCAGCTTCTGGACGCATTCGTCGGGCTTCTGGATCAACGTCGAGACGGCGTCGAGCGGCCGTTATTCGCGCAGCGATGCACCCGACGGAGAGAAGGTGGAAAAGGGCGGTGTGGCTCAGCTGCTGCGCGAAACCTACTTCTCGGGTCGCGGCGGCGCGAACTGTTTATACCTGCCCGGGCACCTCATGCGGCAACGATGTCGACCTGTCGGCAGCCGGCAATTCATACCACTTCAGTACGGCCAACGGCGCGCTGACCCCGGCGCTGTTCGGATTCGGTGCGACCGAGACCGGCCGGCGTGACGATCTTGTCAACTGGATCCGCGGCGAGGACAACATCGGGCCGGACAACGTCGGCAACGAATCGATCGCCAAAGACCAGCTGGGCCAGCGTCCGAGAGACGCGCGCGTGCGGCCATCGATCCACGGCGACGTGCTGCACTCGCGGCCGATCGCGATCAACTACGGCGGCTCGCGCGGGGTCGTCGTCTTCTACGGTACGAACGACGGCGTGCTGCGTGCGGTCAACGGCAACCAGACCGGCTATGGCGCGGGCAGTGAACTGTGGGCGTTCGTGGCACCCGAGCACTTCTCCGCGCTGAACCGGCTGCGCGAGAACGACCCGGAAGTGCGCTTTCCCTCGACGCCGTCGGCCAACATCACGGCCCGCCCGCGCGACTACTACTTCGACGGCCCGATCGGCGCGTATCAGAACACCGCGACAGGCAAGGTGGCGCTGTTTGCCGGAATGCGGCGCGGCGGCCGCTCGATCTATGCCTTCAATGTCAGTAATCCTTCGCAGCCCCGCCTGATGTGGGGGATCGGCCCCGGCACCAGCGGTTATGCCAATATCGGACAGACCTGGTCGATGCCGCGCGTGTCGCGAGTCAAGGGTCGACCGATCCGGTGCTGATCATGGGCGGCGGCTACGACAGCGCGGCCGAAGACGTTACACCGGCCGGCCCGACGACGCTCGGCCGCGGCGTCTACATCATGAACATGCGCACCGGCGAACGGCTGGGCTGGCTGCCGACCGACTACAGCGTGCCGGCCGATGCGACGGTGATCGACTCCGACGGCGACGGCTACGTCGACCGCGTCTACGTCGTCGACGTGCGTGCGCAGCTCTACCGGATCGATATCGAGACGGCCTCTGGCGGTGCGCGCGCCGTCGGCGGCTTGGGCGATCACCAAGATTGCCGCGCTGAACGACGGCGCCGGCGGACTGAACGGATCGCGCAAGGTCTTCTTCGCAGCCGACGCGGTGCTCTCGCGCAACTACACGGCGATCCTGCTCGGCACCGGAGACCGCGAAAAGCCGCTGACGATGGTCACTAACGATCGCTTCTTCCTGATCAAAGACAACAAGGTCAGAAGGGCGAACCGGTCAGCTTCACGCCGATTACCGCGGACCAGCTCGCCGAGGTCAATGCGAGCAATACCGCGAAGACGGACGCCGAAGGCTGCGCCTTCCCGCTCGCCTCCAACGGCGAGAAGGTCATCAACCAGCCGATCACCTTCGGCGGCATCACCTACTTCTCGACCAATCGACCGCTACCGCCGGCGAGCGGCAGCTGCTCGCGCGCGCAGAACCGCGCCTACCAGATGCCGCTGGTGTGTCGCAATCCGGGCTACAGCAACCTGGTCGGTGACGGACTGCCGCCTTCGCCGGTGGTCGGTTATGTCGAGGTGGCCGGCGGCAAGCTGGTCCCCTTCGTGATCGGCGGAGCCAACGACAAGAACTCGTCGATCGAGGTCAACGCGCGCGAACATCCCGATCCCGGGCCAACGTCGTCGCTCGTACTGGTTCCTCGAGAACCGAGACCGCTAGCGTGCCGAACGCCGGGCCATGATGGCCCGGCCGCCGCGTCGCGTATCGTCGCGGCGATGGCTCGCTGGTTGGAACTGACCACCGCCGCATCGCGGCGGCTCGCACGCTGGGCAATGCTGGCCGGCGTCGGACTCATCGCACTCTGTCTGACACTCGCGCTCGGCTTCACGCTCTATGCGGTAAGCGCGCTGCCAGATCTGCAGCCGTGGCACACCGAGCGCCTAGCCGAGGAGTTCTCGGCATACAGGCACGGGGCGATCGACTTCGACGGTTACCTGCGACAGGAAGCGCGACTGTTCGACGAACTGCGCGCGAAGTGCGAATCGTGGACGGAGCGTGACGAAGCTTGGTCGAGCAGCCGCTACAACCCGGCCGGCGGGCCGCAGCGGTTGGCGGCCGATGCACCCTTCAACCGCTCGTTCGAGTTGCGGGCGGACCCACCGCAGGGCTCCGCGCTGCTGATCCATGGCCTGACCGATTCGCCGTATTCGGTGAAGGCGCTCGCCGAGTCACTGCACGCGCGCGGCTTCGACGTGATCGCGCTGCGGCTACCGGGGCACGGCACGCTGCCGTCGATGATGACCGAGATGAGCTTTGCGGATTGGAGCGCGGCGGTGCGCATCGCGGCGCGCGCCGCGGCGACGCGGGCACCCGCCGGCGCGCCGTTTTACATCGGCGGCTACTCCACTGGCGGCACGCTGTCGCTGCTCTACGCGCTGCAGAGCCTTGACGACCCGTCGTTGCGCCGTCCGGACCGTGTGCTGCTCGTCTCACCGGCGATCACGCTGACGCCGGTTGCTGCCCTCGCCAACGTGATCGACCTGTTCAGCGTGGTGCCAATACCGGTGCTGGAGAAGGTGCGCTGGCAGGAAGTGCTGCCCGAATATGATCCGTACAAGTTCAACTCGTTTCCGGTCAACGCGTCGCGCCAGGTCAACCGGGCGACCCGTGCATTGCAGCGATCACTGATCCGATGCCGTCGAGTCCGGCAGCATCACTCGCATGCCACCGGTGGTTGCGTGGCAGTCGATCGTCGATTCGACCGTCGGGGCGGTCGGAGCGGTGGATTTTCTGTTCGCGCGGCTAGCGGGCGCGCAGCACTTGCTCGTGCTGTTCGACGTGAACCGCAGCACAGCACTGCGCACTATCCAGCGTCCGGCCGCGCGCGAGCTGATCGAGCGCACGCTAATGAGCCGCCCCCGTTACACACTCGATGTCGTGACCAACGCCGACGCGGCGAGCAGCGAACTCGTCGTGCACCGCGTCGACCCGACCGGTGGAGGTACCGATAGGCGCACGGGCCTGACTTGGCCGCCACAGGTCGCTTCGCTCGGACACGTGGCTCTGCCGTTCCGGCCGGACGATCCGGTCTACGGCGTGCAAGCCGGCAGCGGGCGCGACGGCATTCCGAGCATCGGATCGTGGCTGCTGCGCGGGGAAAGCGGCGCCACTGTCATTTCGCTGGGTTCGCTGACGCGACTGCGCAGCAACCCGTTCTGGTCGCTGATCGAGCACCAGCTGGGCGCGCTGGTCGAATCCGACCTTGCGCTGAAGCGCTAGAGTCCCTAGATCGGCCGCGGTCTGAGTGTCCTGCGTGCGGCGCGCGCGCGGCGCGACCAGAGCACCACGTACTGCAATCCGGACCCGATGACGGTTGCGCATACCAGCGTGAACAGCACCGACAGCAACGCACTGGCTTCGACCAGCTGGGCCGCATCAGCGAGCACCGTCGCTAGTAGGACGAATTCCAGTGCCGTGTTCAGCTTCGACAGCCGCGTGGGCGACATCTCGAACGGACCGATGTAGCGGTGGTAGGCCACCGCACCGGCCACGATGACGAGATCGCGGATCACGATGGCCGCAGCCAGCCACAGCGGCAGCAACCCCTGCCACGCCAGTGCCACGGCGACCGTCAGCATCGTCAGCTTGTCGGTCACCGGATCGGCGATCTCACCGAAACGTGTGCGTGCGTTGCAGCGGCGTGCGATCTGGCCGTCGGTCAGATCGCTCACCGCGGAGGCGACCAGCGTCCAGAACGCGGCGAGGTAGCGCTGTTCGGCCAGCAGCCAGGCGATGACAGGGATCACCAGGCCGCGCACGACGGTGATGGCGTTCGGAACGCTGCGTACCAGCCGATCAGAGGCGGGCGACATGATTACCCATTGTGCGCCTGAGCGCGGGGTCGGGGAGCGGCCCTTGGATGGCGGCCATGTTTTCGCGCATGTGATCCGGATTCGACGTCGCGGGAATCGCACACGTGACCGCGGGGTGCGACACGATCCATTTCAGACACACCTGCGCCCACGTCGAGCAGCCGATCTCGGCTGCCCACGACGGCAGCGTGTGACCGTTGAGCCGATCGACGAGCGCGCCACCGTCGAACGGCCGGTTCACGATGACGCCCATCCCGCGCTCGGCCGCCAGCGGCAGCAGGCGACGCTCGACGCTGCGATCTACCAGGCTATAAGTGACCTGCATCGTGTCGAACCGCTCGCGCTTCAACGCGCTCTCCATCGCGTCGAGGCGACGACCGTGCGAGGTCGTGATGCCGGTGTGGCGGATGCGGCCCTCAGCCTTCCACTGTCGCAGCGTTGGCAAATGTGTTTCCCAGTCGACCATGTTGTGGATCTGTACCAGATCGAACCGCTGCAATCCCCACAGCCGCAAGGATTCCTGCAACTGTCGGACGCCGGCATCGCGACCCGGTGTCCAGATCTTGGTGGCGGAGAATGTCCGCGTTGCGCTGCCAAGCTGCGCCAACAGCTGCCCGACGACTTCCTCGGCGCGCCCATACATCGGGCTCGAGTCGATCACGCGACCATCGGCTGCATAGAACGCCTGCAGCACCTGGCGTCTGCGCGCAAGGTCGAAACTGCTGCGACCGATGTCGAAGGTCAGCCATGTGCCCATGCCGATGGCCGGCAGCCGCTCACCGCTTTCCGCCAGCGGTCGCGTCAGCAGTTCGGCGGCAGTAGACGGCCTCGCCGCCGCTGCGGCTGCGGCCGCGATCAGCAATCGACGCTTAGCGTGGTCGACCATAATCCCCTCAACCCCGACGAGCGTTGACAAGCGCAATCCCGAGTGCGACCAGCAGCGCGGCACCGGCGAATGCCGGCGTCAACCGTTCGTCCAGCAGGACGACGCCGAATGCCACGCCGGCCAGCGGCGCGATGAAGGCGAATACCGACAGGCGCGCGGCGTAATAGCGGGTCAGCAGCCAGAACCATGCGAGATAGCTTGCGAATGCCACCACCACTCCCTGGTACACCAGCATCGAAACGGTCACCGCGTCAAGGCGGATGACGCCGGGCTCGGCCAGCGCGACCGATGCCAGCGGCAGAAGCGCCGCCGACACGGCGAGCTGGTAAAAAAGCGTCTTCTCGGCTCTTGCTTCCGCCAAGCGGGTCGCACGGATAAGCACGGTGGTCGCCGCCCACAGCGCACCCGCGGCAACCCCGCAGGCGTCGCCGACCAGCGTGCCGTCATCGACGGCGGAGAAACCGTCGGCAAAGGCCGCGACGATGCCGCTGAAAGCAAGCGCGACTCCCAGCCATTGTCGCGCGATCAGCCGTTCGCTTGGAACCAGCCACGCCAGCGCCAATGCGGTCAGGATCGGCGCTAGATAGATGAAGATCACCATGCGCGAAGCCAGCGTATGGGCGAGGCCGAAATAGATCAGGAAAAATTCGGCAGCGAACAGCGCTCCCGCTGCCAGGCCGGGGCCCAGCGTACGGTCGGCTTCGAACAGCGCGATCCCGCGCAGGCGCGACCATCCGAGGAGCAACAGCACGGCCAGGATCGAGCGCACACCACCCTGCATCACCGGCGAGACGCCGGCAGCGGCTACCTTGACCGTGACCTGCTGCAGCCCCCATAGCAGCGAACAGACGACCATGACCGCATACGCCGTCGCGTCCAGAGGATGGCGCGAACTCATCGACGGATTCTGCCAGCGGCAAGCTCGACCCCGCGCCCTACAATCGTCCGTCGAAGGGGGAGCGCGATGAGTCCCGACCTGAAGCCCGGCATCAGCTACGTGTTCGACTACACCGTTCCGGACAGCAAGACCGTAGCGCAACTTTATCCGGAGTGGAGCGAGTTCGGCGAGATGCCCGAGGTGTTCGCGACGGGCTTTCTGGTGGGATTGATGGAAGGCGCGTGCCAGCTTGCGATCAAGCCTTACCTCGACTGGCCGCGCGAACAGTCACTCGGCACGCATGTCAGCTTCTCGCATCTGGCTGCCACACCGCCGGGACTGACAGTGCGCGTCCGCTGCGAGGTCGTCGCGGTCGAGGGTCGCAAGGTGCGCTTCCAGGCCAGCGCACACGACGGTCACGACCTGATTTCCGAGGGCACGCACGAGCGATACATCATCGACGTCGCCCGCTTCAACGAGAAGGTGTCAGCGAAGCGGCAGGCTGCCGGCCTGTGACCGGCGGCCGTACATCGTGCCCTCGATCACGCGAGGACGCGTGCGAAAATCGCGTCATGTCGCCTACCGCTCCGATCACTCACGCGCATGCCTCGGTGGCGTCGCCCTGCATCTCGGTCTGCCGGATGGATCCGCGCACTGCGCTGTGCGAGGGCTGTGCGCGCACGATCGAAGAAATCGCAGGTTGGAGCAGCTATACGCCGTCGCAGAAGCAAGCCGTTTGGCGGCTGATTGCCGAGCGACGTGCACGCAGGTGAGATGCATCACAGCACCGCAGCGTCCGCGACACCTGCAACCCGGCTGCCGGCGACCATGCGGGTATTCGAGCGCGGCTGGCTATCGTCGAACAACGTCCTGTTGCTGGACGACGATGCCAACGCAACGCTGGTTGATACCGGCTACGTCAGTCATCGCGAACAGACGCTGGCGCTGGTGTGCAGCCAGCTCGGCGGCCGGCGGTTGATCCGCATCGTCAACACCCATCTGCATTCGGATCACTGCGGCGGCAACGCGTTCCTACAGCAACATCTGGGAGCGCGCATTGCGATCCCTCCAGGACACGCCGACGCCGTTGCGCACTGGGACGAGGACGTTCTAACGTTCAAAGCCACCGGGCAGCGTTGCGATCGGTTCCGCTACGACGAGGTGCTCGAACCCGGTTCCGTGCTGCGGGCCGGCGAGCGCGACTGGCAAATCATGGCCGCGCCTGGCCATGATCCGCACTCGGTCATGCTGTGGAACGCGGACGACCGCATCCTGATTTCAGCTGACGTGCTCTGGCAGCACGGGTTCGGTGGAATTTTTCCGGAGATTGAAGGCGAATCGGGATTCACGGAGCAGGCGGCGATGCTAGAGCTGATCGCAAAGCTTGCGCCACGCCTGGTGATCCCCGGCCACGGCGCACCGTTTTTCGATGTCGATGCCGCGCTCGATCGCGCGCGACGCCGTTTGGCCGCGCTGTCGAGCGACGTCGAACGCAATGCGCGTCAGGTGGCGAAGGCGCTGATCAAGTTCTACCTGCTGGAGGTCCGCTCGTTGCCGCTGGATGCGCTGGTCCGTCACCTGGCACGCGCGCGATACTTCGACATCATCAACGAGCGCTACTTTCGTCTGCCGTTTACGCAGCTGGTCGAGCGCTGCGTGCGCGAGCTGGCCGCGATCGGCGCGGTCGAAATCATCGATGGCACCGTCGTGAACCGCGACGGCTGACCCTCGCAACCCCGCGCTAGCGTGTAGCGCTGTCGCTGGTGTCCTTTGTTGCTCGACGGCGTGTACTGGTACCCCGCCAGGGTGATGCCGGACACGGTGAAGGTAAACGTGCCCTGCCTACATGCAGACAGCGGTTATCAGTACCACCAGAACCACCAGCAACCACATTCCAGCGAACGCGGACATGTCGCCGACCGGAAGCAGCCGGTCATCGTCAGCCTGGTTCATGGTGGCCTCCCTCGGGGCGCGCGGCGCCCTCCCTTTAGGGAGTATCGGCAGGCATCGGCCCGATGTTCATCGTCCCGAAGGCCGATTTGGCCCCAGAACACGGATAACTAGACCAACCGGATTACCGTCAGAACACGAGCACGCGGCTGCTCCGGGATCAGCGTTTCGTCGTCGCGTCGATGCTCATGCAGAGCCATGCTGCACGCGAGCAAGCGCACACCTGCCACCTTCCCTCCGCGATTGAAATCGGCGACCGCGTTGGTATGTGCGGGGTCCGCGTAGCCGCCATCCGCGACACCGGGAAACAGCCAGCGCACGGCCGGCGCGTGGCGTCTGGCCTGCGTGTGACTGTCATTGCTAAAGTCCGAGTTCGAAAGCAACCCGGACCAGGGCCGCGCTGCGCCGCGACAAAATGCCCAGATGAAAGTATTTGGATTCGCCGGCTGGTCCGGCAGCGGCAAAACCGTGCTGATCGAACGCATCATTCCGCTGCTGACCGGACGCGGCCTCGTGGTGTCTCTGATCAAGCGGGCGCATCACGAGTTTGACGTCGACGTGCCAGGCAAGGACTCGTACCGTCACCGGAGTGCGGGATGCACGGAGGTGTTGCTGTCGTCCAGCGTGCGCTGGGCGCACATCCACGAACTGAGGGGTGAGTCGGAGCAGACGCTGCAGCAGCTGGTCGACCGCATCTCTCCTTGCGACCTGCTGCTGGTGGAAGGCTTCAAGCGGGAGGCCATCCCGAAAATCGAGATATTCCGCCGGGCGAACGCCAAGCAGGCTCTGCATCCCCACGATCCGCACATTGTCGCGATCGCCGCCGACTGTCGCTTTGACACAGCGCTGCCACAGTTTGACCTCGACGACACAAGCGGTATTGCCGACTACGTGTGTACGTTCAACCGGCTCGGTTAGCGCCGGACGGCGTGTACCGGCGAAGCGAGGCTGGCCGGCAGATGGCAACTGTCGAATGCGTTGCTCGGACTTCGCAGCTCGTGTAGCGTCTTTCGTGTGCAGCCGAAGCCCAACGCCGCGCGCCGCCGCGACCTGATGCGCCAAGCCGCCTGCGTCGCCGGCGCGTGGGTGGCTTCCAGCGCGCTGCCGGTGGTGGCGATCGGCGAGGTGCAGCGCTATCCGCGTTCGCTGTTGGTCGACCCCAGTGGCCGCCCGTGGCTGGCGCGCCAGCTCAAGCAGGGTGAAGCGTTTCTCTTCAACTACCCGTATATGGTGTCGCCGGTATTCTTGATTGCCTTCGAGCGCGAGGTGAAGCCGGTCGAGCTGGTCACCGAGGGCAAGCAGCACTATGCGACACCGGCCGGCGTGGGCCCGAATAAATCGATCGTCGCGTTCTCGGCTATCTGTGCGCACAAGCTGATGTATCCCAAGCCGGCGATCAGCTTCATCGGCCTTCGCAGCGGCGAACGCGGTGAGCCGGCGCACGTGATCCACTGCTGCGGCGACAACTCGCGCTACGACCCGTTGCACGGTGCGCGCGTGATCGACGGCCCGGCACCGCAGCCGCTGGCTGCGGTGCTGCTGGAGTGGGACGCCAGCAGCGATCAACTGCACGCGGTGGGCACGCGAGGCGGCGAGATGTTCGACAAGTTCTTTGAGAAGTACTCGAAGCAGCTGGAGCTCGAGATCGGTGGCGACGTGCGCAAACCGAGCGGTGCCACCGTGGCCGTACAGCCGGCCGCGCGCTACAGCAGGCAGTGGCAGAGCTGCCGGGCATGAGCCGGACACACGACAGTAGCTGCGTGCTGGCGTGTGCCTGCGACGGAGCCGGCGCATGCAGGCGCCGGCGCGGGCTGAAAACGCTGACCCTACGCCACGCGGCGCTGCGCGTGAAACCGGCGAGCGCTCAAGCGGACACCACGCGCGTGCCGCTATGACTCGGCATACGGCGTGCCATCCTTGTGCACGAACCGGCCGTCGGCGTTGGAACTCATCAGGTCGAGATCGGAGCACGTCGTGAGGTCGCGCGGGTTGCGCGAGCCCACCTCCAGATAGACGGCCATCGCGGAGGACTTGTTGATCATGTGGTGGCCATTGCCGGTACCCTTCGGAAACGTAGCGCAATCGCCTGCTCGCAACACCGTTTCGCCGCCGTCTTCGATGAGCGTCACTTCGCCTTCAATCAGATAGACGAACTCGTCCTCGTCGCTGTGCCAGTGGCGCTGGCTGGACCAGCTGCCGGGCGGCAACCTCATCAGATTGACGCCGAAGTCGCGAAGCCCGCCCGCCTCGCCCAAGCGCTGCCGCGTACGTGCAGCACACGGCGCATCGAATGGGGGCGGATAGCCCGAACCCTTGCGTGCGGGAACGGCGGCGATGTCGATTTTGGGCATGAGTTGCTCCTTGGTTCCAGGCCGGCAACGACAGCGACGCACATCAGCGCGCGGCGCTTGGCGAGTTGAATGCACGTGCCGCATAGCGCCGCGGCCTCGACGCTGAGGTGCAGTGGGCCCGTAATCGGGAAATGACCAGAATCGGGATAGGGGCCGATCGTTGAGGATCGGGCCCCTCCCACACCACCCGGCATGCGGGTCCGCACCGGGCGGTTCGAGGATTTGAGGTCAGGAGAATCGGGGCACACCAAGGCGATCGAAGTAGGCGTTCGGCAGGAGCCGATTCAGCGCTAGGCGGCGATCCCGCCAGAGACTACGGGCGTTGCCCGCGACGCGCCGCGCCGAGTCGTCGTCGGCACCCAAGCGCTTGAGCTCGCGGAAGATAGTTGTTCCGCGGCGCCACTGCTTGAGTTGTATCGCCCGAAGACGATGCCGCAACCATTTATCCAGGCCGTACATGACCTTAGGCGTCTGCGCGAGGCTGAAGTAGTTCTTCCAGCCGGGCACGTAGTCACCCAGGTCCTGCGCGATCTGTTCGAGGCTGCGTCCGCGCGTGCGCCGTGTGAGCACCCGGATGCGTTGTCGCATCTTGAGCAGCGCCTGTGCAGCCCCCGCCCGTCGCACTTCGTCACCCCTCCGCCAGAAGCAATAGCCCAGGAACTTGCGCCCCCAGACCTCCGCCACTGCCGTCTTGGTCTCGTTGACCCTCAGCCGCAGCCTCGCATAGCGGCTGCGCAGCGCTCGCAGGACCCGTTCGCCCGCCTTGCGGCTCCCGACGTAGACGTTGCAGTCGTCGGCGTAGCGCACGAAGCAGTGCCCCCTGCGCTCCAGCTCTCGATCCACCTCGTCCAGCAGCACGTTGGCCAGCAGCGGACTCAGATCGCTCCACGTACGCAATAGCGAACCTTTTCCCGAGCTGCCGCCGCCGGGCAAGAGCACGCCCGGATCGGCAGGGCCCGTCGACCCACCAGAGGACCGGTTCGAGTTCGGGATCGAATGTCGGATGGTGATGCTGTCGTCGGCCGACGACGACTTCCTTGACGAGCAGTCTTACGACGCGCTGGCGTTCCAGCACGTCCAGATCCTGGACCTGCGTGCGCAGACGCTCGAGGAATTCGCCCAGCGTGTGAGCGAGCCGCAGGTAGGTGGCCTGATCGGCCAGTTGGGCACTCAGTGATTCGAGTTCCGCCTTCAACCGCGTCTCGCGCTGGCGCAACTCGGGCATGCGCCGGCGTAGCTCGTCCAGGCTGAGCAGATCCTCCTGGTAGGCCGTCAGCAGCCGCTCGACGCGCCGTTGGGCCTGGAGCAGCTCGCGTTCGATCCTGTCTTGGTGCTGCTTGGCCGGATGGGACGTGCGCGCCGCTTCCACGCGCCGGGTCAGTTCGGCTTGGATCAGTGCGGGGTCTTCGAGCAATCGAGCAACCTCGGCTCCACACGGTGTCCTCCAGCAGATCGAGCCGGATCGGCTGCGCGCTGCACCGCGCCTGCCCTTGATAGCGCCAGGCGTCCGAACCCAGGCATCGGTAGTAGTAGATCTTGCGCGCGCTGCTGCGCGTGGAAGTCCGATACAGCGCGTAGCCGCAATCGGCGCAGTGCACCAGGCCCTGCAAGATGCTCGGCTCGACCGTGCGGCGTGGGGAGAACCTCTTGTTGTCTTGCAGTCGCTCCTGCGCCAGATCGAAGGTGCGCTCATCCACCAGCGCGGGCACAGGAATCTGGATCCACTGATCCTTCGGGTTTCGTGCAGCGGTGCGCGGGCCGCGTCGCGGTGGATGGGCCCGCATGCGTACGGCCGGTTGCCGCGATGCTGTCGCGCGGCCTCCTGGGTCTTGCCGAAGCAGGCCATGCCGCGGTACGCCGGGTTGCGCAGCATCGCCCAGATCGTCGAGCGCTCCCAGCAGGTTTGCTCCTTCCTGGTCGGCACCCCCAGCTCGTTGAGTCGCCGCGTGATGGCGCCGATGCTCAGCGCCTGCGCGGTGTACAGATCGAAGACCTGGCGGACCACCTCGGCCTGCGCCTCGATGACCTCGTAGTAGGCCGCGCGCTCCTCGGTCTTGCGCACGTAGCGATAGCCATACGGGGCGCCGCTGAGCACGCTGACCTCGCCCTGCTTGGCGCGGTGGCGTTTGCCGCGGCGCGAACGCTCCAGGATCTGGGCGCGTTCGTATTCGGCGATCATGCCCTGGAACTGCAGCAGCAACTGGTCCTCCGGTGTTTGCGACTGCGGCGCCTTGATGAAGATCGTCTCCACGCCGTGGCGCAGCCATTCCTCGGTGAGCAGCACCTGATAGGCGTACTTGCGGCTGAGCCGATCCGGCGACAACACCAGTACCGCCTGGATCTGGCCTTCGGCGACGAGGTCGCGCACGCGCTCCAGGCCGGGGCGAACCAGCGTGGCGCCGCTGAAGCCCTCGTCCTCGAAGATCCACTCAGCCGGTACGCTGTAGCCTTGGCTTGAAGCGAACGCCATCAGCGCGGCCGTCTGGCTGGCGATCGTCTTGTCCTCCTTCTGCTGGTCCGACGACACCCGCGCATAGATCGCCGCTGTCTTCATGACCGTGTCCTCCTACTCGGCAAGGCCCGCCGGTGCGGCGGGTGCGATCCGGAACCAAGATGTCATAGACCTGTTCGAGCTTGGCGCCGAACAGACGATCAAAGCAATACTCGAAGCGGACTTGGCAGCGCGGGTGGCGCTCAGCCACGCCGGCGCTCCCGAGCCAGCAAGACCGAGACGGCACGCGAGACCACGTCGCCGATCGTCGAACCCGTGGCGTGCGCGTGCGCGCGCAGCTTCGTGGCGATGTCCTCGGGCACCTTGACGGTGATGGCCACGCTGGGCGCCGAGACCGGCACCGGACGCTTGATCGCCTGGGCCTCCTGCACGTAGCGATAGGCTTGGCGTTGCGACAGGCCGAACTCCTCGGTCAGCATCGCCGCGGCCTGCGCGACAGCGTAACCTTGGGTGAGCAGATCGAATGCAGCGTTCAAGCGTTGGGCCCTCTCGGCGCCGTTGGATCGCGACATTGGACGCAAACATATTACCTCTTGCGTCGCAAGTCAAGGATCGACAGCGTTCGGCACAACGCGACCCGCCGCTCAAACTCGAAGTTATCTTTTGCGTCTATGGCGTGAGAGGCCCGCCTTGCGGCGTTCCCTCCATGCCGTTCGATGCTCACCCCGTTCGCCAGGATCCCCGCTTGCAGGTACAACCGGATCAGCTCGAGCACCCGCTTATCCGCAATGCGTCTGGCCAGCCGTTCCATCAGGATGTCGTGGTTGACCCGGTCAAAGAACTTCTCCAGATCCACATCCACTACACCCAATGGCGTCCAGCCTGCACGTGTGCTTGCGCCGCCAACACCGCGCCGTGCGCGCTTCGCCCAGGCCTGAAGCCGTAGCTATGTGCGCTGAACGTCGGATCGATCAGCGGTTGCAACACCTGCAGTAGCGCCTGTTGGATCAGCCGATCCACCCCGGTCGGTATCCCCAGTTCCCGCACCCCACCGCCCGGCTTAGGTATGCCCACGCGCCGCACCGGCTCAGGCCGGTACGTCCCGTCGAGCAGCCGCACCTTGATGGCAGGCCACGCTACCTTGAGGTACTCCCCCGTGTCTTGCACCGTGCGCCTATCGACGCCGGCGCTGCCCTTGTTGGCCTTCACGCGCTTCCACGCCGCCAACAGGTTCCCTCTGGCCAGCGCCTGCGCAAGCAGGTCGTCGGCCCCTCGGCCCGTCGGTGCGCACCGCGCCGGCTCGGCTTCGTCGGTCGCAGCACCGGCTCGGGCTTCACCGCTCACCAGCCCCCGCTCCCCCGGGTCGCCCCAGCATCTGACGCATGGCCTCACCAAGCGGCTCGTCTCGTCAGCCGTCCTTCCTCGTTCGGCCCTTCCCGAGCGCGCGCCCGGCTACTACGGCCTCTGCTGACTTCTCACGCCGGTTCATCACCGTCGCCCTTTCAGGCGCAAGGCGAGATCTCCCCAGGTAAGAACGCGATCCTTCACCGCACAACCGCCGCATTTACGTCGCCTCAACTCTTGGCCACGAGAGCTTCGCATTCATTTGCCTGCTCACCCTAGCTCGACGCCGCCTCCGATGCAGTTCGTGTACCTCGGCTCACGGTTTACGCTCCACGCTTCCTCTCCACGCTCGGTCGCCCTCACGCAGTTGCGATTCGCTTGCCTCGCTGTGGCCAGCTCGGCCGGGGACTTGCACCTCCAAAGACCGCGCCCATGCTGGGCGCACAAAACAAAGGCGCCCGTCGGGGCGCCTTTGCCTGGACGTGGTCGATCCGCTACTTTTTGGCAGCCGCCGCTGCAGGTTGCGTCGGAGCAGCGGCGGGTTGCGCCGGGGCCGAGGTCGCGACCGGGGTCGCCGCCGGCGGCACGAACGGACCGGGATTCACGCAGGCGGGTGTCGCTTCTGGCGTGTAGGCCTTGCCATTGGCCTTCTGCTCCTTGACATAAGCGTCAGCGACCTTGGTCTGGGACATGCACAGCGTGTAGGCGTCGACCTTGTTCGCGTGTGCCGCCTTGGCCGCATTCAGCGCCGCCGCCGCCTGCTGTTCAGGCGTTGGTGGCGGCAATGTGGCGAATCCGGCTGCGGCAAATGCGAGTCCGCATACAGCAATGATGATGTTCCTCAGCATGACTTCCCCGATGACGTTACTTGCTACACCCTGCAGGACCGCGCGGCGAACAGGCTCGGCCACCACGATCCTCTGACACCATTGGACTTTCGGGCACTTTGCCCGCCTTGATGTCGTTGTACCAGAGCTCGTGGTGATGCTTGGCCCACTCCGCCGTGACGTAGCCGTTGCGCATCGCGCGGTAAGCCCCCTTCATGCCGATCGTGCCCAGGTAAATGTGCACGCAGGCCATCGCAATCGCCACATAGGCCGCCACCATGTGGATGCCGTTGAAGGTCTGCATCGTGGCCCGGGTCTGGCCGAAGTTCGGGAAGTTGAGCACCAGACCAGTGACAATCAACAGCCGGAGTAAGCAAAACCAGCACGAACCAGAAGACCATCTTCTCGCCGCCGTTGAACTTGCCCGACGGGTACTCGTGCCCGGTCAGGTTGCCGACGATCTTCGTCATCCAGATGAAATCTTCCTTGTTGAGCCAGTTGTACCGCAGGTAGCGGACGATCATCCACACGACGCCGACGATCAGGATCGGCCCGATGAAGTTATGCAGGTTCTTCGCGGCCACCGCCAGCCATGAATAGAGCGTGTGGCCGATGATCGGCAGCAGCAGTACCTTGCCGAAGGTAATGATCAGGCCGGTGATGGCCAGGGTCACCCAGACGA
This sequence comes from uncultured beta proteobacterium, assembly GCA_963775635.1. GTDB lineage: Bacteria > Pseudomonadota > Gammaproteobacteria > Burkholderiales > Burkholderiaceae_F > JALORV01. The sequence goes on along the minus strand of CAVZJO010000006.1, from coordinate 99,911 downwards.
TCGCCATCGTCCAGTGCGCGTAGCGATCCGGCCGGACGAAAGCGCTGGACCATCATCTTCGAACCGCTCTCGCCAACCGGTATCGAGCCTCGGAACGCATAAAAGCCACCCAGCGATACGATCGCCAGGGCGACCAGCAGCCCGCCGATCAGCGCCACCGGCACGCGCACCTGCCTCCAGGTTTCGCCGCGTGACTGGATCAGCACTCCCCGCTCAGGCGAGTCTCCGACCTGGGTGAAGCCCGGGTCACTGGTACGAACTTCATGCCAGTACGGCGCGTTGTTATACGGCTGAGTAACGTTTCGCTCGGCTTGCTGGCGCGCGGCTTCCTGCTGCTGCGGCGTCGCCGGTTGCGCGGCCGCGTAGCCTGCGAAGGCCAGCACGGCCGCCGCCAACCCGGCCCGCCAGGAAAGAATTGTCATCTGGCGTCTCCCTACTTCGCCGGTATGCGCACGTAGTCGTTCTGGCCCTGCGTGCGCGCCTGGATGGCCGCCTCCCATTCCGCCTGCTTGCCGCCATACTGCGGCGAGTCCCACGGAGAGGCGATAGGGGCGCCTGAGTACTTGCCCTGCTCGTAGCGGGTGACCTTCTGCTCCCCGCAGGCAGACAGACCGACCGCGCACAGCAGCGCTGCCAGCACCATGCCCAGCGTTCTCAGCGCCCGCATCATTTCTTCCCTTCCGGCACTGCCGGCGGAGTCGAGCTGCCCTTGGGCGTGCCATACGCCGTGGCCCAACCGATCACTTCGGAGCCCTTGCCACGCACCGTGACACGTTCGCGGAAGATGTTGGCGATGACGTCGCCATCGCCGGCGAGCAGCGCCTTGGTGGAGCACATCTCGGCGCACAGCGGCAGCTTGCCCGCGGCGATGCGGTTCTGGCCGTACTTGCTGTACTGAGCTTCCTCGCTGCCCTTGCCGGGGCCGCCCTGGCAGAACGTGCACTTGTCCATCTTGCCGCGTGCGCCGAAGGCCCCGGCTTGCGGAAACTGCGGTGCGCCGAAGGGGCAGGCATACAGGCAGTAACCGCAGCCGATGCACTGGTCCTTGTCGTGCAGCACAACACCATCTTCGCTCCGGGTGAAGCAATCGACCGGGCAAACCGCCATGCACGGCGCATCCGAGCAATGCATGCAGGCCACCGAGATCGAGCGCTCTCCGGGCACGCCATCGTTAAGGGTAACGACACGCCGACGATTGACACCCCAGGGGACGTCATTCGCGTTCTTGCAAGCGGTGACGCAGCCGTTGCATTCGATGCAGCGGTTGGCATCACAGATGAACTTCATGCGGGCCATCGTGAGTCTCCTTGTTTCGTTCTCGAGGCTTCTCAGGCCTGCTTGACGACCTGGCAGAGGGAGCACTTCGTCCCTTCCTGCATCATCGTCACCGAGTCGTATCCATAGGTCGTGCTCATGTTGATCGACTCACCGCGGACGATTGGCGCTGCACCGGCCGGATAACTGTCCAGCAGATCCTTGCCTTGCCACCAGCCAGCGAAGTGGAATGGCAAGAACACCGTGTCAGGTCCAACCCGCTCGGTGACGAGGGCCATGACCTTCATCTTCGCACCGGTCGGAGTGTTCACCCAGACCCACTCTCCATTGCGAATGCCGCGATCATTGGCAGCCTTCGGATTGATCTCGATGAACATGTTCTGCTGCAGTTCGGCCAGCCAGGGGTTCGAACGCGTCTCGTCGCCGCCGCCTTCATATTCCGTCAGGCGGCCGGAGGTCATCACGAGCGGGTACTTCTCGTAGACCTTGTCGGCGATGTTCTTGTCCTGCACGGTCTTGTAAAGCGTCGGGAGGCGCCAGAAGTCCTTGCGGTCGGCGTGCGTCGGATACTTGGCGACCAGGTCGGGGCGATTGCTGTACAGCGGCTCGCGGTGGAGCGGCACCGGATCCGGGAAGTTCCAGACCAGGGCACGCGCCTTGGCGTTGCCGAACGGATGACACTGGTGCTTGGTCATCACGACGCGAATGATTCCGCCGGAAAGATCGGTCTTCCAGTTCTTGCCCTCGGCCGCCTTCTTCTCGTCCTCGGTCAGTTCGTTCCACCAGCCGAGCTTCTTCAGGAATACATGGTCGAACTCGGGGTAGCCCGTCGTGATTTCGGCGCCCTTCGAGTACGAGCCCGCTTCGGCCAACAGGTTGACGCCGTCGCGCTCGACACCGAAGTTAGCGCGGAAGTTGCCGCCGCCGTCCATCACCGTCTTGGAGGTGTCATACAGGTTGGTTGAACCCGGGTGCTTCATCTCCGGCGTGCCATAGCACGGCCATGGCAACCCGAAGTAATCACCGTCGCACGGACCGCCATTCGCACGCATTGTCTTCACGTCGAAGGTGCCCATGTGCTTCATGTGCAGCTTCAGCCGCTCCGGACTCTGACCGGTGTAGCCGATGGTCCACGTGCCTTTATTGATGTCGTTCGCGAGGATGTCCTCGATCGAAGGTTCTTCCCAGCCTCCAGCACCCGGTATCGTCCGAATGTTCTGCTTACCGTCGCGCTTGCCCAGCAACTGGTCGGCGAAGCCCCACTTCTGTGCGAAGCGCAACATGATCGCCTGGTCGGTCCGCGACTCGAACAAAGGCTCGATGACTTTCTCGCGCCATTGCACCGCGCGGCCGGAGGCCGTGACGGAGCCCGATGTCTCGAACTGCGTGCAGGCGGGAAGCAGGTAGACGGCTCGGTTCGGATTGACCTTGGCACCTTCAGGCGCCGGCATGGCCGCCCAGGCGGCGGTCGCCGACGGATACGGGTCGACCACGACGAGCAGATCGAGCGCGTCCATGGCCTTCTTCATTTCCAGACCGCGCGTCTGCGAATTCGGTGCATGGCCCCAATAGAACACGGCCCTTACGTTCGGCCCCTGTCCGATCGCGTCGTTGGGCTCCAGCACCGCATCGATCCAGCGGCTGACCGTGGTGCCGGGCTTGGTCATCATCGCTTCGGAAGCAAAGCGCTTCTTGAGCCAGTCCAGATCGATGTTCCAGACCTTCGCCCAGTGCACCCACGAGCCCGGCGCAATGCCGTAGTAGCCGGGCAGGGAGTCGGGATTCGGTCCGACATCGGTCGCGCCCTGCACATTATCGTGGCCGCGGAAGATGTTGGTGCCGCCGCCCGACACGCCGACATTTCCAAGGACGAGCTGGAGAATGCAGGAGGCGCGCACGATTGCGTTCCCAATCGTGTGCTGCGTCTGCCCCATGCACCAGACGATCGTACTGGGTCGGTTCTTGGCCATCGTCTCGGCCGCCAGCAGCACCTGGTCCTCGGGTACACCGCAGGCTTCGGTCACCTTGTCGGGGGTCCACTTCATGACCTCCTCTTTGACCTTGTCGATGCCATACACGCGCGCCGCCAGGTACGCCTTGTCCTCCCAGCCGTTCTTGAAGATGTGGTACATCATCCCGTACAGGAACGGGATATCGCTGCCCCCGCGCAGCCGGATGTAGTGATCCGCCTTGGCCGCGGTACGAGTGAAGCGCGGATCGACGACGATCATCTTCGCGCCGTTCTCCTTCGCGTGCAGGGAGAACAGCATCGACACCGGGTGCGCCTCGGCCGCGTTCGACCCGATGTACAGCATCGCCTTCGTATTCAGCATGTCGTTGTACGAGTTCGTCATCGCGCCATAACCCCACGTGTTCGCCACACCGGCGACCGTCGTGGAGTGGCAGATGCGGGCCTGGTGGTCACAGTTGTTGGTGCCCCAGAGCGAAACGAACTTGCGCAGCAGTTGGGCCTGCTCGTTGTTGTGCTTGGACGAGCCGATGAAGTAGGCGGCGTCGGGACCGGACTCCTCGCGGATCTTGGACATCTTCGCAGTGATCTCGTCGATCGCCTGATCCCAGCTAATGCGCTGGTACTTGCCGTCGACCAGCTTCATCGGGTATTTCAGCCGGTGCGAGTGCTCGGTCATGCCATGTTCACGCACCGACGCGCCCTTGGCGCAGTGCGCGCCGAGGTTCAGCGGTGAATCGAACACCGGCTCCTGCCGCACCCACACGCCATTTTTCACGACGGCGTCGACTGCACAGCCGACGGAGCAGTGCGTGCACACCGTGCGTCGTACCTGTTCGCCGCTGGCCTCCGGCGCAGCTTCCGTGGCCGCCTCGGCCTTGCCAATAGCACCGTACGGGAGCTGAGCCGCGAACGCGGCGGCTCCGGCAGTCACGCCGGAGCGCTTGAGAAACGTGCGTCGATCGATCGTCCGACCGTGCATTCCGGAAACGGAGCGCGCAAGGCGACCCTGGGCCGTCGCGGCACCCGCGGATTTCTTCGTCAGCATCGGGAGTCTCCCGTTAGACCTGGGTGGTGCGGTAGTAATGCCGGATGTGCGCTGTTTCTCGATAACCGGTCTGCTTCGACGCATCGGCACCCGCAGTAGGTTGTCGCAGTTTTGCGCTCGCCGACGATTGTCGTCGCCACGGCCGCCGCCGCAGTTGCGCCACCAATCGCGACAGTCTTGAAGAAGCCGCGTCGGCTTGCTTGTACGTCCTTCATTTGGATTTCCTTGTAGCTCCTTGGCATCTCAATCATCCCCCCAGTGTCAATGCTCAGTCAACGCGCGCGTTCCCTAGGGCGGCCATGTCGAATTGAGCCAGATCCGACTCCAGAAACACTTCCAGCATGTCAACGGCTGCCTTGTAGTAGTCGCTGAGGTCAGCCTTGTGCGCCGCGTCACAAAACGCTCGGTATGCCGGCTGCAGGTAGCCGGCAAAAAACTCCCGCTGGCGCTGCAACGACTGCTCATCCGATCCGGCGGCCACGAGGTGACGCATGACTTCCAGCACCGCGGTGAGGTTATCTTCCGGCTCCGCTGAAGCGGCAGTACGCGCCAGTCCGAGCTCAGTCAGCGTGTCGCGCAGTCTGACCAGAACGGCTTCCTTGCGCGCACCCGGATGGTAGTGCGACAGATAGGTGCTGACGGGCGCCTTGCCAACGCCGATGAAGGTTGCGTCGAACTCCAGCGTCGCGTCCCGCGCCGACGTATGCGTCGCCGCCTGAGCCAGATCGTTGAAGGCCTGCGCCAGCGCACCATCGCCCCCGACGCTCCCGGCCGACAGCGCCAGCGCGCGTAGCAGTCCCTCGTCCGGGCCCTGCGGCGAACAAGCGCGCCAGCAGCGCGTAAAGCTGCAGGCGCCCTTCGTCCTCGGGCGGCAGGATCACGCCCGTCGCCGTCATCGCTTGAGGTCGAAGATCGAGGTCTCGTCGGGCGACTGCATCATGTCGATCACGCGACAGTCGGCGCACATCTGGATACGCCGCAGCGCCGTACCGGCGAACATCGAATGCGTGCCCAGACGGCCGGTCATCACGTCAATCATCTGCCGCGTGCCGAATGGGACTCCGCAACGAACGCAATGGAACGGTTCGGCTTCGTTCAGTGTGACCGGCTGACGGGCCACCGGTGTCACCAGGAGGCGCGGCACCAGGCTGATCGCCTGCTCGGGGCATGTGATCTCGCATAGGCCGCACTGCACGCACTTGTGCTCGATGAAACGCAGCTTGGGTGCGTCCTCCGCATCCTGCAGCGCAGAACTCGGGCAGGCGCCGATGCAGGCCTTGCACAAGGTGCAGCGAGTCGCGTCGATGGCGAGGGTGCCGAACGGCGAACCCGAAGGCAGTGCGATCTGCTCCGGCGGCGCCGACGCCTGTCGCACCAAATGATCAATCGCGAAATCGAGCGTCTCCCGCTTGCGGTTGGACAAGTGAAATTTCGCGGGCTCAGCGACGGTCGCCGCTGGCTGCGACGACCACAGCGCTGCCTGCAGCGCGGCGGGTTCCTCGGCACGCACGGCCTGCCAGTGCGTGCCGCTGTAGCCCAATCCATTGAGGATCGCATCGGCGATGTGCGCCTGCTGATCCAGCAGAGCGCCGTGCTCTTCGGCACCGGCGTCGTCGAGCAGCGCGAACACCTGGCTCGCACCATATGCAATGGCACCCAGCACCACGTCGATGCCGATCGTCGCCACGCTGTGCACCTCGATCGGCACCACGCGCGCCGGCAACCCCTTGCCCACACGCGCCAGCCGGGAGATCAGTGCAGCACCGCCCTTGCCGTTGTGGAACAGCAGCGCCGCATCCTTGCCGCCGGCCGCCCGATACACCGACAGCAGCTTGCGCAGACGCACACCGATGTCGGCCACGCCGGGATAGGCAAAGCGCAGCGCACCGGTCGGACACGTGGTAGCGCAGTCACCACATCCCATACAGAGGAAGGGATGCGCCCATATCTTGTCGCCGAGCGAGACGACGGCATCGGTCGCGCAGACGTCGAGACAGCGCGTGCAGCCGGTCTTGGTGTTGCGACTGTGCGCGCAGATCTTCTCTTCGTATTGCACATAGCGCGGCTTCTCGAACTCGCCGACCATCTGCACCAGACGCATTGCCGCCTGTGACTGCTCGAGCGGATCGGCGCCCGGCGCCATGTATCCGAACGGCTTTTCGGGCATGCGCAGCAAGGGCTGTGCGGACAGATCGAACACCAGATCGAACTGCTCGGTACGCGTCGACTCGGCACGACCAAAGTCGATCGCGCCGATCGCTCCGCAGGCTTTCACGCAGGCGCGGTGCGACTTGCAGAGCGTGAGGTCGACCTGGTAGGTGAGGTCGATCGCATCCTCTGGACAGGCCCTGATGCAGGCGTTACAGCGAGTACAGACCTCCAGATCGATCGGGTTGGTCGGCTCCCACTGGACTTCGAATTTGCCCAAATACCCTTGGACCTTACGCGGCATTCCCGACCACACCGGGTAGCGACGCGTCGCCGGCAGTTCCGCGCCTCGGGCCGTCGTGATCAGGACGGCGACCGTCAGACTGTCGGCGAGTTGCTCGGCCCAGGCGATTGCTGCCTCGGCCGGGCCGATGATCAGTACCTCGCCCTTCGACGCGTAGGAGGCCACTGCGACCGGCTCCGGCTCGGGCAGATCCGCCAGCGCCAGCAGCGCGGCAATCTTCGCAGTCGCAGAAGGACCTTCGGCCGACCATCCGGCCGCCTCGCGAATGTTGACGAAGTTCAGCTCAGTCGAAGCGCCAGCGCCGGCGGCCAGTTCCGTGAACAGCGGGGCTTCCTGCGTGCACGCGACGGTGCAGGTAGAGCCTCCCAGTGCCGAGGTAAAGCCGTCGACTTCCTTACGACACAACTCGGTGTAGATCGGAATCGCCTCGCGCCCGAGCGCGCGCCCAAGCGCCGCTCCGTCCAGCGTCATCGTGCGATTGCAGTTGCAGACTTTCAGCGTGTTGCCAGGTGTGGCCATGCGGGCTCAGGAAGCAGAAGGGCCAGATGCAGTTGCCTTGCCCGGCGGGGCGGCAGGCGATGACGACACGTCCAACGGTCTGTCCGGATCATCCGCTGACGCTGCGTCTGCCCGCGCTGTGCTCGCTGCCGCCGACAGCCCGGAAGTCGAATCGACGCTCGCGTCATCTGCGGCGCGGCCGCACTCTTCGCCGCTGGCATTAGCACTTGCCACAGCATCACCGCGTGCGCCGGGGTCAGCCACCGACGATTCCGGAGCATCGCCCGCCGCGCCTGTTGGCGCTTCGGCCGCTTCCAGCGCAGCGCGTTCGGAATCGGGCAGGAAATCGCGTGCACTCGGCAGGCGCATTCGCAGCGCGGCCGGCAGCGGCTCGAACTGCGTGTAGTCGTCGACGTACACATCCAGCATGTCCATCTGGTTGAAGTGCGGGTCGGCGAAGAGTTTCTTCAGCGCTGCATGGCGCAGCTCATCACCGACGGGCTGCTGGAAGAACGCCTGGTAATCGGAACGCAGGCCATCGAGCGATTCGATCGGCGGCAAGGGCACCTCGGTCGTTGGGGCCGGTTCGCGCGCCGGTGCAGACGCAGAGACCGGCCCGTCCCCCGCAACGGCCTCGCCTCCAACCTTCGCTGTCGGCGCCGACGGCAGTTCCGTCGCTGCAATGCCAGCAGGCCGCTCTGCCTCACGCTCCGCTGCGCGCTTGCGCCGCGACCAACGGGTGAGGAACGATTCCGGTTCAGCGCTCATTCAGATACCCGTCGTTGCGTGCGCGTTGCGCACACCGTGATAGCACGCGGTACAGGCCGCGAATTCATCCATTGTCGCGCTTGGCGCCGAGAAACGATGCCGGCGCCGGGCGGCGCTTCTTCTCCGGCACTTGAAGATGCTGCTGCGTGAAAGCCGCAACCCACGGCAGCCACTCGCTGGGCATCGGTACGGCTTCAACCTGGGCACCGCCATCCAGGCGCCGCGCCGCCTCGTGATAACTAAGCGTGACCCACTTTGGATCCGCGCCCCCCTCAGTGAGTTCCCATTCCACGAAGGCGACTGGCTGATCAGTCGTCAGGTTCAGATAGTAGCCTTCGGCTTCGGTGCGATTGAGTTCGACCTCAAAGCCGAGATGCAGCCACTGCTCGCCAGCCGCATTGCGTTCGAGCAGGATCGGCCCCTGATCGCGCGCGCCCTCGCGCTCGATAACCGCGACCGGCACCCAGATTTCGGATGTCCACGGGTTGTCAATAATTCGCTTGGCAGTCACGACCGCGGCCGGCCTTCGCAATGGGTTCCGAACGGCGGTGATGCTATCTTCTTTCACTCTGCAGAGATTAATCCTGCTTAGGATTGAAGAGCAAACTGGAACATGCGCGAAGGGTCTTTTGCAAGCCGCGCGCTGGGATGTGACGCACCCGAAGCGCGGCACAAGTCCAAGGTTCGACAGACGATGCGACCGCTGCTGCTGACCAACGCGTCCCGACCGCTGATCTTTCCTGTCGATGCAGTCGACCACCGCGGGGTCCTCGTGCCGACGCCGATTGCCGGCGAGCATCCGCTGACACTGTACGTAGACAAGTGCGAAGTCGTCACGCTGATGACCCTGGGCCAGGCACCGGAGGCACTCGCCATCGGCTATCTGCGCAACCAGCGCCTGGTGTCGTCGCTGGACGAACTCGCTGCGGTGCAGGTCGACTGGGAAACCGACGCCGTGGCGATCACCACGCGACGAGGCGTCAAGTCCCTGGCGAAGAAGCTCGCCAAGCGGACGGTGACCACCGGCTGCGGACAAGGCACCATGTTCGGCGACCTGATGGAAGAAGTCGATTCGATCCGCCTGCGCGACGACGTGCGGCTGCCGGAAGCGTCGCTGTTCGCCGTGCTCGAGGCCGTGCGCCAGCAGGAAACGGTCTACAACGCGGCGGGCGCCGTGCACGGTTGCGCGCTCGCGTCGAACGAGGGCGCCGACAGCCGGATCCTGGTCTTCGTCGAGGACGTCGGGCGGCATAACGCAGTCGATGCCATCGCCGGGCGCATGTGGCTCGACAACATCGACGGCTCGGACAAGATCTTCTACACCACGGGCCGTCTGACGTCCGAGATGGTGATCAAGGCCGCGCAGATGGGCATTCCCTTCCTGGTGTCACGCTCGGGTTTGACCGAAATGGGATGGCGCATTGCGAGCCAAGTCGGCCTGACGATGATCGGCCGCGCGTCCGGTAAGCACTTTCTGCTCTTCACCGGGCAGCAACGCTTCGAGGCGGCGAGCGCATCGTGAACGCCGAGATCTGCGGGCTGGTGCTCGCCGGCGGACAGGGACGCCGTATGGGGGGCGTGGACAAGGGCCTGCAGCCATTGCAGGGGCGGCCCTTGATGCAGCATGTGATCGACCGCCTGCGTCCGCAGGTCGGCAGCGTGCTGATCAATGCCAACCAGAACCTCGCGCGCTATGCAGAGTTCGGTTGTCCCGTCGTGCCTGACCGGGTTGGCGGCTTTGCCGGGCCTCTGGCGGGACTGGATGCGGGCCTGCACGCGACGGATGCACCCTTCATCGTCACCGTGCCTTGCGATTCGCCCTTCCTGCCCGACGACCTCGTCACGCGGCTGGCGACGGCGCGCAGCGCGATCGACGCCGATGTCGCCGTCGCGCGTACTGGCAGTCAGCCGCATCCGGTGTTCGCGCTGGTCTGCACCCGCGTGCGCTCTCACCTGGCCGACTTCCTGGCGCGCGGCGAGCGCAAGATCGACCTCTGGTACGCCAGCCTCAGTGTGGTCGAGGTCGCTTTCGACGACGAAGCCGACGCCTTCGCCAATATCAACACGCGCGCGGAACTGGCGCAGCACGACCGCCGCTGAATTCGTTGGCGCACGCGATCCGCGCGTTCGATGTCGGACGCGCATGCCTGATCGTGCTCGCGCGCGGAGACAAAGCTGCGGACGAGCCGGTCAACGCCCGGCCTTTCGAACGCCTCGTTTAGACCTTACGGCGGCGCGCTCGCCCCACCACGGCAAGACGTCGGGCAATGACAGCGCCTCACCGCTGCGCGCAGGCGCGTAGCCGGCCAGCGTCGAGAGCCGCCGCAACCAGGACTCGCCGCGCAGCACCGTCTGCAAAGTACGGACTGCCGGCTGCGTCAACGTCGCCTTGTCGCACACCAGAAAATAGTCTTCCCACAGCAGCGGCACGAAGTCGAGGCCCCGCGAGCGTGCGGCCGCCTCGATGCACAACCCCGTGTCCGCCTGGCCTGCAGCCACGGCCTGGGCCACCGCGGCGTGCGAAGGCTCCTCGTTGTCATAGCCGACCAGTGAAGATCGAGCCACGCCGTGCTGCTCGCACTGTGCATCGAGCAGCAGCCGCGTGCCGGTCCCGCTCGGCCGATTGACGAAGCGCGCACCACGCGCCGCCACATCGGCGATCGTGTGCAGACCGAGGGGATTCCCACGTGCCACCGCCAGGCCCTGCACACGTCGTGCGAATCCGATCAGCCGGTGGCGTTCGGGACGTAACAGAGGCTTGTAGGTCCGAGCGATCAGGCTGTCCGCCGTCGTGCGAGGCGGCAGGTGAAAGCCGGCGATCGCACAGCGTCCGGCGTTCAGTTCCTGCAGCGCGTCTGCACTGCCGGTAAAGCGGATGTCGAGGTACAAGCGGGCCGGCATGCAATGTTCACCCAGCAACGCCAGAGCACTGTCATGGCTGGCACGCAGCACGAGCACAGTGGCGGAAGTGTGGAAAGCCATCGCGAAGGCTCGCTCGAGATCGGAGTGCAGCGCCGCGATCTGCGGCGCCAGCCGCGCCTGCACCTGTCGCTCGGCCCACAGCAGCTTGTCGGCGAATTCGGTCAGTCGCGCAGGCTGCCCGCGGTCCCAGACGATCAGGCGATGTCCGAGCTCCTTTTCCCATCGCTTGAGTTCACCCCAGACGTGCCGGTACGACTGACCCAGGGCGCGCGCGGCGCCTGAAATCGATCCCTCGGCGCGCACTGCAGCCAGCAGATCCATCAACGGATTGCGGATTAGCGCCTCCGGCGCGCGTCCGCTCGCCAGGACATACGACAGTTCGACTTTATGCACCATGCGAGTTTGCCGCAAAGCTCGCAGTTCGCTGACGCCACATATGCAGCAGTTTGCCTAAGGAGGTCCTGCCAACGCGGCCATAACACCCGCGCGCCTGCCTACGATTCGTTCTGAGATGGACACAATTCCTCAGGCGACCGCCGCAGCGCTGCACCTACTGGTTTCGCTCGACCCGGCGTTGCTGTCGGTGCTCGGGCGTTCGCTGGCAGTCAGCACAAGCGCTTGTCTGATCGCTTTTGGCTTCGGCGTGCTTGCCGGGGCCTGGCTCGGCGTATCCCGCTTCGCAGGACGCGGCGCAGTTCTCGCAGTGCTCAACTCGCTGCTCGCGCTGCCCTCGGTCGTCGTCGGCCTGCTCGTCTACCTGCTGCTGTCGCGCTCCGGCCCGCTGGGCTTTCTGGGCTGGCTGTATTCCTTCCAGGCGATGGTCGTGGCCCAGACGATCCTGGTGGCGCCGATCGTCATGGCGCTGACTCGCCAGGCGATCGAGGATGCCGACCATGCGCACGGAGAGCAACTGACATCGCTGGGCGCCGCTCCGCTGATGCGCAGCCTCCTGCTGGCCTGGGACGAGCGCTACGCGCTGCTGACGGTACTGATCGCCGCCTTCGGGCGCGCGATCTCCGAAGTCGGCGCGGTGATGATCGTCGGCGGCAATATTGACGGCTTCACCCGCGTGATGACCACGGCGATCGCGCTGGAAACCAGCAAGGGCGACCTGCCGCTCGCGATCGCACTGGGCATTGTGCTGTTGGTGCTGGTGCTGGCATTGAACGCGCTGATCTCCGCGCTGCGCAGCTGGCGCCAGGGCGTTGACGGAGCGGCCACACAGGTCGCCCGGATCGGAGTCGCATGATACTGGCCGAGCCGCTAATCACATCTGTAAACGCCCAGCGCGCGCACGTTGCCGGGCGCACGATGTTCAAGCTTGATCGGGTCGGCGTGCGCTACGGCTCAACGTGGGCGCTGCAGTCGGTGACCTTAGCGATCCATGCCGGCGAACGCGTCGCGCTGGTCGGCCCCAATGGCAGCGGCAAGACCACGCTGCTGCGCGTGCTGAACGGCCTGATCGAGCCCAGCGCGGGGACAGTGCAGCGCGCCGCGACCACGCGACAGACACTGTTGTTCCAGCGTCCCTACATGCTGCGCACGACCGCGCAGCGCAACGTCGCATTGGGCCTCTGGCTGCGCGGCGCGCGCTGGCGCGACGCCTGCAAGCATGCAAACGAGGCGTTGGCGCGCGTCGGCCTGGCCGCGCTCGCCCAGCGCAACGCACGCACGCTGTCCGCTGGCCAGCAGCAGCGGCTAGCGCTGGCGCGCGCGTGGGTGATGGCCTCCGATGTGATGTTGCTCGATGAGCCGACAGCGAGCATGGACCTGGATGCGCGGCGTGAAGTCGAAACGCTCCTCCGCCAGTTCGCAGCCGGGCGCCTGCAGACGCTCGTCTTCAGCAGCCACCCACTCGAACTGGTCGGGCGGCTTGCGAGCCGCGTGCTCTGCTTGCAAGACGGCCGCATACACGCGGACCTTCCGGTACAGGAATTCCTGCGGGGTGCTGTTGCCGGCGCGCCGCTGCTTTCATGCGAGGGAGAACCGAGATGGCGTTTATGAGCCAAGCGAAATTCTTCATTGCCGCAATTCTGTGCATCGCGAGCGGCGCGGTCGGCGCAGAGAGCATCACGCTGGCATCGACCACGTCCACCGAGCAGTCGGGGCTGTTCGCGCATCTGCTGCCACGTTTCAAACAGGCCAGCGGCCTCGACGTGAAGGTGGTGGCGGTTGGCACCGGGCAGGCACTGGACCTCGCGCGCCGCGGCGACGCCGATGCGCTCCTCGTGCACGATCAGGCGGCCGAGGAGAAGTTCGTCGCCGATGGCTTCGGACTTCAACGCCATGCGGTCATGTACAACGACTTCGTGCTGATCGGCCCGAAGTCCGATCCGGCTGGGGTACGCGGTGCTGACATCGTCGCCGCGCTCACGAAGGTCAGCGCCAGCAATGCCCCGTTCGTTTCGCGCGGAGACAAGAGCGGTACGCACAGCGCCGAGATACGGTACTGGACCACCGCGGGGCTGGCGAGCCGGCGCGGCGACGGTTACCGCGAGTGTGGGTGCGGCATGGGACCGGCGCTGAACATGGCCGCCGCCGCCAGAGCTTACGTACTGGCCGATCGCGGCACCTGGCTCGCATTCAAGAACCGCGGCGACCTTGCGGTGCTGGTCGAAGGCGACAAGCGCCTGTTCAACCAATACGGTGTGATCGTGGTGAATCCGGTCAAGCATCCGCATGTGAAAGCCGCGCTGGCGCAAAAGTTTTCCGACTGGATCATCTCGCCCGCGGGACAGGCGGCGATCGCCGACTACAAGATCGGCGGAGAACAGCTCTTCTTTCCGAATGCGGGCGGCGCGTAGCGCAAGGCAAGCATTGCAGAGTCAGGCCCATTTCTCTGTTGGCAGCGCGAAAAGACCGGAGCAGAACCCCCGTTCTTAAAGTCCGCGTGAGCGCGCGCCGTTGACCTTCCCGCAAGTCTGGGATGAGTTGCGCGACAATGTAAGCGCGTGGTCGGTTGCGAAGCTGCGTGCACGCGGCCGACGAGCCATACGGTGTTTTCATCGAAGACGCCGGATGGCACCAAAGTCGCGGACTAAGAGCGTTCCCACCTCATAAGTGTTGAATGAAAGCTGCAATCACTTCGATCCCCGACGTGCGCATGCACGGTTTTCGGACACGCAGCGAAGTGCCCGCTGTGCTGGCGTGGATCGATCAGCATGCGGCAAGGCTCGGCGCGGAGTCAGTGCCCCTCGAGGAGGCGAGTGGCCGCACGCTGGCGGCCGAAGTGATTGCACCGCTTGACGTCCCCGGCTTCGATCGGGCCGCGATGGACGGCTTTGCGCTGCGCGGCGCGGAAACGTCCGGCGCGACCGAATACAACCCTCTCGAGTTTCGCGTCCTGGGCCAGGCCATGCCCGGCCAGTCGTTCGCGGGGGAACTCCCGCCCGGATCGGCAGTACGGATCATGACCGGCGCGCCCGTTCCCGACAGCGTCGATTCGGTTATTCCTGCCGAGTACGCCACGGAGTCAGCCGGGCAGATTGTGGTGACTCGGCCCGTCGCCCCGGGCCAGCACGTCGGTCATCGCGGCGAAGACCTACAAGCCGGATCCGTAGCCCTTGGCGCCGGACGGCGCCTGCGTCCGCAGGACGTGGGGCTCGTGGGTTCCTTGGGCCTCGACCACGTGACCGCGGTCAGGCAGCCGCGCGTGCGCATGCTCGTCACGGGCAACGAAGTGAGGGCGCCGGGGACGAAGAAAGACGTTTTTGAGGTGTACGACGCAAACTCCTACATGCTGCGCGGTCTCATCGGCCGTGATGGCGGCGTGCTCGAATCACATCACCGACTGGGTGACGATCCGGACCGGATCCGCGCAGCCCTGCTCGCGCCCGGGGCGGATGTGATCCTCGTCTCGGGCGGCTCCAGCGTCGGCCGCGAAGACTATGCGCCGCGATTGATTGCGGAGCTCGGAGAACTGGCGATACACGGTGTTTCGATGCGACCATCGAGTCCCGCAGGTGTTGGCCGTATCAGCGAGACGCTCGTATTCCTGCTGCCTGGCAACCCGGTGTCCTGCCTGTGCGCCTATGACTTCTTCGCAGGTCGCGCCCTTCGCCTGCTCGGCGGACGGTCGCCTGACTGGCCGCACCGCACGCTGCAGGCGGTCGTCGCGCGCAAGATCGTTTCGGCCATCGGTCGCGTGGACTACTGCCGGGTTCGTCTCGTCGATGGCCGTGTCGATCCGATCGCGCTCAGCGGCGCCTCGATCCTTTCCTCGACGACCCGGGCCGATGGCTTCGTGATCGTGCCGGCCGAATGCGAGGGCTACGGTCCCGATTCGGAAGTCACGGTATTTCTCTACGACTGAGCGCACTCGAACATGCCGACTTCTTCCGGACCCGGCGCGAAAGGTAGTGAAGCACTCGCCGGGCAGACGCAGTTCCTGAATGTCGTCTCGCGCGACGAGGCCACCGCGAAGTTTCGCGAGCACCTGCGGCTTGCGCCACTTGGCGAAGAGCTCGTACCTCTCGGGGAGGCCCTCGACCGTGTGCTCGCCAGAGATATCGTGGCTGAGATCGACGTGCCCGGTTTCGATCGCGCCAATGTCGACGGCTTCGCGGTGCGGGCACAGGACACCTTCGGCGCGATGGAGGAATCACCGCGCACGCTGCAACTCAACGGCGAAGTGCTTGCGCCCGGCATCGTGCCTTCCCTGCCTGTGACCCCCGGCCTCGCGACCCCCATCGCCACCGGCGGCATGCTGCCGCGCGGCGCCGATGCTGTCTTGATGGTCGAACATTCGGAACTCGTGGATTTCCCTGATGGCCCGCGGGTCGAGATCCGCCGACCCGCTCACCGGGGGAGAGAACGTGAGTTACGCGAGCACCGATATCGCCCGTGGCGAGACGGTGCTACGCGCTGGGCAGCGTCTCACATCGCGCGAGATCGGTGTGCTCGCCGCGCTTGGACGCTCCGCATGCACGGTCTTTCGTCGACCTCGGGTGGCCATCTTCTCCACCGGCAACGAAATCGTTGCGCCCGGCGAATCCTTGCGGCCAGGCGCCGTGTACGACTCCAACGCGGCGATCATCCGTGCCGCCGTCGAAGAGCTCGGCGGAATTGCGGTGCGCCTGGGCGTGATTGCAGACAACGAGCAGGCACTGGCAGCCGCGCTCACGCGCGCCCTGGAATCGGACGTCGTCGTGTTCTCCGGCGGAACATCGAAGGGCGCAGGGGATATCTCGTACCGGGTCGTGCAGGCGCTGCGTAACCCCGGTGTCGTCGCCCACGGCGTCGCGCTGAAGCCCGGCAAGCCGATCTGCCTCGCAGTCACCGAGGGCAAACCCGTCGTCATACTGCCCGGGTTTCCCACCTCCGCCATCTTCACTTTCCACGAGTTCGTCGCGCCGGTGATTCGCGCGTTTGCCGGCCTGCCGCCTGAGCGCCGCTCTACTGTGCAAGCGACGTTGCCGATGCGCGTGAACTCCGAGCGGGGACGCACCGAATATCTGCTGGTCGGGTTGGTGCACGGATCGGACGGGTATCTCGCCTACCCGATGGGCAAGGGTTCAGGCTCCGTGACCACTTTCAGTTGCGCCGACGGCTTCATCACGATTGATCGGCACACCGAGATCCTGGACTCCGGCAGCACCGTGACGGTGACACTCCTCGGACAGCAACTGGAGCCCGCCGATCTCGTGGTTATCGGCAGCCATTGCGTCGGGCTTGACCTCGTGGTGGGTAAGCTGATGCGCCAAGGTATCCGCGTCAAGCTGATGACGGTCGGCAGCATGGGTGGGCTGGCCGCAGCCAAGCGCGGCGAGTGCGACATCGCGGGGATCCACCTGATGGACCCCGCCACGGGCGAGTACAACCGCCCCATGCTCACCGACGCGCAGACCCTCGTCGAGGGTTATGGACGCATGCAGGGCTTTGTGTTCCGGCAGGGCGATGTTCGCTTCGAGGGAAAATCGTTCCACGAGGCCGTCGCGGCCGCGCTGGGCGACGCAGCCTGCGTGATGGTCAATCGCAACGCTGGCAGCGGTACGCGCATCATCATCGACAAATGGCTGGGCGAAAATAGGCCCGCTGGATACGGCACGCAAACGAAGTCCCACAACGCCGTTGCAGTGGCGGTCTCCCAGCAGAGGGCGGACTGGGGAATCGCGATCGATACCGTGGCCCGCCAATACGGGCTCGGCTTCATCCCGCTGCAGGAAGAGCAATACGACTTCATCGTGCCGACGCCGCGACTCGCGCGCCCCGCGGTCCAAGCTTTCTGCGCTTTGCTCAACGATCCGGAAGTGCGCGGCGAACTCGCGTCGTTGGGCTTCCGGCTGACGAGGAGATCGCACCCGTAGCCGACCGGATGCTCCGGGTACGATGGGCCAACTTGGGATCCATGACGATGATCTTCGCGCTCGAGCAAGTCCGCGCTCGCTTATGCCTCGCCGTCTGCGCAACGTTGATTTCGGCCTGCGCGTCAGTCGGCCCCGGTCCATCGGCCACTGCAGGTCCGAACAAGGCCGCCGAGGTCACGGCGCCGAGCCTGGGACTCTTCTCGGGAATCAAGGTCCCTAGCGATCGCGAGCCGGTGCTCAGGTTGTCCGCGCGCGGAGCGCAGATTTTTCGCTGCGAAAAGCACGACCGTGGATTCGCCTGGGTGTTCCGCCAACCCGATGCCGAACTGCTCGACGCGGACAGTCGAGTCGTCGGTCGTCATGGCGCCAACTTCTCGTTCGAGCACGTCGACGGCAGCCGGCTCGTCGCGACGATCGCCGCCTACGACGATGCGCCGAAGTCGACTGACCTTCGATGGCTGCTGATGACGACCCGTAGTTTTGGTAAGGGCGCGTTCGATGGCGTTACCCATGTCCAGCGCGTCAATACTCAAGGCGGCATGCCGCCGGAGCGATGTGACAGCTCGCAAGTCAGCCAGGTGCTGCGCGTCGATTTTTCGGCCGAGTTTGTCTTTTATCGTGCCAAATCAACCGCTTCGGGTTGACCTCTCGGTCCGGCGACCGTGGGCCTCGGTGAGCGTCCCAGTCGGGTACTGCGGGGCATTTCTCAAAAAGCGTTAAAATTCAGCGTTTTCGGACGCTGTACGCCGGAGGAATGCTCA
The DNA here is from genome assembly GCA_963775635.1 of uncultured beta proteobacterium. Lineage (GTDB taxonomy): Bacteria > Pseudomonadota > Gammaproteobacteria > Burkholderiales > Burkholderiaceae_F > JALORV01. The sequence goes on along the minus strand of CAVZJO010000006.1, from coordinate 81,913 downwards.
TGAACCCGACTGCCTCGACGGTAGGCGCTTATCTGCGCGACCTGCCGCCGGACCGTCGCGTGGCAATGGCGCGCCTGTGCAGCATGATTCGCCGCTCCGCTCGCGGAGTACGTGAAAGCATGCGCTATGGGCTCGCTTTCTACGAACTCGACGGGCCGCTGTTCGCCCTCGAATCGGGCCGCCGCCACATGTCGCTGTATGTCGCCGAGAAAGACGTGGTGCTGAAGCACCGCGAGGCACTGCAGGGCGTCAACGCCGCGAAGAGTTTTATCAAATTCTCGGACCTCAATCGCCTTCCGCTTGACGTGGTCGAAAAGATCGTGCGCGACTCGGTCGCCGCTCGGCGCCAGCGAGTCTCGCAGGGCACGGTTCCGACCCAGGCCGAGTTGTTGAAGCTCTGGGACATCAACGAGGAGGCGGCGGCGCCGCCTGCGACGACCGTCAAGTTGCCCGTTGCGAAACCTGCCGCGGCGATGACCGACGCGATCAATGCGATGGCAAACTCGGTGCGCGACGCGATGATGGCCGCCATGGACATGGCCAGCGGTGCCCCGATCGCCACCAAGTCGAAGTCGGCTCGCAATTCAGTGTCAAGCGCTTCCGCACGGGCAGCGAAACGCGCAACGCCGCGCACGGTATCGCGTGCCGCGCCGGCCAACGCCGCCAAGAAGTCGGCAGCGAAAAAGACGGCAAAGACCGCCTCGGCACGCCGCCGCTGAGATCTGTGCCCACGGCGCCGCGACTCGCGAGCGAACTAGGCTTGCGCGTTACGCGTGTCTTCGATCACCTTGCCGTCGTTGGGTAGCGCGCCGGGCGATACGAGTTCGACGACGCCGCCCAGCTTCGTGACACTGCGCAGCGAGTCGGCGATCGCTGCTGAAAGCCCGTTGTCACGCGACGAACACTCCACCTTGAGCGTCATGGAATCGGTTTCTCCGGCGCGCGCAACGACGAGGCGCATGCGACCCACACCTGTATGCCGCCGGCCGATCTCCGCGATCTGTTCCGGACGGACGAACATTCCCTTGACCTTGGCAGTCTGATCCGCGCGTCCCATCCAACCGCGCAGGCGGGTATTGGTTCGCCCGCACGGCGACACGCCAGGCAAGATGGCCGACAGGTCGCCGAGACTGAGCCGTATCCACGGATGATGGGGATCGAAGAAAGTGACGACGACTTCGCCGACCTCGCCGTCCGGAACCGTGTCGCCGGTTCCGGGGCGAACGATTTCGACGAGCACGTCTTCGTTGACGACCATGCCAGCGCGTGCCGGGGTTTCGTACGCAACGACTCCGAGGTCGGCCGCGGCGTACAGCTGGTACGCGTCGATGCCACGCGACCGGATTTCAGCCTGCAGTGACGGCGGAAACGCCGCTCCGGACACCGCCGCCTTTCGGATCGAAGTTGCGTCGCGCCGGCCAGCCTGCGCCGCGTCCAGCAGGATCTTCAGGAAGTCCGGCGTGCCGGTATACGCGACCGGCCGGTAATGCTCGATCAGGTCGAGCTGCTGTTCGGTATTCCCCGGCCCGGCCGGAATGACCGAGCAGCAGAGCGCGCGCGCTCCGCCATCGAGGATGAAGCCCCCCGGGGTCAGGTGGTAGGAGAACGTATTGAGTACGACATCGCCGGCGTGAAATCCTGCCGCGTGTAGGCCGCGGGCAGCGCGCCAGGCGTCGTCGTGTCGACCCTCGGGCTCGTAAATCGGCCCGGGCGACGTGAACAGCCGGCCGAAGCGTTCGATCGGATCCGCGATCAAACCGCCAAATGGCGGTGCCGACTTCTGCAGCGGCGGCAACTCGGACTTTCGCAAGACCGGTAGACGCGCGAGATCGGCCCGCGTCAGCACCTCGGCCGGATTCACGTTGCCGAGATGGCGCCGCCAACCAGGCGCTTTCAATGCGTTCGCCACTAACCCGGGCAGGTGGCCCATCAAGTCGAGTTCGCGCTGTCGCGGATCGCGCGTCTCGCGACTGTCATACGGCTGCGTCATTCACTGGTCCTGAAACGGATTGCTCTCTACTTGCTGGCGCTTTCGATCTCCGCTCGCCTACGCTCTGCTTCCTGCTGAGCGGCGTCGAGTTTCTGGATGACCGGATCGATCGTCGTCTGCCGCGTCGGCAGTGGGGTCGCCGCCGGTTCATCTTTGCCCGGCGAGCAGCCCAACGCCGCGGCCGTGCGCCAGCGTCGACAGAGCGAGTATCGCCAGTGCGCGCAAGCCTGCGCATCCCGCCGTTCTGGCGCTCTTCTCCTTCATCGGCGATCTGGACGTGCGCGCGGCGGCTACAGCTTCGCTCGAACGCGGGCTACCGCAGAGCGCAGTCGACCCGCCAATTTACCGGCGGCCTTCCTGGCTGTGGTTACCCGCTTGGAAGTCTTCTTCACGGCGCGCTTGACCGTCGACTTCCGTGCGGCCTTCTTGGCGCCCGCCGACCTCCGCCGCTTTCTTGGTCGCGGCCTTCTTCGCGGCTACCTTGCCCTCGGCGGCCGATCCACGCTTGATGTCCATCGCGTGAGCTCGCGAATACTGCTGGATGTCCTTGAACTTCCCGCTCGCGTCACGCACTGCATAGAGCTTCTTGCCACCGCTGCTGTACATCACCGTGCGGCGCGATTTCTTCCTTGCGGCTTTCGCTGTGGCCATCGGTCCTCCCTGGTTGGCATGGACCGCAGCCGATGCCAGTCCACGCATGCTGAAAAATACCCGCACGGCGCGATGATCGCCGCGCAGACCGTCAGGCGAGCCAGCGCTTGCGGCGCTTGTAGAACTTCGCGTCGCGGAAGCTCTTGCGACCCGCCTTGGACAGCCCGAGGTAGAACTCCTTGACGTCTTCGTTCTCGCGCAGCGATTCGGCCTTGCCGTCCATGACGACGCGGCCGTTTTCGAGGATGTATCCGTAGTCGGCGAAACGCAGTGCGATGTTCGTGTTCTGCTCGGCGAGCAGGAACGACACGCGCTCTTTCTTGTTGAGATCCTGCACGATGGCGAAGATCTCTTCGACTACCTGCGGCGCCAGTCCCATCGAGGGTTCGTCCAGCAGGATCATCGAAGGTCGCGCCATCAGCGCGCGGCCAATCGCCGTCATCTGCTGCTCGCCGCCGGAGGTGTAGCCCGATTGACTGGCCCTGCGCTGCTTCAGCCGCGGAAAATAGCCGTAGACCTTTTCGAGATCGGCCGCGACCTCAGCCCGCGACTTGCCGCGCCCTGACGCGCCGCGCGAGTAGGCGCCGGACAGTAGGTTGTCCTCGACCGTGAGGTGGGCGAAGCAACGCCTCCCCTCCATGACCTGCACCACGCCGCGCTTGACGAGATCGTAGGCGGTCAGTTTTTCGATCTTCTCGCCGCGGTATTCGATCGAGCCCTTGGTCACCTCGCCGCGCTCGCCGTGAAGCAGGTTCGACACGGCACGCAGCGTCGTCGTCTTGCCGGCCCCGTTGGCCCCGAGCAGGGCAACGATTCCGCCCTCGGAAACGGTCAGCGAAACGCCCTTCAGCACGAGGATCACGTGGTTGTAGATCACCTCGATGCCGTTGACGTTGAGCAGCGGTGTCGTCATCGTGGGACTCTGTGGGTGCAGTCCGGCCGCCGCAGCGGCCGGGTTCCCGCAACTACTTCTTGGCTGGAACGACTGCCGCGGGGGCAGGCGTCTTGCCCGCCATCGCCTTGTCGGCATCCGCCATCTCCGACGCGCAGCTGCGCATCGTCAGCTTCTTGTCGGCGACGTATTTCTGAGCGGCGCTCTTGATCATCGGCTTGATGATCTGGTTGTCCGCTTCATAGAAATCCGACGTGAACACCCATTTGGTGCCGTCCCACTGCTGGATGCGAGCGCTGCGCGCCCCGGCGTGGTCGCGGCAGTTCGTCGCCAGCGGCTTCATCACGCCGGCAAGGCCGAGCGCCTCGAGCCGCTTGGCGTCGAGGTTGAGGTTTTCGAGACCGTAACGTACCTGCTCGCCGGTCAGCGGCTTCTGCCCGTAGCGCAACTGCGCCTGGCGCACGCCTTCGACCTGGCAGCATCGCGCTGATCATGCCGCGCGTGTAGAGCACCGAGCCCACCTCCTCCTTCGGGCCGGTGCCCTGGCCCTTGTCGTGGACCTGCTTCAGGATTTCCTCGTGCACCTTGGCGCGACCGGCGCCATGCTGCAGCGCCAGCCCGTTGTAGCCCTTGGCATCGGCACCGACCGGCGTGACATCGGGCTCTGCTGCCGCCCACCACACGCCGTACATCTTGTCGCGCGGGTAGCCGGTGGCCACCGCCTCGCGCAAGCGCCGTCGAGTTCATCACGCCCCAGCCCCACAGGAACACATAGTCCGGCCGGTTCTGACGGATCTGCAGCCATGCCGCCTTCTGCTCGACGCCCGGATGCGTGACCGGAATGGTGATCAGCTCGAAGCCGTGCAGCTTGGCGCGCTCCTGCAGCAGTGCGATCGGCTCCTTGCCATACGGCGAGTCGTGATAGACGAGCGCGATCTTCTTGCCCTTCAGCTTGTCGACGCCGCCGTTGAGCTTGCCGACGTGCTGTACAGGATGTCGGCCGCATCCCAGTAGGTGCCCATCAGCGGGAAGTTCCACGGAAACGCCTCGCCTTCGACCGATTCGGAGCGTCCGTAGCCGGCCGTGATCAGCGGGATCTTGTCCGTCGGAGTCTTGTCGGTCAGCGCGAACGTGATGCCGGTCGACAGCGGGCTGGACCGCGGAAACGTTCGGCTTTGTCTTCAGCCGTTCGTAGCACTCGACCCCGCGGTCGGTCGCGTAGCCGAGTCTCGCACTCTTCCCAGGTGATTTTCACGCCGTTGATTCCGCCCTGAGCATTCACCAGCTTCAGGTAGTCGACGTAAGCCGTTGGCCCAGGGCGTGCCGTTGGGCGCGTAGGCGCCGGTCCGATACACGAGGACCGGGAAGAACTGCTCTCCCTTGCTCGCGGCAGCCGGCGCCGCCTTCGTCTGTGCGCCGGCTGCGTCGGCAGGATAGCGCGAGCGCAAGCGACAGCGGCGAGACCCCGCCACCGCGATCGCGAAGCGCCGCGATCCAATTTGAACATCTTTGCCATTGCTGTCTCCTTGATGTACGGGTCCACCGTTTTCTGTGGTCGGCCGTCTGCTCCGTGGACCTCAATGCGGGAACGGCCATAGTCTCAGCTTTTCCTTGCCGATCGCCCACAGCCGCGCAAGGCCGTGCGGCTCGGCGATCAGGAAGAACACGATCAAGCTGCCGAAGATCATCGCCTCCAGGTGCGACACCAAGGCCGTCGACAGCTCGACGCCGAACCAGCCGGGCGCCTGATTCAGCAGCAGCGGCAGGATCACGATGAACGCAGCGCCGAAGTACGAGCCCAGCAGCGATCCCATGCCGCCGATGATGATCATGAACAGCAGGTTGAGCGATAGATTGATATTGAACGCCAACGGTTCCCAAGCGCCGAGTCGGATAAACCCCCACAGGGCGCCTGCGACACCGGCGTAGAACGAGCTGACCGCGAACGCCGACAACTTGGCGTACAGCGGCCGGATGCCGATTACCTCGGCCGCGACGTCCATGTCGCGAATCGCCATCCACCCTCGTCCGATGTGCCCGCGCACCAGATTCTTGGCCGCAAGCGTCATCACAACTGCGATGGTCAGCACGAAAAGGTATTTCTGTGCCGGCGTCTCGATCGACCAGCCGAACATCTCGATCGGAGCCGTGGAGACGGAACCGGACGACGAATAGTTCGTGAACCATTTGACGCGCGCGAACAGCCAGTCGATGAAGAACTGAGCGGCCAGCGTCGCGACCGCCAGATAAAGGCCCTTGATGCGCAGGCTCGGAACGCCGAACAGCACGCCCACCAGCGCTGCGATCCCTCCCGACAGCACCAACACGAGCAGGAAATTGAGCGAGGGCACGCGGACGACGAAGTTGTACGCCGCGTAGGCTCCCACCGCCATGAAAGCCGCGGTCCCGAGCGAGATCTGCCCGCAGTAGCCGACCAGGATGTTCAGTCCGATGGCGGCGATCGTCAGGATGAGGAACGGAACCACCAGCGACAGGAACAGGTATTCGGTACCGATCGCGGGCATCACCAGGTAGGCGAAAGCGAGCAGCGCAACCATGAACCAGCGATCCTGCGCGATCGGCAGGATCTGCTGATCCTCGGCGTACGAGACCTTGAACTGACCGTTTTCGCGATAGAGCATGTTGGGCGTTTCCGATCGCTAGACGCGGTCGATGTGCTTCTCCCCGAAGAGTCCCTCGGGCCTGACCAGCAGGAACAGCAGCGCCAGCACGTAGGCGAACCAGTTCTCGATGCCGCCGCCGGCGAGATCGAATTGCTTGACGAGGATGGGACCGAGGAAGACCTCGGCGAACTTCTCGCCGACGCCGATGATCAGTCCCCCGAGTATCGCGCCCGGCACCGACGTGAATCCGCCGAGGATGACGACCGGTAGCGCCTTAAGCGCGATCAGAGCCAGCGAGAACTGCACGCCGAGTTTGGACCCCCAGATCATGCCGGCCACCAGCGCGACGAATCCCGCGACGGTCCAGACGATGACCCAGATCGTGCTCAACGGAATTCCGATCGACTGTGCGGCCTGGTGATCGTCGGCCACCGCGCGCAGCGCCCGGCCGGTCGGCGTCTTCTGAAAAAACAGGGCGAGCGCGAGCACCAGCAGGGCGGCGATCGCCGCCGCTACCAAGTCCTCGGTGTTGATCAGGATGCCGCCTTCGAAGAGCTTCTCGGCAACCAGCAACGGCGTCTTCGGCAGTCCCGTGTCGATGCGGTAGATGTCGCTGCCCCAGATCGTCTGTCCGAAGCCGTCCAAGAAATAGGAGACTCCCAGCGTCGCCATCAGCAGTACGACCGCGTCCTGGTTGACCAGGTGGCGCAGCACCAGCCGCTCGATCAGCCATGCGAGCAGCGCCATGATGCCGACGGTCAGCACGAACGCGGCCGGCAGGGGCATCACCTCGCCCGATGCGGGCGACCGAGAGCGCGGCGAAGAGCACCATCGCGCCCTGCGCGAAGTTGAACACGCCGGACGCCTTGAAGATCAGCACGAATCCGAGTGCGACCAGCGAATACATCACGCCAGACATCAGGCCGCCGAGCAGGACTTCGACGTAAAAGCCCGGCGCGGACAAGCCGAACGCCAGCGGCGCCGCCATTCCCACCACGATCCCGAGCAAGAGCACCGCCAGCGGCCAGTTTCTAGCAAGCACGTGCATGCCGCGGCCTCAGTGAGCGACGCCCAGGTAGGCGGCTATGACCTGCTCGTTGCTGCGAACTTCGTCGGGCGTGCCGTCGCCGATCTTCTTGCCGTAATCGAGGACAACGACGCGGTCGGAGATGTCCATCACCACGCCCATGTCGTGCTCGATCAGAACGATGGTGGTGCCGAACTCTTCATTGACGTCGAGCACGAAGCGCGACATGTCCTGCTTCTCCTCCAGGTTCATGCCAGCCATCGGTTCGTCGAGCAGCAGGATCCTCGGTTCCATTGCCAGCGCACGGCCGAGGTCGACGCGTTTCTGCAATCCGTACGGCAACCGCCCGACCGGCGTCTTGCGGTAGGGCTGGATCTCGAGGAAATCGATGATGTGCTCGACGAACTCGCGGTGACGCAACTCCTCGCGACGGGCGAATCCCAGGTGCGCCGCCTGCAACAGGATCCCAGTGCGCATGCGCAGGTTGCGCCCGGTCATGATGTTGTCGAGGACCGACATGCCCTTGAACAGTGCCAAGCTCTGGAACGTGCGGCCAAAGCCCTGCGCCGCGGCGTCGTGCGGATCCATCGTCGCTCCGCACCTTGCCGCCGAAAACAATGCGGCCCTGCTGCGGGTGATACACGCCGTTGACGACGTTCAACATCGAGCTCTTGCCGGCCCCGTTGGGACCGATGATCGCGCGGATCTCGTGCTCGCGGACATCGAACGACACGCCCTGCAGCGCCTTGACGCCGCCGAATGACAACCACACGTCCTCGACGCTGAGCAGCACCTCGCCGGGCTCACGAGAATTCAACGCGAATCTCCGCCGTTCGTCTTCGCAGCACGCCGGTTCGACATCCTTCATGTCCCACGCCGGAGTCGACGACTTCCGAATCTCGTGCTTCGGTTTGGCGGCCTGGTTCATCGCTTCCACCACCAGGTAGACGAACACCAGCACCAGCGCGAGCCCTGCCAAGCCGACGAGCAATGAACCATTGGCCAGACCCCACGCGGCCACCGGCGCGCCCACCACCAGGCAGGCGATCGCACTCCATACGCGCGAGTCCGAGCGCCATCACGCCGCCTTCTTCACCGGCGAAAACGTCTTGGCGTCGCGCACTTTCAGCGTAGCGGCGATCTTGCCGGTGCGCCCGTCCTCGAAACGAACCATGGTTTCGATGTGCTGTTCGGCGCGTCCGCCGTACATTGCCTCGACCAGCAAGTCGTACTTGTCCTGGATGAAGCGCCGACGGACCTTGCGCGTGCGCGTCAGCTCCTCGTCGTCCGCGTCAAGCTCTTTGTGAAGAACGATGAAGCGGCGGATCTGCGCATTGGCGAGCTTCGGATCGTCGGCGAGGTCCGCGTTGACCTTCTCGACCGATTCCCTGATCAGTTCGATTACCTCGGGCTTGGTGGCGAGGTCGGTGTATCCCGAATACGGCAGGTTGCGCCGCTCGGCCCAGTTGCCGACCGCCTCCATGTCGATGTTGATGAATGCGCACACGGTGTCGCGTCCATGGCCGAACGCGACTGCTTCCTTGATGATCGGAAAGAACTTCAGCTTGTTCTCGATGTACTTGGGCGCGAACAGTGTCCCGTCGGCCAGCCGACCGACGTCCTTGGCGCGGTCAATGATCTTCAGCTGGCCTTCCGCGTCGAAATACCCGGCATCGCCGGTGTGGAACCAGCCCTCTGCATCCTTCGCTTCACGGGTCGCTTCCGGAGCCTTGTAGTACTCGCGGAACAGACCGGGCGAGCGGATCAGGATCTCTCCGGCATCGGTCAGGCGGATCTCGACGCCGGACACCGGCGGGCCGACCGTGTCGGGCCTGACACTGCCGTTGGGCTGTACGCAGACGAACACCGAGGTTTCGGTCGAGCCGTACAGTTGCTTCAGGTTGATGCCGAGCGACCGGTAGAACGTGAACAGATCCGGTCCGATCGCCTCGCCGGCGGTGTAGGCCACGCGGATGCGGCTCATGCCGAGTGAGTTGCGCAGCGGCGCGTAAACGAACCAGTCGCCGAGCGCATACAACATGCGGTCGAAAAAACTGACCGGCTGCTTGTCGAGCAGTCGACCGCCCACACGGCGCGCAACACTCATGAAGTAATGGAACATGTGGCGCTTGGGCGCGGACGCATCCTCCATGCGAATCATGACCTGAGTCAGCAGCGCCTCGAGCACCCGTGGCGGCGCAAAGTAATAGGTCGGACCGATTTCTCGCATGTCCGCGCTGACGGTGGCCGCGGACTCCGGGCAGTTGACTGTAAAACCGCACACGAGCCACTGCGTGTACGAAAAGATGTTCTGCCCGATCCACGCCATCGGCAGATAGGCAAGCACCTCTTCGCTGGCGCCCAAACCTTCCATCGTCGCGCCGGCGCGGCCGGCCGACAGCAGATTCGTGTAGCCGAGCACGACACCTTTCGGATTGGCCGTGGTACCGGACGTATAAAACATCGCGGCGACGTCGTCGGCCCGGCCCTTTGCGATCTCCTCCTCGACTAGCTCCGGGCGTTCTTTCAAAAGCTGTTCGCCCAGCGCGCGGATTTGCTCGTAGGACGCCAGTCCGGGCTGATCGTAGTTACGCAGGCCGCGCGGATCCTCGTAGACGATCCGCTTGAGGTGCGGAACGGTCTCGCGGACCTCCAGCAGCTTGTCGACCTGTTCCTGGTCCTCGACGACGGCGAACTTGATCTCGGCGTTGTCGAAAACGAACGCCATTTCGGCGGCCACCGCGTCCTGGTACATCGGCACCGGAATGCCGCCCAAGCACTGGACCGCGATCATCGTGAAGTACAGGCGCGGCCGGTTTTCTCCGATGATCGCCAGGTGTTCGCCGCGTCGGAATCCCGCTTGATGCAGCCCGGCGGCCAGTTGGTACACCTCGACCAGAGCCTGCGACCAGCTCCGTCCCTGCCAGATGCCGAGATCTTTCTCCCGGATCGCGGTGGCTCCCGGACGCTGCCGTGCGTGCAGCATCAGCAGTCGGGGAAACGTGTCAGCGGTCAGCGGCTCCGCCACGATGGGCTGTCTCCGTCGTTCTTGTTCCGCGCCTCGGGCGGGCACGTGGTCGGCTAGCTTAACGCAGCAACCGCGAATGGTCGTCCCCGCAGGGTTGCTGCGCGCTCAACGGTACGTCGATGATGTTCGAACCGCTGTCGTCCAGACGACAAGTCTTCGTCCAGAATGTGCTTCATGGCCGAACTCGATCAATCGCGACTCGCGGCGATCTAATGCTGGAATTGCAGAACTGGGAGATCGCCAGTTACGTGGTGACCGTCATCGGCCTGCCGCTGGCGATCGCGCTGTTCTTCTACGAACAGCGCAAGGAGCGCGCCAACGAAGAAGACGAGGTCTACCAGCTGCTCTCGGACGCCTACAACGACTTCCTGAAGGTCGTCATCGACAACCCGGACCTGCGACTGCGCAGCGACCTGCCCACACCCGACCTCAGCTCCGAGCAGCAGGAGCGCATGCTTCTGATCTTCGACATGCTGATATCGCTGCTCGAGCGCGCCTACCTGACGGCGTATGACGACGACATGACGGCGTCGCAGAAGCGCCGCTGGAATTCATGGGAGGACTTCATGCGGCAGTGGGTGCGACGTGACGACTTCTACTATCGGCTGCCGCAACTGCTGAAGGGCGAGGATCCGGAATTCGCCGCCTACCTGCAGGCGCTCGCCGCAGATGAACGCGGAGGCGCCGTGCCGCGTTAGGGAGCCTCCGCATAGCCCATGATGCCCGCTGCGCGGTCGTGGCGGGATGAGCCGCGCGAAGCGCCGACGAGACCATTGCGTGCGGCAAGACGAGACGGGGCGACAAAGCGGATCGCCCGCCAAGACCACGCCCCGGAGGGTTTGTGCGCCAAGCAGCGGCGAAGCCGCTGCGCGCTCCAGTGCCGTATGCGGCGTTGCGCGCCTCGTGCTTGAGCGCCCGCCAAGCACCTTCGGCGCGTCGCCTAGCGATCATCGGCATTGCGCACAAACGCGGGCACCAGCGGCTATGCGGAGGCTCCCTATCCGGGCCGCACGAGTGTCGCCAGCGTTCTCGGCTGCCGAAAGCCGCCGCGCGGCATCTGGTGCATCGTCGCGCGGTCGCGCCCGGATGGTGCCGTCCACCCCGGGTGCACACGCCGCGCGCGCAACCCCCCGTATAACGCGTCGAGCGCGTCAACATCGCCCAGCAGCGCCAGCCGCTCAGCGCGCTCGAGCGCTTCCGGTCCTTGCAGCAAGGCGCGCTCGACGCGCGCCGCGCGCGCGACGGCTGCGAGCGGTGGACGCCTTCGCGCTGCGGCGCGGACGACGTCAAACATCGAGGGGTCGACGATCGCATCGACGAAGCGCGCCAACGGACGGCCGTCCCCGGCGTAGGTCTCGGCGGCGACCAGTTCGCGCGGACTCCTGAGCTCCGCCGGCGTCAGGAAGAGTCCGAGACGCCGGGCCGCTGCACCCAGATCCGATCGGCTGGTCAGCACCGACAGCGGGATCGCCAATACCAAGCCGGCGGCTACCGGCGCCATCCATGGCAGGAAGTCCGGCGCTTCGAACCCCACCACCGCCATCCATCCAATTCCGAGAAGGGTCTGCAGACCGTGGCGCCGCGTCGCCTCGGTCCAGCTCGTCCCCTCGTCGTTGCGCGCCGGCGAGTTCCATTGGACCGACCATCCGGCGAGCGCCGCCACGACGAACCGGGCGTGGAACAGCATACGCACCGGCGCAAGCAGTGCCGACAGAATCATTTCCGCGATGACACTGACGATCAGGGCGCTCGCACCCCCGTAGGGCGTCGATCCGCGCAGTCCCGCCAGCAGGGCCGCCAGCAGCTTGGGCAGGAACAGTAGGGTCGCGACCGCTACGGCTAGCGCCAGCGCATGTTCCGGGCGCCACGATGGCCACAGCGGGAACAACTGATGCGGCATCACGAAGTACTGCGGATCGGCCGTGCCGTGCGTTACCAGCATCCAGGTCGAGAGGACCAGGAAGCCCAGCCACAGTGGAGCCGACAGATACGCGAGCGCGCCGGTCAGGAACACGGTCCGGTGCACCGGGTGCAGGCCGTGCGCAAACAACAGCCGGGCGTTCATCAGGTTGCCCTGACACCAGCGGCGATCGCGCTTGATCTCGTCCAGCAGGTTCGGCGGCGTCTGCTCGTAGCTGCCCGCCAGGTCGTAGGCGATCCACACGCCGTAGCCGGCTCTGCGCATCAGCGCGGCTTCGACAAAGTCGTGCGACAGGATCTCGCCCGAGAGAGCGCCGCGGCCCGGCAGCGGCGCCAACACGCAGTGACGGATGAAAGGCTCGAGCCGGATGATCGCGTTATGACCCCAATAGTGCGATTCGCCCAGCTGCCAGTAGTGCAGACCGGCGGTAAAAAGTGGTCCGTAAACCTGGCTGGCGAACTGCTGCGCGCGGGCGTGCAGCGTGTTGCGCCCGACGGCGTTCGGCGAGGTCTGGATGATGCCGGCGCCGGGATTCGCGTCCATCAGCCGCGCGAGCGTCACCAGGCAGTCCCCGCTCATCACGCTGTCGGCATCGAGCACGACCATGTAGCGATAGCGTGCCCCCCAGCGGCGGCAAAAGTCGTCGATGTTGCCGCTCTTGCGTTTTACGCGCCGGGTGCGCCGTCGGTAGAACAGCCGCTCGCTGGCGTCCAGCTCGTCGCGCAGCGCGTTCCAGGAATCGAGTTCGGCAACGCACGTATCGGGATCGTTGCTGTCCGACAGGACGAAGAAATCGAACGCCCCGATTTCGCCGGTGCGCGCCAGCGACTCGTAGGTCGCGCGCAGGCCGGCGAACACTCGGCGCACGTCCTCGTTGCAGATCGGCATCACGATCGCCGTTCGCGCCTGCAACCGTGATCTCGAAGCGGCGGTGCGGGAGATCAGGAAGCGGTCGCCACCGCGTAACAAGACCAGCAGCCCCGCCATCGCCGTCCAGAACCCAGCCGCAACCCAGCACGACAACAGGGCGAACAGTGCCAGCAGGGCAGCCTGCAGTCCCCCGCCGACGCTGGTCGGCAGCACGTCGCTCATTACCGTGGTCGCATACAGCGCCGGCGCGAGCGACAGCGTCAGCAGCACCAGCCGCCGGCGAGTGGCAACCTGCGCCAGTTCGGGATCGACGCGGCTCACGTGCGCGCGAGGCGCGGGGTAGCCGCGCGCGCGCCACGGCACCGGGGCCATCGGCGTGCGAGCCATCGGCGGAACCGTGCCCGCTCCAGCGGCCGCGATCGTCAGGTCGGGGGAAGGACGTAGCTCCATGTCTCGCTCAAGGGGGTCGTGCCGCTGCGCAGCGTGGCGCGCAGTTCGACCGGCTTTTCCTTGTCGGCCCGGCGCACCTGCACCACCATCCGCCAACTGCCGGTAACGTCGTTCCTATGCACAATTGATGCCAGGTGCTGGCCGCCGCCGCCCACCCAGATGTCGGGTGCGACGGGAGCGCCGGCAGGCAGCTTGCGCAAGGCAGGTCCGTCGAAATCGACGGTCAGTGTCAGGACGTCCTCCGCCGGCTGCTTGCTGTAGCCATAGCCGCGTCGTGTCTGCACGACCCACGCCAGCGGCGAACGGCGTTCCGCCGCCTTCTGCCAGAGCAGCCGATAGCGGATTTCGTACGGCTGGCCGGGCCGTGGACCCGTTTCGGGCACCCAGTAGGCCACGATGTTGTCGTTGGTTTCGTCCGGCGTCGGGAGCTGCACCAGCTCGACGCGGCCCGTCCCCCAGCGGCCGATCGGCTCGATCCACACCGACGGCCGCAGTTCATAGCGCGATTCCAGGTCTTCGTAACTGGAGAACGACCGATCGCGCTGCGAAAGGCCGAATCCGCGCGGATCGGTCAGCGCGAAGGAGGTCACCAGCAGCCGGCGCGGATTGACCAGCGGCCGCCAGATCCATTCGTCGCTCCCCGTGTGGATCGACAGCCCATCCGAGTCGTGCACTTCGGGCCGGAAGTCATCGCCGGGAGCGCGCTGGTTCTCGCCGTGATGGAACATCGACGTCAGCGGCGCGATTCCGATCTTGCCTACCGGTTCGCGCACGTGCAGGCGCGCGGTGACCTCGACCACCGTATCGACGCCCGGCCGAAAAAGGAAGCGGTAAGCCCCTGCCATCCGACGCGAATCGAGCAGCGCGTAAACGACCAGTTCGCGCGCATTGCGGGCCGGCCGCTCGATCCAGAACTGCTCGAAGCGCGGGAACTCCTCGCCGGAGCGCTCAGCGGTGTCGACCGCCAGTCCGCGGGCGGACACCCCGTAGCGCTGGCCCTGGCCGAGCGCCCGAAAATAGCTGGCCCCCAGAAAGACCAGCAGCTCGTCCTTGTACCGCGTTGTGTTCAGCGGATAGTGGACGCGAAATCCGGCGAACCCGATCCCGCGCAATTGTGACGGATCGACGCGGTTCTTGCCGTAATTGAAGTCGGCCGGATCGAACGCGACCTCGCGCACCTCCGATCCGATGATTTCGTGCACGCGCACCGGATGCTCGTGGTAAGGGCCGCCCAGGTGAAAAAATTGCACTTCGAACGGCAACTGTTCGGCTCGCCAGAGCGATCGCGCGGGGTCGAAGCGGATGTCGCGCGCATGGTCGTAGGTCATTTCCCGCAGGACCTTCGGCAGGTTCGGCGCTGGCCTGGCGTACGGCTTGGCGGCCAGCGTCCGAGCGAGCGCGTCGACGTCGGCGAGGTCGAACGCGTACGCCCGGGGCACGCCGCTCGCCATGGCGAGTGCGAGGCCCGTGGCCAGCCAGGGGCGCACGGAGAAGACGGCGCGGCGAGCGCGCCCGGACAGTGATGGCGGCATGATGGGGTTTTCGACAGCGCCGGCACGTATGCAAGCTACGGGCCAGGGCGGGAAACGTATTTTATTTCAACAAAATAGTGAACATCGCCTAGTCGAAAGGGGAACTCGCGTGCCCGTGAACGACCGTCAACGCGCGACCCGGCCGGTGCGGCTACACGATGGCACGGTCGTGCCGGCCCTCGGACTCGGCACCTGGCGGCTCGGGGAGGCACGCCGGAGCCGAAACGCCGAGGTAGCGGCCGTGCGACGCGCCTTCGAACTGGGCTACCGGCTGGTCGATACCGCCGAGATGTACGGTGAAGGCGGCGCAGAGGAGGTCGTCGGCCAGGCGCTTACAGAGGCGATCCGCGCCGGCGATGTGAAGCGCGAGGACGTGTTCGTCGTCAGCAAAGTGTATCCACACAACGCGAGTGCGCGCGCGATGGCGCGCGCGTGCGACGGCAGTCGGGCCCGGCTGGGAATCGACACGATCGATTTGTACCTGCTGCACTGGCGCGGCAGTCACCCGCTGGCCGAAACCGTCGTTGCATTCGAGGCGCTGCGCGCGAACGGCCGCATCGGCCGCTGGGGCGTGTCTAACTTCGACACTTCCGACATGCAGGAGCTGTGGGCGCTCGAAGCGGGCAGAAACTGCGTCGCCAACCAGATCTACTACTCGGCGAGCCGGCGCGGCAGTGAGTTCGACCTGCTGCCGTGGCACGAGGAGCACAGTGTGGCAGCCATGGCGTATTGCCCGATCGACCAGGGTACGCTGGCGAACGACCGTGTGCTGCATCGGCTGGCCGCTGAGCACGGTCTGACGGCGGCACAGGTGGCGATCGCGTGGGTGTTGCGTCGTCCGGGAGTCATTGCGATCCCCAAGGCAGTCCGCGAGGAGCATCTGCGCGAGAACCTCGCTGCCGTTGAAGTCGAACTCAGCACGCGGGACCTGGCGGAGATCGAGCGCGCCTTTCCCGCGCCGAAGCGGAAGGTCCCGCTCGCGATGACCTGAAGCGTGGGCTGATGCGATATCTGCTCTGTTTGTTGTTGCTGCTTGCCTGCGCCGCTTCGTCGTCGTCCGAAACCGAGGGTTCCGCGGCGCGCATCGACGCCACGCCAGCCGCGCTCGCCGAGGCGATGAAGGCCCGGCGCAACGTGCTGCTGGGAGAAGTGCACGATAACCGCCAGCAGCATGAACTGCGCTTGGCGGCACTGAAGCAGCGGTTGGAAGCGGGGGATCGGCCCGCGTTGGCGTTCGAGCAGTTCGACCGCGGCACGCAGGCCGAGATCGATCGGTCGCGGCGCGAACATCCGCGCGAGCCCGATGCGCTGATACGCGCCGCGGGCGCGAAGAACTGGGACTGGACGCTCTATCGCCCCTACGTGCAGCTTGCGCTCGACTACGACCTACCGATCGTAGCGGCGAACCTGTCACGCGCCGATGCCATGGCGGTTGCAAGCTCTGGATGGGAACCCGTGTTCGACGAGCGCACGCGGACTGCGCTGGCGCTCGATCGATTGCCGGCGGAGTTGATCGCCGCCCACGAGCAGGCTGTCGCACTCGGACATTGCAACCTGCTGCCAGCCAGCGCTCTTCCGGCGATGGCCCGCGCACAGATCGCGCGCGATATCGTCCTCGCGCGAGCGATTCAGCCGCAGCTCGCGCGCGGGGTCGTTCTGCTGACCGGCAGCGGGCATGCGCGAAAGGACATCGGTGTTCCGGTGTGGCTGACCGCGGCCGAGCGCAGCGAGCTGATGTCGATCGGCATCGTCGAAGCGAGCGATGATCCCGCCGACGTGCAGCCCAGCCAATTTGACGCGATCGTGGTGACGGCTCGCGCGGAACGACCCGATCCATGCGAGCCGCTGCGGCGCCGCGCTATGGCGACAGAGCCTCGTTAGCCTGTCAGGAAGACCCCGCGACCGCAACCCGCCGTTCGATGCGCGGCTCGTTGATCGGCAGGTTCACCAGCGCCGCCGCCAGTGCGAGCAGCGCGTCCGCGTACCACATCCACAGGTAGGTGCCTTGCGCGCTGACGGCGAGCCCGCCGAGGTACGCGCCGAAGAAGCCGCCAATCTGGTGCGACAGCAGCGTCAGTCCGAACAGCGTCGCCAGGTAGCGCGTGCCGAACAGCTTGGCGACCACGCCGGCAGTCGGCGGAACCGTCGCCAGCCAGGTGACGCCCAGGGCGGCGGCAAAGACGTAGAACGTCAGCGCGGTCTTGGGTGCCGCCAGATAAAGCACGACCATGACTGCGCGCAAGAAGTACAGCCAGAACAGGATGTACTTGCTGCGGTATCGATTGACACCCCAGCCCGCAATCAGGCTGCCCGCGATGTTGGCGAGCCCGATGATGCCGAGCGACCAGCTGGCCACTGAAGCGGGCAGGCCGCACAGTCCGACTTCGCCCGGTAGGTGCGTCACCAGGAATGCGATATGGAAGCCGCACGTGAAGAATCCCGCATGCAACAGCAGGTAGCTGCGGTCGCTCATTGCCGAGCCGACCGCATGCCGCAGTCCGCGGTCGCCGGGAGCGGCCCGCGCATGGGCGCCACCCGACGGTCCGCGCAGTAGTCGTGCCAGCGGAAGCGTGGCCAGCGTGATGGCGGCGATGGCCCACATAGCTCCCATCCAACCCATCATCGAAATCAGTTTCTGCACCAGCGGAGCGAACACGAACTGGCCGAACGAGCCGCCAGCGTTGACGACACCGGACGCCGTCCCGCGCGCTTCGGCGGGGATGCGCTTCGCCGCGGCGCCGATCAACACCGAGAAGCTCGCGGCCCCGGACCCGGCTGCTGACAGCAGGCCGAGGGTGACGACCAGCCCCGCTCCGCTCGAGACCACCGGCGTGACGGCGCTCCCGACGGCCAGCACAATGATCCCGAACGCCAGCACCCGCCCGGGTCCATAGCGATCGGCGAACGCCCCAGCGATCGGCTGTGTTGCACCCCAGATGAACTGCCCGACGGCCAGCGCGAAGCTGATCGTCACGATACCGAGTCCGGTCGACGAATTGATCGGCGAAATCAACAGCCCGAGCGTCTGGCGGGCGCCCATGGTGACCATCAGCAGCGCGGCCGCTGTCGCGATGCCTGGCCACCAGGCACGTGACGACGATGTCATGCGGCCTCCGTATCCTCGATGTCGGCGGATGCCAGCGCTCGGCTAGCGGCGTCCGCAGTTCGATTGAGTGCGTCGTGTAGCGGCGCGCCGAGCACCGCTTCCACCTGCTTCTGCGCGGCCAGCCACGATGGCACCGCAGCGAGCAGGCGTTTGCGGCCCTTTGCGGTCAGCTGCAGTGGCCGAGCGCGCGTGTCGCTGTCGATATCGCGGACCTCAACCCGCGCCACTAGCCCTTCATGGTGAAGCGGACCCACCAGGCGGGAGGTCGTGGTGCGGTCCATCTGAAGTCGCCGCGCAAGCGCGGCAACGGATAGCGGCCGGGGAGCGTGCATCAACATGGCCAGCGCTGCGTACTGCGTCACCGTCAGCCCGTGACGCGCCAGTTTGGCGTCGTAAAGCCCCGTCAAACGGCGCGCCAGGCCGCGTACGTTCGAGCAAGTGCAAACGCCGGCCGGCGGCGAGCGATCTGGACCCTTGGTGCTCTTGGCGTGCATATGCACGCATATTGCCAGAAACGCGGGAGGGTGCCTAGCGCGCCCGCGATTCGGGCCGCGCTGCTGCGACAATCCGCATCCGCTGCGAAGGATCGATGTTCCCTGCGCCGCAGTCGATGAAGATCTTTATCTCCTATTCGTCCAAGTACCGCGACCTCGTCGAGCGGCTGCGCCTCGCCCTGGTAGCCGAAGGGCACGATCCCTTCGTCGATCGCGCGGAGCTCGAACCCGGCCAGCCGTTCGATGCCGAGTTGCGCGAGGCGATCGAGGAATGCGACCTGTTCGTCTTCCTGCTAAGCCCCGAAGCCGTGGCGGCGGGCAGCTACGCGCTGGCCGAACTCGGACTGATACAGGCGCGCTGGCCGCATCCGCGTGGCCGCGTGCTGCCGGTAAAACTCGCACCCACGCCGCTGGAGGCAGTACCGCCCTATCTCAAGGCGGTGACGATGTACGAACCGCAGGGCGATCCGGTGCCGGGCGTCGTCGCCGCGATTGCGCGCTTGTCGCCGCGACGGCGGCAGTTGCTCTGGATTGCTGCCGCCGCAGCGGCTGCCGTCATCGCTGTGGGCGGAGGATGGGCGTGGCGCCAACATCTGCTCGACCAGAGAAGCCGAGCAAAAGGCCGAGCAGCAGGCTGTTGCATCGGCAGCGGACCTTTGTGCCAGCGGAGGCCATGCCGCCGGCTGGAAGCGGCTTGGCGAACTCACCGAGAAATACCCGCAGTCCGCGATTCTTCAGACTGCGCGCGAAGATTGCGCCATGCACTGGCTGCGCGACGTGCGCATCCGCAGCGACACCGAGTCGTTCACGGATATCGCCAACCAACTGCTGCCGATCCTTGTCGCTGGGCTGGCGACGGCACAGGGTGAACGAGCCGGCGATCTGCGTGCGCATATCGGGTGGGGCGAGTTCCTGCGCGCGCGCGAAGGCGCAGCCGACGCCAGTCCGGACGCGCACTTCCGTCGCGCGCTCACCGACGATGCAGGGAATGTGTATGCCAATGCGATGCGCGCGCACTATTTCGCAGTGCGCAACCGCGAAGACGACGCCGTCGCGCACTTCAGCAAGGCGGTAGCTGCCAAGCGGGACCTGCCTTTCGTGCGTCGTCTGCAGTATGCGGCGTGGCTTTGGCGCGCGGGCTACGCGCCGCATGCGGTGCGCACCGCCAACGAGATGCGACTCAACGGTGAAACCGTCAGCGGGCCGCAGCGGAATGCCCTGTGGAGCCCCATTTACTTCTCGCAGCTGTTCAACGCCGACGACGACGCCCGGTTTCTTGCAATCCTTCCGGGCAAGGAACATCTAGCCACATTCGAGTGGCTGTATCCGAAACCCCGCAACGAGGGCGAAACGGTGGTGTGGCGCTACTGTCGTGCGATCCTGCAAGCCCACGCCGGTGAGCGCGACGCCGCGCGCACCGAGTTGACTGCGTTGCGCAATGAGCTGCAGGCCAAGAAGCAGCCTGGCCGGGCGCTCGACCAGACGCAGCGCGCGCTCAAACGACTCGCGCCGTAGCGCTCACGGCGGATCCGACGGCAGATCAGGCTTTCGAATCGCCAGTCGGAACGCTAGCCGCGGCCCACAAAAGGCATCCGCGTCGCCATGATCGTCATGAACAGCACGTTGGCGTCGAGTGGCAGGCTCGCCATGTGCAGCACCGCGTCGGCCACTAGTTTGACGTCCATTACCGGCTCCGGTGCCGTCGTCCCGTTCGCCTGCAGCACTCCCTGCTGCATGCGCTCGGTCATTGGTGTGGCCGCGTTGCCGATGTCGATCTGTCCGACCACGATGTTGTGCTGGCGTCCGTCGAGTGCCGCAGCCTTGGTCAGTCCGGTGACTGCGTGCTTGGTCGCCGTGTAGGGCGCCGAGTTCGGGCGCGGCGCGTGCGCCGAGATCGATCCGTTGTTGATGATGCGGCCGCCCCCCGGGTCCTGCGCCTTCATCACGCGAAATGCTTGCTGGATGCAATAAAAAGTGCCGTTCAGGTTGACGTCGACCACTGTCCGCCACTGGGCGAGCGTCAGTTCCTCGAGTGGCACCGGCGGTGCACCACCACCGGCGTTGTTGAACAGCACGTCGAGCCGGCCGGCTTCCGAAACGACGCGATCGAACAGTCCGCGCACCGCCGACGGGTCGGTCACGTCGGTCGGAATGATCAGCGCGCGGCCGCCACCAGTCACCTGAGCAGACGTCTGCTCGAGGGCGTCCGCGCGACGACCTGCGAGCGCGACCGTATACCCGGCTCGCAGAAACGCGCCGGCCACCGCGCGTCCGATGCCGCTGCCGGCTCCCGTCACCAACGCTACCTTTGCCGCCATCGCCGCTGCCTCCATGGTCGATGAATCAGTCTCAGCCGCGGTGAGCTTACCGGTGCCGCTGCCCTTCCGCGCGGACGTCAACGGCGGGCTGTCGCGCATCGCGCTGCCACGCGGACTATGGTCGAACAATGCCGTGGATGCGGGCCCTGCGGAGACCTGCTCCGGCACCCGGCCCGCGGCACAATGGCCGCCTCCATCCCACCGGCGCACCATGGCGCGTCTCGCAATCCTCACCCTCGCTCTGGTCGCAGCTCTGGGCCAGCCCGCGGCCGCGCGCGAGGACGTCGCCGCGCTGCTGGACCAGGCACGCGCGCAGACACGCGTCGATCCGGAATCGAGTCGCAGGCAGGTCGAGCAGGCGCTGCGGCTGCTCGCCGAGCGGCCCGACGTCGAACTCGAGATCCGCGCGCACACGCTGCTGTGCGACTACTACTCCGAACGCGATCGCATGCAGGCGATGCTGCATGTCGACCGGGCGCGGGCCCTGCTGCCGCGCTCGTCGCGGCCCGGCCTGCGCGCCCAGGTGGCCAACTGCGAAGGCGAACTCAACGAACTGGCCAACGAAACCAGCCGAGCCGCCGCGCTCTATCAGGAGGCGGTGACCGTTGCCGAGCTCTACGAGGAGCGGGAACTGCTGGCCGACGCGTTGTTCCTGCGCGGCGACCTGAGCGGTGTGCAGGGTGGATTCGCCGCCGGTCTTGCCGATCTGCAGCGCGCGCAGTCGATCTACGAATCGCTCGGCCTGACCCAGCAGGTCCGCAACACCATCAACGGCATCGCCGGCCTGTACGGCCGGGTCGGCGATTATCAGCAGGCGCGCGACCATTACGAAACATCGCTGCAGATGCAGATCAGGGCCGGCCTCACGCGAGATGAAGTGGTGACGCGATACAACCTGGGACGCGTTCTGGAGAAGCTGAAGGAATGGAACGCGGCCGAGCAGTCGTTCACCGAAATGCTGCGACTGAGCCGGCAGATCGGCTACGCACGCGGCGAAGCCTACGCATTGCGCGGGCTGGCGCAGGTTCAAAACGCGCGCGGCAACTACCTCGATGCGCTATCGCTGCTCGATCGCGCAGCGAACCATCAGGGCGCGACGGCCGACGAGATGCTGCTGACGCAGATCAGGCTGCAGCGTGGCGCGGCGCTGCGGGGTCTGCAGCGCCCACGCGAGAGCATTCAGCCGCTGCAGGCGGCCCTCGCGGGCTTCATCAAGGCCGATTCGGTCGGCGAAATAGCGATCACGCGTGCGGAGCTTGCGCGCGCACTCGCGGCACTCGGCGAGTGGCAGGCCGCCTACGAACAGCACGTGCAGTTCCACACCGCCAACGATGCGATGCTGCAACGCCAGCTCGACCAGCGCTACGCGAGCCTGACCATGGCGAAAGACAAGGAAAACGCGCTGCTGCAGCAACAGAAAGACACGACCGTGCATGCGCTCGAGCAGCAACGACGCGCCACGCGGCTGCAGGAGACGGTGATTGCGCTGATCGTGATGCTGACGCTCGTGATGGCAACGCTGACTTGGCGCAGCCGACGCACCAGCCAGGCGATGCGGACGCTTGCGATGACCGACGAACTGACCGGCGTGCCGAATCGGCGAATGGTGCTGGCCGAGACCGAAGCGCTGCTTGCTGCATCGGACGGATGCGCGGTGCTGATCGTCGACATCGATCACTTCAAATCAATCAACGATGAGCACGGTCATCTTCTCGGCGACGACATCCTGCGCGCCATCTCGAGCGCGCTGCGCGCGGTGGCGCAGGAGCCCGTCAAGCTCGGTCGGCTCGGCGGCGAGGAGTTCCTGATCGTTAACCGCGGCGCCAGCGAAATCGATGCGCGGCGCCTGGCCGAGCGGCTGCTCGCGCAGGTTCGCTCGCTCGACCTGACCCACCATCTTGCGGGACGCCGGGTCACGATCAGCATCGGGCTTACCCTGTCCGCGCCGGGCGACACCGTCACGCATCTGCTGCGCCGGGCCGATGAAGCGCTCTATGCCGCCAAGGCGAATGGACGCGACTGTGTCGTTGCGCGCATGGCGGGTGCGACACCCAATCCGTCGCCCCAGGCCAGCGCTGCGTAACTCGGCCGCGCACTGCAAGCGGCCCTACTGCGACGGTCGCGGCTGCACGGTGTGCGAAACGTGCACGATCATCCGCCAGGCGTCGCCACGCAGCTGCCAGACGTTCAGGTACACAAGATCACCCGACTCGGCCGCCGAAGCGCGCGACCAGCGGCCGCGGCCATAGGTGAACCCGAAGTCACCGGATTCCGCCATCGCCGCGCCCTCGGGCAACCAGCCGAACGTTTGGTCGGCGCCGCCCAGCGTTGCAAGTGCTGCAACTCTGCCGATCACCGGATGGCGACCACCCAGGTGCAGCCTCGCGTCATCGGACAGCACCTGTGCGAATGCGGTCGACGGATCCTGTCGGGCGGCCGCGCCGATGCGCGCATCAAGCTCCCGCATCTGACGCTCGGCCGCGGCGCGACGATCGGGCGATAGCGGCGCCGCCGCGACCGGGTGCTGTACCGGCGGCTGCCAATCGGCAGCGCGCTGCGTCGGGGCGGGATGATCGATGCCTATGTCGATGCGCACCAGTAAGCGACCATTTTGCTGGCGCTGCCAGACCGATGTGTAGTGGCCGAACCGGGTCGGCGGGTCGACAGCGGTCTTGCGGTACTCGCTGGGACCCGTGGTGTAGCCCATGTCGCCCGCACCGGAGATGGCCGCCGCGACCGGCCGCCACTGGATGTTGACCGGCCAGTCCGGTCCTTCGTGCAGCGCGGGGAAGGCGGGACCGGGAAACGGCATGTAGGCGATCGCGTCCGGCGCGAAGTATTCGATGAACGCCTGGCGCGGATTGATCACCTGCGCACGCGCGGCAAACGCGCGCTCGGCATCGACGACTCGTTGCAGGTCTGCAAGCCGGTCGGCGGCAAGCGCAACCGGCATCCATGCGGCGAGCGCGATTGCACCCGCGATGACGCCGTTGCCCATTCGAGTCTCCCGACGACGCGATTCCCGAGCCTAGCCCCGGTCGATGGGAACGCGCGCGCCATGCGACAGGCGCTGCGAGTTCCGTGCCGAAGTCACGAGACAGCCGACGAAGCAGCCGCGGGTTGCGCCGCCGAAGCGGGCAGCACCAGCCCCGCGCCCTCGTGCACGACGGGCAGCACACGTGTCTGCCGGATGATCGGCTGGCGCCATGCGAGCGCAGCGATGACGAGCACCGACACCCTGGCGAACGCCATCGAAGCCCGCAGTCCCAGATGCTCACCGAGCCAGCCGCCGAGCAGCGCGCCCGGCCCGGCCGGCAGCAGGATCAGCCAGCGCATGGTGCTGGTCATGCGACCCAGCATCGGAGCCGGGGTCACCGCCTGTCGCAGCGAAAGAAAGGTGATGAAAATCAGCACCGCGCCGACCCCGAACAGCATCAACATCAGCCCGAACATCGCGATGCCGAGAGTCGAGACCGGCGCCACGGCGCCAAGCAGCCAGCCGACGCCGCAGGTCACGAAGCCGAGCACGAGCGTCGGTCCCGGCCCGTAGCGCCGCGAAATGCGGTTGCCGACGGCGCTCGTCACGATCGTTCCCACGCCCAAGGCGATGTACGACAGGCCCACCCCACCCTCCGAAAGTCCCAGCGTGCGAGTGGCAAACAGAATCTGCACGACCAGTGCCGACTGATGGCACATCTGCCATCCGCCGACCATCAGCGCCATCGTCACCAGCAGGCGATGCTCGGCCACGAAACGCATCCCGGCGCGCAGTGCGGGCCAGAAATCGGTCGCCACGTGCAGCGGACCCTCGGTCACGCGGATACCCCGCAGGATCAGTGCCGAGATCAGCAGCAGTACCGCGTCGGCCAGCAGCGCAAGCGGCGCCCCGACCAGCTTGATCAATGCACCGGCAAGGCCTGGTCCGGCCACTTCGGCCGACGAGCTGGCAAGCGCGTTCTTCGCGTGCGCTTCGACCAGGCGCTGGCGCGGAACGATCTGCGTCAGCACGATCTGCGCTGCGCTACCCGCGATCGTGTACACGGTGCCCAACGCGAATCCGATGAAATAGAGCCAGGTCATTGAAAGCCAGCCGGCCCACCACGCGAGCGGCACGCTGGCCACGAACAGCGCCAGCAGCACCTCGCCCCAGACGTAGACGGGCAACTTGCGCACGCGATCCAGGTAGACGCCCGACGGCAGCGAGAACAGTACGAAGGGCACCACCTCCATGGCGGTCAGCAGGCCCATCTGCGTCGGTGTCGCGTGCAGCAGCACGGCTGCCGTCAGCGGCAGCGCCAGCATTGTGACCTGTGCCCCGAACGAGCTGATGAAGATCGAGGTCCACAGGCGCCGATACGTCGCATCGCGCAGCAGGTCATCGGCCGCCAGCGCGAAGCGCCGCAGCCAGTCAGTCGGTCGCGGAATGACGATGGACTTCATGAAATGCACAACGCCGCCGAGCGAAATCGGCAAACTCGCGAGCGTACCGGAGCAAGGCAGCCGGCGCAGTAGTCGAGCCGCATGAGGCAGCCGTAAACTGGCGAGTCCGTTGCGCGGAAGTCAACACCAGCGCCAGGCGGCAGGGTCAATGCCGCCCGGCATCCCGTCACGATCGAGCGCGCCGATTCCCTTCAGCGCGCCGCAACGCTCGCGTCGCTTTGCGCCAACGCGTCGAGCAGCACTTTGACCGGCTGAGCGCCGGACACGGCCAGTCGCTGGTTGAAGATGAACATCGGCACGCCCCCGACACCGAGCGAACGAGCGCGCTGGTCGGCGGCAATGACCTGTGCGCTGCCCTCGCCCGAAGCGAGCATCGAGTTCGTTCGATAACGGTCCAGCTGCACATCGCCGGCCAGCCGAACCAACTCCCCGATGTTGCCGATGTCGACGCCTTCGATAAAGAAGGCACGGAACAACCGCTCGACCAGCAGTGCCGCTGTGGCCGGGTCGCGTTTCTGTGCCCAGCTGATCAACCGATGCGCGTTGAGTGTGTTCGGCTGGCGTTCGATGCGACCGAAGTCGAACCAGATCCCAACCTCCTGCCCGACCGCCGCGATGCGCTCGTGAGCCTCCTTGATGCGCTCGGGCCCGCCGAACTTCTCGGTCAGGTACTTGCGCCGGTCCATGCCGCCGAGCGGAAGCTCGGGATTGAGCTGGAACGGGTGCCACCGTACCTTGACGGGGCCGTCGTCGCGACGGAGCGACAGCGCGGCTTCGAGCCGACGCTTGCCGATATAGCACCACGGACACGCCACATCCGAAACGACGTCGACGATGTGCGGAACTGCTGCAGCATCCATAGTGGAAAGCATAGTCACCGAAGGCCGCTCGACCAACCCGCGCACCACACTTACTTGCGGGAGCCCCCGCGACGGCGCGTCACGCGAAAAAGGCAACGTAGCTAGTAGGCCGCGTTGTAGAGCAGCAGATAACCGTAGTTGGACGCGGAATCGAGTTCGCGCAGTGTCAGGATGCGCGTGAACAGAGCGGTGAAGCCCGAAGTGCACAGAACTCGACTCGACTACGAGCTTTGACAGGGCGCGCGCTACGCGCGTCGGCGTCGTCTGCGTCAGCCGGTCGGCCAGTTTCAGGTCGACGGTGCCGTCGGACAGTGCAGTGATCTCGATGGCGCCGAGCATCATCCGGTAGTCGCCCGACTGCGTCTTGGCCGCGCCGAGCGCGCCGGTGGCCGCCATCGGCAACCACAGGGCTGCCAGGATGCGGCCCAGCAACATGCGCGGAACGTCTCGGCGTGGCGGTCCCGATCGGCAGCGAAAGCGTTGAGGATTACTGCGCACAACCGTCGCACCCGATGTGTCACCCGGCGAACTGGGCGGCGCTGACTGCGCAAATGGAGGGTACGGGGGTCATACGTTCGTACGGTCGGGTTACGACGTTCGTACGAGGGCGAAAAGTGCAGCGGAAACCTAGACTCAGTCGCAACCACTCCCGTGACGGGTCCGCCATGTCTGATCGCAAACCGCTGCTGCACCTTCGCTCCCTGCCACCGACCGTCCTCGCGCTCGCCGCCGTCGGCATGAGCGGATCGGCCTTCGCCCAGGCGGGCAACCCCACGACCGGCGCGGCGCTCTACCGTCAAACCGTACCTAACTCTGCTGGTGTGCCCGTCAACTGCGAGAACTGTCATGGCCCCGCCAACATTTTCCGCGCGCGACCACAGTTCGCTGGAATCACGGAAGCCGGGCTGGTTGCACGTATCGGCGTGGCAATCGGCAATCCGGCCTATGACATGGGCGGCTTTGCGGCTTGGACCCCGCAAATGCGCGCCGACGTCGCCGCCCATATTCTCGCCGCCACCGCCGCCCCGCCGCCACCGCCGCTGACGCTGCCGCCGGGCACGCCGGCGCCTGCGCCGGCACCGGCGCCGGCCCCGGCACCTGCTGTTCCGCCCAGCGCCTCGCCGACGGCGACGCCCAATCCGGCGATGTTCAGCAGCACCGCAGTAGGCGCTTACAGCGCCACTGCAGCCGTGCTGGTCACCAACAGCACCTCGGCGGCGATCACTTTCGCGTCACCGGCGCTGACGCCGCCTGCCGGCACAACCAACGAATTCATCGCGACCCGGGCTCCGGCCGGCACCTCCAATTGCGCAGCAGGCCTCGCACTCGAACCCGGCGTGAGCTGTTCGTTCGGCGTGCAGTTCGCGCCGCTCGCCGCCGGGACGCGTACCGAGAAGTGGATGATCAACTTCGCCGAAACCGGCGTACCGGCTCGCGAGGTGACCCTCGAGGGAACCGCGATCGGCGGAGCCGCAGCTGCCACTTCGTCGTCTACCGCCGCGCCCACCGCGGCCAACGCGCCAACCGACGGCGGCGGCGGGGCGCTCGGCTGGCTCAGCCTGCTGGGTCTGGCTGCGCTCGCCGGGATCCGTCGCACCCGCTGAGTCGTTTTCTCCGGCGCGCGGCGGGCCAACCGGCCCGCCCGATGACCGCAACGGAAAATTCAACCGCAAGCAGCGGAGCGCGGGCGCTCAGGCGCGGCCCTACATTCCGTTCATCGATAAGATGATCGGAGTTTCCCGTGAACATGACCACGAAGTCCGAGCGGCTGGCCGCGGCAACCGTCAGCGATCCGCGCTGGGCCACGGTGTGCGCCCGCGATGCGAGCGCGGACGGATCATTCGTCTACTCGGTCAGGTCGACCGGCATCTATTGCCGCCCCTCATGCGCAGCGCGCGCCGCGCTACCTGAGAACGTCCAGTTTCATCCCACGGCAGAGGACGCCGAGCGTGCCGGCTTCCGGCCGTGCAAGCGTTGCCGGCCGGATCGTCCGGCTCAGGAAAGCCCGCACACAGCGCTGATCGCCGAGCTGTGCCGGCTGATCGAGCAGGCGGAGCAACCGCCCAGCCTGGAGGCGCTCGCGCGCCGCGCCGGCTTGAGCCCGTACCACCTGCACCGGATCTTCAAGGCTGCCGTGGGAGTGACACCGCGGCAATTTGCCGACGCGCACCGTCGCACGCGTGTGCACCGCGAACTCGCCCGAAGCAGCACGGTCACCGAGGCGATTTACGGGGCGGGATACAACTCCAGCGGCCGCTTTTACGAGCAGTCGGCAGCGGTGCTCGGCATGACACCGCAGCGCTATCGCGCAGGCGGGGCCGATACGACGATACGTTTCGCCGTCGGCGAGTGTTCGCTGGGATCGGTGCTCGTCGCTGCAAGCGAACGCGGCGTGTGTTCGATCACGCTGGGCGACGATCCTGAGACACTGGTTCGCGAATTGCAGGACCGCTTCCCGCGCGCGCAACTGGTTGGTGCGGAGCCGGACTTCGAGCGTCTCGTCGCGCGGGTGGTCGCGCTGGTCGAAGCGCCTGACGAAGCGGCCGATCTCCCACTCGACGTCCGCGGCACCGCCTTCCAGCAGCGGGTGTGGCAGGCGCTACGCGCGATTCCGCCGGGCAAGACCGTCAGCTATTCGGAGGTCGCCGAGCGCATCGGCGCTCCGCGTTCAGTGCGCGCGGTCGCGAGTGCCATCGCGTCCAATGTGATCGCGGTTGCCATTCCGTGCCACCGCGTCGTGCGCGTCGACGGCTCGCTGTCCGGTTACCGCTGGGGCGTCGAACGCAAGCGCGCCCTGCTCGAACGCGAGGCCGTTGCCCGCTGAACCTCAACCCCGGCGTTGCGGGGTCTTGTCGGTCGACAAGAGCTTTTCCGCGTAGCTGTCGATCCAGCCCGTTTCCGTTCGACGTTGCGGTAAGCGGGCCGTCCGGGCATCGGCCCGCAACGAGCGCGCAGTGCTGACACTGCCGGCATTCGCGCCTATCGTACCCGCCCTCATCACAAGGGGATTCTCGATGGCGACAGCGAAAAAGCGACCGGCGACCGCCCGCCGACCGCAGGCAAGCAGGACAACGACAAAGAAATCGCCAGCGCGCCCGCGCGCCAGCCGGGGCCGTGACAATCGGCGGGTGATCGTGCTGGTGGCGACGCGCAAGGGTGCCTGGCTGTTTCACTCGGACTCCGCGCGCCGCGCATGGCACGCCGACGGCCCGCACTTTCTCGGACACGTGGTCAACCACGTCGTGCTCGACCCTCGCGACGGCCGCACCCTGTTGGCCGCTGCCAAGACCGGCCACCTCGGGCCGACGGTGTTCCGCTCGACCGACTACGGCAAATCGTGGAAAGAGGCTCAGCAACCGCCGGCCTTCGCGAAGAAGGCGGACGGCAGCGGGCGCGCGGTCGATCACACCTTCTGGCTGACACCCGGTCATGCGAGCGAACCGGGCGTCTGGTACGCCGGAACGTCTCCGCAGGGTCTGTTTCGATCCGACGACGGCGGCGTCACCTGGAAGTCGGCGTCGCCGATCAACGACGATCCGCAGTACATCGCCTGGATGGGTACGGTGCAGGACGGAACGCCGGACGGGCCGAAGATGCACTCGATCGTGGTCGACCCGCGCGATGCGCGACACCTGTATTTGGGCATGTCGGGCGGCGGCGTGCATGAATCGACCGACGGCGGACAGACTTTCAGGCTGTTGATCGACGGGCTGGCGGTCGTTGAGGGTTTTCCGAAGAACGATCCGACGGTGCACGACCCGCACTGCATCCGCCTGGCCCCCAGCAACCCGGACCGGCTTTATCAGCAGAACCATTGCGGCATCTACCGGATCGACCGGCCGTCGACCACGTGGACGCGCATCGGCAAGTCAATGCCGAAAAAGGTCGGTGACGTCGGCTTCACGATGGTCGTGCATCCGCGCGATGACGATACCGCGTGGGTGCTGCCGATGGACGGCGCGACCGTGTGGCCGCGGACCAGCCCCGAAGGCAAGCCGGCCGTCTATGTCACGCGTAATGGCGGCAACACCTGGCGGCGGCAGGACAACGGATTGCCCGCCGAGCAGGCCTGGTGGACCGTCAAGCGACAGGCAATGACCGCCGACACGCGCGACCCGCTCGGTCTGTACTTCGGCACGACCAGCGGCGAGCTGTGGATGGGGCGCGATGAAGGCGAGCGCTGGAACTGCATCGCACGCAATTTGCCTGAAATCTATGCCGTAGAAACGGCGGAACGCTGAAACCCTCACACGCATGAAGGTGCTGATCCCGAGCCCGCTGCGCTCGTACACCGGCAGTTCGGCGGTGGAAGCGGTGGGCACGACGCTCGGCGAGTTGCTCGACGACCTCGAGCGGCGCTACCCGGGAATCCGTTTCCGCATGATCGACGAACAGGAGCGGATGCGTCGGCACGTACGCTTCTTCGTCAATGGCGAGCCGACCTTCGACCTGGGACTGCCGGTATCGGCCGACGACGAGGTGTGCATCGTGCAGGCGCTCAGCGGCGGGTGAGCGACGACGTTAGCCCATTGAATTTTCGGGCTCCTGTCGATTCGCGACGACGTCGATCGACGTAATAAGTAAGCGCAGCAACGCCCGGCCGGCAAAACCGGTCAACCTTTCAGGAGATACCGTCATGCGCGTCATGGTGTTCGTCAAGGCGACCAAGGAGTCCGAAGCCGGAGTGATGCCGAGCGAAGAACTGCTGGCCGCGATGGGCAAGTACAACGAGGAACTCGTCAAGGCGGGCGTAATGCTTGCTGGCGAAGGCCTTCATCCCAGTGTGAAGGGCAAGCGCGTGCGTTTTTCGGGCAACACGCGCACGGTCGTCGATGGACCGTTTGCCGAGACCAAGGAACTCGTTGCCGGCTTCTGGCTGTGGCAGGTCAAGTCGATGGAAGAGGCCGTCGAGTGGGTCCGGCGCTGCCCGAACCCCATGCCGACTGATTCCGAAATCGAAATCCGCCCCGTGTTCGAAGCCGAGGATTTTGGCGCCGAGTTCACGCCGGAACTGCGCGCGCAGGAAGAGCGTCTGCGCGCGGAGGCTGACCGGCTGGCCCGCCGCGGCAAGCAGCCCGCCTGAAGCGGAGGAGCGATCATGCCCACTTTCCAGCGCATCACGCCCTGCCTGTGGTTCGATCGCCAGGCCGAGGACGCCGCGAAGTTCTACACCTCGATCTTCAAGAACTCGCGCATCGGAGCCATCTCGCGCTACGGCGAGGCGGGGCGCGAGATCCACGGCATGCCGGCCGGGACAGTGCTGACGGTCGCCTTTGAACTCGATGGACACTCGTTCACCGCGCTCAACGGCGGGCCGCAGTTCACTTTCAACGAAGCGATTTCGCTGCAGGTGAATTGCGACACGCAGCAGGAGATCGATCACTACTGGAACAGGCTGTCGGAGGGTGGCGACCCGCGCTCCCAGCAGTGCGGATGGCTGAAGGACCGCTTCGGATTGTCGTGGCAGGTCGTGCCAACCGTGTTGCCGCGGTTGATGACCGATCCCGATCCGAAGAAGTCCGAGCGCGTGATGACCGCGCTGCTGCAGATGAAGAAGCTCGACATCGCTGCGCTCGAGCGCGCGCACGCCGGGCAGTAGAACCTATCTTTCTTCCGGAGACGCCATGCAGATCCAGCCTTACCTGTTTTTCAACGGCCGCTGCGAAGAAGCGGTGCAGTTCTACCAGAAGGCACTCGGCGCCAAGGTCGAGATGCTGATGCGCTTCAAGGACAGTCCGGAGCCGCCGCCGCCGGGCATGGTGCCGCCGGGCTCCGAGAACAAGGTCATGCACACGTCGCTCAGGGTCCGCGACGCGGTGATCATGGCGTCCGACGGCGACTGCAGCGGCAAGCCGAAGTTTGAGGGCATTTCGCTGTCGATCAGCGTGACCGACGCGGACGAGGCCGACAAGATGTTCAACGCGCTGGCCGAAGGCGGTCAGGTGCAGATGCCGATGGGAAAGACGTTCTGGTCGCCCCGCTTCGGCATGGTGGCCGACCGCTTCGGGGTCGGCTGGATGATCAATGTCGTCGAGTGATCGTTAACATCTCGAGGAGGCACCATGAAAGTCGAAGTCCTGCCGCAACACCGCTGGCTGACCCGGCTCGTCGGGGAATGGAGCTATGAGTCCGACTGCCCGGACCAGTCTGGAGGCGCGTCGGAGAAGATGACCGGAACCGAGACGGTGCGCATGCTCGGCGGCATCTGGCTACTCGGCGAAACCCGCGGGCAGATGCCGGGCGGCGCGCCGATGTCCGCGCTGGTCACGCTGGGGTTCGACCCGGACAAGGGTCGTTTCGTCGGCACCTGGATCGGGTCGATGATGACCGAGCTGTGGGTCTACCACAACGGCTGGCTCGACGATGCGCAGAAGATACTGACGCTGGAAGCCGAGGGGCCGTCGTTCGATGGCAGCGGCAAGCGAGCACAGTATCGCGACATCGTCGAACTCGTCGACGACAATCACCGCATACTGTCCGGTAACGTGCAGGGTGACGACGGCAAGTGGAACCGTTTCATGACATCGCGCTATACGCGCGTCTGAGCCGGGGTCAGCGCGCTGAGGGAGAGTGAGTTGAGCTACATGCTGCTGATCGTCGAGCCGGTTGGGCAACGCCGCGAGCGTACCGAGGATGAAGGGCGCGCGCTGTACGACAGCATGCTGAAGTTCAGCGCGGATCTGAAAGAGCGCGGGCTGCTGACCGTCAGCCAGTCGCTGCGCAGTGACGCCGACGCGGTGCGTGTGCGCGTCCGTGATGGACGACGCGTGCTGACCGATGGACCGTTTGCCGAAGCCAAGGAGATGGTCGGCGGCTATTTTCTGCTGACATGCGAGACGCGAGACCAAGCGGTGGCGATCGCCGCCGCCTGCCCCGCCGCCCAGTGGGCGACCGTCGAGGTGCGCGAGCTCGGACCCTGTTTCACCTAAAGCGCCTGGCCCGCGATGAGTTCATCGATCCATCGCACCATCGAGGCGGTCTGGCGCATGGAATCGGCGAAGATCATCGGCACGCTGGCGCGCCTGCTGCGCGATGTCGGCGTCGCCGAGGAGCTGGCACAGGATGCCCTGGTCGCTGCGCTCGAACAGTGGCCCGCGGAAGGCGTTCCCGACAACCCGGCCGCCTGGCTGACGACCGCTGCCAAGCGCCGAGCGATCGATCTGATCCGGCGGCGCGAACTGCACGCGCGCCAGCAGGACGCGATCACCTACGAGATCGAGAACCAGCTGGCCGACGCAGCGCCGGACCTGGAGGCAGCCATCGAGTCCGCCTTCGACCAACCGATCGCCGATGACCTGCTGCGGCTGATGTTCATCGCGTGCCATCCGGTGCTTTCGCGCGAGGCGCGCACCGCGCTGACGCTGCGCCTTGTCGGCGGCCTTACGACCGACGAGATCGCACGCGCCTTCCTCGTGCCGGAGCCGACGATCGCGCAGCGCATCGTCCGCGCCAAGCGAACGCTGGCCGAGGCACGTGTTCCGTTCGAACTGCCCGAGGCACGCGAACTCGCCGCACGTCTGGCCTCCGTGCTCGAAGTGATTTATCTCGTGTTCAACGAAGGCTATGCCGCCACCGCGGGTGACGACTGGATGCGGCCTGCGCTATGCGAGGACGCGCTTCGGCTCGCTCGCATCCTGGCTGAACTCGCAACGACCGAGCCCGAAGTCCACGGCCTGGTGGCACTGATGGAAATCCAGGCGTCGCGGCTGCGCGCACGCACGCGGGCCGATGGCGAGCCGGTGCTGCTGCTCGAACAGGACCGGTCGCGCTGGGATCAATTGCTGATCCGGCGCGGACTGACTGAACTGCAGCGCGCCGAGGTGCTGGCGGCAGAGCACGGCGACGGCCTCGGTCCCTACGCGCTGCAGGCCGCCATCGCAGCCTGCCATGCAAGGGCGCGCACCGCCGATGAAACCGACTGGAAGGCGATCGTCGCGCTCTACGACGCACTCGCCGCGCTGGTGCCGTCACCGGTCGTCGAACTGAACCGGGCCGTTGCCCTCGCGATGGCCTTCGGCCCGGCGGCGGGACTCGAGGTCGCCGATGCCTTGCGCAGCGAACCTCAGCTCAAGGGCTATCACCTGTTGCCCAGCGTGCGCGGGGATCTGTTGTACAGGCTCGGCCGGCTCGCCGACGCCCGCGTTGAGTTCGAGCGCGCGGCGTCGATGGCGCGCAATGCGCGCGAGCGCACGCTGCTCAAGCGGCGCGCCGAAGAGTGCACGCAGCGGGCCGCGCCGCCGCACTGACGGCGCGACCATCGGTTCTCTACTTCGCTGCCACCGGCACCGCCGGCGGCAGCGGTTCCGGCACCCGGTTCCTGATCGCCGGCACCGTCTGCAGGTAGCTGAACACCGCTTCGAAATCCGCGTCGGTCCAGTTGCGGTACACCTGCACCGGCATCGGCGGCAGCACCGGACGGCCACGGCCCATGTGGCGGCCGGTGCGGATCGTCTCGGTGAAGTTGCGCAGCGTCCATTTGCCGAGACCGGTCTCCGGATCGGACGTCAGGTTGGCGGTGTAGCTCACGCCCCACGGGCCGGCGTACGCGGTATTGGTAGCCGCTCCAGCCATGATCCACGGGCCTTCCATTTTTGGCGGCGGCGGCAGCGCCATGTCCTGCGGATGGCCGGACAGCGCGCGCGTCATGTCGGGCTCGGGACCCTTGGGCCCCATGACCCACGGCGTGTGGCAGTCGTGGCAGCCGGACGTGGTGACCAGGTACTTGCCGCGTTCGACCTTGTCGGCAGCGGCCGTGGCGGCGCCCTGGGCGCGTGCGGGGAGGACCACTGCCGCGGTGGCGGCGATAGCCACCGCGAGGATGGCGTATTCAAGCGGGATGCGTTTCATCATCAGTCTCCTAGCGGGTTGAAAGAGAAGGTTGCAGATCTCGGTCGATCCAGCGCTCGATCAGCGCGACGCCTTCGGTGTCGACCACCCGCACGCCGATCGGCGGCATGCGGGCGAACGGGTTCTTGGTCTTCATGCGCAGCGTCAGCACGCTGCTGCCGTGCGCGCCGGCGGCGATGCGCTGCGTGGCCTCGCCGCCGTGCGGGCGGAAGCGGCTCGAGTGGCCGAGCAGCGAAGCGAGCGTGCGCTCGGTGCTGCGTGCGTCGGCCGCGGCCTGCTGTGCAAGCACCAGTTCGAGTCCCGTCAGGGCGCCGGCCGCGTTGTGGCAGTGGCCGCAGTTGCCGTGCAGGTAGCCGAGGGCGGCACGCGCCGTCGGCGTCGGCGCGTCGATGCGCGGCGGGTTCGCAAGCAGCGCCGGCGGCAGGCCGCGCAGCCAGCCGCGCGCGGTCAGGCTCCTCAGGTCGGCCTGACCGGACCGCTTCGGGTCCGCATGCAGCGCGTTCGGATCGCGGTCTGGCGAGAGCTGCAGCGCTGTGAAGCCGAGCACCGGCACCGGTGCGCCTTCGTGGCACGCCACGCAGTCGGATCGGGAGGGAACGGCGTAGCGGCCACCCGGTCCGTCGGCCACCGCGACGGTGGTGCCGTCCTCCGGTGCCAGCACGGCGTCGGTGCCCTCGGCATTCCAAACGTACGCAGCGAAGCGCCACGAACCGTCGGCGAGCCGCTCGATCGTGCGCGTCTCGATCGGCCGCCCGTAGCTGAACTCCTTCCATAGCCGGGTGCCGACCGGGAAATCCCACTCGTCCACACGGCTGGCGTCGATCGCCGTGCCCGGCGGCAACTCGATCCAGCGCCGCTTGCGCGTGCCGTCCGACCACAACGGGTACTGCGGCGAAAACATCAGCACGCTGGCGCGCACCGTCGTCGAGCCCGGCTCGAACAGGCCAGTCTCGGACAGCCGCGCCGGCGGCGCCGGCGGTGAGGCCGGCGCAGCGGCAGCCAGCGAGGCCGCAAAAGCGGCCGGCATCAGCGCAAGGAGGGCGGTTTTCATGGGGCGATACCGTAAGCAGCGCGGACGAACAGCGTTCGTAAACCTTCGCTCAGGGATTCCTAAGAATTTGTTAAGCGGCGGCGCGCTCGGCGATCGGCATGCGGCGCGCGTTGGCGGCGAGCCACTGGGCGAAGGTCTGCGTGCCCGGATGCAGCTCGCGCGTGCAGCCGACGCTGCGCGAGGCGCCGTACGTGTGCTCGAACTCGGCCTTGAACTGGAACATGTTCGCGAGGTCATCGGCGCCCGGGAATCCGAGCGCCGCGTATTGAGCCGGCGTCAGCGCTACGTGACGCACCGGTTCGCCGAGCGCGAGCGTCAGCTGCTCGGCCATCTGTGCGCCGGTCAGGTGCTCGCCGGCGATGCCGATCGACTTGCCGACCAGTTCCCCGCCGCGGGCGAAGATGCTGAACGCGGCCGGGCCGATGTCGGCTGCGGCCATGCCGGGCAGTTTCGCGTGGCCCATCGGCAGCACGAAGCCAAGTGTGCCGTCGGCGCCGCGTTGCGGTTGCATGCCGAAGTGCACCAGGTTGTCCCAGTAGAACGACGTGTACAGCAGCGTCGTCGGCACGCCGCGCCCGATGAAGGCGGCATTGGCCTCGCCCTTGCCGTCGTAGTGGGGAACGTTGTACTTGCCCATCAGCACCGGCATGCGGCCGCTGCCCACCGGCACGAACTCGCGCGTGTCCTCGAGCGTCGACCAGACGACGTGCGCGACACCGGCGTCGCGCGCGGCCTGCGCCATCGTGGTGGCCTGCGTGTATTCCTTTTCCGGCGAGAAGTGCTCCCAGAAGTTCGTCACGAAGAATGCGCCGTGGGCCCCGTCGAGCGCGCGCCGCACGCTGGCGGCGTCGTCGAGGTCGGCGACGACGATCTCCGCCCCCTGCTCACGCAGCGCGCGCGCGGCGGGCGATTCGGGTTTGCGGGTGACCGCCCGCAGGTGAAAACGCCGCGCGGGATCGGCCAGGATGGCGCGGGCCAGGCCCCCGCCTTGGAAGCCGGTGGCGCCGACAACCGTGATGATGCGTGACATGGTGCGCTCCTATCGGGACGGCGGCGATCCGCCGGTATGGAGCGCAGTGTCCGGATGCGGCGCGTCGGCCGCATCGCCCGACGGAGCCATTGCTGGCTCCGCGAGGAGCCATGCGGGAGCCACAGAGCGGCGGAGTGGACCGGTTAGCGCGCGTTTGCGCGGTGCCACGCGGCCGCCTGGCCGCGCGTGTCGACCGCAAGCTTGCCGAGAATGTTGGCGACGTGACGCTTCACGGTATGTAGGCTGAGGTCGAAAGCCCGGGCGATCAGCTTGTTGCTGTCGCCGGCGGCGATGCGCGCGAGCACCTCGAGTTCGCGCGCGGAGAGTCGCTCGGCGCCGGTAACTGCACCGGCGGCGAATGTCGGCGACGCCGCATTCCGGGCGGGCGGCAGGCCTGGCGCGAGCGAACCGGCCCAGGCGGCCAGCGCGGCTTGTGCAGCCGGTCTCAACTGTCCGCGCCAATCGGCCCGCGCAAGTTCGGCCAACGCGGCCGGAGCGAACAGTGCGCCGCGCGGACCGTCGTCCGGCGCCTCCAGCACCGGCGCGAGCCAGCTCGCCGCCTGCGCGATCGCGCCCTCGCGCAGGCATGCAGCGGCCAGCCGCACCCGCAGTTCGAACGCCTGGCTCAACAGATCGCACGCGGTTTCCTGTGCCAGCGCTGCCTGCCAGTGGGCGACCGCCTCTTCGCGCCGCCCCTCCAGCCACGCAAGCGTGCCCTGCAGCCCGCGCGCGGGGTGCAGGCGGGCCGGCGACGACTCGGGCAGCGCCGGATGCAGCGCCAGCATCCGCGTTAGCCATGCGCGCGCACTGTCGGTGTCCTCGCATGCCGCCGCCACCCGCACCGCGGCGAACAGCGCGTGCCACAGGCCCCAGCCGCCGTAGCCTGTCGGTTGCTCGTCCACACGGGTTCGCATCGCCTGCATGGCAGCGGCCCGGTCGCCCTGTGCAAGCGCCAGGACCGCACGCAGCGCCAGTCCATGGCTGCGCGCGATGACCGCGTCCCCGACCCATTGCGCATCGGCCTCGGCACGTTCCAGCAGTTCGGCCGCTTCGGCGAGCCGCGCCTGCCAAAGTGCGCTCCACCCGAGGGCGATCTGCGCCATCGGGCGCAGCGGTACCGGCCGGTCCGCGGCCACCCGCAGGGCGGCGCTGGCCCACTCGGCGATCAGCGGCCCCGCGCCGCGGCAGGCCGTCAAGCGCGGTGGGGGAATCGTCTGCCAGTCCTCCAAACGGTCAGTGGCAAGTTGCAGTTGCAACAGCGTGCCGAAGCGCGCCGGCGCCCGGTCAAACTCGCAGCGTTCGAGCGCGAGCCAAAGTTCCGCGGTGGCCGCGACCATGCTCGCTTCAGCAGTGGTGAGCGACGGCGGCAGCGCGGCGAGCAGTCCGGACGCCTCCGTCAGGCGGCCCAGCGCGGCCAGCACCGCGGCGCGCCGCGCGACGGTGAGATGTTCGGCCGCAAGGTCAGCGCGCTCCCGATACAGCGATTGCGCCGTCGCGTAATGCCGCTCGGCGTCCTGCAACTGCCACAGGGTCTGCTTGGACAACCCCAGCACCCGTTGCAGCTCCGGGCTGGCCGCGGCAAACGACGGCGCAAACGCCGCGCACAGTTGCAGCGCGGTTCGCGCAGCACCGCCCAGGTTCAGGCTCGGGGCCGCTTCCAGCAGCGCCTGCGCGGCCTGCGCATCGCACCCGGCCGCGAGCCATAAGCCCTGGCGCCGGACGGGATCGGTCTCGACGTTCGCGGCCCGTTGCAGGCGCAAGCGCCACTCGTCCGGGCGTTGCAAGCGGAGCCGCTCCTGCAGCGCGTCCCGAAAAAGATCGTGCAGACGGAGCGTGCGCACCGGCGCATCGAGGACATCGACGAACAGGCCGAGTCGCTCGATTTCATCGAGATGCGCCGCGGATCTCGGATCGTCCGTCACCGTCTGGCAGCGCGCACCATCGAGCTCGGGCAGCACGCTCACTGCGAGCAGAAAGTCGGTCAGCGCCGGCGGCAGCTGCTGGAGCACTTCGGTGACGAGGAACTCGAACAGCGGGCGGTCGGTGGCATGCAGCGCATGGACGGCGCCCGGCGTCGTCGCCCGCACCGCGCATTGCGCCGATCGCGATCCGCAGGCCGGCCGGCCAACCGTGCGTGCGGTCGAACAGCCTGTCGGCGAGCGCACCGTCGAGCCCGGCCTCGCGCGCGAGCCTGCGCGCTTCGTCGCGTGCGAACTGGAGTTGCAGCTGCCGGAACTCGGCGATTTCGTCGGCCGCGCGCAGCCGCGCGAGGCCGAGCGGTGGATCAGCCGCGGGTGAGCGCGATGCACCAGCGATCCGGCAGCCGTTCGATCAGGCAGTCGAGGAAGCGGAAGAAATCGAGATCCTCGACGCGGTGCACATCGTCGAACACGATCACGCCCTGCCGGACCTCGCTCGCCGCTAGCGTGTTGATGACCTCCGCCGCGGCCAGTCGCTGCTCCTCGGTCGAGCGTCCGACCCGTGCCACCAGGCTCTCGGGCGCGGTGCGCCAGGGCGGATCGAAGGGCTCGAGTGCGGCGAGCATGCACTCCAGCAGTCGCTGAAGGTCGTCGCCGACGTCGGCCGAGACCCACGCGACGACCGTATCGGCGGGAAGCCGCGCGACTTCCTGAGCGAGCAGCGCGGTCTTGCCGTAGCCCGCCGGCGCGCACAGCAGCACGAGCCGCCGGTACAGCAACGCATCTGTAAGTCGCGCCTGCAACTCGACGCGCTCGACGAAAGCCGCGCGCGGTCGCGGCGGTTGGATCTTGGTGTGGGCGAAATTCATCCAGGACGCCAGGCGCGCTAGCCCGAAGTGTCAACGACGCGCACCCGTCTTTCAATGGGTGCGTTGGGGCGGGATTCGGCGCGATTGCCTCGCGCGTCAGCGAGACGACTCCGCGAGCAGGGTGCGGCCGTTCAGCATCCCCTCCGGATGGATGAACGCGAGTGAATAGATCTCGCGGACGACGCCGCGATCATCGATCAGGAAGAGCTTCAGCAAGTGGTTGATCGCCCGCGTTGGTCGGCCGACCGCATCGGTCTCGACCTGCACGTCCTGCCCGAAACCATCGAGCAGTGACGCGAGCGCAGCTAGCGCGCGGCCAGGGACTGCCATTCCAGCGCTGCCGCGTCGCCGATCCGCGCTGCGCCGGCGGACCTCGTTCGGCGCACAAGGTTCAGCGAAATCCGTAGAGCTCGGCAGGATTGTCGACCAGAATTTTCCTGCGCACGGCCTCATCCGGCGCCCAATCGAACAACAGATCGAGCAGATCGGCGTCGTCGGGTGGGTTCTCTCGCGGCGCCGACGGATGAGGCCAGTTGCTGGCCCAGAGCATGCGCTCGGGTGCGTGCCCCACCAACGCCCGGGCCAGACGGCTGATGTCCTCGTACCCCGGTGCGCCGGACTTCGACACCTCATACGGCGCGGAAAGCTTGACCCAGCAGCGTCCGGTATCGAGCAGGCGCAGCAGGGATTTGAACGCGTCGGCCTCCGGAGTCACCGGTTCAAGATACTTGCCGACGTGATCGATGACAAACCTGCCGGGAAGACTTCTGATCGCGCTTTCCCATTGCGGGAGCTCACGACCATCGAGCTGGATGTTGGCGTGCCAGCCGAACGGATGGACCCTCGACATCACATCGCGCATCCGATCGAACCCGACCGCGCCCCACGGGAGCTGGAAAATGCGCTGCGCGACGATGCCGCCCTGCGTCAGCCGCTCGATCTCGGCATCGGCCACGCCAGGCTTGACGACACCCACTCCTTTAGCACCGGGACTGAGCGCGCGAATCGCGCCCAGCGTGACGCGGTTGTCGTCCTGGTAGGCGTTTGGCTGCACCACGATCACGCGCGACAGGCCGAGCCGCTTCTGCATCTCGCGATACTGTTCTGCGCGGAAATCTCCCGGCAGTGGCGGGCCGCCTGCTGCGGGCGGCACTTCCGCCTGGTACACGTGCATGTGGGTATCGGTCGCGCCGGCGGGCGTCTTCAGTGCGGGCTTGCGGGCACTCATTTTTTTGCTCGCTTTCTTGCTGGCTTCTTTGGCAGGGGTGCGGGGTTCGGAACGCTCTCGACT
The DNA here is from genome assembly GCA_963775635.1 of uncultured beta proteobacterium. GTDB lineage: Bacteria > Pseudomonadota > Gammaproteobacteria > Burkholderiales > Burkholderiaceae_F > JALORV01. The sequence continues at coordinate 40,703 of CAVZJO010000006.1, read as the reverse complement.
ACCGTGAAAATGCCGCCCTGATACTTTTCCGCCGTGGGATCGCTGTCCGACGGCTCGCGCGCCAGCACCTCCCTGGCGTAGCCCTCGGCATCGTCTTTCGGCTTGTAGCCGAGGCGAAGCGCATTCGAGTTGTCATACCAGCTGCGCGTGTTACCCGACACGCCGTAAACGATTTCGAAGCCGATCGCCGGCTGCTCGATGCCGATGGTGACGAGTTGCGCGAGATCGCGCGGCGAGATCCAGATAGAGAGCCGCCGCTTGTCAATGGGCGCCGGATTCACATTGCCGATGCGTATGCAGAAAACGCCCATCGCGTATTTGTCGGCATACAGACTGCCGAGCGCTTCGCCGAAGACCTTGGACACGCCATAGCGGCCGTCGGGTTTCGGATAGACGCGGTGGTCGATGGGCTCGTCGCGTCGATAAAAGCCCACCGCGTGATTCGAGGTCGCGAAGATGAAGCGCTTGACGCCGTTCCGGCGCGCCGCCTCGATCATGTTGTAGCAGCCGACGATGTTCGCGCTGAGGATGGGTTCCCATGGCCCCTCGACCGAGTAGCCGCCCAGGTGCACGATGGCATCGACGCCCTTCGTGATGCGAAGCGCATCGCGAAATTGCGCGATGTCCGCGCGCATGAATCGCTCTTCCTTGTTGACCTTCTTCACCGAGCGGAGGTCGGAGACCCGCAGCGCATATTTTCCGGCGAGCTCGCGCCGCAGGTGCGCGCCGACGTCGCCTGCGGCGCCGGTGATAAGGATGGTCTTCATGAATAAACTCTAGTCCGCCAAGAGGATTCCAGTCGTAGGTTACGCACGCTTGTTGAAACCGCGTAGTGTCACTGCAAATGGCGACGCCCGACCGGCTGACGATGGAGAGCGGCCCAGCCGTCGATCCCATCCGCTTCGCGCACCGGGCATAACAACGGAAAGACTGCAGACGGCTCGTCGACAAGGCGAAAGCGAGGAGTGCGTCGAACGGTGGATTGACGCCGTACCGCGGCTCGCGTGTCGGGTGTGCAGACGCACGACGTCGATCGTGTGGGAGGCGCTCATCAGCTCTGTTCGTTCCAATTTTTAGATTGAGTCGGGCGGGACGCGATCGTAGACTGGATCGGCAGCACCGTCCGATCGGGCAAACAAGGAGGAGACATGACCAACTATCGACGCATCATCATCCACGGCGTGCTCGCGGTGTCTGCTGCGCTCGCGTCGGCGCCGGGCATCGGGCAGACCGCCGCGTCGAATTGGCCGAACAAGCCGATCCGCTACATCGTTCCCTTTGCTCCCGGCGGCACGACAGATATCCTGGCGCGCACGGTCGGTGAAAGGCTCAGCGTTGCGCTGGGCCAGCCGATCGTCGTAGAAAACAAACCCGGGCAGGGCGGCTCGATCGGCGTCGCCGAACTGGCGCGAGCCGCGCCCGACGGTTACACGATCGGCGGTGGCACGATCAGCTCGCATGGCATCAACGCCACGCTGTACGACAAGCTCAGCTACGACCCGGTGACAAGCTTTGCGCCGATTACGCTGTATGCGACACAGCCGAACGTGTTGCTGGTTCATCCCAGCGTGCCGGCGAAAAACGTGCGCGAGCTCATCGAGCTATTGAAGGCGAACCCAGGCAAGTATTCGTTCGGTTCGGCCGGCAACGGCACTTCGCAGCACATCTCCGGCGAAATGTTCAAGGCGATGGCCGGCGTGAAGATGCAGCACATTCCTTATCGCGGCAGCGGCCAGATGATGCCGGAGCTGCTGGGAGGCACCTTGTCGGTCGCGTTCGACAACATTGCGACCGCGGTCCAGCACGTGAACGCCGGCAAGCTGCGCGCGCTCGCGGTGACGAGCGCTAACCGTTCGGTGGTGGCACCCGATGTGCCGACGATGGCCGAGTCCGGACTCGCGGGTTACGACATCAGCTCATGGCAGGCCGTGTTCGCGCCGGCAGGCACACCGCCGGCTATCGTCGATCGCCTGTACACGGAAATCGCGCGCATCCTCAAAACGCCGGAGATGCAGAAGCGGCTGAACGACCTTGGTCTAAACGTCAGTGGCATGCCTCCGCAGGAGCTGGCGGCGCTGGTGAAGGCCGAAGTGCCCAGGCTTGGCAAGATCGTCAAGGAAACCGGCGCCCGCGCAGATTAGAAACTAGAAATCGCGTTCGACACATCATTCCAGCTTACCGATCCGCTTCACCGCCTGCGTCATCGCTTGCGCGTCGGCTTTCCAGTACGCAGCGAACTGCGGCGCGTCCAAGTACTCGACCGGACTGCCGGCGGTCAAGATCGTTTGTTGCAGCGTCGGATCGTTCATGAGCTTGCGAAGTGTGGTGCGCAGCTTTTCGATGATCGGGTCCGGCGTCGACGCCGGAACGAATAACGCCGACCACTGAGCGAACTGCACGTTGTAGCCGCGCTCCTTCAGACTGGGCACTCCCGGCAGGGTGGCCAAGGGCGCGTCGCCCCAATGCGCGAGCGCTCGCAGCCGGCCTGCACGAATATGCTGCACAACGCTGGCCGGACCACTCGAGATCGCATCGACGTGGCCGCCTAGCAATGCAATGACCGCCGGTCCTGCGCCGGCGTAGGGAATGTGAACCATTCGAAAATCAGCCGCGGACTTCAACATCTCCATCGGAACATGCATCGTCCCGTAGTTGCCCGAGCTGCCGTAGTTGTACGCGGCAGGTTTACGCTTGGCGTCAGCGATGAACTCCTCGAGTGTCCGCCATGGCGAGTCGGCGCGTACGACCAGCACGGTGGGATCAGCGGTGATACGCGCGATCGGCTTGAACTGGTCGAGTTGGAACAGCGGCTTGCGGTCCAGGATCTTGTCGGCCTCTGGCAGGATGGAAATCGACGATAGGCTCATCAGCAACGTATAGCCGTCGCCAGCCGCGCGCGCTGCGTGGCCGATTCCGACCGCACCGCCCGCGCCGCTCTTGTTATCAATAACGACCGATTGCTTAAGCTCTCGCGACAGCGCTTCGGCAACCGGGCGCGCGACCGTGTCTGCAACGCCGCCCGGCGGAAACGGAACGACGATCGTGATCGTCTTGTCGGGATACTGCGCGTGCAGTGCGGCCGACCACAGCAAGCACGCGAGCGCGCTAAGGCATAGTTGAATTGGCCGTCTCATAGGTCTCCACTCTGCCGATCGAGCGGCGGGTTTCCCTAAAATCAAGCGGCGCCGTGTGCTTCAAAGTAAAACGCGTAAAGCATTGTCAGGCGTCGGGGCTTCCTGCATCTGGGGCACTTTGCGAAAGAGTACCGACTGTGCTATTCGTCGAACGACCGAGCGATACGTTGAGCAGGTGACGTGCCGACGAATTCGCCTGTCATCACGTCTGTCAGTTAAATGGCTGCGACTCTGCTGATGCTTCCACCGCAAACGCCTACCACGCGCGCGTGGGCGAAGCGTCTTGCCGCCGCACAGCCGAACCTGTCTGTCATCGTCGCCGAGAATGAAACCGACGCCGCGGGTGCCATTGCGCGGGCGGATGCAGCGTTTGGCACTGTCTCACCTACCCTCTTGCGAGCGGCTTCCAAGCTTCGCTGGATTCAGGCCCCCCAGGCGGCTCCGCCTGCGGGCTGGTACTACCCGGAGTTGATTGCGCACCCCGTGGTTGTGACTAATTTCCGCGAGATTTTCAATGACCATATCGGCGCGCACATCATGGCATTTATCCTTGCCTTCGCGCGCGGACTGCATCGGTATCTGCCACAGCAGTTGAGTCGCGAGTGGCGCCCGGCGCAGCTCGACACCGGGGTGATCCACCTGCCCGAGGCTACAGCGCTCATCGTTGGAGTGGGTGGCATCGGCGCGGAGAGCGCGCGCCTCGCCGCCGCCTTTAGAATGCAGGTGCTCGGAGTCGACTCGCGCCGCCGAGAGGCCCCGCTAGGCGTGGCGGAGCTACATCAACCGGCCGCGCTCGACTCACTCCTGCCACGCGCGGATTTCGTCATTCTGACCGTGCCGCACACGCCCTCGACAGAGGGTTTCATGAATCGCGCGCGGTTCCAACTCATGAAACGCAGCGCGTTTTTCATCAACATCGGACGCGGCATGACCACGCGCCTCGACGACCTCGTCGCCGCGCTCAACGCCGGCGAGATCGCCGGCGCCGCGCTCGATGTCTTCGAACAAGAGCCACTGCCTTCGGATCACCCACTGTGGACAATGCCAGGGGTGCTGGTCACGCCCCACACCGCCGGTTTTGGCCCGTATCTCGACGACCGACGCTACGACATCCTTTTGGATAATTGCCGGCGCTTCCTGGCCGGAGAACCGCTGCGAAACGTGGTCGACAAGGCCAGCTGGTTCTGAAGGAGCGGACGGTGACCGCACCTGGGAAACAACGCATTACGGTTGACCACCACACACTTCCGGTGATTTCTTGCTCAATCGAGCGCGCTCGGTGCTCCGAACGTCTATCTAAGTAGTAAGTAGCGTCGCCGCTCTTGGCTGCGCGAGACACTCGCAGAATTCCGCTTTGCCCCATCGCCCGGAATAGACTAACGACGCCTTGGTTCTGCACGCCGATGCTTCTTCATTGTTTCGCGAGCGCCGGATTGGTGATTGCCATCGCCCTCGGCGCCGGTCGTTCGGCCGCGGCGCAATCGCCCCAGCGAACCCGACCGGATGCGCGCGTTCTGCCTCCTGTCGAGGTGACCGAGATGCGCGATCCCGTCGCCAAGTCCTACCGCAACATCATCCGGGGTATCGAGGTGTTCGAGCGGCGGCGGGATCTGGCACCGAACGCGTCGCTGCGCTTCAAGCTGCTTCCGAGAGACCCGGACACCGACATGGAGGGCATCGCGCTGCGCATCGTCGGTGAAACGGTCGCGGTTCCGATTCCGGTGGCGGCGGACAATACGTTCGCGATTCCCCGCCATCCGCGGGCGCTCGAAGAGGACGCGATCGTCGTGCCGAATCGACGGGCGGGCTCGATGATTTGGCGAACCGACATCCGAACACCGGGCCTGCCGAGCGTGGCGGGCGGCCTTCCAAACTCGTCATGCTGTTCAATCCGTCGGGAAGCGTCTCCAAGGTACGCATTCGGTCCGGTTCGCCCAGCTCGTCATGAGGCGACCGCGCCGCGCGAACGAAGAACGTGATGCCTCCCGGCTCTGATCAGTTGGCCGGACGCGTCGTCAGCTACCTTTGAAGTGCGGCTTGCGCTTTTCCATGAAAGCGCGACGCCCTTCTACGTAATCCTCGCTGTCAAAACAATCACCAATCAGCTTGCGACAAGCGTCCACATCAATGTCGTCAGCCTTTAGCACTTCGCGCACAATCCGCTTGCCCGCCCGAATCGTTAACGGTGCGCCGGTCGTTATCGCGGATGTGTATTCCTTCAGCAAAGCGTCGAGCTCATTCGGCGCGGCCAGACGGTTAACCAGACCGATCCGCGAAGCTTCGGCGGCATCGAGACGCCTGCCGGTGAAAAAGATGTCTTTCGCAAAGCCCGGACCGATCAGGTTGACTAGGTTTTGCATGGCTGAGACGCGATAGCCCAGTCCCAAGCGTGTGGCCGGGATCGAAAACACCGCATCGGTGGATGCGACACGGATGTCGCAGCTGATTGCAACATTCATTCCGCCGCCGATGCAGTAGCCTCGAATACATGCAATGGTCGGCTTGGCGAATTCATAAATGCTTTGCAGAGCACTTTCGGCCGTCTGCTCATAGCGCTTGACCGCCTCTTTGGCTGCCCGCAGATCTTCGAACTGCGAAATATCGGCGCCTGAGATGAACGCCTTATCGCCTGCTCCGGAAAAGACGACCAGACGCACTCGATCGTCGCTCTCGGCTTGCTTAAGCAGCCCTGGCAACCCTTCCCACATGTCCATCGTCAACGCATTGTGCTTGGCCGGATTGCTAAAGCGGACATGCAATACGGCATCATCGATGGAGGTTTGCAAGCGTTCGGTATGCGTGGCATAAATCACGTCGTTCATCAGAACACTCCTTTCGCTTTCATCCCCGCAATACGATCTCGCGTGTATCCAATCTCCAAGAATATTTCCTCTGAATGCTCGCCGCGTAAAGGCGTGGCACGCGCGATGGTGGACGGCGTTCGCGTCAGCGTGACAGGTTGTCGCATCAGCTCCTGCTCGCCGAGACGGTTGGAGGTGACTTTCTTCAACATCTGTAGATGTTGCACCTGCGGTTCTTCGAACGCTTGCTTGACATTGTTGATGCGACCGCACGCGACGCCCGCTGCGTTCAGCCTCTCGATCCAGTAATCGCTCGCCTCGTGCTGCAACCGCTGCTCGATTTCGGCGTTAAGCCAATCGCGGTGCACCGAGCGTGCGCTTTTGGTCTTCGAGCGCTCGTCGGTGATCCACTCGGGAGCGCCGAGCGCTTCCGCGAAGCGCTCCCAAATCTTGCCGCCGAACACTGCAATGTTGATGTGCCCGTCACGGGTCTTGAACACGCCGGTGGGGATGCTGGTCGGATGCGAATTGCCGGCTTGGCCGGGGATTTCGTGGTCCAGCGTCCAGCGGGCGACTTGAAAATCCATCATGTAGAGCATCGCCTCCAGCAGCGACGTGTGCAGCCATTGGCCCTTGCCGGATTGCTCGCGTTCAAGCAGCGCCACCGTCACGCCATAGGCAGCAAAGATTCCGCCGCACAAGTCTGCAACCGGAATACCGACTCGCACCGGTCCCTGTCCCCGCAAGCCGGTGACCGACATCAACGCTCCCATTCCTTGCGCAATCTGATCAAAGCCGGGTCGAGTCGCGTACGGACCCGTCTGGCCAAAGCCGGAAATGCTCGCGTAGATCAACTTTGGATTGATCTTCGACAACGATTCGTAATCGATGCCGAGGCGGTGTTTCACATCGGGCCGAAAGTTCTCCAGTAGCACGTCGGCCATTGCGACCAGCTCTTTCAATACATCGATGCCCTCTGGCAGCTTGAGATTCAGCGTGATCGAGCGCTTGTTTCGGTGGGTGTACTGATAGTCTGAGCCGTCCTGTCCGCCAAGCGTGTCGTCGCCACGCATGTGTTCAGGCATCTGCACTTGGATTACATCGGCACCCCAATCAGCCAGCTGGCGGGCGGCGGTTGGGCCGGCGCGAACCTGAGTCAAATCAATCACGCGAAAGCGCGCGAGGGCCTGGGATGCTGGAATGTGCGGCATATCGACGTGTGATTCTTAGCTCCGTAACAATTTCGTAAGCTCGTTAGGATTATCCGATCATCATGCAGTCTTGCCGGCCGGCCGTCCGCGCTGCCAGACTTTCAGCAACGACGGAAGCGATAAGCCCGCGGCAGTTATTAGGAACAGAATTACGACAACGGGGCGCGAGAAAAACTGCGTCCAGTCCTGATCGAAAATCAACAGCGACTGCTTCAGTGTTTCCTCAACCATCTTTCCCAGCACCAAGCCCATGATCAGCGGTGCAGGAGAAAACCCGTAGCGCTTGAATAGGTAACCGATCACCCCGAACGCCAACATGATCATCACGTCGACCACCGACTGATTCGGAGCATAGGCTCCAACAACCGACAAGATGAACACTGCGGGCCATAGGAACTCGTCAGGGATCAGCGAAATGCGCGCAAAGCCCTTCGCGAACACAAATCCAAGCAACAGATACAACAGGTTGCACACGAGCATCGAGCCGAAGACGACATACAACAACAGCGGTTGCTCGTTAAACAGATGCGGTCCGGGCCGCACGCCCTGAATCATCAGTCCGGCAAGGATGATCGCAGTGGTTGTGCTTCCAGGAATGCCGAGTGCCAGAGTTGGCACCATTGCACCGCCGACCGCCGCATTGTTGGCCGCTTCCGGTCCCGCAACACCTTCGATTGCACCCTTGCCGAATTCTTCCTTGTGTTTCGACCACCGCTTGGTCTCGTTGTAACAAATCAGTGCGGCCGTAGTGGCGCCGAGCGCAGGTAACGCCCCGATAAAAGTGCCGATGCCGCTCGATAGTGCGATCGCCTTCGCACATTTCTTGAAGTCGGCCCAGCTCGGCATATTCATCGACTTGAGCTTCACGTAGTCCTGTATGACACCCTTTTGCGCCATGCGCTCGAACAATTCGGAAATGGCAAAGAGTCCAACCAACACTGGAATGAACTCGAGCCCATCCGACAGCGCTGGTACGCCAAATGTGAAACGCTCCACTCCAGTCGTGAGATCGAGCCCTACGGTAGCGAGCAGTACACCGGAGGCGCCGGCAAGCAGATTCTTAGAGGGTGAATCGCCGCCGACGGCGGCAACCATCGACAGGCCAAACAGCGCCAGCGCGAAGTACTCTGGCGGACCGAACTGGTACGCAAGCCGTGCCAGCAAAGGTGCGGCAACGATCAGAACCACGACGCTGAAGATTCCGCCGATGGCGCTGGCCACGGCCGACATGCCAAGCGCCCGCCCGGCTTCGCCACGCTTGGCGAGCGGATAACCGTCGAAAGCCGTCGCGGACGCGGACGGATCGCCCGGGGCGTTGATCAGGATCGCGGTGATCGAACCGCCGTAATTGGCGGCGCAATAAATTGAGCCGAGAAACGCCAATGCGGCTGTTGGCGACATCGTGATCGTCAGCGGCAACAGCAGTGCTGTAGTCGTGCTGCCGCTTATTCCGGGCAGTGCACCTACGACGATTCCCAGCACTGTCCCTGCCAGTACGAGCAGAAGGATGTGGGGCGTGAACGTCGCCTGCAGTCCGGCCAGAAATGCTTCCATTAGGACCAGAGTCCGGCAATCCACCCGCCTGGAAAGTTGCTCTTCAATACCCGGACGAAGACGAAATAAATGACGGCAAGCAGTGCACCGGCGGCAACACCGAGTTTGACGTAACTCTTTTCACCCCACATGCGGCCGAGTCCTACCAGCAAGGCAAATGAAGCGAGCCACATGCCGATCAGCTCGATCGCAGCGATGTACGCCAAAAGCACAGCAAGGGTGATCCATACACTCGCCGGAATCGGCGCAGGCTTTTCCATCGGTGGATTGCCGATACCCAGCGCAATACACACGGCAAGTACCGCGATTACCGCAATGACGAGACGCGGGAAGAACTCCGCACCCATCCCGCTCATCATTGCGGCGGGTGTGGTGGTGGCAAAGCGAAAGGTCAGAGCGAGCGCGATGGCGCAGGCGGCGATCGCCACCCCAGCCACCACCAGATCCTCACGTCGCACAACGGTTTACTTCGTCCCGCCGATCGCTTTGAGTTCGGTCTCCGCCTCTTTGTACATTGCGTCAAGCTGCGCTTGCCACGCACCGCGCGGCGCGACGCTATCCGGAGCCTGACCCGACGTTTCGATATACGTCGCGTACATCTGTCCCTGCATCGACTTCATCAGGCCATCTTCGAGAATTTTCAAGCGATCATCGGGCACGCCTTTTAGCGTGGCAAATCCGCGTACGGTCGAATACTCGGCGTCGATGCCGACCTCTTTTGCGGTGGGCACATTCGGCAACACCTTCATTCGCTGTGGTGCCAGCACCATGATCGGTCTGACATCGCCGGCTTTGATTTGCGACTCGCCCTCTGCGTAATTCAGCATGCCGAAGTCGAGGTTGCCGCTGACGACATTGATCACGATGTCACCGCCGCCGCGGAAAGGCACCGGCGTCGGCGCTTGCAAACCCGCCTTACGCGCAAATCCGATCAGCGAGATGTGATCGATACTGCCGACATGCGTGACGCCGACCTTAAGGTTTCGCGACTTGCCTGCCGACACAAGCTCCTGCGCCGTCTTGATCGGACTGCCCTTGCCCACCATCAACACTTGCGGGTCGGCGGTTGCCCGGGCGAGCCCCACCAGCTCGTCATACTTCACCGGTGACTTGCCCTGCAGAATCGTCAGCAGGTGAGTCTGCGTGACGAGCAGGATCGTGTAACCGTCACGTGGCCGAGACGCCGCGTATGCGAGCGCCGCGGCACCGGCACCGCCGACGCGATTCGCGACGACAAGTTCAGTGCCGAATACGCCTGGCGCATGAACCATCATCATGCGCGCTGTGATGTCGGTGCCGCCGCCGGCTCCGGAATGCGTCACGACCTCGATCGGTTTCGATGGGAATTTCTCTTGGGCAAACGCAGGTAGATACGTCAAGCCGGCTGCCGCGCCCGCACCGGTTAGCAGTGTGCGTCTCTTCATGGTCTCCTCTTGGATCTTGTTGGCTTGATTTGTCAACGCTTGTACATTCACGGCCCGGGATCGTCAATACTTATGTACTTTTCTGCGGGAAATTGCCGATAGCGAGGGCGCTTCAATGACATTGAAAGACCGAATCGGAGTCGACATCGGACGCCGGGCGAAGCTCGAGGACGGTATCGCGTGGGCGGTAGAGCATGGCGTGCGCTACATCGACATTCAGTTAGATACAGCCGCCAATGCCATTACGACCTTTGACGATCGCCGCGCGGCGAAGGTGCGCGAGTCATTGGAGAAGCACGGCCTTCAGCTCGGGTTACACACGCTTTCCGCCGTCAATGTGGCCGAGTATTCGCCGTTCGTCACCGACGCCGTTGACGAATATTTGAAAGCCTACGTCGACATTTTTCCGAAGCTGGGCGCAAAGTGGATCGTGATGCATGCCGGATATCACTTCAGCTCGGACAGGACGATGCGAATGGAGGCCGGACTCGAACGGTTAAAGCGCGTCGTTGGCTATGCCGAGAAGAAAGGCGCGCTCGTGCTGCTGGAGAATTTGAATAAGGAGCCGGACGACGCCGAAGTGCACTATCTCGCGCACACGGTTGAGGAATGGCGCTATTACTACGAGCGCATTCAGTCGCCGGCGTTCCGTCTGTCTTTCACTGCCAATCACGCTCATCTGGTGCCTGAAGGAATTGCAGGATTCGTCGATGCAATCGACATGTCGCAAGTCTATGAAGTACGCCTAGCAGACTGCTTCCGCAACGGTTATGAAGTGCACCTGAAGCCGGGCGCGGGCGATCTGGACTTCGGCGACATGTTCAGGCGCATCGAGAGCAAGGGCTTCAAGGGCCACTACACCAACGCCTTTACGACTCTCGACGACATGCTGTGGGCGCGCGACTACTTGGTGGACGCGGCGAAGCGGGCTGGAGTTGGGGGTTGAAATAGAGCGCACGCAGACATGCGACGTTACCTGTTTTCTGCAGAATTCCTCACGATCGGCCAAATGCTCGTGCTGCCGTAGGACACTGCAGCTGAAGTGCGGACTTGGCTGTTTAGCCTCTCGTACCCAACTGCAGTCTTTCTGCCGGCCAGCAGAATCGCAACATGGTGTGGATCGATCCCGACAACGAAGCAGTGATCGTTACACGCGGGCTCGACGGAGCACATTCGGCAAGGTTTGTGCGCCTTGCGGCGCAGGCGTTCGGGAGCTAGTTGCCAACCGCCTGCTTATGTCCGCTTCGGATCGAGTTTTCACACAGCCTGGTCGGGAGCGGACTTCCAATAGGAACCCTCAGCTTCATCGCGAAGCCGCCGTCCTGTCCTTTCATGGGCGCTTTGAACCATTCGGCTCTTTCACTGTAATGCGCCACAGCGTGCGCGCATCGGCTGGATCGATCAGCGTGGCCGAGTGCAACAACGAAGCGTTGTCCCAGATGACGACGTCGCCGACGCCATATTTGAGCCGATAGACGTACTTCGCCTGTGTCGCATGCCTCTTCAGCTCGTCGAGCAGCGCGATCGCCTCGCTATCCGGCATGCCTTCGATACCAAACGAGCTACCGGACACCGCATACAGTGCCTTGCGGCCGGTCACGGGGTGAGGGCGGACGATCCGATGCCGAACCCAGTTCATCCTGTTTTTCTGTTCTTCGGAAAGGACTGAGGCGACCGTGCGCGAGGCCTCATTCAGGTCGTCGCGATTGCCGTAGTGATGCAGTCCGACCAAATTCTCGATCCGTGCCTTCATCGACGCCGACAGATCGTCGTAGGCCGCATACTGATTGGCGAACAGCGTGTCGCCGCCGACCTTCGGTACGACGAGCGAGTACAGCATCGTGCAGCGCGCGGGCACGTCCAGGTATGAGTAGTCGGTATGGAAATACGTGCCCGCGTCCGCGAGGCCGGTCGGCTGGCCGTCCCTGACGACGTTCGACAGGATCAGGATGTCGGCGATGTCGGGATGATGGAATTGGTCGATCACGTGCGGTTCGGGCGGGCCGAAGCGTCGTGCGAAGGCATGGAAGTGGGCCGGCGTCAGGCGCTGGCTGCGCAGCACCAGCACCTGACCAGAGAAGAATGCACCCTCGATCTCTTTGAACGCGGCATCGCTTAGCGCGGCGGCCAGATCGACCCCGGCCGCCTCGAGGCCAAAGTCCGGGTGCAGCTTCGACAGCGCGAGCATCAATGTCCCGCGTTAAAGCCCGTTCGCGAGGAAGCCACCGTCCACAGCAATGGTCGCGCCGGTCGTGAAACCGGCCGCGGGCGATGCGAGATACACGGCGGCACCGACGAGCTCCGACAGCTTGCCGAATCGCCCCATCGGGGTGCGCGCGATCGCGAGCGCCTTGCGCGCGTCGGACATCTTCTTCTCGTTGAGCGGCGTCATGAAGAAGCCCGGCGCGATCGCGTTGATGCGCACTCCGCTCGCCGCCCACTCGGCCGCCAGCGACTGCGTCAGTGACACGACCGCCCACTTCGTCATCCCATAAACGCTGCTGCCGGGCCAGCCACGAAACGACGACAGCGATCCGATGTTGACGATGCTTCCGCTCTTGCGCTCGACCATGCGGCGGCCGAACTCCGTGCATGCCCAGAACACGCCGTCGACGTTGGTACGCATCACCTGCGCATACTCGGTCTCGATGAAGTCGAGCGCCGGCTTGATGATCGTCGTGCCTTGCGCGTTGAGCAGGATGTCGATCGGTCCCTGCTCGCCCCAGACCCGATCGGCAAATCGGCGCATGTTGGCCGGATCAGTGGCGTCGACCGAGTAGCCCGCACTTCGCGGGTCCTTTTGCTTCAGCTCGTCGACGCTGCTCTCGACTTTCTTGGAGTCTCGACTTGCGACTACGACCCGCGCGCCGGCGGCCTGGAAGCCCCGGGCAATCTCGAGCCCAATTCCGCTCGTGCCGCCGATGACAAGCGCAGTACGGCGGTCGAGGTTGAAGTCCGCGCCGCTCATTTGAGGAACTCCGGCGAAATAAGCTTGGGCAGGAAGAGAATGATTTCGGGGAAGATAATCGTCAGCGCCAGGACGGCGAGCATTGGCATTAGCATGATCATCACGTCCTTCAATACGTAAATCATTCTCACCTTGGCAATCGCGCAGGAGATCATCAGGCACAGGCCATAGGGCGGTGTCACCAAGCCGAACGCAAGCGAGACGATGCCGATCATCGCAAAGTGCACCGGGTCCATGTGGACGGCGCGCGCCAGAGGCTCGAGGATGGTACCGACAATGATGATCGCCGGAATCGCGTCGAGAAAACACCCGACGACGAGGAAGCAGAAGGCGATGAAGAAGCCGGTCTCCGTGATGCCCATCCCCCAGCCCCCGACACCGGCGAGCAGCGCCTTCGGAATCTGGTAGTACGCGAGGAGCCAGCCGAAAGCGCTGGCCGTGCCGACGCAGAAAAGCGCCACCGCGGCCAGCCTCGCGGTGTCGAGCAGCGCGCTGTGCAGATGTTTGGCGTTCATCTCGCGGTAGATGAAGATCGACAGCGCGCCGGCATAGAGCACCGCGATCGCAGCAGACTCGGTGGCGGTGAACCAGCCAAAGACCTTCCCTCCAACGATGATGACCGGCGTCATCAGCGCGGGAATTGCGATGGCGATGGCCGTGATGACTTCCTTCAGCGACGAGCGCGGGTACTTCGGATAGTTGCGCCGCTTCGCGTAGACATGAACCGTGGCCATCTGGACGAAGCCGAGCAGCAACCCCGGAATGATTCCCGCGAGAAAGAGCGCGCCGATCGATACGGTCAGCGTGCCGCCCCAGACGATCATCAGGATCGACGGCGGAATGATGACCGCGAGCACAGCCGAGACGGCAGTGATCGCCACCGAGAACGACAGGTCGTAACCTTCCTTAACCTGCGCCTCGATAAAGATCTTGCTCTGGCTCGCGGCGTCGGCCGTCGACGAGCCGGAAATGCCCGCGAAAAAGATCGACAGCACCACGTTCACTTGCGCGAGCCCACCGGGCAAGTGGCCGACCAGGTCGCGCGACAGCCTGACGAGTCGGTCCGTGATGCCGCCGACGTTCATCAGGTTTGCGGTCAGCAGGAAGAAGGGCACCGCGAGCAGGATGAACGAGTTGTACGACTTGAACGTCTGGTTGAACAGCACGAGCGGCGAAAGGCGCGGCTCGATGATCAGGATCGGCAGGCACGCCAGGCCCAGCGCGAACGCGATCGGCACGCGCAGCGCCATGAGGCTGAAGAAGACGCCGAACAGGATCAACGAGGCGATCGCCGGCGACAAGACACCGGCGCTGCTCACGGCCGCTCCCCCGACAGCAGAAGGCGCAGGTCGGCGCGGAATTTCTCGCCGAGGAAAAGGAGCCACGTGAAGCCGGCCAGCGGCCATGCAACGAAGATGAACGGCATCGGCAACTCGGCGAGCTCGGAATTCTGGTTCCATCCGAACTGAACGAACTGGATGCCGTACCAGAGGAACACAAGCGCCAGCACCAGCACGAACACATTCGAAACCACGCGCAGCAGGGCGTTGGCGCGCGGCGCAAGTTCCGGCCAAAGGTCGACGTCGAAGTGCGCGCTGTCGCGGATGCCGACCATCGCACCGATCATGATCATCCAGATGAAGAAGAAGCGCGCCATCTCTTCCGTCCAGATGTACGACGGGATCAGCGCCGTCATGCGGGAAAAGATCTGCAGGCTCACCGGCACGATCAGGATTGCCACGGTCGCGACCAGCAGCCAGTTGAGAAGCCGGTAGTAGCCGTCAATGAATTTGCGCATGCGGATTGCGGAGGTCGACTAGGCAGGCAAAAAAAGACCGGCGCAGGGACTCGATGCCTGCGCCGGCTCGTTGATGGTGAACCCTACATCGCGTTGATCTTGTTGTAGATCTCCGTCGCGCCAATCTCCTTTGCGTAATCCGCCATCACCGGGTCGGCGAGCTTCTTCATCTGCGCCCGGTCGGCGAACGGAATGCGCTTGAGCTTGCCGGCCTTCTCCATCGCGACAAGCTTCTCCTCGTCGGCACCCGACTCGATCTGGCGGCCGAAAACGCCCGCTTCCTTGCCGGCCTTGACGATCGCGGCCTGCAGGTCGGGCGGCAGTTTCTTGTAGGCCTTGGCCGAGAAACAGATCGGCCGGATCGTGATGGCGTGCTGCGTCATGTTGAGGCTCGGCGCGACTTCGTAGAACTTCATCGCCTCGACGCCGGCGGCCTCGTTCTCGCCGGCCTGGATCACGCCGTTCTGGATCGCGTTGTAGACCTCGTCGTAGGCGATGACCGTCGGCGCCATACCGATCGCCGAGAACGTCTTGCTCCAGATCGGCGCGCCCTGCACGCGAACCTTGAGCCCCTTCATTTCGGCCAGATTGCGCACCGGCTTGTTGGCAAAGATGTTGCGCGTGCCGCCGCCGGCGAAGCCGATCAGCATCACGTCGCCTTTCGCAGCCACTTCGTCGGCGACGGGCTTCAGCGTGTCGGCATTGAGCACCTTGTTCCAGTGGTCGAGGTCGCGGAACAGGAACGGCGCGTCGATAAACGGCGCCGCTTTCGAAAAGGTCGACATGTGCGCGGGTGAGACGATCGCGTAGTCGACCGAGATGCCCTGGTTCATGTACGCGAAGTAGTCCTTCTCCAACCCCAGTTCGCTGTTCTTGTGCAGGACGAAATTGACCGGCTTGCCGTAGTACTTGACCGTCAGTTCCTGGAACTTCTCCAGCGCGCGCGTGAACGCGTGGCCGTCGTTGAACTGGACCGCGCCGTGCAGGGTGATCGGCTGCTGCGCACGAACCGGGACCGCCATGGCTGCAGCAGCCGCGACGACGAAATCTCTGCGCTTCATGAGTTGTCTCCTTTGTGGACTGCAATACGCTTTCCGGTGCGCGGATTTCTGGGATCTGCGTCACCGAAGCGGCAGGCATTGTTGCAGATAACCGGGCCGCCGCGGCGGTTTTTCAGGCGGCACACGGGCACATCGCGGGCCGCTTTGCGCCTCACTCGGCGCGCAGGGACTCAACCGGGTCGAGCAGCGACGCGCGGCGCGCCGGCGCCACGCCTGCGATCAATCCGATGATCGACGCGAGCGCGATCGCCAGCACGGCGAAGACGACTGGCGTGTGGACCGGCAGCGCCGGCAACGCGAGCTGGATCAGCTGCGCCAATCCGATCCCGAGCAGCAGGCCGAATACCCCGCCGAGCGCCGCCAGCACGACCGCCTCGCCGAGAAACAATCCGAGGATTGTGCGGCGGCGCGCGCCGAGCGCCAGCATCAACCCGACCTCGCTGGTCCGCTCCGCCACCGCAATCGTCATGATGGTCACGATGCCGACGCCGCCGACAGCGAGTGAGATGCTGCCCAGCGCGCCCACCGCCATCGTCAGCACGTCGAGGATGTTGCCCAGCGTCTTCAGCATGTCCTCCTGCGTCGTGATCGTGAAATCCTCGCGCCCGTGTCGCGCGACGAGCACGGCCTTGACCGCGTCGCTGATCTGCGTCGCAGCGGCTCCCTCCTCGTACGAAACATGAATCTCGGTCAACCCGTCCTTGTTGAACAGGTCGAGCGCTCGCGCGGTCGGGATGAATGCCGTGTCGTCGAGATCGATGCCGAGGAACTGGCCTTTGGATGCCAGCACGCCGATCACGCGAAACTGCAGCGTGCCGATGCGAATGCGCGCGCCGAGCGGGTTGGCAGCGCCGAACAATTCGTCCTTCAGCTTGCTGCCCAGCACGGCGAACGCGCGCGCGCTTTCCCATTCCTCATCCGGCAGGAACTGACCGCTCTTCACGCTCATGTTGAACACCTGCAGCGCGGCCGCGCTGACGCCGTAGACGGTGGTGCGCCGCAGGCGGCCGTTGCCGGCGACCTCGGAATTGCCCCATACGGTCGGCGCAACGCCAATCGCGTGCGGCACCCGCTGCAGTGCGCGCGCATCGTCGAAGCTGAGGGGCCGCACGGCGGTCGGCAGTCCCGACGGCGGGCCACCGGCGGTCTTCACGCGGCCCGGCGCGACGCCGACCACATTGGTACCAAACTGCGTGAACTCGGCCAGCACGAAGCGATGAATGCCTTCGCCGATCGAGGTGAGCAGGATCACCGCCGCGATACCGACCGCGATGCCGAGCAGCGTCAGGAAGCTGCGCAACCGATGTGCGGTGATCGCACGCAACGCGAGAAATATGGCGTCGCGCCAGATCATCGCTTGGTCAGCGCCAGCACCGGATCGAGCGCCGCCGCACGCCGTGCCGGCAGCACGCCGAACACGAGACCGGTCACGAGCGCGGTGCCGAGCGCGGCCAGTACCGCCCAATCCGGCGGATACGCCGGCAGCACCGGGTACAGCGCGCGGATGATCGCCGCGCCGCCCAGCCCGAGCCCGTAGCCGATCACCGCGCCCGCCGCGGACAGCATCGCCGCCTCGACCAGGAATACGACTCGAATGACGTGACCGGTCGCACCAATGGCCTTCAACAGCCCAATCTCCGACGTGCGCTGGGTCACCGACACCAGCATCACGTTCATCACCAGGATGCCGGCAACCGCGAGGCTGATCGCCGCGATGCCGGCCACCCCCAGCGTCAGCGTGCCCAGCAGGCGGTCGAAGGTCGCGAGCACCGCGTCCTGCGTGATGACTGTGACATCGGCCTCGCCGTCGTGACGCTGCTTGATCAGCTCGGTGACCTGCTCCTTGGCGAGTTCGATCGTCTCGCGGTTGCGCGCCTCGACCAGGATGCGGAACAGCGTGTTGCTGTTGAACATCGCCTGCGCCTGCGCCACCGGAACGATCGCCAGTTCGTCGGTCGTCATCCCGAGCCCGCTGCCGCCCGCCGCCAGCACGCCGATCACGCGGAAGCGCCGGTCGCCGATGCGAACGAACTGGCCGAGCGGCAATTGCGTGCCGAACAGTTCGCTCTGCAGCTTGGCACCGATCACCATGACCGGCGCACCGCGATCCCAGTCCTCGTCAGGCAGGAAACGTCCCTGTCCGAGCTTGAAGCGGCGCACCTCGAGGAATTCGGCCGTCGTACCGACAACCATCACCTCGCGGAGGCGGCCGGCAACGCTCAGCTCCGAGGTGCCGACCGTCACCGGCGCAAGGCGGCGGACTGCCGGTGCTCGCTGCAGTGCGCGCGCGTCGGCCACCGTCAGGTCGCGCGGCGTGCTGGTCACTACGTTGGCCGGACTAAAGCCGCCGGTCTGCGAGCGTCCGGGCAGGACGATCACCAGGTTGCTGCCGATCGCCGAGAACTCGTTGACGACATAGCGACGTGCGCCGTCGCCCAGCGCTGTGAGAACGACCACCGCAGCTACCCCGATCGCCATCGCCAGCATCAACAACACCGTGCGCAGCCGGTTTCCAGCGGCGGCGCCGTAGGCGAAACGCAGGACATCGAGCGGACGCATCTGTGGAGGTTTCTTTAATGCACGGCAGTGTCGCGCTTCACGCTGCCATCTTCCATCTCGATGCGGCGCTTTGCGCGCGCGCCGATCGTCGCATCGTGCGTGACGACAATGAGAGTGACGCCGCGCGCATTGAGCTCCTCGAGCAGCCGCACGACCTCGTCACCGGTCGCGCGATCGAGGTTGCCGGTCGGTTCGTCGGCCAGGATCAGCGCCGGCTGCATGATCGTCGCGCGCGCAATCGCGACCCGCTGCCGTTGCCCGCCCGAGAGCTGATCGGGTCGGTGTTCGGCGCGATCGGTCAGACCATAATCCTCCAGCGCCTGATGGACGCGCGGCGCCCGCTCGGCCGCCGGGATGCCCGCCAGCATCATCGGCAGCGCGATGTTCTCGGCCGCCGTCAGCCGCGGTACCAGGTGGAAGCTTTGGAACACGAAGCCGATGCGCCGGCTGCGCAGTTGCGCCTGCTCTTCCGCCGTCAGTGTGGTCACGTCGCGGCCCTCGAGGCGGTAGGTTCCCGCGGAGGGTCGATCGAGCAGGCCGACGAGATTGAGGAGCGTCGATTTGCCCGATCCCGACGGCCCCATCACGGCAAGGTATTCGCCGGGCATCACGGTGAGATCGAGCTCGTGCAATGCGTGTACCTCGCTGTCGCCGAGGCGGAACACGCGTTCAACGCGCTCCAGATCGATCAGCGCGCCGTTGGCTTTGCTCGCTGTCACCGCATCACTCGATTTCGACCGCCCGACCTGCCGGCGGACTACTTCGCGGCTTTCGCCGGTTCCGCTTCGACGATCGCACCCGCCTTCACGCCGGTCCGCTCGAGTGACGTCACCACCTTGTCGCCGGCAGTCAGTCCCTCGACGACCTCGGTGTACTCCCAGTTCGAAAGCCCCGTCTTCAGCTTGCGCTCCTCGAGCCGATCATTGACGACGACCAGCGTGCGGTTGCCTTCGAGCAGCGCGGCGGTCGGCACTCGCAACACGTTGTCGCGTGTATCAAGCACGACCTCGACGTCGGCGCTGTTGCCGACCAGCAGGCGCCCGATCTTCGACGGATCGTCGAACGTCGCCTCGATGTCGACCGTGCGCGCCTGCTTCTCGACCGCCGTCACGTAGGGAGCGATACGCCGGACCTTGCCGGGAAACGACTGTCCCGGCAGCGCGTCGAGCGATATGCGCACGATCTGTCCTTCGCGCACCTTCGGCGCATCGACCTCGTCCATCGGAGCCTTCACGTACAGGCACGACTCGTCGATCAGGTCGATCGCGGGCGGCGTCGGCACGCCCGGTGGCGACGGCGTCGAATACTCGCCGATCTCGCCGACGATCTTGGCGACTGTGCCGTCGAAGGGCGCGATCAGCACCGTGCGGCCCTGCTGGACATGCGACAGCCTGACGTTGGCCTCGGCCTGCGCGACATCCGCCTTGGCGGTCGCGCAGCCGGCCACCTTCGCGTCGGCGGCGGCGCGCGCGGTGTCGATCGCGTTGGCCGATATGAAACCCTGCTTGTGCAGTTCGACCTGTCGTGCCACCTCGCGTTCGGCGGCGGCCGCGATCGTGCACGCTTCGACCACACGCTTGCGCGAGGTTTCGAGCTGCGCCTGCGCGAGCCGCTCGGCGGCCTGCTGGTCGTCGTTCCACAGCTGCATCAGCAGCTGGCCCTTCTTGACCCGGTCGCCTTCCTTGACCGTCAGCACCTCGATCCGTCCGCCGATGATCGTCGACAGCTTGGTGCGCTGGCACGCTTCGACGGTGCCGGCGCGCGTGTTGGCGATCGTCGCTTCGACGCGTCCGCGTCCGATCTCGGTCAGCACGACCGGAATCGGCTTCGGACGGCCCAGCCACCAGACGGCCAGCGCGATAACCGCCACGATCGCGAGTGCAATCAGCGCGCGACGCGCCCAGCGCGATCGAAGTGCGGAAATCATCCGTGACTAGCCTGATGAACGAAGTAACGGAGATTAGCCGACACGGCGCCGTGGCAATCCTGCCTCGGTCAAGACCGGCAGCGACGCCGGCTGTTATTTCGCGCTGTTACTTTGACTTGCCGGCGAGCCGTCGATACTGCGCCAGATAGCGAATGGCATCCCGGCCGCGGCCGAGTTCGTCAGCCAGCAGGCCGGCGTTATGCAGCGCATCGATGTGCCGCGGGTCGGAGCGCAGAGCGATTTCGTAGGCGTGCAGCGCATCGGCTTTGCGGCCGCGGTCTTCGAGCAGCACGCCGAGGTTGAAGTGCAGCAGCGGATCGTCGACGCCGGCGTCGATCGCGGCCCGGTAGACCTGCTCGGCATCGGCCAGCCGGCCAATCTGGTGCAGCAGTCGGCCGAGGTTGACACGCGCATCGGCCAGTGTCGCGTCGCTGGCGATCGCCGCCGCGTACAGCTCGACGGCCGCTTCGGTGTCTGAATCTTCCAGCGCCATCGCCTGCTCGAACAGATCTTCGGCCGATACGTCTTCCGGCGGTATCGGCGGCGGCTCGACCACCGCGATCGAACCCGAGGCATCGCTTTCGAGTGCCAGCAGATACTGGCCGGACTCTGCCTGCCAGCGGTTGACGCCTTCGCGCACGACGACGCGATCGCCGACCGCGCAGATCGCGAGGCCGGACAGCGGCATCGCGTCCGGTAGTTGTCGTCGCAGTTCACGGATCGAGCGGGTGATGCGCTTGGCCGGCACCTGCGCTTCGCTCAGCGACCTGGCCGCACGCAGCACGACGAGATCCTGGAACGAAAAGCGCCAGGCGCGGCGCGGTCCGCGCGCCGGAGACACGAATCCGGCGTCGACCAGCGAGCGGATCGTGCTGCGCGGCAGGCGCAGCAACTTCTCGACGTCGCGCACGCCGTACGGGTGCTGCATCACCTGCGGGAGTTCCTAGCGCTTGGCTGCCTTGCGCGGTGCGGGCGACGGCTTCCTCCGCGCGCTGCGCGCGCTTGGCGGGCTTGCGGGCTTCGGCCGGCGCTTTCGCGGCGGCCTTTGACGGCGCCGGCGCCTGCTTGGCCAGGCTCGCGCGCAGCGCCTCCATCAGGTCGATCACCTGCGCGCCGGCGGCCGGTGCCTCGGCCATCGTGATCTGCTGGCCTTCGACCTTCTTCTGCACCGCCGCTTCGATGCGCTCGCGCACGTCGTCCTTGTAGGCGGCGGGATCGAAAGTGTCGGATGCCTGCTGGTCGATCAGCTGCTGCGCCAGCTTCAGCTCGGCGTCCTTGACGTCGGTCGACGGGATCTCGATCTCCTTGATCGACCGCACCTCGTCGGCGTACAGCAGCTGCTGCATCACCAGCCCGCCGTCGACCGGGCGGATCATCACGATGTACTGCTTGCCGCGCGCCGCCCAGCGGCCGACCGCGCAACGGTCCGATTCGGCCAGAGCCCGCGACAGCAGCGCGTACGGCTTCGCACCGCCCTTGTCCGGCGCCAGGTAATACGCCTTGTCGAAGTAGACCGGGTCGATCGATTCGATCGGCACGAACTCGGTGATCTCGGCCGTGTGCGTGCCGGCTTCCTCCATCGCCTTCAGTTCCTCCGGCGTGAAGACCACGTACTGGTCCTTGGCGAACTCGTAACCCTTGACGATGTCTTCACGCGCGACCGGGATCTCTTCCTTCAGGCAGAGGTACTGCTGCTTGAGCCGCGACCCGCAGGCCTTGTGCAGCATGTTGAACGAGATCGCGCGACTCGCTTCGGTCGCCGAGTACAGCTTCACCGGTATCGACACGAGCCCGAAGGCGACGGTCAGTGATCCGATCGATCTTGCAGCCATGCTGCCTCCCGCTGATCTCAACTGCGGTTGTCGTGCGGTCAAGCTTTCGCGTCGCCGGCACCTGCCAGGGCGCGCTCGAGACTCTGCTTGCTGGTGAGCGCATCGTGCCAGCGGTCGCCGGTTTCGGCCAGCCTATCAGCCGCGTTGGCGAGGCGGAAGTCTAGCGGATGGGCCTTTTTCAGCTCGTCCCATGTCAGCGGCATCGAAACCGGCGCTCCAGCCGCGCCGCGTGGCGAATACGCGACATTGAGCGTCTTGCCGCGCACGTTCATGTTGTAGTCCATGAAGATCTTCCCGGTGCGCTTCGGCACGCTCCATTCCATCGTGATGTCGCCCGGATAGCGGCTCATCAGATGGCGCCCGACGAGTTCGGAGACCTTGCGCGCCGCGTCGAAATCGATCGTGCGGTTGATCGGCACGAAGACGTGCAGCCCGGTCTTGCCCGAAGTCTTGACGATCGGCTGCGAGCGACATTTCCGCGAAGCAGGTCGCGCAGGTGGAACGCGACCTCCTTGCCCTTTTCGAACGCCACCGTATTGAGCTCGGGTTCGTCGCCCGCCTTCTCCTTCCCCGAGTAGATGTACGGGTCGATGTCGAACACCACGTAGTCCGGAAAGTTCGAGCACCGAGGATTCGAGCGCTTCGAGCGAGCTTGCGTAATCGTCGGTCTGTGCGGTCGTGTCCGGCCCGCCCTTCGCGCGCGAATGCCAGACGTGGAACTCGAGCGTGCCCGATTGCGCCAGCCACAGCAGCGTCGGCAGGTTGTTGCAGAGCAGGTACTCGTGGCTTTCGTCCTTGTGTTCCGAGAACACGACGATGCTGTCGACGAACTCCGGCCGCCTCTGCTCCCAGTGTTTCTGGAAGAAGCGCTGTCCGTTGATGCCGTCGGGCATGCGGATCATCGTCAGCGGCCGGTCGGCCAGGTGCGGCAGCATGTACGGCGATACCTGCGCCAGGTAGCGCAGCAGATCGCGCTTGGTCATCGCGGGTTGTTTTAACGCCGGGTCGGCCGGCCAGTAAACCCTATCGAGATGGGTTAGCTTGATCTGCGCGGTGCCCACCGCGAGCGTCATCGTCGCCTTTGGATGCTTCAGTTGCTCGACGACGTCGTCGATGAGCGCGGACGATCCGGTGTTCGTCGTCTTCTTTGCCGTTTTCTTCGCCGCGGGCTTCGAATCACGCGACGAACCGCGCGGCGGATCGGCCGCGCGCCGCACGGACTTCGCGTCGACGTCGTCGCGCAGCCGCAGAAACACCGGCGCGCGCAAACTTCCGTCGTCGGTCCAACTCTGGAACTTCACTTCGGCGACGAGCTCGGGCTTGACCCAGGTCGTCGGGCTGTGCAGCTCGGGCTTCTCAGCGAACGGACTCGTTTTCGTCTGCAGCTCTTCCAGCCGTGCCTTGAGTAGCGGGCAGCGAGGCGTCGTTCAAGCCCGACCCCACATGCGACGCGAAGGCGAGCTTGTTCGCCTTCCCAGGTGCCCACCAGGACCGAACCCAGTGGGGCGCGCGAGCCCTTGCCCTTCGTGTAGCCGCCGATCACGAAGTCGGCGCTGTTGAACGCCTTGATCTTCAGCCATGCGCCGCTGCGCTTGCCGGGCTCGTAACGGCTCGCCTTGCGCTTGCCGATCACCCCTTCGAAGCCGGCGGCGAGCGCCGCGCCGTGCAAGGCGATGCCATCCTCGGTCGCGACAACGAGCTGCACCCGCGGCGAAGGCAGCAGGCCCTGAGAGAGGTACCGGCGCCGGTCGGCGTACGACGCGTCGCGGAGATTTACACCCGCAAAGTGCAGCAGGTCGAAGCAGTAGAAGACCGCGCTCTCACTGCCCGTGCCGCGGTTCTGCATCGCGTTGAACGATGGCTTGCCGTCCGCGCCGAACGCAACGATCTCGCCGTCGAGGATCATCGTGTCGACGTTCTGCTGGCCGAGCTCGGCGCACAGCAGCGGAAAGTCCGCCGTGAGCTCGAGACCGCCGCGACGCGAGCGCAGTGTCACGTTCCCGCGGTCGATCAACGCCAGCACGCGGTAGCCATCGAGCTTTGGCTCCCACATCCAGTCGACGTGGTTGAATGGCGCGTCGGCGGTCTGGGCGTGCATGGGCGACAGCGACTTCGGCAACGCTTCCGTCGGGCCGTTGGGCGCCAGCCGCTCGGCCGCGATCCGGTGCGCCGGCACGGAAGTCAGGTCATCGACGGTGATGCCCGACAGCACCGAGCGGTTGTGCTCGGTGACGTCGGCGGTCGTCACAAAGCGGTCCTTGTGCTTGATCATCAGCCAGCTTTTCTGGTCCGACGTGCGGACCAGCGCGAACGAACCTTTCAGCTTCTCGCCGCGCACCGTAACGCTGAGCTTGCCTTTATCGATGCCCTCGCGCACGCGGCGCTCGGCCTCGGCGCGGTCATGGTAGAAAAGCTGCTGGCCTTCGTCGGGAGAATAGACACCGCAGTCCCAGACGATCACCTCGCCGGCGCCGTACTGCTTCGGCGGGATCACGCCTTCGAACGACGCGTAGTCGAATGGATGGTCCTCCGTCGGCACCGCCAGGCGCTTTTGTGCCGGATCGAGCGACGGCCCATTGGGCACCGCCCACGACTTCAGTACGCCGTCGCATTCGAGCCGGAAGTCGTAGTGCAGCCGGCGCGCCGCATGCTGTTGCACGACGAACAGCAATGGCCCGCCGGAAGCCTCGCGCACGGTCGGCGGAGGCTCGGGAGTGGCAGAAAAACTGCGCTTGGCCGAATATTCGGTGAGTTTGGTCTTGGCCACGCGACGATTCTAGGAGGCCGGTCTCATGCCCGCACGCAGACTGTTCGCCGGCGCCAGCGGCTATTCGTACAAGGAATGGTGTGGCACGTTCTATCCGGACAAGATGAAACCGGACGAGATGCTCGCGTGGTACTCCGAGCGGCTGCCGGCGGTCGAGATCAACAACACCTTTTACCGGATGCCGCGGACCGAGATGCTGCGCGACTGGGCCACCACCACGCCCGAGCATTTCCGTTTCGCTATCAAGGCGTCACGCCGGATCACGCACATCGCGCGACTCAAGGGCGAGGACGCGCCCGATTCTGTCCGATACCTTTATGGGCAGCTCTCCGCACTGGGCGCCAAGCGCGGGCCAGTGCTATTCCAGTTGCCGCCCAATCTGAAGAAGGACCTGCCGCGGCTCACCGCCTTCCTGCAGACGCTGCCCGCCGATCACGGTGCCGCATTCGAATTCCGCAACGAGACCTGGTTCGACGACGAGACATACGACGCGTTGCGAGGCGCGGGAGCGGCGCTGTGCGTATCAGAGCGCGAGGACAATCTGCCGCCGCCACTGGTGACGACCGCCGATTGGGGCTACGTGCGCCTGCGGCTCGAGGAATATTCGGACGATGAGCTGCGCCAGTGGGCGGCGCGGCTTGCGGAGACTACCTGGGCGGAGATCTACGTGTTCTTTATGCACGAGCCGACCGCGCCGGCGTATGCGCACACGCTGATGCAGCACTTTGGCTAGCGACCTTGCTGTCCGGGCCTAGCTCGATCGCTGCGCCGCGACCTGCTTGCGCATCCAGGCGGCGAAGGTCTGGACTTCGGGGCGCTATGCCGCTCCCGGAGCAACGAGAGGCAGAGCCCTGACGCGCTGTGAAGGGGAATGTCTACTGCCCCTTTCCCTGGCCCTGCTTTGATTCCTGCGTGGGCCCCTTGCCTTGCGATCCTTTGTCTTGGCCTTGCGACCTTGGTGCCTGCTCACGCTCGGCTGCCCCTTCCTGCGGCTGTTGGCCCTGACGCTGAGCAGCCGCCCCTCCCTGCTGAGGAGGGGCCTGGGCGGTGACAGGTCTCTGAGCGTCTCCGCTTCCTTTTTGCAGCGATTGGTCGCGCGGTGCCGGTGAAGCGGCTCGCTGTGCCGGGTCTTGCGTCGGGGTGACCCGATCCTTCGGTGCGCCCTTGCTTGCCTGCGCAGAAGTCGCCGGTGCGCTCTGCGTTCGCTGCGCGTGGTAGTGCTGCTGCACTACGGGGTCGCGCGGTTTATAGCGGTAGTGTTGGCTCTGAAGCACCGGCTGCTGTTCGACGTGCGGATATCGATCCCCTGCATATTGACGCTGGTACACCGGCAGCGGGGCCGCGGGTGGTACCGCGCTGCGATTCCAGTTGTCCCATCCGCGCCGACGCTGCTCCCATGCGGCGCCCCAGTGCTGACCCCAGCGCGGCGGGGCATTCGGACTCCAAGCGCGAAAGTAGACCGGAGGTTGCCGGTAGTACCGCACCGGGACACGCAGGATGTACACCGGCACCACGTCTGGGGCGACAAGAACCCATGGCCCGTTGTACCAGGAGCTCGCGTACCAGTTGTCCCCTTGGTAGACCCAGTACATCCCATCGTAGAAAAAGTAGTTCGAATTCAACTGCGGCGCGTAGTAAACAGGGTAGCCGGGCACCACTACAAGCGTCGGATACACGGGCATGTTGATTCCGATACTGACCCCCGGAAGCCAGACGCCAACGCTCACCTGAGCGGCTGCCGATGTGACCGCGCACATCAACGCGAACAGCACAACGATTCCGTTACGCATTTTTCGGTCCTTAAGTAGACCAATCAAGGAACGGGCAAGAGGCGTTCCCTGTTTTGCTTGCGCTGCGGCAAACCGGGATGCGGTGCGACAAGCGAAAGGCGTCAATGCGTCGGCAGCAATACGGCCGCCCCTTCGAATGCCCCGGCGCGCAAGGCATCGAGCGCCTCGTTCGCAGCATCAAGTGGAAACGACGTCGTGTGCGTCCGGATCGGGTGCTGCGCGGCCAGAGCAAGAAAATCTTCGCCATCCGCGCGGGTCAGGTTGGCCACCGAGCGGACCACGCGCTCTCCCCACAGCAGTGAATACGGGAACGCAGGGATGTCGCTCATGTGAATTCCCGCGCAGACGACAACGCCGCCCTTCCGCACCGCGCGCAGGGCTAGCGGCACCAGCGCTCCGACCGGCGCGAACAGCAGGGCTGCATCGAGTTGCTCCGGTGCCTGCGTCGCTGAATCGCCGGCCCAGTCGGCCCCGAGTTCGAGCGCGAACTGCTGCGAGCGGACATCACCGGGCCGCGTAAACGCATAGACCCTGCGCTGCTGCGCGATCGCCGCTTGCGCAACGATATGCGCCGCCGCGCCGAATCCGTACAGGCCGATCCGGTCTCCGGCACGACTATCGGCCGCTGCATACGCTCGATAGCCGATCAAGCCCGCGCACAGCAGCGGTGCGGCATGCAGATCGTCATAGCGCTCGGGAAGGGCAAGGCAGTAGCTTTCATCGGCCACTGCGTACTCGGCATAGCCGCCGTCGCGGTGATAACCGGTGAAGACGGCTTGCTCGCAGAGATTCTCGCGGCCGCCGGCGCAATATCGGCAGCGCGCCGCAGCTTCCGCCCAGCCAGGGCACGCCAACGCGAGTTCCGATTGAGAAACGTTGCGCGGCGGCGCCCAGAGCGGTAACGACGCCGACGATCTCGTGGCCCGGAACGAGCGGAGTTCGCAACAGGGGAAGTTCGCCGTCGACGATATGCAGATCCGTGCGGCACACACCACAGGCGTGCACCTTGAGCAGTAATTCGTTCGGTCCCGGCGCCGGAACGGAAACCTCAGCCTGGACGAGGCGCCCAGCGCGGTGCAGTTGCATTGCGAGCATGGCTTCGCAGCGCCCTACCTGGCCCGTAAGTATTCGTACTGTTTGCCCGACGGGCTTGATCGAAGTACGAGCTTGGATGCGTCAACGGAGACGATTTCATCCGTGCCTGTGGTTCCCGGCGCAGGCGTCAGCTCGGAACTGGTCTCGTAATGCCAAGCAAGGGTATTGCCGGACACTGACCAAGTACCGCCGAAATCCGCGAACGTCTTGCCGTCGACGGTCGAGGACCCGAAGAAGTGCATGTTCTGCGTGAAGACCACGTGGGTCACCATGGTGGCGCCGCTTGGATGATTTGTCGAAGCCGACCACCTTCCGACCAACGACATTGGCGATATCTGACTCTGCGCGATGGCGGAGTTCAGGACGAACACGAGGATCAACGAACGTAGGCCGCGCATATCAACCGGTCCGGGCGGCCGCCTCCTGCTTGTAATCTGGTTTGGCCGAGGCTGAACTACATGCTCCAGCGATACTGCCCATCAGAATTGCGAACACGTTCTCGTTCCTATCACCGCCTGCTGCAGCCGCTTCAGCCTCGCTCGACCGAGCGAGTTCGATGTGGTCGGGCACCGGGTCGCCATGCGGGTTGCGGAAGGTGTTGGCGCCGATAATAGGGTATTCGCCCGTCTTCCCCAGCCGAGGCGCGCATCATTGTGTCGATGCGCGCGGCCGAAGGATCGCGATGCAATCATCGCGATCCTTGTCCGACACGCAAGCCCCACCGAGCCTTCCCTACGAACGCGAGGTGGCGTCCGCGCGTCGACTCGCCTTCGCCGGAGCCTGCGAGCTTCTCCTGTGCATACTGCCGGACAGTGTCGAGCATTCCGTACCGTCCACTCCCGACTTCGACAAACACGAGTGATTTCTCGACCAGGTTGCTCAAGAGGTCGAGTATTTCGTCGCGCTCATCGTTTCGCTCTGCACCGACTGCTTCGGCGGCCTCGAGCGTCCAACCTCCGGCAAACACTGCGAGCCGCCTGAACAGTGCTTGTTCCTTCGCGTCGAGCAAGTCATGACTCCAGTCGATCATTGCGCGCAGCGTCTGCTGGCGAGGAGAGGCGGTACGATCACCACGGTTCAGTAGACGGAATCGATTGTCCAGCCGCATCGAGATCGCTTCGACCGACATAGCCCGGACTCGCGCTGCCGCGAGCTCGATTCCGAGGGGAATTCCGTCCAGGCGGCGGCAAACCTCAGTCACTGCTGGCGCCGACTCCTCGCTCAACCGGAAAGCCGGCTGCACCGCCATCGCACGATCGACGAAGAGCTTCACTGAATCGATACCCAATAGCGCCTTGACCGATGGTCTTGCTTCCGCCTTCGGCAGCGGCAGCGGGGACACCTGAAACACGTTCTCACCTGCAACACGCAGCGAATCGCGGCTCGAGGCCAGCACTTTCACCTTGGGCCCCACTTCGAGCAGGCGTTTCGCCAATTCCGCGCTCGCCTCTACCACATGTTCGCAGTTGTCGAGCACGACCAGCAGCTGCTTGTCGCGCACGAATCGGGCGACCGCGTCCATCACGGTTCCGCCCGGCTCTTCCTTGACCCCGAGTACCGACGCAAGTGCCTGCGGCACCAGTCGGGGATCGGACAACGCCGCGAGCTCGACGAACCAGACGCCGTCGAGATAGTTGT
Organism: uncultured beta proteobacterium; assembly: GCA_963775635.1. GTDB lineage: Bacteria > Pseudomonadota > Gammaproteobacteria > Burkholderiales > Burkholderiaceae_F > JALORV01. The sequence continues at coordinate 11,144 of CAVZJO010000006.1, read as the reverse complement.
CGAGCACGACGGCCGCGACCTGCACCGAAAGCCGCGACTTGCCGAGGCCACCCATTCCCAGCAGCGTGAGCAGGCGGCTGTTCGCCAGCAGCTGCTGCACTTGCGCCATGTCGCGGTCGCGACCAATGAAGGAGGTGAGTTGTTGCGCCAGGTTGTTTGGCGTACTCGCCATCGACCTCAGCGGCGGAAACTCCTTGCGCAGCGCCGGGTGAATCACCTGATAGACATGCTCTGGCGAGCCGAGGTCGCGCAGGCGCACGGCACCGAGATCGCGCAGCATGACGTCCTGCGGCAGCCGTCCCGCCACGCGGTCGGCCACCGCGCCGGAAACCAGCACCTGGCCACCGTGAGCCGCACTCATGATGCGCGCGGCGCGGTTCACGGCAGGGCCGAAGAAGTCATTGTCGCGGCGCTGGTCGGCACCGAGGTGCAATCCGCAACGCACCTTCAGCGGCGCCCGCGCGCCAGCCGGTTCGGCCAGCGCAAGCTGCAGATCGATGACCGAAGCCACGGCGTCCGCCGGATCGTCGAACACCGCGTGCAAGCCGTCGCCAGTCGTCTTCACCACCGTGCCGCGATGCCGCTCCACGGCGCTGCGCGAAATCTCATCGTGCCAGGCCACAGTCCGGGCCGCGCAGTCTCGATCCACCTCCCACAGTTTCGTGCTGCCCTCGATATCCGAGAACAGGTAGGTGACGGTGGTGGCAGAGGTTTCGATCATCGGGAACCGCGGGCGTTCGCAATACCGCGCGCCACCGAAGTTTACTTTTAGATGCGAAGGATCCGGCGGCGGTGCGTCAGGCCGGTTGAATTAACTGGCGGGAGACTTGCCTGTGCGGCTCGCCCGAGTTGAAAGTTCCGCTGGATACATAACAATCAAGGAGGAGCGGGGAAGGCGAATAAACGTACCTACAGGCTGCGCTACCGGCGCAGCGCGTCGGTGCGTGCTTGCGGCTCAGCGCCCGCCGCCTGCAGCAGAGCGGGCGTGCCGAAGAGCCGGAGGTGGAGCCCCTGCATGCACGTGATCTCCTCCTCTCGTCCAGGCGGTACGCCGCGAAAGGGAGCAAGGAAAGCGCATGAGTGTTGGCAGTCCGGTCGCCGTAGTCAAGGTCGCATTAGCGGCGCGGGCGCGCGGCCGCCTTGCCCGCGCTCTTCGACGGAGCGCGTTTCTTCGCCGCGGTTTTTTTCACGTCGGACTTTCGCAACTCGATCCACGCGGGCGCGTGATCGCTGGCGCCCGGCTCGCCGCGCACCGCACGATCCACGCCGGCAGCTACCAGGCGATCCGCCAGACCCGACGACAGCAGCAAATGATCGATCCGCAAACCAGCGTTGCGCGGCCAGCGCATCCGCATGTAGTCCCAGAACGTGTACATCGGCTCGTCGGGATGCAATGCGCGCAGTGAATCGGTCCAGCCCTGTGCCATCAGTGCGGCGTAGCGCTCGCGGCTTGCCGGCTGCACCAGCGCATCCTTGTCGTAGGAAGTCGTCTCGTAGATGTCGAGGGCTGTGGGCACGACGTTGTAGTCGCCGGCGAGCACGACCGGAACGTCGTGCGCCAGCAGCGCCTGCGCATAGCGGTTCAGCCGGTCGAGCCAAGCGAGCTTGTAGTCGAACTTCGGGCCGGGCTGCGGATTGCCGTTAGGCGCGTACAAGCAGCCGATCAGGATGCCGTCGACCGCGGCTTCGATGTAGCGGCTCTGCGTGTCGCTGCTGTCGCCCGGCAACGCGCGGCGCGTCACCGTTGGCTCCTTTCCGCGGACCAGGATCGCAACGCCATTCCACGTTTTCTGGCCGACCCAGGCCGACGCGTAGCCTGCGTCCTCGAGTTCCGCCTGCGGAAACAGCTCATGGAGCGTCTTCAGTTCCTGCAGGCACACGACGTCCGGCTCAGCCGATGCCAGCCATGCCAGCAAATTCGGCAGGCGACGGCGGACGTTATTGATATTGAAGGTCGCGATCTTCACGGCGGAATGGTCATGCAACCCCGGTGCCCAGGGCGACCGCTCCGCACCTCAAGGCCGTTCGGCATCGCGCAGCCACGCGCTGATCTCGGTTAGTAGCTGTCGCAGCGGCGCCAGCGCGTCGACTCGCAGCACGCCCGGCTCGCCGACCGGCGACTCGAGCGCCGCGAACTGACTCGCCACCAGTGACGGCGAGAAAAAGTGCGCATCGCGCGCCTCGATGCGCGCGCGCGCCGACGCGGGATCGATCTCCATGAACACAAAGTGCAGTTCCGGCACGGCGGCGCGCAGGCGGTCGCGGTAGGCGAGCTTCAGCGCGGAGCACGTCAGAACGGTGTTGGCGCCGCGCGCGCGCAGTTCGGCGGCTAGGACGTCGAGCCAGCCCGCGCGGTCGGCGTCGGTCAGCGGAATCCCGCGTCGCATCTTCTCGCGGTTGGCGTCGCAGTGATACGAGTCGCCTTCGATCAGCTGCGCGCCCAGGGCCTCGGCAATAGCGGCGCCCAGGCTCGACTTGCCGCAGCCGGCCACGCCCATAACGACCACCGGGTGTTCCATCATCGGAGTGCTGTGTTGAATGATGTACGCGCCGCGCCGTTTTCGGAAAGAAGCGTGCGACTTGTTGTCGTTCGTCGGATGGCGTTAGCCTGCATGGATTTGCGCCCGTGCGCAATCGAGGAGTGACGATGCAACTCGGAATGATCGGGGCCGGCCGCATGGGCGCGAGCATGGTGCGCCGCCTGCTGCGCGGGGGCCATGCCTGCGTGGTGCATTCGCCGTCTTTGGCGGAACTGGCACCGCTGGCGGCCGAAGGCGCGGTCACGGCGGTCTCGCTCGCCGACCTCGTCGCGTCACTGCCGCCGCCGCGCGCCGTCTGGCTGATGGTGCCGGCAGCCGTGGTTGACGCGACGATCGCGTCGCTCGCGCCGCTGCTCGCATGGGGCGACACGATCGTCGACGGCGGCAACTCGCACTACGTCGACGACCTGCGCCGTCACGCCGAACTGAAGGAGCGCGGCATCGACTACGTCGACGTCGGCACCAGCGGTGGTGTGTGGGGACTCGAGCGCGGCTACTGCCTGATGATCGGCGGGGACGCGGAACCGGTGCGCCGCCTTGAACCGATCTTCGCGTGCCTCGCGCCGGGCGAGACCGGCATCGCCCCGAGCGGCGGTGCCGACGACGACCGCCACGCAGGGGTACCTGCACTGCGGCCCGAGCGGCGCCGGTCACTTCGTCAAGATGATCCACAACGGCATCGAGTACGGAATGATGGCCGCGTACGCCGAAGGCATGTCGATCCTCGCCGCGGCGGACGCCGGCAACCGCGAGCATGCGGCGGATGCCGGGACTGCGCCGCTGAGCGCGCCCGAGAACTATCGCTACCAGTTCGACCTGCCGGCGATCGCCGAGGTGTGGCGGCGAGGCAGCGTGATTTCGTCGTGGCTGCTCGACCTGACTGCGCGGGCGTTGGGCGACGACCCGCAACTCGCGAATTTCGCCGGCCGCGTGGCGGATTCCGGCGAAGGACGATGGACAGTGCAGGCGGCCGTCGACACCTCGGTGCCCGCCCCGGTGCTGACCGCCGCGCTGTACGCGCGCTTCGCCTCGCGCGGCAACGCCGATTTCCAGAACCGCTTGCTGTCAGCGATGCGGCACGCATTCGGCGGCCACCGGGAACCGCCGTCGAAGGTGTGACGCGACCACACTTCGCTCGCGACAGAAGCGCGAGCGACAGCAGACGGCCGCGCGATGTGCGTTACGTTTGTAACGTGGCGAACGCATGAAAGTTATTGCTGCGCTCAATGCGCGTCCCTAAGATCCTGGCGCCGGCAATTGCGCCGGCAATGGAGAGAGTTCTGAGATGAGCGACGCGATCGGCACATTCATGCCTCTGCAGCGAATGCAGTTCGCTGTTGAGTGCGTGCGCCGGCAGCCCCAGTGGCATGCCGGGACCGCGTCGCTGGCCGGCGCGCGGTCTAGCCGCTCTGTGCAGGCCCATGATCCGGGCGGAGGTCCAGGCAGATAGCTGGACTGGCTGCAACCGAAGCCCGGATCGCGTCGAACGCCTCCGGGCTTTTTGTTTGGTGCAGTCAACGTCAGGAGAATGTTCATGTACCGCAAGCGCGAAGCGAAGAACGACTTCTTCTACGCGCTCGTGATGTTCGCAATGTTCGCGGTGGTGGTCTTCAACGTCGCCGCCGAGTTCGTCGCGCGCCATCCCGAGGCGTATTTCGTGGACATCGACGAGGCCGCCCAGCCTCGCGTGATGGCCGCCGCAGTCGACGCGCACGCCGTTGTGGCGATGCGCGTCGCATAAGGGGTCGCAATGAAACCGGAAGCTCCGATCCGCGGCGCGAGGAAGCACCGCGGGTCGGACTACGGCTGGCGGGCGAGCCGAGCTCAAGCCTTGTCCGCCTTCATCGGCGCCGGCCGCTGGGCGATCGGCTCGTGGCCGATGCGTTCGTATTCGGCGATCACCTGCGCGCCGAGCAACAGCACGATCGCGCCGACCTCGACGCTCAGCAGGACGGCAATCGCCGTCGTCAGCGATCCATAGACGAGCTGGATCTGCGAAATCGTCGAGAAATACCAGACCAGGACATGGCGCGTGATCTCCCACAGCAGCGCCGCCGCAGTACCGCCGATCAGCGCGTGCCGGAACGACAGCCGGCCGACCGGCATCACGAGGTACACGGCCGTCAGCAGGAAGATCTCGCCCACCACGCCGATTACGTACAGCAGTTCGGACGACAACACGTCCAGCAGCTGCGGACGGCCGAGGATCACCACCGTCCGCGTCGCCAGCTGCTCCAGTGCGCCGGCGACCAGCGTGATGAGCAGCAGGCCGACGGCCAGTGACAGGATAAAGAGGTACGGCATCACCGCCGACACCAGGAAGTGGCGGCGGCGGACCGCGACGCGATGAAAGAAGATCACCGACATTGCGTTCTCGAGCACCGTGAACGCGAGGCTGCTGAAGAACAGCATCATGACCAGCAGCAGCGACCCTACCGCCTCGCGGTGCGTCAGGAAGGTGCGAAGCTCGCCGACAAGTGCGTCCGACTGCCCGGGAACGACGAACTCGAGGCTCGCGCCGACGGCCGAGAGGACTTCAGCTTCCTCGAAAACGTGCGTGAGCGCGAGAACGACGAGGATCAGCAGAGGGACCAGCGATAGCAGCGCGTAGTACGCCACCGCACCCGCGAGCAGCAGTCCCTGGTTGGCGCGGAACTGCCTTAGGACCGCGAGCGCGAACCCGCCGGGATGGCGAAGCGCTTTGGCAGCATTTCGGGCGAAGGCACGCATGGGGGACCGGTTCCGCTCGGCTCGTACGTGAGTGATTCATCGCAATCGCAAACGGCGGGCCTAAAGGTTGACACCTCCAGGTGCGCCGAGTACGGTCGCCCCTCGCCTGCCCATCCCATGCGACTGGGCGACACGCGCAGCGACCGCGTCAGAACCTTCCACAAGGGGACCATGATGAACCGACTTCTTCCGTTGGTGATGCTGTGCGCAGTGGCGACGCTGTCAGCTTGCGCAACCACGGATCGCATGGCGCCAGGCAAGCCCGAGTACATGGTGGTCGGCATCGATAACAAAACTATGTGGGGCGACGACGGCAAAGTTCAGTTCACGGCGCCCGGCAAGGACTCGGTGACGATCGTCGACATCGGCACGGACCCTGCCAACCCGAAGATCGTCGTCAGTCTCCCGTTGATGAATTCGGTCTTCGGCCCGCCGACCAATCTGAGCATCACGCCAAACGGACAACTTGCGCTCGTGGCCAATTCGATGGACTGGATGCAGGAAGGAGCCGGCTGGAAGCCCGCGCCAGACAACAAGCTCTACGTCATCGACCTCACGACAAGCCCTCCGAGGCTCATCAATACGGTAACGGTGGGCAAGCAGCCGTCTGGCATGTCGATCAACCGTGCCGGCACCTTGGCGCTGATCGCCAATCGCGCTGACAACTCCATCAGCGTGGTCGCGATCCAGGGCAAGGAAGTGAAGTTGGTCGACACGGTGGTCATCGGAGAGCATGTGGCACACGTGGCATTCACGCCCGATGGCAAGCGAGCGATCGCCGGCAAGTTCCCCGGACACAAGGTCGCGCTGCTCGAGGTCGACGGCCAGAAAGTCACTTACACAAAGCGCGACATCGCGGTGGGTCTGTGGCCCTATAACTTCGACGTCACACCCGACGGCAAGCTGGCGCTGACTGCAGACAATGGCAATAACGGGTTCTCCGATGGCCACATCGACACCGTCTCCGTGATCGATCTGGAGGCCAAGCCCGAGCGCGTGATCGACAAGGTGGTCGTAGGCGATGCCCCCGAGGGCATCGCGATTAGCCCGACCGGCAAGATCGCAGTGGCCCTGCTGTTACGCGGCTCGAACAACGCAAAGAGCGATTGGTTCTACAACCGCAACGGCAGCGTCGTGGTGCTCAAGATCGACGGCAAGAAGGTCACGAAAATTGGCGAGATCGAAGTGAGGGGCTTGCCCGAAGGAGCCGTGTTCAGTCCCGACGGACGCTGGCTTTACGTCGGCAATTTCAATGATGAAGACGTCTCCGTGCTGCGTGTTGATGGCGAAACGGTCACCAATACCGGCACGCTGCTAAAACTTCCGGGGCGGCCCGCGTCGATGCGGGGAAGAACGCAGTGAGAATTGCGAAACGCGACGTAGTTCTGCTTGGGCCAGCCTAGGCGACTACATACTCCGGCGGTATTGCCCTCCCACCTCGAACAGCGCATTCGTGATCTGACCCAGCGAGCACACGCGCACCGCATCCATCAGCACCGCAAACACGTTCTCGTTGCTGATCACCGCCTGCTGCAGCCGCTTCAGCATCTTCGGCGCTTCCTTCGCATGCCGCTTCTGGAACTCCTGCAGCCGCTTGAGCTGGTTCTGCTTCTCGTCCTCGGTCGAGCGCGCGAGCTCGATGTGGTCTGGCGCCCGATCGCCGTGCGGGTTGCGGAAGGTGTTGACGCCGATGATCGGGTACTCGCCGGTGTGCTTCAGGTGCTCGTAGTGCAGTGACTCTTCCTGGATCTTGCCGCGCTGGTAGCCCAGCTCCATCGCGCCGAGCACGCCGCCGCGCTCGCTGATCGACTCGAACTCCTTCAGCACCGCTTCCTCGACCAGTTCGGTCAGCTCCTCGATGATGAAGCTGCCCTGGTTCGGGTTCTCGTTCTTCGCCAGGCCCCATTCGCGGTTGATGATCATCTGGATCGCCATCGCGCGGCGCACGCTGTCCTCGGTCGGCGTCGTGATCGCCTCGTCGAAGGCGTTGGTGTGCAGGCTGTTGGCGTTGTCGTAGGTCGCGATCAGCGCCTGCAGCGTGGTGCGGATGTCGTTGAACTGGATCTCCTGCGCGTGCAGCGAGCGGCCGGACGTCTGGCAGTGGTACTTCAGCTTCTGCGAGCGCTCGTTGGCGCCGTACTTGTCGCGCATGCCACCGCCCAGATGCGCCGCGCAACGCGGCCCATCACGGTGTACTCCGGGTCCATGCCGTTGCTGAAGAAGAAGCTCAGGTTCGGCGCGAAGTCGTCGATGTGCATGCCGCGCGCCAGATACGCCTCGACGAACGTGAAGCCGTTGGAAGCGTGAACGCGAGCTGGCTGATCGGGTTCGCGCCGGCCTCGGCGATGTGATAGCCGCTGATCGACACCGAATAGAAGTTCCGCACGTTGTGGTGGACGAAGTACTCCTGGATGTCGCCCATCACCTTCAGCGAGAACTCGGTCGAGAAGATGCAGGTGTTCTGGCCCTGGTCTTCCTTCAGGATGTCGGCCTGCACGGTGCCGCGCACGTTCTCCAGCACCCATTGCCGGATCTTCTGCGGCCTCGTCCTCGGTCGGCTCGCGATTGTTGTCGGCGCGGAACTTGTCGAGGTTCTGGTCGATGGCGGTGTTCATGAACATCGCCAGGATCGTCGGCGCCGGGCCGTTGATCGTCATCGACACCGACGTATTCGGCGCGGTCAGGTCGAAGCCCGAGTACAGCACCTTCATGTCGTCGAGCGTGGCGATGCTGACCGCCGCTGTTGCCGACCTTGCCGTAGATGTCGGGCCGCAGGTCCGGGTCGTTGCCGTACAGCGTCACCCAGTCGAACGCGGTCGACAGGCGCTTGGCCGGCATGCCCTCGCAGAGCAGCTTGAAGCGGCGGTTGGTGCGGAACGAATCGCCCTCGCCGGCGAACATGCGCGTCGGGTCCTCGTTCTCGCGCTTGAAGGCGAACACGCCGGCGGTGTACGGGAAGCAGCCGGGCACGTTTTCCAGCAGCATCCAGTGCAGCAGTTCGCCGTGGTCCTCGTAGTGCGGCAGCGCGACCTTGCGGATCTTGGTGCCGGACAGCGACGTGTCGTCAGCGTGGTGCGCAGCTCGCGGTCGCGGATCTTCACCACGTACTCGTCGCCCGCGTAGGCCTGCTGCATCTGCGGCCACATGTCGAGCAGCTTCCGGCTGCGCTTGTCCTGCTTCGCTTCGCGCTCTTCGGCGACCCGCTCGACTGTCTTCTTCGCACCCGAGCGCTCCGGGTCATCCTCGTGCAGCATGCGCTTGGTTTCGCGCAGCTGCTGGCTCTCGCGCGCAAGCCTCGCCTGCTCGTGGGCGCGCTTCTTGTAGCCGCGCACCGTCTCGGAGATCTCCGCGAGGTAGCGCGTGCGCTGCGGCGGCACGATCGGCGTCTGGTTGGTCGAATGGCGTGTCGTCACCTTCGGCAGCATGCCGTCGCCGGTCTTCAAGCCGTGCTCCTGCAGTCGCGGCAGCAGCGCCTGATAGAGCGCGGTGACGCCATCGTCGTTGAAGCGCGACGCCATCGTGCCGAAGACCAGCATCTCGTCGGGCTTCTTCGTGAAGTCTCCCTTGTTCCGCTGCACCTGCTTTGACACGTCGCGCAGCGCGTCGGCCGCACCCTTGCGGTCGAACTTGTTGATCGCGACGAAGTCGGCGAAGTCGAGCATGTCGATCTTCTCGAGCTGGCTCGCGGCGCCGTATTCCGGCGTCATCACGTACAGACCACGTCGACGTGCGGCACGATCGCCGCGTCGCCCTGGCCGATGCCCCAGGTCTCGATGATCACGAGGTCGAAGCCCGCGACCTTGGCGGCGGCGATCGCGTCCGGCAGCGCCTGGCTGATCTCGCTGCCGGCCTCGCGCGTCGCGAGCGAGCGCATGTAGACCTTGGCGCCGTTGCCCCACGGACCGATCGCGTTCATGCGGATGCGGTCGCCGAGCAGCGCGCCGCCGCTCTTGCGGCGCGACGGGTCGATCCAGATGACCGCGATCGAGCTTGTCGTCCATGTCGAGGCGGAAGCGGCGCACCAGCTCGTCGGTCAGCGACTCGATTGCCGGCGCCGCCGGTGCCGGTGATGCCGAGCACGGGCATCTTCGCGGTGTCGGCCGCCTTGTGCATCGACTCGCGCAGCTTCGGCGTCGACCTCGTTGGTTCGAGCACGGTGATGAGTTGCGCCAGCGCGCGCCAGCGCTTGTCGAGGTCGTTGTCCTTGCAGCGCGTCGATCGATTCCGGGGCGCAGCCCGAGGTCCTGGTCGCTTCGGCCGACAATCAGCCCGATCATTCCCTGCGAGCCGATCTTCTGCCCGTCCTCGGGCGAGAAGATGTGCGCCACGCCGTAGTCGTGCAGTTCCTTGATCTCGCTCGGCACGATCACGCCGCCGCCGCCGCCGAAGACCTTGATGTTCGCGCCGCCGCGTTCCTTCAGCAGGTCGATCATGTACTTGAAGAACTCGACGTGCCCGCCCTGGTAGCTGCTCATCGCGATGCCCTGCACGTCTTCCTGCAGCGCCGCGGTGACGATCTCTTCCACCGAGCGGTTGTGGCCGAGGTGGATGACCTCCGCGCCCATGCCCTGGAGGATGCGCCGCATGATGTTGATCGACGCGTCGTGGCCGTCGAACAGCGAGGCGGCGGTGACGAAGCGCACCTTGTGCGCGGGGCGGTAGGCGGCGAGGCGCTTGGCTTCGGACAGGTCGGTCATGCGCGCTCCTCGCCGGCGCCGGCGCCGCTCGAAGTCGAATCATCCCCGCCTGCCGGTACGGCAGGCAATCCGGGGAAGAGGGCTACGCGAGCTGCCGTTGACGTTAACGTCAACCTCGCGCCTGCCGGCGCGGACACGCCCGGCTCGGACCTTGCTAGGCGGTGCTACCCGCAGCCCCGCCAGGAAAAGATCGACGGACTGGGTGCGGCCGTCTCGAGATCGAAGCTCTTGGGAGCCTGAACCCAGTCGCGCATCAGACCGCCGATGAATGCATAAAGCAGAAGGCTTGCCGCCCGCGTATCGGTGTTGCGCGGCAACTGGCCCTGCGCGACAGCCTCATCCAGCAGGCTGCCGCACAGGCCGAGACAGTGTTCGCGCTCCTCGCAGATGGTGTTTCTCTACGGACGCCAGCTCGTCCGTGTACTCGCAGCGCAGGAACACGACTTCGAAGATTCTGCGCACCCGCGGCGACGAGGACAGGTGCAGCAGCGCACTCAGCGCACGCTCGCTGCAGAAGCGCCCAACGGATCGGCAACTGTTCCATTGCCAGGATGAAGGGCGGCGTCCATCGGCATCTCGGCGCGAGCCACCATCGCTTCGAACAGATCTGCCTTACTTTCGAAGTGGTGATAGACCGCGCCGCGCGTAACCCCCGCTGCGTCTGCCACTTCGGCAAGGGTTGCATGTCCGACCCCACGCTCAAGCAAATACCCGCTCGGCCGCGTCGCTCAACCTGCTCTCGGGTTTCGAGTGCTTCCTCCCTAGTGCGTCTTGCCATCGCTTCCCCAATCAAAAAAAGCGCCGCTGAAACACGGCTGAAACATGACCATCACAATTGAAATATAAACATACATGGATGTATGTATTATGCCCGAGCGTAGAGACTTGCCTCCCGAGCTGGAAGTTCCCAATGACCGATCCCAAGACCGCAGTAAGCCGCTCGACCCTGGATATGGCCGTTCGACGCGCAGCCTGGCTGCGCGGATTCATGCTCGCCTTCAGTCTGATTGCCACCGCGCTGGTCATCGCAGGATGCTCCCGCGCCGACGAACAAAAAGCGGCGAAAGGCGGCTTTCCTCCCGCTGCTGTTACGGTGCAGGAAGTGAAGGCCGTCACCGTGCCGGTGCAATTCGAGTATGTCGGCCAAACAGCCGGCTCGAAGGAAGCCGAAGTGCGG
>CAVZJO010000005.1:0-90905 GCA_963775635.1 uncultured beta proteobacterium | reverse complement strand
TCGCCCCTCCTGCAAGTCACGGTGCGCCGCAGCCACGGCGCCGAGCGCATACGTTGTCACCTTTCGTGACGCAGCGTGCGATCTTCCAGTGCGTCGAACACGCGCTGCGCCATCTCGTTCAGCCGCGCGCGCTCCGCGGTGAAGTGGAAGATCACCGGTCGCGACAGCGTGACCGACTTCTGCGCCAGCCACTCGGCGTCGATCGCGCTCCACGATCCGCCTGTCTGTCCGACGCTGATCCAGTGGCCGGTCGGGCGAGAGCCGCCATGTTCTCGTCGCGGGCGCCTTCACCGAGTCCGTCGACGATCAGGGTCGCGCCGCGGCCGCCGCTCAGCCGCTGCACGGCCTCGGCGAAGCGCCCGTCGCGCCGCACGACCACGGCTTCGCAGTACTCGCGCGCGACGCGCGCCTTGTCGTCACTGCCCACCGTGCCGATGACCCGGGCCCCGAGCGCCGTGGCCCACTGGGCGCACAGCATCCCGAGTCCGCCGGCCGCCGCGTGCACCAGTACGATGTCGTCCGGTTGCGTGCGTCGCAGCCGGAACAGGCAGTATTCGGCCGTCATGCCCTTCAGCATCACCGCGGCGGCCTCCGTGTCGCCGACGCTCGCGGGCAGCCGGACGACCTGCTCGGCGCGCATCGTGCGCACGGACGCGTAGGCGCCGGCCGGCAGGCAAGCGTAGGCAACACGATCGCCCGGCAGCAGGTGCGTGACATCGGCGCCGACGTCGATCACCGTGCCGGCCGCTTCGAAGCCCGGCACGCCGCCCGGCTCCAGCAGCGACGCGTAGCGCCCGCTGCGCACGTAGACGTCGATGAAGTTGAGACCGATCGCGGTCTGACGGATTCGCACCTCGCCGGCGGCGGGCGGCCGCGCTTCGACTTCGGTCAGGTGCAACTGGTCGACGCCGCCGTGCGCGGCGAGCACGACCGCGGGACCGGCCAGCACCTGCCCGAGCGGTTGCGGACTCGATGTGTCCCGCACCGTCGCTGCCGTGCGCTCACCGCCTGCCCGCAGGTACTTCCGCAGCGCCTCGAATCCCGCCTCGTAGACATTGCGACCGACTTGTTCCGTCAGCTCGCGCTCGCGGCCTTTCGGGGTCGCAAAAGTCGACTCCCAATGCCAGAAGGTGCGCCGGCCATCGGTAACGGGTTTCAGCCGCACCGTGGCGACGTAGCGCTCGAGCGGAATGTCCGAATCGAGGATGCAATAGGTCGACACGTGTTCGCGGTCGGACAGCGCGAGCAGCTGCTCGCGCAGGCGCGCGCCGTCGGCCAGCCGGAAGTTGCGCACGCACCCGACCTGGTCGGAGGCCAGCCCGTCCTCGATGTGGCTCTCGGACACCACCGGGTGCCAGTGCACGTGCGAGTTGAAGTCGCGCAGCACCGTCCACACACGCTCGATCGGTGCGTCGATGACGGTGGAGCGGACGACGCGCTGCAGCGGCATGCGCGAGCGGCGCTTAGCGCCCGTTGAAGCGGCGTTTCAGCGCGTCGAACCCGCCCTGGAACACGCCCTGGCCGATCGTCTGCGACAACTCACCCTCGCGCGTCTCGTCGCAATCGAACTCGGCGCTCCACTCCGCGAAGGTGCGGTGGCCATCGGTGATCGGCGTCAGCTTCAGCGTCGCGATGTAGTTCGACACACCCATCGGCGAATCAAGGATCGAGTAGGTGCACTCGTAGTCGTAGTCCGACAGCGTCAGCAGCTGCTCGCGGATCAGGCCGCCGTCCTTCGTGTGGAAATTGCGAATGCAGCCGATGCGGTCCGAGGGACCCCCGCCTTCGATTCGCGAATCGGCGATCAGCGGGTGCCACGCCGGCAGGCCGTCGAAGTCGCGCACGACCGACCACACGCGGTCGGCCGGTGCCTCGATCACGCTCGAGGTGTAGACGCGCACCATGTCACTCGCCCTTGCCGGATGTTGATGGCAGCGCCGCGGCTCCGAGGCTCTGCGCGATCTGCCCCAGGTCGCCACCTTGCACGCCGATCTCGCGCAGCAGTTGGTCCACTAGCGGTGCCTGCGCGCGGAAGCGCAATGCGCTGTTGACCACGCTGTCGGCGAAACCAGCGCCGTTGCCCTCGCCGCTCACCTGACCGCCGCCGAGCCCTTCGACGTGCAGGATCTTGATCCCTTCGATCCGCTCCATCGGCCGCACGCTCTCGCGGATGATGCCTTCCATCTTCTCAACCAGCTTCAGCCGCAGCGCCGACAGGCGCGCATCGGCCGTCAGCACGTTCTGCGCCTCGTTCATCAGGCGCGTGCCTTCGGCCTCGATCTCATGGCGGATCTTCAGCGCGAGCGAGCGGATCTTGTCTGAATCGGCCTCCGCTTCGGCCTGCGCGCGCAGCGCGTCGCCGCGGTCGGAGGAGGCCTTCTTCTCGGCCTCGGCCGCCATCGTCAGTCGCAGCGCCTCGCGCTCTGCCTCCTTGGTTGCCTCGATCAGCTCGACCTGCTTGCGGCGCGTCGCGATCTCGGTCTCGCGTGCGGTGAAGACGCGTTCCTCCTCGGTCACTGCCTTCGCGCGCGCCAGGTCGGCGGCGCCGCGCGCCTCGCTCTCGGCCTTGCTTTGCTGAGCGACCGCGATCGAGCGCTGCTGCTCGGCAAGCTCGAGCGCCTTGCGCCGCTCGATCTCGCGCGCCTGCAGCTCGCGCTCCTTGCCGATGCGCCCCTCCTCGAGCACCCGGTCGGTGACGATGCGCGCCATCTCGATCGCCTCGCGGGTGCTGATCTGCGCGGTCTCGGCGAGCCGCTCGCTGTCGGCGCGTTCGCGCGCAAGTTCGGCGCGCTGCTGCGCGCGTCTGATCTCGACCTCGCGCTCCTGCGCCAGCCGCGCGTACTCGGTTTCGCGGTCGATGTCGAGGGCGAGCTTGTCGGACTCGAGATTCTTGGTACGGATACTGATCATCGTGTCCTGCTCGACGTCGTTGCGCTGCTTCTTGCGGCGCTCGATCTGCTCGGTGAGTCGGGTCAAGCCCTCGGCGTCGAAGGCATTGCTCGGATTGAAGAACTCCATCGCGGTCTGGTCGAGCTGCGTCAGCGACGCCGCCTCGAGCTCGAGGCCGTTCTTCAGCAGGTCTTCGGCCACCGAAGCCCGCACGCGCCGGACGTACTCGCCGCGCTTTTCGTGCAGTTCCTCCATCGTCATCTCGGCGGCTGCGGTGCGCAGCGCATCGACGAACTTGCCCTCGGTCAGCTCGCGCAGCTTCTCGGGTTCGAGCGTGCGGGTGCCGAGCGTCTGCGCGGCGTCCGCGACCGCCTGCGGAGCGGCCTTGACGCGCACGTAGAACTCGGCAATCACGTCGACGCGCATGCGGTCCTTGGTGATCAGCGCCTTGTCACGGCCGCGCGCTACCTCCAGCCGCAGCGTGTTCATGTTGACCGGGATGACGTCGTGCACGATCGGCAGCACGAAGGCGCCGCCATCCAGCACGACCTTCTGCCCGCCGAGGCCGGTGCGCACGAAGCTGCGCTCCTTCGACGACCGCAGGTACAGCCAGTTCAGCAGCCAGACGATGATGGCCACGACGATCGCGACGGCGATCAGGCCTAGCAGGAAGACTCCGAAGTCGGGTGCGCTCATGGCGTGCTCCGCGGGTGGCTTATTTCTGGATGGCAACGAAACGGCGCGTCTGCTCGGTCAGCGCGACCTCGGTCGGCAGCCGCTCCATGCTCGACGCTCCGTAGAAACCGTGGCACTGCGGGCAGCGCCGCAGCACGTACTCGGCGTCCTCGGGCTGGGCGATCGGTCCGCCGTGGCACAGCACGAGGACTTCATGGTTGACGGCCAGCGCCGCCGCCGCCCAGGCGTTGATGCGCGGCACGCAGTCGGCCAGCGACAGCGCCGTCTCGGCGCCGATCGCGCCGCCGGTGGTCAGCCCGAGGTGACAGACGACGAGGTCGGCGCCCGCCTGCGCCATCGCGCGGGCGTCGGCCTCGCAGAAGACATAGGGTGTGGTCAGCAGGTCGAGCGCGCGCGCCTGCCGGATCATCTCGACCTCGAGCGCGTAACCCATGCCGGTTTCCTCGAGGTTGGCGCGGAACGTGCCGTCGATCAGCCCGACCGTGGGGAAGTTCTGCACGCCCGAGAACCCGAGATCCGCGAGCGAGCGCAGGAAGCGCTCCGTCAGCAGGAAGGGATCGGTGCCGTTGACCCCTGCCAACACCGGCGTGTGGCGCACGACCGGCAGCACCTCCTGCGCCATTTCGACAACGATCTCGTTGGCGTTGCCGTAAGCCAGCAGGCCGGCGAGCGAGCCGCGGCCGGCCATCCGGTAGCGACCAGAGTTGTAGATGACGATCAGGTCGATCCCGCCCAGCTCTTCGCATTTGGCCGACAGGCCGGTACCAGCGCCGCCGCCGACGATGGGCTCGCCGCGCGCCACCTTGGCGCGCAACCGTTGCAGGATCTCCTGGCGTGCGATGCGGGGCATCTCTTGATCTTCTCGTCAGTGGGCCGCCGCGCGGCCGGCGGGCCGCGCGTGCGCCATCAGTTCGTGGAACAGCTTCACCAGCAGCTCGGCGAACGCCGGGTCGTTCAGGTGCAGCGGCGAGCGGACCAGCTTGCGTTGCGCGCCGGCGCGGAAACCGGATTCGATTGCGGTGAACAGCGCCTTGTCGGCGGCCGGATCCCAGAACGGCTTGCCCGGCGCGTCGAGCGCCGACACGCCGCCCTCCGGGATCACGAAGCGCACCGGCCCGTCCATCCGGTTGAGCTTGGCCGCGATGAACTCGCCGATCGCCCGGCACTCCTCGAGCGTCGTGCGCATCAGCGTCACGTTGGGATTGTGCTTGTAGAGGTTGCGGCCCTTGAACTGCGCCGGCACCGTGTCCCAGGCCCAGAAGTTCACCATGTCGAGCGCGCCGCACGAAGCCACGTAAGGCAGCTTGCGGCGGATGATCGCGTCGAAGCGATCTGGCCCCGCCGACAGCACGCCGCCGACGACCTCGTCGCACACCTCGGTCGTCGTGATGTCGAGCACGCCGGCGAGCAGGCCCGAATCGACCAGCTTCTCCATCGACTGTCCGCCGGTGCCGGTGGCGTGGAACACCAGGCAGTCGTAGTCGTTCTGCAGCTGCCGCGTGACCGCCTGCACGCACGGCGTGGTGACCCCGAACATCGTCAGGCCGAGCGCCGGCCTGGCGTGCGACTCGCCGCCGCGCTGGTGCGCGATCATGCCGGCGAGCGCGTGTGCAGCGTTGGCGAGCACCTTCTCGCTGATGCGGTTGATGCCCGAAACGTCGGTCACCGAGTACATCATGCAGATGTCGCTCGGGCCGACGTACGGCCGCACGTCGCCCGAGGCCACGGATGACACCATCAGCTTCGGCACTCCCACCGGCAGCGCGCGCATCGCCCGCGTGGCGAGCGCGGTGCCGCCGGAGCCGCCGGCGGACACCAGGCCGCCGAGGTCGCGGCGGCCGAGCACGAAGTGCTCGAAGGCCTCGGCCATCGCCGTGACCGCGGAGCCGCGGTCGCCGGTGAACACCGCGCGCTCGCCGCCAGGGTGGTGGCGCGCAACTTCGCGCGGATGAACGTTGGCGGTCGACGTCGCGCCCGACGTCGACAGGTCCACCGTCACCGTGCGCAGGCCGAGCCGCTCGATGCACTGCTTCAGGAAGAAGAGTTCACGGCCCTTGGTGTCGAAGGTGCCGGCGATGTAGGCGGCGCGGTCGACGTTGCCGGCGACCGGAAACTCGAAGACACGCGCCTCGTGCGGCCTGGCACCGGGTGTCTCGACGCCGCGCGCCGCGCCGCCGCTCGGCGGGTTCGAAACCGGGCGATCCGCAATGGGTGCCTGCGGTTGTGCCGCATTCCAGCGCGTGAAGCCGCGCACGGCCCGCGGCGCATCCAGCGCCGGCGCGGAGGTTCCGTGAGCGCGCCGTACGGTCAGGATCCGCGTCTCGGGCTCCGGCGTCGCGGCTGCTGCCGTCAATGGCGCGTCATTATCGCCGGCGTCCGCACGCGCTCCGAGCAGCCGCTCCTGCAGGTCGCGGTCGGCGGCGAGTTCGGTCGCCGACATCTCGCGCGCAATGCGGCCGTTGACCATCACAGCGACGCGATCGGCGACGTCGACTGCCACGCCGATGTTCTGCTCGATCAGCAGCACGGAAATGCCGCCGCCGTCGATGTGCGCAAGATGCCGCAGCGTCTCGACCACCTGATCGACGATCACCGGCGCCAGGCCCTCGGTCGGCTCGTCCATGATCAGCACGTGCGGGTTGAAGAGCAGCGCGCGGCCGATCGCCAACATCTGCTGCTCGCCGCCCGACAGCTGCGAGCCGCCGTGGCGCCGGCGTTCCGCGAGGTGCGGGAAGAGCTCGTAGATCCGCTCGATTGTCCAGACGCCCTTGCGCGCGCTCTTCTCCGCCAGGCGCAGGTGCTCGTCGACGGACAACGACGCCCACACGCGTCGCCCCTGCGGAACGTAGCCGACGCCGAGGTCGGTGATCGCGTTCGGCGGCAGGCCGAGAACTTCGCGGCCAGCGAGCTTCACGCTGCCGCGCGCGGGGACGAGCCCGGTGATCGCATTGCATAGCGTGGTCTTGCCCATGCCGTTGCGGCCGAGCACCGCCAGCACGCCGGCCTCGAGCACCAGCGACACGCCCTGCAGCGCGTGCGCCTGGCCGTAGAAGACATCGAGATCGCGCACCTCGAGCGCGGGCGCGGAGCGGGGGCTCAGGTTCCTAGTGGCCATGCGCCTGCCCCCGTTCGCCCATGTAGATCGCGTGGACCTCGTCGTCGTCCTGGATCTCCGCCGGCGTGCCGTGCTTGATTACCCGCCCGTTGTGCATCACGGTCACCCGCTCGGCCACGCCGAGCGCGATTTCCAGATCGTGCTCGATGAGCACGAAGCCAAGGTGGCGCGGCAATGAGCGCAGCAGCGCAACGAGTTCGCGTCGCTCGGCGGGAGACAGCCCGGCCGCCGGTTCGTCGAACAGGATCATCCGCGGCGCACCGGCGAGCGCCATGGCGACTTCGAGTTGCCGCTGCTGGCCATGCGAAAGCGCGGCAACGAGCGCGTGTCCTACGCTCGTCAGGCGGGACTGCTGCAGCAGTGCCTCGACCGCCGTGAGAGACGCGTCATGATGCGGCGGGTCGGCGCATGCTGAAACGCCCGCGGGTCGCACCCCGGACGGCGAGAAACAGGTTGTCGCGCACCGTCAGCTCGCGAAACAACAGCGACGACTGGTACGTGCGGCGCAGTCCCCGTCGGATCCGTTCGTGCGGCGGCAGGTACGTCACGTCCTCGCCGAAGAAGCGCACGGTCCCGTGCGTGGGCGGAAAGTCTCCCGTAATGGCATTGAACAGCGTTGTCTTGCCGGCGCCATTGGCGCCGAGGATCGCGCGCCGCTCCCCGGCGGCGACCGACAGCGTGACGTCATCAATCGCGCGCAACGCGCCGAACTCGCGCGTTACGCGCGCAAGGCCCAACGCCTCGCCGGACATGACGGCAGACGCGGGCCGGTGGGCAGCGATGTCGACGACGTCAGCCACGCGATTTACTCACCGTGCGCTCGCACACCGCAAGCGCCAAGGTGGAACGGCCGCCTTAGCGGTCCGTTCGCACCAGGCGCAACAAGTTGAGCGGCGCGCAGCGTCCGCTCCTACGGGCAGTCGGGCACGTCGCGCGAGCCCATCTTGAAGTCGGCCGGCTTCATTCCGAGCGTCTGATTGACGTTGTCCTGTTTGCCGACGACCTTGTTGTAGAGCCCGCCCTTGTCGTCCTTGACGACCTCGGTGATGAACGTCGTGCCGATCGCCTGGCGGTTCTCGTCGAGCTTGACATCGCCGACCGGGGTCTTCAGCGTCATCTTCGCCAGCGTGTCGCGGTACTTCTTCTGACCGTCCGACAGATCGCCTTTGACCGCCTCGAGTCCGTCGAGCGCTGCCTTCATGTTGATGTAATACATCAGCGCGAAAAGCCCCGGACTCGGATAACCGTCGGGGAAGTTCTTCTTGTAGCTCGCGACGAACGCCTTGTATTCCGGCGTGTCGATCGAGTCGGCCAGTGGTCCGGCGGAAAGCGTTCCGACCAGCGACTCGCGGCGCTTGCCCCGATAGTTGAGAACGTCCTGTGCGACCGTGATCGATCCGCCGATCATCGGCTTGTCGCCGCCGGCTGCTTCGTACTGATTAAGGAAGTTGACGGCGTCGGCACCCCCGAGCACGACGACCAGCGCATCGACGTCCTTAGGGATGCGCGCGATCACCGACGAATAGTCCTTGCCGCCGAGTGGCACCCACGCCTTGACCGGAACCTTGCCGCCGGCGGCGCAGTACTCGGTCATGAAGCCCTGCACCTGCGAATATGGGAACGAGTAGTCCTCGGCAATCACCATGACCTTCTTGTAGCCGCGCTTCAACGCTTCCTTGCCGAGGCCGGCCATCCACTGTCCGCCGTCGGTGTTGAAGCGGAAGAAGTTCGGCGATGGACTCGTCAGGGTCGTGGCCTGGGCACCCGACGATCCGTTGATGAACGTGACCTGCGGTTGCGTCTTCGAATAGTCCTTCACCGCAATCCCTTCACCGCCCGACAGCGGACCGACGAGGATGTCGACCTTGTCTTGCTCGACGAGCTTGCGCGCGGAATTCACGGCGACATCCGGCTTGGCGTCCGACGAGGCCTTGATCATTTCGATCTTGCGTCCGGCAACCGTGCCGCCGCGCTCGCGGATTGCCAGCTCGGCGCCGCGCATGCCATCCGCGCCGCCTGCGGCAAACGGCCCTTCGAGCGTGGCGAGCACGCCGATCTTGACCGTGCCGCCCTGTTGCGCCCATGCAGACCCGCCAAACGCTGCGGCGACCGCCGCACCGACCAGCGTGCGCATCAACTGACGCTTGGTGATGACCATCAGAGTCTCCTTCGTTATTTGCGGCCTGCCAGCCGCGCGGTTGTACCAACGGCGCCTGCCGATGGTCCGGCCGCGCGCGCACCGCCCTGCAGCAAGCGCGCACGAAACCAGGACCACAGGCCGAGCAGGCCGTCCGGTGAAAACAGGACGATGGCGAGGAACACGCCACCGATGACCAGGTTGAAGCGCTCGCGGTCGATCACGTCGATCGCGAACGTCTGCAGCAGAACGAACACCAGTGCGCCGAGGAAGGCGCCGATCGGATGCCTCATGCCGCCGAGCACGGCGATGATCAGCAGGTTGATCAGCCAGGACGTACTGATCGATCCCGGCGTGATGAGTCCGTTGTACCAGATCAGCAGCACGCCGCCGACCGCGGCCAGCAAGCCGGCGACGGCGTACGCCGCGACCCGGTGCGCGACGACGTCGAAGCCCAGCGAGGCCATGCGGCGCGGATTGTCGCGAATGCCCTGCAGCGCAATGCCGAACGGCGTGCGCACCAGATAGCTGACCCACAGGTAGCCCGCCAGCGCGCAGACCAGCGCGACGAAGTAGAACGGCAGCGGAGCGCGCCAATCGATGCCGAACAGCTCCGGCGGATAGACCTTCTGGAACCCCTGGAAGCCGTTGAACACGCTGTAGTTCTGCAGCGCGAGGTAATAGAACGCCACGCCGCAAGCAAGCGTGATCATGATCGTGTAGATGCCCTCGGTGCGCACCGACAGCCAGCCGATGAAGGCCGCGTTCGCCGTCGCGATAACGAGCGCGCACGGCACGACCAGCCACCACGGCCAGTCGACGTTGATCTCGGAATTGGCGTTGATGCCGAGGATCGCCACCGCGTAGCCCGCCATGCCGGCGATCGTCATCTGCGCCAGCGAGATCATCCCGCCGTAGCCGCCGAGGAAGGTCAGCGACAGCGCGATCAGGCCGAGGATCAGCGTCTGCGCGCCGATCTGGAACGTGATGAAGGGCGAGGCGACGAGCGGGAAGACGAGCAGCACCGCAAGCACCACCACGTGGCGCCAGCCCACGTGCGCCAGCCATTCCGCGGCGGCGGATCCCGTGGCGCGCCGGTCGACCGCCGCGGCGGTGTCGCGCGCGGTCTCGACCGCGCGCAGCCCCGCCGGCACGCCGGCCGGCGTCGAGCGCATCGCCGCCCGCCACTTGGCCGCGCTCATGCTAGGCTCCTCCCCAACAGCTCCGCGCGGGCGGAACGCCAGCACGATCACCAGGATCACGAACGTGAACACGACGCTGTAGGTGGGCGCGTAGGCGAGCCCGAAGGTCTCGGCGAGGCCGAGGATCGCGGCACCGATCGCCGCGCCGACCACGCTGCCCATGCCGCCGACGATCACGACGATCAGCGACGCGAGCAGCAGCCGCGTGTCCTCGCCGGGCACCATCGACAGTTCGACGGCGCCGATCACCCCGCCCAGGCCCGCGAGGCCGGCGCCGATCGCGAAGGTGAGCGCGAAGACCAGGTTCACGTTGACGCCCGAAGCGGCGAGCATTCCGCGATCGTCCACACCGGCACGGATCATCATCCCGGCGCGCGTACGGTTAAGGAACAGCCACAGCGCGACGCCGATGATCACGCCGAGCGCGAGCAGGCTCAGGCGGTAGGCCGAGTAGGCATTGACGATCGGCAGTCCGCGGATCGGTCCGCGCAGCCATGCCGGCGCCTCCATCTGGTGGACCTCCCCGGTGAACGTCCACAGCAGCAGGTCGGCAATGACGATCGCGATGCCGATCGTGACCATCGTCTGCCGCAGCTCCTGTCCCTGCATGTGCCGCAGGATCACGACCTGCAGCAGCAGCCCGACCAGCGCTGCGCCGAGGAATCCGCACGCCAGCGCAAGGAACCACAAACCGGTTCGCTCCGCCACCACGTAGCCGATGTAGCCGCCGAGCAGATAGAGCGACCCGTGCGCGAGGTTGACGTTGCGCATCAGGCCGAACACCAGTGTGAAGCCGCTGGCGACGATGAAGTACAGCGAGGCGAGCGTCAGGCCGTTCAGCAGCGTGACGACGAAGAGCCGCGTGTTGTGCGTCAGGCCGACAACGGCGATCACAAGCAGCACCGCCGCCAGCGCGATCCACAGCGCGATGGCCGCGCGTCGCGTCACGCCGCCACCATCGTGCGCAGCCCCCGCGCCGACGCGATCTCGGGCGCCTTGTGGAAGCGCCCGTCCTTCATGATCGCGAGCAGCCGCTTCCGGTCGAGCAGGATCGAGAGGTCGGCCAGCGGGTCGCCGTCGATCAGCAGCAGATCCGCGAGATGCCCCTCGCGCACCTCACCGAGCTCATTGCCCATCATCATGATCTGGCCGCCGTACTTCGTCGCCGACAGCAGCGCGTCCATCGGCGTCATGCCGCAGTGCTTGACGAAGTACTGCAGGTCCATCGCGTTGGCTCCGTGCGGCGCCCACGCGAAGCCGTAGTCGCCGCCGGGCAGCACGCGGATGCCGCGCCGGTGCATCTGCTTCATCGACTCGACAGCGGCAGCGAGTTCCTCCTCGTAGCCGAGCTCGCGGGCGCGCGCGCGCGAAATGCCCCACGCATCGCCCTCGTACAGCAGCTTGAAGATCACCGACAGGCCGGGCGCGACGAACACCTTGTCCTTGTTCGCCTCCAGCAGGTCGAGCGCCTCGTTGTCGGTGAAGCTCGCGTGGTAGATGACCTCGACGCCGCAGCGGACCGCCTGCTTGATCGATTCGCACGAGCGCGCATGCGCGGCGACGCGTTTGCCGCGCATCGTCGCCTCCTCGACCGCGACCTTCGCCTCGGCGTCCGTCATCCAGCCCGTCTTCGCGTTCGCGGTCGGCACCAGGTTGTCGCCGGACAGGTTGATCTTGATCGCGTCGACGCCGTATTTGAGGAACATGCGGCACACGCGCCGCATGTCCTCCGGTCCGCTGACGTTGACCGCGAAGCTGAATTCGGGGAACGGCAGGTGCGGCAGCGTCTCGTCGCCCAGTCCGCCCGGCACCGTGATTTCCTGGCTCGCGGCGAGGTAACGCGGCCCCGGAATCAGCCCCTCGTTGATCGCGTTGCGGACGACGACGTCGAGCCGCGGCTTGGCGGTGGCGGCGCCGACGCAGGATGTCCAGCCGTGATCGAGGTAGACCTTGGCCACGCGCGCCGTCCACAGCGTGTGCTCCTCGGTCGGCATCTTCTGGATGTCGGAGAGGCTGCCGGCGTTGTTCCACGCGAAGTGCGTGTGCGCCTCGACCATGCCCGGCATCAGCGTCGCGCCGGCGCCGTCGATGACTGTCGCGCCCGCCGTGGAGATCGCACGCGCCGTCTTGCTGACGCGCGCGATGCGGCGGCCGCGCACCAGCGCCTCGCCGCTGTACGGCGGTGCGCCGCTGCCATCGATGATGCGGACGTTGGTGAACAGGATGTCGGTGTCCTGAGCGGGCATGGTCGCCTCCTACGCTGCCGCCGCGTTCCAGCGCGTGCGTGCGCCAGCCTGACGCGCCGGCGGTTCGCGGTAGAACTCGCCGTCCTTCATCACCGCCAGCAGGCGGCTCTTGTCCTGCAGGATGCGGAGGTCGGCCAGCGGATCGCCGTCGACGAGCAGCAGATCCGCCAGTGCGCCGTCCTTCACGACGCCGATCTCGCCCGGCCGCTGCATGATCGGCCCGCCCCACGCCGTGGCCGACAGCAGCGCCTCCATCGGCGACATGCCGAGATACTTGACGAAGTACTCGAGATCCTTGGCGTTGGTGCCGTGCGGAGTCCAGGCGAAGCCGTAGTCGCCGCCCGGCAGGATGTGGATCCCACGCTTCAGCATCTTCTTCAGCGTCTCCACCGCGATCTCGAGTTCGCGGTGGTACCCCATCTTCTTCGTCACCTCGGGCGTCAGTCCCCACTCGGACGCGTGGTACGAGGTGTTGATCAGCCACGCGAGACCGGGCGCGACGAAGTGCTTGTCCTTGTTGGCCTCGAGGAGGTCGAGCGCCTCGTCGTCGGCAAAGCTCGCGTGGTAGATCACTTCGACGCCGTGCCGGATGCACTGCTTGACCGATTCGCACGAGCGCGCGTGCGCCGCCACCCGCTTGCCGAAGCGCTTGGCCTCGGTCACGCACATCGCGATCTCTTCGTCAGAAAACGGCGTGTACTCGGCCGGCAGCCCGGTGATGTACTCGCCCGACAGATTGATCTTGATCTGGTCCACGCCCCACTTGACGAACTGGCGCACGCAGCGGCGCACCTCCTCGGGCCCGCTGACCACGGCGCCAAAGTTGAACTCGGGTTGCGGCAGATGGGGCAGTGTGTTGTCGCCGAGCCCGCCCTGCACCGTGATCTCCTGGCTGGCCGCGATGTAGCGCGGGCCGGGGATCTCGCCGGCATTGATCGCGTTACGGATGACCACGTCGAGCCGCGGTTTGGCGGTGGCCGCGCCGACGCACGAGGTCCAGCCCATCGACAGGTAGCGCTCGGCGACGTGCGCGCACCACAGCACGTGCTCCTCGGTCGGCATGCGCTGAATCGAGTCGAGCGACGGCTGGTCGTTCCACGAGAAATGCGTGTGGGCCTCGACCATGCCCGGCATCAGCGTGCAGCCGGCCCCGTCGACGACGGTGGCGCCGGCCACGGGCAGCGAACGCGCGCCCGTCGACTGCCGGGTGACCCGGGCGACGCGGTTGCCCTGCACGAGTACTTCGCCGCTGTACGGCAACTCGCCGCTGCCATCGAAGATGCGCACATTGGAGAACAGCACGTTGGCCATCGTTCGCCTCTCAACGGTGACGTTCGAGGAAGGATTGCAGGAAGCCGCGGCACTCGGCCGGCCGCTCCGCGGTCATCCAGTGGCCGCAGCGCGGCAGCACTTCGACCCGCGCGGCGGCCAGTCGCGCCGCCATCGCGCGCACGCCGTGCACCGTCGCCACCGCGTCCTCGTCGCCCGCCACGAGCAGGACAGGAGCCTTGATGCCGTCGATCGGCGCGGGCTGCGCAGCCGCGAGCGCCTCGCACGTGCGCGCATAGCCCTCGGGGTCCTGCGCGAGCAGCGACTCGCGAACGAAGGCGACCGCCACCGGCGACTGCTCGCGCGTGGTCGCCGACAAAGCCGCCTGCACGATGGCGTCGGCGACGCCGAACATCCCCTCGGCGCGTGCCTTCGTGGCGCGCGCCTGCAGGCCGGACCGCGCGGCATCGGGCGGCGCCAGCAGCGGCCCGAAGAGCGCGAGCGACTTCACCCGCTCCGGTGCCTTGACGGCCAGATGCTGGCAGACGATCGTGCCGAGCGAGTGGCCGACGAAGTGCGCCGCGGCGAGCCCGAGTTCGCTGCACACGCGTAGCGCCGCGTCGACCAGCACGTCGATCGACAGCCGGCCCTCGTGCGGCGTGTTGTCGCGCAGCGCGTGGGCGTCCTTCGACCGGCCGGAGCCCGGCAGTTCGATGCGCACGCTGCGGTGGCGGGCCAGCGCCGCCATCAGCGGCGTCCACGTGTTGGTCGTTCCGCCCAGCCCGTGCACCAGCACGACCGCGTCGCCGTCGCCGTCGACCTCGACGGCCATGCGGTCGATCCATTGCATGCTCATCAGGCGACCACCCGGTTCTCGAGCACGCCGATGCCGTCGATCTCGATACGCACGCGGTCGCCGTCCTTCAGCCACGTGGGCGGTTGCATGCCCATGCCGACTCCGGCCGGTGTGCCGGTCGCGATCACATCGCCGGGAAAAAGCGTGATCCCGCGCGAGATGTTCTCGATCAGCGTCGGGATGTCGAAGATCAGGTCGCGGGTGGAGGCGTCCTGACGCGGTTCGTCGTTGACCCACAGCCGAACGCGCGTTGCCGTGCCGTCGACTTCGGTCTTGTCGACGAGCCACGGCCCCATCGGGCAGAACGTGTCGAACGACTTGCCGAGGTCCCACTGGTGGTGACGCATCTGCACGTCGCGCGACGTGACGTCGTTGACGATCGTGTAGCCCCACACGTGATCCATCGCCCGCGCCGCCGGGATGTCGCGGCCGCCGCGGCCGATCACTACGGCGAGTTCGGCCTCGTAGTCGATCTGGCTGGAGACGCGGTCGCCGGGCAGCCGGATCGGCGCGCCGGGCCCGACCACGCACTCGGGCACCTTGGTGAAGACGATCGGCCATTCGTCGACGCGGCTGTCGCCCTTGAAAACCGTGCCTTTCAATTCCTGCGCGTGCGCGCGGTAGTTGCGGCCCACGCACCAGAGGTTGCGGCGCGGCCGCGGCAGCGGTGCGTCCAGCGTCACGGCGGACAGTGGTAGCCGAGGGCCCGCCGGCGCGGGATGCGGCCCGCCTTCGGCGAGGTGCTCGATCAGCGCCAGTGCCCCGCGCGACTGCACCTGCTCTGCCCGGGCCGGCAACGCGAGCGGAGTCACTTCGCTGCCGTCCGCGGACACCGAGCCCACATGACGGCGGCCGCCCCAGCGGTAAGTGGCGATCCGCATGATCGGACGGCGGCCACGGAGGAAGGCCGCCGCTGTCTCCTTGAAAAGTTGCGGCCGGTCGAGCCTGGCCGTCGATCGTCTGCTTCACCGCGAGCCGCGAAGAAAAATTGAGACGCGTGTCTCACGGCGGCGCTACGATACTTCACGCTTTCAGGGAACGTCCAGCGTTTCGACCACCATGGGAACCCGAACGCACTGGCCGGGCACGGTGGCGGCCCGTCCACCCGAGAACGGAGTAAGGGCGCGCACGTACCGCCTTTTGATTACGCACGCCATGAACATGGCCAATGCGGGACGGATGGCGACCGTCGCCGAAGTCGCCGCGGCCGCCGGTGTTTCACGCGCGACGGCCTATCGGTACTTTCCCAGCCGCAGCCGCCTGGTGGCGGCGATCGTCGAGGAGAGCCTCGGGCCGGTGCGACGCTTCGAGTCTTCCAAGGCGGACGGGCGCAAGCGCCTGCTGGAACTGTTCACCGAGACGTTTCCGCGCTTCAAGGAGTACGAGCCTCACATGCGTGCCGCGCTGCAGCTCGCCCTGGAACACTGGGCACTCGAGCGACGCGGTCAGCTCGGCGAGGAGGCGTATCGCCGTGGCCATCGGGTCCGCCTCCTGGACCGCGCGGCCGCGCCCTTACGCCGCCGGCTCGGGACCGCGGGTTACAACCGATTGATCCGCTCGCTCTCGCTGGTTTATGGCATCGAACCGTATATCGTGCTGAAGGACATCTGGGGCGCGAGCGACAAGCAGGTCGAGGCCATCGCGTGCTGGACCGCCAATGCACTGATCAGCGCCGCGCTGCGGGAGCGGCCGGCGCGAGGAGTTAAGGCATGATCGAAGGCATGAATCACTTCACGGTGCTGACCGACGACCTCGACGGCTCGATCGATTTCTACGTGAACCTGCTCGGGCTGGCTCCGGGGCCGCGCCCCGATCTCGGCTTTCCGGGCGCCTGGCTGTACTCCAACGGTCAGCCAGTGCTGCACATCATCGCCGGGCGCGCCTTGCCGGCGCAGCGCGCCGGGGTGATCGACCACATGGCGTTTACCGCGCGCGGCCTGAAGGCAGTGTCGGAACGGCTGGACGCGCGCGGCGTCGACTACGAGCTGCGGCGACAGCGCGGTTCGAACACGTGGCAGCTGTTCTGCCACGACCCGAACGGTGCGAAGGTCGAACTGGACTTCGCGCCGACCGAGGAGCGTTGAGAGCGCGCGCTGAACCAGCGCTGCATTCCGCCGACAAACGGCGATTCGGGGCACACCGAATCGGTTGCCACTTCGCGCACATAGCCGATTCTCGACCTGCGGGTGCTCGCACACGAGGACCTTTCGTCGACCTCTGTTGATCGGCGCGGGCTCACGGGCCACGGCCTCGACCCGACGAAGCGAAGAACTTGATATTGCTTGGTGAGCGGTGCACCCTAGCGCCTCGCTCTTTCCGGTCGCGTTGCAAAACATCGTTACGCTCGAAATGACACAAGGCACTCTGTCAGCCATGCCTGCCGAAATAGTCATCCAGGACCGGGAAGAACTCATCTATCTGCTGTGCGAGGCGGCCGAATTCGAGCACACGGTGATGTGCTCCTATTTGTATGCCCAGTGGACCCTGAAGCGTGGCCTGGACGAAGGTGTTACGCCGACCGAACTCGCGGCAATTGAGCGCTGGCGCCGCTCGCTTGCTCAGGTTGCCCTCGAAGAAATGCTGCACCTGTCTCTCGTCAACAACCTGCTCGCAGCGATCGGCGCGGCACCGCATCTGTGGCGGCCGGCATTCCCCGTGCGGCCCGGCCACTTTCCTGCCGACGCCTTGATGTCTCTCGCGCCATTCGGCGAGGCGGCGCTCGATCACTTCATGTACATCGAGCGCCCCGAGGGGCTCGACATCAAGGACGGCGCAGGCTTCGGCCACGCACTGCATTACCGGCGCATAGCCCGTCCAAACATGCTTGCCCCGTCTCCGCAGGACTATTCGAGCCAGGGGCATCTGTATCACGGCATCCTCCAGGGCCTGGAGCGCTTGTGCGAGCAGCTTGGCGAAGAACGCGTGTTCGTCGGACACAGCCAAGCGCAGGTCGCCGTGGAGGAGTTCGGCCTACAAGGCCTGTTCAAGATTACCGATCTGGCCTCGGCTCACCGCGCCATCGAGGAAATCGTGCTGCAGGGAGAAGGTGCACCGGCGCATCGCGACGATTCGCACTTCGCCCGGTTCAAAGCAATCAGAAGTGAACTTGGCGAGCTGCGCGCCACCCGCGCTGAGTTCGAACCCGCGCGGCCGGTGGTCGGCAACCCGATGCTCGGCAGCACCGGCATCACGCGCGACCGGGTGCGCGTCGTCGAGCCGCTCGCCGGGCAAGTGATCGACCTCGGCAATTCGATCTATGTGTTGATGATCCGCACCCTGTCACAGGTGTTCGCGCCAGCACCGCTGCCGCGCGATCTCCGTGTTGCACTGGCCACCGCGACCAACGTGCTGATGTCGGCAATGGGTCGGGTCGCCGACGTTGCGACTCGTCTTCCGATCGATGCTGCACGAGCCGGATCGACTGCAGCACTGAATTTCGAATTGCCTGGTTCAGCCGGTGCGCTGGTGCAGACCTGCGCCGCTCGCATCCTCGGTGAACGATCGTCGGAGCTCGGCGCCGCGGCGGGGCGATTGGCGCACGTCGTACCTCTGGCAGAGGTCGCCAACGATCTCGAGCAGCTTGCGCAACGCTTTGAAGAAATGCATCGGCGCTTCGAGGAGCAACTGGGCCGGGCAATCGACCGCGTGGCGCAACTTGGTGTGCCGGACAAGCCAGTTGGCATTGCCGAGCCGACCGCGGAGCTGCCGCACACCCAGGCTGCCGACGCACCGGATGTCGCCAGTACAGAGGCCATCACGCTTCGTTTCGACGGTCAACGATGCATTCATTCGCGCCATTGCGTGCTGGAGGCGCCCGCTGTCTTTCTCGCAAACACTCCGGGCGCGTGGATTCATCCGGAAGCGACGTCCGTAGAGCACTGCGTCCGCGTCGCGCACAGTTGCCCATCGGGCGCGATCACTTACGAACGCCATGACGGCGGGCCGCAAGAATCGGCGCCCAGTGTCAACGTCGTGCGCGTGCGCGAGAACGGTCCCTATGCCGTGCACGCACAGATTGAGTCGGCCGTCGCGGAGTTTCGAGTGACGCTGTGCCGCTGCGGAAAGTCGAACCGCAAGCCTTACTGCGATGGCAGCCACACAGCTGCGGAGTTCGCGGCCACCGGCGAGCCCGTCACGATCGCGTCCGAACCGCTCGGCGAACGCGGTGGACGTCTGACGATCACTCCGACCCTTAACGGTCCGCTACAGCTGAGCGGCAACGTCGAAATTTGCAGCGGCACCGGTCGAACGTTGTTGCGGACCCAATCGGCGCGCCTGTGTCGCTGCGGCGCTTCTGACAACAAGCCGTTTTGCGACGGGTCACACGCACGCATAGGCTTTCGATCGGAACAGCCATGCTAGGGATGAGCAGTCTTGTCTTGTGCGGCGATGAGGCGGTTGGCTCTTCCGGCACCAAATGAGGCGAGCCCACTCGCGACGGTCGGATACGTGAGACGCACGCCGAGTTCGGCCTTAAGCCGCCGGTTCGCAAGCCGCCGCGACTCCGTCATGAACGAATACATCATCGGCGATACCGCGGCCCTCAGCTCCGCGCGAGGCAAACGTGGCGGGCGCGGCAGGCCGGTTGCATCGGCTACCGCGTCGAAGTACTCGCCCATTTTCAGCGCACTGTCATCGACCGCGTTGTAGACGCGGGCCGGCGCACCATGCATCATCGCCGCGATCGTCACGCGCGCGAGATCGTCTGCGTGGATGTGGTTGGTGTAAACGTCGTCGGCGGCGATCAGCGCGGGCAGCCGCTTGCGCAGCCGGTCGAGCGGCAGCCTCTCGCTTGCGTAGATACCGGGTACGCGCAGCACACTGGCACGCAGGCGACGCATTACGCGCTCCGCGTCAATCCGGCGCAGCGCGCGCGGGTTTTCCGGACACAGGCGCGCAGTCTCGTCGATCGCCGCGCCACCATGGTCGCCATAGACGCCGGATGTACTGATGTAGACCGTTCGGCGCAAGGTCGACATCAGTACCGCAGCAAGCCGGCGCGTGCGCGCGTCGGTCTCGCCGCTATCGGCAGGCGGGGCTAGGTGCATCGCCCGCTGCGCGAGGCCGTGCAGGCGCCGCAGCGAACTGCGTCGATCAAGGTCGCCGACGATCGCGACAGCACCCGCTGCACGCAGCAACGCCACCCGCGCAGGCGACGAGGTGAGCGCGATCACCCGGAAGCGTGTGCGAAGCCGTGAGACAATGCGCAGCCCGACATCGCCGCAGCCGATGATTAGAAGCCGCGGCCGACCCAGTTTCCGCCTGCCGCGGGGATCGCGCAGCGAGCTCGCGGGCTGAGCACTTTCCATCGCACGAATTCTATGGGCTACAACGTCACCGTCCGGCCGAGTGGCCGGACCTTTGCTGTCGAAGGCGATGAGACCGTGCTGGCCGCGGCGCTGCGCCA
The DNA here is from genome assembly GCA_963775635.1 of uncultured beta proteobacterium. Taxonomy (GTDB): domain Bacteria; phylum Pseudomonadota; class Gammaproteobacteria; order Burkholderiales; family Burkholderiaceae_F; genus JALORV01. Next base: position 71,088 of record CAVZJO010000005.1, on the reverse strand, counting down.
GGGCATCGGGCTGCCGTACGGTTGCAAGAACGGCGCGTGCGGCACTTGCCGCTGCAGGCTGCTCGAAGGCCAGCTCGAGCATGGGCCGCATGCGCGTTCCGCGCTATCGCCCGAGGACGAAACCAAAGGCCTGGCGCTGATCTGCTGCTCGCGCCCGCAAAGCGACGTCGTGATCGAGGCGCGCGAGCTCACGGGCTTCGGCGATATTCCCATTCGTCGGATGCCGGCGCGCATCGCGCGCATCGAGCGCGCTGCGCCCGATGTCGCGATCGTGTCGCTGCAGCTGCCGGCCGCCGAGCGTCTGCAGTACCTGGCCGGTCAGTACATGGAGTTCATCCTGCGCGACGGCACGCGCCGCAGCTATTCGATCGCCACGCCGCCGCATGCTGACGAGCAGTTGCAGTTTCACGTGCGCCACATGCCCGGTGGCGCGTTCAGCGACAAGCTGTTCGGGATCGGTCCGCAGCCGATCAAGGAGCGCGACATCCTGCGCGTCGAAGGCCCGATGGGCACTTTCTTCCTGCGCGAGGACAATCCGCGGCCGATCATTCTGGTCGCCGGCGGAACTGGTTTCGCGCCGATCAAGTCGCTCACCGAGCACATCTTCGCCGAGGGTATCAACCACGAGGATTCGGGGAAACTGCTGCGGCCGGTAACGCTCTACTGGGGCGCGCGAGCTCGGCAGGACCTTTACCTGCCCGAGGTACCCGCGCGCTGGGCCGGCGAGCAGCCGAACTTCCGCTACATACCGGTGCTCTCCGAGGCTCGCCCCGAGGACGCATGGACCGGCCGCGAGGGCTTCGTTCACCGTGCGGTGCTGGAGGATTTTCCGAACCTCTCCGGCCATCAGGTCTACGCCTGCGGGGCACCGGTGATGATCGACGCTGCACGGCGCGATTTCGCCACCGCTGGGTTGCCCGAGGATCAGTTCTTCGCCGATGCGTTTACCTCGCAGGCCGACCTCGCGGAGACCTGACCGAGTGCATGGTGCGCCGTCTATGGCCAAGTCCAAGTGACTAGCCATCCGCATTTGACGCGCTCCGCAGGCCGGCAGTAGCCTCGCCTCCTCCTCCGTGGCAGGTGCGTGTGCCCTTCGCGGGTCGTGCCCACCCCGTCCGACCCGCCGGCCGCCGCCCCCACGCCAAGCAAGGAGGCCTCTCTCATGCTCACGCCTCTTCAGAACGTGAAGATGCAGTTCAGTCACGTCGAGTTCCCCAACCTCTTCCAGCCTGACTGCGAGCCGGGGGACTGGCAGTTCAAGGACGTCTTTGCCACCTTCAGCGAGCCGCCGCGTGTCATCCTGACCGCCAGTGACCTCGGTGCGGAGCAGTCGTCCGGCAACTTCACGGCCGTGGTCGGCGTCGCGCAGGACGTGACCACAACTGGCTTCCGACTGGCGGGGAGGAACTCGGACTGCAGCCCCGGCGTCGCGCACATGAACTGGCTCGCGCTCTTGGAGACGGGCAAGCCGCAGGGTTCCACCAAGTACGTGCGCATGGGCACGCTGTTCCCGCAGCGCTTCAACCGGGACTGCGAGCCGGGCGACTGGAACAGCTGGGACGTCCGCTTCAGCGAGCCGGCGTTCGGGGCCGACCCGGTGATCTTCGCCACCGCCGCGGACCGCTTCGCTGAGACGGCCGCCGTGTACCAGTACGCCACGCCGGCTGTGCCCGTGGCCCGGAAGCGGACCACCACCGGCTTCACGCTCCTGGCGCGCAACCCGGATCCCGGCGAGGGTTGGTCCAACTTCAACTACCTCGCGCTCCACGAGACCGTGGCCGTCGCGGGACTGCCCTCGGGCGGCGGCGCGCAGATCTTTGTCGATTCCGGGCAGGTGGCGCCGCTCTGGTTCGAGCCGTGCGCCGCCTTTTCCAACTCGTGGAACCAGTGGGCGGTCACCTTCGATCAGGCGTTCCTCACTCCGCCGACGGTACTGGTCACGGCTTTCCATGTCGGTAAGTCCGGCCCGGCCGTGGCCGGCATGGCCTGCTACGTCACGCCGAACGGCTTCCTCCTCCGCGCCCGGAATACGGACTGCGCCGCGGGCGAAGCCGGCTTCAACTGGGTGGCGTTCGGGTGCGCGGTGGGTTGCGCCTGAGGCAGCCGCGATGGTGTCAACGGCCTGCTATTAGGGCCTTGGTTATCGAGGTGAAGGTCCTGGGTTGCGCGCCAAAGCGCGGGAGGCATCAAGCGTGGCGCATCAGTCCTGTCGTGCTAAGAATATGGCCGTCCTGTCGCAATCGGCTGAACGCGTGGACGGCGCTCTGCAGTTTGAGCCCGTGAGGGTCAACGCGAACGGTCACACGCGAACGATACGTAGCGCCCGCCAGTGCGGCGCCAGTCAGCAGAAAGGCGAGCGCATTGCATGGAAGCGTGGCGTCAGCCGCGGCGGAACTTTGCACAATGCTGACCCGCGGCTCCGAACTGACGGGGGCACCGATCAGTCCGGTGCGCAGCACGAAATAGTTGACGCCGCTTGCGGCTATCGCGTCCTCGGCCGCAAGCTTCAGTTCGCGCCACCGAGTCTCCGTCCAGGTGGCGCCGGTGCGCTGATCCGATCCGCTGTAGCCCACCGAAATCCATCGACCGGGCAGACCGGCCCGTCTGGCGAGCTCGAGGCAGCCTGACAGGCCCTCAAGCTCAAGTTGCCATGCGCCGGGCAGCAAGCCTCTTCGATCCACGCCGGCCAGGTAGATCACATGGGTCGCGCGCTCGATCAAGGGCGCAAGCGTGTGCGGCTGCTCGACGTTGGCGACTACAACTTCGGCAGCTGCCAACGACGGTTCGGCGGCAAGGCGATGCGCGCTTCGCACGCAGGCGATGACCGGCACCGACGCGGCACACAGGTAGCGCAGAACATAACGGCCCGTCTGCCCGCTTGCACCGACGAGAAGAATCGAATCCCTGTTGCTTGTGGTTCCCATACTGCGTATTGACGGTCCTCATTGTCTCCGGGGGGCGCAATGATCGAACGTCTGCGGCGCGTCCGCGACCCCGTGCGTCCGCGACCCATTGATGTGGGATTCGCTCGAGGTGCACCGGGCGATGCGGGGATGTCGGCTATCGGGCGTCGTTACGGCTTTGTAATCTTTCCGGACCTCGGGCTCGGGTACACTTTGCCTCGCCATGACGACCTACCAGGCCCGACGCGAGCGACGTGATGCGGAATTCCGCAGGGGAGCGCGCGCGCAGGGCTGAACTACCGGGCAACCGGATACCCACGAAAGGCCGCGGATCCCGCGGCCTTTTTGTTTTGTGCGCCAGGCATGGCGCGTAGCGCCGTGACTGGCGCTGTTCAGGTCGCTGTGGTGGCGAGTTGGACGACTTGGGGGTGAAAGTCCCCTACGGACCTTGATAGTGGGAACCGTTAGCCGCACAGCAAGGGTGTCCGTCGCGAGGCGGAATCTGAAGGAAGCTGTACGCAAAGCTGTGGCCCGACGAACAGGAATCGCATATGAGGCAACTTCACTTGGGCGAGAGGGCAAAGCAACTCGAAGCCCGAAACTATCCGGAAGGTGAAGGAGTAGATGCGGCGGGTATCTGCAGCGAAGGTCGCGCGTCTTACCCTGGGAGGCCTGTCAGCCTGCCTTGTGCTACCGGCGTCGAGAGGTGCCGGGATGGGTTGGCAGGAGTCAGCAGAGGCCGTAGTAGTCGTCGGCAACCGCGACGGCAAAGGGCTGAACCTGTCACGAGTGGACAGTCGCGCGTGCTCTCTGTGCATTCAGAGCAGAAGCCGCGGCGCAGGCCGCGGGCCGCCTCGGACGTGCCGCGACCGGAAGTCGCGGATCGCCGGCGCGGTGCTCGATGGATCTCAGGCGACACGCTGAACGAAACACAAACTCACGGGGCTTCGGCCCCCGACAGGAACCGCCGTATACGGAACCGTATGTACGGTGGTGTGGGAGGACGGCAGGGGTGACCCTGCCTCCTACCCGATCCGCGACACTCACGAAGGAGCGAACGATGAAGATCGATGCCTACGAGACCGATGCCCTGATGGACATCGCGGCGCGTCCGCCGCTGGTGTTTGTCGAGGGCCGAGGCTCCTGGCTGACCGATCATCGCGGCAAGCGCTACCTGGACTTCGTGCAGGGCTGGGCCGTCAACGCGCTTGGCCACTGCGCACCGGAAACCATCGAGGCGCTCGCCGCGCAGTCTCAACTCCTGCTCAATCCCAGTCCGGCCTTTCATAACGAGCCCGCGCTGCGGCTCGCGGCGCGGCTGGCCACGGCGTCGAAGCTCGAGCGCGTGTTTCTGTGCTCGAGCGGCGCGGAGGCCAACGAGGGCGCGATCAAGCTAGCTCGCAAATGGGGAAGCCTGCATCGTGCGGGTGCGTACGAAATCATCACCTTTGCCGACGCGTTCCATGGCCGGACGCTGGCGACGATGGCGGCCAGCGGCAAGCCCGGCTGGGACCGGCTGTTCGCTCCGCCGATGCCCGGGTTTGTCAAGGCGCAATTAGATGACCTCGCGTCGGTGCAGTCGCTGATCGCCGAACACACCGTCGCGATCATGCTCGAACCGATCCAAGGCGAAGCCGGCGTCGTTCCGGCCGACGACGACTTTTTGCGCGCGCTGCGTTCGCTGTGCGACGCCCATGGCCTGCTACTGATTCTCGATGAAGTGCAGACCGGCATCGGGCGTACCGGCGCGCTGTTCGCCTGCGAACACGCCGGCGTGATGCCCGACATCCTGACGCTGGGCAAGGGGCTCGGTGGTGGTGTTCCGCTGGCTGCTCTGCTGGCGCGCGGCGCCGTCGCAGCGGTGTTCGAGCACGGCGACCAGGGTGGCACCTACTGCGGCAACCCGCTGATGGCGGCCGTCGGTGACGCCGTGCTGGCGACCGTTGCCGACGCCGAGTTTCTCGCGGGCGTGCGCAGCCGCGCCGCGCACCTCGAGGCCGTGCTCGACCGGCTGATCGATCGCCACCGGCTCGCGGGCCGTCGCGGCCGCGGTCTGTTGCAGGCGCTCGACCTCGGCCGTGCGATCGGACCGCAGGTCGTCGAGTCCGCTCGCGCGCTGGCGCCGACCGCGCTGCTGCTCAATAGCCCGCGACCGTCGCTGCTGCGGTTCATGCCCGCACTGAATGTCGGTCTCGACGAGATCGATCAGATGACCGCGCTGCTCGACGAGGTGCTGGAGGCGATGAAATGAACTCTGTGACGATCTCCTTCGATCCTGCGCAGGTCGACCGCGACCGGGTCTACGGCTGGCTGAGCAACGAGGCGTACTGGTCGACAGGACTGCCGCGCGATGTCTTCGAGAGGGCGGTCGCGAATTCGCTGGTTGCTTCGGCGATTGCGGGCGGCGAGCAGGTCGCCTTCGCACGGGTGGTCACCGATCGCGCGAGCTACGCATGGCTGTGCGATGTCTTCGTCGCGACCCATGCGCGTGGACGGGGCGTCGGCCGGCGGCTGATCGGTGCGATCATCGAACATCCCGAACTGCAGGGCCTGCGCCGCTGGGCGCTGCGCACCCGCGATGCTCACGGGCTATACCGCCGCTTCGGTTTTACGGAACTGGAGACGCCGCAACGCCACATGGAGCGGCACAATCCCGACGTTTACGCGACGGCACCCGGGGCACGGACATGAGCGCACCTACGGTCTTCATCGACGGCGAACACGGCACGACCGGTCTGCAGATCCGCGAGCGGCTGGCGGCGCGCCGCGACGTCAGCCTGCTGAGCCTGCCATCCGAGGCGCGCAAGGACACTGAAGCCAAGCGTGCCATCGTCAACCGCGCCGACTGCGTGATTCTGTGCCTGCCCGACGATGCGGCGCGCGAGACGGTGACGCTGATCGGCAATGAGCGCACGCGCGTGATCGACGCCAGCACTGCGCATCGAACCGCGCCGGGCTGGGTCTACGGGTTTCCCGAGCTGACGCGCGAGCAGCGCGGTTCGATCGCGTCGGCACGGCGTGTCTCCAATCCCGGCTGCTATCCGACCGGTTTTCTCGCGCTGGTGCGGCCGCTGCGCGAGCGTGGCGTGCTGCCCGAGGATTTTCCGGTCACCGTGCATGCCGTGTCCGGATACTCCGGCGGTGGCCGCAAGATGATCGAGTCGTTCGAGCAGCCGAGCGGCGCGCGCCCGCAGGCCTACGGCGGCTACGGACTGACGCGCAAGCACAAGCACGTTGACGAGATGCAACGCCACGGACTGCTCGCGCTGGCGCCCCTTTTTACCCCGTCGGTCGGCGATTTCCGCCAGGGCATGCTGGTGCACGTCCCACTGCAGATGGTAGCGCTGCCGCAGGCGGTCGACGGCGCTGCGCTGCATGCGATCTATGCGGAGTTCTACGCCGGCGAGCACTTCATCGAGGTCAGGCCGCTGAACGACACCTTGGCGTTGCGCGACGGCACCTTCCTCGAGCCCGAGGCGCTCAACGACACGAACCGGCTGCAGATCTTCGTCTACACGAAGGGTGCGCAGGCGGTGCTGGTCGCGCGGCTCGACAATCTCGGCAAGGGCGCAAGCGGAGCGGCGGTCCAGAACCTGAACCTGATGCTCGGACTGCCCGAGGCCACCGGCCTCGGCTGAAACGGCATGTTGTACACCCCGCCGCATTTTGCTGTTGGCGAACGCGAGCCCGCGGCCGCGCTGATCCGTGCCAATCCGTTCGCGACGCTGATCACGCCGGCCGACGAACCAGTGGTCTCGCACCTGCCGCTGCTGCTGGTCGAACAGTCGGGCGCCTGGCGCCTGCTGGGGCACGTGGCACGCGCGAATCCGCACTGGCAGGCGTGGAGCGAACGCCGGAATGTGATGGCGATCTTTCACGGCGGCGACGCCTATGTCTCGCCGTCGCTGTACTCGACGCTCAAAGCGGTGCCGACGTGGAACTACGCGGTCGTGCACGTTCACGGAACGATCGAGCCGACGCACGACAGCGAGACCAAGGAAGAGGTGCTGAAGGCGCTGATCGACCGCCACGATCCCGACTACCGCCGCCAGTGGGACGAGCTGGATGAGGCCTGGCGCGAGGGCATGAAGCGCGGCATCGTCGCGTTCTCGATCGCGGTCGACCGTGTCGAGGCGAAGTTCAAGCTGAGCCAGAACCGGCCTGCCGAGGATCGCGCGCGCGTGTTGCAGGCGATGCAAGCCGGCGGCGACAAGGAACACCAGTTGGCTCGCTGGACCACGGACGTGGCGAAGGAGGGCGGATGAACGCTGCTCGCTTCCTCGAGGTGCAACACACGACGACCTATCGCTATGCGAAGCCAGTCCGCTTCGGCCAGCATCGCGTCATGTTCCGGCCGCGGTCGGGCCACGATCTCCAGGTACTCGACGCGTCTGTCGAGACGAACGTGCCGTCGACGATCGACTGGGTGCAGGACACGCAGTCGAACTGGGTGACGCTGGTGACACCTAGGTCGAGCGCCGCCGAACTGAGGATCGCCTGCAGCTTCCGCGTCTCGCATCGCGGCGTGCGCGGTATCAACGAACTGCCGCTCGCGCGGCATGCGCAGCGCTGGCCGTTCGACTACAGCGCCGACGAGCGGCGCGACCTGGGCGCGCTGCTCGAACGGCACTACCCCGATCCGGAGGGGCGGCTCTTCGAGTGGAGCCGACCGTTTCTCGCGCCCAGCGTGCGCCCGGACACGCGCGAACTGCTGACGTCGATTGCCGCGTCGATCAAGGCGGGATTCCGCTACGAGTCGCGCGACGACGAGGGCACGCAGACGCCGGAAGAAACCTTGCAGCGTGGCGCAGGCTCGTGCCGCGATTTCGCGCTGTTGATGATCGAGGTCGTGCGGCGTCTCGGCATCGCCGCGCGTTTCGTCTCGGGCTACCTGTATGACCCCGCCCTGGACGAGGGCGCGGACGAGGGCAAGGAGGCGGACGTGAGCGGTGCGGGCGCGACGCACGCATGGCTGCACGCCTACCTGCCCGGAGCCGGCTGGGTGCCGTTCGACCCGACCAATGCGCTGTTCGGTGGCAGCAGTTTGATCCGCGTGGCCTATGCGCGCGATCCCTCGCTAGCAACGCCAGTGACCGGCAACTGGTTTGGCGACCCCAGCGCGTTCAGCGGGATGGAGGTCGCGGTCAGCGTGCGGCGCGTCCGGCTTGCTGAAGCTGCCTGACGCTGCTTTGCACCGGCCCCGCTTTGCTTATCAGGATCCTGTGAGTGCCCACGCCGCGGCTGTGCGCGCATGGATGCGGGTCGTGTCGAACAGCGGCACGGGCGAGTCGCTGTCCCCGATCAGCAGTGTGATCTCGGTGCAACCGAGAATGATGCCTTCGGCACCGCGCGCGACGAGGTCGGCGTTGATCCGGCGGTACTCGTCGCGCGAGCTCGCGACGATGCGTCCTAGGCACAGCTCTTCATAGATCACCCTGTGCACCAGCGCGCGGTCGTGCTCGTGCGGCAACACGACCTGAAGGCCGTGCTCGCGCAGCCGGTCGATGTAGAAGCTCTGCTCCATCGTGAAGCGGGTCGCCAGCAGGCCCACCGTCGAGACTCCGGCGTCGCGGATCGACTCGGCCGTCGGATCGGCAATGTGCAGTAGCGGTATGCGCACGGCTGCCTCGATCATCGGGGCGACCTTGTGCATCGTGTTAGTGCACAGCACGATGAAATCCGCTCCGGCGCGTTCGACCGCGCGCGCCGCGTCGGCCACGAGGTGGCCGGCGGTATTCCACTCGCCCGCATGTTGCAGCTGTTCGATGTCGTGGAAGTCAACGCTGTAGAGCACCAACTTCGCCGAGTGCAGGCCACCGAGCGCATCGCGGACGGCTTCATTGATCTCGCGGTAGTAGGGAACCGTTGACTCCCAGCTCATGCCACCTAGCAGGCCGATGACTTTCACGCGTCCTCCTCCGACAACCGGTGCACGGGCGTCATTGTCACAGGCCCCGCGAACGGCGGACAAGACCGGCCGCACTCGGTGACAATTGCGCATGGGCCCGCAGCGCATCGTCTGCCTGACCGAGGAAACGACCGAGTGGCTGTACCTGCTGGGTGAGCAGGACCGCATCGCCGGAATCAGCGGCTATACGGTCCGTCCCCGACAGGCGCGAGCGGAAAAGCCGCGCGTCAGCGCGTTTCTCGACGGTCGCGTCGACCGGATACTTGAACTCGAGCCAGATCTGGTCGTCGGTTTCTCCGACATGCAGGCGGTACTGGCCGAGAAGCTCATCCGAGCCGGGTTGAATGTGCTGGTGACCAATCAGCGCAGCGTGGCGGAGATCTTCGCGACGCTGCGGCTCGTCGCCTCGATGATCGGCGCGACCGATCGTGCAGACGCGTGGATCGCCTCGTGCGAAGCGCGCCATACCTCGATGGTCGCAACCGCGTCCGCGTGGAGTCGTCGACCGCGTGTGTACTTCGAGGAATGGGACGACCCGATGATCAGCGCGATCAGGTGGGTGTCCGAACTCATCGCGATCGCCGGCGGTGACGACATCTTTCCGGAGCTGGCGCGGCAGAAGATGGGGCGCGACCGCGTGATCAGCGATGCCATGGAGCCCGCGCGCCGCGCGCCGGATCTGATCATCGGTTCCTGGTGCGGCAAGAAGTTTCGTCCGGAGCGGGTTGCGGCGCGTGCCGGGTGGGTCGACACTCCCGCGGTGCGCGCCGGCCGACTGCTCGAAATAAAATCGTGCGACATCCTGCAACCCGGGCCTGCGGCGCTAACCGACGGTGTCGAGCAGCTGCACGGGCTCTTCGCCGAATGGGCCCGTGAAGCCTGAGCTGGCTGCCCGGTTCAACGAGACAAGGGCATGCCGCTGCGGGTGAGGGCGATCAGTTCCGCCTCGCGCTGCGCAGATAATGCACGGACGACATCGCTGGGCTTCGAGGCACGCTCGGATGTCGCTGACCGTTCTGGCCAGTGGCGTCAACGTCAGCCCGGCCCGGCACGCCCGATCGTTGCTGACGTCCATCAGCCCGCTAAGCGCGCCACGCTCGCGGCGGTACAGCGGCAGTTCGAATTCAGTGACGCCGACGGACTGTAGAACCGCGGCCGGGACCCAGACCAGGTCGGGCGCGTCGAGGATTTCCATGAACCGGGACCACGTGAGCCGCCGGCCGGCGAGATTAAACGGTCCGCTCAATCGCTGCTCGACCACGATCGTCGCAAAACGCGCGAGGTCGCGCGCGTCGATCATCTGCAAATGATCGGAGCCGTCACCCGGTGCCAGCATCTGGCCGCCTAACCGGGCGCGCTCGAGCCAGTAGGTGAATCGGCCCGACGGATCGTGCGGCCCGACGACGATCTGAGGACGCAGTACGGCGCAGCGGCTGGCGTAGATCTGCTCGACGAGGTTTTCGCAGGCAACTTTCAACGGACCGTAGGTTTCTCCGTTCACGTCCGTCTCTTCTTCGCGGCCCGGGTCGACGCGCGGATGCTCTTCGGTCACCGGACGCTGCTGCGCATCACCGTAGACCATCACCGCGCTGATGTACACGTAGTGGTCGACGGCAGGCAGCAGGCATTCGGCGCTGGCTCTAACCTGTCGCGGCGTGTAGCCGCTGACGTCGATGCAGGTGTCCCACCGACGATTCGCCAGGGCGCACAGGCCGGATCGACCGCGGTCGCGATCCCCACGCAATCGCTCGATGGTCGTTGGCAGCTGGTCGGGCGTCTGCCCCCGCGTGAACAGCGTCGGTGCGTGGCCGGCGGCTAGCAGTGCCTCGACAATGTGACGGCCGACGAACTGTGTGCCGCCGAGGATCAGGATCTTCACGAACCGACGCGCGTGGCCCGCGCCCGCCAGCAGAGGGTCAGAGCCGCTCCGTCACCAGCACGCGGCCCTTGGCGCCCAATGCCGTCGCGCCATCCTGGCCGCGGATGCGGCCGCGCAGCTCGACGACGTCGCCACCCAGCTTCTCGTTCTGCGTGACCTTGACGACCAGCCATTCGAGACGGATCGTTTCATTGGCATAGATCGGTCGCCGGAAGCGAACCCAGAACTCCAGTCCGACCATCGCACCCACCCTGGAATAGTGCGACGCTGTCAGGCCGAGCAGCAGCGCCGTCGTGTGAGTGCCGCTTGCGATCAGTCGTCCGTAGCGCGTCGCCGTTGCAAAGCCGGGGTCGTGATGAACCGGGTTGTCGTCGCCTGCCGCATGGGCGTACGCCCTGACGGCCTCCGGCGTCAGCCTGACCTCGGAAGAAAACCTCTCACCCGGGTGCGCCATCGGCGATGCTCCTCGATGTTTGACGGGTCTACCGTCCACAGTAGCCAGAGTAACGCTTCAGCCGGTTGCGCGCAGGCGCGCTCGCGAGCTGGTCCGCGGTCGCGGGGTCCGACGATTCCACCTCGTTTCCTGGTCGCGCCGTAAACGAAGGCCGCTCGAGGCGGCCGTGTCACGCCGCCTCGCCGAGGTAAGCGGCGCGCACCTTGGGATCCGACAGCAGTTCGTGCGCGTCGCCGTTGAGCGTGACGACGCCGGAATCCATCACGTAGGCACGCTGCGCTGCTTCGAGCGCGAGTCGCGCGTTCTGCTCGACCAGCAGCATTGGCACCTTGCGCGCAGCCACCGCGCGGATCACCTCGAAGATCTTCTCGACCATGATCGGCGATAGCCCCATCGACGGTTCGTCGAGCAGCAGCAGCTTCGGCCGGCTCATCAGTGCGCGCGCCATCGCCAGCATCTGCTGTTCGCCGCCCGACAGCGTGCCGGCAAGCTGCTTGGCCCGCTCCTTCAGACGGGGAAAGGTCGTGAACATGTCGTCGATATCGCGCCGGACCTCCGCATCGTCGCGGCGCACGAACGCGCCCATCTGCAGGTTCTCGGTCACCGACATGCGCGCGAACACGCCACGACCTTCGGGCACCATGGCCAGGCCCCGCGCGAGTAGCTGATACGACGCCAGGCCGCGTGTCGTGCGTCCCATGTACTCGATCTCGCCGGCCCACGCCTGCGTGCCGGTGATCGCCTTCAGCGTCGAAGTCTTGCCCGCACCGTTAGCGCCGATCAGCGTCACCAGTTCCGAGCCGCGGATCTCCAGATCGACGCCCTTGACGGCCTGGATCCCACCGTAGGCAACTTTGAGCTTCGCGACGCGAAGGACGATGTCGCTCATGCCACGCTCCCGCACTGCGCGCTCCCTCCCCCCGTCGGGGGAGAGACGGGGAGGGGGCGAGCTTCACAGGCGCCCGCGCGGGCGGAGCGCGCAGCGTGCAGACCGCGAAGAACGACTTCCGTCATGCTGCGCTTTCAGGCCACCTTGGTCGCGACTGCCTTGTGGCCACCGCCGAGATACGCTTCGATGACGGCAGGGTCGCTCTGCACCGCGGCCGGGTTGCCGACGGCGATCTTCTTGCCGTAGTCGAGCACGGTGACCCTGTCGCATAGCCCCATCACCAGCTTGACGTCGTGCTCGATCAGCAGGATGGTCACGCCGTCTTTGCTGATTGCCTCGAGCAGCTTGCGCAGCGCGAGTTTCTCGGTGGCGTTCATGCCCGCCGCCGGCTCGTCGAGCGCGAGCAGCTTGGGTTCGGTGGCGAGCGCGCGCGCGATTTCCAATCGACGCTGGTCACCGTAAGCGAGCGTGCGCGCCTGGTAATCCGCGTATTTGCGGATGCCGACATACTCGAGCAGTTCGATCGATCGGGCCTTGATGCCGCGCTCCTCGTCGACCGTGCGTCGCGTGCGCAGGATCGCTCCCAGCGCCGTGGCACGGGTGCGAACGTGCCGGCCGACCATCACGTTTTCCAACGCCGTCATGTCCGGGAACAGGCGAATGTTCTGAAAGGTGCGTGCGATTCCAGCTTCTGCGACGCGATGGACATCGTGCGGCGCGTACGGTTTGCCGTCGAGTTCGAAGGTGCCGGAATCCGGCGCGTAGAGCCCGGTGATGACATTGAAGAATGTCGTCTTGCCAGCGCCGTTGGGTCCGATCAGGCCGTAGATCTCTCCGTGCGTTATCTCGATGCCGACATCCGACAGCGCCTGCAGTCCGCCGAAGCGCTTGTTGACGCCGTTGACGCGCAGCACGACGTCGCCCATCAGGCCCTCTGCGTGGCGATCCGGCTGGCCGGATTGACGCCGTGCTCGGGCGCCGGCCACAAACCCTTGGGCCGGTACAGCATGATCAGCACCATCGCCAGGCCGTAGAGCATCATCCGCAGCACTTCGGCATCGATGACGACATGTCCGAACAGGAACGTCTGGACCGGCACGACGGTGTGCCGCAGCACTTCTGGAAAGATCGAAAGCAGCACTGCGCCGAGTACGACACCCGGAATGTGGCCGAGACCGCCGAGCACGATCATCGCCAGCACGATGATCGATTCGTTCAGCGTGAACGACTCCGGCGAGACGAAGCCCTGGAACGCCGCGAACATCGCGCCGGACACACCGCCGAAAGTTGCTCCGAGCGAGAACGCCAGCAGCTTGATGTTGCGCACGTTGATGCCCATCGCCTTGGCCGCGATCTCGTCCTCGCGGATCGCCATCCAGGCACGGCCCAGCCGCGAATCCTGCAGGCGGACACAGACGACGATGGCCGCGATCGTCAGCACGAGGAACAGGTAGTAGTAGAGGTACACCGACGGCAGGGTCAGGTCGAACACGTTTAACGTGCGGCCGAAGTTGACGCCAGCGATCTTCACCGGCTCGATCATCGTGATGCCCTGCGGACCGTTGGTGATATTCACCGGCGAGTTCAAGTTGTTGATGAAGATGCGGGTGATCTCGCCGAAGCCGAGCGTGACGATCGCCAGATAGTCGCCGCGCAGCTTCAGAACCGGCGCGCCCAGCAGAATGCCGAACAATGCCGCGAGCCCGGCGCCGAGCGGAACCACGAACCAGATCGAACTGTGCAGCCCGGTCGGAAAGGTCTGGGCGATCCAGGTGAAAGTGGACGTCAGGTGCGGCGACGCCAGCAGTGCGTACATGTAGGCGCCGACCGCGTAAAACGCGATGTAGCCGAGGTCGAGCAGCCCGGCGAACCCGACGACGATATTGAGCCCCAACGCCAGCAGGATGTAGAGCAGTGCGAACGCCAGCGCGCGGACCCAGGCGTTCCCCATCATGCCGAACGCGAACGGCAGCAGGATCAGTACGACCGCGACCACGGCGGTCGCCAGCCACACGGCCGAGCGGTTCTGCGACAGGCGCGGCAGCAGTGCAGTCATCCGGGACCTATTCCTATGCGCGGTCTGCCACGCGTTCGCCGAGCAGGCCCGACGGACGGAAGATCAGCACCATGACCAGAATCAGGAACGCGAACACGTCCTGGTAATGGCTGCCGAGAATGCCCCCGGTCAGCTCGCCGATGTAGCCGGCGCCGAGCGCCTCGATCAGCCCGAGCAGCAGGCCGCCCAGCATCGCGCCAGGGATGTTGCCGATGCCGCCGAGCACCGCGGCGGTGAACGCCTTCAGCCCGGGCAGGAACCCCATGTAAAAGTGGGCGACGCTGTAGGTGGCAGCCAGCATCACGCCGGCCAGCGCCGCCAGCGCGGCGCCGATCGCAAAGGTCGCCGCGATCACGAAATTCGGATTCACGCCCATCAATCCGGCAACGCGCGGGTTCTCGGCGGTGGCGCGCATCGCGCGGCCCAGGCGCGTGCGGTTGACCAGCAGCATCAGCCCGACCATCACAACGGCCGACAGGACGATGACCAGCAGCTTGGTCACCGTCACCGTGGCCCCGCCGATCTCGAACGGCACATTCGAGATCAGCGAGGGAAACGTCAGGTAGTTGCGCCCCCACACCAGCATCGCCACGGTCTGGATCACGATCGATACGCCGATAGCGGTGATAAGCGGTGCCAGGCGCGGCGCATTGCGCAGCGGCCGGTAGGCGACGCGTTCGATGACCAGACTCAGCACGACGCAGACAGGTATCGCCGCCAGCAGGCCAGCGCCGATCAGTGCCCAGCCCGGCATCCCCGGGAACATCGCTTGCAGCAGCAGGATGGTCGACAGCGCCGTCAGCGCTCCAACCGTAAGGACGTCACCGTGTGCAAAGTTGATCAGGTTCAGAATCCCGTAGACCATCGTGTAGCCGAGTGCGATCAGCGAGTACATGCTGCCGAGCACCAAACCGTTGATGACCTGCTGGATGAACGTGTCCATCGATCCCGATCGGTAGGGCTGGACGCGGCGCGCGTCCGGCGGTGGCGCATCGTAGCAAGTGCGCTAAGTGCGCCGCTACCGGATCTGGCTGGACTGCGGTTCCGGCCCCACAGCCTTCAGACGCGGTCCAGGCCTGGTGTCTCGACGCAAACAACGCCGGAAGCGGTCATGCTGCGCCGCATTTGCTGGTACCGGGACCAGCGCGCGCCGCCCTGAGGTGCGGAAGTCTGAAATTTTCACGGGGCAAGCCGGCCACGGCTCAACCGGTTGGCCGCCATCGATGAGAGGTGAAGCTCATGTGTCGAAACATCAGGACTCTCTTCAATTTCGACCCGCCCGTGACGGACGAAGAGATTCACGCGGCAGCACTGCAATTCGTCAGAAAGGTGAGCGGCTTCAACAAGCCATCGAAAGCCAACGAAGTCGCCTTCCTCGCCGCAATCGACGGGGTGGAGAACGTCTCCAGGAATCTTCTGCGATCGCTCGAGACGAACGCACCGCTGAGGAACCGTGCGGACGAAATGGCCAAGGCGCGAGTCCGCGCCGTGCAGCGGTTCGGCCGCTGAAGCAGGCCTCTATATGTGGAGGACGTGCGCTTCACGCACGCAATACGGCCGCAGGACTATGATGAATTCTCCGAGGCTTCGGGAATTGTCCTGCAGCCCCGCAACCGGAAGGAGACCGAATCGTGGCCAAGAAGAAAACTGAATCCGGCGTCTATCGCGTCACTGAGATCATTGGCACGAGCCCGGACTCGTGGGAGGCGGCGGCAAAAAGCGCTGTCGAGACGGCAGCGACCTCACTGCGTGACCTGCGAATCGCCGAGGTCAGCAAGCTCGACGTGAAGATTGAAGGAGGAAAGGTCGTCGCATACCGCGCGCGGGTTTCCCTATCCTTCAAGTACGACGGCTGATCGGCCGCGGAAGTGTCGGAGGTTCGACTGGCTGGCGGGCGTCGGCCGGCGGCCCGCTCGACTGGCAACGTGACGTTTGCTCTGGCGCACCCGCACTTGAGGAGATGGAACGACCAGGTGCGCGGCGAGAAAGACTGGGAACGGATGCCTGGCATTTCGATGGGCGTTGCGACCGCCGCGATGCTGCCGAGCAGCGCGAAGGTCGCTGGTCGTTCATCGACAGACATCCGAAACCGCGCAGTGACCGTATTCCATCGGTAATTCAGATGAGGGCGATGCAGTGGCGGGCATTTACTCTTCTTTTAACCGTATCAGGACAAGAGGTTTGTCAACTACTCTAAGTTCGTCGCGTTTGTTTCGTTGTCGGCCCCTGGGCCAAGGGAGGTCAGGATGACCGCGCCCACTGGAATATTTGATTCGTTCCGCGAGTCCTTCGTCCTCAGACTCGACGAAGAAATGGGGCTCGAAGACTTCCTGCGGTACTGCAAGACCGACCGCATGGCGTACGCGAGCTCGCACGAGTGTGTGCTCGAAGCGATCGGCAAACCCAAGCTCGTCAATACCGCCGATGACGCGCGGCTTTCGCGCATCTTCCAGAACCGTGTCATCCAGACCTGGGATGCGTTCGCCGACTTCCACGGCATGGAAGAGACGCTGATGTCGCTGTACGCGTACTTCCTGCACGCCGCACAGGGACTCGAGGAGCGCAAGCAGGTGCTGTATCTGCTCGGCCCAGTCGGTGGCGGCAAGTCGTCGTTGGCGGAGAAGATCAAGTCGCTGTGCGAGCAGTTTCCGATCTATACGCTGAAGGACTCGGTGACTGGCAAGGTGTCGCCGCTGCTCGAGTCGCCGCTGGGGTTGTTTCCCCGCGACAAGTACGGCGCGCAGATGGAAGACCGCTACGGCATCCCGCCGCGCGCGTTGACCGGCATTGCCAGCCCGTGGGCGTTGAAGCGCCTGAAGGAATACAAGGGCGATCTCAACAAGTTCCAAGTCGTCCGCATCATGCCGTCGGTGTTGAACCAGATCGGCATCGTCAAGACCGAGCCCGGCGACGAAAACACGCAGGACATCTCGTCGCTCGTCGGCAAGGTCGATCTGCGCATGCTCGAGCAGTTCGCGCAGGACGACACCGACGCGTACAGCTACTCGGGAGCGCTGTGCCTCGGGTCGGCACGCTGCGTCGAGTTCGTCGAGATGTTCAAGGCGCCGCTGAAGGTGCTCAATCCGATCCTGACGGCTACGCAGGAAGGCAATTTCAAGGGCACCGAGGCGCTACCCGCGTTGCCGTTTAGCGGCTTCATCATGGCGCACTCGAACGAGGCCGAGTGGCTGAAGTTTCGCAACAACAAGGACAACGAGGCTTTCATCGATCGCGTGTACCTGGTCAAGGTGCCCTACTGCCTGCGTGTCGATGAGGAAGTACGCATCTACGACAAGATGCTGAGGGCCTCGACGCTGTCGGAGGCGCCGTGCGCGCCGCAGACGCTGCGTACGCTGGCCGAGTTCACCGTGCTCTCGCGGCTGGCGGTGCCGGAGAACTCGTCGGTCTTCAGCAAGCTGCGTTCGTACAACGGCGAGAATCTCAAGGATATAGATCCGCGTAGCAAGAGCGTGAAGGAGTATCGCGACGACGCCGGCATGCAGGAGGGTTTTTCCGGGCTGTCGACACGCTGGGCGTTCAAGACGATCTCGGCGGCATTCAATCGCGACCCGAGCGAAATCGCTGCCGACCCCGTCAACCTGCTGGTCGTGCTCGAGGATCGCCTGGCGAAGGAAGATATCCAGGAGGAGTACAAGCGCCGCCTGCGTGGTCATGTCAAGGAATGGATCGTCCCGCGCTTCGCCGAGTTCCTCGAAAAGGAACTCCAGATGTCGTATCTGGACGCGTACGGCGAGTACGGGCAGAACCTGTTCGACCGCTACGTGACCTACGCGGACAAGTGGCTGCTCGATGAAGACTGGCGCGATCCGGACACCGGCATGCAGTACTCGCGCGACGCGCTGAACTCCGAGCTGGAGAAGATCGAGAAGCCGGCCGGAATCTCGAATCCGAAGGATTTCCGCAACGAGGTCGTCAACTTCGTGCTGCGGGCGCGCGCCCACGGCAAGAACCCGCACTGGACCAGTTACGAGAAGCTGCGCGTCGTGATCGAAAAGCGGATGTTCAGCAAGACCGAGGACATCCTCCCGATCATATCGTTCGAGGCCAAGGGCTCGCAGGAGATGGAAGAGCGCCACAAGAGTTTCGTCAACCGGATGGCGGCGCGCGGCTATACCGAAAAGCAGGTGCGCCGGCTGGTTGACTGGTACATGCACTTCAAGAAGTCGACACAGTCGTGATGACTTAGCGCTGCGAGGACCCTGTGTCCGCCACTGCTTCGAGCCGCTTCATGCGCGTCGTCGACCGGCGCGGGGATCCGCCGGGGCGCAGCGCGGTCAATCGCGAGCGCTTCATTCGTCGCTTCAAGGAAGAGATCAAGCGAGCGGTCGACGACGAAGTCGACAAGCGTGGCATCGCCGACGTCGGCAAGGGCAGCCGGATTTCGATCCCCGGCCGCGGGCTGAAAGAGCCGCATCTGCATCACGACCGCAGCACCGGCAGCCGTGACTTCGTATTGCCTGGCAACCACGAGTATGTACCCGGCGATACGATCGATCGCCCCGGTGGCGGCGAAGGCGATGGTCTGGGCAATGAGCCGGGTGAGGGCGAGAGCCGCGATAACTTCAGCTTCGTGCTGTCGCGCGACGAATTCCTGCGGCTGTTCTTCGACGATCTCGAACTGCCGAACCTGGAACGCACCCGCCTCGGCGATGTGACGTACATCCACAAGCGCCGCGCCGGTCATTCCCGCGACGGTGTGCTGGCCAATCTGTCACCGGCACTGACGATGCGCATGTCGATCGCACGCCGTATCGCGTTGCGCGGCGGCATCACGCGACAGATCGATGAACTGACGCACAAGATGGAGCAACTGTCGCCGTTCGACGTCGAACGGCGCGCCGAACTCGAGGAAGAGATCACCCAGTTGCGCGAGCGTCGCGAGCAGTTGCCGTTCCTGGAGGCGATCGACCGCCGCTTTCGCGCGCGCCAGCCGGTTGCGTCGCCAGCGACACGCGCGGTGATGCTGTGCCTGATGGACGTCTCGGGCTCGATGGACGAGCGCAAGAAGGATCTGGCCAAGCGCTTCTTCGCTCTCTTGTACCTCTTCCTCGAACGCAAGTACGGCGCTGTCGACATCGTTTTCATCCGCCACACCGAGACCGCGCAGGAAGTCGACGAGAAGACTTTTTTCCACGATCCGCAGTCCGGCGGCACGCTGGTAATGCCGGCACTGCAACTGGCGCAGAAGGTGATCGACACGCGCTTCGCCGGCACGGACTGGAACGTGTACATCGCGCAGGCCTCCGACGGTGATTGCGGTGAAGACGACGCGCAGCGCTGCGTTGGCTATCTGCAGACCGAGCTTTTGCGGCGCGTGCGCTACTTTGCCTACATCGACATTCCGTCGAGCAATCCTGGTGGGTGGTTCAACCGTCCGTCGGACCTGTGGCAGTGCTACGGGGCGATCGCAGACGGCGGGTTCGCGATGCGCAGGGTGCACGAGCGGCGCGAAATCTGGCCTGTGTTCCGCGAACTGTTCGCGCGCAAGGAGGCAGTGGCATGAGCGCCGCACGGCCGCTCCGAAGGTGCTCGCTTCACCTCGGGGGGACAGCCCGCAGGGCGAAGGGGGCAACATGAGCACGCCGGTCAGTCCTGGGCGAGGGCCTTGGCCGCAACGAGGCCGACCGACGAATCCCTGGAATCGGGGCGACTCGGCTGCTTCTGCGGAGCAGGGCGGACGCAGCGACCCCGAGCGGCCGTGGCCGAAGCTGGTGTCGCGGCCGGCGGTACCGATGCCTGTCCCTGGGAAGAAGCGCGTGGCCGCGCCAATCGCCAGGGGCACGGAGTGGACTGTCCCGCTGCTGAGGCGCTTCGATGCCGCCCTTGCGGAGCACGCGAGGCGCATGCACCTCGACACCTATCCGATCCAGTACGAGGTGATCACCGCGGCGCAGATGATCGATCTGTGCTCGACGGTCGGCATGCCGGTGCATTACGCACACTGGAGTTATGGCAAGCAATTGCTCGGTCAGGAGCATACGTACAAGAAAGGGATGAGCGGGCTGGCGTACGAAATCGTGATCAACACCAGTCCCTCGTTGGTGTACCTGATGGAAACCAACACGCTGCCGTTGCAGGTGCTGGTGATGGCTCACGCCGCCTACGGTCACAACGCATTTTTCAAGAGCAACTATCTGTTCCGCCAGTTCACGCAAGCTGACGCCATCCTCGATTACCTGACGTTCGCCCGAAACTTCATCCTCGACTGTGAGGAGCGTTATGGCTGGCGCGAGGTCGAGCGCATCCTCGACTGCTGCCACGCGCTGGCACCCTATGGCGTGGATCGCTACAAGAAGCCGACGCGGCTGTCGGTGAGCCGCGAGCGAGAGCGGCTGGCGGAGCGGATGCGCTTCGCTCAGCATCATTACAACCCCGACGTCGCCTATCTGTACGAGGGCGCCGAGGTCAAGAAGGACCCGGCGCAGGAATCCTTCGATCCGCAGGAAAACCTGCTTTACTTCATCGAGAAGAGCGCCCCAAAACTCGCCCCTTGGCAGCGCGAGCTGGTCCGCATCGTGCGCAAGATCTCGCAGTACTTCTATCCGCAGCGCCTGACCAAGGTGGCCAACGAGGGCGCCGCCACCTTCTGGCACTACACGCTGTTGCACGAGTTGTATGACCACGGTCAGGTCGACGATGGCTTCATGCTGGAGTGGTTGTCGAATCACAGCGATGTCGTCACTCAGCCGGTGTTCGACGCGGAGAACTTTCGCGGCATCAACCCCTATGCGCTGGGGTTCTCGATCTACCGCGACATCCGCCGCATGTGCGAGCAGCCCACCAGCGAGGATCGCGAATGGTTCCCGCGCCTGGCGGGGACCGACTGGGTCGAGGCGGTGCAGTTCGCGATGGCCAATTTCAAGGACGAAAGCCTGATCGAGCAGTATCTGTCGCCCAAAGTGATGCGCGACCTGCGGCTCTTCATGCTGGCCGATGACGAGAACGATCGCAGCAAGTACGCAGTGCGTGCAATCCACAACGAGCAGGGCTACGCGCGAGTTCGCCAGACGCTCGCCGCCCAGTATCGTCCCGAGGTGCACACTCCGCCGCTGGCGGTTACACGCTTCTCGGCGGACGGTGATCGTGCGCTACTGCTGCAGCATCGCGTCGAGCGCGGGCGGCTGCTCGAAGCCGACACCGTCACCGAAGTCCTCGGCTACCTCAAGGAACTGTGGCAGTTCGATGTTGTCCTGGAGGAGGTCGACGATGGTGACAACCGGTTGAAGATTCACCGGACCTAGGCAGCGCGAAACACAAGGCCTGAAAAAAAAGCGGCACCCGCAGGTGCCGCTTCTTTTTCGTTGGCGGGTCCGACTAGCGAACTGTGGAGATGTACTCCAGCTTGTCGCCGCTGACCTTGAACATCGAGATGGCGCCGCCCTTGATGTCGCCCTTCTCGTCGAACGCGATGGTGCCGGTCAGTCCCGGATAGCTGGTCGCGGGCATCGCCGCCGTGATGGCGGCGCGATCAGCCTTGCCGGCCCGCTTGGCCGCATCGGCGACGACGTACACGGCGTCGTACGAATACGGCGAGTAAATCTGCACGTCCTGGTTGAACTCGGCCTTGTACTTGGCCTTGAACTCTTCGCCCTTGGCGAGCTTTTCGACCGCCTCGCCGGCCATCGAGCAGTGCAGTACCGTTGCGGCGTCGCCGGCCAGCTTGATGAACTCGGGCGAGCACACGCCGTCGCCCGCCAGCAACACCGACTTGATGCCGAGCTGCTTCATCTGCTTGGCGAGCGGGCCCGCGGTGGCGTCCATGCCGCCGTACATGATGACGTCGGGCTTGCTAGCACGTATCTTGGTCAGGATGGCGTTGAAGTCGGTCGTCTTGTCGGTGGCGAACTCACGGCCGACGACCTTGATGCCCTTTTCCTTCGCGACCTTCTCGACTACGTCGGCCAGGCCCTGTCCGTAGGCGGTGCGGTCGTCGACGATGGCTATCGTCTTGGCCTTCAGCGCGTCATGCGCGTAGTTCGCGAGCACGCCGCCCTGCTGGTTGTCGTTGGCGACGACGCGGAATGTCGTCTTGAAACCCTGCTCGGTCAACTTGGGATTCGTTGCCGACGGCGAGATTTGCGTCATGCTGGCATCCGAATAAATCTTGGAGGCCGGGATCGACGTGCCGGAATTCAGGTGGCCGACGACTGCGACGGCGCCGGAGTCGACGATCTTCTGAGCGGCCAGCGTGCCTTCCTTCGGATCGGCCTTGTCGTCCTCACCCAAGATGACGATCTCGTAGACCTGGTCGCCGATCTTGACGCCGCCAGCGGCGTTGATTTCCTTGGCCGCCAGCTTGGCGCCGTTCTCGTTGTCCTTGCCGAGGTGGGCGATGCCGCCGGTCAGCGGCGCGACGTGGCCGACCTTGAGCTGTTGCTTCTGCGGGGCAGCCGCCGCTGCCTTGGGGGCATCGGTCTTGGCCGGCTCTTCCTTCTTGCCGCAGGCGGCAAGCGCGACCGCCGCCGCTATTGCCAGCGGCGCAAGCTTGATGACGTTGTGGTTCATGAGACCTTTTCTCCTCTTGACTGTCGGTCGAATGGTTGTTTTGCTGGGACTCTTTGCCCGGTGAATCGTCACTGCGGCACCAGACAGTAAGGCAGGGGTTTCGCCGACGAAACCGCAGGATTGTACTCACGCGCAGGAGCCCCGCAAGGCGCCCGTTTTTGCCGGTTCGATTGGCCGGCGGGTATCGGCCTCGGGGCGCGTCCGTAGAATGGATTCCGAGATAGGTCACCGGAAGCGGCTTTGTGCGCGTTCTAGTCCTCGGCGCCGGGGTGGTCGGCGTCGCCAGCGCCTGGTTCCTTCGCCAGGCGGGACACGAGGTCATCGTCATCGATCGCCAAGCGGGCGTCGCACTCGAGACCAGCTTCGCCAATGGCGGCCAGATTTCGGCCAGCCATGCCGAGCCCTGGGCCAACCCAGCGGCGCCGCGCAGGATCCTCCGCTGGCTCGGTCGCAGCGACGCTCCGCTGGCCTATCGGCCGCGCGCTGAGCTGCACCAGTGGCTATGGGCGGCCGCCTTCCTCCGTGAATGCTTGCCTTCCCGCACCGACGCGAACATCCGGATGATCCTTGCGCTCGCACTGCACAGCCGCCACGTCGTCAAGCAGCTGCGCCGCGAACTCGCGCTCGAATACGATTGTGTCGAACGCGGCATCCTGCACTTCTACACCGACCGTCGCGAGTTCGAGGCATCGCTGGGGCCGGCGGCCTTGATGCGCGAACTCGGCTGCGACCGCCGTCCGCTGACGCCGCAGCAGGCGGTTGAGATCGAACCGGCGCTTACAGCAATCGAGCCGCTGATGGTCGGTGCCGACTATTCGACCGATGACGAATCCGGCGATGCCCACCGCTTCACGCAAGCCCTTGCGGCGCGTTGCGTCGACCAAGGTGTCCGGTTCCGCTTCGAAACGACAGCCACCGCCTTACGGACCGCCGACGACCGCGCGGTCGGCGTTGAACTTCACGATGCGGCAGGCCGGCCGCAGTTCGAGCCGGCGGAGGCCACCGTTGTCTGTCTCGGCGTCGAATCAGTGCGCTTGCTACGCCCGCTCGGCGTGCGACTGATGATTTATCCGGGCAAGGGATACTCCGCCACTTTCGATGTCGTCGATGCCGGCAGGGCGCCGCAGGTGAGCCTGACCGACGACGAGTACAAGCTGGTGTTCTCCCGCCTCGGCAACAGATTGCGGGTCGCGGGCACCGCCGAGATTGCCGGCTGGGGATGCGAGGTGGATGTATTGCGCTGCGGGATACTGGCGCGACGCGCCGAACAGTTGTTTCCCGGCGCTTGCGATTACGCCAGCCCGCACTACTGGGCGGGCCGCCGTCCGGTCACCCCATCGAACGTGCCCTATCTCGGCCCGAGCCGTATCCGCGGACTGTTCCTCAACACCGGACATGGCACCCTGGGCTGGACCCTCAGTGCCGGTAATGGCGAACTGATCGCCCAGGCGGTCTCGGGCCGGCCGACGGGCATCCGCCTGCCAGCGCCACTCGCCTGACAACCCGCGGCGCACGCCGCGCGGCTGAAAACGAACAGGGGCGCCGCGGCGCCCCTGTTTCCAGCGAGATGGCAGCCGATTACTGCGACAGCACCCACTTGGCCAGCGACTGGGCTTCCTGGTCATTGACCTGCGGGTTGGCCGGCATCGGGACCTGCCCCCAGACGCCGACGCCGCCTTCGCGAATCTTCTTGGCCAGCTTGGCAACGGCATCCTTGTCGCCCTTGTACTTGGCGGCGACATCCTTGTAGGAGGGACCGACCAGCTTCTTGTCGGCGGCGTGGCAGGCGAGGCAGTTCTTTTGCTTGGCCAGCTCAGCCTGGGCGAACGCCGGGCCGCTGGCGACGGCTATGCCGAGGGCGGCAAGGGCGAGGACATGCTTCATTGCGGTCTCCGATTCGGGCTGTCAGTAGCTGTCAGTGAGGGCGGTAAGGTGAACTAATTGCGCGCCAAAAGCCTGAAGATTCTAACGGTTGGGCCGCTTTTGGGTTGACCAGAAGGCTTTAGCACACCCGTTTGCGCGACTATAGTGTTTCGATCGCGTCCGCGGAGAGAACGCATGTGGCTGCTCTGGGTCGGCGTTGCGCTGATCATCCTGAAGGTGCTGGAGGTCAGCGTGTTCGCCGAACTGTCGTGGTGGTGGATCAGCGTGCCGCTTGTACTGGCGATGATCTGGTTCGAAGTCTTCGAGCGCCAGCTCGGCCTCGACAAGAAGAAGGCGTTCGACGAAATGGACGCCCATAAGAAGCGCCGCATCCAGCGCGCGCTCGAAGCGGGCAAGGCCGGACGCGGACGGCGCTGAGCGCGCTCACCCGAACAGCCGCTCGTCGGTGATTGCGCCCCGACTGGCCGTCGAAGCCAGACGCGCGAACTTGGCAAGCACTCCCTTGACGTAGCGCGGCGCCGGCTGTCGCCAGGCAGCCCGACGCCGTGCGAGCTCAGGCTCAGCGACGTTCAGCTGCAGCAGCAACCGGTGCGCGTCGATCGTCACGCTGTCGCCTTCTTCGATCAACGCAATGTTTCCGCCGACGTACGCCTCCGGTGCCACATGGCCGACGACCATCCCCCAGGTGCCGCCGGAAAAGCGGCCGTCGGTGATGAGTCCTACGCTTTCGCCGAGGCCCTTGCCGATCAGCGCCGAGGTGGGCGACAGCATTTCGCGCATACCCGGACCGCCCTGCGGCCCCTCATAGCGGATCACCACAACATCGCCGGCGCGGATGCGGTCGCCGAGGATCGCGTCCATCGCCGCATCCTCAGAATCGAACACGCGCGCGGGGCCAGTGATCACCGGGTTCTTGAGACCGGTGATCTTAGCCACGCAGCCTTCGGGCGCGAGATTCCCCTTGAGGATCGCCAGATGGCCCTCGGCATAGAGTGGCCGGTTGAACGGGTGGATCACATCCTGGCGCGCGTCGGGTTCGGCCGGAAGATCCTTCAGCATCTCGGTCATCGTGCGGCCCGTGATCGTCATGCAGTCGCCATGCAGCAATCCGTTGGCGAGCAGGATCTTCAGCACCTGCGGCACGCCGCCGGCGCGGTGCAGATCGGTCGCGACGTACTTGCCCGACGGCTTCAGGTCGCACAGCACCGGGACCTTGCGGCGGATACGTTCGAAGTCGTCGATCGTCCAGGGAATGCCGGCCGAGTGCGCGATCGCCAGATAATGCAGCACCGCGTTGGTCGAGCCGCCGACGGCCATGATCAGGCTGACGGCGTTCTCGATCGATTCGCGCGTGATGATGTCGCTCGGCCGCAGCTTGCGCTTCACGGCCTCGATCAGCACCCGCGCCGCCTCGCGCGTGCTCGTCACCTTCTCCTCGTCCGGATTCGCCTGCGTCGATGAGTACAGCAGGCTCATCCCAAGTGCCTCGAACGATGAACTCATCGTGTTGGCGGTGTACATGCCGCCGCAGGAACCGGACCCCGGAATGCAGCGGCGTTCGATTTCCTTGAAGTCGGTTTCGTTGAGCCGTCCCGCGGTGAACTCGCCGACCGCTTCGAAGGCCGACACGATGGTCAGATCCTTGTCCTTGTAGTGACCCGGCTTCACGGTGCCGCCGTAGACATAGATCGCCGGCACGTTGCAGCGTGCGATGCCCATCATGCCGCCGGGCATGTTCTTGTCGCAGCCGCCGATCACGATGACTCCGTCCATCCACTGGCCGTTGACGCACGTCTCGACACAATCGGCAATCACCTCGCGCGACACGAGCGAGTACTTCATCCCCTCGGTGCCCATGCCGATGCCGTCGGATATCGTCGGCGTGCCGAACACCTGCGAGTTCGCCCTGCACGCTGCGATCTCCTCGATTGCCGCGTCGGCCAGCTTCTGCAGACCGGAGTTGCAGGGAGTGATCGTGGAGTGGCCATTGGCCACGCCGATCATCGGCTTGTCGAAGTCCTCGTCCTTGTAGCCCATCGCGTAGTACATCGCGCGATTGGCGGAGCGGGCGACGCCCTCGGTGACGTGCTTCGAGCGTTCGTTGTAGGGCATGACGCGTGTGCGGCGAGATGGAGGAGGAACGGGCAATAATAGGCCAAGCGTTCAGCCCGCTTCGGCGTCGCCTTACAGAACCCTCATGCCCGTCATTCACGATTTCGATCCGGTCGCCTTGCAGATCGGTCCACTGGCGATCCGCTGGTACGGGCTGATGTACCTGGTCGGCTTTCTGCTGTTCCTGCTGCTCGGCAAGCTGCGCTCGCGCGAAAAATGGCGCGGCATGAGTTCGACGGACGTCGACGACCTGCTGTTCTACGGGATGATCGGCGTCATCGTAGGCGGGCGTCTCGGGCACGTCATCTTCTACGGGCCGCTGTCGTATTACCTGGCGAACCCGTTCGAGATCATCGCGGTGTGGAAGGGCGGCATGGCATCGCACGGCGGCATCATCGGTGTCATCCTCGCGATGTGGTGGTTCGCGAGCCGCCGCGACAAGAAGTTCCTGACCGTCGCCGACTTTGTTGTTCCGCTGATTCCACTGGGTCTCGCCGCAGGTCGCATTGGCAATTTCATCAATGGCGAACTATGGGGCCGCGTTGCCGATCCGGCCCAGGTGCCATGGGCGAGGATCTTTCCGCAGGCGGGCGACAATCTGCCGCGACATCCGTCACAGTTGTACCAGTTTGCCCTCGAGGGACTCTTGCTGTTCTTGATCCTCTGGATCTATTCACAAAAGCCCCGCCCCGCGGGGG
The DNA here is from genome assembly GCA_963775635.1 of uncultured beta proteobacterium. GTDB lineage: Bacteria > Pseudomonadota > Gammaproteobacteria > Burkholderiales > Burkholderiaceae_F > JALORV01. The sequence goes on along the minus strand of CAVZJO010000005.1, from coordinate 43,779 downwards.
CGGTTGGCAGCCTGTTCCTGATCGGCTACGGCGTTCTGCGGATCGCCGGCGAGATGTTTCGCGAACCCGAATCGCTCTATGGTGCGATGCCGCTTGGGCTGTCGGCAGGGCAGTGGCTTTCGGTGCCGATGGTGTTGATCGGCATTGGCTGCTGGGTCTATTTTCATCGGACGCCTGCCCCGGCATCCGCAGTGGGCAAACGCTAAAGTAGGCTCGCTAAAGGGGGCACGTGGTATGCCAGCGCCGTCAGAGCGCGACTAGAACACGACCAAGGAGACACTCATGCACCGTCGTACCCTGCTCATCGCCGTGCTTGCTGCCGGCGCTGCGTTCGCTGCCCCGGCGAGCGCACAGAACTGGCCCACCAAGCCGATCACGCTGATCGTTCCGTTTCCTCCTGGTGGCGGCACCGATGCCTTCGCCCGGCCGCTGTCGGTGCAGCTGTCGAAACAGCTGGGCCGCCAGGTCATCATCGACAACCGCGGCGGCGCCGGCGGCACCATCGGCGCGTCGTTGGCTGCTAAGGCGGCCCCCGACGGCTACACGTTCTTCATCGGAGCCGTGCACCACGCGATTGCGCCGAGTTTCTACCCGAAGCTCGACTACAACATCGAGACCGACCTCGTTCCGCTGACGGTGATCGCCTACCCGCCGCAAGTCATTGTGATCAATCCCGCTCGCGTGAAGGTCGACGACTTCAATGGGTTGATGGTGCTGCTGCGCCAGAACCCGGGGAAGCTCAACTACGCCTCCGCCGGTAACGGCACTTCGCACCACCTGGCGGGCGAACTCTTCAAGCAGCAGAGCAAGACCTACGTCCTTCATATACCCTACCGCGGCGCTGGGCCCGCCCTGCAGGACCTGATCATCGGCAACGTCGACATGATGTTCGACGGCCTCGGCTCCTCGGCGCAACACATCCGATCCGGACGGATCAAGGCGCTGGCGGTGGCAGCCCCGAAACGCTCGCCTGCGTTTCCCAACGTGCCGACGACGGCCGAGCTCGGCATGCCCGACTACGTCGTGTCGACGTGGTACGGCATCTGGGGTGTGAAAGGCACGCCGAAGGACATCCTCGATCGCATGCACGCCGAGGTCGTCAAGGCGCTTCAGTCGTCCGAACTGCGCGAGATCTGGGCGAGCAACGGATCGGAGGTCTCGACGATGTCGCAGCAGGAGTTCACCCGGTTCCTCAACAACGAGATCAAGCGCTGGGCCGAGGTGACGAAGACTTCGGGTGCCAGGCTCGACTGAGGCGTGCGGGAATAGAAGGGAAATTTGCATGAACGAACGTCCGTTCCGCATCCTCGGCATCCAGCAGGTGGCCATCGGAGGACAGGACAAGGCGCGGTTGCGCAGCCTCTGGGTGGATACGCTGGGCGTACCGTCCGTGGGCAGCTACCGGAGCGAGCGGGAGAATGTCGACGAGGACATTCTGGCGCTCGGCGACGGGCCCGCCAGGGTCGAAGTCGACCTGATGCAACCGATCGACGCGGCGAAGAAGCCGGCCGTGCACGATCCCGCGCTCAATCACCTCGGACTCTGGGTGGATGACCTCGCGGCGGCGGTGAAGTGGCTGACGGCGCGAGGGATGCGCTTCACGCCCGGCGGCATTCGCAAGGGCGCCGCCGGCTACGACGTGTGCTTCATCCACCCGAAGGGCAACGAGACGGCCCCCCTCTGCGGCGAGGGCGTGCTGATCGAACTTGTGCAGGCGCCGCCCGACATCGTGGCTGCGCTGGGCCGCTGACGGCTCTGCGCCGGCTCCCGGCGCTCTACTCGAATTCGAGGATCGGCTGGTCGACCGCGAGGCTGTCGCCGCGCGCGGCGAACACTTCCTTGACCACGCCGTCGGCTTCGGCCCGCAGTGTGTTCTCCATTTTCATCGCCTCGATCACCGCGAGCCGCTCGCCGGCCTTCACCTCCTGGCCGGCCTGGACCATGAGATCCGTCAGCAGGCCGGGCATCGGCGACAGCAGGAAGCGCGACATGTCCGGCACGGGCTTCTCGGGCATCAGCGACAGCAGGTAGGCCTGCCGCGCGGTCAGCACCGTGGCGTCCACCTGCGTGCCCCAGTGGATCAGCCGGTACTTCCAGCTGACGCGCTGGATCTGCAGGCAGACTTCCTGGCCGTTCCACAGGCCGCGAAAGATCAGGTCGCCGAGCTTCCAGTCCGAGAGCAGTTCGCTCGCCTCGCCCTCGAATTCGATGCGGCAGCCACCCTGGATCGAAATGAGCCGCAGCGGGAAGCGCTGCGAGCCGATGGCCACGACCCAGTCCTCGCCCACGTGGCGCTGATGGCCGCGCAGTTGTCCCGTGGTCTGCACGGCGCGGGAGATGAAGCGCCGGCGCGCCAGCGCAGCGACGGCCGCGAGCAGCAGCGGATCGTCGTGCACGAGGCTCGTCGCCCGGAATCCCTTCGGGTACTCCTCGGCGATCAGCCCTGTGTTGAAGTTGCCTGACAGGAAGCGCGGATGCTGCAGCAGCGCCGCCTGGAACGCGATGTTGGAGGCGACGCCGCGGATCACGAAGGCGTTCAGCGCCTCGCGCATGCGGGTGATCGCCTGACCGCGTGTCGCGCCGTGACAGATCAGCTTGGCGATCATCGAGTCGTAGTACATCGACACTTCGCCGCCCTCGTAGACGCCGGTGTCGACGCGAACCTGTCCGGGAACCTCCGGGGGCGGGATGAACTTTACGAGCCGCCCGCTGGACGGCAGGAAGCCGCGCAGCGGATCCTCGGCGTTGATGCGGCACTCGATCGCCCAACCGGTGCGCTGGACGTCCTTCTGCGCGATCTGAAGCCGCTCGCCGGCGGCGACAAGGATCATCAGTTCGACGAGGTCGAGCCCCGTGATGAACTCGGTGACCGGGTGCTCGACCTGCAACCGGGTGTTCATCTCCAGGAAGTAGAACGACCGGTCGTTGCCGACGACGAACTCGACCGTCCCGGCGGACTGGTACTTGACCGCGCGGGCGAGCTGCACCGCCTGCTCGCCCATCGCCTTGCGCGTCGCTTCGTCGATGAAAGGCGAGGGCGCTTCTTCGATGACTTTCTGGTGGCGACGCTGGATCGAGCACTCGCGCTCGTGCAGATAGACGTAGTTGCCGTGCGCGTCACCGAGCACCTGGATCTCGATGTGGCGCGGCTCCTCGATGAACTTCTCGATGAAGACGCGATCGTCGCCGAAGGCGTTCTTCGCCTCGTTGCGGCACGCGGTCAGGCCCTCGCGGCACTGCGTGTCGTCGTAGGCGATGCGCAATCCCTTGCCGCCGCCGCCGGCCGAGGCCTTGATCATTACCGGGTAGCCGATCCGGCGGGCGATCTCGACAGCTTCTTCGGGCGAGGTCACCGCCTGATTGTGGCCGGGGATCGTGTTGACCTTGGCTTCGATCGCCAGCTTCTTCGACGCGATCTTGTCGCCCATCGCCTCGATCGCGTGCGCCTTCGGCCCGATGAAGGCGATGCCTTTCTTCTCCAGCGCGGCGCAGAACGCGGCGTTCTCCGAGAGGAAGCCGTATCCGGGGTGCACGGCCTCCGCGCCGGTGTCCTTGCACGCCTTGACGATGCGCTCAATCTGCAGGTAGCTCTGCGCTGAGGGCGGCGGGCCGATCAGGACCGCTTCGTCGGCCATTTCGACGTGGCGCGCGTCCTTGTCCGCTTCGGAATAGACGGCGACCGTCTTGATGCCCATGCGGCGGGCGGTGCGAATCACTCGGCAGGCGATCTCGCCTCGGTTGGCGATCAGGATCTTCTTGAACATGTGGCGGCCTCCGTTCGCTGGCCGGTGGCTCAGAGCGGGATGTTGCTGTGCTTGCGCCAGGGATTCTCGAGCTTCTTCGCGCGCAGCATCGCGAGCGAGCGGCAGATCCGCTTGCGGGTCTCGTGCGGCATGATCACGTCGTCGATGTAGCCCCGGTGCCCGGCGATGAAGGGGTTGGCGAACTTGGCGCGGTACTCCTCGGTCAGCGCCGCAAGCTTCTCCGGATCGCCCGCGTCCTTGCGGAAGATGATCTCGACCGCGCCCTTCGATCCCATCACGGCGATCTCCGCAGTGGGCCAGGCGAAGTTGACGTCGCCGCGCAGGTGCTTGGACGACATGACGTCATAGGCCCCGCCGTACGCCTTGCGCGTGATGACGGTGACCTTCGGCACCGTGCACTCCGCGTAGGCGAACAGGAGCTTGGCGCCGTGCTTGATGATGCCGCCGTATTCCTGGGCCGTGCCGGGCATGAACCCGGGCACGTCGACGAAGGTGACGATGGGAATGTTGAAGCTGTCGCAGCAGCGGACGAAGCGCGCGGCCTTGATCGATGACTTGATGTCAAGGCAACCAGCCAGCACGAGCGGCTGATTGGCGACGATGCCCACCGTGCTGCCGTCCAGACGGCCGAAGCCGATCACGATGTTCTTCGCGTAATCGGGCGAGAGCTCGAAGAACGTGCCGTCGTCGACGACCTTGTAGATCAGTTCCTTGATGTCATAGGGCTTGTTCGGATTGTCCGGAACCAGCGTGTCGAGCGAACGGTCGATGCGGTCCACCGGGTCGTCGCTGGGCACCAGAGGCGGCTTCTCGCGGTTGTTGGCCGGCAGATAGCTGACGATCGCGCGGACCATCAGCATCGCTTCGACATCGTTCTCAAACGCGCGGTCGGCAACGCCGGACTTGGTCGAGTGCGTGACGGCGCCGCCGAGGTCCTCCGCAGTCACTTCCTCGTGCGTCACGGTCTTCACCACTTCCGGTCCCGTGACGAACATGTAGGCGCTGTCCTTCACCATGAAGATGAAGTCGGTCATCGCCGGCGAATAGACCGCGCCGCCGGCGCAGGGGCCCATGATGACCGAGATCTGCGGGATCACGCCCGAGGCCAGCACGTTGCGCTGAAACACTTCCGCATAGCCGCCCAGCGACGCGACACCCTCCTGGATGCGCGCGCCACCGGAATCGTTGAGTCCGATCACCGGGGCGCCAACGTTGATCGCATGGTCCATGATCTTGCAGATCTTCTCGGCGTGCGCTTCCGACAGCGCGCCGCCGAAAACAGTGAAGTCCTGGCTGTAGACGAACACGAGCCGGCCGTTGACCGTCCCGTAGCCCGTCACCACGCCGTCGCCAGAGATCTTCTGATCACCCATGCCAAAGTCGTGGCAGCGATGCTCGACGAACATGTCCCACTCTTCGAAGCTGTCCGCATCGAGCAGCAGTTCGATGCGTTCGCGTGCCGTCAGCTTGCCCTTGGCGTGCTGGGCGTCGATGCGCTTCGTTCCGCCGCCGAGCCGCGCGGCCTCGCGCATCTCCTCGAGCCGTCCAATGACTTCTTGCATGCGTGCTCTCCCCTGTGGTCGACTTGTTCTGTGCCTGGGTCCGCGCCTTCGGGGCGCAGCCCGTCTGCGATTGCCGGGCGACGCGTGTGGGCTCGCAATTCTAGGGCGATCCGTGTCCCTCATCGGGAATCCCCCGGAAGGGGCAGTGCGGACGGCGGACGCCGCTGCCTACCGAGGCGCGACCAACGCGGCTCGGCGCTTGCTTCGTACTGCGGCGGCGGTCAGCCGCCCCCGGCCGGGCGAGTCGTCCGCGCCAGCGCGAGCAGCCGCTCGGCAGCCATCGAGGGCGTCAGCGTTCCGGCGGCGACGGCGGCCACCGTGCCCGGCAGCCGGGCCGCGACTTCCGGGTGGCTCCGGAAATCCGCACGTAGCCGCTCATCGATCACTTGCCACATCCAGTCCTGGGCCTGGCCGCGGCGACGGGCGAAGAACTCGCCGCTCGCCTGCATCGTGCTGCGGTAGCGCTCCACTTCGCTCCAGAAGCGCGCGACACCGTCCCCGATCAGTGCCGACAACGCGAGCACCGGTGGCCGCCAGTTCGGCGAGGATGGCCGCAGGATCGCAAGCGTGTTCTTCAACATGCGCTCCGCCTGTGCGGCGCGCTGCGGGTCGAGGTCGCTCTTGTTGACGACGATGATGTCGGCGAGCTCGACGATGCCCTTCTTCAGTGCCTGCCACTCGTCGCCGGCATTCGGCAGCTGCAGCAGCACCATCAGGTCGGTCATGCGCGCGACCGCGGTCTCCGACTGTCCCACGCCGACGGTCTCGACGATGATCACATCGAACCCGGCCGCTTCGCAGACGGCCAGCGCTTCACGCGTTCTCGCGGCAACGCCGCCGAGCGACGTGCCGGCGGGCGAAGGGCGGATGAATGCGTCCGGCGACCGCGACAGCTCCTCCATCCGTGTCTTGTCCGCGAGGATCGAGCCGCCGGTCACGCTGCTCGACGGGTCCACCGCAAGCACCGCGACGCGATGGCCGCGCGCGATCAGATGTAGGCCGAACGATTCGACGAAGGTCGACTTGCCCACGCCGGGCGCGCCGCTGATGCCGATGCGGATCGAAGCCACCGCGTGCGGCAGCAGCGCCTCCAGCACGGCCTGCCTGCGCGTCTGGTCATCGCGCCGGGTCGACTCGATGAGCGTGATCGTTTTCGCGAGCGCACGCCTCTCACCAGCGCGCACGCGGGTCACGAGCGCTTGGTCGGCAGGCGCCAGCGGCGCAGCAGAGTGTTTCGCAGTCACGCCGGTGACACGACGGCGGTCGCGCTGCCGCGGCGCTCGGGAGGTAGAACCGGTGAGAACTCAGCGACCGTCGTGGTGCGACGTGCCATCCGTCCTCACGCCGCCAGCCGTGTGCGTACCGCTCGGACCGCAGCGATGATCTGCCGCGCGGCCTCCGCGATGACCGTGCCGGGGCCAAACACCGCAGCGGCACCGGCCGCATGCAGGAACTCGTAGTCTTGGGCCGGAACGACGCCGCCTACGACAACGAGGATGTCCTCCGCCCCCTGTTCGCGCAGCGCCGCAATGAGCTGCGGCACAAGCGTCTTGTGACCTGCCGCCAGCGTCGAAACGCCGACCACGTGCACGTCGTTCTCGATGGCCTGGCGGGCTGCCTCCTCTGGCGTCTGGAACAGCGGGCCGATGTCAACGTCGAAGCCGAGATCGGAGAAGGCGGTCGCGATGATCTTCGCGCCGCGGTCGTGTCCGTCCTGGCCCAGCTTGGCGACCATCAGCCGCGGCCGGCGCCCCTCCTCTGCGGCGAAACGTTCGATCTCGCCCTTCAGCTCCTGCCAGGGTGCGTCGCTCTCGAACATCGCCCCGTACACGCCGGAAACGCTCTCGGTCCTCGCGCGGTAACGGCCGAAGACCTTTTCGAGCGCGTCCGAGATCTCACCGACCGTGGCCCGCGCACGCGTCGCCTTGATCGAGAGATCGAGCAGGTTGCCCTGCCCTGAGCCTGCGGCGTCTGTCAGCGCATCGAGCGCAGCGGCGACCGCCTTGCCGTCGCGTCGGGCGCGCAGCTCGGTCAGCCTAAGGAGCTGCGCCTCGCGCACCGCGGTGTTGTCGATCTCGCGGATGTCGATCGGATCCTCTGCAGTGAGCCGGTACTTGTTGACGCCGACGATGACGTCATCGCCACGGTCGATGCGCGCCTGCTTCTCGGCCGAACACTGTTCGATGCGAAGTTTGGCCCAGCCGCTCGACACGGCCTTGGTCATCCCGCCCATCGCCTCGACTTCCTCGATGATCGTCCAGGCCTGATCGGCCATGTCCTGTGTCAGCCTTTCCATCAGGTACGACCCCGCCCAGGGATCGATCACGCGCGTGATGTTCGTCTCTTCCTGCAGGATGACCTGGGTGTTGCGCGCGATGCGCGCCGAGAAGTCGGTCGGCAGCGCCATCGCCTCGTCGAACGAGTTGGTGTGCAGCGACTGCGTTCCGCCGAACACGGCGGCCATGGCCTCGATCGCAGTGCGCACGATGTTGTTGTAGGGGTCATGTTCGCTGAGCGACCAGCCCGAGGTCTGGCAGTGCGTGCGCAGCATCGTCGACTTCGGATTTTTCGGCTTGAACTCCGTCATGATCCTGTGCCACAGCAGGCGCGCGGCGCGCAGCTTGGCGATCTCGAGGTAGAAGTTCATGCCGATGCCGAAGAAGAACGACAGGCGTCCCGCAAAGTCGTCGACGTCCATTCCGGTCGCGAGCGCGGTGCGCACGTATTCCTTGCCGTCGGCCAGCGTCAGCGCGAGCTCGAGAGTCTGAGTGGCCCCGGCTTCCTGCATGTGATAGCCGGAAATCGAGATCGAGTTGAAGCGCGGCATGTGCTTCGCCGTGTACCCGATGATGTCGGCGATGATGCGCATCGACGGCGCCGGCGGGTAGATGTAGGTGTTGCGGACCATGAACTCCTTGAGGATGTCGTTCTGTATGGTCCCGGCGAGCTTGTCTTGGGCGACGCCCTGCTCCTCGGCGGCGACGATGTAGCCGGCAAGCACGGGCAGCACGGCCCCGTTCATCGTCATCGACACCGACACGCGGTCGAGCGGAATGCTGTCGAACAGGATCTTCATGTCTTCGACGGAGTCGACTGCGACGCCCGCCTTGCCGACGTCGCCGACGACGCGCGGGTGGTCCGAGTCGTAGCCGCGGTGCGTCGCGAGGTCGAAGGCGACGCTGACGCCCTGGCCGCCGCCTTCGAGGTTGCGGCGGTAGAACGCGTTCGACTCCTCCGCCGTCGAAAAGCCTGCGTACTGGCGGATGGTCCACGGGCGCTGCGCGTACATGGTCGGCTGCGGCCCGCGCACATATGGAGCGAAGCCGGGGAGCGTGTCCGCGTGCGGCAGACCGGCAACGTCGGCGGCCGTGTAAAGCGCCTTGACCGCGATCCCGTCCGGCGTGTGCCAGGTCAGGCTGTCCGCCGCCGCACCGTCAAGCTGTTTCGAAGCGGCCGCACGCCATGCGCCCAGGTCGGCGCTTGCATCCTTTGCCATCTCGTTTCCCTCACGGACCCGCCGAAGCGGTCAGGCCATCCACCTAAAATCCTACACCGGGCTCCGGAGCGACCCCGCCGGCCGCGCGGCGGTTCGCTACGAAGGGAATCGACGTGGCGCCAACCGACCGAGGCGGCCGCGGTACGTTTCGTCGAGCCGCGGCGCGCGTACTCTTACCGCCTTTCACCGTCTTTCGCCGCTCAACACTCACGCCGTCCGTGACGGATCATGGCCCACTCCGATAATTCCAACTTCTACGCGCTGGTCGAACGCCGCTTTCCGGCGGACCTCGAAGCCTGCAGCATTGAGACTGCCGACGGCCTTGCCTACAGCTGGCGCGACCTGCAGCGCGCCAGCGGCCGCATCGCGAACTGGCTGGTGTCACTGCGGCCTGCGCCCGGCGCCCGCGTCGCGGTCCAGGTGGAGAAGTCGCCCGAGTGCCTGATGCTCTACTTGGCGACGCTGCGCGCCGGACTCGTTTACCTGCCGCTCAACACCGCGTACCAGAAGTCGGAGATCGAGTACTTCCTATCCGATGCGCAGCCGGACCTGATGGTCTGCACGCCCGAGCGTCGTGCCGAGATCGAGCCGCTGGCGCGGCGGGCCGGCTGCCGGCATCTGCACACGCTTGGTCAGGCGCGCGACGGTTCTCTGCTGGAGGTGGCCGCGCCGCATGCCGATGTTTTCGACACGGTTCCGAGACGGGGTGACGACATGGCGGCGATCCTCTACACCTCGGGCACCACCGGACGCAGCAAGGGCGCGATGTTGACGCATGGCAACCTAGCCTCCAATGCGCTGACGCTCGACGAGTTCTGGGGGTTTGCTGCCGAACGTGTGGCCGGGCGGACCGACGTGCTGCTGCATGCACTGCCGCTGTTCCACGTGCACGGGCTGTTCGTCGCATCGCATGCCGCGCTGCTGGCTGGCGCAAAGATGCTCTTTTTATCGAAGTTCGATGCGGCGCAGGTGCTGGCCCGCCTGCCGCGTTCGACGGTGATGATGGGCGTGCCGACTTACTACACGCGGTTACTTTCGGATCCGGCGTTCGATCGCGCGCGCTGTAGCTCGATGCGTTTGTTCATTTCCGGTTCGGCGCCGCTACTGGCCGAGACGCATCGCGAGTTCGAGGCGCGCACCGGGCATCGGATAATCGAGCGCTACGGCATGTCGGAAACCATCATGCTGGTGTCGAACCCTTACTTTCCCGGGCAGGGGGAACGCATCGCGGGCACGGTCGGCGTGCCGTTGCCCGGTGTCGAGGTGCGGGTCGTCAGTGAGCGTGGAGTGGCTTGTGCGACCGGCCAGGTCGGGCAGATCGAGGTGCGAGGCCCGAACGTATCTGCCGGCTACTGGCGAATGCCCGAAAAGACCGCCGAGGATTTCACGCCGGACGGCTGGTTCAAGACCGGCGATGTCGGCTACTTCGGAGGCGACCACGCCCCGCCGCGCTATCTGACGCTGGTCGGACGCTCGAAAGATCTGATCATCTCGGGCGGTTACAACGTCTATCCGAAGGAGATCGAGGGCTACATCGACGAGATGGCGAACGTCGTCGAGTCGGCCGTGATCGGCCTGCCGCACTCGGATTTCGGCGAGGCTGTGGCCGCGGTGGTGGTCGCGCGGCGGCCCGGAGCACTCGACGCCGCCGCCATCATCGACGGCCTGAAAGGCCGAATTGCGAATTACAAGATTCCGAAACGGGTCTTCGTCGTCGAGGACCTGCCGCGCAACACAATGGGCAAGGTCCAGAAGAACGTGCTGCGCGACCGCTACCGGTCTACCTTCATGCTGCAAACGCGAAGTGGGGCCTGACGCGCATCGGAATGCTCGTGGCGCGGCCCGGCATCGCCAGCACCGCTTCGACGAAACCGGTCTTGCCGTTGGTGTAGGCGTCGCGGTCGAAGCGGAAGCGGGCCGCGAGTCGGCGCTTGAGTTCGGCATAGCGGGCGGCCAGCCAGGCGTCGGCACGCAGGTTGTCGCGGAACTTCAGGTAACGCTTCCAGTACACGCCGTTGAACTCGACCACATGCACGTGATGCGTGCGTACTCCGCGTACGACGCGCTTGAAGAAGCGCCGATCGGGCAGCACTCGCTCGTATTCGGGGATGTATTCGTATCCGTATATCGCCAGCCGTGCCGAGTGACGTTCGAACTCGTCGAGCGAATGAACTCCAACCAGCATGTCGATGATTGGCTTCGCGGCGAGTCCGGGCACCGAGGTGCTGCCGATGTGCTCAATGACGGGATCGATGTCGTTGAGCGCGACGTGGATCAGTTGTGACTCGATCCGGAATCGAGTCGGCCAGGCGGGGTCATAGGGTGTGACGATGATCTGATCGGTCATGTTGTCTCCTCTCGTCGGCCGTGAATTCGTTCGACGTTCTTCGGCCGTTTGCGTTGGGTTCACTGTAGGGGCCTGCTTCGCCGCGTGCGCGGGCGAATTCGGCCGTCGGGTTGCGGCAAATTCGACAGACGGCCGGCTAAAGCGCCGGTGCAGCGGCCACGACCTGCTCGACCGACAGCAGCACGGCCTGTTCCGGCAGTGGGGCGTTGTGCAGTCCGATGAAGGCGACGAGCGAAAGTCCGCCCGCAATCAGCAGGGCGATCAGCGGCAGACCGGATTCGAGCCGGCGCGGAGGTCCCGCACGATGATTTGGAGCGATCCGGTGCAGTGGCATATCGACCTCCTGAGCAAATCCCTTGCCGGGTGAGAGCACAGTAGGTCGAGCAGCCGGCGCGCGCAGCCGAGCCTTCGGCGGCTGCACACCGGAATATTCACGGGCGCCAAAGTGGCGCCTACCAGCGGGCCGGGGGCTTGCGGTTTATGGTGATCGTGCGGTTCTCGATGGTGACGTAGCCGCCGATCGTCAGGTCCTTGAAGATGCGGCTGATCATGTCGCGCGAAGCGCCAACGCGGTCGGCGATGTCCTGCTGCGTCATGCGCTCGGGGACGACCAGCTTGCCGCCGCCCTCATCCTTGGCGAGTGACAGCAGCAACCGTGCGACGCGTCCGTAGACGTCCATTAAAGCGAGGTTCTTGACGTTGTCCGTCGCAATGCGCGCTCGATCGATCAGCGTCGAGATCAGTGCCATCGCGACGTCCGGGTTGGCGCTGATCGCGTTACGCAGCTCGTCGCGCGTGACCACCGAACACGATGTCGGTTCGAGCGTCATCACCGAGGCCGAGCGCGGCCGCCCGTCGAGCGCCATTTCGCCGACGTAGTCGCCGGGCCCGTAGATGTCGAGGATCATCTCGCGGCCGTCGTCGTCCGAGACGTAGACCTTCACCTTGCCCGATAGGATCACATACAGGCTGTCGCCGCGATCACCTTCGTTGATGATCACCGCGTTCTTTGGAAAGGTACGGACCTGCCCGCGCGCGGCCAATTCGCGCACCATTGGATCGCCGATCTCGCTGATGGCCTGTTCTGACGCTGTCATCGCTTCCTCGCCCGTTCGCTTCTTGTCGCCCCATTATGCGGCGCCCTTCGCGCACGCGAAAGCGGTCCCGCCTGACCCGCATCATGGACCGCGGATCAATACGCCTTCGCGCCCTTGTACGCCATGTACGCCGCCAGCAGCACCAGCAGAACGGCGAACACGTGCCTCAGCGGCCCAGTGTCGAGCGAGTGGGCCATGCGGGCTCCAAGCGGCGCCGTCAAAACGCTGGCCACGGCGATCGCGGCCAGCGCCGGCAGATAGACGAAGCCCAACGTGCCGGGCGGCAGGCTGGCGTCGCCAATGCCGGCCACGATGTAGCCAATGGTACCGGCGGCGGCGATGGGGAAGCCGAGCGCCGCCGAGGTGGCCACGGCATTGTGGATCTTCACGTTGCTCCACACCATGAGCGGCACCGAAATGAAGCCGCCACCGGCTCCGACCAGACTGGAAATGAATCCGATCAGCGTGCCGACACCGAACATACCCGCGCCCCTGGGCAGCTCGCGGGTTGCCCTCGGCTTGCGGTTGAGCAGCATCTGCACCGCGAAGAATCCGACGAAGACCGCGAACACGATCGACAGCCAGAAGGTCGATAGCCGCCCCGCGACTTGGGCCCCGATCAGCGATCCCAGCAGGATGCCTGGCGCTAGCAGCGCCACCACCGGCCACAGCACGGCGCCGCGCTGGTGATGCGCGCGCATCGACGAGACCGACGTGAACATGATCGTCGCCAGCGATGTCGCGATCGCCATGTGAACGATGTGCTCGGTCGGATAGCCGCGCCAGGTGAACAGCAGCGTTAGAAACGGCACCATCAGCATGCCGCCACCGATGCCGAGCAGACCCGCGGCGAAGCCCGTCGCCGCGCCGAGTAATAACAGCGCGGCGATGTAGGCCGGCTCCATTCAGCGCGGTTCCTTCGCAAGGCGGCCCGTGATGACGTTCCACTCCGGCGGCGTGACGGGGGTGATCGACAATCGGTTGCCGCGGCGCAGGATCACCATGTCAGCCAGTTCCGGAACGCCTCGCAGTTCGGGCAGCGTGATCAGTCGGATCTTCTTCGTCGCGCGGACATCGACCAGCATCCAGCGCGGATCATCGCGCTTGGCAGATCGGTCGAAGTACGGACTTTTTCTATCAAACTGTGTCGGATCCGGTCGCGCAGTGCTGGCCACTTCGGCCAGGCCGGCGATGCCGGGCTCGGCGCAACTGGAGTGGTAGAACAGCACGCCGTCGCCGGGCCGCATGGCGTCGCGCATGTAGTTGCGCGCCTGATAGTTGCGCACGCCGGTCCATGGAACGGTGTGCGCCTTGGCGGCGAGCGCGTCGTCGATCGAACACTCGTCGGGTTCGGACTTCATCAGCCAGTAGGCCATCGGGATGTCCTGCGGTCGCGATCGCGCCGGGCGCGGCGGAAGCGATCATGCCCGACGAGGCCGCATGCTGTCGTGGACTGTACGACCGCCCGGCTGCAAGCGGGCAAGCAGCGCGCGCATGGCATCGACCATGGCGCTGCCGAGAATTGATCCCCGCGCGTGCCGCCCGGCCTCATGTCCTGAACCATCGGTTCAGGGTGGTCGTCGTCCGCGTCGTTTAGGTTCAGCAAACGCGTGCCGATCGCACCGCGACGCGAGCCCGTCGACCTAGCGCATAGCGCATCGGTTCAAGGAACTAAAAGGCCTTTGCGCGAGCACCGCAGGGAAACCATTGCATGTGTGCCCCCAATCGACGTCGGCAACACATGCCTGAAAACGATTGTAGCCCGGCCGTCATTCCAGCAACGACTGGCCGATCAAAAAAGTTTTTCCTGGGGCAGCAGCGCCTCGTCGCAGGTCGCCAACATTGCCTGCATGCGACGCCGAAGCTCGCCGAGATCGATTCCGTCGGCGCTCTGCGAGGCGAACAGCTCGTGCGCGATCTGTAGCGCCGCCATTACCGCGATGCGATCCGCGCCCATCACCTTGCCGGCCGAACGAATCGCCTGCATCTTGTCGTCCACATAGGCGGCGCACTTGAGCAGCGAGTCCTTTTCCTCAGGCGTGCAGGCGAGGCGGTATTCGCGCTCGAGTATCGAGACCGTCAGGTGTTCCACGGGACTCCCGGTGCCTCGTGCGACGCATTGTGCGAGACGGGCAGGCGCTCGATCAATCCATCGAGACGCCGGCCGGCTTCATCGACGCGTACCCGCATCGCATCGAGTTCGGCGGACGCCGTTGCCAGCTGCGCGCGCAGCTGCTGGTTCTCGGTCCGCAGCGACTGCAGCAGGCGCGCGAGTTCGGTGACTTTGCCCGCGAGCAGTTCGAAGTCCTGGATCATTCGTCGTCCCGGATGATGGATCGATCGTAGCACCGCGCTTGATCGACGATCGAGTCGACGACGCAACGCCTGATCGGTACGCTCCGTTACACTTTGTTCGTTGATGGTGCCGAACGGCGACGTTCGGTGAAACGGGAAACAGGACGGCGACGGCACGCCTGCTCGCTCAACCTGTGCTGCCCCCGCAACGGTAAGCAGGCGCGACTTGCGCATGCTCCGCACTCGCCACTGTGCCCGGCACCCGCTGGCATGGGAAGGCGCGGAGTCCGTCCTGCAGCCCGGAGACCGGCCATTGACAGGAGGATTGAGCCGCGGGGTGCCGGCTAGCCGGACCGCGTCTCGCGTGCCAGCTTTCCCACTCCCGATCGTCCGCGTCCCAACTTTTCCGGCGGTGGGCCGGGCGCAGGGAGATCTCCATGTCTCGGTCGATGGCCGCCAGCGCGCTGGCAGTGGGCGCATTGGTGCTGCCCAGTTTGCCGGTCAGGTCACAGCCGGTGTCTCAACTGCCCCTCACGGTCGTCACTCCCGCCCGCCAGTCGCAATCGATCGATGACGCGCTGCCGGCCACATCGGTCATTACGCGGGCCGACATCGATCGATGGCAGGCGGTCGAACTCGTATCGATGCTCAGCCGGGAAACCGGCGTGCAGTTCGCGCAATCCGGCGGGCGCGGCGCGGCCGCATCGCTGTTCTTGCGCGGCTCGAACTCGTCGCAGGTGCTGGTGCTGGTCGACGGTGTGCGACTGAATGCGGGCACCAGCGGGGCGTCGGCGATCGGCGGGATCGCGCTCGACACGATCGATCGCATCGAGATCGTGCGAGGCAACCTGTCCAGCGTGTATGGGTCTTCGGCGATCGGAGGAGTGGTGCAGATCTTCACGCGGAGCGGCGGTGAGCGCGGTCTGTCGCTGAGTGCGGAAGGTGGCCAGGGTCGCACCGTCGACGGACGCGCGGCGGCAGGATTCGATTTGGGGGCCTGGAAGC
The DNA here is from genome assembly GCA_963775635.1 of uncultured beta proteobacterium. Classification (GTDB taxonomy): domain Bacteria; phylum Pseudomonadota; class Gammaproteobacteria; order Burkholderiales; family Burkholderiaceae_F; genus JALORV01. The sequence continues at coordinate 28,213 of CAVZJO010000005.1, read as the reverse complement.
TGGGTGGCGCGCTTGGAGGCGGCAGCAGCCAGGCGACTTCCAGCATCGATGCGGCGCGTGTTGTTCCGGGGCCGTTCGCGCTGGGCGCCAATCCCGATCTTGACGGCAACCGCTATGGCACCGCGTCGCTGGGTGCGACCTACCGATCCAGTGGCGGCACGCTGGTCGCGCTGAATGGCTGGGCCAATCGCAACACGACGGACTTCGACAGCACGGCCGATGGTCCGGACGCCACCCATGTCGAGAAGTCGCAACTGGCGGCCATCAACGCGCTGGTCCGCACGCCGGTCAGCGAGCGCTGGACCACCCAACTGGCGATCGGAGCGAGCCGCGACCGCAGCACCAATTCGTCGAGCGACCCTGCCTCGTTCGACAACGGAGAATTCAGCTCCGACAACCTATCGGCGACTTGGACCAATGATCTCCCGCTCGGCGAAGTCGATCACAGCGCAGCTGGGCGCCGAGTATTTGCGGCAGGTCGGCGAGTCCACCACCTACGATCCCAGTTTCAGTGGCCAGTCGGAGCAGTTCGTGCGCTCGGTCGGCAGCGGGTGGGCGGGCATCATTGGCAACCTGGGCCCGCACCAGTTCCAGGCCAACCTGCGGCGGGATCAGTACTCCGACGTTGGCGGAGCAACCAGTGCGCTGGCTGCCTACGGTTACAAGATCGACGCGGCCTGGCGCGTGACCGCGCAGCTTTCAAACGCGTTTCGCGCGCCCAGTTTCAACGACCTCTATTTCCCGTTCTTCGGCAATCCCGAACTCGAGCCGGAGCGGTCAGTCAGCGGCGAACTCGGACTGCAGTATGTAGGGCGGCAAGCCAATCTGCGCGCAGCGCTGTTTCGGACCGACACGCGCGATCTGGTGGTCTTTGATCCCGCCGCGCAGCGCGCAGAAAACCTCGACGAAGCCCGCGCGACAGGCTTCGAACTCGGAGGCGGCTGGCGCAGCGGATCGTGGCAGCTTTACGCCAACGGCACGCTGCTGCGCGCGGTCGACGAGGCGACCGGAGAGAGGCTGCTGCGACGCGCTCCCTGGACCGTGAACGCCGGGGCGACCTACGACTCGGGAGACGTGGAGCGCTGGCGCCGAAGTCTCGGTGGTCGGTCCGCGCGACGACATTGACATCAACACGTTCCAGCGCGTCGAACTTGCCAGCTACACGCTGGTCCGGCTGGTTGCCGCGTGGCGCGTGTCGACGCACCTGACGCTGCGGGCGCGCGTCGAAAACCTGTTCGATGCGGAGTACGAAACGGTCAGCGGCTACAACACGGCGCCGCGAATCGTGATCGTCGGAGCGGACCTCCGCTACTGACCATGCGCGTTTCACCCACGGTCGGTTTGGTGGGGCTCGCCCTTCTGGCATTCGCCGGCATGATGACGGCGCTTGCGGTCGGCAGCGTGCACGTGCCGCTTTCCTCGTTGTTGCCCGCGTTGATCGACGGCAATGCGAACCACGCGGACATCGTGCGAGGGCTGCGCGTGCCGCGGGCGCTGGCCGGCTTTTCGGTCGGTGCCTCGCTGGCGCTGTCTGGCGCGCTGCTGCAGGCGCTGCTGCGCAATCCGCTGGCCGATCCTTATGTCCTCGGCATATCGGGCGGGGCCGCGGTGGCGGCCTTGCTTGCGCTGGCGGCGGGAATGCCCGCGGGCGCTGTTCAGGGTGCGGCGGTGCTGGGCGCGCTCGGCACCCTCGCTCTGCTGTTCATGCTGGCGCGCCGTGCGCTCTATGCGAGCGATCATGCCTCCGGCGAACCGGCAGCGGGCGCGGTACTGCTCACCGGCGTGATGCTGGCCTCGTTCGCGGCGGCGTTGCTGAGCCTGATGCTGTCGCTGGCTCCCGACGGCAGGCTGCGCACGATGGTGTTTTGGCTGCTCGGTGATCTGTCGGGTGCCACCAGTCTCGGTCCCGCGTTGTGGTCGCTTGGAATTCTGGCGCTGCTCTATGCGGTCGCGCGCCGCGACGCGCGCGCACTCGGCCTGATGCTGCGCGGCGATCTACAGGCGTACACGCAGGGTGTGCAGGTGGCGGCGACGCGGCGACGCCTGATCCTGGTCGCGGCGATCGCGACGGCCGGCGCGGTCACGCTCGGCGGAGCGGTCGGCTTCGTCGGGTTCGTTGCTCCGCACCTGGTCCGCATGCTGGCCGGGCACGACCAGCGCGTGGTGCTGCCGGCGTCGATGCTGCTGGGTGGCGCACTGGTGGTCGGCGCCGACACGATCGCGCGCAGCGCATTTGCGCCGTTGCAGCTGCCGGTCGGAGTACTGACCGCGCTGATCGGCGTGCCCGTGTTTCTCTGGCTGCTGGGACGGCGATGACCGAGGCAGATTCCCTGCTGGAGCTGCGCGAGGTCAGGCTGCGCGCCGGAACTCGGCTCTTGGTCGATGCGTTGTCATTTTCTGTGCGGCCCGGGCAACGCTGGGCCGTGCTCGGCCCCAACGGTGCCGGAAAATCGACCCTGCTGGCTGCGATCGCCGGCGCCCGGGCGGTGGAGGGCGGCGAGGTCCTGCTGCGCGGTAGCGCCGTGCGTGCGTGGCCTGCGCATGAACTGGCCCGCGAACGCGCGTTGCTGGCCGACCGCTGGATCGACCCGTTCGCGCACACGGTGATCGACACGGTGCTAACGGCGCGCTATGTGTTCCGTGACGAAGATGGTGCCGCCGGCACTGCGCGAGCCTGGCTGCGGCGGCTCGACTGTGACGCGCTTGCCGATCGCGATGTGCGACGCCTGTCGCGCGGCGAGCGGCAGCGCGTCGCGATAGCAACTGCGCTCGCGCAGGACACCCCGCTGGTGCTGCTGGACGAGCCGACGGCGCATCAGGATCCGAGGCACCAGGCGCTGGTGGTGCGCGAACTCAGAGACCTGGAAACTCGGGCGCTGGTCGCGAGCCTGCACGACCTGAACGCCGCGGCACGCTTCGCCAGCCACGCGTTGCTCCTGTGGGGCGACGGGAGAACTGAGGTGGGCGTCGCCGCCGATGTGTTGACTCCCGAGGCGCTTTCGGACCTGTTCGCCACGCCGATTCGCCGCGTCGAGGCCGATGGCGAGCCGTTCTTTCACGTACATCGGGAGCGGCGTGACAGCCCTGGCGGCGTTGTCTAGAACCTATCTCAGCATCCCCGATGGATCGCGTTGCCACGAGAAGCGGGCGGATGCAAGGCGGCTGGCGAAGGACAGTAGCTGGGCCTACGGCCGAGCCGGCCAACGCCGCAGCCGCCCGCCACCGCAGCGGCACAGCCGCTGCGTCGTCGGAAGCATCGCAAGATGAGCACGCGCGCAGCGCGTGCTCAGCGTGGCAACCCTGCGGGGCGGGTCGCATGGGGCGCATGGCGTTGTTGCGGCTCGGGTCCTTGCACACGCAATGGTCCCCTCGCCGCGCCTAGCCCTGCACCCCATGCGACCCCGCCGCGACCACCGAGGATACTGAGACAGGTTCTAAACTGGCTCCATGCCCGTCATCCTGATCGCCAATCCCAAGGGCGGCGTCGGCAAGAGCACGACTGCCACCAATCTGGCGGGCTACTTCGCATATCGCGGCCATGCGACGATGCTTGGCGATCTCGACCGACAGCAATCGTCGCTCGCGTGGCTCGGCATACGCCCGCCATCATTGCCGCGCATCGAATCCTGGGACCGCAGCGACGGCAAGGTGGTGCGTCCGCCAAAGGGCGTGACGCATGTCGTGCTGGACACGCCGGCCGGCATCCATGGGCACGACTTGAAGGATGCCCTGAAGGCGGCCGACCGGGTGATCGTCCCGCTGTTGCCGTCGTTGTTCGATATCTACGCGACGCAAGCGTTTCTAGGCAAGCTGGCCGATCGCGCGATCATGAAAGATGGCGGACGCGTCGGCATCCTCGGCATGCGTGTCGATGTCCGCACGCGCGCCGCCGACCAGCTACAGCGCTTCGTCGAAGGTCTCGGGCTGCCGGTGCTGGGAACCATTCGTGACACGCAGAACTATGTGCAGCTGGCGGCGCACGGGTTGACGCTGTGGGACGTGGCGTCGACCCGCGTCGAACGTGACCTCGAGCAGTGGAGCGCGCTGTTGCGCTGGGTCGAGGCGGAGCCAGTGACCGCTACTTCGGCCTGACGGTGTACTCGCGCGACGACACCGTCGCCGATTTCTTTTCGTCCTTGACGTAGAGCGGCACATGGACCGCGACGCGATCGGTCGCAGGCACCTTGAATTCGATCTCTTCGCTGAGGGTTCCGCTGCCGCCGCCGACCGGCTTCAGCTTGTTGGCCACCATGCCGCTCTTGCCGTCCTGCACGACGATGCCGACGCTGCCGCCCTGCGCCGGAAGCGTGTATGCGGCACTCACCGTGAGCTTCACCGTCTGGCCGGCAATCAGCGACGTGTTGTCGGGCTGGATCGAGGTGATCTTGATCTCGCGGTCGGTCGAGGCTGCCGGCGGCGGGGTGGTCGTGCTCGCAGCCGGCGGCGCGCCCTTCGGGCCCACCGCCTCGGGTTCCTTTTTGCCGCATCCCGCCAGCATGACGGTCCCGGCGATGATGACCACGCCGGCGAGGTGCAGCCGCATGGGGTCCAAACCTGCCTTCATGACATCCCTCCGCGATCCGACAGACATTTCGACAAATGGGAAATTTACTTGATTGCTTCGGCGCGAGTACGTTCAATTGCCTCGCAGAGCACCGCGATTTCATCGGCCAGACGCGGTCCGTGGCGATTGATGCGGTCGGCGTCCAGCGTCACGAACTGCTGCCGGCGCGTGGCCGACAGAGTGGGAAAGCGCTGCCACGTCGTCAGCGCATCGCCCGCACGGCCGCCCGGCTCGGCGGTGATGATGACCTGCGGATCGGCGGCCAGCACGGCCTCGGTCGACACCTGCGGCGCGATCGGCGCCAGATCGGCGAACACGTTGCGCCCACCGCAGACGGCGATCGCCTCGCCGATCACGTGCCGGTTGGACAGCGTCATCAGCGGCGAGGCCCACACCTGGTAGAACACGCGGACCGATGGCCGTGCGGCATAGCGGCTCCGCTGCTCGGCGATCTTCGCCTCGAACGCGGCCGCCGCCGGAGCTCCATCGCGGCCGGTCAACGCGCCGAGCCGGCGCAGTGAACTGCCAATGTCGGCGAGCGAATGCGGTTCGCTGACGTAGACAGGAACATCGAGCCGGCGGACCGCCTCGATCGTGGCGGGCGGAAAGCCGCTGCCCCAAACGAGCACCAGGTCCGGCTTCAGCGCCGCGATGCGTTCCAGGTCGATGCTGTGAGCGCGTCCCACCCGCGGAATCGACTGCGCGGCCGCCGGAAAGTCCGAGTACTCGGTGGTGCCGACGATGAGTGCACCTGCGCCGATGGCATACAGCTGTTCGGTCAAGTGCGGCGCCAGGCTGACGATGCGACGCGCCGGCTGAGCAAGCCGGACAGTTGCGCCGCCATCATCGACGACGCTGACTTCCGTGCCGATCGAATCGGCCGCGACGACCGCGAGCAGCGCCGCCGCTGCGAGCGCAACGCGGGCTCACGGCTTGGCGGGCGGCGTCTCCGGCGCGGGCTCGGTGACGAACCCGATCCGGGTCACGCCCGCCTGCTGTGCACTGGACAGCACGAAGGCGATGCGTTCATAGCGGGTCGCCTTGTCGGCACGCAGATGCAGCTCCGGCGGCTGGGCGAGTTTGCCGGCATCGGTCAGCCGCGTGCGCAGAGCCTCGTCGCTCACCGGCGCGTTGTCCCAGTAGACCTGGCCGTCGGCATCGATTGAGAGCTTGACTGTGGCGGCAACGGGCTCGGCGGCTGGCGCGACGTCGTTCGGCAACTCGAGCTTGATCGCATAGGAAAGCAGCGGTGCGGTGATGATGAAGATCACCAGCAACACCAGCATCACGTCGACCAGCGGCGTGACGTTGATCTCCGACATCGGCTGTCGGGGACCTCCATGGCGCTCGAAACCGCCGAACGGCATCAGGAGGACTCTGCGAGCCGCGAGCCGGTGGTCAGCGTCGCGTGCAGGTCGTGCGCGAAGCCGTCGAGCTGACCGAGCACGACGCGGTTGGCGCGCGTGAACGCGTTGTAAGCGAGCACGGCAGGAATCGCGACTGCCAGGCCGAAGGCCGTCATGATCAGCGCTTCGCCGACCGGCCCGGCCACTTTGTCGATCGCGATCTGGCCGGAAGCGGCGATGTTGAGCAGCGCCCGGTAAATGGCCCACACGGTGCCGAACAGTCCGACGAACGGCGCGGTGCTCCCTACCGAGGCGAGCACGGTCAGTCCGGACTCGAGGCGGCCGGCGGCATCGTTGATGCGCTGGCGCAGCGCGCGGGTAATCAGCTCCGACCGATCGATGCGCGACGCCAGGCTGTTCTCGGCAGCGGGATGTGAGGCGGCGTTCGACGCGCCAGCGGCCAGCGGCACGAACACGTTCTCCGGGTCAGCCGGCTTGAGCTGCGCGATGGCGACGTCAATTGATGGCGCGCTCCAGAAGTTGTCGAGCTCACGCGATGCGCTGCGCACGCGCCACCAGCCCCAAAGTTTCCACAGGATCAGGAACCAGCTGACGATCGACATGCCGAGCAGCAGGTACGCGGTCAGGCGGATCACGCCGTCGGCTTGCTGCCAGAAGTGGGCGAGGCCCAGAGTGCTCTCCATCAGCGGAATCCGAGTACATCAAACATGTCGTACAACCCCGCCGGCTTGTCGGCCAGGAAGCGCGCGGCGCGCAGGCTGCCATTCGCATACGAGGTGCGGCTGCCCGAGCGATGGGTAATCTCGACGCGCTCGCCCGCGCCGGCGAACATCACCGTGTGGTCGCCGACAATGTCGCCGCCGCGGATCGTCGAGAAGCCGATCGAGCCCGCGCGTCGCTCGCCGGTGTGACCCTCGCGTGCATAGACTGCCAGCTCGTCGAGAGGATGACCGAGCGCGGATGCGACGACTTCGCCCATCTTCAGCGCGGTGCCCGAGGGCGCGTCGACCTTGTGGCGATGGTGTGCCTCGATGATCTCGATGTCGTAGGCGTCACCGAGCATCCGCGCAGCCAGTTCGATCAGCTTGAAGGTTGCATTGACGCCGACGCTCATGTTCGGTGAGAACACGATGGCGATCTTCTGCGCGGCGGTGCCGATGGCACGCCTGCCCAGGTCGTCGAAGCCGGTGGTGCCGATCACCATCTTTACGCCGTGGCGCACGCAGGCGTCGAGGTGGACGAGCGTGGCCTGCGGCCGCGTGAAATCGATCAGTAGGTCGGCGCCCGCCAGCGCATCGAGGTTGGCGCCGACGCGCACGCCAGTCGAGCGCCCGAGCGGCTCGCCGCAGTCGCGTCCAAGCACCGGACTGTCGGTCCGATCGAGCGCGACCGTGATCGTCGTGTCGGGCTGCGCGAGCGCCGCCTCAATCAGCATTTGACCCATGCGGCCGGACGCGCCGGCAATCGCGATCCTCATTGGTTGCGGATAGCGCTCAGTAGGAGCCGGGAGCCGGTGTCGAGATGTCCGGCATCGGGATCGCCGGCTGGTTCGACCGGCGCGCAATCCGCTTGGCATTCGGCCCAAGGATCAGCGCGTCCGCCTCGTCCTCACCCGGCATCGGATCGGAATTGAAGCGGTCGAGTCGGTTGTCCTTGAAGTACAGAGTCAGGCGCCGGTTCTGCACCTGCCCCTTCAGCGGATTCAGGTAATAGATGTAATCCACCCGGTCTTTGCGGAACTCGGTCGACATCAGAGGAGTTCCGAGCATGAAACGAACCTGATCGCGCGTCATGCCGATGCGCAGCTGATCGACCATTTCCTTGGTGATGATGTTGCCCTGGTGCACGTCTGGCCGATACGGTCCCAGGAAGGTCGGTCCCCACGACAACACGCTGGAGCCGGCGTCCGAGATGGACTTGCAGCCGGCCAGCATGCAGAGGGCGACGACGAGTAAGCCTGGTCGAAACATTGACGGAAGTGTGCGCTGGCGCCGCGCGAACGGCGCGGCCGCAGAAACAAAGCTCGTATGATACTCATGAGCCCTATGCCTTAGCCGTAGGGCGCCATCGATGCCGACCCGCACCACAGCCACTTCGAGCGATCTCAAGAACATCGGCCTGAAGGCCACGGTTCCGCGGCTCAAGGTCCTTGAGATCTTCCAGCGCAGCGCCGCGATCAGCGGCCTGCGGCACATGAGCGCCGAGGATGTCTACAAGGCACTGATCGCCGAGCATATCGACGTCGGGCTCGCCACCGTCTATCGCGTGCTGACCCAGTTCGAGCACGCCGGGCTGCTGTCGCGCAACCACTTCGAAGGCGGCCGCGCGATGTTCGAACTCAACGAAGGTTCGCACCACGATCACCTGGTCTGCCTGACCTGCGGCCGGGTCGAGGAGTTCGTCGACTCGGAGATCGAGGCGCGCCAGCAGAGGGTCGCGGCCGAGCGCGGCTACAAGCTGCAGGAACACGCCCTGGCGCTTTACGGGGAATGCACCAAGGTCAACTGTGAGTTCAAGCGCAGGGAATAGCCATCAAGAGCCGCGGGCCTCGATCCGCAGGCCGGTTGCCGGGTCGAACCAGTGCACGCTGTCCGCGGTAAAGCCGAGTGCGAGGTTCGTGCCCGGTGGCGGCTTGTGGAGCGGGCCGGTGCGCACGATGACATCGTGACCGGCCACTTCGCCGTGGATCAGGTGCTCGGCACCCAGCACTTCGACGGTTTCCACGGTCAGCGTCAGATTGCTACCACCGGTAACGAGGTGCTCCGGCCGCACGCCGATCAGTAGTTCGCGGCCGCCGAGCCCGGTCACCGCGGCCGGCAGAGTCACTCGGACGCCGTTGCTTGCCTCGAACGCGCGGCCGTCGGCCGAAAGCCGGCCCGCCAACAGGTTCATCGGCGGCGAGCCGATGAAGCTGGCGACGAATGCAGTGGCCGGGCGCATATAGACGTCGTCGGGCGTGCCGACCTGCTCCGCGCGGCCTGCGTTCATCACGATCATCCGCTGCGCCAGCGTCATCGCCTCGACCTGGTCATGCGTGACATAGAGGCTGGTCGTGCGCAGACGCCGGTGCAGCTTCTGGATCTCCAGCCGTGTCTGCACCCGCAGCTTGGCGTCGAGATTCGACAGAGGTTCGTCGAACAAGAACGCAGCGGGCTCGCGCACGATCGCACGCCCCATCGCAACGCGCTGGCGTTGCCCCCCCGACAGCTGCCGCGGCTTGCGTGCCAGGAAGCCGTCGAGTTCGAGAATGGCGGCGGCCTGCTGCACGCGTTGATCGATCTCGGCCCTCGGCAGGCGGCGGATCTTCAGTCCGTACGCCATGTTGTCGTACACGCTCATGTGTGGATAGAGCGCGTAGTTCTGGAACACCATCGCGCAGTCGCGGTCCTTCGGCTCCAGGTTGTTGACGACGCGTTCGCCGATCCGGATCGTCCCGCTGGTGATCTCCTCCAGGCCCGCCACCATCCGCAGCAGGGTCGACTTGCCGCATCCTGACGGGCCGACCAGCACGACGAACTCGCCATCGTCCACGGCCAGCGAAATGCCGTGCACTACGGCGTTGGTGCCGTAGCTCTTGCGGACGTCCTCGAACGAGATTCGTGCCATCGGGAATCTGAGATAGGTTCCTATTTCTCGGTCTCCACCAGCCCCCTGATGAACCAGCGCTGCATCAGCAGCACGACGATGGCCGGTGGAACCATCGCGAGGATCGCGGTCGCCATGATGAGGTTCCACTCGTTGGCCGCGTCGCCGCCGCCGATCATGCGCTTGATGCCGATGACGATCGGGTACATGTCCTCACTGGTGGTAATCAGCAGTGGCCACAGGTACTGGTTCCAGCCGTAGATGAACTGGATCACGAACATCGCCGCCACATTCGTCACCGACAAGGGCACCAGGATCGTGAAGAAGAATCGCATCGGGCCGGCGCCGTCGATACGCGCCGCCTCGGCCAACTCGTCAGGTACCGTCATGAAGAACTGCCGGAACAGGAAGGTCGCAGTGGCTGAGGCGATCAGCGGCATGATGAGCCCCGGGAATGTATTGAGCAGCCCGAGATCGGACATGACCGCGTACGTCGGCGTGATGCGGACCTCGACCGGCAGCATCAGCGTGACGAAGATCATCCAGAAGAAGAAGTGGCGAAGAGGGAAGCGGAAGTAGACGATTGCGAAGGCCGACAACAGCGAGATGATGATCTTGCCTACCGCGATGCCGACGGCCATCACCAGGCTCACGAACATCATGCGGCCAACCGGCGCGCGCGAACCGATATCGCCGCCCTGGAACAGAACCTTGCGGTAATTTTCCACCAGCAGGTTGCCCGGAACGAGCGACATCGGTGCAGCCTCGACAGCCTCGGCGGTCTGTGTCGAGGCAACAAGGGCGAGATAGACCGGAAACGCGACGACCGCGATGCCGATGATCACGACGATGTAGGAAAGCACGTCCAGCCGGCGGCGGCGCTCGACCATCATCAGTAGTTCACCCGCCGCTCGATGAAGCGGAACTGCAGCACCGTCAGCGTAATGACGATTGCCATCAGAATCACCGACTGCGCCGCCGATCCCCCGAGGTCGAGCGCCTTGAAGCCGTCGTGATAGACCTTGTAGACGAGGATCGAGGTTTCCTGACCCGGCCCGCCCTGCGTGATGGCGTCGACGATCGCAAAGGTTTCGAAAAAGGCGTAGACGATGTTGACAACGAGGAGGAAGAAGGTGGTGGGCGACAGCAGCGGGAACACGATCGTCCAGAAGCGCCGTCCCGGCCCGGCTCCGTCGATGGCCGCCGCTTCGATCAGAGATTTCGGAATCGCCTGCAGGCCGGCGACGAAGAAGACGAAGTTGTAGCTGATCTGCTTCCAGACCGCGGCCATCACCAGCAGCAGCAGCGCCTGATCGCCATTGAGCAGGAAGTCCCAGTGCACTCCGGCGCTCGCAAGCCAGTGCGCGACGACGCCCAGCGTCGGATTGAGCATGAACAGCCACAGCACGCCGGCGATCGCGGGCGCAACCGCGTACGGCCAGATCAGCAGGGTCTTGACGATCGTCGCGCCGCGCAGCAGCCGATCGGCGAACACAGCAAGCAGCAGCGAGATCACGAGTCCGAGACCTGCCACCAGCACCGAGAAAATCGCCGTCACGCGAAATGACTCGAGGTAGCCGGGGTCATTGAACAGCGTGCGGAAGTTCTCCAGGCCGACGAATTCGGTGTTGGCGCCGAAAGCGTCCTGCAGCAGCAAGCTCTGATACAGCGCCTGGCCTGCCGGCAGGAAGAAAAAAATGATCGTGATCGCGAGCTGCGGCGCAACCAGCGCGTACGGCAGCCAGGGGCTGCGGAAGTAGGCGCGCTTTTCCACGTGCGCGGCGTCGTAGCCGGGAGGGGAGCGGACGGTCGCGGGCGACCGTCCGGTGCGGCGTTACTTGCTGGTCTTCTCGAAGCGCTCGAGCTGCTCGTTGCCGCGCTTAATAGCATCGGCGAGGCCCTGCTGGACGGTCTTCTTGCCCGACCAGATGTTCTCCATTTCTTCGTCGTTGATCGTGCGGATCTGGACGAAGTTGCCGAGCCGGACGCCGCGCGACTTATCGGTCGTCTTGACGATCATCTGCTGCACCGAGACGTCGGTGCCCGGGTTCTTGTCGTAGAAACCGGACTTTTTGGTCAGTTCATAGGCTGCCATCGTGACCGGCAGGTAGCCGGTCTCCTGATGGCTCTTGGCCTGGATCTCCGGCTTGGACAGGTAGTCGAAGAAGTCCGCAACGCATTTGTATTCGTTCGGCTTCTTGCCGGACATCACCCACAGGCTGGCGCCGCCGATGACCGTGTTCTGCGGCGCGCCTGCGACGTCGGGGTAATACGGCAGCGTCGAGATGCCGAAGTCGAACTTGGCGTTCTTCTTGACGTTGCCGTAGGCGGAGGAGGACGCCGTGCTCATCGCGCATTCGCCGGAATAGAACGGCGCGTCACCCGCATTGCCCCGGCCTTTGTAGACGAACAGTCCCTGTTTGGCCATGTTGGCGAGGTTCTCGATGTGCCGGACATGCAGCGGCGTGTCAAACGCAAGGCGCGCAGACGTCCCTCCGAACCCGTTGTTCTTGGTGGCGAACTCCGTGTTGTGCCAGGTCGAAAAACTCTCGAGCTGCGTCCAGCTCTGCCAGCTGGTCGTAAATGGGCATTTCTCGCCGCTAGCCTTGAGCTTGGCCGCCGCCAACGCGACTTCGGGCCATGTCTTCGGCGGTTTGTTCGGATCGAGCCCGGCCTTCTTGAACGCATCCTTGTTGTAATAGAAGACGGTGGTGGAACTGTTGAGCGGGTACGACATCATCTGGCCGTTTGGTGCGGTGTAGTAGCCGGCCACTGCGGCCACGTAGGCCTTGGGATCGAACTTGTAGCCGGCCTTGCTCATGACTTCGCCGACCGGGACGATCGCGCCCTTCGAGCCCATCATCGTCGCGGTGCCGACCTCGAACACCTGCAGGATGTGCGGCGCATTGCCGGCGCGGAACGCCGCGATCGCCGCGGTCATCGAGACGTCGTACGCGCCCTTGTAGGTCGGTGTGACCTTGCATTGCTGCTGGCTGGCGTTGAATCCGCTTGCTAGCCCGTTGACCCAGTCTCCCAGCGCTCCTGGCATCGAGTGCCACCACTGGACATCGGTCTGGGCCAGGGCGCCGGTCGAGCCAAGCGCGAACACGACGGCAGCCGCCGCCTTGGTGCAATTCCTGCGGAACATGATCCCTCCGGGGCTGTGGATTTTTTGAGGTGTGACGATTCGCGCCTGTTACGATAGCCCGGCTGCGATTTAACGGCAAAGCCTGCACGCCGCGCATGATTTCCACCAGCCGTCTCCCCCTGTATGCCAGCCTGGTCAGGCTCGACAAGCCGGTCGGCACGTTGCTGCTGCTCTGGCCCACGCTGACGGCGCTCTGGATCGCATCGTCCGGGGCCCCCGATGCACTGCTGGTGGCCGTGTTTGCCCTCGGCACGTTCCTGATGCGCTCGTCGGGATGTGCGATCAACGATGCGGCGGACTTCCGCTTCGACGGCCATGTCGCGCGCACCGCCGACCGCGTCGTGGCGCGCGGCGACGTCAGTCCGCTCGAGGCGGTGACCGTGGCTGCGGCCATAGGCGCGCTCGCGGCGCTGCTGCTGTTGTTCCTTAATGAAGCCGCGATGCGGCTGGCTCTGGTGGCTGCCGCCGTCGCCGGCACCTATCCGCTTGCCAAGCGTTTCTTTCCAATTCCCCAGCTTTATCTCGGCGTGGCGTTCTCGTTCGGAATCCCGATGGCATTCGCCGCGGTGCTAGGGCACGTACCGCAGCTCGGATGGATGCTGTTTGTCGCCAACATGTTCTGGGTGGTGGCCTACGACACTGAGTACGCGATGGTCGACCGCGATGACGATGTGAAGCTCGGCATCCGGTCGTCGGCCATTTTCTTCGGACGTTGGGACGTCGCGGCTGTCATGGCGTGCTACGGCGGTTTCTTCTCGCTGCTGTTGCTGGTAGGTCATGGCATCGAAGCCGGCTGGCCGTTTTACGCCGGCTGGGCGGTCGGCGTGCTGTGCGCCCTTTATCACCACGGCCTCATCCGCACTCGTACTCGTGAGGGCTGCTTTGCCGCGTTTAGGCATAACAACTGGGTCGGGCTCGCAATCTTTCTGGGGGTCGTTGCCGACTACCAGATGTGAATTCCGCGGCAGTGGCCGTGCTTTTGGCTACCGGCGCGTGCGCTGATTGTCGTCGTTGCGTTCGCCGGCCGCGTCGAACTCGTCACCCAGCTGCGTCGCACGGTCGCGCGCCGCCTTCACCGCTGCCACGATGCTGTCGCGCACGTGTTGCTGATCCAGCACGGCGAGTGCGGCGGCGGTTGTGCCACCCTTCGACGTCACTCGCTCGCGCAACACCCCGATCGCCTCGTCGGACTGCTGGGCGAGCAGCGCTGCGCCGACGAACGTCTCGACCGCGAGCGTGCGCGCCTGCGGAGCACTGAATCCCATGTCCAGCGCGGCCTGCTGCAGCGCCTCGATGAAATAGAACGCATAAGCCGGTCCGCTGCCCGACACCGCGGTGACCGGATCGAGCATGGCCTCGTCGTCGAGCCACAGCACCTGTCCGATCGAGCGCAGGATCAGTTCGGCCTCGGCACGCTGCACGGCGGAAACACCCGCCAGCGCGACGGCGCCCGTAATGCCGGCCCGGATCAACGCCGGTGTATTAGGCATCGCACGCACGATCCGTCGGTGGCCAAACCAGCGCGCCAGCGTGTCTCCTCGCACGCCAGCGACGATCGACAGCACCAGCGGCGCGCCCAGGTACCGCACTGAACCGCTGACGGCCTCGTGCGCCTGCTGTGGCTTCACCGCGAGCACGACCGTCTGCGCGCTGCGCAGCCAGTCTCCGGCCGCAGCGTGCGCTGTCACGCCAAAGCGGCTCGCCAGCTCGGCACCCTTGGCGACGTCGGGCTCCAGCACATGCGCCGATGCGAGCGGAATGCCGCCGTCGTGCATGCCTCCGAGCATGGCGTGCGCCATGTTGCCGCCGCCGATGAATGCGAGGTTCATGCCGCCCCCCTTCGCCCTGCGGGCTGCCCCCGACGGCACGAGCGCGTCCTCAGCCGAGCGCCTTCGGAGCGGCCGCGCGGCGCTCACGCCGCCTTCCTTTCCCTCTGACCGAAGATGGCCGAACCGACCCGCACCATGGTCGAGCCGACCGCTACCGCGGCTTCGATGTCAGCCGACATCCCCATCGACAGGGTGTCGCAACGCGGATGCTCCTCGCGCAACGCCTCAAACAGCGCCCGCATACGTTGTAGTGGTTCCACCTGTCGACCCGGCTCGGCTTCGGGTTCGGGGATCGCCATCAGCCCGCGCAGCGCCAGCATTGGCAGCCCGTCCACGCTGCGCGCCAGCTCGGGTAGCTCGCCGGGCGCCACACCGCTCTTGCTAGCCTCTCCGCTGATGTTGACCTGAAGCAAAACGTTGAGCGGGCCCCTCGCCGCCGGCCGCTGCTGAGACAGGCGTTCCGCGACCTTGAAACGATCGATCGATTGCACCCAGTCGAAGTGCTCGGCGATCTGCCGCGTCTTGTTCGCCTGGATTGGGCCGATGTAGTGCCAGCTGATCACCATGTCGGGCACGAGTTCCCGAACCCGAGCGATCTTCGGGAGTGCCTCCTGAACATAGTTCTCGCCGAATGCTTTTTGGCCGCATGTGGCTGCCGCGACCACCGTTTCAGCCGGGAATGCCTTGCTAACGGCGACCAGCTCAATGGCGTCCCCCTGACGTCCCGCCCCTCGCGCCGCCTTGGTAATGCGGTCGTGAACGGTATGCAAATTGGCTTGCAAGGTGTCTCGCAAACTGGACATAATCGATCGCAAAGCCGCTAGAGACTTATTTTTTCTGGCTTTTCTGCCGTTCCGTCGGCACCGGCCGGGCTAGGCTAGCCCCCTTAGTGGCTGGCGACAGCCCGGCACCTCTTCGGCCGGGCGGCCATACGCCCAGGAGTCGCCGTTCCGCCATGGATATCTCAGAACTGCTCGCATTCTCCGTCAAAAACAAGGCATCGGACCTGCACTTGTCGGCCGGTCTGCCGCCGATGATCCGTGTGCACGGCGATGTTCGCCGCATCAACCTGCCACCGCTCGAGCACAAAGATGTCCACGGCATGATCTACGACATCATGAACGACTCGCAGCGCAAGCAGTACGACGAGAACCTGGAGACGGACTTCTCGTTCGACCTGCCGGGTCTTGCGCGCTTCCGCGTCAATGCGTTCAACCAGGACCGCGGCGCGGCGGCGGTGCTGCGGACCATTCCGTCGCGCGTGCTGTCGCTCGAGGAACTGCAGTGCCCGCGACAGTTCGCCGACTTCTCGCAGAAACCGCGCGGGCTGGTGCTGGTGACCGGCCCGACCGGCTCGGGCAAGTCGACCACGCTGGCGGCGATGGTCGATCACGTCAACAACAACCTGTACGGACACATTCTGACGATCGAGGACCCGATCGAGTTCGTGCACGAGAGTCGCAAGTCGGTGATTAACCAGCGCGAGGTCGGCCCTCACACGCTGTCGTTCGCCAATGCGTTGCGCTCAGCGCTGCGCGAGGACCCGGACGTGGTGCTGGTCGGCGAGTTGCGCGACCTGGAAACGATCCGCCTGGCGTTGACCGCTGCCGAAACCGGCCACCTGGTGTTCGGCACGCTGCACACCTCATCTGCCGCCAAGACGATCGATCGCGTGGTCGACGTGTTTCCGGCAGCCGAGAAGGAGATGGTGCGCGCGATGCTGTCGGAATCGGTCGTCGCGGTGATCTCGCAGACGCTGCTGAAGGTCAAGGACGGCAACGGCCGCGTCGCGGCGCACGAGATCATGGTCGGCACGCCGGCCATCCGCAACCTGATCCGCGAGAACAAGGTTGCGCAGATGTACTCGATGATCCAGACCGGTCAGCAGCACGGCATGATCACACTGGACCAGACGCTGCTCGAACTGGTTCGCCGCAATGTCGTATCCCAAGCGGAAGCGCGGCAGTACGCGAAGACCCCCGAGACCTTCGGCGGCTGAACCACCCAGACGAAGGCGCAACGATGGAACGCGACCAGGCCACACGATTCGTCCACGACCTGCTGCGGCTGCTGCACAGCAAGAAGGGCTCGGACCTGTTCCTGACGGCGGAATTTCCGCCGGCCTTCAAGATCGACGGCCGCGTGCTGCCGGTCTCGAATCAGCCGCTGACCTCGCAGCACACCAGCGAGCTGGTGCGCGCGATCATGAACGACCGGCAGGCGTCCGAGTTCGAGAAGACCAAAGAGTGCAATTTCGCGATCAACCCGACCGGCATCGGCCGCTTTCGCGTATCGGCGTTCGTACAGCAGGGCAAAGTCGGCATCGTGTTCCGCACGATCGCCGATCACGATCCCGACCACCGACGAACTGAACCTGCCGAATCTGATCAACGAACTGGCGATGGCCAAGCGCGGCATCATCATCGTGGTGGGCGCGACCGGCTCGGGCAAGTCGACCTCGCTGGCGGCGATGGTCGGCTACCGCAACGAGAATTCAGCAACGGCCACATCATCACGATCGAGGACCCGATCGAGTACGTCCATCCGCACAAGAACTGCATCATCACGCAGCGCGAAGTCGGCGTGGACTGCGAGACTTGGCAGGTCGCGCTGAAAAACACGCTGCGCCAGGCGCCCGACGTGATCTTGATCGGCGAGGTGCGCGAACGCGAGACGATGGAACATGCGATCGCCTTCGCCGAAACCGGCCACCTGGTGATGTGCACGCTGCACGCGAATTCGACCAACCAGGCGCTCGACCGCATCATCAACTTCTTCCCTGAGGAGAAGCGCGCGCAGTTGCTGATGGACCTTTCGCTCAACCTGCGCGCGATGGTGTCGCAACGGCTGATCCCGTTCAAGGACCGCAAGGGCCGCATCCCGGCGGTCGAGATCATGATCAACAGTCCGCTGATCTCCGACCTCGTCTTCAAGGGCGAGGTGCACGAGATCAAGGAAGTGATGAAGCGTTCGCGCGAGCAGGGCATGCAGACCTTCGACCAGTCGCTGTTCGACCTGCACGAGCGCGAGCAGATCTCCTACGAGGACGCGCTGCGCAACGCCGATTCGGTCAACGACCTGCGCCTGCAGATCAAGCTGAACAGCAAGCTGTCGGGCGGCGTCGCAGGCATCCACAAGGGAATCGAACACCTCGGCCTGGCCGGCTAGAACGGCTCCGACACGGACAGCACGGGGCGCATGGCGCCCCGTCTGTCTATCCGCGTGCGGAGCCGCAGCCTCGCTAGCACTACGACTGTGTCCGTTCTCTGTGGAGCAGGCCATGGCGACGGTCTACGACTTCAGCGCCAAGACCATCGACGGCAAGGCGCGCAAGCTGGCGACTACAAGGGCAAGGTCCTGCTGGTGGTCAACACCGCCAGCCAGTGCGGCTTCACGCCGCAGTACAAGGGGCTCGAGGCGCTCTACAAGAAGTACAAGGACAAGGGCTTCGCGGTGCTCGGCTTCCCGAGCAACCAGTTCGGCCAGCAGGAGCCCGGGCCCGACTCCGAGATCGCCGAGTTCTGCGAAATGAACTACGGCGTCACGTTCCCGATGTTCTCGAAGATCGACGTCAACGGCGACGCCGCGCACCCGCTGTTCAAGTACCTGACGAGCGACCAAGCAAGGGCTGCTCGGCAGCGAAGCCATCAAGTGGAACTTCACCAAGTTCCTGATCGGCAAAGACGGCAGCGTCGTCGAGCGCTATGCGCCGACGACGAAGCCAGAGGATCTGGAAAAGGACATTGGACGAGCGTTGGCGCGTAGCCTTCAGCGGCGCGGCGGCCACCTTGGTGTAAAGGAGGCCCGGCCGTTGGTGACCGCGAATGGGAACTCGGCCGGAGGTATCTGAGGTTTCGGCCTGTGGGGAGGTACGACAATCGGCAACAGACCTGACCGAAGACCAGGTCGCGCCCCGCCGGCCAACCATGCTCCGGCGATCCAACGCGTGGCCTGCGGAGCCGAGACACTGCTGCCGTTCATTGCTGTGATCGACCCGGATTGAGTCCCCGCAGCATGCACGCCGCGCAGCACATCGGAATCATCAGAGCATTCGAGCCAATCGGGTCCGGTGGGCACTCCCGCCCGGACGCGAGTTCCATGGGACGAGTAACGGGCCGGAAAGAAATCCGAATTGCAGTAACCGCTGATGATGCGCGGCGCGTCGCCGGTTGCGATCCCGCTTAGTGTCTGCATGCGTCGCACGTAGCTAGTCGAACCCACCGGGTCGAAGTCGCGGGGTCGGCTGTTTGGCCAGAATCGCTGGTAGCTCGGATCGTCGAAGTAGGACTGTCGGCCCTTCGCGCGTCGACCCGACAATGTATCGGATCGCCGGATCCACGCATGGATGCCGTGTGTGGTGGCAGCCGCCTGAACCGTCACCGTCCAGATTCCGGATGGGACGACCGCCTGCCCCCAGCTTCCAGCCGGGTCGGGTGCCGTGCGCGCGATACTGAGCACGATAGAGTCCGCTTTGACAGGTGCCGCCAACGGTACGTACTTCGCCTGGTAAAGCACATTGGTTGTGGCGCTGGCGGGAACCTCGTCGCTAATCTGAACGCTTGACACCGTGATCGGAGTCAGCGTTGCTGAAGGGTTGGGCGGTGTCAGCGTCACGGTGACGCTGTGCCCCAACCCGGGCGGCAACCAGATTTCCATCAGGCTGGCTGTTAGGCTACCGGGCTGAAGCCGCCATTGAAGTGTCTGTGCTATTCCGTTCGACAGATCGAACGCTGCGTGCGTGCGTGTCTGGCGAAAGTTGCCGGCTGCGAGCACGATCTCGATCGGTGTCGAAGTCGTCTTTGCTAGGGCGTGTATCGCGTCCATGAACACTTCGAACTGACTGGTGCCATCGTGCGGTCCTTCGTGGGGACCGTAGCTGATATTCGCGACGACTGGCAGTTCCTCGTTCGGCTTTCGCATTTTCTCGGCGCGATCGAGTATGTAAATGAGCCCCCATGCCGCCTGCACCGAGAGAGTCGATCCGGCCGGGTCACCGACTGCGTCCTCGGGCATGTCGACAGCGATGATCGGATGTTTCGCCGGAGCTGCGACTGAAGCCGCCAGGTCAAGTACATGCGTTCCGTGCGTCCGCCGACGCGCAAGCGGCTTGTAACCTTCGACACCAAAGTTCAGGCCACCAAAATTGCGATACACCCATTCGTCGTCGGCGCCGACCACTCGGGCGGCGGCGACAGCATTCGTGATTGCACCCTTGTCGAGCTCGAAGCCCGGCGTGAACGGCATCGTCAGGCCGGGGGCGGGAATCGTCGTACCGAGCACATTCTGTTGCCACAGGTACTCGATGCGGGGTACTCCGCCGGTGAAGAAGCGCGAGTTGGCGAATGCGATGCCTTGATCGATGACGGCTATGACAACACGGTCGACCTGGTGTGCCGAACCACCGCCTGCCCTCGAACCCGGCGACTGGCCGGGCGGCGAGGCTGTGGGTGGCGATCCAGGACTCGGCGATCCGGGTGTTCCCGGCGGGTTCGCCGAAGAGGGTGGCGAGGGGGGCGGTGGCGTGCCTGCGGTCGCCGCTCCAGTTGATCTTGAGGCAGCGAACCACGCGCGGATATGGGCAAATCCTCGCTGGAGCGCCGCGATTTTCCGGCTGCCAATGCCGCGCCGGCCGAAAGGCGCCGCGCGCGATCTCGGTGACGGCGGGGTTGGACCGGACGCAGGTCCCTTCAGCGCCGGAGCCGTCTTGTTCGGGAAGTTGATCGGCGGCCCCAATTCGACGCGAAGGATGGTGCGGTTCCAGCGGTCCAACTGCGTCAGCCTACGCACGACCTCTACGTCTCGCTTTATCAGCCCGACGCAGAAATTGAAGTCAGAGGACCGGCGCAGCAGCTCGGGTGGCTTGACGAACAGATCCGGGATGACGAACTCGTCGTCGAGCGTGCGTGGATCGTTGTTCAACCAGCGTCGTGTTGCGAAGGCTTCCAACCCACTCAGCCGCTCATTGCCTGGCGGCCTTCTCGCCTCTTTTGCATCAAACTCGATCAGCAGAGGAATCCACTTGCCTTCGCGCAAGTAACTGAAGCCGGTCGCCAAGGCCCAATCGAGATACGGTTGGGCCGGGCGCTGTGGCTGCTTCTTGCCTGAGTCAGAGTCAGGTGGCAGGTCGTGCATTTCACTGCCACTCCGCGCGCGCTTCGGCCCAGAGCCAATTCAGGTTCGGCGAACGGGCGACAGTCGAGGTGACATTGCCCGCACCGAGATTGACCTGTTGGGCGTAGGTCGTCGGTGGCTGGCGCTGCCCTATTGCGGAGTCGTAGAGCTCATTACCGGTGAAGTCTGTGCCCGCCGGCACCTGAGCCTGTGAGGACGCGTCGAGCTGCCAGGCGTCGACATTCGCCGTTGCACTTCCTGCTGCTCCGAAGCGAGCAAGGATGTAGTCGGCCACACCGAGACCTAGCAGTTGTCCGGCGAGGCTATCGACGGGGTAATGCACGCCGGCGACGGTTCGGTTGATGGCAATGCGTGCCGCTTGGCGCAGCAACTGCTCGCGGAGCTGCCGCTTCGCCGCCGCCCCCGCGGCCGACGTTTCCGACACCAGTTCGTACAGCACCCGCGCCACAGCGAAGCACTCGGTGCAGTGGCCGCTCGGAAACGACCCATGGATCGGCGTCTGGATCATCGGCTGAATCTGCGGTGAGAGCTCGTTCGCGCGCAGTACCCCGAACGCATTCTTGAAGTTCATCTCGGCGTATTTCGCAAGCCGCAGGACCAAGTTCACGACTTCCAGAGTCCGCCTGTGGCGCGCCGGATAGAGCGGAACGACCGAACCCCAGAATGCATATTGCGGGGTCATCTGCGCGACGATCTCGCGGGCGCGGTCGGCCCGCAGGTCGGCGTAGCCGGCGACCAGATCGAGTTGGTCCTGCAGGACTGCCGAGCCAGGTGGTTGCATACGCACCAGCGGGGTCCAGCTGCCAGCAGCGATTGAAGAATTCGCCGCGGCGTTAATTGCATTCGGCGTATTCCACATCGGCGGCGTCGAACCGGTCGGATCGGTCGTCACCTCCAGCGCCCAGAGCGTCGCCAACTGCAGTCCGCCGCCGGCCGGCGGCGCGTCCACTCCAAAGCACAGCCTCGAAAGCAACTCCGATTCGAAAACGAAGCGGCGTATGCGCGCATCCCAAAGCCTTAGGTTGTTAATTCCCGCGATACCTGAGTCGACGCGCGCAGGCAGTGTCCACGCAACGCCGCCTGCGCCGGTGGCCCACGTCCCGACAATGCCGTCGCGGTGGGTGATCAGGGCGCCCGACGGAAACCGTCGAAACCGGCCTGCACCTTCTGCGCCTTCTGCCCCTTCGGCTCCCTCGGCGCCTTCCGCGCCTTCGGCTCCCTCGGCGCCTTCCGCTCCCTCCGCTCCCTCCAGCCAGCTCATCGATGTCCTCTCCGCTCGGAACCTCCGTTGCCGTCAAGCTTGCATCGGTACGCCCGCGTCCGCAAGGGCCGACGCGACGGCGTGGCCCAGTCTGTAGGGTGCACCCGGTGAGCGCTCCATGTATCGGCCGACGCTGAAATTCGGCTCGAGGATCAGTAACTGGTCAACGTGTCGCCGCGCGTCTTCCAATCGACCCAGGTGACACAGGCTCGTGATCAAGACGCGCAGCGTCGAAGCATGGGTCCGGTTCAGGCGCAACGAGCGGGTAGCGAGCTGCAATGCCCGTGCATCGTTGCCGGCGGACAGCTCGGCAGTTGCTGCGAGTGAATCGAAGTAGTACTTCAGGGGATCCAGCGGCGACAACTTGAGCGCGTGTCGCGTGTGACGCACTGCCTCCTTGCCTTCATCGCGGAACGCATGCAGCGTTCCTTTCAGCAGCCAGGCGAGCGAGTCGTTGGGGTTGGACTGCAGTGCCTGCGCGTACATCTGCTCAGCGATATCGAGCCGCTTCAGCACATAGGTGTTCACCTGGCCCTCGACGGTCATCGCCAAAGATGACGTGGCATCACGGTCGAGCGCACGCTTGGTGTTGTCGAGCGCCGTCTTGCCGTCGCGCAGAGCATCGGCCGACCAGCCCTGCGTGACACGCAGCACATGCCACTTGGCGAGCCAGGCGTAGGGCGCAGCCAGCCGAGGGGTCCGATCGATCAGCGCCTGCAGCATCTGTTGCGCTCGTTCGAAGGCAAGGGGCGAAATGCGATGCATCAGCGTGATGCTGCTCAACAGCAGGGTGCGGCTTTGCAGGCTTTGCGGCGCCTTGCCCTGCGACTGTTGCAGTTCACGCACCATCATTGCCGAGCAGGCTTGCGAAACGACGTGGTTGGCGAGTGGGTCGTCGCCAGCCACAATGCCGCTGACGCTACCTCGCAGCGCCTGACTCCAGACGACCTGCATCGTGCGCGTCTCCGCCAGTTCGGCCTTCAGCAGCAAGCGGTCACCGTCGACGTGGTAGGAGCCGGAAACGACGTAGTCGGCGCGCAGGTGTGCACTGATGTCGTCGAGCTTCAGCTCCCGGCCCTGGAAGGCCGAGGTAGACAGCCTCGAGACGACGTTCACCTCGGAAGATCGTGAAAGCGCCGAAATGACTTCGTCGGCCAGCAACTGGCCGAGCACGTCGTCGTTGGTTGCAAGTGCCCGTGGCCGGAATGGGATAACTGCGATAGTCGCCCGCAAGTCCTCTGCGAGGTTGCTGCCGCGCTCGATCACCGGCTGCGTGCCGGGCGCGCCCAGGCGAAATGCGCGAACCGGATGATGCACGTGCTTCATGTAGCACTCGCCCAGGTCCTCGACTTCGGCGTCAAGTGCAGGCGTCAGCTGGTCGCGCACGTCGGCCGAGACGACGATCTCGTCCGGCCCGGCGAGCGTGGTCAACCGTGCCGCGAGGTTGACGCCGTGGCCATAGACGTCAAGCGCGTCCGCGATCAGCGGGCTGACGTGAATGCCGATGCGCAAGTGCAGGCGGCTGCTGGCTGGCAGTGCGGCGTTGGTATCCCCAATCGCTTCTTGCATTGCAAGCGCCAAGCTTACTGCGGTGCCCACACGGGCACACTCGAGCATCAGGCCGTCGCCCAGACTCTTCACCAGACGACCGTCCTCGCCCGGCAGCAACCGGTTGACGACGTAATCGACGAACGCACGCCAACGCCGAACGGTTCCCGCCTCGTCTTCTTGCATCAGACGCACCGACTCGACGACGTCGACCACCAGCACGGTGCGCACGACTCGCACTGGCTCATCGAAGCTAGGTGGCTCGTCCGTGAACGTCGAATCCGTGGCCGGCAGCGCGCGCAGCGCCAGCGGCTGCGCACGGTTTTGATGCCCGTAGTTCACATCTGGCAGCACTGACAGCGACACCGCCGCTCCTCCGTGAAATCTATCGCACGATTCTGCGGTGTCACAGCGGCAGGGGGATGTGGATATTCGACACGCCCAATGCGGCATAGGCCGCACACGGCCACCGCAACAGCGCAGTCCATGCCGACGCCACGGCGTTGATTGCCAGTCGGTGTTTTGCCCCGCCGGTCGCCGGAGTACAGTCGCGGCTGATCCGGGTGGTCGCACTTTCCGCGCCGCGTCGTGCTTCGATAGGCCAGGTCTCAAACGTATGGGTCAGGCAGATACTCGTCCGGTTGCCCTGGTCGTCCTGCGCGGCGATGGTCAGTTGTCGATGACGTTGACCGACGGCTATGCGGTCGCGCGCGGGGGATCGACGCCGTTCTCCGGGTCGCAATGCCAAGGCCTCGTTGCCGCTTCCCAAGACGGCGGCCATCCGAACTTTGCCTGGAAGGGGGCGCGCGACTGGGGAACTTGCTTGTGGCCGCTGTTTCCGACGCCAATCCGCGACTTCCTCTCTGTCTCGCCGCCTCGGCACTTGAGACTGATGCTGGGCGACGAAGTGGCGGGCATCCCGTGGGAACGCGCGTTCGACGGCCGGGTCTGTCTGGGCGAGAAGTTCGCCATCGCCCGACGAATCGTCGCGGATCACGAGGTGCTGGAGCCGCCCAGCCCCGAGCCGCGCAGCGATGGATCACTGCGCGTGCTGGTTGTCGCCGACGGCAAAGCCGAGGATCGGCTGGGCAACCTGTTGGCCGTCAAGACTGCGTACTCGGCGGCCGTCGGCATCGATCTGGATGCTGTGTCGCGAGATGAGTCCGTTATCGACCTGTTCCAGCATCGCATCGGCTATTGCGACGTCGTGCGCTGGTCCGGCGAGGAGAGCGATGAACTGGTGGGCCAGGTCCGACTCCCTCCGCTCATCGTTCTCAACACGGCCGGTGCGCGCTCGCCGCTGCGCCTTCTGGCCGATGTTTTGGCAAGGGTCGCCGACGGTGGCACCAGCGTTGTCACGTTTCATCCAGCGGACTGTGAAGATCTTGGTCTCGAAGCGGCGCTCTTGCAGGGCGTGGCAGATGGTCTGCCTCTGGCCGAAGCCGTGCGGCAGGCGACCGACGCGCAACGGTGGCACGCAATTCCGCTGCTATACGGCGATGGGCTGAGAGTGCTGCGCCGTACGCGAGGCGATGACAGTTATCGACAGGTCTCAGCACTTTCATACGACATCGCGGACTCAACGCGTCTGCTCGCATCCCTCGGCGCGGAGTCCTACAGTGAACTGCTGGCATCGTGCCACCAGCGTTGCGCCGCGATCGCATCGGCGCATGGCGGCGTTGCCGACGACGCACACGGCGACGACGGCGTCATGTGCTACTTCGGCTTTCCAGTGGCTGCCGAGGACTCGGCGACGCGATGCGTGCAGGCCGCCCTCGAGATGGTCGATGCTGCGTCGCTCCTTCGCATCGCGCTGCGCATCGGCATCAGCACCGGCAAGGTTGCGGTCCACGGCAACCAACCTATTGGCGTGACGATCCACCACGCCGCACGCCTGCAGGCGCGGGCGCAGCCGGCGAGCATCATCGTCGCGGAGGCAACCCGACAGCTCGCGCAGGGCCGCTTCAGCTTTGAACTGGTCGATGCGGCGCCCGAGCTCAAAGGCATCGAGCATCCAGGGGGGATGTATCGCGTTGTCGGCAAGCGCCCTCAGGACGCGGAGCCCACGGACCATGGGCCGGGCCTGACGCCCTTCGTTGGGCGCGAACAAGAACTGCTCTTGCTGCGCGGACAGTGGAGCGAGTCGTCGGCCGGCCGCCTGCGGGTGGCGCTGGTCATGGGCGACGCCGGCATCGGCAAGTCGCGGCTGGTCCGCGAGTTCCGGCACCAAATCGAAAGTGAAGGACGCAACGTGATGGAATTCCGTTGCGCTCCGGAGCACTCAACCAGCACGTTCCAGCCGGTCATCGACTACCTGCGGCGGGCGCTGGATCTGCAGGAGCGCGATACGCCGGAAAAAAAGCTGGCGAAGCTCAAGCGCGGCCTCGCGAGGGTCGATTGCGGTGCCGACGCAATGATGCTGATCGCCCGCCTCCTCTCGTTGCCGGGCAACGAACGCCTCGGCGCGTTGACGTATTCCTTGGAAAGGCAGCGCGAACGCACGCTCGATGTGCTGGTCGACTGGATCGCGCAGATCGCAATCCAGAGGCCGACCTGCGTGATCGTCGAAGACGTGAACTGGATCGATCCATCGTCGCGCGAGCTGATCGGTCGACTGGTAGCTCATGCGGCGTCGATTCCCTTGCTTGTCCTGCTGACCATGCGGTCGGATTCCGTGGGCGGACTGGAATTGCCGTCGTCCGCAACGCGCGTCGAACTGCGCGGGCTCGGACCGGAGCAGGCACGCCTGATGGTCAAGGCGGCCAGCCGCGATGTGAGCTTGCCGAACGAAACGGTGCGAGCGCTGGCAGCGCGTGGCGACGGGGTTCCGCTCTTCATCGAAGAATCCACGCGCATGGTGATCGACGAAGGGCCGTGTGCGGCCACCGTAGAGGCGCCTGCCAGGCTCACGATTCCTGCCACGCTGCAGGACCTGCTCACGGCGCGGCTGGATCGCCTCGGCCCTGCCAGGCAGATTGCGCAGATCGGAGCGACCATCGGCCGCGAGTTTCCGCTGGCGCTGCTCGAGGCGGTGTTGTTGCATCGGCGGACGCCGATCCGCGTCGATGATCTGCGCGATCGCATCGAGTCCCTCGTTGCCTCGGGCATGGTGATCGAGAAGGGCAGCGGGCCGGATCGCCTCTATTACTTCAAGCACGCCCTCGTGCGCGAAGCGGCGTACCAGAGCCTCTGGGAGCGTGACCGCGCGCTCCTACATAGCGCAATCGCTGAAGTGATCGCGCAGGAGTTCCCCGGGCTTGCCGAGAGCCAGCCCGAGTTGCTCGCCTACCACTTCGCTAAAGCTAAGCTCGAAACCAAGGCGCTGCAGTACTGGGAGCTGGCGGCCCGGCGTGCGGCGTCGCGTTGGGCGAACGACGAAGCGATCAGCCATGTCAAAAGCGCGCTCGCACTCGTCCCCAGCGTGCCGGCGAGCGACGAGCGCGACCGCATCCAGTTGCGACTCCTGCTGCTGCTGGCAGCTCGTCTCGTCGCAACCGAGGGCTACGGTTCGGACCAGGTCGAAGGTGTCTATCGGCGAGCCCTGACGATTGCCCGGCAGCTCGGGGATGATGTCTCGCTGAGCAAGGTGCAGCTTGGACTCGAGGGGTTCCACTTCATGCGCGGCGATTTCGCTGAGGCCGAAACTCTTGCGCGCGCGGCAACTGCCTTGGTGGCGCGATCTGTTGATCCGATGTCGCGCTTGCAGGCGCGCTGGGCGGTGGCGAACATCCTCTTCCACCAGGGCGAAGTCGCCGCAGCAGTCGAGCATATGGATGCGTGCCTGGAGGCGTACGAAGGCCTTGAGCATCGGCCGAGCGCTCTGCAGGACCCGCGAGTGATGTGCCTGTGTTACTCGGCCTGGGGTCTGTGGGAGCTGGGTTACCCGGACCGTGCGCTGGACCGCGCGAGCAATGTGGTATCGCTGGCGGACTCGTTGAACCACAGGTTCAGCATGGGCGAGGCGTATGGCTTCCGGACGACGGTCCACTATTTCCGTGGCGAGTTCGACGCAGCGAAGACTTGGGCCGAGCGCGCGATCCAGATCTGCGAAGACTCCGGCTTTGTCGTCTGGCTGGCCCATGCACGGGTCATGTACGGGCGCGTCCTTGCCGAGCTGGGCGACGTGGAAACGGGCGTCAACGAGATGCAGCGCGGCTATCAGATGTGGAGCCAGAGTGGGGCTGTCGTGACCCGGCCGTTCTACCTGGCGATGCAGGCGGAAGGCCTGGCACTGGCCGGGCGGCCGGCGGAAGCCTTTGGCGTGCTCGATCGTGCACTCGAGCTGATCGAGACGCATGGCGAGCGCTACTACGAAGCCGAAATCCGCCGTTTGTACGGACAACTGCTGTCGGACCAGGACTCGTCCGACGACCGCGTTGCTGAAGCGGAAAGGTGGCTGCTGGAATCGCTCGAGGTGGCACAGTCCCGGAAGTTGCGCTCGCTCGCCTTACGGGCTGCCACTAGCCTGGCGCTCCTTTGGTTACGCACGGGCCGCAAAGACGACGCCTATCGCATTCTCGCTCCGGCCGTGCAAGCCGTTTCCGAAGGCACCGGGACTGCCGATCTCAGACGCGCCCGTCGTGTACTCGACGAGGTTGCGGCAGGCGCGGTGCTCCACCGCTGATACGGCTCGTCCCGGCATCCTCGCCGTCGCTGCCGGTTCTGTCGAATCTTCCTGATGACGTGAGCCGGCATTTCTGCAATGCTGGTCGCTCAGTGAGGGTGTGGTGCAATCGGACGGCACCGATGCAAGTCATTGGGCTCGACGGCGGTCCGCGC
>CAVZJO010000004.1:0-116069 GCA_963775635.1 uncultured beta proteobacterium | reverse complement strand
GGTGTTGGCCGCAATGAAGATTGCCGCCAGCCGCCGACATCGGCGAGTACCCCAAGTTGTCGAATATTCGACAAACAGCCGAAAACTAAGTAGCGCCACCACAAATCCAGGTGCGAGTGCGGATTCGCTTCACGCAATGCGCACCTAGCCTCCTCTCATCTGCCGTCGCCAAGGCAGTTCGGGAGTAGACACATGAAGCTGCAAGTTTTCAACGCAACGCAGGCGCCGGTTCGATGAAGATCCTGTTCATCACGTCGGCGCACAACAGCCTCAGCCAGCGGCTTCTGATTGAGCTCAAAGAGCAAGGTCATGCCGTTTCGGTCGCCTTGGCCACAAGTGACGAAGCCATGCTGAGCGCCGTTGAAGAACACGCACCTGAACTCATCATCGCGCCCATGCTCAAGGTCGCGATCCCGAAGATCATTTGGGCCCGCCACACTTGCCTGATCGTCCATCCGGGCGTCAAGGG
The DNA here is from genome assembly GCA_963775635.1 of uncultured beta proteobacterium. GTDB lineage: Bacteria > Pseudomonadota > Gammaproteobacteria > Burkholderiales > Burkholderiaceae_F > JALORV01. The sequence continues at coordinate 115,600 of CAVZJO010000004.1, read as the reverse complement.
TGATCGCGGACCTTCATCGCTCGATTGGGCGATCGCGACGGGTGAGGCGGGTTGGGGTGTAACCATCGTGCAGGCCGCGGCCGAGATGGACGCGGGGCCGATCTGGGCGTCGCGCACCTTTGCCCTCGAGGATCCGCCACGCACGAAAAGCAGTCTGTACCGGCACGAGGTCACCGAGGCCGCAGTGCGTGCAGTGCTCGAGGCCGTGGCGCGCTTCGAGTCGAGACAATTTCAGCCGGAGCCTCTCGACTACGCCCGGCCGGATGTGCGCGGCCAACTGCGGCCGCCGATGCGTCAGAGCGACCGTGAAGTCGATTGGACCCGCGATACGACCGCGATGATCGTACGGAAGATCCGCGCTGCCGACAGTGCACCGGGCGTGCTCGATGCCTCGATGGGTCAGCCGTATTTCCTCTACGGCGCCCACGAGGAGGAGCGTTGGCACGGCGCGCCGGGCGAAATCCTGGCCCAAAGGCACGGCGCGATTTGTCGCGGCACAATTGACGGCGCCGTCTGGATCACCCATCTGAAGTCGAAGGACAAGGATGGGGTTGCCGGCATCAAGCTGCCCGCGGTTCAGGTGCTGGGCCGCCGAGTGCAAGGCATTCAGACGTCCACGATCCCGATCGCGGCAACGATCGACCACAAGACTTACCGCGAGATTCGCTACGCGGAGCGCGATCAGGTCGGTTATCTGCATTTCGATTTTTACAACGGTGCGATGAGCACCGAACAGTGCGCTCGACTGCGCGACGCCTTTGTGTTTGCACGCGAACGCCCGACCCGAGTGATCGCGCTGCTGGGCGGAGAGGATTTTTTTTCGAATGGAATCGACCTCAACGCGATCGAGGCAGCCGCCAGTCCAGCCCGCGAGTCATGGCACAACATCATCGCGATCAACGACCTCGTGCGGGAGATCCTGCACACGAACTCGCACCTTGTCGTGGCTGCGCTGCGCGGCAATGCGGGCGCGGGTGGTGCGATGCTCGCGCTCGCAGCCGACTACGTGTACGCGCGTCGCGGCGTGGTGCTTAATCCGCACTACAAGGGCATGGGAGGGCTCTACGGCTCGGAGTATTGGACCTACTCCTTGCCGCGGCGGGTGGGCAATGACCTCGCCCTACTGCTCATGGAGAGTCTGCAGCCCATCGGCACCCGCTACGCCAAGGCGATCGGACTCCTCGACGATGCTTTCGGCGAGAGCGTCGAGGACTTCGAGCGCGAGTTGACACTCCGGGCGAGCGACCTGGCACGCCATCCGTGTTTCTGGCGCCAACTGCGCGATAAGCACGGGCGACGCATCGCCGACGAACGTTTCAAGCCGCTTTCCGGCTATCGCGCCGAGGAACTGAAGAGAATGTGGGCCAACTTCTTCGGCCGCGACCCGTCCTACCACGATGCGCGCCGGCGGTTCGTATTCAAGGGCAAGGCGTCTCCGAGTGCCACGAATGACTTAGCGCCAGCGTTCGTACCGGCGCCCTCTCCCGCTGCGGCGGGCCCGATAGTTCGTCGATCTGCATGGGGTACTGCCCGGCCTCTCGGCGGGGTGTCAGGGCAGCTATTAAACGCGAGGTCGAATGTTCGGCTAGGGTGGTCATAGCAGATGACCGCTTCCGGGCGAACTGAACCTGTCCTGCAAATGGCAGCTAGCGGCCTGGTTGATCGGTTCGGGTAGCGACGAGCATAGGCAAACGTACTCGCCCTATCTAAGCAAGGCGATCGTCACCAGGACCGATGCGTCTTCAATGGCGACAACACCGTGGACCACGTCACGCGCCAAGTAGATCAATTGACCGGCCTCCAGGATCCTGCTTTCGCCGTTCAAGGTGACATCGATTCTTCCCTCTATGCACTGGATCGTTATCTCGCCAGCCACTTTGTGTGGTGGTAACGACTTTCCAGCGGCGAGGACAAGCCGCATGACTTCGAGATCGTCGGTCTTGAACAGCGCTACGGTCCGCTCGCCTGCTAACGAAGGACCTAGCGGCCGCACATCTATCACCTGACCCGACTGCGCGTGTGGAATGGCCATAGTTCGATACTCGCCTCTCAGTAATTAGCCTGCATACATCAGAGTGCACCAACGAAAGCGCGATTCTGTCCGCTACCGGCCGGATCGAGAAGCAACTGCAAAACCGCTTTTGGCCGTCCCCGGCCGTCCATATGGCCAATTTCTAGTTGTGCCAAGCACGGCTCGCTTCTGAGCGCCGTAACAGCCTAATCGGGACGACTTCGTGACCGCCGACGGGCGGAAGGCGTGGAACGCTCGCGGAACGCACCCCTGCGTACGGTTCATCCCTGAGCAATGGGACACCGGCGACCACCGCTAATGAAATTGACACTGATACAGGTCATCCCTGCGCAGCCCGTGTCGGCTTTTTCGGTCCGTTTTCGATTTATCCGGTAGAGGCCGCGAATTCGCGCCCGAAGCCTGAGTTTGGCCGTTCGATCCAACTGGATCTGGGAGATTCAAATGAACAAAGTTCAGATGTTCTCATTGTCACTGGCCGCAGTTCTGGCCGGACCTGTGCACGCCCAAGGGTGTTCGGGCGGCAACGATGGCGGGATGGACGCCACTGGCAACCAGTGCAGCACGCTTAATGAGGTCGAGGCTTCCGCAGTCGGTTCAGCGATCGCCCGGCTGACACCAATCATCAAAATGGGCAGCGTTCGGACCTCGGCCTCGGCAGCGCACCCTGCGATTCGTTTGGCGAAGACATCGAGTCAAGATTCGGCGTCGACTGCCATGGCAGTGCCGGCAAGCAGGAAGCTTCAAGCTGCGGCACCGCCGAGCGTGTCTGCGAAGACCGCAAAGACCGCGGCCGGATCGGAAGCATTCTGCTCGGGCGGCGCGAGTGGCGGAATGGATGTCAACGGCAATCAGTGCTGAGAGGCTTCGGCGGCCGCGGAAATCAGCCTGGCTGCCCCGCACAGTCTTCTGGGCAGAAAACCACGTGAAAATGCTGGCAAGCCGGCACCGCGGACCAACACTGTCCGTCGTTCAGCAATTTATGCGAGCTTTCGCCGTAACTGACCGCGACTCGCAGTAACGGGGCGACCTGCGCCGGTAGCAACAGAAGGGATAGCCATCTGGCGCTCGGTCGGTCAGCGCCGTCCGCCGGCCAGCGCCAGCGAACGCGGGTGACGACGCAGACGGAACATCGCCCACACGCCGATCGCCGGCCCGATCGCCAGCGGTGCGAACGCGTAGCGCCAGCCGAGCGCCTCGACCCAGTACGGCACCAGATGAATCGTCGTCAGTGTCAGCGTGAATCCGAGCGCCGTCTGAAACGTCAGCATGGTGCCGACGCGCGTCGGATCCGCCAGTTCGGCGATCGACGCAGAGAATTGCGCCGAGTCCGCGATGATCGCGATGCCCCACACGATGCAGACCGCGATCAGCAGTGCAGGCGCTTGGCCGAACAGCAGGCCGATCAGCGCGGCGCAGGTTCCGGATACGGCCATTGCGGCGATCGTGATCGCGGTGCGGCCGATGCGGTCGGCCAGGTAACCGGCCGCGACGCAGCCGATCGCCCCCGCACCCACCGTCGCGAATGCGACGAGCTTCGCCGCGACGGGCGCAACGTCTGCCGAGAGCGAGGTCGCAAAGCTCGCATGCAGGAACACCACAATCCACGCCCACATCGCGTAGAGCTCCCACATGTGGCCGAGATACCCGAGGTTCGCTAGGCGCAGCGGTACGTCCTTCCACGCCGAAAAAATCGCGTGCGGATCGAAGCGCGGAGCCGGAGCGCGCGCCGGCCCGATGCCGGCGAAGCCGATCAAGGCAGATGCGACCAGCGCGCTGGCAGAGGCGACCGCCACCGGAATCCTCCAGTCGAGGCCGCCGATAGCGTCACCCAGCGCGTTGAAAAGGTGCGGCGAAGCCGACCCGAGCGTCAGCGCACCGACCAGGATGCCGACCATCAAACCCATGTCGCCGCGCGCCCAGGTCGACGCCAGCTTCATGCCGACCGGATACACACCCGCCATCGCCATGCCGGTGACGAAGCGCAGCGCCGGCGCGGCCCAGGTGGTCGGGTCGATCGCCAGCAGCAGCGCGTTGGCGAGCGCTCCGACGAATGCCGACGCAGCCATGAAACGTCGCGGATCGATGCGGTCGGCCAGACCCAGCACGGCACTGGCGACGCAGCCGACCACGAATCCGACCTGCACTGCACTCGTCAGCGCGGCTTGCGCGAACTTCGACAGTCCGTATTGCGCCACCAAAGCCGGAACGACCGCCGATGCCGAGAACCAGAGCGCCATCGCCCCCACCTGGCAGAGGGCAATGATCGCGATCGACGTTCGCTTGGAGGCCATCGTGGCGAAGGAAGGTGACGACGCCGCAGTGTGCCACCGCGGTCTGCGGTCGCCACGATTTCGGCCGGCGGCTGCAACGCTCAGGTGTTGGCGAGGACGAGTGCGCAGCCCCAGATGACGAGCGCAATGCCGAGCGGAGTTCGCAGTCGCCGTCCCCACGGCAGGTTCTTCTCGGCCGCCATGACCGCCGCCAACAGCAGCATCCATCCCAGGTTGCCCATGCCGACCACGAACATCAGCAGCATCAGGGCCCAGCAGCAGCCGACGCAGAACACGCCGTGATCGATTCCGATCCGCAGCGCCTCGCGTGACGGCGCGCGTCCGCGCCAGCGCGAAGCCACGAACGAAAATGGCGCGTGGCATTGCTCGAGGCAACGGTACTTGAGTGCGCTGAACTGGAAGAGCCCGGCGCCGACCAGAACCGCCGCGGCGACCGTCCAGCCGTGGCTGATGAACCATGCAGAGTCGGCCGCGATCGAGCGCAACGCTGCGTCGGCGACATGCGCGACGACGCCGAATCCGAACCAGGCCGCGAAGAATCCGAGCACGACCAGCACGACGAGCTGCGCGTGGTCGCTTCGAGACTGTGTGACGTGTCGGAACATCAGCAACAGCGGCAGCGTCGTGGGCAGCATCATCGCGGCGATCATCACGACCCAGGCGATCGCATGCAGAACGGCCGGAACGATGATGTCGCCCTGCGGAATGGCGCGACACAGCGCAGCCAGCGCTCCGGCGTCGCCCCAGCCACCGTCACCGAGGTAGCGGCTCCACGGACTGAGGCTCCACAGCCACAGCGCCCCCCACGCCATCGCCGCGAGCGTTGCTAGCAGCAACCCCAACACGGCGCGCGGGTCGGTCACGCGCCTGGAGACAGGCGCGGCCATTGCCTTTTCGATGGCCACTTCGAACCCGGGAGCTGGTTCATCGGCACATGCCGCGCCAGCCGATCACATCATGCGTCGAAGACGAACGTGCTCTGCAGCGCGTTGTGGCCCTTGATGTTGATGTCCTTGCCCATGCCCGCGTGGTTCTTGGTCCAATATTCCTTCGCCTTGCCAACGAACACCGGCGCGCCGGGGACGGTCGAGAAGACCGTGTTGGCCAGCGTCGTCGTCTCGCCCGAGGCGCTCTTGTAGGGCTCGAGCTCCGCGTAGCCGGCGTCGCCAACCTTGATCGTGCCATTGCCGCCGGTCACTTCGAAGGTGATCGGCACCTTCTGCACGGACACCACCTTGCCGACGAGTTTGGCGAGCTCAGCGACAGGCCCGCCTTTCTGACCGGTGTAGACGCCGAGCAGCGCCTGCTCCTGCTGGGACGAAACCTTGTCGTTGAGATAGACCGCGGCCGTCCAGTTGCCCTGCAGGATGTTGCCGGGCACGTGCGCGATCATGGCGAGCGTGCAGCCGGCCACGTCGACCCCGTCGACAGTGCCTTGGTCGAAATGCCAGGCAACGATCGTGTCGCAGGTCTTGAAATCCGGGTCTTCGCCGATCCAGCACGGACACAAGACACGGCAGTTGCAGACTTCGAGCAAGCGACCTTCCAGGTGGTAAGCCATGTTCCCCTCCCTTGCATTGGTGGAAACGAAGGCGCCGGCGCCTTGAACGTCGGCGAGCGGGCATGCTACGCCGTCAGATCGGCCCTCGCCAGACTTTCAGGGATCGGCGCCGCCCGTCGAGCGGCTTTGCCGTTGCGGCCCGAGATGCAGGTTCTCGGTCAGGTCTTCGGCAGGGTGACACCGCGCTGGCCCTGGTACTTGCCGCCGCGGTCGAGGTACGACGTCTCGCACACCTCGTCGCTCTCGATAAAAATCACCTGCGCGCAGCCCTCGCGCGCGTAGATCTTGGCCGGCAGCGGCGTGGTGTTGGAGAACTCCAGGGTGACGTGTCCTTCCCATTCGGGCTCGAGCGGAGTGACATTGACGATGATCCCGCAGTTGCTGACGAAGACGCCTGCCTCAAGGGCGAAGTTTCCAGCTTCGGGTACGGTAAGGCAGTACACGTCGTGGACGCCCGGCGTCTGTCGAACCGCCACGACCTTGTGATTGCGCGCCGGCCTTGCTCCGCGGAACTTCGCGACGACGTTCGGAAATCGGCGGAACACGGACCGGTCGCAGTCGAGCAGTCGCGCTGCGCCGCGTAGCGACCCGGTCTGATCCAACGCAGCGCGAACGACTTGCGCGTCGATGTCGTCCCGCAGCCGGATTACCCGCGCTACATCCGCCTGCTTTCCCCGGCGAATACCGTCATCCGCTGCCCACGCCGCAGCGCTGACGAGCGATTGCTTGCGCCGTTCTTCGGGATCGAGATAGCGCCGAAGGGTTGCTTCACGATGGCGCTCGCGTGTCAAGTCGCTCGGATTGCGACGTTCGGCAATGATCCGCTCGCGCAGATAGGCATACCTCGGATCGGTCCAGAAGGCGCGGGCACGCTCCGCTTGAGCCGCAGAGAATCGTTCGACCCAAGCCCGATCTCCGCTCAGACGTTCAAGAGCATCACGAATCGCCGCCCCATGGGCACTCGGATCGAACGCCTCGCCATACTTCTCGCCGTTGTGAAGCCTGATGTGTTCCGACGCCGGCATCCGCTCAATGTTGACTGGGCGGTTGTTTCGGCGATCGAAGTCGATGTGATGCCGATGCGTGCCCGGCAGCTCCGGGTAGACATCGCCGCGCAGGTTCCACTCGTCCGCCAGTCGATGCGTTGGCACGAGGTGCCCGTTTATCGGCTGATAGACGACCTCGTAGCCGCGCACAAGTTCGCGGTACAGGGGCATCAACGATTGCCCCGGGCGAAGTCCAGCAGCGTCCAGCATCCGGCCATCGCGGAGCATGAATTTGTGGTCGGGCGTTGCCGCGATGACTTCGCCGTTGTCGAGCTCCAGTTCGAGCAGCGAGTCACGCCCCACGAAACGCGGCGCGTCGAGGAGCGAGATGATCACCCGCCCGTTTTCGCCGATGCTGTATCCCCAGAACAGCTCTCCGGAATCGGTGCGACGCGCCATGTCCTCGAGCGTGGCGAACGTGCCGTCGACGAGGGCGACGCGTGTATCGCCCCGGAAGCATCTCGCATACGTGCTCTTCCCGAGACACAGCACGAGCACATTGCGCGGCACCCTGAAGTACTCGACGGTGCGCGCCAGCGCGAACGAGTTGGGCGGGATGATGCAGACATCGTTCTTGATGTCGACGAACGAGTTCGGATCGAAATCCTTCGGATCAACGATCGTGTGATTGATGTTGGTGAAGATCTTGAATTCGTCGGCGCACCGGATGTCGTAGCCGTAGCTCGAAGTGCCATAGCTGACGATCCGCTGGCCGTTGAGTTCCCGTACCTGGCCCGCCTCGAACGGCTCGATCATTCCCTGGGCCGCCATGCGGCGGATCCACCTGTCACTCTTGATGCTCATGTTCAGCCATGCCGCGATCGCCGCGGCCGTCAATGGTCTCGCTTCACCCGAAGGCGCGATTGTAGGGGCGCGGCCTGAAGCGGACCGGCCGTTAGACTGCAGGACCATGAAATTGCGCTGGACTCCTGCCCGCGTCGGCGATGCACTCAATGAAGTGGACACGCCAGCGCTGGTGCTCGACCTCGACCGCTTCGAATCGAACCTCGAGCGGTTGATGCGCTCGTCCACCGTGCGCGGCATGCGCGTCAGGCCGCATGCCAAGAGCCATAAGTGCGTCGAAATCGCGCGCCGCCAGATGGAAGCCGGCGCAGTCGGCATCTGCTGCCAGAAGGTGTCCGAGGCGGAGGTTTTCCTCGCGGGCGGCATCAACGACGTGCTGGTGACCAACGAAGTCATCGGTAAACGCAAGGTAACCGCGCTCGCCTCGCTCTCGATCCGCTATCCGAAGGCCACGATCGGGGTGTGCGTCGATGACGTGCGCCAGGTGCGCCAGCTCGCGACGGCGTGCCGCGCGCTGGCCGCTGAGATCGAGGTGTACATCGAACTCGACGTCGGGCACGGCCGGGCCGGCGTGCCGGACACACCGGCGGTCATCGACCTTGCCCGCGAGATCAAGCTGCACAAGAACCTGCGGCTGCGCGGGCTCCAGGCCTATTACGGTTCCGCGCAGCACCGGCGCACCGTGCGCGAACGGCGCCAGGCCATCACGCTGGCGGCGGGCCTGGCGGGTGCTGCGCGCGATGGCCTGCTGGCCGAAGCGTTGACGTGCGACATCGTGACCGGCGGCGGCACCGGCACCTTTCCGTATGAAACCGGCAGCGGCGTCTACAACGAAGTGCAGCCGGGCTCGTACGTGTTGATGGACGTCGACTACGGCAAGAACGAATTCGATCCGATCGCGCCGGCGTTCGAGCCCGCGCTGTACATCCTGACGTCGGTGATTAGCGCCCGCGGCGACCGCGTCACGCTCGATGCCGGGCTGAAGGCATTCTCGACCGACTCCGGGCCAGCGTTGCCGGCGTTCGACGGGTGGCAGGTGCGCGGCGTTTCGGACGAACACACGGTGCTGTTCCGCGTCGGCAACGAAGGTCCGAACCTGGTTCTCGGCGACAAGCCGCTGCTGATTCCGGGCCACATCGATCCGACGATCAACCTGCACGACGTGATCGTGGTGTCGCGCAACGACATGGTGATCGACCTGTGGCCGATCGAGGCGCGCGGAGCGATGTTCTAGCGCAGTCTCTCCGCGCCCATTACCGAGGAGCATTCATGGTCCGAGTATCTCGCTGGCTGGCGGGCGCCGCGCTGGCACTGCTGGCAGGTTCCGCGATCGCGCAGGCCTGGCCCGACAAAACGATCCGGCTGATTTCGGTTTTCCCACCCGGCGGCTCGGTCGACCAGGTCGCCCGTATCCTCGCGCAGCAACTGTCCAAGCAACTCGGCCACAGCGTGGTCGTCGAGAACGTCGGAGGCGCCTCGGGTTCGATCGGTACTGCAGCGGTCGCGCGGGCGGCCCCGGACGGTTACACCTTCGGCGTCGTGTTCGACACTCATGGCACGAACCCCAGCCTGATCCCGAACATCTCCTTCGACACGATCAAGGATCTCGAACACGTCACGCTGATCGGAACATCGCCGATGGCGCTGGTGGCTTCGGCCAAGTCCAAGTACCAGAAGTTCGCCGACGTCAACGCCGATGCACGCAGCATCAAGGGCATCACGATCGGCTCGATCGGCACCGGTAGCCTGGGTCATCTGGCGATGATCCAGGCAGGCAAGCAGGATGGCTGGTCGTGGACGCACGTGCCGTATCGCGGCGGCGGCCCGTTGATGAACGACGTGGTCGCCGGTCACACGCCGCTGGGTATCGGCACTGTGTTCCTGGTGCTGCCACACGTGAAGGCGGGCACGGTACGGCCGATGGCGGTGACCGGAGCGAAACGCCATCCGAGCCTGCCGGACACGCCGACGCTGGCCGAATCGGGCATCCGCAACTTCGAGGCGCTCGCCTACTGGGGCGTGATCGCCCCGGCGAAGACACCGCCCGCGATCGTGGAACGGATGAACGCCGAAATCCAGAAGGCGCTGAAGGACCCTGCTGTCGCCGAACGGCTGGCCGCACAGGGCATGACGATCACCGGCCAGGGACCGGCTGACTTCAAGGCCTTCATGCAAAAAGAGATCGAGCGTTGGCGCAAGGTGGTGAAGGAAAACGGCATCTCGGCTGGGCTCGTAGTCCCGACTCCGGCAATCAGTCGACCACGCCCACGCTCTCGACCTCGCGTGCCGGGTCGCCGCGGCGCGCGAATTGCGCCAGTGCCACGCCGAGCAGCGTCACCGCCGCACCCAGCAGCTTGATCGCGCCGTAGCCCTCGCCGGTCACCCACCAGGCGACCAGCCCCGCAACGGGCGGCATCAGGTAGATCAATGGCGCCGTGCGCGCGACGCCCCGCACCGCGTTCACCCAGCCCCAGACGATCCAGCCAACAAAGGCCGACACGACGACCGCCCATATGAGACCTGCCCAGATCGCGAGCGGTATTGCGCTCCAGTCGACGCGCACACCGGCCGGCAGACTGAGCACGAGCACCGGCACACAACCGAGCAGCGTCGCATAAGCCATCACCAGCACGCCGCCGTGGCGCTCGATCAGCGGCTTGGCGGCGACTGTGTAGGCGGAGAAGAAGAACGCGGCAACCAGCAGCACCAGATCTCCTCCGCTCGCCCGCCATTGCGCGCCCAGCAGCTTGTCCGACAGAAATACCAGCACGCCGGCGCACGCCACCGCGACGCCAGTAATTTGCGCACGCGTCAATCGTTCGACGCCCAGGCCGCGCAGCAGCAGCAGTGTGAAGACCGGCCCGCAGGCAAGGATCAGCGAGCTCGAGAACGCGGTCGACCAGTCGATGCCGAAAGTCACCAGCCCGACGTGCATCAGGTGGCCAAGCAAGCCGAGCCGCAGCAGCGCCCACCACTCGCTGCGCGGCAGCCGCGGCCAGCGCAACCCGTAGCGCTGCCACAGCAACGCGATCGCGCAGACCGGCATGATCAGGTAGCGCGCAAACAGGAATCCGCCGGGAGTCAGCGCGGCGAACACCGCCTTCTGCACGCTGAAGTTGATCCCCCACACCAGCACCAGCGCCAAGGCGAGCAGCAAGGCCGCTCGTTGCCTCGAGGTCTCGCGTCGCGAAACAGGGATGGAATCCGCCGCACTCATAGCGACAGGCGGAGCCGTTCGCCCGGCACCAGCGATCCGCGACGGCGGCTGTCAGAGTCGGACTCAACGAAGGCTGGGCGCACCCGGCGCAGTGTGTCCTGCCGGGAGCCGCATTTGCAAGCCGTCATGCGCGCGGTCGAAAGACCGGCCCGCAAACAAAATACAATGGCGGCCGCGCACGGCATCGCGCGCCGATCGCATCACTCCCCATGCCATCCGAAACCGCTCCCGGCACGACCCGCATGGACCCCGCGCAGCCGCTTGCAGGTCGAATCGCGCTCGTCACCGGCGGAGCGCGCGGAATCGGCCGCGCGATCGCGCGCAAGCTCGCCCATTCGGGTTGCGACGTCGCGCTCAACTATTACAACAGCCACGAGGAAGCCGAGGCGCTGTGCGCGGAGTTCCGCGCGCTGGGCCGGCGTGCCGTCGCGCTGAAGGCGAGCGTCGGACTGCCGGACAGTGTTGACGAGATGTTCACCGAGCTGCGCACGCAGTTCGACCGACTCGACATCGTCATCAGCAACGCCGCCAGCGGCGTGCTGAAGCCCGCCCTCGAGATGTCGCTGAAACACTGGCGCTGGTGCATGGAGACGAACGCGTTCGCGCTGAATCTGCTGGCACAGCGAGCTGCGCCGATGATGCACGCGGGCGGCCGCATCGTCGCCTTGTCGAGTCTGGGTTCCTTGCGCGCGATGCCCAACTACGCGTTCATCGGTGCCTCCAAGGCGGCGCTCGAATCACTGGTGCGCTCGCTCGCCCAGGAACTGGGTCCGCGCGGAATCCGCGTCAACGCGGTCAGCGCCGGCGTGGTCGAGACTGATGCGCTCGCCTATTTCCCGAACCGCGAGGAACTGGTCGCTTCGTTCAAGGAGCGGTCGCCCGCCGGCCCGGTACTGACGCCGGACGATGTCGCCGGAGCGGTCTACCTGCTGTGCCTGCCGGAAGCCGCGATGATCAACGGCCATACGCTGTTCGTCGACGGCGGCTTTGCCATCTCGGGATGAAGTTGAGGACCCCCACGCTCGCTTCGTTCGCTGCCCCCCGAGGGGGCGTCAGTGCCCTTCGGGCGGCCGTGCGGGCACTGAGGACTCCCACGCCTCCTTCGGTCGCTGCCCCCCGCGGGGGCTCAGTGCCCTTCGGGCGGCCGCGCGGGCACTGACGATGCCCCTCGACTCCGGCCTGGCAGGCAAAGTCGCACTGGTGACCGGCGGCAGCCGCGGCATTGGCCGGGCAATCGTCGAGCGGCTAGCCGGCGACGGCGCCGACGTCGTCTTCTTCTACCGCGGCAACGCCGAAGCCGCGCGCGAAGTCGTATCGGCAGTCGCGACGGCCGGCGGCAAAGCCGAGGCGCAGCAAGTCGACGTGGCCGACGGCGCAGCCGTTACCGCCGCAATCGAGCGGCTGATCGAGAGCCGCGGTCGCATCGACGTGCTGGTCAACAACGCCGGCATCGTGCGCGACAACCTGCTGGCGCTGCTCAGCGACGACGACATCCACAGCGTGCTCGATACCAATATCGGGGGCGCCTTCAACGTGACGCGCGCGGTCGTTCCGCACATGATCTCGAAGCGCGCCGGTCGCATCATCAATCTGAGTTCGGTGGCCGCCGACAAGGGCGGGCGCGGCCAGGCGAACTATGCAGCGAGCAAGGGCGCGATCAATGCATTCACCCGCGCGATGGCGGTCGAGCTGGCCTCGCGCAAGATTTCGGTAAACTGCGTGGCCCCTGGCGTGATCGAAACCGAGATGTCACAGCAGGTGCGCGATCTGGCGGGCGATGAAGTCAAGGCACGCATACTGCTGCGCCGCTATGGGCAGCCCGAAGATGTAGCCCACGCCGTCTGGTTCCTCGCTTCGCGGTTTGCCGACTACATCACCGGCGAGGTGCTGCACGTCGACGGCGGCTTCAAGATGGATTGATAAGGGAGAGAAAATGGCAGAACAGGCCATCAGCCAGCAGGATATCGACGCTGTATTCCCGAAGGTCGCTCAGATCATCGCCGATGCGCTCGGTTGCGAGGTCGAGGACGTCAAGCCGAGGGTGTCGCTGATCGAGGAGTTGGACGCGGAGTCGATCGACTTCCTGGACCTGGTGTTCCGTCTCGAGCGCGGATTCGGCGTGAAGATTCCGCGCGGCAAGATTGTCGAAGATGCGCGCGGGACGCTTTCCGAGGCCGAGTTCGAGAGCAAAGGCATTGTTTCGGAGACGGGCCTCGCTCGGTTGCGCGAGTTTCTCAGCGAAGTTCCCGCCGAGCGCATCGCCGCGCCGTTCAAAGCCGCCGACATCCCCCGCCTGTTCACACCCGAGACCTTTTGCAAGGTAGTTGTTCGCGCGCAGCGCGCGGCGCCCCTCGCGGCCTGATCGTCGCGCACCCGGCGACGAACGCAGCCGCGATGCCCATCAGCGAGCGCTTCCGCGCCTTTTCATTCGTCGACCGCATCACCCGTTGCACGCCCGGTGTCCGCGTCGAGGGCATCTACACCGTTCCGCCGCACGTGACTCGCTTTCCTAATTCGTTGATGGCCGAGGCCGTCGGCCAGCTCGCCGCCTGGTCGGCGATGGCGCGACTCGACTTTGCCTGGCGACCGGTCGCCGGGCTGGCGGCCGAAAGCCGCTATCACCACGCAGCCGCACCCGGCGCATTACTCGCGCTCGAAGCCAACATCGAGCGCTGCGATCCCGAAGCGGTCGCCTACAGTGGCCGCGCCTCGATCAACGGGCATTGTGCGGTCGAACTGGTGGACTGCGTCGGGCCGATGTTGCCGATGGAAGAATTCGATGCGCCGGAGACCGTACGTTCGGACTTCGCCCTACTGTGCACGCGCGGTGCCGCGGCCGATCGCTTCAACGGCGTGCCCGTGCCGCAGCTCACCACCGTCGAGCACGCTCCGGGCCGGCGCGTTCGAGCGAACCTTCGAGTCCCTCAGCGCACCGAGGCCGCTTACTTCGACGACCATTTTCCGCGCCGGCCGGTGTTTCCGGGCACCCTGCTGATGGACGCCTTTGCCCAGCTCGCGGTTCCGCTGGCGCGCGAACGCCCCCATGCGCAGGGTGACGCACCGTTCGAGGTGCGCAACGTCAGCCACGTGAAGATCCGTTCGTTCACGGCGCCTGGTGCAGAGCTCGAGCTCGATGTCGAACTGATCGACGCCACCCCGCAGCGCGCGCGCATGAAGCTCACGGCCAAAGCGGACGGCAAGCCGGTTGCCGGCGCGCGGATGGAGCTCGGTGCGGGAGGATTGCAATGAGCACAGGACAACGCCGTGTCGCGATCACCGGGCTGGGACTTGTCACCCCAGCCGGCAACGATGTCGCATCGACCTGGGACGCACTGCTGGCTGCGCGCAGCGGAGTCGCACCAATCGCGAGCTTTGACGCGAGCGGTTTTCCGGTGCGCATCGCGGCCGAGGTCAAGGGCCTGCCCGACGAGCTGGTTGAGCAGGCTGCCGGCGATCGCAAGCTGGTGAAGTTCGCCAATCGTGCGCACCGCTTCGCGCTGGTGGCCGCGTCACAGGCGTTGGATGACGCCGGCATCCGGCCGAATGCGGAGACGGCCGATCGCTGGGGCTGCGTGGTCGGCACCGGCATGATGGGCGTGACCTACGAAGACCTAGCGCAGGTGCAGAAGGAAGCAGCCAGTGCCGGCGAACTCGAGCCCGATCGCCTGCTGGCGGCGCACGAATCGGCGGCCGATCCGCTGGTGTTCTGCCGCAGCCAGTCCAGCGCCGGGATCGCGCTGCTGCTGCGCGTGTTCGGCATTCGCGGTTACGCGAGTTCGGTGCATACCGCGTGTGCCTCCGGCGGGCAGGCCGTCGGCACCGGGCTCAAGCTGATCCGTCGCGGCGTCGCCGATCGCGTGCTGGCCGGTGGCTTCGATTCGATGGTCAGTCCGGTCGGTCTGGCCGGCTTCTGCCTGCTCAATGCGGTGTCGCCCGACAACGACACGCCCGAGCGCGCGAGCCGACCGTTCGACGTGACCCGCAACGGCTTCGTGCTCGGCGAGGGAGCCGGATTCGTCGTGCTCGAGGAATGGGAGTCGGCACGGCGGCGCGGCGCGCGCATCTACGCCGAACTGGCCGGTGACGGCAACTCGCTGTCGAGCTATCGGATCACCGATTCTCACCCGTCGGGCGACGGACCGATCCAGGCGATGCGGCAGGCGATCGCCGACGCGCGAGGCACCATCGAAGAAGTCGATTACCTGAATGCGCACGGCACGTCGACCTGGATGAACGACCGCAGCGAATGCGCTGCTGTGAAGGCGGTGTTCGGAGAAAACTGGCGCAACGTGGCAGTCAGCTCGACCAAGAGCGTGATGGGGCATCTGATCGCCGCTGCCGGCGCAGTGGAAGCCGCCGTGTGCGCACTGGCGATCCACCACGGCACGCTGCCCGTCAACGCCAATTTGCGCGAACTCGATCCCGACTGCGACATCGACGTGGTGCGCGACACTCCACGCAAGCGCGACGTGCGGCTGGCGCTGTCGAATTCGCTCGGCTTCGGCGGCTCCAACAGCTGTCTGGCGTTCCGGCATCCGGCGGCGGTCGACGCTCGTTCGTCGAAGTCCGTCTGAACGGCATCGACATGACCACGCGCGTCGTGATCACCGGCTGCGGCGCCATCTGCGGCTCCGGCCGCAGCCCCGCCGACATCCTGCAGGCCATACTCGATGGGCGATCGGCCATCGGACCGATCACGCAATGGGATGCCGGCGCGTGGCCCGTCACGGTGGCCGCCGAGGTCGGCGACTACAACGCGGGCGCACTGACCGGCGATCGCAAGCTGCTGAAGTTCATCCGCCGCACCGACGTGTTCGGACTGTACGCCGCCGACCGCGCGCTCGAGGAGTCAGCGTTCGCTGCATGGCGCGACACGCTCGACGAGCAGGGAGCCACCATGCTTGCCGATAGCACCGGCGTGTTCGTCGGCAGCGGCGGCGGCGCGTTTGGCAACCAATACGATTACCTGCCGCTCATTGCGGCTGCCGACGGCAACCTGCCGGCCTTCGGCCGCGAATTGTCGACCACCGTCAACCCGATGTGGCTGCTGCGATCGTTGCCCAACAACGTGCTCGGCCACATCGGTATCCGGCACGGCCTCAAGGGCCCGAACGCCTGCATCACCAACCACAGCGTCAGCGGGCATCTGGCGCTGGCCGAGGCGGCCGATGCGCTGCGCGCCGGAGAATGCGCGCGCGCCGTCGTGGCCGCTCACGAAGCGCCGATCGAACCGCAGACGCTGCTCTACTACCAACGCATGGGGTTGCTCGCCGCCGGCCCGCTGCGACCTTTCGATGTCCGACATGAGGGCAGCGCGATGGGCGAAGGTGCGGCGGCACTGGTGGTCGAAACCGAGTCGGCTGCTCGCGAGCGCGGCGCGCGCGTGCTCGGCGAAGTGCTGGGCGCGGGCAACGGCAGCGACGGCCTGGGCTTGCTGCCGGTCGACGGCCACGGCGACGGTTTGGTGCGGGCGATCGAAGCCGCCCTGACCGCGTCGTCGCTCAGCCCACGCGACGTCGGCGCGATCGTCGGGCACGGCAACGGCACGCCGAATTCGGATGTCTCCGAGGCCCGCGCACTGGCGCGCGTGTTCGGCGCGGACATGCCGCCGGTCACCGCCTTCAAATGGGCGTTCGGTCACCTGCTCGCCGCGGCCGGGCTGATCGAGATCGTCCTGGCGATCGCGGCGCTGCGCGCAAACGTGGTACCGGGTGTGGCGACACTCGACGAGATCGACCCGCAATGCGGCCCGATCAATGTTAAGCGCGAGACTCGTGCGCCGCGGAGCGACGTGGTCCTCGTGCTGTCGCGCGGCTTCGGCGGTACCAATTCCGCCTGCCTGCTGCGCGTTGCTGCCGCGCGCTGAAAATCCTCCGATCGTGAGCGATCCTCACGCGCCGGCCGCGACGGACGCTTCGCGCTGCGGCGTCGATTCGGTGACGATCGAGCGCATCGAACGCCTGCTGGCCGAAACGCCCGACGTCGATCTGCTGAAGCTCTACACGCAGCGCGAGCTCGACGACGCCGGCGCCGGCGACGGCCGCGCGGCCAGCCTTGCCGCCCGATTCGCCGCCAAGGAAGCCTGCCTGAAGCTGTTCCCACGCGAAGCGGCGCTCGGCGCGCTTGTCCCCGCGGATTTTTCGGTGGCGCGCGACGGTTACGGCGCCCCGATCGTTGAATTGAGCGAAGCCGCGGAGATCGCGCTGGGCCGCAATCGACTGCGGTCGATTAGCCTTTCGCTGACGCACGATCGGCTGCAGGCAAGCGCGGTGGCCCTGGCTCAGCCCGACCGCGCAGCGCCTTCGACGACCGCACGGGTCGCGTACCGGCTGCTGCCGTTCCGGCGCGCAGTAGTACTGGAGAACCTGCGGCGGGTCTACGGCGACACGGTCGACGCGACCGAGGTCGAGCGGCTGGCCCAGTCGCATTACGGTCACCTTGGCCGGCTTCTGTGGGAGTTCGTGCGCTACGCATGGCAGTCGCCCGCCCGGCGGCGCGCGATGGTGCGGGTCGAGAACCTCGACGCGCTGCTGGCCGCTCATGCGCAGGGCAAGGGTGTGCTGATCCTGACCGGACACTTCGGCAATTTCGAAGTGGCCACGACCGCGGGGCTGGCCAGCTTTCCTCAGGCAAAGGGCAAATTCCACTTCGTGCGCCGGCCGATCCGGCCGGAATGGCTCGATCGGCTCGTAACGCGCCGCTTCCGAGCGGCAGGCTTCGGCGTACTGCCCAAGCGCGGCGGACTCGACGCGATGCTGGACCGGCTGGCCGCGGGCGACCTCGTGGTCTTTCCGTTCGACCAGCATGCAAGTCGCAAGGATGGCGTGCGGGTGGAGTTTTTCGGGCATCCCGCGGGCACCTTCCGCAGTCTGGCGGTGATTGCACTCGCCACCGGAGCTCCCGTCGTGCCGGCGGCGAGCTGGCGCGACGAAACTGGGCACCACGTGCTGCGCTTCGAGTCGCCGCTCGCACCGATCGAGCATTCCGATACCAACGAGGCGATCCGCCTGAATACGCGCGTCTACAACCGGGCGCTCGAACGGATGATCGTCCGACGGCCCGAGCAGTGGTGGTGGGTGCATCGGCGCTGGAAGGATTGGAAGGATTCCGGGTCGCGCCGCAGGAATCGCTGACGTTTCGACGCACAACTCGTACTATTCCGGGCGAGCTCGTACGGCGTTCGATGTGGAGTATTCACGCCGCCGCGCGCACGTCCCGTGCTACACGGTTGATTCACGGACCGCTCGCCGTTGCACCGGCAGCGGGCGCGTTAGGGCGCGACGACAGGATTTCACGTCACGAAATGAAAACCAGGTTCGTTCGAGGTTGGGCGGCTGGCGTTGCCGCCTCTGTATTACTGGCGGGTGCCGTGGCGGCGCACGAGTCCGAGCAGTACACGCTGCCGGCGGGTCGCGAGTTCGCCGATCTCGGGCCGTATCTATCGCGCATCGTCTATCGCGCAGTCGTCGACACGGCCAACGCAACCAATGCCGCGATCCGAACAGCGATCGAGGCGGGCCAGCCACAGAGGGAAATCGACCGCCTGCAATCGGTCGACACCATCAGCACCGAGGCCTGGCGGCAGTTGTTTGTAGCCCTGCCCACCAACGAGTTGCTCGACGTCGGACTGCTGCACGCAGATATCCGCAGTCAGTATCCGGGCCTGGTCACCATGCACCGGCCAGTCGAATCGATCTACGACGATCCATTGCTGGTGATCGATCTGTCGAAGCCGGTGCGGACGTTTTTCCGCGCCGGGACGATCAATGTCGGCGGCACGATGATCGGCACCGACAAGATCATCCATTTCATCAACATCGGGCAGATCTACCACGGCAAGTACCTAACGCGCCGTGCTCGAGGTCTGGGCGAGGCCGCGGCCAGCTTGTCGTCGATCGAATCGACTGCGCGCAACCCGCTGCTGTCCGAGGATGGCGTGCTGGGCTGGTTCACCACCGGCATCCGCTCCAACGGCGACCTGGCCGCGGACTATGCCGGCCTGAAGTTCTATCGCAATCTGACCGAAGAAGTCCGTATTGGATCGCGCACGTTGCCGCCGATGCTGGTGCGCGAAGGAGCGTACTGGCGCGTCGAGCTCGCACCGGATACCGATGTCTTCACTGCGTTCGTCACACCCCACTGGAACGAGGCGCTCAATCCGAACAAGTACGTCAAGTACATCCGCAATCGCCTGAGGGTCGTCGTTCGGGAACGCTGCGGAGACGTGCTCGACTGGTATCCGGGCGACACCGGGCAGCCGATGACTCGCAGCGAGTTCGAGGCCGTCGAGCGCGAGTTGTCGACCTACTTCGGCGAGCCCTACGGCTTCCTCGACGACGGCGCCTCACGCGTTTCTGTCGCCACGGTGTGTTTCGACCGGCCGCAAAGCGGCCCCGAATCAGTCGCATCGGCCGCACCGGGCGCGGTGGAACCGCCAGGGATGGACGCGCTGGCGCGCAGCAAGCTCTGGTGGGCAGCGCGCGCCGCCCGCAGCGACGAGGTGGCACGCCTGGTCGCCGCCGGCGAAGATCCGAATGCCGCGGATGTGGATGGCGAAACCGCCGTGCACGCTGCCGCGCGATCGGGCAATGCGGCCGCGGTGGCGGCATTGCTCGAACGCGGCGGCGATCCGGACCGTCCGGCGCTATACGGGGTGACGCCGCTGCAACTCGCTGTCGCCGGTGGCCGTGTTGACGTGGCCACGCTGCTGCTGCGGGCCGGCGCGCAGCCGAACGCGCGCGACCTGTTCGGCAAGACCGCGCTGCATGACGCGGCTGCACGACGAAGCGTTCAGCTGAGCGAACTGCTGCTTGCACACGGTGCGGACCCTTCGGCCACCGACGATGCCGGCACCAGCGCGCTGCACATCGCCGCTGCCGACGGGCAGGACCGGCTTGCGGCCGTTCTGGTTGCGCGCGGTGCCAGCCTAAGCACGCGCAACGCCGCTGGGGTGACACCCTCCGATGCGGCCAAACGTGCGGGTCACTCGGACCTCGCGGGCGCGCTAACACTGCAGGCTCAGGCAGGTCCGATGTCACCGTCAGCGGCCGCCCAGTCGGCAACCGGGGCGAGCGAGTCGCAACGTCAGTGAGTCGTCGCGCCCTCGAATCGATCGACCGAACCCATCGCAAAGGCCGATGCCCGTGCTCCTCCCACGCAGCCTGATGCGCTGGCCGATCAGCGCGCCATGCGGTGTGGATCATTTCGACCGCACTGCTGGCCGCGTGCGGGTCCGTTCCCATGCGCACCACCAAGGTCCCGGCACGAGACCTGCCCGAGCCGACGGCGCGCCTAGTGATCTCGGAATGGCAGTCGCG
Organism: uncultured beta proteobacterium; assembly: GCA_963775635.1. Taxonomy (GTDB): domain Bacteria; phylum Pseudomonadota; class Gammaproteobacteria; order Burkholderiales; family Burkholderiaceae_F; genus JALORV01. The sequence goes on along the minus strand of CAVZJO010000004.1, from coordinate 95,332 downwards.
CCTGGCGGATCGCATCACCCGTGCCGGCGGTGATCCCGCGGTGCTGGCGCAGCTTCCGATCCTGCGTTCGCCGGCGACGGCACGGCCTGCCCAGATCGTGTTCAGCGTCACCGACATCGACGCCGAGGTGCCCGAGCGCGACGGATACGATGCGTTCGGCCTGCTGCTCGGCAAGCACGCTGACGCGACCGCCACCTGGTACGTGTTCGTGGTCGGCACGGTCGAGCGCCGCGACTACCGACCGGCCGGTATCGTCGACGTGCGTCTGGCGGCGATGACGGTAGCCGACGGGACCGTGGTGTGGAAGACCGGAGCCGCCAATTCCGACGAGTTGCGCCGCTATCGACGTACCCCACTCGGAAGTGCGGGATCACCGTTCCCTGCCGAATCGGACCACTTCCGCATCAAACCCTGCGCGCCGAGTGTATGTGTCGAGGAAGAGCGTTCGACCGCACGCTGGACTCTGTATTTCGACCCCGCCGCAACCGGGATCGCGCAGCCCCGAGCCGCCGCGCCGTGACGCTTCCCGCGCGACCCTGATCGGCGCCAACCAAATGCGCAGTCGCCGTTGATCGATATCAGCCGCGCCAAGCTAAGACGCCCGGACAATGGGCCGCCTCGATCGCCCGCGACCGCGTTGTGAGTCCACTGCTGATTTCGTTGCTGATGCTGGCCGGCGCTGCGGTATTCGCCGCGCTCGCCTGGCGCAAGCTCGCCATCGTCGCCGCACTGTCCCCAGACGCGCGACTTGATCATCCATGGCAGCGGTTTATCCGCTTGTTGCGACTCGGCTTCGCGCAGTCACGGCTGCTGTCCGGGGATTTCTGGCCCGGCCTGATGCATGCGGTGATCTTCTTCGGTTTCCTGACGCTGCTCGTACGCAAGCTGCACCTGATCGTTATCGGCTTCTCGCCGCTTGCGACTATTCCCGGTGCTGCGGGGGGGCTGTACACGGCGTTCAAGGATTTCATCGAACTGGCGGTGCTGGTCGCCGTCGGCTACGGTTTCTGGCGTCGCTTCGTGCGCCGGCCGGCGCGGCTCGAACCCAATCGCGAAGCCGTGGTGATCCTGACGCTGATCGGACTGATCATGCTGACGGACTTCGGTTTCGACGCGTTCCGCTTCGCGAAGTGGGCGAGTTCGGTTCCCGGCGATCGCGCACGAACAGAGCTGGGCGTGGATCGGCGGTCCGCTCGCGCACGCGCTGACCGGCCTCACTCCCACTGACGCTGGACTGGGGATACCAGGCGTTCTACTGGGTGCAGATGGCGACGGTGTTCGCCTTCCTCGCGATCCTTCCAGTGGGCGAGCATTTCCACATCGTCACTGCGCTGCCGGCTCTCTACTTGGGGCGCGACGTGCCCGCCAACCGTGTTCCGCGTGTCGACCTCGAGCCCCTCGGCGCCGACGACGTCGATCCCGACACGTTGCCGATCGGCGCGCGAACCGCGTGCGATCTGACGTGGAAGGAAGGTCTGGACGCGTTCACTTGCACCGAGTGCGGCCGCTGCAAGGACGCGTGCCCGACCTTCCTGACCGGAAAGCCGCTCGCGCTGAAGTGGGTCAACGACGCCGTCAAGCACCACCTGCTCGAACATAGCGACGCAATCCGCGCACACGATGTGGCACGACTACCGCCGCTCGTCGGCAACACGATCAGCGAGGACACGCTGTGGGCGTGCACCACCTGCGGCTACTGCGAGGTTTCGTGCCCGATCCAGCTCGAGCATCTGCCCAAGTTCTACCGCCTGCGGCAGCGCCAGGTGATGATGGATGGGGTGTTTCCGCGTGAGCTGAATCGCGTGTTCGCCGCCTACGAGTCCCAGGGCAATCCGTGGGGGCTGGACGCCACCACGCGCGGCGACTGGGCCAAGGATCTCGGGCTGCCAATTGTCAGCAGCGCCGATGAAGTCGCACAGCTCGACTACCTGTACTACGTCGGCTCGGCGTCGTCGTTCGATCCGCGCGGACAGAAGATCGCACGCGCCTTCGTCCGCGTCGCCGCAGCCGCCGGAATACGACTCGGGATACTCGGTCCGCTCGAAGGATCGACCGGCGAATGCGTGCGCCGGCTCGGCAACGAGATGGTGTTCCAGCAGCTCGCCGGCGCGCTGGTGGAAACGCTCAACCGCCTCGGCGTCCGCCGCATCGTCACGACCGATCCGCACGCGTTCAACGCCCTGAAGAACGAGTTTCCGGAGTTTGGCGGCCGCTACGAGGTTATCCATCACTCGCAGGCGATCGACGAATGGCTGCGCGACGGGCGCCTGCGCGTCGATCGCACGCACGAACGGATCATCTATCACGAGCCGTGCTACCTCGCGCGGCACAACGGGGAATACGAAGCTCCGCGCCGCGTGCTGCAGGCCGTCTCGCGTGACACTCCGCTCGAGTTCGAACTGTCGCGCGAGAAAGCGATGTGCTGCGGCGCCGGCGGCGGCCGCATGTGGCTTGAAGAAACGATCGGCACGCGCATCAACGTGCTGCGCGCCGAGCAGGCATTGGCGCAACAACCCGCCGCGGTGGCAACCGCATGCCCCTATTGCGCGGTGATGCTCGGCGACGGCCTCGCGCAGAAGGACGAGCGCGTTGTCAGCACGCGATATCGCCGAACTGGTCGCCGAAGCCCTGCCCGGCCGTCCGCGACGGTATAGCTGCCGAGCCTCACGCCGGCTGCCGGTGGCCGTCGCACGCCGTGCGACCGGCCAGTCCGCACCGCCGCGACGGCCAGCCGATCAGCCCAGCTTGCCGATCACCCCGTTAAGCTCGTCTCTGGAGAACGCGCGCATCGTCTGCGTGCGAACGTTGCCGGCCGACGCCAAGCTCATGCTGAGCGCGGTCATCGCCGCGTCATCGGGCGCGTCGAAGACCACCACGATGTCGCACGCACCCATCGTCCAGTAGACGTCCTTCATGGTCACTCCGAACTTCTTGGCCTGTTCCTTCACCGCGTCGGCGCGCTTGGTCGTGTCCTTGATGCTTTTCGCGCCCTGATCGGTGAAATTGGCCAGCACGATGTAAGTCGCCATTTTTTGCCTCCCTTATCCGGCGTGAGGCCCGCTTTCGACCGCGGCGCAGGCGATCACGGGCCCTTCCCGCCTGCCGCACCTGCAACGGCCCTTGGGGCCGCCGTCCGGTGCGGTCAAGATACTCCCAGGCGGCCCGGGTGTGGGCAGTGTCAGGACTCCGGAACGACCTCGAGCGCGACGAGGAAGCGCGCGACCATGTTGTAGGTCGCGGTCGTGGCAACCAGCTCGACGAGATCGGACGGACCCAGATGGCGCTTCAACTCTTCGAACACGGCGTCTGGTATCCGCACGTCGCGCGTGCTGGACGCGGCAAACCGGATGACCGCGCGCTGCAGTTCGTTGTACAGGGGACTGTCTGCCGCCGCGTCGGGATCGTCGAGCACGGCAAGTTGCGCCTTCGTGGCGCCGGCCTTTTCCAGCTCAGGCGCATGATGGCGGTACTCGTAGTCGGCTCCGGTCAATCGGGCGACGACGCAGATCGCCAACTCGCGGAGGAACGGCGAAAGGCTGAGCTCGGTGCGGATCGCGCGCAGATAAGTGTTCCAGCCGCGCGCGAGCGGTTCCGACCACAGCAGCATCCGATCGAGGTTGAGCAGCGCGCCGCCGCGCCGCGCCTCGATCGCGGCGACCAACTCCTTGTTGCGAGGCGCCAGCACTTCGTTCCACAGCTCGACTCGCATCACTTGCCTCCGAACAGACGTTTGAGGAACGACCACAGGGTCGCGAAGAATCCCGGCGCGCGCGGAACCGAGACCGCGGGTACACCGGCGGCCGGCGGATGCTTCGCAGCCAGGTCTGCCGCAAACGTGGCGAAGAAGCGGTCGGCCATCGTGGCGGCCGCAGCGTCGACAAGACGCGAGCCGACTTGCGCAATCTTGCCGCCGATCGATGCGTTGACGACGTAGCTCATGCGTGTCGTAGCCGCGTCGACGGCGTCCAGCTTGACGTGTGCTTCGCCGCGCGAGAAACCGGCCGCTCCGCCCTGCAGGTCGAAGCGGATCGTGTACGACTCGGGCGGCACGACGTCCGCCAGTTCGAGCTTGCCCTTGAAGCGTGACTTAACTGGTCCGATCGCCGCGTTGACCGCGACATCGAGGTGACTGTCGTCGATCCGCGCGATCGATTCACAGCCGGGCACCGCGGATTTCAGTGCGTCGACGTCGTTGAGTGCAGCCCACGCCGTAGCGCGGTCGACCGGCAGGCTGCGTTCGCCTTTCAGTTCCACTTGCGTGCTCCTTCGGCGATGCGGTGCTCCGCCCGCGCGGATGTGGCGAGATGCGCCGCCAGCTGTTCGAGCGAGGCCAGATTGTGCACGGGCAAGAACGCGTCGACGTGCGGCAGCAACGCCTTGACTCCGCCAGCGCGCGGCTCGAATCCTTCGTAGCGCAGCAGCGGGTTCAGCCACACCAGTCGGCGACACGACTTGGAAAGCCGCTCGGCCTCGCGTTGCAGCGGCTCGGTGTCGCCGTGCTCGAGCCCGTCGGTGACGAGCAGCACGGTCGGATTGCCGTACAGAACGCGCCGCGCCCAGCGCAAATTGAAGTCATGCAGTGCCTGCGTGATGCGCGTTCCGCCCGACCAGTCGTCGACCGACTGGACGACCGCGCGCACGGCGACATCCGGATCGCGCGCGGCAAGCTGTCGCGTGATGTGCGTCAGCCGCGTGCCGAACAGGAACGAATGCACGCGATGATTGGCCGCATCGCGGCCCGATGTCAGCGCATGCAGGAAGTGCAGGAACATGCGCGAATAGCGGCTCATCGAACCGGAGATGTCAACGATCACCACCAGCGGCTCGGACCGCGTGCGCGGCCGGCGATAGCTGATGCCCGCGATCTCGCCGCCATGGCGAGCTGAGGCGCGCAGCATCGCGCGCAGGTCGACGCGGTGTCCACGGACCGCCGCCACTTCGCGTCGCGTCCGCAGGCGGGCAAAAAACAACTCAAAGCGCGCCAGCAGCCGCCGCGCCGCGGCCCACTCGGCAGCGCTCATCGTGTCGAAGTCCGCCTTGCGTAATTGCTCGCGGTCCGTCCACGACAGTGCAGCATCGATCTCGATCCGCTGTCCGTCCTCGGGCCGCGGCGGTTGCGGGCGGGAGCCCGCGAACATCGCGTCGGCCAGCCGGCGATTCTCCGGCTGGGTGGCAGTCTCAGCCTTCTGCTTCATCTGTGGCATCAGCAGTTGCATGATCTTGCCGAGCAGATCCGGGTCCTTCCAGAAGATATGGAACGCCTGGTCGAACAGCGTGCGATGGTCGCCGCGACTGAGGAAGCAGGCCGCCAGTACCGCGTAGAAGTCCGCGCGTGACTCGATTCCACCGGCGCGCAGCGCCTCGTAGGCGAGCAGGATTCGATCGGTGCCGACCGGAAGCCCGGCATCGCGCAGCACGCGCGCAAAGTGCATGACGTTTTCGGCCAGCCGTCCGGGCGGACGGTCGGCATCCAGCGCCCCCATCGACGTCATCGCGCCCCCGGCAGCCCGCGAGCCTCGCTGGCCGGGCCGCGAGCGAACGTGGTGCCGCGAGACGGCCGATCGGCCCAATAGGCGGCCGCGACCAGCAGCCACTGCGCCTGGCCAACCCACGCGATGGCCTCGACCGATGGCGGCGGCGGGCCGAAAGCGTTTGCCACCTGGATGGCCACCAGCAGTGCGGCCAGCACCCATGGCTTGATGCCCGCGCTGCGTCCGGAGGCTGTGCGCAGGTACAACGCGAAGCACACTGCGAACAACGCCAGTTCGATGCCAAGTTCCGCGAGCGGCCAGTTCCACAGTCCGAGTCCGAGCCGCGGACCGCCCTCGATCCACAGCGGCAGGTCTGGCCGATGCACGATGAGATCGAGCAGCCAGTGGCTGACCACCAGCACGCCGACGACCAGCGCGCCGCGTCGATCGCGCGTCAGCGCATAACAGCCCAGCGCCAGCAGTGCGCCCCAGGCCACCGTCGTGACCAGGCTGTGCGAGATCGGGTAGTGCACGAAGTCGAGTGGAGCTCCGCTGAGCGTCGGATCGATGACGACGCGCTCGACACCGAGCAGCAACAGCGTCGGCCACAGCAGGTCGACGAACTGCGCCGCCAGGAACAGCGTCCCCAGCGAGCGGCGCGGCGCAACCCGTTTGGCAGCGAAGGCGAGCGCGAAGTGCCCGATGAACACGGCGTGTTGCGATGAAGGTCAGATTCGAACGGCAGCGACGGCGCGCGCTTCGTCGCGGATCCGCTCGACCAGCCGAGCTGCCTCGGTGCCCTGCATGCGCGCGATGTCGTCCTGATACTTCAGCAGCACGCCCAGCGTGTTGTTGACGGTCTCGGGCTCGAGCGCGACCGCGTCGAGCGCAAGCAGCGCGCGCGTCCACTCGATGGTCTCGGCCACGCCCGGCAACTTGTAGAGCTCGATCGCGCGCAGCGACTGCACGAACGCGACTACCTGGCCAGACAGCACCTCACCCGCGTCAGGCACCTTGCGATGGATGATCTCCAGCTCGCGCGCCGCCGACGGATAGCCGACCCAGTGGTACAGGCAGCGGCGCTTGACGGCATCGTGGATCTCGCGTGTGCGGTTCGACGTGATGATCACGATCGGAGGCGTGGCGGCACGCACGGTCTTCCACTCGGGTATGGTGATCTGGAAGTCCGACAGCACCTCGAGCAGGTAGGCTTCGAACGGCTCGTCGGCACGGTCCAACTCATCGATCAGCAGCACCGGCGGCCGCGGATGCGGAAGCAGCGCCCGCAGCAGCGCGCGCTCGACCAGGAAGCGCTCTGAATACAGCTCGGCCGCGATCTGGTCACGCGAGGTGCCGGACGCCTCCGCGAGGCGAATCTCGATCAGCTGGCGCGGGACGTTCCATTCATACGCGGCCGCGTTGATATCGAGGCCCTCGTAACACTGCAGCCGGATCAGTTCGGCATCGAGTGCCGCCGCCAGCACCTTGGCAATCTCGGTCTTGCCGGTGCCCGGTTCGCCCTCGACGAACAGCGGCCGCTGCAGCTTCAGCGCGAGGAACACCGCCGTCGCCAGCTGGCGGTCGGCGACGTAGTTCTGCGAGGCCAGCAGCTCGCTGGTGGCGTCAATCGATGCGGGTGGATTCATGCTGCGACGGTAGCCGATGTGCGCGGCTGTTGCCAGCGCGATGGACCTCAGTAGCGCGCGAGAGTCAGTCCGTCGAGAGCGATCTCGGGCGAGCGGCCGCTCAGCAGGTCGGCGACGATGCGACCGGTGCCCGCGGCCATCGTCCAGCCGAGCGTGCCGTGGCCGGTCGCGAGCCACAGGTTTGGATAGCGTGTCGGCCCGACAATCGGTGTGCCGTCTGGCGTCATCGGCCGCAGTCCGCACCAGAAGGTCGCGCGAGCCAGATCACCACCGCGCGGGAACAGGTCGCTGACCACGTGCTCCAGTGTCGAGCGTCGCGCTTCGCGCAGCTTCAGGTTGTAGCCGGCCAGCTCGGCAGTGCCGCCGACACGGATGCGATCGCCGAGGCGCGTGACCGCGACCTTGTGTGTCTCATCCATGATGGTCGATTCAGGTGCATGCGCGGCATCGACGATCGGCAGCGTGATCGAGTAGCCCTTGACCGGATAGACCGGGACATCGATGCCGATCTGCGAAAGCAGAAGCGGCGAATAGCTGCCGAGCGCGCAGACGTAGGCATCGGCTGTCAGCGTCTCGCCGGCAAGGCGGATCGCGTCGACCTTGCCCGCCGCGACCGCAACGCCGTCGATGCGCGTGTCGAAGCGGAACCGCGCGCCGAGCGCACGCGCCAGCTCGGCCAACCGGTTGGTGAACAGGTGGCAGTCGCCGGTCTCGTCGCCGGGCAGGCGCAGCGCACCGACGAACTTGTGCTGTGTGAACGCGAGCGCCGGCTCGGCACGGCAGAATCCCGCCCGGTCGAGCACCTCGAAGGCAACGCCGTACTGTTGCAGGATCTCGATGTCCTGGCCGACGCCGTCGAGCTGCTTCTGCGTGCGGAACAACTGCAGCGTGCCCTGCGCGCGTTCGTCGTACGAAATGCCGGACTCGGCACGCAAGGCCTTCAGGCAATCACGGCTGTACTCGGCGATCGGCACCATGCGGCTCTTGTTGAGCCGGTACGCACGCTCGGTGCAGTTGGCGAGCATGCGCAGGCCGAAGCGCCACATTGCCGGATCGAGCAGCGGCCAGATGACCAGCGGGCTGTGCGTCATCAGCATCCACTTGATCGCCTTGACCGGAACACCGGGACCCGCCCACGGCGCCGAATAGCCGGGCGAGACCTCGCCCGCGTTGGCGAAGCTCGTCTCCAGCGCCGGTCCCGGCTGCCGGTCGACGACGGTGACCTCGTGGCCGGCGCGGGCCGCGTAATACGCGATCGAGGTCCCGATCACTCCGCTGCCGAGCACGGCGACGCGCACGATCGTCGTCCCTATCTGCCGAGTGGCTCGGCGATGTAGCGCGAGACCCTGGGCGGCTCCGCGCCAGTGTGAAACGAGTAGCGCCGCTCGCGCAGCTCGGCATCGGCTGCGGTGAAGCGGTCGAAGCGACGCAGATGATCCGCCCAGGAATCATCGAGAAAGTACTCGATGTAATGGCCCGGCTTGTTGGTATCGTGAAACAGTCCCCACGACAGCGCGCCTTTCTGCAGCCGGTTGGCGCGGCTCTCGCGCATCACTGCGGCGAACTCGTCGGAGCGCGTCGGATCGATCTGATAGTCGATCGTGACCATCACCGGCCCCATCTGGTGTTCGACCGGAAACGCCGGCACCGGCTCCTGCAGCAGGCGGGCGGGCGTCAGATCGATTTCATTCTCGGGATCGGTATAGAGCCGGCTCGCCAGCAGCGACGCGGAAACGCCGACCAGCGCCGCCATGGCATAGGTCCACGGCACGTCGATCATGCTGGCGACCTGACCCCACAGCGCGGCACTGCCCGACGCGGCGCCCATCATCACCATCATGTAGATCGACATGCCGCGCGCGCGAACCCAGTCAGGAAGCGAGAGCTGCGTGATCACGGTCATCGTGTTGACTACCGAAAGCCACGCCGCACCGGCCACCATCATCGCGGGCACCGCGACCCAGACGTTCGGTGCGAAACCGACGCCAATCATCGCGGCAGCCTGCAGCAGCGTTCCGTCGCGCAGCAGGCGCCGACGCGAGATCAGCACGCGCAGCCGCGGCAGAAAGAACGCCGCTGAAACCGCGCCGACACCCAGCGACGCGAGCAGCAAGGTGTAAGTCCACGCGCCTCCACCGGGAAGGCGCTTCGCTACCAGCGGCAACAGCGCGAACACCGTCGTCGACTGCAGGAAGAAGATCGCGACGCGGATCAGCACCGAGCGCATCGAGCGCGACTGCGCAACGTACTGGAACCCGACCCGCATCGCGCCGAAGAAGCGTTCGCCCGGCAGCACGCTCGGCTTGGGTTCCGAGCGCCAGCGCATGATCACGAAGCCGGCCGCGATCGACAACACCGCGTTCAGCAGGTAGACGAATCCGGTGCCGACGCTCGCAATCAGCGCGCCTGCGACGACCGGCCCGATCACGCGCGAGGTGTTCATCGCGATGCCGTTCAGCGCGACCGCATTCGGCAGTTCGCGCCGCGTCACCAGTTCCGGAATGATCGCCGCGTAAACCGGCCAGCGCATCGCCAATCCGATGCCGTTGCCGAAGGTCAACGCCAGCAGCAACGGCGCGGTGATCCAGTCGGCAAAGAGCACCGCTGCGAGCAATACCGCATTGGCCGCGACCCAGAATTGCGTGAACATGAACCAATGGCGCCGGTTCAGGATGTCGGCCAGCGCTCCGCTCGGCAGTCCGAGCAGGAACACCGGCAGCGTCGAGGCCGACTGCACCAGCGCGACCATCACCGGCGAGGTCGTCAGGGTGGTCATCAACCACGCCGAGGCGACGTCGTTCATCCACATGCAGATGTTCGACGTCAGCCACGTGATCCACAGCAGCCGGAACACCGGGTTGGCAAGCGGGGTCCACGGCGATGTCGCTGCCGTGGAATCGGTTCCGGCGTGCGTCATGCCGGCATTGTATTGACGTCGGCCATGCGCGATCGTTGTCGAGGATCGCCATCTCGAGATCGCGACGTCGCACTGGGTCGGCAACCAGGCGGATCTCGACGCGAGGCCGTCCGCCCGGCGCGAACGCGGCCCCGTGCCCTCGCCGTAGCGATGAAGCTAGGGCGCCATTCCCTTTTCGGCCAGTTCTTTCAGCGCGTTTTCGTTCTTCGCCAAGTGCTCAAGACGCATTCCACGGAGCACATTGGGCGCTTTCGAAAACTGAATATTGTCGTAGCTGACGATTTCGATCCGGTTGCCCCACGGATCGCGGAAGTCGAGGAACGGGCCGGGCAGCGTCTCAATTCCGTGCGCTGTCAGCGCCTCTCGCACCGCGGCCTTGTCGTCGACCACCAAGCCGAGGTGCCGGCCGTCGTCGGCCGATTGACGCCTGCCCTTCTGTAGCGCGATGAACTGATCGCCCAGGTCGATGAAGGCCGACGTTGCATCCTTGCCTCGAAGCGTGAAATCAAAGAGCCGGCCATAGAAGGCCAGTGCCTCGTCGATGTCGCCGACTTCAAGCGCGACATGATTGAATCCGATCGCGCGGGCTTTTCTCGATTGGGTCATAAAGTCCCTAGGTCGTTCTCTTCTCGGTATTGGTGAGGCTTACGCCGGCCAGCGTCACGAGGCCCCCGATGATCATCGATGCGAGCAGTGGCTCATCCAGCAGCAGCACCGCCAACGTTACGCCGAACACCGGAACAAGGTTGGTGAAGACCGACGCCCGTGTCGCACCAAGTGCCTTCACTCCTTCATAGAACCAGACAAAGCTCACCGCAGTGCCGAGCAAGCCGAGATAGGCAATGGCCGCGAGCTCGGCCAGCCCGATCCGCTCCCACGAAACCTGCGGCAGTTCGAATGCTGCCGCCGCAGCCAGCAGCAGCAGGCCAAAAGCCGACGCATAGGTTGTGGTCGCGAGGGGCGACAGGGCGTCGTGACGACGCATCATTGAACGGCCGACCAATGTGTACACGGCCCAGGACAGTGCGCCGCAGAACATCAGCACCTCGCCTTCGCCGATCGCGGTCGCGCCGAGCGTTGTCAGGTCACCGTGCGAGACGACGATCGCCACGCCCGCGAACGCCACTGCTACGCCCACCCACTGCCACGAGGCGAATTGCAGCCTGAAGAACAGCCATGCCGCGACTGCGGTAATCGCCGGGTTGGTCGCGATGATCAGTGCGGTGCGACTGGCCGGAAGCTGTGCGAGCGCGCCGAAGAAGAACGCGTTGTAGGCAAAAATGCCGGTCGCGCCGAGGACACAGATTCCCAACCACTGCTGGGGACCAACCGGCCTCGGCAAACCGCCTTCGCGAAACTTCAGGTAGACGATCAGCGCGGCGGTCGCGACGACATAGCGAGCGGCGGCGGCGATAAAGGGCGGCATCTCCACCGCGAGCAACCGGCCGGCGATGAAGCTCCCGCCCCAGAAGAGCGCCACCAGCGCAAGCCGCGCATAGAGTCCCGCGCGTGCAGGCGGCGCCGTTACCGCAATATGCGACGTGCCCGCCGTCGTCGTCCCCGCATGGCTGTTCGATGCCATTCATACCGCCATTGCACCGGGAACTGCTCGACCGGTCTGGTCGTGCCGCGCGTGCCCCCTATGGCCTTTCGCTCTGCAGGCGTAGCGCCAGGCCGATGTCGTTGAATGCGTATTCGTCAGCGTACTCACCGGCGTCCGGCTCGGCACCGCGCGACCATGCATCGGGCGTGCGCGCAGCGCCGTTGTCGTCGATGCTGTGATCAATGTAGTCGTCCATCACGGTGCCCTCTGTTGTGACCCGCCGCGCCAAGCTTTTGCTTCGCGTCTCGCGCAAGGCCGGAAACGCGATCTTGGTGGGCGGCAGTTGCGCGGCGGTTTCACCGCCGTGCACCGCGGGTTTCAGTTGCAACAGAAGGCCTGACGGCGCCTAGCGTCCGGCCTGTGCTGCGGCGACCGCGAACAGTCTCCCGGACAACGGCGCGCTGCCGAGCGACTCGATCGAAAGTTCATGCCGCGCGGTCGTTACGTAGAGCGTGCCTCCGTCCTTGCCACCCAGCGTCAGGTCGGTCGGACATGGGACCGGCAGGCCGACGACGCGATCCAACGTTCCGTCCAGTGAGAACCTGACGACGCTCCATCCGTCCTTCAGCGCGGTCCAGACGCCCCCGGTGGCGTCGAGCGCGAGTCCGCCGAGCCGACCGGAGCCTTTGGGAACCGTCGCAAGCCGACGCACGCTGCGCTGGCCCGGCTGCATCAGGTAGATCGAGCCCGAGTCAGGCGCGGCGCCATACAGGCAGGCGCCCGCCGCATCCCAGGCGAGCGCATCGATGGGCTCGGTCAGACGCCACTGCGGCCGGAACCGCTCGGATGGCGACCAGCTTCCAACCCTGCACTCGAGACGACTCGACGACTGACTGATCCAGAGTGTCGCGTCCGGTCCCGCCACCAATGCGCGCAGCGGCTCGCTCGGCCATCCACTCACAGCCCTGGCCCGACCCTGCGCATCGACCCGGACCCAGCCGCTCTCGTGCCGGACAAGCACGCCATGGTCGGACAGCACGAGGCCGCTGATCGGCGACTCGAGAGTTGCGAGCACCTGGTCGGACTGTCCGTCGCAGCGTCGAACCGCGGGCGCCAGCGTATCGACCCAATACAGGCACTGCTGCGCGGCCGACCACCGCGGAAACGCACCGTTGAAGGCCCACTCGCCTTCGATCAATGTCGACGCGCCATCGTCAGCAGCGACCGCCCGGCTGACCGCGATCTGTTGTCCGATGCGTCGCGCCGCCAGTGCGACCTCAGGGCCGAGCAGTTCCAGCCGATGCATCGTGAGCCGATACGCCGGGCCCGCAACGCTGATCGACCCGCGCACCTTGCCCTCCGCATCGACGATCGGCGCACCGACGCAGCGCACACCGAGCGCGATTTCTTCGTCGTCGATCGCATAGCCGCGCGCCGCGGTGAGCTTCAGTTCCGCGTTGAGCCGCCGCCGGTCGGTGATCGTGCGCGGCGTGAGCGCGCGCAGCGTCAGCTCCTTGACGAGCGCTTCGCGCGCCGGCGCATCCATCGCCGACAGGATCGCCTTGCCCTGGCTCGTGCAGTGCAGCGGCTTGCGTTCACCGACGGCAGCAGCTGACCGATGTCCGTGCGCACCGTCGCAACGCTCGAGCGACAGTACCTCGTTGCCGTCCAGCACCGCGAGGTAGGAGGTCTCGCCGGTCAGGTCGCGCAGGGTACGCAGTTCCGGGCTGGCGGCGCTGACGAGGTCCGGCATCGCGTAGGCCTGGCGGGCGTACTCGAAGCAGCGGAAACCAAGGCAGTAAACGCGCCGTTCCGGGTCGCGTCGGACGAGTCCGCGGGCGACCAGCGTACCCAGCATCCGGTACATCGTGGTGCGTGGCAGCCCGAGCCGCTCGGCCAGTTGCGCCTGGCTCAACCCCTGCGCCGACTCACCGATCGCATCCAGCACATCGAGCGCCTTGTCCAGCGATGCAGTGCCTTCGGCGGTCAGCGTGGTCATCGTCCGCGCACTCCCAGCATGTGGAACACACGAGCCGCACCGACTCTACTCCCGGTTGGCCGCGCCCTGCCGCACGACTAGCATGATTCCTGCCGCTGCCCATGCGCTTCATCCGGGGCCGGCGTCACCAAGGAGACACGATGCAAGTTTCGAAACGCAAGACGGTCACCGTGCCCGATGACGTACTGGACCGCCTCGCACAGGTCAGCAGCGGGTCGCTGACGACCCAGCTCTACAAGCGTGGCTACCGGCAGCCGGTGCTGGTCGGGCTGCGCCCGCTGAATCGGACGTCCAAGCCGTTCGCGGGTCGCGCCTTCACCATGCGCTTCATCCCCGCACGCGAGGATGTCGACACCTACGAGACGCTGACGACCAGCCCCAACGAAGACAACCTGCAGTGGGTCGGAGTCGAGCAGGTCAGGCCAGGCGAGGTCGTCATCATCGATAGCCGCGGCGATCCGCGTGCCGCCTCGATGGGCAACATGCTGATCACGCGAATGATGAAACGCGGTGCGCGCGGCGTCGTGACCGATGGCGCGTTTCGCGACGGCACCGAACTCGCCGCGATGGAGTTTCCGATCTGGAGCGCGGGCATCACCGCGACGACCCGACTGTCGTTCCACCACGTCGCCGACCTGCAGGTCCCGATCGGCTGTGCCGGGGTTGCCGTCTATCCGGGCGATATCGTGCATGGCGACGGCGACAACATCAGCATCGTGCCGTCCCAGCTGGCCGCCGAACTCGCCGACGATTGCGAGGCACAGGACGATCTCGAGGCCTACCTCGCCAGACGTGTCCAGGCCGGAGAACCGTTATGGGGGCTCTATCCGCCGAGCGATGCGACGCGCGCGCAGTATCGGGCGTGGATCGCCGGCGGCCGGCCTGCCATCACCGCGCCCGCTGCGCAAGCGGCCTAGGCACAAACATGGCCGAAGAGCATCCGTACGCGGCGTTGATCCGCCGCTACTTCGCCGCCTGCAACGCAGCCGACTACGACGCGCTGATGGCGTGCTTCACGCCGGACGCGGTGCACTACTTTCCGCCTGGGCTGCCGGACATTCCCTGGCGAGGCGCCGACGCGATCGCACGCAAATGGATCTGGTGCGTCGAACACCTGGGATCGCAGTGGACGATCGAGAAGATCCTGGTCAGCCACGACAGCCCGGAAGCCGTCATCGAATGGACGCATTGGAAGCGGAAATCGAAGACCGCGCAGCGCGGTGACGAGTGGTATGTGTTCGACGTTCCGAGCGGACGCATCAAGGAGATCCGCGCCTATTACGCGGCACCGGCAGTCAAGGACACCGCGACGCTGCCGCAAGTGCAGGGAACGCACATGGGCGAACTGGTCGACTTCGATTACGTTGGCCGCGGCTACGCGCTGCGCTCGGCATGAGCCCGCCGGGCCGCCCCAAGGGCGAATTCCCCCTCGGGGGGACGGCGCGCAGCGCCAAGGGGGCCGCATGACGGCGCTCGTCGATTCGACTCCCGCCGCAATCGATCAGGCCGTCGCCGAAGCAGCCGCGGCCGCCGATGCCTGGGCCACCACGGCGCCTGCCACACGCGCGCGGCTCCTGCGCGGCCTGGCCGCCGCGCTCGAGCGTGAGCGTGTATCGCTGGTCGCGCTGGCCAACGACGAAACGTCGCTGGGACCGGTGCGACTGAACGGCGAGCTCGATCGCACGGCCTTTCAACTGCGCGGCTTCGCCGATCAGCTCGATGCCGGCGCAACGACGGCGGTGCTCGACGAACCGGCGGTCGCCGGCGCGCCGCCGGCGGGACGTCCGCGGCTGACGCGCGTGCGCGTACCGGTCGGTCCGGTCGCGATGTTCGCGGCCAGCAATTTCCCGTTTGCCTTTTCGGTCCTTGGCGGTGACACCGCTTCGGCACTCGCGGCGGGATGCCCGGTGGTCATCAAGGCGCATCCCGGGCATCCGCAGCTGTCGCGTGCGGTGTTCGAACTCGCCAGCGCGGTGATCGCCGAACTCGGCCTGCCGGCCGCCGTACTGCGAATGGTCGAAGGCGCAGGAATCGATGTCGGCGTGCGGCTCGTCCGTCATCCGTCGATCGCGGCAGTCGCGTTTACCGGTTCGTTCCGTGGCGGCGCCGCGCTGCAAGCCGAAGCGAATGCCCGGCCGCAACCGATTCCGTTTTACGGAGAACTCGGCTCAATCAATCCGGTCGTCGCGCTGCCGAAGGCATTGTCGGCGCGCGGTGCGGAACTTGCACAGGCGCTGGCGGCGTCAATCGGGCTCGGCGCCGGACAGTTCTGCACGAGTCCGGGTGTGCTGCTGGTGTTCGACGATGCCGTTTCGCAGGGCTTTGTCGATGGCCTGAAGTCTGTACTGGCGAAACTAACGCCGCACGTGATGCTGACGCCGGCGATCCGCAAAGGTTTCGACGTCGGCACGGCACGGTTGACGAATCATCCGCGCGTGCGCACGCTGCTCACCGGCGATGCGACAAGCGCAACACCACGGCCGGCGCTGGTCGAAACCGATGCAGCATCGTTCATTGCCGATCACGCACTGCGCGAGGAGGTGTTCGGACCGGCCGCCATCGTCGTCCGCGTCCGTTCGGTCGACGAGGCGATCGACGTGCTGCGGGCGGTCGGCGGCAGCCTGACCGTGACGCTGTGGGGTGCGGACGACGGCAGCGACGACACGCGGCGCCTCACGCGCGCCGCCACGAGGATCGCCGGGCGCGTGCTTTTCTCGGGCGTGCCCACCGGCGTCGCGGTGACAGCAGCGCAGCACCACGGTGGCCCGTGGCCGGCATCGACGCAGCCGTTCACGACTTCGGTCGGCTACGCCGCACTCGATCGATTCCTGCGGCCGGTCGCCCTGCAGGATGCGCCGGACTGGCTGCTGCAGCAGCAGGGACAGCCGTGCTGAACCATATCGTGCTGTTCCGTCGCAAGCCAGAAATAGCAGCGCAGCCGGAATTCGAGCGTCGCCTGGTGGCGCGCATGGATGCGCTCGGCGCGCAGGTGCCCGGCATCCGCGGCTGGAAACTGTCGGCGAACGAACTCGACCGCCCGATCTGCTGGGGCTATGTGCTCGAGTCCCGTTTCGATGATGCAGCGGGGCTCAGCGGATACCTGACTCATCCGCTGCACCAGGCACTGGTGGTCGACCTGAAAACGTATTTCGAATGGGCGGCGGTCGACTACACGGAGGCGAAATGACGCGGCGTAGCTACTCATCCTTGCGCAGCGCGCGCTGGTTCGCGCCGGACGACTTCCGCTCTTTCGGCCACCGCTCGCGCGTGATGCAGATGGGGTACGCGCCTGCCGACTGGAAGGACAAGCCGGTCATCGCGATCGTCAACACCTGGAGCGATGCCAATCAGTGCCACGCGCACTTCAAACAGCGCGTCGACGACGTCAAGCGCGGCATCCTGCAGGCGGGTGGATTCCCTCTCGAGCTGCCGGCCATCAGCCTGTCGGAATCGATGGTCAAGCCGACCACGATGCTCTACCGCAACTTCCTCGCGATGGAGACCGAGGAGCTGCTGCGTTCGCATCCGATCGACGGCGCGGTGCTGATGGGCGGTTGCGACAAGACCACGCCGGGCCTGACGATGGGAGCGCTCAGCATGGGCGTGCCTTTCATCTACCTGCCGGCCGGGCCGATGCTGCGCGGCAATTGGAAAGGAAGGGTCCTCGGCTCCGGATCGGACGCCTTCAAATACTGGGACGAGCGCCGCGCCGGCCGCTTGAGCGATGAAGCCTGGCAGGAGATGGAAGCCGGCATCGCGCGCAGCCATGGCACCTGCATGACGATGGGCACGGCCGCGACGATGATGGGCATCGCCGAGGCGGTCGGCCTCACATTGCCCGGGGCGAGTTCCATTCCCGCGGCCGACGCCAATCACATCCGGATGAGCGCCGAATGTGGCCGCCGGATCGTGCAGATGGTGTGGGACGACCTGACGCCGGCGAAGATGCTGTCGCGCAAGAACTTCGAAAACGGCATCGCGTGCGCGATGGCGATGGGTTGCTCGACCAATGCGATCGTCCATTTGATTGCGATGTCGCGCCGAGCCGGACACCCGGTGACGCTCGACGACTTCGATGTCGCCAGCCGCAAGGTGCCGGTCATCGCGAATATCCGGCCCAGCGGCGACACCTACCTGATGGAAGACTTCTTCTATGCAGGAGGACTGCCGGCCATGCTCAAGCGCATCGAAGGCCACCTGCATGGCGATGCGATGACTGTCAATGGCCATACGATCGCCGAAAACATCGCCGAGGCGACCGTCTACAACGACGATGTGATCCGGCCGCTCGACAAGCCGATCTACGCCGAAGGCGCGCTCGCCGTGCTGCGCGGCAACCTCGCGCCCGACGGCGTCGTGATCAAGCCGAGCGCCTGCGCACCGCACCTGCTGCAGCACACCGGCCCGGCGCTCGTCTTCGACGACTACCCGGCGCTGAAGAAGGCGATCGACGATCCCGATCTCGACGTGACGGCCGACCATATCCTGGTGTTACGCAACGCCGGTCCCAAGGGGCGCTGGGATGCCCGAATGGGGCATGTTGCCGATCCCGACCAAGCTGCTCAAGGCCGGCGTGAAGGACATGCTGCGCCTGTCGGATGCGCGCATGAGCGGTACCAGCTACGGCGGCTGCCTGCTGCACTGCTCGCCCGAATCTGCGATCGGCGGGCCGCTGGCGCTCGTGAAAACCGGCGATCGCATCACGGTCGACGTGCCGGCGCGCCGCATTCACCTCGAAGTCAGCGACGAAGAACTGGCGCGTCGCAAGACCGCATGGAAACCACCCCCGCCGCGCTACGAGCGTGGCTACGGCTGGATGTTCAGCCGACATATCCTGCAGGCCAACCAGGGCTGCGACTTCGATTTCCTCGAGACCTCTTTTGGGGCGCCGGTTTCTGAACCGGACATTTACTGAGTCACCGCCGATGAATCCAACCACGAAGCAAAAACTGATGGGCGTCAGCACCGCGACGCTTGCCACGGCACTATTCAAGCGCGGGCTGCGCAACCAGTTCATCCAGGACGTGCGCCCGCTGAACCCCGCGCTGCCCAACATGGTCGGCGAGGCCTACACGCTGCGCTACATCCCGGCGCGGGAGGACCTGAACCCGATCACGGTGTTCGCCAACCGCGAGCACCCGCAGCGCAAGGCGGTCGAGGAGTGCCCGCCGGGAGCGGTCTTCGTGATCGACAGCCGCAAAGACGCACGCGCCGCCTCGGCAGGGTCGATTCTCGTGTCGCGCCTGATGAAGCGGGGCGTCGCCGGCGTGGTCACCGACGGTGGCTTTCGCGATTCGCCGGAGATCGCGAAACTGCCGTTCCCGGCCTACCACCAGCGGCCGAGTGCCCCGACCAACCTGACTCTGCATCAGGCGCTCGACATCAATGTCCCGATCGGCTGCGGCGACGCGCCGGTGTGGCCGGGCGACGTGATCGTCGGCGATGGCGAAGGTGTGATCGTGATCCCGGCGGCAATCGCCGAAGAGGTCGCCGACGAGGCGGTCGAAATGACCGCTTACGAGGATTTCGTCACCGAAAAGGTGCTGGAGGGCCGCTCGATCCTGGGACTCTATCCGCCGACGGACGAAAAGACCCGCACCGATTTCGCCGCGTGGAGAACGTCCAAACGGCGGTGAAAGTGGCCTCATCTCGCGGCGAGCGGAATTCCGTGCCAAGGCACAATCCGTCATAGCCGTATCGCGCGGGGGTGGTCAGCGGTGCGGCAGCCTGCGCGTCGCGGCGGACCGCGACGCGCGACTGACCGCCATCGATGACAGCAAATAGTGGCCGCAGTGCCATGGGAGGGATCAGGCAATGAATTTCTTCGGCATCACGCTGAGGGTACCGACACTGATGGAGGGAATCACGGCGATCGCCGTCGCCGCGGCCGCCTGCGGAGTTGTCTATGCGCTCGCGATCGTGCTCGGCGTCGCGGTGCAGACCTTCTCGGTGATCTATGTCGGGGCCGTCGTCGGCTCGTTTCTGACCGTGTGCGGCGTGAATGTCGCCAAGCAGGGCTGGCGGGCTGCGGTGCTGGTGATGACCAGCTCGATGGCGGTGTGGGCTGCGTTCTCGGCAACCGGGCTGGCGTGAACTCGCGCTGCCACTGAAGTGCTGATTACGGCGCCGGAACGGCGCACCGATCCCAGCGCTCTATAGCTTGGGGCGGCAAGAGTGAGCCACGCGTGCCTGCGGCACGCGTGGCGTCTGACCATTTGTTATTTCAGTTGGCCGCGGATCTCGCCGTCCGGATACTTCGCACTGTGGACGTTGACGTACAGCTCGCCGGCCTTGAACGCCTTCATCTGGTCTGCGTTCAGCTTGGCACCAGCCGGCGCCTTGAATGTGTCACCGTCCTTGGTGAAGGGCACCGCGACCGGGCCGTTCTTGCCGGGCGCGCCGACGTGGATGTGGGCCGCCGTGGCCTGAATCCCCTTCGTCATGACACTGCCGGAAACGGCGCCGTCATCGGCAACCGAAATCGTTCCTTCGCCGCTGGCCGAAGTGGTCACCGGGGGCACTTCGTTCGCCCCGCTCAGCTTGACCTTGACGTCGGCAGCGAACACGGCGCTTCCGCATGCACCGATCGCAAGAATCGCCGCCGCAAGGATGGATTTCCTGGCTTTCGTCATTTCACGATCTCCCGAATGAGCCTCCCGAGCCTGCTGGCCGGGCAAGGTGAAGGGGCTCCAAGCAATTTCGGTTCCCGGAACTCCCTTTCACTCTCGCTTGAGGCGCGCTGGCCGGACTACGGCACCGTCCGACGCGCGGCGCACGCGATTCATTGACGTAAGTGGCTCTGCTGTCCAGACTCTGCGTTCGGCTCGCCGGGCGTCGGCCGACAGACAGGGAGACCACCATGGGACGCAAGTACATCGACTGCCGCGGATTTCCGAGCGAAATGAACTGCACGGTCGCCATTTCGGCTGATTCGGAAAAGGAACTCATCGAGGCTGCGGTCCAGCACGCGGTAGCGGTGCATGGGCACAAGGACACGCCGGAATTCAGGAAGCAACTCGCTGGGGCGATGCAGGACGGCACGCCGCCGCTGGAGCGCAAGTCAGCCTAGCGAATCTCCTCGTTCAGGCGACGACGCCCCTAGCCACCCAGGCGCGCGCTCTCAATTCAATCCGGCCGCTCCCTGGCGGGACAAGGCGAGCTTCGAGGTGTTGCCCGAGTCGTTCACGGTCTGTGTCGCTCAGCGACGCGAGGTACGCAGGAGCGGGACCGGTCTTGCCGAGGAAAGGTTTCCAGAAGTCGTCGAAGTTCTCGAACACCGTCGATACTTCGATGCCGTGCACCGCGACCGACTCAAGTCCTGCCTTTGCAAAGAGCGCTCGCAGAGGTTCGGGTCGGCAGACGGGAAACCGCACCGCTTCATCCAGCGCGCTACTGCCCGAGTCCAGCTCGGCCGCCGCATCCCAGAAATAGCGGATCATCTGCATGCCATCGGCATAGTCCCAGACGTAGACAGCCACCGTTCTGCCCGGTCGCGTCACACGCGCCATCTCCCGAAGCATCAACTCCTGGTCGGGCACGAAGTTCAGAACCAGGCCGGAAACCGCGACGTCGAACACACCCGATGCCCACGGCAGACGCGTTGCGTCCGCTACCTCGAGTCGAACCCGCGGGTCCGCCAACCGATGGCGCGCCAGCGAAATGAACGCCGCCGATGAGTCGATGCCGACGACCGACGCGGGTTGGCAGTCGGCCAGAATAGCCGAGGTCAGCGCCCCGGTTCCGCAGCCGACGTCCGCCCACGCCATGCCAGGCGCGTGACCAATCCAGGGCAGGAACGACTCCGCGACCTTCCTGCTCCAGCGGCCGACGTACTGCTCATACGGTTGGCCGGCATCCCAGGCGTCTCTGACGGCGTCACTCATGCGCAGCCCGCCAGCCACTTCTCCGCATCCGCCACCGTCGCGAATATCCGAACCGGAGCGCCGCGGTTGATGGCGACGTTCTCGGCGAATTTCATCGTGTCGGTCGCGCCGTTCACGTCCACGTAGGCAATTGTCTGCAGGACGCCGCCGATGCGGTTGCTCGCGCCGGCCGCGATGTCGAAGACATCGACCGGCCCGAGGCGGGGACCTTCGAGTCGTTCCTCGATCAGCACCCTCGAGCACCTAAGCTCCTGGCACTCGCGCAGCACGTTGGCCAGATAACCCTCGACGTTTTCCCGCGTGTTCAAGCCGGTGACGACTGCATGCAGGTAACCGGATTTCTGAATGAAGGTTAGATCGAACGACATGTCCGCGCTCTTCAATGCGGCAGCGCACGCCCAAGCAGCGGGGCCGGATCGATGTCGCGTGGCAGCGTCCCGAAGGTGCGTCCCCAGCTCTCGTCCGCCAGCCGTGAAGCGCAGAACGCATCCGCCGTCGCCGTCGAACCGCCGCCGATCAGCAGCGCAGCCTCGACCGCCAGCGCGATGCGCTCGGTGAGCGCACGCGCCTCGCCTTCGTCGATGTCCGGCCGCGCCAGATCAGCGATCAGCGCATCGACGAACGCGTCGTAGCGGCGATTGGTTCCGCGCGCGGCCCGCAGTTCGCTTGCCAGTGCATCGCGCACCGCGGGTACGCGCGACAGCGCGCGCAGCACGTCGAGGCACATGACGTTGCCCGAGCCTTCCCAGATCGAATTCAGCGGTGCCTCGCGGTAGAAGCGCGCAAACGGCCCTTCCTCGACGTAGCCGTTGCCACCCATCACCTCCATCGCTTCGGCCACTGCCGCCGGCAATCGCTTGCAGACCCAGTACTTCGCGGCCGGGGTCAGCACGCGTGCCAGCAGCGCCTCGTGTTCATCGTGCGCGTGGCGGCCATCGAACGCGCGCGCCAGCCGCAGCACCAGCGTCGTCGCGGCCTCGGACTCGAGCGCGAGATCGGCCAGCACGTTGCGCATCAGCGGCTGCTCGGCAAGATGGCGGCCGAACGCCATGCGCTCGCGGGCGTGATGCAGCGCGTGCGTCAGTACGGCGCGCAGGATGCCGGCCGAGCCGATCGCGCAGTCGAGCCGTGTGTGCGTGCCCATCTCGAGGATCGTCGGCACGCCACGGCCGATTTCGCCGACCAGATACGCTTCGGCGCCGTCGAACTCGACCTCGCTCGAGGCGTTCGATTTGTTGCCGACCTTATCCTTCAGCCGCTGCACGGCGATGCGGTTGCGCGTGCCATCGGCGCGCCAGCGCGGCATGAAGAAGCACGACAGCCCGGCCGGCGACTCGCGGTCGGTCTGCGCCAGCACCAGGTGGGCATCGGACTGCGGCACCGAGAAGAACCACTTGTGCCCGGTGACGCGGTAGCGCTCGCCCCAGTCGCCACGGCCGTCGAGTTCCGCGAACGTCGTGTTCGCCCGCACATCCGAGCCGCCCTGCTTTTCTGTCATGCCCATGCCGAGCAGCGCACCGCGCTTGTCGCCGATCGGGCGTGAGGCCGGGTCGTAGTCGTGTGACAGGATGCGCGGCAACCAGTCGCGTGCGATCGCAGGCGTGGCCGCCGCGTAGCGCTGCATCACCGGCACCACCGCGTAGGTCATCGTGACCGGACACTGCGCGCCGTTTTCGACCTGCGAAAACAGCAGGTACTTCGCGGCGCGCGCAACCTGTGCGCCCGGCTTGGGGTCGGCCCAGGGATCGGCATGCACGCCGGCGCTGATCATCAGCCGCATCACCTCGTGCCATGCGGGGTGGAACTCGACCTCGTCGACGCGGCGGCCGTTGCGGTCGAAATTCCTGAGTTGCGGCGGGAACGCGTTCGCGAGCCGCGCCCATTCGGCGACCCTGCCCGAGCCCAACTGCGCCCCGAGCGCGGTCAGTTCGGCTTCAGCCCAGCCGGCACCGAGCCGTGCGACACCCTCCTGCAGCGCTGCATCGATCGCATACAGATTGCGGTCGACGAAGGGTGTCGACTGGTTGGTGACTTCGTGCGTGGCTTTCATCTGGCCATTATGTCGCGGGCGCCGCCGAGATTGGGCGCCCTTCGGAGCGTACTCGCGCGCGCTATGCCAACGAGTCCAGGGAGGCCCGATCGAACGCGATGGCAGCCGCCTGCGCCTCCGTCAGTTGCTCGCCTGATGCAAACCAGCCTTCGACGGTCTTGACGTCGCTCGCGGCGACGGCGAGGTCACGCACCCGATGCTGCAACTGCAGATCGGCCGGACAAATGACGGTTCGCCGCCCCTTCAATGCGACGTTGGCATGCCCGGCTAGAAGGACCGCGCGTCGCATGTCACCGCGGTGCGCGTGCTGCAAGGCCGCCGCCATGATCGGCCCGAAGGAGGCACCCAGCGTTCTCAGATGCTCGAACGCGCTGCGTGCAAGCGGCAGGGTATCGTCGTCTGCACCTCGCAACGCCAGAGCGATCGCCAGCTTGCTCAGGCGCCACTCTAGTCATAGAGCGGGTTGATGCGGCGCAGACCTTCAACCGATTTCCGAAGCGAGTCGATCGCCGAATCAACATCGCCCGTCTCGAGCTGCGCACTACCGATATTTCCCAGCGCCGTCTTCCCCGAGAGGGCGCCCGCTCGGCGATAGAGATCGCGCTGCCGACAGATCGCGTTGATCGCCCCGTCGGTCGCGCCGGTGAGTTTGCAGTACATCCCCTGCGTCGCCGCCAGAGCCGCCTGCTTGCGCAGTGCCGTGGCCTGGTTCACGAATCCTTCAGCTTCCCGCAGCGCCCTGCCAGCTTCCTCGATTTGTCCGCGATCCATCGCGATCGTCGCCTTCAGCAGCAAGGCATCGCCGAGACGGTCCGCGTCGTCGAGCTGTCGGTAGAGTGTCTCGGCGCGCTGTGCGGCCTGCCACTCTTCATCACGGCCCGCATCCTCGTGCATTCGGGCTAGGGCGAGACAGAAATCCGCCTCAATCCGCGGCGGGAGATCTGCCGGGAGCGGCAATAGGTGCACCATTCGTCGGACGCCCTCGCCAGTAAGCCCATTGTGCATCCATGCGAGCCAGCACTTGCTCAAGAGCCGATAAGCCAGCACGCGATCGCCGCTGGTCGACGTGGCCCAGTCCACTGCTGCGCGCAGGTTGCTGAGTTCGACCACTGCGCGCTTCCGCTCGGCGGGCGACAGATCCCAGCATTTCTCATCGACGGCGGTCATCAAGTCCACTATCGCCTCGGCATGACGCCGAAGCATCGCGGCAGATTCGCCGGCCTCCCCCAGCTGCTCGAGGGCGAACGCCCGTGTGGTTTCGAGCAGGCGATAACGTGGCTCGGACCCACCGTCGGCTATCACCATCGACTTGTCGATCAGGTGGCCTAGGAGGTCCAACGCGGACCACCAGTCGACTCGATCGTCACAGACGAGTTGCTGCGCCAGTTCCAGCGTGAAGCCTCCGGCAAAGACACCAGTCGCTGGAACACCGCTTGTTCGTCGGCTGACAGCAGGCCGTAGCTCCACTCGAGTGCAGCGCGCAGTGTCTGGTGTCGGCGCAGCTTCATGCGCGTGCCGCCGCTGAGCACGTTGAACATCTGGTCGAGGCGGTCGTGCAGGCCCTGAACGCCGAGCAGAGGCACGCGCGCCGCGGCCAGTTCGATTGCGAGCGGAATGCCGTCCAGCCGTCGACAGATGTCGATCACCAGAGCGAGGT
The DNA here is from genome assembly GCA_963775635.1 of uncultured beta proteobacterium. GTDB lineage: Bacteria > Pseudomonadota > Gammaproteobacteria > Burkholderiales > Burkholderiaceae_F > JALORV01. The sequence goes on along the minus strand of CAVZJO010000004.1, from coordinate 70,166 downwards.
TGTCGTCGGACAGGCGAAAGCGAGGTTCGAGTGCATGCGCCCGCTCGACGAACAGGGCAATCGCACCGTATTGCGAGGCCTCCTCGAGTTGGACCGCGGCTGGCACCGCAAGCCCGCCGAGGCGATAGACCTGTTCATCGCGACACTTCAACGACTCCTGGGAAGAGACCAGCACTCGGACTTTCGGGGCATGGGCCCGCAATAGATCGACGACACAGGCGACGTCTTCCGCCAGGTGTTCACAGCCGTCTAGCACCAGCAGCAAACTCTCGGCCGTCAGCAATACCCCAAGCGCTTCGTCGGGGCGCCGGCCGGAGGGCAACTGCTGGCCAAGAGCCCCGGCGATGCTGGTCGCTACCTGTGCGCCCTCGTAAACCGGCGCGAGTTCCACCCACCAGCGTCCACCCGGAAAATCGAAAGGCACCGACGTAGCCGCCGCGAGCGCCATGCGCGTCTTTCCGATCCCGCCGGCACCGACGATCGAAACCACCGCGTGGCCGAGCATCAGCGCAGAGATGGCCTCGAGGTCCTGGGCCCTGCCAATCAGCTCTGGCGAAGTGGGCAGATTGCCGCGGACCGCCGGTGACAAGGCGGCGGCCCGCGACGCGTCGTCCGCCTGCACGGCGTTAGCGGAGTTCGCGTTGGCAACTTCCTCCACCGGCATCGTGAAGCGATACCCACGCCCCGGAATCGTGGCGATCGCCTGCGGCCCGAGCACCTTGCGCAGCGCGACCATGTGGACGAGCAGATTGTTTTCCTCCACCACAAGCCTCGGCCACACGATGTCCATCAGCTCGCGCTTGGGCACCACCCGATCGTGCCGCTCTACCAGCGCGAGCAGCACGTCGAAGGCCCTCGCACCGAGCTTTGCGGGTGCCCCTTCGACAATCACGCGTCGCTGCGAGGCGTCGATCTCAATCGCGCCACAGCGATAGCTAATGTTCGACCCGGCTGGCCTGGCGTCGTCCATGTCCGTCACATTAGGCCGCCCTAAACCGCGCGGGAAGCGCCCGGCGACGCGATTAATAACGATTAATCCGTGCCCCAATGACGGCGGTCGTTCTTCCGTGGACGATCCTCCCTCGAACGCGGGTCCACCTATCCAACGGAGGCAGAACAATGAAAGCCACCTCCTACCTTGGCATTCCGCTGATCGTTCTCCCTAGCCTGTTCGGGCTCGCCGCCTGCGGCGGTGGTAGCGACACGAGGCCCGCACCATCGGTAGCCGCTGCTCCCCCAGCACCACCGCCACCACCACCGCCACCACCACCACCACCGCGACAGCCTCCGGTGTTGCCACCGGCCCCGCCTTCGGCATCGCCAGCGCCAACGTCGGCCTCACCGTATTACTTGGCTACGGGCGCCGGCGTGTGGCGCGACGGCTCGACATCTGCTTGCGGGGGGTGCATTCCAGTTCTCCAGCGAACACCTCGTGGTGGTCGACCCGGCGATGCCGACGACGCCGGTTGCAGTGGAAGCCGCCGGGTGGTGGCAACGGGTCGCGCAAATCGAGGAAGGGGTGATCGACAGTGCCTCGGGTACGGTCGGCAACCTCGGTGTGCGCTTTCTGATCCTACCTGAAGGACGGTCGTGTTCACCGGCTCGACCTGCGCCGCGGAAGCTGGCCGCCAGTGTCGGTAGAGACTTCATCGCTGCCGACGACGCAGATGTGCAACGACTATGCGAAATACGATCGCGGACCGTCGATTAGCGGCAGAACGGTCACTGCTGCTGTTCATGATCGCGGGCACGGACCAGAGTCTGCAAGACCTCGGACGACCGTCATGTCGCAGTGCGGCTCGACATGACGTCGGCCGACGCGCCGGTCGCCGTCACGGGCGAAGTGACTCGATGCACTGCGCAGCACGGACGGCGCGATCACGGGTTCCTCGCTGCGCGATGGCAATCGAGTCCAACGCGTTGATGCCAGTCTTGCCAATCCGGTTGAGCTCTTCACGGTCTCCCCGACTGACTTTGAGCTCTTGCATACGCGCTGGACCTTGACCCAGGTGTCTCCAGGGCCACATGCGTGTTTCGGGACGGAACCGCGATCCGTGCCTACAACCTTGACAGCCGGCGGCGCTCCGGTCACGCTCCTGACGCTTGACAGCGGACGACTACGTTGGCAGCGCCCACGCGGCCGACTCCAGCGCGGTCTACTCTCGCCGTCAGCAAGTCGTCAGGTCGACAGCTGGGCAGCTGATTCGCGTGACGTGCCAGCCTGACGACTGACGTGCTCGCGTCCGAGAGCGTCAGCATCATCGAGGTCTTCGTCTCCCCGACGCGCGTCGTCTACGGCGCAGGGTCGCCCGGCTACCCCTGGGACGGCGAGTCACATATGAGTATCGATCGGTGGCGAAAACCGGCGGCACGCCCATCACGCTGGTGTCCGAGTCCGACAAATGTGGTCGTCGGGGCCGTCCTGGCGGGCGAGAACCTGTGGGTCGGCGCGTTGACACATCAGAGCGCTCCCATGCGCAACTGGGTCAATGTGGTCCGCAGCGATGGGATGGATTTCCAGCAGCTACCGCACGCGAGCATCGTCAGCGTCACCCACGCGAATCCGATGCCGCTGTTGCCCGACAGATCCACCGTTCACTCGATCACGATCGCGCATGACCCGTCGGCGTCAACCTCACCGGTTCCGTCCGCGCTGCTGCGCAACTACGACGGTGTAACGCGCGCGCAATTGTTCGAATACGGCAGCCTGCCTCCTGCCAGCTTGCTGTCGATCTTCCCGGCTGGAAGTCCGCAAACGGGACTGCCAACTCTGCTGACCGTGCAAGCGGCTTCCTCTGGCGGAGTCGCGGCGCCGCTCGACGTCTACTACTATCAGAGCAACGCGTCAGGCCTGACACGAGTACGAACTTCGCGCCGTAAGCCTCTTGTTGTGCCGGAGGCGCGGCTGCCGAACGTTGAACGATGAATTCCACGCTCCGCCTTGGCAGCCTGCTGATTGCGTTCCTCGCCTTGTTCGACCTTGTCGCCTGCGGCGGGGGAAAGGACGAGGAAGTTCCGCGGCAGCTGATCGCAACTGCTGGCTTCCGCGCAGCGGCCGTTCCCGTGTTCGATGCCGGTCGCGCTCGTTTCTTCGTCGCCGGGACCGAGTGTTTTCGCCGTCGATCCAGCGAATGGCGCACAGATTCCATTGTTCGACAGCGTTGCCGATGCTCCCGCAATGGAGCCGGTCTACCCCGTGCCCATCTTGCGCAACGTGCTTTCGCTCTCTTGGTCCGGAAACTATCTGTACATCGCGAGTTCGTCCGGCAAGCTGGCGCGCTTCAATTTCGCGATCGGTCAGATCGACCAACGCGTGGGTCCGCCGGCGGGATCGCCATCCAACGTGCGCGTGGTTGCGGTGCAGGCGTCAACAACGAGTGATGAGACGGTTTTTGCGCTGCTGCAGACGACGGACTACGGTGCTCAGGCGATGATCGCGAAGGTTGAGAGCGGCACATGGGCACCGAACCGTCTGGATCTGGGCGTGGCGGCGGGCGGTTATTTAACGATGAAACCGGACGGCACCGAGATTCTGTACAGCGCAGCACAAGACTCGAAAAAAATTCGCATCAGCAGCGCGGGACCCGAAAGCGTTGACAACCTCGATGTCGGCCTCGGCACTTACACCAATCCGCCTGCCCCGCGTTATGTCCTGCCGGGCGTCCTATGGGTCAACCGGATTCTGGATTCCAGTACGTTTGCGACTGTCTTCATCGTACCGGGAGCTTCGGCTTGTTCTCCGTTGGCCAACCTAGACCACTTGGTTTGCATCGGGGAGCGCAACTTTATCTATGACCTCGGGCGGCGCACGGTGCTCTCGCAATGGCGACGAGAAGAAGTTAACAATCCCTTCGTCGGCTTCGGCCCCACGGGGTGGGTGAGCGAAGCCGGGCCCAACCGCGTCGCAATTGAGTACCAGTCCGCTACCAAAGGCTTCTCCGACCGGACTACAAGCATCTATACGGATCCTTCTCTCAATTAGGCGGATCCCAACCATCCGCTGACGGCACGCTTGCGCCGGCCAGGAATTTTTCACGCCGATGCGGTCGAAGCCGCCTCAGCTACGGCCGCTTGCCAAACTCCGCCGACTCCTTCGTCCACCTGCGCGCCTGCTCGCTGAGGCTGAAGCCCAGCCCCGGCCGGTTCGGAACAATCATCCGCCCATCTTTGATCTGCAGCCGTTCGTTGAACATCGGTTCCGACCACTCGAAGTGTTCGACCCACGGCTCGCGCGAATACGCCGCGGTCAGATGCAGATGGATCTCCATCACGTAGTGCGGGGCCAGGCGCAGGTTCTTGTGATCGGCTAGCGCACAGATCTTCAGGAAGGGCGTGATGCCGCCGACGCGCGGCGCGTCGGGCTGGATGAAGTCGACCGAGTTGTGGCGGATCAGCTCGAAGTGTTCGGCGACGCTGGTCAGCATCTCGCCGGTGGCGATCGGCGTGTCGAGCTGCGCCGCCAGCATCGCGTGACCTTCGGCGTCGTAGGCATCGAGCGGCTCCTCGATCCAGGTCAGATTGAACTGCTCGAGGATTCGACCGACGCGCTGCGCGGTCACGCGGTCCCATTGCTGGTTGGCGTCGACCATCATGTTGACGCGGCCGTCAATTTTCTTGTGCACGGCCTCGACCCGCTTGAGATCGACCATCGGGTCGGGCTGTCCCACCTTGATCTTGATGCCGCCGATGCCGCTGTCGAGCGACTGCGAAATGTTGTCGAGCACCTGTTCGATCGGCATCGACAGATAGCCGCCCGAGGTGTTGTAGCAGCGCACCGAGTCGCGATGCGCGCCGAGCAGCTTGGCGAGCGGTAGCCCGGCGCGCTTGGCCTTCATGTCCCACAGCGCAATATCGAACGCCGCGATCGCCTGCGTTGAGAGGCCACTGCGGCCGACCGACGCGCCGGCCCACACGAGCTTGTCCCAAAGGCGCGGGATGTCGTTCGGATCTTCACCGAGCAGTTCAGGCGCAATTTCGCGGGCATGGACGAATTGGCCCGGCCCACCCGCGCGCTTCGAATAGCTGAAGCCGACGCCCTGGTGACCGCTCTTGCTCTCGATCTCACAGAACAGGAACGCGATCTCGGTCAGCGGCTTCTGCCTCCCGGTCAGCACCTTGGCGTCGCTGATCGGCGCCGCCAGCGGCAGCGAAACGAGCGACAGCTTGATCCACTCGATTCGGTCGGTGCTGGCTTCACCGGCCGCCAAGCCCGCAGCCAGTGGGTTGGCGGCAATTGCGCGCGCCGGCTTTTCGATGACTTGCTCCATGGCGACTCCCTACTCAGGCTTGATGCCGGCTGTCTTGATGACCTTGCTCCACAGGTCGATCTCGCTCTTGACGAACGCCGTATAGGCGGCCGAACCCTGCGGCGGAACGATGAACCCCTGCGATGTCATCCGCTCCTTGATCTCCGGCGACGACATCACCTTGACCATCGCCGCTTCGAGCTTCGCCGACGATCGGCTGCGGCGTGCCCTTCAGCGCCGACAGGCCCGACCACGACAGCGCCTGGAAGCCCGGATAGCCGCTCTCGGCTACCGTCGGCGTATCGGGATAAAGGGGATTGCGCTGCAAACTGGTGACTGCCAGCGCGCGCAGCTTGCCGGCCTTCACATGACCGAGCGCGACGTCCTGGTTGATGAACATGATCGGAATCTGGCCGCCCAGCAGGTCGTTCATCATCGGGCCGCCGCCCTTGTACGGAATGCCGACCATGTCGAGCTTGGCGGTCTGGCTGCAGCAGTTCCATCGCCATGTGGCCCGACGCTGCGTGGGTGTAGCCGTAGTTCAGCTTGTTCGGGTTCTTGTGCACGTAGTCGATGAATTCCTTGAACGTCTTGAACGGCGCGTCCGGATGCGAGACCAGGACGTTGGGACCCGAGTGGATCTGATCGATCTGGATGAAGTCACGCGGCGAGTCGTACGTGAGCTTCGGATCGAGTCCATGCGCGACGGCGTTGGAGCCGACGCCCGTCAGGATGATCGTGTAGCCGTCCGGCGCAAATGTCAGCGCACGTGCGGTTCCGATCGTGCCGCCGGCACCGCCGATGTTCTCGACGACGAACGGCTGACCGAGTTCCTTCTGCAGACCCGTGGCGACCATGCGTCCCATCAGGTCGCTGGTGCCGCCGGCCGGGAACGGCACGATGATCTTGACCGGCTTGTTCGGGTAGTTGTCCTGCGCGAGCGCCGCGGGGCTCGCAACCAGCAGCGCCGCGGCGGCCACCGCACTCAGCAAGGTACGTCGAAACATCGGTGTCTCCTCTCGTTAAATCAACAACGCAAATCAATGATCAATCAGTGCCGCGGAGTGGTCCACACACCCGCTGCCTGCAGCAGTCCACGCGTGTAGCCGAGCGCGAACGACATGAAACGCTCGCGGTTCTCGTCGAGCTCGGACACCGGGACATGATCCGGACACAGCGGACCGGCGTAGCCGCCGCGCTGGTAGGCCTTGATCGCCTCGAACATATCGACGTCGCCTTCGTCCGGGAACACTTCCTGGAAGTCGAGATAACCGCCGCGGATGTTCCGGAAGTGAACCATGAAGATGCGGCCGGTCGAGGCGAACTCTTCGATCACCGGAATCATCGCCTCGCCCGGCGTCTTGAACATTTCGGCCACCGTGCCCTGGCAAAAGTTGAGTCCATGATTCCGGCTCGAACTCAACGCCAGGAAGCGGCGGATACCGTCGGCCGAACCCATCACGTGCTCGACGCCGTTGAGCCCGCCAACCGGGTACGCCGGATCGTGCGGATGGCAAGCCAGCCGCACGCCTGCGGCGTCGGCGGCAGGGACCAGGCCCTCGACCAGGAACTCGATCGCGCGCCAGCCGTCCGCTTCCGAGACTCGCGGCACGTCGCGCGCCATCTTCTGGCCGCACAGCATCGCACTCTCTGCATCTCCCTCGTCTTGATTCGTGGGGTACCCGACGCCCCAGTAAGAATGCTTTCGATCGGCCTCGGGCGAGTATTCGGCGTAGACGAATCCCGAGTTCTGCGCACCACCGCGGCCGGGCTTCAGTCCGGTGCGCGTGATGCCGACCATCTGCACGTTGTACTTGAGACAGTCGATGCCAGCATCCGACGCAACCTGGACGTTGCGCTTCAATACGTCGCGTTGTTTCTTCGCGCCGTCGAGATCGACCAGCGAATCGAGCAGGATCGAGCCGACATCGAGCGCGAAGACATCGATCTTCAACCCGAAGTCCTCGACCCACTTGCGGTAGTCGGTGAGCTTGCGAACATCCCACGGACTGACCGCCCCGTCCGACGACACCAGTTCGGTGCCGCGGTTGTCGAGCACCACATGCTCGACGCCGAGCTGCGTCGACAGGCGCAGGCGTCGCTCGTTCGGATTCAGCAGCTGTTCACTGATGTACATCGGCGGGCAAGGACGCAGGAACTTCGCTATCAAGAGTTGGGGTCGCTGGCCATTGTGGAGAGGCCAGTCCTGAACCACAAGAAGCGAAACCTCCTCCCGCAACTGCCAGCACCGGAGACTCCCAACATGCGGGACACCCTGAAAGACTTCTGCGCCCCGTAGGGCGTCGCCGCCCGACGACGTTACGGCAGTCCGCCGAGCATCTCCCTCAGGGCGAGGAATTCGCGACGCGTGCGCGGGCCGTACGTCGCGAAGGTCGGCTGCGGATCGTTGAGGTACTCATCCTTCGCCTTCTTGACGCGGTCGCGCGCGAGACGCCGTCGCACGACTGCGGGCTCCAGTCGGTACACGCGCGCGGCATTCAGGCCGAAGATCTTGCGCTTGATCGCCGGAGTCAGCGCCGGGTAGCCGTACTTCTCCTGGAACTCGCGGCTGATCTCGAACGCGCGGAACGCCTGGATCTGGTCCTGCGGACTGCCGTACCAGATCGAGTCGGTGCCCCACAGGATGTTGTCCTCGCCGAAGGTCGCGAGCAGTTTGCCGAGCAGGTGCGCGGCCTGGTCTGGATCGCGCATCACGTAGCGCCATGTGCTGCCGAGTTCGGCGTAGACGTTGCGCGGCCGCCCCGCATCGCGCATCGAGCGCACCAGAACGTCGACCCCCGCCTTCGCCTGCGGGTCGTACGGACCCTCCTTGACCCGGGTATCGAAGCCGGAGTGATAGATCAGGAACGCCATGTCCGGGTAGCGGACGGCGGCGGGACCGATGTCGCGCGCAGTCGAGTACTCGTAGCCTCGTGCCCCGAGCGGGAATCCCTTGTGGACGGCGATGTTGCGCACCTTGAGCCGGCGCGCGCGCTCGATGAACTGCGCGCCGTAAAGGTCATCGTCGAGGAAGAACCCGGCCGGCCCGTCGGGCGGGCCGAACTGCGTGTAGGTCTTGAACGCCGCGATCGGATAGCGCGCGACCTGGGCGTCCATGCCGTCGATTTCTCCCGCCAGCGTCGGCATGCAGCGGCCGTGCAGCAATAGCCGCTCGGTGCCGTCGAGCGTGTTGGCAGCCACAAGCGTCGCGCCGGCCGCCTCGAAATCGAGCGGATTGGTGTCAAGTCCCCCCGGCACGTGCGACAGCACGCCGATCGCGGTGTCGCTATCCATGAAGACGTCCTTCAGCAGCGCGCCGCTCGAGAGGCACTCGATATGGTCGGCCTGACCGCAGTTGCTCTTCGGAGCCCATTTGAACGCGTCCGGCCCGGCGGTCTTACGCCACGCCCCCTTCGGATTCACATGATGCAGTTGCACGTCGAAGATGAACTCATCGCCGGCGACGCTCGCCTGCGCGGCGGCTTTCTCGAAAGGCGCCTCGGGGGCAATCGCATACAGTCCGCCGCGCTTTCCCGCTGCCGCGAAGGCCCGATTGAACGCCGCCAGCGTTGCCGCGGCGCCGAGCAGCGACGTGAGATAGCGGCGACGCGATAGTGCAACACGCTGTGCCGCCGCGACGATGTCGGCCTGTGCAAACGCGCGCGCGACTCGCGCCGCGCGCGGCAGCGCCACCGGGCAGAACTCTCCGTTCGACGTCGAGTCGAGTTTGATCGGAAGTCGAGCCGCCAGCGGTTCGTTTCTATTCATGCCAACTCCCGCCCTGCCAACTCCTGCCGGTGCGCTACTGGGCCGCGAACGTCGCTTCCATCCGCTTCTGTCCCTCGGCCTCGCTGACGTCTTCGATGTGGGTGCCGATCGACCATTGATAGCCGTAGGGGTCCTTCAGCGTGCCGGTGCGGTCTCCGTAGAACTGATCCTCGACCGGTCGCACCTGCGTGCACCCGGCCGCCAACGCGCGTGCGAAGGCCGCGTCGGCATCCGGCACGTACACCATGAACGACACCGGCGAGCCACCCAGAGCCTGCGGGCTCTTGTTGCCCCACTCCGGGTTTTCCTCGGACATCATGATGTGCGAGTCGCCGATCTTGATCTCGGCGTGCGCGTACTTGCCGTCGGGCATCGTCAGCTTCATGACGAGCTCGGCACCGAACGCGCGGCGGTAGAAATCGACCGCCGCGACGGCATCGCGCAGCGTGAGGTAGGCCGTTACCGTGTGATATCCGTCCGGCGTATAGGGAACCTTGGCCATCAGTGCCTCCTTTCAGCAGCGTTGTTCGTGATCAACCAGCCGCGGCGACCGCGCGTTTGGCCAGCACAGTGATCAGATGCGCGCGGTATTCGGCCGAGCCGTGGATGTCACTGTTCAGTCCGTTCGCGGGCACCGACACGCCGTCGCACGACGCGGGCGCGAAGTTGGCGTTAAGCCGGTCTTCGAGCGCCTTGACGCGGAACACACTCGGTCCGGCACCGGTGACTGCGAGCCGTACCTTGCCGCCGGTCTTCGCGACGAACACGCCGACCAGTGCAAAGCGCGACGCCGGTTGGCGGAACTTCAGATACGCCGCCTTTTCCGGCACCGGAAAGCGCACCGCCGTGATGATCTCGCCCGGCGCGAGCGCGGTTTCGTACAGGCCCTTGAAGAACTCGTCGGCGGCGATCGTGCGGCGGTCGGTCTGCACCGTTGCGCCGAGTCCGAGCACCGCAGCGGGATAGCAGGCGGCCGGATCGTCGTTGGCGAGCGACCCGCCCAGCGTGCCGCGATTGCGCACCTGCCGGTCGCCGATGCCGCCGGCCAGCTGCGCCAGCGCCGGAATGCGCGTCCGCACATCGTTCGAAGCCGCGACATCGGCGTGCGTCGTCATGGCGCCGATGACGACGGTGTTGCCGTCGACGCGTATGCCCTGCAGTTCGGCGATGCCGGCCAGATCGATCCAGCCGGTGGGCGACAACAATCCCAGGCGCATCGACGGCAAAGTCGATTGGCCGCCGGCGAGCAGCTTGTCGTCGGCGTGCTGGCCGGCCAGCTTGACCGCATCGGCGACCGAGGCGGGACGGTGATAGTGCATCGTATCCATCGTCGACTCTCCTCGTCAGTTAGTGGGCCGCGCCGCGAATCGTCTTCCAGACCGTGTGCGGCGACGCCGGCATCGGAACGTCCTTCACGCCGAGGTGCCACAGCGCGTCGGTCAGCGCGTTGATGACGGCAGCGGGCGAGCCGATCGCACCGGCCTCGCCGCAGCCCTTGACGCCGAGCGGGTTGTGCGTACACGGCGTGCCCTTGACCGTTTCGACCTTGATACTCGGCAGATCGTCGGCTCGAGGCATCGCGTAATCCATGTAGCTGCCGGTGACGAGCTGGCCGTCCTCGTTGTAGATGCTGTGCTCGAGCAGCGCCTGCCCGATCCCGTGCGCAACCCCGCCGTGCACCTGGCCTTCGACGATCATCGGGTTGATCACGTTGCCGAAGTCGTCGCAAGCGGTGAAGCGGTCGATGCGGACGACTCCGGTGGCCGGATCGACCTCGACCTCGCAGATATAGGAGCCGGCCGGATAGGTAAAGTTGGTCGGATCGTAGAAAGCGTTCTCGTTCAGCCCGGGCTCGAGCTTATCGAGCGGATAGTTGTGCGGCACGTAGGCAGCCAGCGAGACCTCCGCGAAGGCCTTCTTACGGTCGGTGCCCAAGACGCGAAACTCGCCGTTCAAAAATTCGATGTCGGCTTCGCTGGCCTCCAGCAGATGCGCGGCGACCTTCTTCCCTTTGGCGATCACCTTGTCGAGCGCCTTGACGATCGCGGTGCCGCCGACCGCAATCGAGCGGGAGCCGTAGGTCCCCATGCCGAACAGGACCTTGCCGGTGTCACCATGCTGGATGTCGACGTCTTCCAGCGGGATGCCGAGCCGATCCGCCACCACCTGGGAAAAGGTCGTCTCATGCCCCTGCCCGTGTGAGTGCGAGCCGGTGAACACCGTGACCTTGCCGGTCGGGTGCACTCGCACTTCACCCGCTTCGAACAGACCGGCACGCGCTCCCAGCGCGCCTGCGATGTTCGACGGCGCAATTCCGCAGGCTTCGATGTAGCAGGCGTAGCCGAGCCCGCGCAGCAACCCCTTCTTCTCGCTATCGGCCTTGCGTGCGGCGTAGCCTTTGACGTCGGCCAGCTCGTTCGCGCGGCGCAAGGTGGCGTCGTAGTCGCCGGTGTCGTAGGTCAGCCCGACCGGCGTCGCATATGGGAAGGTCTTAATGAAGTTGCGACGCCGCAGTTCGGTCGGATCGATCTTCAGTTCGCGCGCGGCGGTCTCGACGATGCGCTCGACGACGTAAGTCGCTTCGGGACGACCGGCTCCGCGCACGGCGTCGACGGGAGCAGTGTTGGTGAACACCGCCTTCACTTCGCAATAAATCGCCGGCGTCGTGTACTGCCCGGCGAGCAGCGTCGCGTACAGGATGGTCGGCACGCACGACGCGAAGGTCGACAGATATGCGCCCATGTTCGCCGTCGTGTGCACACGCAGCGCGAGGAACTTGCCGTCCTTGTCGAGCGCGAGCTCGGCGGTCGTGACGTGATCGCGGCCGTGTGCATCCGACAGGAAGCTCTCGGAGCGCTCGGCCGTCCACTTGATCGGCCGGCCGACGCGCTTGCTCGCCCACACCAGCGCGGTCTCTTCGGCGTACAGGAAGATCTTCGAGCCGAAGCCGCCGCCGACGTCGGGCGCGACCACGCGCACCTTGTGCTCGGGTAGTCCGAGCACGAAGGCGGTCATCAGCAGCCGCTCGACGTGCGGATTCTGGTTCGCGACATAAAGCGTGTACGAGTCGCCGCCACGGTCATAAGCCGCGTTGGCAGCGCGCGGCTCGATCGCATTCGGGATCAGCCGGTTGTTGGCGAAGCTCAGCTTCGTGACGTGCGCCGCCTTGGCGAATGCGGCGTCGGTCGCCGCCTTGTCGCCGCAGCCCCAGACATAACAGACATTGTTCGGGGCGATGTCGTGCACGGCCGTCTTCGCTTGGTCCGCCGTCGCGGTATCGACCACCGCTGGCAGGACCTCGTAGTCGACGGTGATCAGGTTCACCGCTGCCTTGGCCTGCGCGAGCGTTTCGGCCACCACCAGCGCGACCGAATCGCCGACGTAGCGGACCTTGTCCTCCGCGAGGACCGGGTGCTTCGGCTCCTTCATCGGGGTGCCGTCCGGATTGTTGATCTGCCAGCCGCACGGCAGCCCGCCGATGGCGGCCAGATCCTTGCCGGTGAAGATGGCCAGCACGCCCGGCGCACCCTGCGCGGACGAGGCATTGATCCCGCGGATCCGTGCGTGGGCATGCGGGCTGCGCAGGAACACTCCATACGTCTGTCGCGGCAGCGTGATGTCGTCGGTGTACTGGCCGCTGCCGCTGAGAAAGCGAAGGTCTTCCTTGCGCTCGACCGACTTGCCGATGAAACCGGGCTTGGCGTCGTTCATCGTCGTCCTCCTACTTCATGGCTGCCGCGCCCTGCGCGACCGCCTTGACGATGTTCTGGTAACCGGTGCAGCGGCACAAGTTGCCTTCGAGTCCTTCGCGGATCTCACGCTCGGTCGCGTGCGGGTGGTGCACCACCAGGTCAATCGCGCTCATCACCATGCCCGGCGTACAGAAGCCGCATTGCAGACCGTGACAGGCCTTGAAAGCAGCCTGCATCGGATGCATGCCGTCCGCCGGCGTGATTCCCTCGATGGTGGTGACCTCGGCGCCGGCGAGTTGAACCGCGAGCACGTTGCAACTCTTGACCGCGCGGCCGTCGACATGAACCGTGCATGCGCCGCACTGCGCGGTATCGCAGCCGACGTGAGTCCCGGTCAGTCCGAGTTGCTCGCGCAGCAGTGTTACGAGGGAGGTGGAGGGATCAACGTCGGCCGTAACGGCCTTGCCGTTGACCCGCAGTGAGAGCGGAGCGGGCATCGATGTCTCCTGTAGGTGCTCCGCCGTTGTTGTTCTGATGGCGGAGCAGCAGACATTAGCAGCAGCGAAAAGCGCGGCGCAATCACTCCCTGGTGCCCGACACGAAACCCCAACCGGGCCCGGGAATCACCCGGACCGGCTGCCGAGCCCTGCCCGCGACCCGCGCCGGGCTGTCGGCAGGTCCTACACTCCGGATCGTTGGCTCCGGGAGCGCCGGAAATGGATAGCGTCGACCTGCAGGTACTGAAGAAGGCGGACGAATGGCTGCGCGGCGGACATCGCGCGGTCATGGGAACGGTGGTACGCACCTGGGGGTCGGCGCCGCGTCCGGTCGGCTCGCTGGTCGTCATCCGCGACGATGGCCTGGTCGTCGGTTCGGTGTCCGGCGGCTGCATCGAGGATGATCTCGTCGAGCGCGTGCGCCGCCAGACAGGCGCGCTGCCGCTGCCGCAGCGCGCGAAGTACGGCGTCACCGCCGAGGAGGCCTTCAAGTTCGGGCTGCCGTGCGGCGGCACGATCGAACTCATCCTGGAACCGCTGGGTGCCGAGGCGCAGATCGACGAGCTGCTAGCCCGGGTCGCGTCCGGGCGCCATACCGTACGCACGCTCGATCTGCGCAGCGGACGAGTGATCCTGGCCGACGGCGACGGTACCGACGTGCTCGACTGTAATGACGCACGGCTCGTCACGGCGTTCGGTCCGCGCTGGCGATTGCTGGTGATCGGGGCCGGGCAGCTGACGCACTACGTTGCACAGATGGCGCTGGCGCTCGACTACGCGGTGACGATCTGCGATCCGCGCGAGGAGTATGCCGACGGCTGGCTTGTGCCCGGCACCCAGCTCCTGCGCACGATGCCGGATGACACCGTGATCGAATTCAGGCCCGACCGCCACACCGCGATCGTCGCGTTGACGCACGATCCCAAGCTTGATGACCTCGCGCTGATCGAAGCACTGAAGTCGGACGCCTACTACGTCGGAGCGATCGGATCGCAGAAGAATCAGGCGAAGCGCAAGGAACGGCTGATCGAGTTCGGCGTCAGCGACGAACAACTGGCGCGGCTGCACGGCCCGGTGGGATTGAAGAACGGCGCGCGGACGCCGCCGGAGATCGCGGTGTCGATTCTCGCGGAGATGACCGCGGTCAAGTACGGCTATCGGATACCAACACCGATCCCGATCGCGGCGAGCACTGCCGCGCCCGCTGGCTGCGTTTCCTGATACCGGTCCACCGCGAAAATTTCACGCGGCACCGGTGCGCGTTGCCATGATCGTTCATCTGGTCGACGGAACGTACGAACTCTTTCGGCACTACTTCGGCTTGCGCCGGTTCAGCAAGCCGGGCGATCGCCGGTTCGGTGCAGTCGTTGGCGTGCTGCAGACGGTTCTCGAAATGGTCGAAGGCGGCGCCACGCACATCGGTGTCGCGACCGATCACGTGATCGAATCCTTCCGCAACGATCTCTGGGCCGGCTACAAGACCGGCGATGGCATCGAGCCTGGCTTGCTCGCGCAATTCCATCCGCTCGAGGAAGCACTGGCCGCAATGGGTGTCATGGTCTGGCCGATGGTGGAACTCGAGGCCGACGATGCGCTTGCCTCGGCCGCCGCCCTCGCGACGACCGACAGCCGCGTCGACAAGGTCTGCATCTGGACGCCCGACAAGGACCTGGCCCAATGCGTGCAGGGCGAGCGGATCGTGCAGGTCGACCGCCGATCGAAGTCGATCCGCGACGCCGCTGGCGTACGCCGGAAATTCGGTGTCGACCCGGCGCTCATTCCCGACTTCCTGGCGCTGGTCGGCGACTCGGCCGATGGCTATCCGGGAATTCGAGGAATCGGGCCGGTTGGCGCCGCCGATTTGCTGAACCGTTACGGTCCGATCCAGGATTTTCCGGCCGCGGTATTGGGTGAGCGACGTGAGCTCGCGATGCTCTTCAAGAATCTTGCGACGCTTCGGACCGATGCCGCCGTCTTTGCGGACGTCGATCAATTGCGCTGGACGGGCCCGACCAAGGACTTCGATGCGTGGGTACGGCGGCTGGAAAGCCCGCGGCTGGGCGAACGTTGCATCGAAGCCCATCGATCGATAGGCGGGGCAACAACCTAGAGACTGCCGCTCGCCCGCAGTGCTTCCAGCCGCAGCGCGATCGCCTGCTCGAGGTCACTCAGCCGCTGAGCGATGATCCGCTGCTGGTCGGGGTCGGCACACTCGGCCAGCTGCCTCGATAATTCAGCGCGTTCACGGAACATCTCGATCTCGCGCGGCACCACACCGGCATCCTTCAGGATCTTGAACGGTTGGCGCAGGGCTGGCGGTGTTTCGTTCCAGCCGTCGTCCTCCACCACGGGCTTTCCGTACCCCTCGGCGCGCTCGAGTTCGCCCGACGCCGATGCTTCAGCGAGCTTGCGCGCGATTTCCTCGTCCTGGCTGCGCATCCGATTCACGCCCCGCACCGGCGATGCACGATTGAATCACGACTTGGCCCGTTGGGCCAGTCGCGCCGGACTATGCATTCGACGGCAACAGGCCGCTGCGCTCGGCGTCCGGCAGCTTGTCCAGGACACCGACGGTGTACTCGTAGCCCTGCTGCACGATCTCGTCGAAACGGGACCATTGCAGCAGGCCGACCTTGTACAGGGGTGGGTTGAGGTAGAGGTCGGTCAGCCGCTGCACCTCGCGCTGGCGCGACGTGCTGTAAAGGATCGTGATGTTGAGCAGATAAGCGGTGAGCGACGGCAGGTGATAACGGCGCTTGCTGTGCGGACGCAGCCGGTCGAGCAGCAGCGTCCAGCTTCCTGGGACCTCGTCGAACTCCAGTCGCCGGGCATTTCTGACGCCCAGATCGACGCCGATCACCTTGCCGACGCCGCGCAGCTCGCGCATGGCGTCGACAGGGAAGTTGTTGAAGGTGCCGCCGTCGCACAGCAGATCGCCATCGCGGATCACCGGCGGCAGTGCCCCCGGAATCGCGATGCTGGCGAGCATTGCATGCTCGAGGTCGCCGCTGTCGATACGTTGCTCGCGCGCGTGCGAGTAGTTGCTGGCGACGCAGAAGTAGTTTTTCCACAGATCCTCGACGTCGATCGGTCCGCCGACCAGCTCCTCGATCGAACGCCGGATCGCCGTGCGCACCCGCCGTCCCTTGATCAGCGAAACCAGAGGCAGCAGGTTGTAATCACCGGTCGGGCTCAAGCGGAAGGCCCTGCGCGCAATGTCGATCGCGGTATCAACTGGCGGGTCGATGGCAATTAGCGCGGCCATCACGGCACCGATGCTGGTGCCGCCGACGACATCGATCTCGATCCCGCGCTCGTGCAACGCGCGCCATATGCCGAGGTGGGCAAAGCCGCGCGCCCCGCCGCCGGCAAACACCAACCCCACGGCGTTGCGGCTCAGCAGCCGTGCCAGCCGTGCCATGTCGCGTTCGAGGTGCGGCCGGATATTGACGTGGCCAGTGACCGGACGACGCGCCAGCCACTGCCGCGCGCCACGCGGAGTCGGCTGATCCGCCCGATGTAGTAGCACCAGGATCTCGGCCGCTTCAGTGCGCGCCGACCGACCGCTGAGACAGGCTTTCTCGATCGCATTCACCCCGGGCGTCTGCGCGGCGTCGGCAATCAGCAGCATTTCGTCGCTGTTGCGGATGCAGCGTTGCGTCCACGTGTTCGGGCTCGTGTCCGCCAGCAGCAGGACGAAATCGTGATCGGCCTCGAGCCCGTCGAGCGCAAGCGAGATGCGATGGTCGGCATCGCTGTCGCTGCGCACGCTGATGCCGGACTCCCCCAACGCGCGGTCCATTTCCGGTCCGCTGGTGACGGTCACGCGCCCGTAGCGTGCGAGCTGTGCAGCCAGCCGCCGAGCCAGGTCTTCCAATGCGACACCGTCGGAGATCGGCAGCAAACCGATCGTCACCGGCGCCGCGACGGCGTGGCGCTCGTGCTCCGTCTGCAGGCGGCGGATCATCTGACGAGTAAAGGTCAGCGATACCTGCGGATGACTGATGAGCAGCGCTTCGAAGTGCACTTTCGCCAGACGCACCAGTACCGAGTCGCGCACGGCAACAACGGTGGCCGAACGCGGTTCACCGGTGTAAAGGCTCATCTCTCCGATGACTTCGCCGCGCGACAGCTCGCGCACCATGCGCGGCGCCTGATCTTCCGTGGCGACATACACGCGCAGTCGGCCGCTGATCGTGAGGTACGCCGAGTCACCGGGCTCGCCCTGCGAAATGAGGGTTTCTCCGGCTGCAATTTCCACCCATTGCAGGTGCTGCTGCATGTACGCCAGCGCTTCCGAACCTACATCGGGAAACAGTGTCCGCAGCTGGTGCCCCAGCAGTGCGTCGCGGTGCGGGTAGGCGGCCGGTCCGGTCACCATGCAGCGCGCTCGGCCGTCATCGCGCGCTTTGCGCGGCTTCTAGCTCGTCCGTCAGCGCGCGCACTCGCGAGGACAGCAGCAAGCCGACGTTGAGCAGCAACTTGCCGAACAACTCCGGGTGCGCGGCGGCAATTTCGTCGTATCCGGCCCGTGACAGCTCCAGCACGACAGCATCTTCCTCGGCGATCGCGTCGGCCGATCGTGGCCGATTCTGCATCAGACCCATCTCGCCGACCACAACGCCGGGCGCATACGACACCATGCGGCGCCCGCGCCCCGGCTGATCAGCGCCTTCTTCGCCGGGCAACCAGATGCCGATCTGACCCTGCAACAAAACGTACATCGCGTCTCCCGGCGCGCCGCGGCGGAAGATCACTTCGCCACGGGAGTATCGACGCTCCTTCAGGAACGTTGAAAGCACTTCGATCTCCTCCCGCTGCAGGCCGCCGCCGAGCAGCGTCTGGTTCAGCTCGAGCTGTGTTCCTGCATCTTTCGCAGTCGACAGGCTCGACAGCAATCTGTCCTCGGCGAACTCCAGCGCCCGATCGGCATCCGGAAAGAACTGATCGTCCGATACCCGTCCGTGAACATCCATGTCACGCAGGGTCCGTGTGCGCGAGTCGCGCGGAAACAATCCCGCCAAAAGCAGTTGCTTGCCCGCCTGGCGGACCGCACCAGCCGCATGCAACAGCACCCGTGCCCCGCTGGCGTCGATCTCATTGACACGCTCGAAATCGAGCACGATGAATTTCGAACTGTGCGCCAGCCGCTCGATCTCCTCATCGGCCGCCTCCGCGGTGCCAAAGAACAACGCGCCATCGAGTTCGACCAGCGCGATCGAGCCACCGTGCTGACGCAGGAGTTCGGTCTGGGCCACCGGACGGACCTTGCGTGAACTGCGACGATCACCATGCACCACTTGCCGGATCGGCCGCTTGACGTTGCTGCGGATGAACAGGACCATCGCGATGAGCGTTCCCAGGGCCACCGCCAAAGCGAGTGACACAAACACCGTGACTGCGGCGACCAGCAGCATGACTGCGTAGTTCTGCAGCAGGGCAAGCGGCACGCGGCGATCGAGGGTCTGGCGCCACAGCACGGCGGTAGCGCGGAAGGTCCAGTCGTCAACCATCGAAATCGCCACCGCGATGAAGACGCCGGCAATCGCCGCCATCGGCACCAGGCTCATGAACTGCAGGCCGTAGTCGAGCGCGAGCAGCAGACCTACACCGAACATCAGTCGCGAAATTCCGGTCCGGCCGCCGGCGTCGATGTTGACCTTGGTCCGCGTGGTCGATCCGGCACTCGGCAATGCACCGATGACGCCGACGGCAATGTTTGAAATGCCTTGAGCGAAGAGTTCCCGGTCTCCGTCACGACGCACATGGGTGAGTTCATCCGTCGTCGACGCCGCCAGCACGGACTGCAGACTCGACATCATCGCTACCGCTGCGGCAAACAGCAGCAGGGGACCGATCTGGTCGCGCACCAATCCGCTGCTCATGTGGTCGACGACCGGTGCCATCGTTTCGATGTCCGGCCACTTGAACTCGGGTGCAACAAACAGGGAACCCAGTGCACTGGACAGGGGCGTCAGCGCAAGCAGGTGGTGCAAGGCGGTCGCGACCACCAGGCCCGTCAGGTACGGTGGCACACGGCGCGTCCAGGCGGGAGCGCGCAATGCGAGCCACAGGGCGACCAAGGTAATCACCACCGCGAGCGGCTTGATCTCGTGCAAGCCTTGCCAGCCTGTCCCGCTCGGCAAGCCCACGACGTGCGACGCCATCGCACCAATCATCAGCACGGCCGAGCCGTTCATGTAGCCCGCGTGCACCGGATACGGGACAAAGCGCACCAGACCGCCGAGCTTCAGTCGCGCAAGCACCGCCTGCAGGATGCCCGCCAGCACCAGACCGAGCGCGGTGAACGCCAGCAGGAGCGGCAGGAAAGGCTGGCCGTCGGGCGTAGCGAAGCGCTGGTCTTTCATCAGCCACCCGAACAGCGACGACAGCAGCAGTGCCAGAGCCGCGCTGGATCCACTGAGCAGCGGGCCACGACCACCGGCCACCAACGTCACAATGGTCGCAATGGCGGCGGTGCAGGCACCGAGCAGAAATCCGGTCGGGGCGTGATCAGGGCCCAACTTCGTGAAGGCGAGCAGCCCATAGCCGCCTTCGATCGCGGGGAGCACCAACGCCGCAGTCAGCCCGCCGGCAATGTCACCGCGCGCCACTCCGCCGCGCTCAAACAATGATCCCCACCAACCCGACCGCGCGGTCGTACTACTCATTCACCCCCCGCAGCGTCCCGCCGGCGACTTCAAGAACGAAGACGGCGCCTGTTTACCGAGTGGCGCAGCCGCCCTCGAAGCACTTCTCCGCGCAAGCCGCGGGCGAGCATAGCAAGGCAGCCCTCATCCATCTGGCGGAGGCTCGGTCAAGGAGTTGCCGACGGGCGGGGTACTTCCGCGTTTGACGACATCCCGCGTTTTGGTCATGCTGCGCCACGGCTAATAAAAGCTAGGGCTTTCCAGGGCAATTCAGTCGTTCGGGAGGGACGGCCGCATTGCGGCGAAGCCCATGGGTCGCTCCCGCTTCCACATTTGCGTTCGAGGAAGAAAGATGAACTGTTCGAGGTTGATGCTTGTTGCATTCTTGCCGCCGCCGCCTCAAGCACCGCGTCGGCGGCCGATCCGAATGTCGTCACCACGGTAACTCCAGTGCCGACGATCGTCACGCTCAGCCGACCGGCCGACACTCCTCCGCTAACGACTTATGCGGCGTACGAGATCCGCGTGACCAACAACAGCACCAATCCGAAGAACCGCGTTCGCCTCGTAGGAACGACAACGGTCGCGGGCGCGCCGCTGCAAATTGCGCCGTTCGTTGCTTCGATCGGACTGAGCTGCGTGACGACCAACGCAACGAGCACGTCGATCGAGTGCGCGATCGGACAGTTGCGCGGAGGCGGCGGCGCGAGCGCCTTTGTAGTGATCTTTCAGGCGCCGGTTCAGGGGCTGCAGTCAACTTCGACTGGATTAATTTCTACGGCGAAGGCTCGAACGACAGCGGCGCGCACACAGGACACCAACGCCGGTCAGGCGGTGACGATCCTCGGCACTCCGATCGCCACCGAACTCAAGACGTACGTCCCGCCGACTGGCGGTACGTTCTTCACCGGCGCCACGGGCGTAGCCACTGGGTGACCACATGGACGACGACGGTGAGCATACCGTCCGCCACGAAAGCGGAGGTCATTGAGAAGACGCAGCCGAGCACTTGCGCACCTGACCTGCTGACGTGCGAAGCGTCCACGTCTGACGATCCCCGGAATATTCCCGAAGATCATCATTAGGCTGCGCCGCGATGTGTCGACGATCGCAAAGGGCGCGAAGATCAGCAGCGCGAGGATTCAACTACGACACTCCGACGACTCCCGACCCCCGGATCATCCTACCCGTACGAAGTACTCCCCTGCACGGATACGACCTAGGGTCCGCTGCCCAAGTGGGTATCCCGTGCCTCAATACGCGAACGGAATTCACGAAGAAGACGGCACCGACTGCCGACTGGGTGGGCGACTGGGTGTTCGAGATCTGGGCGAACGACAACGGCAGGTATGCCAACTGAGGCCTGGCCGGACGAATTTCGGTTAAGGGCTCAGGCCCCGTAGTGGGCGGCGCCGGGCCAGACGCGAAACATGCCGCTTAGCTGAAGCCGAGTGCGGCCCAGGTCTGCGCACGCGCGGCGGAAACGACGTCACCTTTCGCCTGATAAATCGCGATTGCTTCTCGATGGCTTGCCGCGCCTCTTCAAGCCGATTCGCCTGCTCAACACCCTGCGAGCTCAACAAGGATGTCCGCCTGCATCGGCGGCGCATCGCTCCTCTGCGAAAGTCCGACCGCTGACCGCGCCAGCGATTCGGCTTGTCGAGTTCGCCAGCACGCGCAACGATCGGCGCCCGGATCGATCGCCACAGCAGCCAGCGAGTCGACGTCGTCGGCTGCAGCCGCTGCTTCGGCACTCGTGAAAGACGCAGCGCTTCCTCGTCTCGGCCCTGGTCGCGCACGACGCGCGAAAGAAGTGCAGCCATCGTCGAAGATAGAAAGTTTCGCCCGCGTGCTCCAGGAATTCGTAGTCCGCCATCACCTCCCGCTCGGCGGACGGCGAGGTCGCCCGCGAGCAGTTCGACTGCGAGCAGTCATTTCCGTCGAGGCGGCTTAGAACGCCCTGGCCGAGTTCGCGCAGCCAGGCCGCGACCCCGACGGTATAGCGCGCGCGCCTTATCAAATTCGCCGTTCATCGCGCGCAACTGCGCGAGCGTACACAGAATCTTGCTCTCGGCCAGTCTGTCGCTGAGGCCATCGGCAATTACCTGTTCGCAAATTTCGATGGCCTGGGGCACCGGCGTCGGGCCGAGCAGTGCGCTGCTCGCCAGACCCATCGCATTGCGAGCTATCAGCCGATCGTCCCCAGCCAGACGAGCATGCGTCATGGAACGACTGACGGCATCGCGTGACTGACCGTAGCGCGCCGCGATCCGTGGACGAGACCGATCAGCCGCCAGGCCCGCGCCAACTCAGGATGCGCGCCTTAGCCTCGAACAGTGGAATCGCCTCGTCCGCCGTGCGCAACGTCGCTTCACCCCAGTCGCCCGGTTCGGCGCTGAAGAACGCGCAAGCGCATTCTTAACAATCGAGCCGATGCAGCGATGCGTTGGTTTTCGAGTCGCTCCGTAGCGGCCTGCGCTTCATCGAGAACCGTGCGGGACTCGGCGAAGTCGCCGACCTCCATGAGCACTTCGCCGAGCTCGGTGCAACAGCGGAGTCGCATCGAATCCTGCTCTGTCAGCAGCTGAATCGCTCGCCGGAACAGATTCGCCGCGGCATGCATGTCACCTCGACGCGAACGCGCGGCGTCCGGCACTTGAGAGCCGACGCGCCCATCGCTTCCGATCGCGGCACCGGCCTCGTCGATCGGCCCCAGCTCTCCGAGGTACTTGTACGCCTGCTCGAGGTGATAACCGAGGATCGCCTCGAATTCCTGTCCGCGATCGCTTTCGGCATTGACCTGGTCGGCCCATTTGACGAACTCGGTGTGCATCGTCGCGCGCGCACGCTTGAGCAGGCCGTTGTAGACGGTGTCGCGCACCAGATGATGGTCGAAGCGATAGCGCGGGTCCGGGTCGTCTGAAGCCGGGTGAATGAAGTGCTTGCGCGTCAGCGCCTGCAGCTGGTCGCCAAGTTTCTCGCGGATCTGCTGCGGTGCCAGCGACTGCGACCGCGGAGCACGCAAACTCCATGCCGATCACCGAAGCCGGCTCTGCCGTTGCCCGTTCGGTGCGCTCGAGCTTGTCGAGGCGGGCCTCCAGCAGCGCGTGGATCGTGGGCGGGACGATCATGTCGACATCGGCCTGGGCTCCGGTCGCGGCGCACCGTCGGCACTGACAGCGCCGCTGTCCACCAGCATCGACAACATCTGCTCGACATAGAGCGGATTGCCCTCGGCGGCCGCGACGATGCGCTTGACCAGCGCGTCGGGCAGCCCGGCCGCGCCGAGCAGGTTGCGCACCACCTGCGCTGCGGCTTCGTCGGACAGCGGCTCGAGCACGAGTCGTGTCGAACGCTCGCGCTCGCCCCACTCGGCGCGCGTCTCCAGCAGGTCGTGGCGCGACGGTGGCGACCAGCAGCACCGGCGCGTCCTCGATCGTGTCGAGCAGGTTCTCGATCAGGTCGAGGAATGCCGGCTCGGCCCAGTGGATGTCGTCGATCATCGCCAGCACCGGCCCGTCCTTCGCCAGGTACTGCATGAAACGCCGCGCGCCCCAGTTGATCTCGTGCAGGGGAAACTGGCGCGGGCTCAGGCCGGCGGCCGACGCGAGCCGGTCCGCGACGTCGGCGTCACCGACGCACTCGAGCAGCTTGTCGTAGGCGGTTTCAGGCGTGTCGTCGCCCTCGATGCTGGCCGCAGCGACGACCATCTCGCGCAGAGGCCAGAACGTGATGCCTTCGCCGTACGCGAGGCAACGACCGAACACGAGCCGCGCGCCGGCGCGCACGCGGTCCATCAGTTCCGCGCACGAGACGCGACTTGCCGACCCCGGCATCGCCGATGACGGTGACGAGTTGCGCGCGGCGCGTCGAAGACGGCGGCATCCCACGACGCTTGCAGTGCGGCGAGCTCCTCATCGCGCCCGACGACTGGCGTATCGACCCTTCGCTCGTTGCCGTACAGGCCAGCGGCACTGATGATCCGGTACGCGGGGACCGGCTGCGACTTGCCCTTCAGCGTCAGCGGTTCGACGGCTTCGGCCTCGACGGCATCGCGCACCAGCCGGTAAGTCACCTCGCCGATGTAGATCTCGTTCGCCGGCGCCGCGGCTTCGAGTCGCGCGGTCACGTTGACCGCATCCCCGGTCGCGAGCTTCTGGTCCGCAGTCGGATCGTCGAGCGCGACGACCTCGCCGGTGTTGACGCCGGTGCGTGCCGCGAGCGTGACGCCGAAGCGCTTTTCGAGCGCCGCGTTCAGTTCGTTCAGCTTGTCACGCATGCCGACGGCCGCGCGCACCGCGCGCAGCGCGTCGTCTTCGTGCGCGCGCGGCAGGCCGAACACCGCCATGATCGCGTCGCCGATGTACTTCTCGATCTTGCCGCCGTGGCGCGTGATCTGCTCCGCCATGGCGGCGAAGTAATGCTCCTTGACTTCGTGCAGCGCCTCGCTGTCCAGCCGCTCGCCAAGGACGGTGGAGTCCTTGAGGTCGGTGAACACCAGCGTGACGGTCTTGCGGACCTCGTGCGCCGGCAGCACGGCGGCGGCAGCCGCTGCCAGCGGCGCGCCGCAGTAACCGCACAAGCGGAATTTCGGCGGGTTTTCCTCGCCGCAGGCGGGGCACTTCACCACTCGCAGTGGCTCCGCATCCAGAAACGACCTGGCATCACCGGATTGTGCATCGCCTTGTCACAGCCGTCAGTCGCGCGAACCCCATGAGGGAAAGTCCTCGACGAGTTGCGTGTGCGTCACCACCTGTTCGCCATTCCAGTAGTGCAGCTGGAACGCCGACGGCTCGAACGTGAAGCGGATGTCCGCGTCAGGCGTGAGGTCGAGCAGCAACTGATGCGCGGCGCTGGGGCATACGGAGGCGATGCTGCCTCCGAAGCGGGCCTGGATGGTGCGGTGGTAGTGGCCGCAGATGACTCGTTCGACGTGTGGATGCCGCGCGATCACCGTCGCCTCGGCCTGCGGATCCTCCAGCGCCATCCTGTCCATGATGGTCATCCCGGTCACGAGCGGCGGGTGATGCTGGGCGACGATCGTCGGCCGATCCGACGCTGCCAGCGTGCGATCGAGCCATTGCAGTCTCTGCTCGCACAACCGCCCGCCCGGCGCACCCGGAATCAGCGTGTCGAGTACTACCAGCCGCACCGTGAACTCGTCGACGACGTACTGGACGAAGCCACCCTCGCCGGCGAGGTGTCGATGCTCCGGAAACGCTGCGCGCAGCAAGTCGCGATCGTCATGATTGCCGACGGCCAGGTAAACAGGCATGCGCGCCACTAGCGGAGCCAGCAATTCGCGCAGGACCGCGTATTCCTCGGCAGCGGCATGGTCCGTCAGATCGCCGGTGATGACCGTGGCATCGGGCACGCGCGGCAGAGCCAGCACCTTGCGCACACATCGCTCGAGATGCAGCGACGTGTCGATCCGTCCATACGCCAGCGTGCCGCGCGCGACGATGTGGGGGTCGCTGATCTGACAAAGAATCATTCGCAGGTCCTGTCGGCAAACCGGTCGGAAAGTCGGCGTGCCCTCGGGCACCGCGGCAAGGGCGCAGAGTAGACGAAGCCGGGCGAACCCGGGGCGGCGTGCGGGCGACGCCGTGGGCGCGGTTCAGTAGGCGGCCATCGCGGCCGCGTTCAGTATGCCGATTCCGAGCGCCAGCGCGCCCAGCACGATCCCGCTCGCGACCTGCCCGCCCACGACATTGCGGTTCAGATCCGGCACCATCCTTCGCAGGACGGCGAACACCAGCAGCTGCGCAGCGACGGCAATCCCCGACCAGACCAGCTGATCGAGCATCGACTCGCTGTAAAGGATCACGCTCGCCAGTGGCAGCGCGAGACCCACCATAGCGCCGGCCAGGCCGGCCGCCGCCGCGGCATTGCCCTCGCGCACCAGGCGGAACTCCGGGTACGGGGCAAGACCGACGTGCACGGCCAGCCCGATCGTGTAGATCAGCAGCGACGTGCCGAAATACGCGATCGAAACCGGCAGGGTCGAAACTGAATCGACGGCATCGATGGCCATACGCACGGTACTCAGGGCTTCACGTCGGTCTTGCCGATCGAGCGGTCGCTGGCTTCCGTGATCAGGTGCGCGCTGTAGCCGCCATCGACCGCTTCCTTGCGCAATTGCACCTGCGTCTCTTCGCGATACGACTTCGCGTAAATGGGACCCAGGAAGGCGGCACCCGCCGGACTCGATGGCGATCCCGACGGCACGGGCGTGCACTTCTGCGCATAACCCCAGTCGTAAACGCAGTCGTCCAACTTCGCGTAGGAATCCTGCACGTACGACGGCGGCGGCCTTGGCGGTGGCGGAAGCACCGGCGGGGGCTGCGTCTTGGCGGCCGGCGCCACGGCCGGCTGCTGTGACTTGTTGCAGGCGCCGGTCACCGTAGCAAGCGCGATGACGGTGATCAGGATGCCGACGCGGACCGGTGTCATGCCGAATGATCTCCATCGATCGGGAGGCGATCGCCAGAGAGTGAAGTATCCACGGTCGGCGTCCGATGGCCCTCAGGCCTGGTACGCCGTTAGGACGACCTCCGCGCCGGCTTCGCGCAACGCCACCAGCTCCTGATACTCAGGTGAATCATGCCACTTCATCAACGCCGCCATGTCCGGAAACTCGGCGACCACCACTCGCTCCCCGTGCGACACGCGCGCCAGATCGCCAGCTTTCACTCCCCGCAGCAGCACGCGGCCGCCATGCGGGCTGAAGGTGTCACCGACCCGCTCGACATACTGCTGCCAGCGCGCTGGATCGGTGACGCGGATCGTTCCGACGAGAAAGGCGGGCACTGGTCAGCCTGCCTTTGTGCGCAGGGCTTCGACCCGACGTCGGGCCTCGGTCCAGCGATCACCGACCGATCCGCCGCGGCCCCAGGTCTGCGGAATCGGAACCCCGCGAACAAAAACCGGCCGCGGAGCACCGCGGCGCGGCAGGATCACCTCGCGCAGGATCTTCTGCACCTCGAACGGATCCAGCCGTCCGCTCTCGATGTCGGCGCGCACACTTTCGACATGTGCGAAGTCGGGCCCACGGTAGATCGCGCGCTCGCTGCCGTCCGCCGCATCGACGACAACGTCGAAGATCGGCGTGCCGTCGGCGGCCTGCTGTTCGACCACGCGCGCCGCCAGCGCCATCAATCGGCCGCGGCAGCTGACCAGGGTTCGTGCCCGGACTGCTGCCGGTGCCGGACCAGCGCCATCAGCATGCGATCGCGCCAGTCGACGCGTGCGTCCCATTGCGCCAGCGGCACCGCGGCGCGGCGTTCGGCGACCACGCGCGCGACGAGGTCCGGCGTCCACGGGTCGTGCTGGCCGCGTTCGGCGCCCATGCGCTCGTAGGCCGGACCCATTTTCTCGGCGTGCGAAGCGATCCCGCCCCGCGTGTTCAGGTCGACCGTTTCGAACGGCCCGATGATCGACCAGCGTGGGCCCAGGCCTTCGGTCATCACGGTGTCGATGTCCGCCACGGTCGCTATGCCGTCCCGCACCAGGCAATACGCTTCGCGCAGCAATGCGCCCTGCAGCCGGTTGAACACGAAGCCTTCGACTTCGCGCGCAACGCGCACCGGGACCAGTCCGGCCTCGCGATAGAGTCCCTCGGCACGGTCGACCGTCTCGGGAACGGTGAACGGCGCAGGCACCAGCTCGATGATCCGCAACAGGTACGGCGGGTTGCCCGGATGCGCAACCAGGCACCGCGCGCGGCCGGCCAGTTCCGCCGCAAAACGCGATGCCGGCAGTGCCGAACTCGAACTCGCGAGCACAGCAGCAGCCGGTGCCGCGGTATCCAGTTGCGCGAACAGCCGTTGCTTGAGCTCGACCGTTTCGGGCGCGCACTCCTGCACGAGATCGGCGCCTTCGAGGGCCGTGTCGATCGCGGCCTCCATGTGGACGCGCGCGACCAATGCCTCGACCGGCTCGTCCAGCAGGCTACAGGCGGCCAGACCTGCGACGCGTGACCGCAGTTCGTGCGGGACTCGCCGCCGGCGTTCGTCGTCCGGGTCCTGGAGTGCGACACGCCATCCGGCCCGCGCAAAGACGATCGCAAACGCGACTCCGATACTGCCGGCGCCGACGACCGCAACGCGCCGTTCGCGCCCAGCGTTCATCGTTGCAGTGCGGGCTCGCTGCGGGCCGCCGGCATCGCTGCGGGCGGCAGTGACAGCAGCTGCCGCGCCTCGGCGGCGGTGGCGGGACGCCGCCCGTATTCGGCGCACAGGTCCGCGACCTGCCTGACCAGCGCGGCATTCGAAGGCGCCAGCGTGTCCTTGTCGAGACGCACGTTGTCCTCGAGGCCGGTGCGGCAGTGCCCTCCGAGTTCGAGCGACCAGCGCACGAGAGTCATCTGGTCCTTGCCGATGCCGGCACCGGTCCAGGTCGCGTCGGGCGCGAGCCGCTTCAACGTCTTCACGTAGAACTCGAAGACCTCGCGATCGACCGGCATCGCGTTCTTCACCCCCATCACGAACTGCACGTGCAGCGGCGGCTTGACCTTGCCGGATTTCTGCAGGTTGACCGCCGAGAAAATCATCGACAGGTCGAAGGCCTCGATCTCCGGCTTGACGCCGTAGTTCTTCATTTCTTCGGCGAGCCAGTCGACGAGATCAGGTGCGTTGTCATAGACACGAGTCGGGAAGTTGACCGAGCCCGAAGCGAGTGATGCCATGTCGGGCTTCAGCGAGAGCATGCCGCCGCGCTCGCGGCCTGCGCCGGAGCGACCGCCGGTCGAAACCTGCGTGATCATCCCCGGACAATGCTTGCGGATGCCTTCGAGCACCTGCGCGAAGCGCTCCGGCGCCGAGGTCGGCGTCTCGTCGTCGTTGCGCACATGCAGATGGACCAGGGTCGCGCCGGCCTCGAAAGCCTGCTGCGTCGATTCGACCTGCTCGGCCACGGTGATCGGCACGGCCGGGTTGTCCTTCTTGCGCGGCAGGGAGCCTGTGATGGCCACGGAGATGATGCAGGGAGTCGACATCGCGGATCCTCGATCGGGGCAGCCGGGAGGACGATGATGGACCTGCGGGAGCACCGATGTCGAGCCACGCCTGGGCCGGCGGCAACGCCGCGCCCGCGTAAACCCTGAGCGGACTCCTGATGCGCGGCCGACGCGCCGCGTATGATCGATGCCCGCCTCGCCGATCGAATCGGCTGCACACCATCCCCCTTGCGCGACACGCGATGAGCCCACAGGACGCGACCCTGGTGACCGGCGGAAGTGCAGGCATCGGACGGGCCATCTGCGAGGCCCTGCTGGCGCAGGGTCGGACGGTCGTGAATCTCGACTACGCGCGCCCCGACTGGAGTCACCCGAAGCTCGTCTCCTACCAGGCTGATCTGACGCAGGAAGCGGCGACGCGCGAACGCGCGGCGGAGATCACGGCGGCCCACCGAGTCACCGCGCTGGTCAACAACGCGGGCGCCACCCGTCCCGGTACGATCGAAACCCAAACGCTGGCCGACTTCGACTACGTGGTCGCGCTGCACTTCCGGGCGAGCATGCTGCTGATTCAGGCGGCGCTGCCCGCGCTGCGCGCCTGCAGGAACGGACGCATCGTCAACATGGCATCACGCGCGGCGCTGGGCAAGGCGGAGCGCATCGCCTATTCGGCCACCAAGGCCGGACTGATCGGCATGACACGCACGCTGGCGATGGAGCTCGGCGGTGACGGCATCACCGTGAACGCGGTGGCGCCGGGGCCGATCGCGACCGATCTGTTCCACAAAAGCAATCCCGAAGGTGCGCCGCAGACGAAGCGCATCATCGACAGCATCATCGTCAAGCGGCTGGGCACCCCGGACGACGTCGCGCGCGCCACGCTGTTCTTCCTGTCGCCCGACAACGGCTTCGTGACCGGCCAGGTGCTGTACGTCTGCGGCGGCACGACGCTCGGTGTCGCGCCGATCTAGCTGACCTCCGAAACTTCCGTATGAAGGATTTACCGATGGCAACGAAGAAGACTGGAGACATCTCCCAGCCGCGTCGCGGCTTTGCATTCGCTTTCGCACTGCTGCTCGTTGGCCTGGCGGGCGCTCCGCCGGCTGGCGCGCAAGGCGTATCCGACCAAGCCGATCACGATCATCGTGCCGTTCCCGGCCGGCGGGACCACCGACATCCTGGCGCGCATCCTCGGCCAGTACATGAGCACTGCGCTGGGCCAGCCGGTCGTGATCGACAACCGTGCCGGCGCCGGCGGCAACATCGGCGGCCAGGCGGCCGCGCGCGCGCCGGCCGACGGCTACACGCTGTTCATGGGGACGGTCGGCACACACGCGATCAACGCCAGCCTCTACAAGAAGATGCCCTTCGAACCCGTTAAGGACTTCGCACCGCTGACGCGCGTTGCGATGGTGCCGAACCTGCTGGTCGCGAACCCGTCGCAGCCGTACAAGACAGTGCAGGAGCTGATCGCGTACGCGAAAGCCAATCCGGGCAAGGTGACTTGCGGGTCCTCGGGCAACGGCAGCTCGATCCACCTTTCGTGCGAACTCTTCAAGACGATGGCCAAGGTCGACATTACGCACGTGCCGTACAAGGGCAGCGCGCCGGCGGTCAACGACCTGCTCGGCGGCCAGATCGCGATCATGTTCGACAACCTGCCTTCGGCGCTACAGCACGCGAAGGCCGGCAAGCTGCGCCCGATCGCGGTGACCTCCGCGAAGCGGTCGCCTGAGCTGCCGAACGTCCCGACGATCGCCGAGTCCGGCGTCCCCGGCTACGAGGCGACGTCGTGGTTCGGCATGTTCGCGCCGGCCGGTACGCCGCCGGCGATCTTGGCCCAACTCAACGGGGTCATCGTCAAGGCGCTGAACGATCCCGACGTGAAGAAGAAGATCCTCGAACAGGGCGCAGAGCCGCACCCGGAGAAGCCGGCCGAGTTCGCATCGTTCATTCAGAGCGAGTCCGCCAAGTGGGGCAAGGTCGTCAAGGACTCCGGCGCAAGCCTCGACTGACGGCTGACCGCCGACCGTAACGGCAGCGCGCGGTCGGCGATCTCGCGCGTTCGATCAGTACAGCCCGGCCAGATAGTGGCCGAGATCCTCGATGTCCTGGTCGCTCAGCGTCTTGGAGACACTCGCCATGTTGCCGGCGTCATTGGTGCGCTTGCCCGTCTTGAAGTCGCGCAACTGCTTGACCGTGTAGTCGAACTGCTGGCCCGCGATCCGCGGAATCTCGTTCTGCCCCAGGAAACCGCCCAGGTGGCACATCGTGCACAGCGTCTCGTCCGCTTTCGCCTTGCCGCGCACGGCGCGCGCCGCGTCCGGTTTGAACGCCGTCGCCAGAGTCTTCTGCCCGGAAAAGTAGGCGGCGAGGTTGAACATGTCGCTCTGGCTCAGATCCTTCGCCATCGGATCCATCTGCGGATCGCTGCGCCGGCCCTCCTTGAAGTCTTTGAGCTGCAGGTAGAGATAGCGCGACGTCTGCCCCGCGAGCACCGGGTACTGCCCCTGGGTCGAATTGCCGGTCGGGCCATGGCAGGCAATGCACACCTCGGCTTTCTTGCGGCCCGCTTCGGCGTCCTGTGCCGAAATGCCCGGACAGGCCACCAGCAGCGCGATAGCCAGCACCGGCGCGCTCTTGCATCGCTTCATGCATCACTCCGAGCAAAAAAAGGCCGCCTGTCAGCGGCCCTGGTTCCCACCGGATGACTTTATAGCGCGAACACGAACACGCTGTTGCCGCGCTTGAAGTCGAGCTGCGTGTTGCCGCCGCAGCCCATCGCGATGTACTGCTTGCCGCCGACCATGTAGGAAACGGGCATCGCATTGGCGCCGGCACCACAGTTGAAGCTCCACAGCTTCTTACCGGTCTTCGAGTCGAGCGCGTTGAAGTTGCCATTGCCCTCGCCGAAGAAATACAGGCCGCCCGCGGTCGCGAGACCGCCTCCGATCAGCGGCTGCTCGGTGTCGAACTTCCACACCACCTTGCCGGTGTCGACATCGACGGCCGCTACCCGGCCCCACTGCTTCTCACTCGGGATCACTTTGAAGGCGCCGCCCAGCCAGAGCTTGCTGCCGCCCGGATACTTGGACGCCTCGACGTGGTAGGTCATCGGCTGGTGCAGGTTGAGCGCGATCGCGAGCCGTGTTTTCGGATCGAAACTCATCGGTGACCATTCGACACCGCCATTCGCTCCCGGCAGCATGCGCGCGCCTTCGGCCGTCGGCAGCACCCACATGTTCTCCTGCGGAATCATCGCCTCCGAGAAGCGGATCAGGTTGCAGTTCGAACGGTCGTGCACGTAGACATGGCCGGTCTTGCCGCCGTGGATCACGCCCGGGATCATCTTCCCGGATTTGTCCTTGACGTCGACCAGGATCGGCGGGCTGACGGCGTCGAGATCCCAGACGTCGTGCGCGATGTACTGGGAGTGGCACTTGTAGGTGCCCTTGTCGAGGTCGATCGCCACCAGCGAATTGGTGTAGAGGTTGTCGCCCGGTCGCTCAGCGCCATACAGGTCGGGCGACGGGTTGCCGACCACGAACCACACTGTGCGCGTCTTCAGATCGACCGACGGATTCATCCAGACACCGCCGCCAAGCGTCTGCCAGAAAGAGCTGTCCTTGGCGAGAGCGGCCTTCTCGGCCGCAATGTCGCGCTTCATGTTGCGGCCGGTCGCATCGTTGACCGCCCACACGCCTTCGTGGCCCTTCTCGGGAATCGTGTAGAAAGTCCACAGTTCCTTGCCGTCGTCCGCATTGAACGCCTTGACGAACCCGCGCACGCCATACTCGCCGCCGTTGGTGCCGATCAGGACCTTGTTGTCGATCACGGTCGGCGCCATCGTCTCGCTGTAGCCCTTTTCCGGATCGGCGATCTGCACGTTCCACAGCACGTTGCCGGTCTTGGCATCGAACGCGAGCAGCCGCGCGTCGAGGGTTCCCATGAACAGCTTGCCGCCGGATATCGCCACACCGCGGTTGTTCGGACCACAGCAGAACGTCGTGACCGGACCCATCTTGTGCTTGTAGTGCCAGAACTGCTTGCCGGTCGCCGCATCGACTGCGTAGATATGGTTGTACGACGTCGTCAGGTACATCACGCCGTCGACGACGATCGGCGCAGTTTCCATCGATTCGACGACCTCGGTCTGGACCACGAACGCCGGTCGCAGGTTCTTGACGTTGCCGGTGTTGATCTGGTTCCCGCCGTAATAGCGGGTCTGCGCGTAGTCGCCGTTGGTGTGCAACCAGTTGTTGTTCTGCCGCCCGGCATCGTTCAACTGCGCCTGACTGACCGAAACGGCCTTTGGCACGCCGGCCGCCGCCGCGCCCTTCTGCTGCACTTCCTGCGCGCCTGTGAGCGCTGTCGTCATCGCGGCCGCGATTCCGGCGGCCAGCACTCCGAGGGAAAATCTATGGCTCATCTTTGCCTCTCCCATACTGTTCTTTTTGGGCGCGCAGATTCGACGCCAAAGTAGCGGTGCCCGCAAGTCGCATCGGGCAGGTCGCCTACCGTGTCCCCGCTGCGCGCTGTCGCTCGCGACAAGGGCCGGCAGATAATAGGCGGCGAGCGTCGGCTGTGGAACAGACTCCCCCCAAAAATCAGGGACGCCGGTCATGTCGAGCAAGGGCAAACACTATGAATAGTTTTCGCTGCATCGCAACAGCTATCGTCTTGCTGGTCGGCGGCACGGTGTCCGCCCAGCAACGCAATATCAACTTCGATCTGCTGCAGGCCGCGCGCACCGGCTCGGCTGACCAGGCGCGCACGCTGCTCGAGCAGGGCGCCAATCCGAACTCGCGCAACCGGCTGGGCGACACTCCGCTCAACACGGCGGCGCGCAACGGCGATGTTGAACTGGTCAAGCTGCTGATCGCGCGTGCCGCCGACGTCAACCTCGCCAACCTGGCCCGTGTCACGCCGCTAATGAGTGCCGTTTACGGCGGCCACGTCGAGGTGGCCAGACTGCTGCTCGCCGCCAACGCCAGTGTCGAGCCGGTCGACCGCATGGAGAAGACCGCGATGATCTACGCCGCCGGCAACGGTAACGCCGAATGCGTGGCGGCGCTGCTGGCGGCGGGAGTTCCAGTGAACCAGCGCTACGCGCACGATGCCACCGCCCTGATGTGGGCGGCGGCCTACGGCAAGGACGACAGCGTCAAATTGCTGCTCGAGCGCGGCGCCGATTCGGCGGCGCGCGACGAGCGCGGGGAGTCGGCGCTTTCCATCGCCGAAGCGGAGAAGCACGCTGGCACGGCGGCGCTGCTTCGCTCTGCCGGCGCAACGAAGTAGCCGACCGACTTGCACACTGGCACCCTCACCGCGCCGCGCTACGACCGCGTCGCGATCACGCTGCATTGGCTGATCGCCATCGGCGTGATCGCGCAGATCGCGCTCGGCTTGTGGATGATCGAGATTCCCAAGCAGCCGGTCGGTGTTCGCGCCTACTGGTTCAACCTGCACAAATCCATTGGCCTGACGCTTGCGGCACTGATCGCGCTGCGACTCGGCTGGCGACTCGTGCACAAGCCGCCCCCGCTGCCGGGCACGGTGCCGGCGTGGCAGGTGCGCGCGGCAGCAGTCAACCATTGGCTGCTGTACACCTGCATGATCGTGATGCCTCTCGCCGGATATCTCGGTTCGACCTTCTCCGGCTACCCCATCCGCTTGTACGGCATGACACTGCCCGGATGGGGCTGGCGCGATGACGCACTGAAGGATTTCTTCAGCAACCTGCATCTCGCGACCGCATGGACATTCATGGCATTGATCGCCTTGCATGTGGCGGCCGCGCTAAAGCATGCATTGCTCGATCGCGACGGCGTGTTCTGGCGCATGTGGCCCCGCGCAGCCAGAGCCTAGTCGAGCTCGGTGCTCGCAGGACCGCGTCAGGGCGTGTAGCCGTCGGTCAGCGTTTGCAGGAAGGCGACGATATCGTCGACCTCCTCGTCGCTGAGCGCCGGGCGTTGTCCCGGCCGGCGATGGTACGGGCGCGTGTCCAGATCGACGTTTCCGCGCAGCGCCTGCGGCAAGTCGTCGAACTTCTCGCCCGGATACCAGCGCTCCGGGTGCGTGTCGCGCGTCGCATAAAACGCCACCGCCTCACGCAGAGTGGGAAAGCGGCCGTTGTGCATGTAGGGCGCCGTCAGCGCGACGTTGCGCAGCGTCGGTGTCTTGAACCAGCCGCACCAGCGGTTCGGATCGTCGCGCGCGCGGCGAAGACTTCAGCGCCGCGGATGTGCACAGCCCGAGGTCGCTTTCTCCCGGCCGGGCAATCGCGGCGTTGCGCGGCACGCCGACCGCGTGGTAGCTGAAATCGGTGAAGAGCGAGTCGCGCGGATCGCGACTGTCGGAATTCATCGTGTGGCAGTGCGCACAGTTGCCCTTCTGCGCGATGACGAACAAGCCGCGGCCCCGTTCTTCCTGCGCGGAAAAACTTGCCTGTCCGCGCAGCACGGCGTCGAACTTTGAGGAGAACGGCGCGAAGGTCGGTGCTCTTCTGGAACGCCGCGAGCGCCGCGGTGATTGCGCTCATCGCGCGCTCGTCGTCAGCGAACACCTGGTCGCCGGCAATGCGGCGCAACAGCGGCGCGTAGTCAGCCGCCGCGACCTTGGACACGATCACCCGGTCGGTCGGATTGTTCATTTCACGCGGCATTCTCATCGGTACGCGTGCCTGCTCCATCAGCGTATTGGCGCGACCATCCCAGAAGAAGCCACCCGCCGGCACCGTGCGTCCATCCTTTGTGACCCATCCGAACGCCGGCGCCGTGCCGAGGTACATCAGCGTCGGC
Organism: uncultured beta proteobacterium; assembly: GCA_963775635.1. GTDB lineage: Bacteria > Pseudomonadota > Gammaproteobacteria > Burkholderiales > Burkholderiaceae_F > JALORV01. Next base: position 34,557 of record CAVZJO010000004.1, on the reverse strand, counting down.
GTATTGCGCGTTCCCAGCTGCCCCGGTCGACTGCCGCGCGCAACCGCCGTGCCTGAACCGTTGTCGCCGGTGAACGCCCGGGCCGGTTCGTGGCACGATGCGCACGACGTTCCCGCCGGCTCGGAGAGCCGCGTATCGAAGAAGATCTGGCGGCCGACTTCGATCCAGGCGGACTCGGCGCTGTCGCTCACGGAAGCGGCGAGAGCGGCGGCACCCGCCGCGCAGCAAGCGACGACCGCGCTCGACCTGACGAATAGCGAAGCACTCATGACCCCGCCTAATATGCCACCATTGAGAGAGGAGTCGATCATCGCGCAAGTGATGCGCGGCTGCAGCGCGTTCGCGCTTGCACTGCTGCTGAGTGCTCCCGCCCGCGCTCAGGATGACGCGGCCAGAACAGCCTTCGAGCGCGAGGACTACGCGCAGGCAGCGACGCTGTACCGGCCGCGCGCCGAGAAGGGTGATGCCGAGGCGCAGTACCGCCTGGGCATGATGACCCGCTTCGGATGGGGGGTGGAGAAGGATGCCGCGGCCGCCGCACGCTGGTTGCAGCGGGCGGCTGAAAACGGACACGCGCTGGCGCAGGCCGAGCTCGGCACGATGTATCGGCTCGGGCGCGGCGTTCCCGAAGACGCGCAACTGGCCGCGCGCTGGCTGCGCTCCGCCGCACTCGGCGGAGTGGGCATCGCGCAGCTCGCCATCGGCCGCATGTACCGCGACGGCATCGGCGTGTCGCGCGATCTGGTCGAGGCCTACGCCTGGTTTACCGCCGCCGGCGACAACGGCGTGATGGACGGCTTCGCATACCGAAGTGAGATCGTTCCCATGATGACGGCCGAACAAGTGGACGATGGCAAGCGCCTCGCCGCGCGGGTCGGCCGCAAGGAGCAGACGCGATGAACTTGATCCGCATAACCGGTTGTCTCGCGCTGTCCGCGCTGGCGCCGCTGGCTGCGCAGGCCCAGTACGCCTATGCGGCCAACGAGAAGGACGGGACGCTGTCGATCATCGATACGGCCAAAGACGAGGTGGTCGGTTCGATTCAGGCCGGCAAAACGCCGCGCGGCATGGCCGTCAGCGTCGACGGCAAGCGGCTCTACGTCAGCGACCAGAAGAGCAATGCGCTGCGCATCATCGACCTGGCCACGCGCAGCGCGTCCGGCAGCGTCGAACTCGGCGAATCACCCGAGGGCGTCGGTCGCTCGCCCGACGGCCGCTGGATCGCGGTGGCGATCGAGGAAGACCACCAGGTGCTGTTCGTCGACACCGCGACCGGCAAGGTCGCGTTCAAAGTCAAGGTCGAGGGTGAGAATCCCGAGCACGCCGTGTTCAGCCCCGATGGCAAGTGGGTGTTCGTCAGCGCCGAGGAGTCGCAGGTGGTCGACGTCATCGACGTCGCTGCGCGTGCGCTGGCCGGCACCGTGCGCGTCGGCAAGCGGCCGCGCGGCATCGGCTTCACGCCCGATGGCACGCGCGCCTACGTGGCCTGCGAGCTCGCCAACACGGTGTACGCGATCGACGTCGCCACGCGCAAAGTGCTGGCGACGATTCCGGCCGGTGGCCGCTCCAACGGCATCAAGATGCATCCGTCCGGCAAAGAGGTCTATGTCTCCAACGGGGCCGATGGCACAGTGATGGTGATCGACACCGCGAACAACAGCGTCACGCAGACCATCAAGGTGGGCAACCGGCCCTGGAACATGGCACTGACCGCCGACGGCGCCAAGCTGTACGTGGCGAACGGTCGCTCGAACACGGTGTCGGTGATCGACACGGCAGCGCGCAAGGAAATCAAGCAGATCAAGGTCGGCGAACAGCCGTGGGGCGTGGTGATCCCAGGCGGTTACTGAGCTTCGAAGGGTGAGCGAGAACGAAGTCAGATCGACTTCGACCTGCTGCGGGCTATGCTTCACATCGATCGCGTTCGCACCTAGAGGATGACGCCGGCAGTCAGCGCCGGATACAACGAGCCATGTGCAAGGAGGCATCGATGTCGCGTCAAATGATGAGAGTGATACTAGGCGCATGGCTGGCACTTTTCGGCATCGCTTCGCACGCGCAGGAATACCCGACGAAGCCGGTGCGCATCATCGTGCCATTCTCGCCGGGCGGGCCGGCGGACATTTACGCGCGCTTCATTGGCCAGCGCTTGCAGGATGCACTCGGGCAGACGTTCATCGTCGACAACCGCCCGGGAGCGGGTTCGATCATCGGTACCGATGCGGTCGCGAAGAGCCCGGCGGACGGCTACACGCTGCTGATGATGTCCAACACCCACACAGTCAACGAATCACTGATTCCGAACAGGCCATACCAGTTGATGCGCGACTTTGTTGCCGTGGCGCCGATCAATTCTTCCGACCTCGTTCTCGTCGTCCATCCATCGGTGCCGGCCAACAATCTGGCCGAGCTGCTGAAGCTCGCTAAGTCGAAGCCGAAGGAGCTTAACTATGCGTCGTCCGGCAACGGCACGCCGTATCACATGGCGGGCGAGTTGTTCAAAGCGATGGCAGGCGTTGACATCGTGCACGTGCCCTACAAAGGAAGCGCCGGTGCTCGCACCGACACGCTGGCCGGACAGGTGCAAATGATGTTCGACGCAGTGCCGACAATGACCGATCACATTCGTAGCGGAAAGGTAAAGGCATTCGGCACCACCGGTGATAAGCGATCGGCGGTGTTGCCTGAAGTTCCGACGGTGGCGGAAGCCGGTGTGCCGGGCTATGAGGCGGTCATCTGGTTGGGTGTCATGGCACCGCGAAACACCCCGCGGGATATCGTCAATCGTCTGAATGCAGAGATCTCGACGATCACGAGCCGACCCGATGTGCGTGACGCGTGGGCGAAGCAGGGTGCAGTCGCGATGACGATGACTCCGGACGAGTTTGCTCGCTTCATGACTAACGACATTGCGAAGTGGGATCGGATCGTCAAGATCTCCGGAGCCAAAGCAGATCAATGACCGCTCGCGCGCTCGAGGACCTGCGTGTCCTGAGCGCGGGTGCTGCGCAGGGCCTGGTCGCCTCGATCGCCCCGCGGTTTCTCGCGGACACCAGCGTTGCGCTTCATGCGACCTTCGGTGCGGTCGGTGCGATCCGCGAGAAGCTCTTCACCGGTGAGCCGTGCGACGTGCTCATCCTGACCGCGGCGATGCTCGATGAGTTGGCAGCGAGCGGGCACGTCGTCGCGGCGACGCGCACCGCACTGGGCCAAGTGCGTACCGGTATCGGCGTTCGGGCGAGCGACGCGTTACCGGACATCAAGGATCGGGCAGCACTGGAGCGAAGTCTGCGCGCTGCGACGGATATCTTTCTGCCAGATCCGCAGCGTGCCACCGCGGGGATTCACTTCAAGCGAGTGCTCGAGCAACTCGGCATATTCGCAGACGTCGCGCCGCGGTTGCGACCGCATCCGAACGGTGCGATGGCGATGCGCGCGATGGCGCAAAGCACTGGCACCGCACCGATCGGTTGCACGCAGATTACCGAGATCAAATACGCGGATGGCGTGACGCTGGTCGGTCCGCTACCGAAAGAATTCGAGCTCGCGACGGTCTATTCAGTTGCCGTTTGGGCCGACGCACGGCAGCCCGAGGTTGCGCAGCGCTTCGCTCGATTGCTGTCCGGACCGGAAACGGACAACCTTCGAGCGGAAGCTGGATTCGAAGTCTAGGAACGCTCGCGACTCGTCACCGCCACTCGGCCACCTAGGGTGCGACCTGGGCGATGGAGGCTCCTATGCCATCGCGAGCGGTAAGACCGTTGGCGTCCAGGTTGACGCGCCGTGGGTTGTCGTAGTTTGAAACATAACCACGGTCGCCAACAAAGACAATTGCCGACGGGAATTCCAATGGTCCGTTGCTGCCGTTCTTGGCGACTTCCCGCACTTGTCCAGCCGGCGTCACCGTAACGATAGAGTTAAGCTCATTTTGGACAGCCCAGAGCGTGCCACTGCGATCGAAAGCCAGACCGTCGACACCGTCGAGCAGCGGGCTCTGAGCCAGTACCACTGGTTTGCCACCTTTGCCATCGGGGCCAATCACAACCTTCCAAATCGCCCCACGGGCGGTGTCGGCGACATACAGCACGCCGTTGGCATCGAACGCAAGACCGTTGGCGACAACCTGCTGCTGGGTCTTGCCGTCGGGAAGCGTACGCACGTACTTATCGATTTGCACCGCGGCTTCGGCTACGCCGCCATTCGGACCGACTCGATAAACGATTCCGCTGGCGGCACCGCTGACAAAAAGATTGCCTTTCCCGTCAAAGGCGATGCCATTCGCGCCAGCGGTCCCTGTCGCAAAGGTCTGCGCCAATCCCGGCTTCGCTGGGTTGAGCTCAGCACCGCGGATGCGCATAACTTCACGGAACGGACCGACCGCCACGAACAGATCGCCCTGAGAATCAAACGCGACACCCGAAGCATCGGCATTGACTCTTTTGCCCTCGATCTCGCGCGCCTCGATGCGACCGACGACCACCGCCTTCGGCGACTTGGGATCGACCCGGAAAATGTTTCCGGTGACCCGATCGGGAAGATAGAGCATGCCGCTGCGATCTGCGGTGATGCTCTCGACGATCACCGTGCGGTCCGTACTTGCCGGATCGAGATCGGTAAGTATCGTCACTGTTGGACCGCCCACCTGCGTGGTCGCGCAGGCAGTCAATGCAGACGCCAAGAAGCCAAGCAGAAAAGCTCTCATCTCTAGGTCCTTTGCGGCTACGGTCCGGGTGGGTCTGATTGTTCGCCGGACGAAACGGCGATCAGGTGTGGCTGACCTTGATCGTCGGCATTTTCAGTGACATGTCCTTCGCCTTCTCGGCGATGCGCACCGCGACCTTGCGCGCAATCTCCTTGAAGGTGCTCGTGATCTCGCTGTCCGGCTCGGCAACGACAGTCGGTCGTCCGGAATCGGTCTGCTCGCGGATTCGGATGTCGAGCGGCAGGCTGCCGAGATACTCGACACCATATTGCTCGGCCATTCGGCGCCCACCGTCGGCGCCGAAGATGTGCTCGGCATGGCCGCACTTCGAGCACACATGGACCGCCATGTTCTCGACGATGCCGAGGATCGGGATGCTGACTTTCTCGAACATCTTGAGCCCCTTCTTGGCGTCTATCAGCGCGATGTCCTGCGGCGTGGTCACGATGACCGCGCCTGTGACGGGCACCTGCTGCGCCAGGGTGAGCTGGATATCGCCGGTTCCCGGCGGCATGTCGACCACGAGGTAGTCGAGATCCTTCCAGTTGGTCTGACCCAGCAGCTGCTGCAGCGCCTGCGTCACCATCGGGCCGCGCCACACCATCGGCTGGTCGGTGTCGACCAGCAGCCCGATCGAACTCATCTGAACGCCATGGTTGGAACTGGGCTCGATCGTGCGGCCATCGAGGCTCTCTGGTTTGCCGGAAATGCCCAGCATGATCGGCTGGCTCGGCCCGTAGATGTCGGCATCCAGCACGCCGACCTGGGCACCTTCGGCGGAGAGCGCCAGAGCGAGGTTCACCGCGACCGTGCTCTTGCCCACGCCGCCCTTTCCCGACGAGATCGCGATGATGTTCTTCACGTTGGGCATCACTTTCACGCCGCGCTGCACCGCGTGCGCCACGATCTTCATCGTCACGTTGGCGCTGACGTTGCCCGCGCCCGCCTCCTTCAACGCGTCGATCACACGGCGGCGGATGGGCCCGATCTGGCTGGCGGCGGGATAGCCGAGTTCGACATCGAGCGCAACATCGTCGCCGTCGACGTGCACCTTGCGGGCAGAGCGCGAACTGACGAGATCCTTGCCGGTATTCGGATCGACGATGCCCGCGAGCACCTGGTTAACGCGGTCTACGGTGATGGCCATGAGCGGACTTCCAGAGAGCGCCGATCGGCGCTGAACGAACTCCTCAGTCTAGCGGAGCGCGCCGCTGCAAGACCCGGTTGATAGAATGCCCCTCCATCGGACTAACCCGCACTGTCGAGTCAGCGAATGATGCTTCGGCCGATGTTCACTACGCGCCCGAACGGCACGGCCGGCGTCGGTCCTGTCGAACGAATGTGCCCGCCGTCGCACTGACGGCCCGCCGCGAGCCGCTCGCGGCCCCTGCACATCGAAAGCCGACCACCCAATGAATCGACGACGCCTGTTTGTCACCACCGCCTTACCGTACGCCAACGGCAAGCCGCACGTCGGCCACATCATGGAGTACATCCAGGCCGATATCTGGGTGCGCTTCCAGCGGATGCGCGGCCACGATGTCCATTTCGTCTGCGCCGAGGACGCGCATGGCGCTCCGATCATGATCGCCGCCGAGAAGGCGGGCAAGACGCCGCAAGCGTTCATCAGCGAGATGCGCGCTGCGCGCCAGCAGTACCTCGACGGCTTTCACGTCGGCTTCGACCACTGGCACACGACCGATTCGCCGGAGAACGTCGAGTTGTCGCAGACCGTCTACCGGGCGCTGAAGCGCGAGGGGCTGATCGACGCGCGGACGATCGAGCAGTTTTACGATCCAGTGAAAGGCATGTTCCTGCCCGACCGCTACATCAAGGGCACGTGTCCGAAGTGCGGTGCGAAGGACCAGTACGGCGACAACTGCGAGGTGTGCGGCTCGACCTACGCGCCGACCGACCTGATCGATCCGTACTCGGTACTGACCGGCGCGCGCCCGGAGCTGCGCAAGTCCGATCACTTCTTCTTCAGACTGTCGGATGCGCGCTGCGTCCAATTCCTACGTGCGTGGACCGCCGGCAGCAACCGCCGCGGCGAGAAGACGCTGCAGCCAGAGGTCTACGCCAAGACACAGGAATGGCTTGGACCGGACGGCAAAGGCCTCTCCGATTGGGACATCTCGCGCGACGCCCCATATTTCGGCATCCCGATTCCCGACGCGCCGGGCAAGTTCTTCTACACGTGGTTCGACGCGCCGATCGGCTACCTGGCGTCGCTGAAGTCCTATTTCGACAGCGGCAAGGCCCGGGCGCGCGGCGAAACGCGCAGCTTCGACGAGTTCGTCAGCGCCGACGATGTCGAGCAGATCCATTTCATCGGCAAGGACATCATCTACCACCACACGCTGTTCTGGCCGGCGATGCTGCACTTTTCCGGCCGCAAGGTGCCGGACAACGTTTACGTGCACGGTTTCATCACCGTCAGCGGCGAGAAGATGAGCAAGAGCCGCGGCACCGGTATCGATCCGCTGCGCTATCTCGAGCTCGGCATGAACCCCGAGTGGTTCCGCTACTACGTCGCGGCCAAGCTCAACGGGCACGTCGAAGATATCGACTTCAATCCCGACGACTTCATGCAACGGGTCAACAGCGACCTGATCGGCAAGTACGTCAACATCGCGAGCCGGGCCGCGAGTTTTCTCGCTCGGCAGTTCGACGGTCAACTCTTCTCCGGCGATGATCCGCTTGTCGCGGGAAGCCAGATGCGTCGCGTTCGGGTCAGCCGAAGAGGTCGAAGAGATGTATGAGCAGCGCGAGTTCGGCAAGGCTCTCAGGGAAGTCATGCGCATTGCCGACGTCGCAAACGAACACTTCGACAAGTACCGCCCGTGGGAACTGGCGAAGGATCCGGAACAGAAACCGCTGCTGCAGGCCGTCTGCAGTGACGTCATCCGCTGCTTCCGGACGCTGACCATCTATCTTGACGCCCGTGCTGCCCGCGACTGCCGAGCGGGTGGCGCGCGAACTGTTCGGGATGGATCGGGCATTCAACTGGAGCGACCTGCTCGTCGCGGTTGACCGCATAGCACCGTACAAGCACCTGATGGCGCGCGTGGAGGCGAAGCAGATCGACGCGCTGTTCGAGCCGCCCGCCGAAGAGCAAGCGCCAACGCCGTTGCCCGGCGGCGCCGCGATCGCGGAACACCATCACGATCGACGACTTCGCGAAGCTCGACTTCCGCATCGCCAGGATCGTCGCCGCATCTCACGTCGACGGCAGCGACAAGTTGTTGAAGTTGACGCTCGACGCCGGTGAAGGACGCGAGCGGACCGTCTTTTCCGGCATCAAGTCGGCCTACAAGCCGGAGGATCTGGTCGGGCGGCTCACGGTGCTGGTGGCCAATCTTGCCCCGCGCAAGATGAAGTTCGGCGTCAGCGAGGGCATGGTGCTCGCCGCCAGCCATGCCGACGAAGAGTCGAATCCCGGGATCTTCCTGCTCGATCCGCACCCAGGCGCCCAACCGGGAATGCGAGTGAAGTAGCGGGCCTGACGACTCGCCATCGCTTGATCGCGATCAAGCGAACCGACGCGCGACCAGTCGAAGCATTCGCGTTTGATGCACATGTGATTAACATGTGAACCTCACGCACGTCCAATGCCCGCGATGCCCGCAAAGACAGAATCGAAAACGGCGCGCCTGACTCTGCTGCTCGACCCTCGCAAGAAGGCGATGTTCGAGCAGATCTGCGCCGGACAGGACCTGACGCCATCGCAGGTCGTGCGCCAGCTGATCCGCGAATACATCATCGAGCACGCGGGCAGCCGCCCGCTGCCGCACTGGCTGATCGTCGCCTCCAAGCAGGCGGGCGGTCTGCGGCGGAGACAGAAGTCGTGACGTCCCCGGCAGACTGGCTCGCGATCGACTGGATCCTGGTGGCGATCGCCATCTGGATCGGCCTCGGTGCGGCAGGCCTGCTACGTCCGCACGGGCTGTTCGTCGTGGCGCGTGTCCTGTTTCCGCTCGGTGCAATGGTCAGCGTGGCGATGGCAATTTTGCGCGACGATCGCGCTGCTGGGAACCCCGCAAACCGCTGTGCTGCCGCTCGGCCTCCCCGGCCTCCCGTTTCACCTTCGGCTCGATCCGCTGTCGGCGTTCTTCCTGCTGCTGCTCGGCAGCGCGAGCGCGGGCGTGTCGGCATTTGCATCGGGCTACTTCCGCAAGGGCGAAGGCACTCCGCCGGGATTGCTGTGCCTGCTGTATCACCTGTTTCTCGCCAGCATGGCCATGGTGCTGCTGGCCGACGATGCCTACGTGTTCATGGTGATGTGGGAACTGATGGCGCTGTCGTCGTTCTTCCTGGTGACGGCGAACCATGTGATCCCCGAAATCCGCCGCGCCGGTTACCTCTATCTGCTGATCGCGCACATCGGTGCACTGGCGATTCTGCTGTGCTTCGGCGTGCTTCAGGCCAACACCGGCGACTACACGTTCGCCAACATGCGCGCACAGCAGTTGACGCCGTTCTGGGCATCGGTCGCGTTCCTGCTGGCGTTCTTCGGCTTCGGCGCCAAGGCGGGCATCGTGCCACTGCATGTCTGGCTACCTGAAGCGCATCCAGCCGCGCCGTCGCCAGTATCGGCACTGATGAGCGGCGTGATGCTGAAGACCGCCATCTACGGCCTGCTGCGCATCGGCTTCGACGTGCTGCAGACGCAGCTCTGGTGGTGGGGCGTCCTGGCGCTCGCGATCGGCCTGCTGACCGCGCTGTTCGGCGTGGTGTTCGCCGCGATCCAGACCGACATGAAGCGGTTGCTCGCCTACTCGTCGATCGAGAACATCGGGCTGCTCGTCGTCGGCATCGGCCTGGCACTGCTGTTCGTCGGTTACGGCATGGCGCCGATGGCAGCGCTCGCCTGACGGCAGTGCTGTATCACGCGATCAATCACGCATTCTTCAAGAGCCTGCTCTTCGTCGGCACCGGCGCCGTGCTGCACGCGACCGGCGAGCGCAACCTCGGCAAGCTCGGCGGGCTGTTGCGCTTCATGCCCTGGGTCGGCTGGCTCTCGCTGACTGGTGCGTTGGCCGCGGCCGGGCTGCCTCCGTTGAACGGTTTCGTGTCCGAGTGGCTGCTGCTGCAGAGCTTCCTGTTCACGCTCGGACTGAAGAGCACGTTCGTCAACAACCTCGTGCCAGTCGTCGCTGCGGGTATCGCCCTGGTGGCCGCGCTCGGAGGCTACGTGATGGTCAAGTTCTTCGGCGTGATCTTCCTGGGCCAGCCGCGCGAAGCGCATCTCGCGAAATCGCACGATGCGGTGGCCTGGGAACGCGCAGGACTGATCTGGCTGGCAGGCGGCTGCGTCGTGCTCGGGCTCCTTCCGGCGCAGGTCATCGCGCTGATCGACCCGGTCACCCGCACTCTGGTCGGCGAAGGCATCGGTCCACAGGTGGCCGCCCATGGATGGCTGATCCTCGCCCCGGTCGATCCGGACCGGGCCAGCTACAGCCCGCTGCTTTTCCTGCTGCTGATGGCGGCAAGTTGCGCGCTGGCGTTCTTGCTGGTGCGCAGGCTGTACCACGGCCGGTTGCGCCGCGCCGCTGCTTGGGATTGCGGTTTCCCATTGCAAAATCCGCGAATGCAGGACACGGCCGAAGGCTTCGGCCAGCCGATCCGCCAAGTCTTCGAACCATTTTTCCGCATCGAACGGCATCTGCCGACGCCGTTCGATCGACAGCCGTCTTACCACCTTGTCGCACGAGATCACTTCTGGCATTGGTTGTACCTGCCAGTGGCACGGCTGACCGAGGCGACGTCGCGTCTGGTCGGCCTGCTGCAGCAGGGCCGGATCTCGACCTATCTGATGTACAGCTTCGTCACCCTGCTGGTGATGCTCGTGCTGGTGTTCCGATGACCGCGTACAGCGTCGTCGCGCAGTTGCTCGCGATCCTGCTCGCGGTGCTCGGCGCGCCGTTGCTAACGGGCTGGGTCAACCAGTGTCGCGCCTGGCTCCAAAACAAAAGCGCGCCGCCACTGCTGCTGCCGTACCGGAGACTGCACAAGCTTTTCTGGAAAGAGTCGGTGGTCGCCGAGACCGCCAGTCCGCTGTTCCGGTTCGCGCCCTACCTCGTGTTCGGCGCGATGGTTTTGGCGTGCAGCATCATCCCCAGCCTCTCGACGGACCTGCTGCTCGCTCCGGCTGCCGACGCCATCGCGCTCGTCGGCCTGTTTGCGCTGGCACGGGTGTTCATCGCGCTGGCCGCGATGGACATCGGCACGGCATTCGGCACGCTCGGTGCGCGCCGCGAGATGCTGATCGGTTTTCTCGCCGAGCCGGCACTGCTGATGGTGCTGTTCACCGCGGCCTTTCTGACCCAGTCGACTTCGCTGGCCAACATCGTCGAGACGATCGCGGCCCAGGAGTTCGCGATTTATCCGAGCCTCGCCTTTGCCGGCGTGGCCTTCACGATGGTGTCGCTCGCGGAAAACGCGCGCGTGCCGGTCGACAACCCGGCGACGCACCTCGAACTGACGATGATTCACGAGGCGATGATCCTCGAATACTCGGGCCGCCATCTGGCGCTGATTGAGTGGGCGGCGAGCCTCAAGCTGTTCGCCTACTCGAGCATCGGGCTCGCGATCTTCTTCCCCTGGGGCATTGCGCAGGTGCACGACCCGCTCGGCATGCTGCTGGCAGCACCCGCCCTGATAGCGAAGCTCACGATCGGCGGCGCAGTGCTGGCGCTGATCGAGACGGCGTCGGCCAAGATGCGGATCTTCCGCGTGCCCGAGTTCCTCGCCGGCGCATTCTTGCTTGCGGTGATCGGCATCCTCGTTCACTTCCTGCTGGGGGCGTAGACGATGCCGAGTCTCGTGACACAACTGGTCAATCTGTTCGCGGCGGTCCTACTGCTGCTCTCGTTCGGCCTGCTGGCGCAGCGGCGCGTGCTGTCGCTGATACATCTATTCACGATGCAGGGACTGGTGCTCGCTGCATCGACGACCGTCATGGCCCATTTCACCGGCCAGCCGCACCTCTACTACTCCGCCGCCATCACTCTCGTGCTGAAGGTCTTCCTGATGCCGTGGCTGCTGCACCGGATGATCGAGCGGCTCAACGTGCGCTGGGACGTCGAGACGCTGATCAACATTCCGACGACGATGCTGTTCGGCATCGTGCTCGTCATCTTTGCGTTCAATCTGGCATTGCCGATCTCGGGGCTATCGCAGTCGGTCGCCCGAGGCACGCTTGGCATCGCGCTCGCGTGCGTGCTGTTGTCGTTCCTGATGATGATCACCCGCACCAAGGCGATCCCGCAGGTGATCGGTTTCCTCGCGATGGAAAACGCGCTGTTCTTCGCAGCGACCAGCGCGACTTACGGAATGCCTATGGTGGTCGAGCTGGGTATTGCCCTCGACGTGCTGGTCGCGCTGATCATTCTCGGTGTGTTCATGTTCCAGATCCGCGAGCAATTCGACAGCCTGGACATCCGCCACCTCGAAAAGCTGAAGGAAGAGTGAGCGTGAACGTGCTGCTCGCGATCCTCGGCATCCCACTCGTGGGGGCGGCCGTCCTCGGCCTGGTCGGGCACCGCGACCAGGCCCCGGAAGTCAACGTGGGATTCAGTCTCGCGACTTTCGTCGCTTCCGCGATGCTCACGATCCAGATCATCGCCGACGGCCCGATCCTCGTACTGCACGAGCAGTTCTTCGTCGACTCGCTGAACGTGTTCCTAGTGGCCCTGACGGCGCTCGTCGCCTTCACGACGGCTCTGTTCGCCCGACCGTACATGCGGATCGAGCGCGACCACGGCAAGATGACCCCGCCACGCATGCGGCTGTTCCACAGCATGTATCAGTTGTTCAGCTTCACCATGCTGCTGGCACTGACCACTAACAACATGGGGCTGCTGTGGGTCGCGCTCGAGGCCGCCACGCTCGCCACGGTGCTGCTGGTAGCGGTGTATCGCACGCCGGCCAGTCTTGAGGCGGCGTGGAAGTACTTCATCCTGTGCGGGGTCGGCATCGCGCAGGCGCTGTTCGGCACGATCCTGTTGTACCTCGCCGCCGAGCGCGTCGTCGGTGCTGAGGGCAATGGGCTGCTGTGGACGTACCTGGACGCGGCGAAGGGGCAGCTCGAGCCCACGGTGATCTCGCTGGCGTTCGTGTTCCTGCTGGTCGGTTACGGCACCAAGGTCGGCCTGGCGCCGCTGCACAACTGGCTGCCGGACGCGCATGCTGAAGGCCCGACGCCCATTTCCGCCGTGCTGTCAGGCCTGCTGCTGAACGTGGCGCTTTATGCGGTCCTGAGATGCAAGGTACTAACCGACGGCGCGCTCGGAACCCGCTTCGCGGGTGACCTGATGATGGGTTTCGGTCTGCTATCGGTGGTGCTCGCGGCCTTCTTCATCTCGCGTCAGCGCGATATCAAGCGCATGTTCGCGTACTCGTCGATCGAGCATATGGGATTGATTACGTTTGCCTTCGGCATGGGAGGCCCGATCGCCAGCTTCGCCGGGCTGCTGCACATGACCGTTCACTCGCTGGTGAAATCGGCGATCTTCTATGCGGTCGGGCATGCGGCGCAGAAGGCCGGCACGCAGGTCATGGACCAGATCCGCGGACTGATTCGCGTCAATCCGACCGTCGGCTGGGGACTGATGGTAGGGACGCTGGCGATCCTCGGCATGCCGCCCTTCGGCGTGTTCGCCAGCGAGTTCCTGATACTGACTACCGCGATGCGCGAGTTTCCGTGGACGACGCCTTTCCTGCTGCTCGCGTTAGGCGTGGCATTCGCCGCGGTGCTTTCCAAGGTGCAGCCGATGGTGTTCGGCGAGACCACCGTGCGGCCACTGGCGCATCCGCCAGCACTGATCCCCGTCTTCGTGCACCTCGGCCTGGCGCTGCTGCTGGGTCTGTACATCCCGCCGTACCTCGAAGACTGGTACCAGCAGGCGGCCCGCCTGGTCGCCGGAGGCTGAACGTGATGTTCAGGCTGCAGACCGACGCCGGCGAACTCGCTTTCGAGCGATGCGAGCGGTGCGCTGCCGGTCGGCTGGGCGACGGCGGACTCTGCGCAGTGGCAGTCAGCGGCCGAGGCGCTGCGCCGCGACGGCGCAACACTCGTGTCGTTGTGGGGTTCGGACCGCCGCGACCTGGGTGACGGCCTCGTGATCACGGCGGCGTACTCCGCTCGGCAATCGGTTGCTGTGCGTGCGGCTTCCGCTCCACGCTCCCTACGAATTCCCGTCGATCGCCTCGGTGTTTCCGGCCGCAAACAGAATGCAGCGTGCGACCTTCGACCTGCTCGGCGCCCGCGCGCTGGGCGACGACGACGATCGACCGTGGCTGCGCCACGGCGCGTGGCCAGCAGATTTCTTCCCGCTGCGACGCGAATCGGACGCCGCTCTGGCGTTCGAACACGAGCAGGACCACTATCCGTTCGTTCAGGTCAGCGGCGACGGCGTGCACGAGATCCCGGTCGGTCCGGTGCATGCCGGCATCATCGAGCCGGGCCACTTCCGCTTCTCTGTCGTCGGCGAGAAAGTGCTGCGTCTCGAGGAGCATTTGGGTTATGTCCACAAGGGCATCGACAAGCGCTTCGATGGCATGCCGCTGAGCGATGCCGTCCGGCTCGCCGGCAGGGTGTCGGGAGATTCGACGGTCGCCTACGCATGGGCCTATTCGATGGCGGCGGAGTCGGCCACTGGCGTAACCATGCCGGTGCGCGCCGCGTGGCTGCGCGCCTTGATGCTGGAGCGCGAGCGCGTCGGCAATCATCTTGGAGACCTCGGTGCACTCGGCAACGATGCGGGTCTCGCTGCAGGCCTGGCCCAGTTTTCCCGGTTACGCGAACAGTGGCTGAGAGCCAACGACGAAGTCTTCGGCCACCGCTTGATGATGGACTGCATCGTGCCCGGCGGCACGCGGATCGATCCCGACGCCGGCCGGCTCGATGCGATGCGTGGCCAATGTGCCGATCTCGCCGCCGAAGTGAAAACGCTGCGCGCGATCTACGACGAGCATTCCGGACTGCAGGATCGATTTCAGGAAACCGGAGTGGTGAGTCCCGAACTCGCGGCGCGACTCGGTCTGCGCGGCCTCGCCGGACGAGCGAGCGGTCAGGCAGGCGACCTTCGGGTCGATGTGCGCTCGAGTCCCTACGACATGCTGGAGGTCAAGGCCGCGGCTGACGAACGCGGCGACGTCGCAGCGCGCGTCGCTGTCCGGTTCGATGAACTCGCCGAGTCGCTGCGACTGATCGACGGCATCGTGCAACGTATGCCAGCAGGCGAGGTAATCAGCCCGCTGCCGGCCCTGCCTCGCGACGGCGCACAGGGCGTCGGCTGGATCGAGGGTTGGCGTGGCGACGTGATGGTCGCCTTGGAGGTCGGAATAAACGGAGCCCTGCGGCGCTGTCATTGCCACGATCCGTCATGGCAGAACTGGCCGGTGCTCGAGCATGCGGTAATCGGCAATATCGTTCCCGACTTTCCGCTGATCAACAAGTCGTTCAACCTGACTTATTCGGGAGTGGACCGCTGATGCCCTTACTGGCGCGCCAGATTATCAAGTCGGGCATCTGCACGGAGCCCTTGCCCGAGCCGAACGACGCGTGGCGCGTGGCCGGCGAGCAGATTCAGGCCGACATCCTGACACTGCTCGGGCGCGCGCTCGCGATCCGCCAGGTCGATGCCGGTTCCTGCAACGGCTGCGAGCTCGAAATCCACGCGCTGAACAATCCTTACTACAACCTCGAAGGCCGGGGGATGCATTTCGTAGCTAGTCCGCGTCATGCCGACATGCTGCTCGTCACCGGCCCAGTCGCGAGCAACATGCGGGTGGCTCTGCAGCGAACATACGAGGCGGTGCCCGAGCCCAAGCTGGTGGTAGCGGTGGGCGACTGCGGGTGCAGCGGCGGGATCTTCGGCGAAAGCTATGCCAGTTGCGGCAAGGTCGCCAACGTGATTCCGGTTGACGTCGCCGTGCCAGGTTGTCCACCACGGCCTCTGGACATCCTGCGCGGCATCGTGACGGCGGTAAGGCGGATTACGCCTGAAGCCCGGCGCTAGCTACCTCCGGTGCGGCGCGGGTCCTCCTCGATCGTGGTCGACACCACCTGGCCGGCCGCGTTGAACATTACGACGAACATGCGGGTCTCGGCGCCGTCATTGAAACGCCATTCCCACGCGGTTTCCTGCTTCAGCTGGTACGTCTGCCGGCGACCCGGCGGACCGAGCAGTCCAACGACTTCGGCATCCTTCATGCCCGCGGCGACCCGCGTGAAATTCGCGCGCGTCAGCAGATCTTCCCGGCCGCGATAGATGCCGGCGGCGTCGATCTTCAGCAGCAGCGTGTGGGCGCCCTCGGGGCCGAGCGGGTAAACAAGACCCTTGCCGCCCGCGATCTGATGCACGGCCGCGGGCGCGCCGAACGCCGCACGCACGTCCTGCTCGGTCGACTGCCCTTCCTTGAGCCGCGCCAGCCGCAGGTCCTCGTACACGCGCCCTCCCTGGTCACACGCCGTCAGACCGGCGATCACTGCCGCCGCGATGCCCGCGCATGCGATGCCACGTACCCACCGGCTCATCTCGTGTCTCTCGCGTAAACTTCATCGCTTCCGAGATTAGACATCATCACGGCAGTCGTCATGGCACGCCCCTACGAATCCGAAATCACGCGCTTCCTGCGCGAACTCAAGCAGAAGAACCCAACGATCGAGCCCGGACAGCGCGAAGGCCGGGCGATCTGGTGGGACAAGAACCTCGACCTGGATTTGGACCGCCGTTTCCAGCAATCGCGGGTCCCGCAGCCCGCCTACGTCTATCAGACAAAGGCGCGATAGTGACAACCGCCGCTCATGGCGCGCCGGCTGACATGGCGCACGCGGGCGTCGAGCGGCGCGACGCTCTTGCCGCCAACGCGGCGGATTCGACTCCCGACGTGGTGGACGGTGTGGCGCTGGCACGACTGTACGGCGAGCCGCTGTTTCGCCTGCCAGAAGACTTGTACATCCCGCCGGATGCGCTTGAAGTTTTCCTCGAGGCATTCGAAGGTCCGCTCGACCTCCTGCTGTACCTGATCCGCAAGCAGCACTTCAACGTGCTCGACATCCCGATGGCGCCGCTCACGGTGCAGTACCTGGCGTACATCGACCAGATCCGCGAGAAGAACCTCGAACTGGCCGGCGAGTATCTGCTGATGGCCGCGCTGCTGATCGAGATCAAGTCGCGCATGCTGTTGCCGCTGCGCAAGGGGGACACCGGCGAGGAGGTCGAGGACCCGCGCGCCGAACTCGTCAGGCGCCTGCTTGAGTACGAACGCATCAAGCTCGCCGCCCAGCGACTCGACCAGTTGCCGCGCGTGGGTCGAGATTTCGTGCGCGCCATCGTGACGATCGAGCAGTCGCTGGAAAGGCGCTTTCCGGACGTCAATGTGATCGACCTGCGCGACGCCTGGGGCGAGGTGCTGAAGCGGGCACAGCTGCACGCGCACCACCGGATCGCCCGCGAGGAACTGTCGGTGCGCGAACACATGAGCTTCATACTGCGACGGCTGCAGAACGCCCGCTTCGTGGAGTTCGGCGAGTTCTTCGATCCGGCTCGCGGCATACAGGTGGCGATCGTCCATTTCCTCGCGCTGCTGGAACTCGCGCGCGAATCGCTGATCGAAATCACGCAGGCGACGCCCTTCGCACCGATCTATGTGCGGCTCGCCTATACCGCCACCTAATCCCTAATCGCGGCGGCTCGCCGCGGTGCTCGAAAGGTTCCAATGCCGAAATACGGTCTGTTCGTGTTGCTCCTCCTGTGTGCTGCGTCAGGACAAGCACAGCTCAAGCCCCCGTCGGACATGACCGCGCCTGCCAAACCGGCGCCGGTAGCCGACCCGGTCATCGAAGCCAAGGAAGCAGCCGCCGCTCAAGTGGCCGCCGAGTGGCTGAAGCTGATCGACAGCGGTGACTACGCCAAGGCGTGGGAGGCCTGTGCACCGCTGTTTCGCGAGAAGGTCACGCGGCAGCAGTGGGTCGATGGCGTCCCCAAGAACCGGGCCGAGTACGGCAAGTTCAACTCGCGGAAACTCGGAGGCACCGCGTACCGGCAGTCGCTGCCCGGCGCGCCGGACGGCGACTACGTTACCGTGCGCTTCATCAGCGACTACGAAAAGAACACGGTGGCCGATGAAGTCGTGACGCTCACCTATCAGGCTGGAGCCTGGCGGCCGCTCGGCTACCTGCTGCGCTGAACCTAGTGCGCCTGGTCCCAGTTATCGCCGACGCCGACGTCGGCCACCAGCGGAACACGCAGCGGTGCCACGCCTGACATCAGCGCCGGTACGCGTTCGCGTACGAGCTCCACTTCCGAATCGGGTACTTCAAGAACGAGTTCATCGTGGACCTGCATCACGAGCCGGGTGCCGAGCGCGTTTTCCGTGATCCAGCGTGACGCTGCGATCATCGCCAGCTTGATCAGGTCGGCCGCGGTGCCCTGCATCGGCGCGTTGATCGCCGCGCGCTCGGCGCCGCTGCGGCGTGGGCCGTTGGGCGAGTTGATTTCGGGCAGCCACAGCCGCCGGCCGAACACGGTCTCGACATAGCCCTGCCGCTTGGCCAGTGCGCGGGTCGATTCCATGTACTTCGCCACGCCGGGATACCGCATGAAATAGCGGTCGATGTAGCTGCGCGCCGCATCGCGCTCGATCCCGAGGTTGGAAGCAAGGCCGAACGCGCTCATGCCGTAGATCAGGCCGAAGTTGATGACCTTCGCATAGCGTCGCTGCTGGCTCGACACCTCGGCCAGCGGAACGCCGAACACCTCGGAGGCGGTCGCGCGATGGATGTCCTCCCCCTTCGAGAACGCATCGAGCAGGCCTGCGTCCTCAGAGATGTGCGCCATGATGCGCAACTCGATCTGCGAATAATCCGCCGAGACGATGCGATGGGCGGGCGGCGCGATGAACGCTTCGCGGATGCGCCGTCCCTCGGCCGTGCGAATCGGGATGTTCTGCAGGTTCGGATCGGACGAAGACAGGCGTCCGGTCACCGCGATAGCCTGGCCGTAGGTCGTATGAACCCGGCCGTGCGCGTCCGCGGTGAGCGGCAGCTTGTCGCAATAGGTCGACTTCAGTTTCGACAAGCCGCGGTGCTCGAGCAGCAGCTTCGGCAGCGGATAGTCCTCCGCCAGCTTCTCGAGCACTTCCTCGTCGGTCGATGGCGACCCGCTCGCTGTTTTCTTGAAGACCGGCAGCTTCAGATGATTGAACAGGATCTCGCCGATCTGTTTGGGACTGCCCAGGTTGAAGGGTTGTCCGGCAATCTCGACCGCCTGGCGCTCGAGCTCGGCGATGCGCTGTGCGAGTTCGCGGCTTTGCGCCTCGAGCCGCTGCCGGTCGATCAGGACACCGGTCCGCTCCATGTCGAACAGCACGCGCGACACCGGCAGTTCGATGCCTTCATAGACATAGCGCAACCGCTCGTTGGTTTCGATGTGCGGCCACATCGTGTGATGCAGCGCCAGCGTCACCTCGGCGTCCTCGGCGGCATACTCCGTGGCGCGGTCGATCGCAACTTCGTCGAAGCAGAGCTGATTGGCTCCCTTGCCACAGACCTCGACATAAGTCAGCGTCTTGCGGCCGAGATGGCGTTCGGCCAGCGAGTCCATGTCGTTGTTGCGATGTGCCTCGAGCACGTAGGACTCGAGCATCGTGTCGTGCGCGATGCCGGCCAGACGGATGCCGTGGTTGGCGAACACGTGCGTGTCGTACTTCAAGTGCTGTCCCACCTTGCGATGGTGCGGGCTCTCCAGCCACGGACGCAGCGCCTGCAACGCGTCCTCCAGCGGCAGTTGGTCGGGAACTCCCGGATATCGATGCGCCAGCGGGATGTAGCACGCCTTCGACGCCTCGACCGACAGCGAAATGCCGACCAGTCGCGCGGCTATCGGATCAAGCGAAGTGGTTTCGGTATCGATGCAGGTCAGTTCGGCGGCGCCGATGCGCTGCAGCCAGGCATCGAGCTGGTCGCGGGTCAGCACCGTTTCGTATTCCGGCCGCGGACCGACCGGTGCGGGCGCGGGCACGGCAGATTCGACGGCCGTCGCCTCAGTGCGGCTCGGGGCCGCCTCCACTTCGCGCAGCCAGGCTTTGAATTCGTAACGCCGGTACAGCTCGCGCAGCTCTCCGCTGTTTTCCTCACCGACCGCCAACGCCTCCAACGACGGCACGTGCGCCGACAGGTCACAGTCGGTCCGGATGGTCACCAGCGTGCGCGCCGTCGGCAGCCAGGCGAGCGCCTTGCGCAGGTTGTCGCCGACCACGCCGCCGATCTCGGCAGCAGCGGCGACGATCGCATCGAGCGAACCGTAGGTCTGCAGCCACTTGGCGGCCGTCTTCGGCCCCACCTTCTCGACGCCCGGCACGTTATCGACGCTGTCGCCAACCAGCGACAGGTAGTCCACGATGCGGTCCGGCGGGACACCGAACTTTGTCCGCACGCCGGCGGTGTCCAGTGTTTCGTTGCTCATCGTATTGACGAGCGTGGTTTGCTCGTCGACCAGTTGCGCGAGATCCTTGTCGCCGGTCGAAATCACCGTGCGCAGCCCATGCTCGCCGGCATAGCGCGCCAAGGTGCCGATGACATCGTCGGCCTCGATGCCTTCGATCTCGAGCACCGGCCAGCCTAAGGCCCGGACCGCCGCATGGATCGGCTCGATCTGCGCGGACAGATCGTCCGGCATGGCGGCACGATTTGCCTTGTATTCGGTGTAAAGATCGTCGCGGAACGTCTTACCCTTGGCATCGAAGACGCACGCCAGGTAGTCGGCAGGAACCTGCTGCCGCAGCGTGCGCAGCATTCCGATGAATCCGCGGATCGCTCCGGTGGGTTCGCCGGCCGCTGTTCTCAGGTCCGGCAGCGCATGGAATGCGCGGTATAAGTAGCTCGATCCATCGAGCAGCAACAGTGTTTTCATTGGGAGATTCGCCGTGCTCGACCAACGCAAGAACATACCCACCCTGCGCGCAGTCACGATGCCCGAGCGTGCTACCAGCCAGAAGGCGCGTGAATCCTGGCAACTCTGGGGGATTATTTCAGAGTTCGTCGAGGCGACCGAACGGATGTCGGAGATCCGGCCCGCCGTCTCGATCTTCGGCAGCGCGCGCAGCGTCCCGGGCAGCCCGAACTACGAACTGGCGGTCGAGATCGCGCGCAAGCTGTCCGATGCCGGCTTCGCGGTCATCAGCGGCGGCGGTCCCGGCATCATGGAAGCCGCCAACAAGGGCGCTTTTGAGGGCGCCTCGCCCTCGGTCGGGTTGAACATCGAGTTGCCGTTCGAGCAGTACGGCAATCAATACCAGGACATCTCGCTGCGGTTCCGTCACTTCTTCGCGCGCAAGGTCGCCTTCGTCAAGTACGCCGCGGCCTATGTGGTGATGCCCGGCGGTTTCGGCACGATCGACGAGCTCAGCGAGGCCCTGACCCTGATACAGACCGGCAAGGGCAAGAAGATGCCGGTGGTGCTGGTTGGATCGGTGTTCTGGGGCGGTCTGCTCGCCTGGATGCGTGACGTCCTGGTAGCTGAAGGGATGATCAGTGCGGCCGACCTCGAGATGATGCGCGTCGTCGACACTCCGGACGCGGTGGTCGATGCGCTGTTCGATTTCTACGACGCACGCGGCTTCGAACAGAGCGCGACCGAGCGCGAAAAACTGCTGTACCTCTAAGTTCTTTCAGATTTGCGTCATGTCTTGCGGGTTTCTGCCGGCGCCGGACCGTTAGAATGGTTTTGATGCCCAACGCCATCGCTCGACTGACAGCCCGCACTCTGCCTCTCGCAGGGCGTGCGGCGTTCGTCGGCACCGCCCTCGTGGCGCTCTGCGCGGCGCCAGGTCTTGCCTACGCGCAGGCATCGACGCCCTCGGCCAAGCCAGTGGCACCGGCGACGAGTCCAACCCGCCCGGCGACCACGCCTCCGACCGCCCCGCGGACGCGCATCGAACTGCCCGCCGCCGAGCGTCAGGCGCTTGAAGCCGCCGAGTCTTCGCCGAAGCCGTCTGCTGAGGCCGCTGCCAGCGAGCTGCTGCCGACAACCGACGATGCGCGGACGATCTCGCCGGAAGAAAGCCAGACCCGCATCGAGCAGATCCGCACGTCGAACCGGATCAGCGAGGTGATCGTTACTCCCGCCATGACCGGGCGTCCGTACATCATGACCAATCGTGAAGGCCGCCAGTCCATATCGGCCACCGAGAGTTCCTCTGGGCTTTCGCTGCCGAAGTTCTTCACCTTCGAATTCGGCAAGCCGGTAGAACGTCCGGCCGCACCGATTCCGCCGCCTCCGTCCAACTCACGCTAAGCGCGTTCGCTCCGCCACTGTCCGGCCCCACCCGATGGCCGTCTTCACCGCGCTTACCCGCGCCGAGGCCGCGAGTTTTCTCGCGCAGTTTGGCATCGGCGAACTGGCCGAGCTGCACGGCATTTCGACCGGCATTGAAAACACCAACTACTTTCTAACGACCTCGCGCGGCCGCTTCGTCCTCACGATCTTCGAGCGTCTGAATTTCAAGCAGTTGCCGTTCTATCTGGAGCTGATGCGGCACTTCGCACGACGCGACTTGCCGGTGCCCGAACCGCAGGAAAATCGCACCGGCGCGCTGCTGTCGGAACTCAAGGGCAAGCCGGCGGCTATCGTGACCCGGCTCGAAGGAACCGCGGTCGTGAAGCCGTCGGCGTCCCAATGCGCGTTGGTGGGCGAGGTCCTGGCGAAGATGCACCGCGCCGGCGAGGACTTTCCGCTGTTCCAGCCGCATCTGCGCGGCATCGGCTGGTGGAAGGCATCGGTGCCGAAGCTCGAACCGCACGTGCCGGACGATGTCTTTCACTTGCTGGCGGATGAGCTCGTCGCTCAGGACAGCTTCTTCCGCAGTGAGCGCTTCGAAAAGCTGCCGACCGGGCCGATCCACGCCGATCTGTTCCGTGACAATGTGCTGATCACCCGGACTCCCGCGGGTGAAGCCATCGGCGGCGTGATCGACTTCTATTTTGCAGGGTGCTCGATCTTTCTGTTCGACCTGGCGGTCACCATGAACGACTGGTGCATTGATCTTGCGACCGGCGCCTTCGATCCCCTGCGCGCGCAGGCGATGCTCGATGCGTACCACGCCGTGCGACCGCTGACCGAAGAGGAACGCGAATGCTGGCGCACCGTGCTGCGCGGCGCCGCGCTGCGATTCTGGATTTCTCGGCTGTATGACTACTACCTGCCACGCCCGGCCGAAGTGCTGACTCCGCACGACCCGGTGCACTTCGAGCGCATCCTGCGACACCGCCTGGCTGACGCTACGCTGCCGTGGATATCCGTCTGAGGCTGCCCCGATAGAATCGGGACATGCAAGTCAGATCGCTGCCGGCCGTGGCCGGGTGGGCCTGGTTGCGCGAAGGACTGGCACTGTATCGGCGCCAGGCGTTTGCGTTCACCGCGCTGGTCATCATCTATTCGATGGCGCTGATGCTGATCGCCAACATTCCGGTGGTCGGCCTGCCGCTCGCGGCGATCCTGGTGCCGTTCGGCACGCTCGGACTGACGGCGGCCGGCCGCGCCGCCGAGCGCAATGTCATGCCGCTGCCCTCGATGCTGCTCGACGGATTCAAGGGCTCACAGCGGCGCGCGCTGCTGCAGCTGGGCCTGGTGCACTCGGCCCTGGTCCTGGTGCTGGTCCTGCTGACGACGCTGTTCGCACGTGATGAGCTCGCCGAATGGCAGGTCGTCGACGGGCAGGTGGATGCTGCCTCGGTCGCGGCCAATGTGCCCTGGGACGCGCTGTTCGTCGCGCTGCTCGTCTACACACCCATCCTGATGCTGACCTGGTTCGCGCCACAGCTGGTCGCATGGCATCGGCAGCCGGTCGCCAAGTCATTGTTCTTCTCGCTGATCGCCTGCTGGCGCAACCGCTGGCCGTTTCTCGTCCTGGCGCTTGCCCTGTGCGCGCTGATTTTCATTGTGTCGTGGGCCGCGTCGTGGCTGATGAGCGCCATTGGCGTCGCCCCGGCGCTCGGTTCGATGCTGCTGGCGCCGATCGCACTGGTGCTGACCAGCGTCGCGTATTCCACCCAGTATCCGATCTACAAGGCAGTACTCGAACCGCCGTCGGTTCTGGATCCAGTGCCTACGCTCGGTTGAATCAGGTCTAGGCTGCAACCAGCTTCGCAACGGCAAGCGCGAGCCACTTGATGCCCTGTGGCCCGAAGTTGACCTGGGCGCGGGCGTCGTCGCCGCTGCCCTCGAGATTGATCACTACGCCTTCGCCAAAACGCGCGTGGCGCACTGACTGACCGACGCGCACGCCGTGCGACGGCGCGCGCCCGATTGGCGGTCGTCGACGGGATCGAGGGGCGCACGCCGGCGTCGTGCCACTGTCCACCATAACGTCCGCCAGCGACAGCGCGCGGCGTCAGCCACTTGACCGCGTTCTCGGGCAGCTCGACGAGGAAGCGCGACTTGATGCCGTAGCGCGTCTGCCCGTGCAACAAGCGGCTCTGTGCAAGGCTGATGTAAAGCCTGCGACGCGCTCGGGTGATCGCGACATACATCAGCCGGCGTTCCTCCTCAAGGCCGTCCTGCTCGGTCAGGCTGTTCTCGTGCGGGAACAGCCCCTCCTCCAGCCCAGTGATGAATACCGCGTGAAATTCGAGACCCTTCGCGGAGTGCACCGTCATCAGTTGCAGCGCATCGGCGCCGGCCTCGGCCTGGTTATCGCCCGCTTCGAGCGAGGCGTGCGACAGGAAACCCGCCAGCGGCGACGGGATCTGCGCAGCGCTGTCATTCGTGCTGGCCTGGGCAGCCGGCGAGTCCTGCGCATAGCCTTCCTCGGTCACGAAGGCAGCTGCCGCGTTGACCAGTTCGTTCAGGTTCTCAATCCGTTCCTGGCCTTCGCGCTCGGTCTGGTAGTGCGCGGTCAGTCCGCTGCGCTGGATCACCGCGTCGACGATTTCAGCGAGCGGCAGCGACGCGGTCTCGAACCGCAGGCTTTCGATCAGCTGCACGAACGACGACAGATTCGCGCCCGCGCGGCCCTTGAGCGCACCGACCGCCCCATAGAGGCTCTGCCCGGCCGCGCGCGCGGCATCGGCGAGTTGCTCGAGCGTGCGCGCGCCGATGCCCCGCGGCGGAAAGTTCACCACGCGCAGGAACGCGGTGTCGTCGGTCGGATTCTCGATCAGCCGTAGGTAGGCGAGCGCGTGCTTGATCTCGGCGCGCTCGAAAAAGCGCAGACCACCATAGACGCGGTACGGAATGGCCGCGTTAAACAGCGCGTGCTCGATGACGCGCGACTGCGCGTTCGAGCGGTAGAGCACCGCAATCTCGGAGCGCGCGTGACCCTCGGCGATCAGGCCCTTGACCTCGTCGACCAGCCACGCGGCCTCGTAACCGTCGGTCTGCGCCTCGTAGATGCGCACCGCTTCGCCCGCGCCCGCGTCGGTCCACAACTCCTTGCCGAGCCGTCTGAGGTTGTGCGAGATCAGTGCGTTGGCCGCATTGAGGATGTGGCCGACCGACCGGTAGTTCTGCTCGAGCTTGATCAGGTTCTGTACGCGGAACTCGCGTTCGAAGTCCGCCATGTTGCCGACATTGGCGCCGCGGAAGGCGTAGATCGACTGATCGTCGTCGCCCACCGCAAAAATGGCGTTGCGGCTGCCCGCCAGCTGCTTGAGCCATGCGTACTGCAGCTTGTTGGTGTCCTGGAACTCGTCGACCAGTACATGGCGGAAGCGCTCCTGGTAGTGCTGCCGCAGGATCTCGTTGCGATCGAGCAGCTCGTAGCAACGCAGCAACAGTTCGGCGAAGTCGACCACGCCCTCGCGGTTGCATTGTGCGTCGTACAGCGCATAGAGCTCGACGAAGCGGCGGTTGTAGTCGTCGTTGACCTCGACGTCCTTCGACCTCAGGCCCGCCTCCTTCGAACTGTTGATGAACAGCTGCAGATTGCGCGGCGGATAGCGTTCGTCGTCGATGTTGTTCGCCTTCAGCAACCGCTTGATCGCGCCAAGCTGGTCAGCCGAGTCGAGGATCTGGAACGTGGCCGGCAGGCCGGCATCGCGGTGATGCGCGCGCAGCATCCGGTTGCACAGGCCGTGAAAGGTGCCGATCCACATGCCGCGCACGTTGATCGGCAACATCGCGCCGAGCCGCGTCAGCATTTCCTTCGCGGCCTTGTTGGTGAAGGTGACCGCCAGCACGCCCTGCGGCGAGACCTGGCCGGTCTGGATCAGCCACGCGATGCGGGTCGTCAGCACGCGCGTCTTGCCGCTGCCGGCACCGGCGAGGATCAGGGCAGACTGGTTCGGGAGGGTGACCGCGGCGAGTTGCTGCTCGTTCAGATTGGCCAGCAGATTCATCATCGGGAGCGAGTGTAGCGGCCCCTATAATCGCTCTTTGAAAATCAATCACTTGAGCAAACCCGATCGCCAAGCGACGGGCGGCGCCGACATGAACCCGAAATACGAACCCCAGGCGATCGAGCGCCGGTGCAGCAACACTGGCAGGCCGGCGACGCGTATCGCGCGATCGAACATGACGCGCGGTTCTCCAAGGGCAAGTTCTACGCGTGCTCGATGTTGCCGTACCCCAGCGGCCGCCTTCACATGGGGCATGTGCGCAACTACACGATCAATGACGTACTGGCCCGCTACAAGCGCATGCAGGGCTACAACGTGCTGATGCCGATGGGCTGGGATGCCTTCGGGCTGCCGGCCGAGAACGCCGCAATGAAAAGCAACGTTGCTCCGGCGGCGTGGACTTACGAGAACATCCGGGCGATGAAGGCGCAGTGCCAGCCGCTCGGCCTGGCCATCGATTGGTCGCGCGAACTCGCCACCTGCGACCCGGCGTACTACCGCTGGAACCAGTGGTTCTTCCTGAAGATGCTCGAAGCGGGCATTGCCTATCGCAAGACGCAGATCGTCAACTGGGACCCCGTCGACCAGACCGTGCTCGCCAACGAGCAGGTGATCGACGGGCGTGGCTGGCGTTCGGGTGCGCCGGTCGAGAAGCGCGAGATTCCCGGCTACTACCTGAACATCACACGCTACGCCGAGGAACTGCTCGACTGCACGCTGAACGGGCTGCCGGGCTGGTCGGACCGCGTCGCGGTTGATCCAGGAGAACTGGATCGGCAAGAGCATCGGCGTCAACTTCGGCTTTCCGTACACGATCGATGGCGACGACAGGCTGCTGCGGGTCTACACGACGCGCGCAGACACCATCATGGGCGTCACCTTCGTCGCGATTGCGGCCGAGCATCCGCTCGCGACCCGCCTTGCTCAGGACAAGCCGGAGCTCAAGCCCTTCATCGAGAAGTGCAAGCTCGGCTCGGTGATGGAAGCCGACCTCGCGACGATGGAGAAGGAAGGTCTCGCGACCGGATTCTTCGTCACCCATCCGCTGACCGGCGAGAAGGTCGAGGTCTGGATCGGCAACTACGTGCTGATGGGTTATGGCGAAGGCGCCGTGATGGGTGTCCCCGGCCATGACGAGCGCGACTTCGCATTTGCCAAGAAGTACGGCCTGCCGATCCAGCAGGTCATCGCCGTGCCCGGCGAGAAGTTCTCGACCGACGCCTGGCAGGACTGGTATGCCGACAAGCAGCGCGGCGTGTGCGTCAACTCGGGCAAGTACGACGAACTTGACTACGACGACGCGACCGACGCGATCGCTGCCGACCTGCAGGCGAAGGGCCTCGGCGCAAAGCAGGTGCAGTACCGACTGCGCGACTGGAGCATCAGCCGCCAGCGCTACTGGGGCACGCCCATCCCGATCGTTCACTGCGAAGACTGTGGCCCGGTGCCGGTTCCCGAAGACGATCTGCCGATCGTGCTGCCCGAAGGGCTGGTGCCCGACGGCAGCGGCAGCCCGCTAAGCCGGTTTGAGTCGTTCCTGAAGTGCTCGTGCCCGAAGTGCGGCAAGCCGGCACGGCGCGAGACCGACACGATGGACACCTTCGTCGACAGCGCCTGGTACTACATGCGCTACTGCTCGCCGAACGCGACGGTCGACGGCAAGCCAGCGATGGTTGACGCGCGCAACGATTACTGGATGCCGATGGACCAGTACATTGGCGGCATCGAGCATGCGGTGCTGCATCTGCTCTATGCGCGCTTCTGGACCAAGGTGATGCGCGATATGGGCTTGCTCGCGTTCGACGAGCCGTTCATGCGGCTGATGAACCACGGCATGCTGCTGAACCACATCTTTTACCGGCACAGTGACAGGGGCGGCAAGGAGTATTTCCCGCCGCCCGAGGTCACGCCGATCCACGATGCGGATGGCCACATCATCGGCGGCACGCTGGCCGACGGCAGCGGGTCGAGTACGACGGCGTCGGCAAGATGGGCAAGACCGAGCGCAACGGCGTCTGACCCGCAAGACTTGATCGACCAGTATCGGCGCCGACACCGCACGGCTCTACGTGATGTTCACCGGCCCGCCCGAGGATGCGCCGGTGGTCCGATGCCAGCGCCGAAGGCGCGCACCGCTTCCTGCAGCGGCTGTGGGCGTTCTGCGCCGACCGCCACGCGGTGATCGACAAGGCGCCTGCCATCGACGGCATAGCGCTCGACAAGTCGATAAGGACGTGCGGCTTCGACGTGCACGCCGCACCTGAAGCAGGCCGACCAGGATTACGAGCGCATGCAATACAACACGATCGTCTCGGCAGGATGAAGATGCTGAACGCGCTGGAGAGGTCAAAGACGACAGCGCACCGGAGGCAGTCGCGCTGCTGCGCGAATGCATCGGACTGCTGCTGCGCGTCTCTATCCGGTCGCCCCGCATGTCAGCCGGGCGCTGTGGAACGAGCTCGGCTACATCCATGTGTTCAGCGACCAGCTCGATGCGCCGTGCCCGCAACCCGACGCCGCGGCCCTCGCTCGCGACGAGATCGAACTGGTCGTCCAGGTCAACGGCAAGCTGCGCGCTCGATCCGCGTGCCCGCGACCGCCGACCGAGCGCGATCGAGCAGGCGGCCATCAGCGACACGACGTGCAGAAATTCCTCGCGGGCCAGGCCGTGAAACGCGTCGTCGTTGTGCCGGGCAAGCTCGTCAACGTGGTCGTCTGATGAGGCAGCGGCGGCGGCTGCTCGCGGCATTTGCCGCCGCCCCGCTGGCGGCGTGCGGCTTCAAGCTGCGCGGCACGCAGTCGCTGCCGGTTGAAACGATCTACCTCGCGCTGCCGGTCAATTCGCCGATCGGCGCCGAAATGACGCGCCTGATCCGGGCTTCGACCAATGCGAAGGTGGTCAGCGAACGCAAGGACGCGCAGGCCATTTTCGAGCTGATGGGTGAGAACCGTGAACGCGAGGTGCTGGCGATCAACTCGCAAGGGCGCGCCACCGAGTACCAGATCCGCCTGCGGGTACGCTTCCGCGTGCTCGACAAGAGTGCGGGGGAGCTGATCGCACCGACCGACTTGCTGGCACGCCGCGACATCACGTTCAACGAATCTGACCTGCTCGCAAAGGAATCCGAGGAGGGCCTGCTCTATCGCGACATGCAGAGCGACCTGGTACGCCAGATGGTGAACCGCCTGTCGGCGATGAAACCCGAACCCGCATAGCGATGGCGCCCCCACGCTCGCTTCGTTCGCCGCCCCCCGAGGGGGCCATCGGTCGGCTTGGGAGCGGCCCGGTGCCGACCGAGCGCGCTAATGAAGCTTGATAGCCTGCCGCCACTGATCGCACGAGCCGAGCGCGACCGACGCATGCCGCCGCTGGTCGTAATCGCGAGCGACGAGCCGCTGCTCGCGCAGGAGGCCGCCGATGCGTTGCGTGCCACGGCGCGTTCGCTCGGTTACAGCGAGCGCGAGGTGTTGCAGACCGACGCTCGCTTCGACTGGTCGAAACTGGCGCAGGCCAGCCAGGGGCTGTCGCTGTTCGCTGAACGCCGCATCGTGGAGATACGGCTGCCGACCGGAAAGCCCGGCGCGGCCGGCGCGGCCGCTCTCGAGGCATTGGCGCAACATCTCAACGAGGACACTTTCACGCTGGTGCTGCTGCCCTGGCTCGACCGGCGCGCGCGCGAATCGCGTTGGGCCGGCGCGCTCGAGCGCGCCGGCGTCATGCTCGCGATCGAAAGCATCGACCGTGCGCGCCTGCCGGCATGGATCGGCCAGCGCTTGGCACGGCAGCAGCAGCGCGCGCCCGACGAAGCGCTCGCCTTCATCGCGGATCGGGTCGAAGGCAACCTGCTGGCCGCCCATCAGGAGATCGTCAAGCTCGGCCTGCTTTACCCGACCGGCGAGCTGTCGATCGAGCAGGTGCGGGAGGCAGTGCTCGACGTCGCCCGCTACGGCGTTTTCGAGCTGCCCTCGGTGATGCTCGCGGGAGACGCCACGCGCGTGGCCCGCACCCTCGGCGGTCTGCGCGCCGAGGGAGAGCCGCTGCCGCTGATCGTGTGGGCGATCTCCGAGGAACTGCGGGCGCTAGCGCGCGTCAAGTCTCAGGTCCAGGCGGGCCGCCCGTTTTCCGAGGCGGCGCGCGCAAGCGGGATCTGGGGCCCGCGCCAGGCACAGGTGGAACGCGCGCTCGGGCGCGTTGATCTGGACCGTCTTGAGCGGTCGCTCGCGCGCATTGGCCAGATCGACCGGCTGATCAAGGGGCTGCGCGCGCCGGAACTCGACAACGACCCGTGGCTAGAATTGTGCGACATCATGATCGACGTCGCCCGTCCAGCACCACGAATACCGGCCTCGGCTCACCGATGAATGCCCCTGTCGACCTGTCGTCCGACCGTGTGGCAAGCGAGTTCGGCGGCGATGTCTCGGCCTACATGGCGCACGTGGGTCGGACCGCGCGCGCTGCCTCAGCCGCTATGGCGGCCGCCCCCACTGCGCAGCGCAATCGCGCGCTGGCGGAGCTCGCGCAGCGCGTCCGCGGCGCGCACGCCGCGTTGCTGGCCGCAAATGAGCGCGACGTCGCGCGCGCCCGCGCGGCTGGGCTCGACGCCGCGCTGATCGATCGGCTGACGCTGACGGCCAGCGCGATCGAGCAGATGGCCACGGGCGCCGAGCAGGTGGAGCAGCTGCCCGATCCGATCGGGGAGATCAGCGATCTGCGCTCGCAGCCCAGCGGCATCCGTGTCGGACGCATGCGCGTGCCGCTCGGAGTGATCGGCATCATCTACGAGAGTCGCCCGAACGTGACGGTCGACGCGGCGGCGCTCGCCATCAAGAGTGGCAACGCGACCATTTTGCGCGGCGGCTCGGAAGCGATCGAGTGCAACCGTTTGCTGGCGCGCCTGATCGGTGAGGCGCTGGGTTCGGCCGGATTGCCGCGCGACGCCGTGCAGCTGGTTGATACCACCGACCGGAGCGCTGTGGGACTGCTGGTGACGATGCCGGAGTACGTCGACATCATCGTCCCGCGCGGTGGCAAGGGACTGATCGAACGCCTGATGCGGGAGAGCAAGGTGCCGATGATCAAGCACCTCGATGGCGTCTGCCATGTCTACATCGACGCCGCCGCCGATCCAGCGATGGCGATCCGCATCGCCGACAACGCCAAGACCCAGCGCTACGGAACGTGCAACACGATGGAGACCCTGCTGGTCGCGGCGCCGATTGCCGCCGCCGTGCTGGCGTCGCTCGGCCACATCTACGCGGCGAAGGGCGTCGAGCTGCGGGCCGACGCGACCGCGCGGGCGCTGCTGACGGCAGCAGGACTCAAATGCGCCGTGGCAAGCGAGGACGACTGGCGCACCGAGTATCTGGCGCCGATCCTGTCGATTCGCGTCGTCGCCGGGTTGGACGAAGCGATCGCGCACATCAACACCTACGGCAGCCGTCACACCGACGCCATCGTCACGGCGGACCATGGAGCGGCCATGCGCTTTCTGCGCGAAGTCGACTCCGCCTCGGTGATGGTGAACGCGTCCACCCGCTTCGCGGACGGCTACGAGTACGGGCTGGGCGCAGAAATCGGTATCAGCAATGACAAGTTGCATGCCCGCGGGCCGGTCGGGCTGGAAGGTCTGACGTCACTCAAATACGTGGTGCTCGGTCAAGGCGAAGTGCGTTGAACGTTAGGGCCTGCTCTCGCCTTCGCACTCCCGGCTTTGGCGTGAACAGGCCCTAGCAGCCGCGCGATGACCGCGTACGCCTGGCTGAAGACCCTGCACGTCGTATTCGTCGTCGGATGGTTCGCGGGACTGTTCTACCTGCCGCGCATCTATGTCAATCTGGCCGACGGCCCCGATGATGGCTCGCACCCACGCCTGCTGGCGATGGCACGCAAGCTGCTCAAGTTCATGACGGGGCTGGGGTTTCTGGCGGTCGCGTTCGGCATGGTGTTGTGGGGCGGATACGGAGTCGGCGCAAACGCCGGCTGGATGTATGCAAAGCTTGTATTGGTGCTAGGCGTGGTCGTTTATCACGCCTACTGTGCGGTGCTGTACCGTCGCGTCGCGAGCGGCAGCGATAACCGCTCGGCGTCGTGGTACCGCTGGTTCAACGAGATTCCCGTGCTGATGCTGTTCGCCATCGTTGCACTCGTGATCGGCAAGCCGTTTTAAGCAGGCTCATCTAGCCCCCAAGTTCCGATGCCAGCCACCGTCGACTATTTCATGACCCCCGTGTCCCCGTTCACCTATATGGGACACCAGCGGTTCCGGGAGATCTGCCAGCAACACGGCGCGCAGATCAACTTGCGTGTGATGGATCTCGGCAAGGTGTTCCCGGTTTCCGGCGGGCTGGCGCTGAAGGATCGTCCGCCTCAGCGCCGCGCATATCGCATGATGGAACTCAAGCGCTGGCGCGAGTATCTCGGCGTTCCGCTGAATCTCGAGCCCAAGTACTTTCCGGTGCCGAGCGAAGCGGCCGCGACCGCCATTCTGGCGGTGATGCAGCGGCACGGCGTCGATGCGGCGCTCGATGTCGCCGGCGATTGTCTGCGCGCGATCTGGGCCGAGGACCGCGACATCTCCGCGCGGCGACACTGCGCGAGATCGTGCAGGCGCGCGGGCACGATGCCGTCGCCATCCTGGCGCTGGCCGCTTCGGCCGAAGTCGCGGCCCTCTATATCGTGCATTCGCAGGAAGCGATCGCCCGCGGCGTGTTCGGCTCGCCGACCTACGTGCTGAAAGACGAACTCTTCTGGGGCCAGGATCGGCTCGACTTTCTCGACCGGGCATTGGCGCGCGCCTAGACCCGCGCCGGATGACCGCGCGACTGCAGAATTATTTCGCGGTCTGCCCGCGCGGTTTGGAAGCCGCGCTGGCCGACGAACTCGAAGCGCAAGGTGCGAGTTCGGTGCGAGTCGAAAGCGGAGGCGCTGCGTTCGCGGGCTCGACGCCTACCGGCTATGCGGTGAACCTGCATTCGCGCATCGCCAGCCGCGTGCTGTGGCAGGTCGGAAGGCGCGGGTACACCAGCGAGCAACACCTGTACGACGCAACGCAGGAAGTCCGCTGGCAGGACTTCATGTCCGCGCAGCAGACGCTGCGCGTCGACGTCACCGCCTCGCGCTCGCCGCTGACGAGCCTCGAGTTCGCGATGCTGCGTATCAAGGACGGCATCGTCGACCGACTGCGGACGCTGACCGGTGCGCGCCCCTCGATCGACCGCCAGAATCCGGACGTGCGCGTATTCGCCTATCTGGACGGACGCACTGTCACTCTGTATGTCGATCTGTCGGGCGAACCGCTATTCAAGCGCGGCTGGCGCGCCGACAAGGGCGAAGCGCCGCTGAAGGAAAACCTGGCCGCCGGACTGCTCGCACTTTCGGGATGGACCCCGGACGTGCCGCTTTACGACCCCTTCTGTGGCAGCGGCACCATCGTGATCGAGGCCGCGACCATTGCGACGCGCCGGGCACCGGGCCTCGCCCGGCACTTCGCCTTCGAGCGCCTGGGCAACTTCGAACGCGCCGCGTGGCAGCGGCTGAAAGATCGCGCACACGCCGCCGTCGACGACTCTGCGCCGGCGTTGATCATCGGATCCGACATCTCGACGCGCGTCATCGAGCAGGCCCGCGAGAATGCCCGGCTTGCAGGACTCGACTCGCTGCTTGCCGACAGCCGGCTGCGTCTGGAGGCCGCCGATGCCCGGCAAGGTCACGCCGCCAGCCGAACACGGAATGATCATCTCCAATCCGCCGTACGGTGAACAAAGCGCGCCGCGCTCGTCGAGCGTTCCGAAGATGATGTCCGAGTCGGCGATCATCTGAAGGCGCGTTTGCCGGCTGGCACGCCTGGTTCCTGACATCAGACCGCGCAGCTGCCGCGTCAGATGCGCCTGGCCGAGACGCGCAAGCCGGTGCTCTACAACGGCGCGCTCGAGTGCCGGTTCTTCCGATTCGAAGCTGGTCGGCAGGCGGCTATCAGGCCGCGCCGCCTCACGAAGTCGAACTCAGAGCTCGTCAGGTCGGCTGTCGCACCCTGAGGCTCGGCCGCGGCGACGCGGTATACGAAGGTTGCCTGTATGCGGTCCAATTCTCTGCCAGATCCAGCAATGTCTCTGGAGTTTTCGAGCGCCGCGATCAGCTTCACCTGTTGAGATCTGACAGCCTGTTTCTCCTTAGGCTCGGCTTCTCGGGCCCCGTTACGGCGTCTTTCGAAATGCGCCAGTCATCTGATCGGCGAGCGGCATCGCGTGATGGATCTGCGCTCGACGCCTCGCGCAGCACGCGCACCCGCCCGCGCACGGCGACGATCAGCGTATTGAAACGCACCCAACGATGCTCACGCCAACCCTCGCTCCGTTGTCTACGAATTTTTCGATGAACTTCTTGGCTGCCTGTTGCCGTACTTGCCCGCCAGTCGCCGAGATTTCGTTCGCCCGCATCGCAATGTTGATGCCGCCCTCGTTCGGCTCGAGAAGCACGCGCACCACGCGGTCACGCACGCCCGGCATTCGCATC
>CAVZJO010000003.1:0-595494 GCA_963775635.1 uncultured beta proteobacterium | reverse complement strand
TGTCTTCGACCGAACCAGCCATCCGGTACGGTTGACCCTGCTCGTCGCGCACCGCCACGCCGCGCTCACGGAACCAGCGCCAGCTGTCCGACCGACGGTGGTGGATGCGATATTCGACCTCCCAGTGCGCGCCGGCGCCCGCAAGGTACGCATGCAGCGCGTCGTGAACCCGCTTCTCGTCGTCGGGGTGATAGCGAAACTGGCTCCACCACTCGTCGCACGGACGCAGCGGCTCGCCCGGCTCGAGACCTAGCAGTTCCTGAGCGCGAGCCGAAAAGAAGAAGGTTTCGCAGCGCATGTCCCAGTCCCACATGCCTTCGTTCGATCCCGCGATCGCGAGTTGGTAGCGTTCTTCGGACTCGCGCAGCGCCTGCTCGGTGCGCTTGTGCGCATCGATGTCGCTGATCGAGCCAGACCAGCGCGTCGCCGCGCCGTCGACGCGAAGCAGGTGCCGCCCGCGCAGGCGAACCCAGCGATAGCTGCCGTCGGGTTGGCGCATCCGGCAATCGGCCTCCTGCACCTGGTCGCCGTTGCCTGGCTGGCGGCGGAACATCTGCATCAGGCCCGGCTTGTCGTCCGGATGGATATCGACCAGAGCTAGCCATTCGTCGTGCGTGCGCACGCTGACGTCGGAGTCGATGCCGGCGATGCGCATTGCGCGCTCCGAAGCGAACATGCGGTCGCTCGTGATGTCCCAGTCGATGATGCCGTCGTTGGTGCCGGCCAGGGCGAGCGCGAAGCGCTTCTCGCTCTCGCGCAGCGCTTCTTCGGCGCGCTTGCGTTCCGTGATGTCGACCGTCGAGCCAGCCGTGCGGTCGGGCCGACCGTCAGCATCCCGGAAGCACTGCCCGCGGCTATGGACCCAGCGCACTTCGCCTGTGCGCGGATCGACAATTCGAAACTCGACGCTCAGCCGCGGCGTCCGCCCCGCCAGATGATCTTCGACCGCGCGTTGCGTGCGCTCGCGGTCGTCCGGGTGCATCGGCACGCGCGCCCGCCACTCGGTGCGCGTCGCCGGCAGATCGCCCACGTCCGTCCCGGTGAGTCGGTGCAGCTGCGGTGACGAGTACAGCTCGTCGGTCTTCACGTTCCAGACCCAATGCGCCTCGTCCGATCCGGTCATCGCGATGGCGTAGCGCTCCTCGGATTGGCGTAGCGCTTCCTCGGCGCGGCGCTGTGCATCGATATCGACGACCGAACCGGCCATCCGGTACGGTCTGCCGGCGGCGTCGCGGACGCACAGGGCGCGGATGCGCAGCCAGCGGTACTCGCCGTCGTCCTTGCGCACGCGGTAATCAGCCTCGTAGGCCGGGGCCTCGCCCGCCAGATGCGCGCGGATGCGCTCTGCGCGCAACGCCACATCTTCCGGATGCACGCGCAGCGATGCGAGGAGGTCTTCGAGCGGCTGCAGCTCGGGCTCGGGTGACAGGCCCTGCAGCTCGCGCGCACGCCTCGATTCGAACGCCACCCCGGCCTCGAGATCCCAGTCCCAGATACCGACGTCCGAGCCGGCGACGGCAAGCGCAAAACGCTCCTCGCTCACCCGGAACGCCTCCTCGGTGCGCTTGCGCTCGGTGTTGTCGATGCTGATGCCGGCGACGCGCACAACGCGGCCGTCGGCGTCGCAGAAGACCTGAGCACGCGTTGTGATCCAGAGCACGGTGCCGTCGCGCTGCACGACGCGGTGCTCGAAATCGACCCGCGTTAGCTTGCCGGCGAGGATGTCGTTGGCGATATTGACTACGCGCTCGCGGTCGTCGGGATGCAGCGGCAGCCGCGCGAGGTACTCGGTGCGCGACGCCGGCTGCCTCTCAGGCGGCAGGCCGTACAGCTCGTTCAGCGCGCGGGAAACGAATAGCGCATCGGTTGCGACGTCCCAAACCCAGTGACCGCCGCGCACGCCGGACATCGCAAGCGCGTAGCGCTCCTCCGACTGGCGGTACTCCTCTTCAGCGCGCCGGCGCGCGTCGATGTCGCTCACCGACCCAGCCATGCGCAGCGCCTGGCCCTTCGCATCGCGCACACACACGCCGCGGGCGCGGACCCAGCGATAACGGCCATCCGAATGGCGCACCCGGTACTCGAACTCATACAACGGTGTCTTGCCGGCCATATGTGCTTCGACCGCCGCCAGCCGGGGCGCGACGTCCTCGGGGTGGACTTGTAACTGCGCGGACCACTGCGCGCGCGGCGTCTTCTCTGGCCCCGGAGGCAGGCCGTACAACTCTCGCGCGCGCGCCGACGCGAAGATCATGTCGGTGGCCCGGCTCCAGTCCCAGATGCCGTCGTCGGAGCCCTCCACCGCGAGGGCAAAACGCTCGCGCGACGCTTGCAGGGACTCGTGCGCGGTGTCGAGCCGGCGCAACTGGCGCATCACGATCGCCAGCAGCAGCCCTGCCAGCAAGCTGAGCGAGAGGGTGCGCGCCGCCGTACCTGTCGCCTGAGCGCGCCACCCGTCGAGTGCAGCGTCGACATCACGCGAGACCACAACCACCAGCGGATAATCGGGTACGACCCGCGCCGCGGCAAAGCGCTCTACGCCGTCGATCGGGCTGCGGGCGCGCAGTGGCCCAGGCTCGTTGCCGGCCCGCGCCGCGAGGGTCGAGTCGAGCGGCGGGTACGTCCTGCCGAGCGAGTGTTCCACCGGCGGATAGCGCGCGAGCAGCGACCCATTGCGATGGAGCAAGGTCACGGTGGTCGCGGCATCCGTCCGGATGTCGCGGTAGAAGTCCTGGAAGTAGGCGACCAGACCGCGTGCGCCAATCAGGCCGGCGAATTCACCGGATGGCTTCTCCAGTCGGCGCCCAAGCGGCAGCCACCACACGCCGTCGTCGGCGCGAGACACGTTGGCGATGCCGAGCTCCACCGTCGGGTCAGCGCGCAGGACTTGGAAGCCAGGCAGTTCGGCAATGCTGCGCGTGGGGGCGCCGGAGGCCGGCCGCGACCGCGCGACCGAATCACCGTCCGTGTCGTACATGCAGAAGCCGTCGATCTGCTTCAGGCCGACGGACAACTCGTTCAGATAGGATTGCAGCTCGTCCGGACTCAGGCGGGCGAGGCGGCCGCGCTTGTACTCGGCGGCGAAATGGCGCAGCACCACATCGATCGCCTGCACGCTGCGCGCAGTCTGCTCGGCGATCACGCGGGCCTGTGTCTCGAGCTCGCGATCGGTGTCGGCGGCTGCGCTGCGGTAGCTACGCACGATGTCCCATAACGCAAGCATCGCGATCGCAGCGATCAACAGCCCGCCGACCCAGGGGATCGCACGCCACGACCAGCGTCGCGGCCGAAGGGATTTGATCAACGCGGCAAAGCTCATCACAACGCGCGGTTGCGTGGGCTCGACGCCACTCTCGCAACAGTCGCCTGCCACGCGCTGATGACGGCGCACGCTCGCGCTACCGAGCCGCAAACAGCCGACAGCCGCGAACGGTGGCGTGGGCAGGCTACAGTTGTGCGCACTGCGGCTGCGCCCTCTGCCTCCTCTGAACTCAGTACCGTGGCGGCGCTGTGTTGCGCGCTCGTTTCGCCACTACGTTGCTGCGGTTACAGTTGCAATAGAAGGCGGAACTGGCAGCCCGACCCAAGCCGCCATCAGAAGGATCCGAAAGCGGCCGTCACTGTCGGCCTGGATCCGGTCTTCCGCCGGCCCCCGGCAGTTTGAATCTCCTCGGAGAGAGCCGGTGCCCGGGCGAATCTGCTCCTCGATCTTCAAATCCCCGCGTACCACTGGTACCCGTTGTCTTCCCAGTAGCCGCCCCTGCCTCCGTTGATGTGCGCGTAGCTCCCGACCAACTCAATGCGCATCACGTATTTGGCGTGCTTGTACCGAGCTGACGCTCGACTCGCAGTCGGATCGGCGCGCCGTTGGCAATCGGCAGGGCTGCGTCGTTCAGCGAGTACGCAAGCAGCGTTTGCGGGTGCCACGCATCGTCCATGTCGATGCTTTCGTAGTAGAACTCGGGCGTCGGCCCGTCGCTCATGTTGTCGGCGCAATGAAAGACGGCGTATCGGGCGTTCGAAAGCGGCCTAACCCCGGCCAAGACGGTCGATAGCTGGACGCCGGTCCATTTGCCGATCGCGCTCCAGCCCTCGACGCAATCGTGCCGGGTGATCTGCGTACGGCGCAGCATCGCACGCAGTTCGGTGAGCGTGATCCGCGTCGGGCGCTCGACCAGTCCGTCGACAGTCAGTGACCAATCGGCGAAACCGTTTCTGGCCAACGCCTGATAAGCCTGGCTGGCCGGCATCGAAGTGCCGTTACTGCGAAAGGAAGGCGACAGATCGGCTTCGGTGAACTCCTGAGCCATCGACGGCCGCGCGCCGAGTACGCGATGCACGCCCCGGCTCAGTGATTCGCCCGAGCGCAATACTTTCGGGAACCACTCGGTCGACGACAGCCGATCGCACCCGGCCAGCGCCATCGCGCTCGCCGCACCTGCAGCGCGCGCGATGAAGCGGCGCCGCGACTTATCGACCGGCATCGTGTACCTCGGGCGTGATGCGATAGCGGCCGGTGATCATCGACCGCATGTGATTCCAGAACCCGCTGACGATCACTTCGAACACGTGCACGGCGACGAAGAGGAAGAGCAGCCATGCAGCGAGAAAATGAATCGTGCGCGCCGACTGGCGCCCGCCAGGATGTCGACCCAGCCTGGGATGATCGAGTTCAACCACGGCGACAACGCCCATCCGGCAACGACCAACAGCGGGACCAGAACGAAGATCACGCTCATGTACGCCAGCTTTTGCAGCACGTTGTAGCGCTTGGCCGCTGCACCGGTCGGGTGTTTGAACTTCAGATGATCGACAATCGACGTGCCGATACCGCCGAGCTCCGCGCAGGTCGGCGCCAGATCGCGCAGCAAATGGCGGCTGAAGAGCGAGTACAGCACGTAAGCGGCGCCGTTGATGACGAGTAGCCACGCAAAGAAAAAGTGCCAGTCGCGCGCCAGCGCGAGCGAATAGAAACCCGGAATCGTCGCCCATGAGGGGAATGCATGGTTGTTGGTCCCCCCGTCCAGCGTCGTCGACAGCCCGAGCACGCCGGTCGTGTCGAAATCGTGTCCAAAGACACGTGTCACGCCGGTGAGTTCGCCGTTGCCGCTGTCGCGCGCGCCGATCTGGAGCAGGGGTGGCCTGCCCGAGTACGAAGAGTCCCCCCAATACAGGGCGGGGTGCGCGTTGAAGATCTGCAGCCCGCTCATCAGCAGGATCGTCAGCGCGACGACATTGACCCAATGCATAATGCGCACCGGCAACGCATGTCGGGTGTACAGAGTTCCCGTCGGTGCGGATCCGGTGATCGGTGCGGCGGCCATGGCCAGTTCGTTTCGACTCGCGAAGCTCTATGGTCGATTCAGCGACCGAGAACTTACACAAACCGGCGCATTGTCGTGGTCATCCGAGGTGGGTTGCTCGATCGCAAACCTCTTGCATGGTGCACCAAAGGAGCAGCTTCGGGA
Organism: uncultured beta proteobacterium; assembly: GCA_963775635.1. GTDB lineage: Bacteria > Pseudomonadota > Gammaproteobacteria > Burkholderiales > Burkholderiaceae_F > JALORV01. Next base: position 590,026 of record CAVZJO010000003.1, on the reverse strand, counting down.
ACCCCGAAGGTCGGCTCTCGACTGCGGATTCAACCGGTCGATGCAACGGATTGGCTGAACATCTCAGCAGGTGTTTGGAAGTTTAGAGTCTTCCTTGGGCGCTCGTTCAATTTTCTCGCCACGGCATTGAGCTTGGCTTGTGAGTAGGTCGAGACATTGATCCCTTTGGGAAGGTACTGCCTTAACAGTCCGTTCGTATTTTCATTGGTCCCGCGCTGCCAGGGATTCTGAGGATCACAGAAGTAGACCTTGATGTCCGTCGCCAATGTGAAGCGCTTGTGGCCGGCCATCTCTTTACCTCGATCCCAGGTCAGCGACTTGTACAGTTCCTGCGGCAACTTGCGCGCGTTCTTGATCAGCGCGTTGATGACCGTCTCCGTGTCTTTGCCGGCGACCTTCACCAGCATCACGTAGCGTGTTTGACGCTCGACCAGGGTCGCAATCTGGCTGTTTTGACTGCCGAACAACAAGTCGCCTTCCCAGTGACCGGGCACCGCCCGGTCTTCAACCGTGGCCGGACGCTCGCTGATCGACACGGTGTCGGTGATTCTGCCGTGGTTGTCTGTCTTCTGCGTGTGATGGCGCGAACGGCGCATGCCTCGGGTGCGCCGCAAATGCTGCAACAGCTCCTTCTTCAAGGCGCCACGGGCTTGAATGAACAGGCTGCGGTAGATGGTCTCGTGTGACACCTGGTACGGCTCGTCGCACGGGTAAGTGCGCTTGAGCCACCCGGCAATCTGCTCCGGCGACCACTGCGATTGGAGCTTGTCTGCCACGATGTGCGCCAAGGCTCGGTTCTCAGCCAGTTTACAAGTCTTGGGGCGACGCGCCCGATCCCAGGCGGCCTGATCGGCCTGGCTCGCCCGATAGCCTCCTTGGCCACCGTTGCGCTTGATCTCGCGGCTGACCGTGGACGGCGCTCGCCCGAGTAGCGTGGCTATCGAACGGATCGACTGACCCGCCACCACGGCACGCGATATCTCTTCCCGTTCGGCCAAGGTCAGCGCCAATCTCGAACGGCGACGTTCTGGCGGGCGTATCCCGCCGGTCTCGGCCAGAATCCGCCGTACCGACGTGTGGCTCGATCAAACAGCTGAGCGATCTGGTGCAGAGATCGCCCTTCTGCCAGCGCTCCCACATCAGAGCTTTCTGGCTTTCCGTGTAATAGATCCGCGGTCTTCGCTTCATCTGCAACACTCCTTCTGCTTACGCAGTTTCTAGTGTGTTGCATCCACCGGTTGAATCCGCAACGCATAGCCGCCACTACAGATCGTCAAGAGCAGACGCGACCGGTCGTCCGAGAAGTGGACTTTCAACGTAACGCCGTGACGATGCCCAGCCGTCACACGAGGACTAGGGTCGCGCGAAGGACGACTCGGGGCACGATGTCGGAAACGGCCAACGGCCAACAGAGTTTCGTCTGAAGATCGTGTTTGCGTTTCGTGTGATCCCCGAGGGTGAAACGGTGGTTCGGTACACGGTGCACTACGGCTGGCAATGGCTCAAACGCCTCTGCCGGAACGGCACTTGCTCGCCTACGTCCAGCGAGGACGGACTGAACAGAAATGGACTCGACGATCGGACGGAGGCCGTGGGTGATCGCCGAGGGTATATCCCGGTCTCGAGTCACGGGCCTGAGCCTGGGATGCTGAGCCATGAGACTGGCGCTGGTGCAAATGCTCGAGCGAGTCGTTTACCGAATGCCCTTCACCCTGAATGAAGGAGAAACGAGAATGTCCAGTAAGGCCATGCCCAGCAAGAACACGATCTGCCTGTGGTACGACCACGAGGCAGAAGATGCCGCACGGTTCTACGCCAAGACCTTCTCCGACAGCGCGGTGGGCGCGATTCAACGCGCTCCGGGCGACTATCCAGCCGGCAAGAAGGGCGATGTCCTGACGGTGGAGTTCACCGTGGCCGGCATCCCTTGCCTTGGGCTGAACGGCGGGCCGGCGTTCAAGCACAACGAGGCGTTCTCGTTCCAGATCGCGACCGACGGCCAGGCCGAAACCGATCGCTTGTGGGACGCCATCGTCAACAATGGCGGCCAGGAAAGCGAGTGCGGTTGGTGCAAGGACAAGTGGGGCGTGTCGTGGCAAATCACCCCGCGCGCGCTGCTCGACGCGCTCGCCGACCCCGACCGGGCGGCGACCCAGCGCGCGTTCGAGGCGATGATGACGATGAAGAAGATCGACATCGCGGCGATCGAGGCGGCGCGTCGGAGCTGACCGGGTCGGAGCCGGAAGTTGCCCGACCTTCCGCGCCGTTTTTTCGCTTACGGCGAGTAGGCGTCGCATGTATCTTGAGTGGCAAGGAGGCCGAGGCGATGGTCAAGCCCTTGCGCTGCGCGCTGACTGCGCTGGCTATGCTGGCTGGCGCTAGCCATGGCGTGCAATTCGCCTACGAGCCGGTGGGCCTCGGCTGGTCCGCCGAAGAAGTCGAACGCGCCGCGGCAACCCAAACGGCCGCGCTGATCCGACGTGCCGCGGATGAAGAGAAGCTTGGCTGCGCCGCTCAATGCGAGCGACTTTCGTTCGTGTGGGCCGGGCTCGTTGCGCAGGCTCGCACGCAGACCTCGCGAGCCGAGACTCTGTCCTGGACTCTGAGCGTTGTGCGACTGTCTGACATCGAAGCTCTGGCGATGGCCGGTGGCCAGGTGTTGATCTCCGAATTCTTCGTGGAGCAACGACTTAAGACAGACGATGTACTAGCGTTTGTACTTGCGCACGAGATGGCGCACAGCATCCTCGAACACGAGCGCCAGGCGCTGACGTACGCCGGCTTGCTGCTACCGCGACACATCACTCGCAGTGTCCAGGATATGTATGCCGAAATTGACTCCAACCTTTCGCTCTACCGGGCGATGGAACCCGTGATTCAGCAGGGGGAATATGAAGCCGACGAACTCGGCTTGCTGCTGGCCAGCGCGGCGGGATACTCACCTGAAAGGCAGCTGGCATTTCTCGACCAGGAATGTCGAAACGAGGCGGGAACCACGTTGATCGCGACGCACCCAGTGGCCTGCGCGCGACTAAGCGCGCTGCGCGCGCGAATTCCACTCGCCCTGCGACAACGAGCGGCCGCTTCCTTGCGGCCCTAGCCAAAGTACCTACCTCGCTCGACCGCTCCCGGGCGTCACCAGGGACCTCAGTTCGACCCATAGTCGTCGCTAGCGTTGGGCGGAAACGGACGCTGACGATTGGCCTAACTGCGGACAATGCGCTGCTCGACCGGACGTGCCCTTTGCGGTCGTTAGCAGGTCGCGGAAGCGGGGTTCGTTGCCTCGCTTGCTCGGCGCGGCCGCCCGGACCGCACACCGCAAATCTTGACGCCGTCTTTACGCGGCGCTGCCTAGTCTGCACGCACCGACATCCTCCGCTGAGGGGCTTCGTGACGGACCTTCTGTTTGTTGGCGCAATCGTCGGCCTCGCCGGGCTGACTGTGCTGCTGATCGGCCTGTGCGATCGGCTGCAACACGCGCGCAAGGATCAATGATGAGCCCCTGGCATGCAGTAGGCCTCGCGCTCGCCGTCGCGGTGGCGATCTACCTCGTATGGGCGCTGCTTAAGGCAGAGGATCTGTGATGAGCGGCTTCGGAGTGTTGCAGATCGTCCTGTACTTCGTCGTGCTGACGGCGCTCGCGTGGCCGCTGGGCGCCTACATGGCGCGCGTCTACATCGGCGAAAAGACCGTCCTGTCGGGCGTGCTGGGTCCGGTCGAGCGACTGCTGTACCGGCTGAGCGGCGTGCGTGCCGACGACGACATGGACTGGAAGCGCTACGCGGTCGCGGTGCTGCTATTCAATCTGCTCGGTGCGCTGGTCGTCTATGCGCTGCAGCGTGTGCAGGGCGGGCTGCCGCTGAACCCGCAGGACCTCGGCGCGGTGTCGGCCGATTCCTCGTTCAACACGGCCGTGAGTTTCGCCACCAACACCAACTGGCAGGGCTACGGTGGCGAATCGACGATGAGCTATCTGACGCAGATGCTCGGGCTCGCGGTGCAGAACTTCCTTTCGGCCGCGACCGGGATGGCGGTGCTCGTCGCGTTCCTCCGCGGCTTCGTGCGCAAGCAGTCCAACGGAGTCGGCAATTTCTGGGTCGACCTGACGCGGTCGACGCTCTATGTGCTGCTGCCGCTTTCGCTGGTTCTCGCGCTGGTGCTGGTCTCGCAGGGCGTGGTCCAGAACTTCAGCAAGGCGGTCGACGTCCCGCTGATGCAGTCCGTCGAGGTGGTCACTCCGGCCAAGGATGGCGCGCCCGAGAAGAAGGAGACGATCACCACGCAGAGCCTGCCGCAGGGGCCGGCGGCGTCGCAGGTCGCGATCAAGCAACTCGGCACCAATGGCGGCGGCTTCTTCAACGTCAACTCGGCGCATCCGTACGAGAACCCGACGCCGTTCTCGAACTTCCTCGAAGCGATCTCGATCCTGCTGATATCGGCAGGGCTGTGCTTCACCTTCGGGCGGCTGGTCAACGATGCGCGCCAGGGCTGGGCGATCTACGGCGCGATGAGCGCGATCTTCCTCGTGCTGACGTTCGCTGCGGTCGGCGCCGAAGAGACGGCCAATCCGCGTGTGACGGCGCTCGGCGTCGAAGCCAGCGCCGGCAACCTCGAAGGCAAGGAAGTGCGCTTCGGCCCGGCGACCTCGGCGATCTGGGCCAGCGCTACCACGTCGGCGTCCAACGGGTCGGTCAACTCGATGCACGACTCGTACATGCCGCTCGGCGGCCTGGTGCCGATGTGGCTGATGCAACTCGGCGAGGTGGTGTACGGCGGCGTCGGCTCGGGCCTGTACGGCATGCTGGTGTTCGCGATCATCGCGGTGTTCATCGCCGGCCTGATGGTGGGCCGAACGCCGGAGTACCTGGGCAAGAAGATCCAGGCGTACGAGATGAAGATGGCGTCGCTGGTGATCCTGATCCCGCCGTTCGTGGTGCTGGTCGGCGCGGCGCTGGCCGTCGTGATCGAGCCCGGCGTTTCCAGCATGTCCAACCCCGGCGTGCACGGCTTCTCGCAGGTGCTGTATGCATTCAGCTCGGCCGGCAACAACAACGGCAGCGCGTTCGCGGGCCTGTCGGCCAACACGCCCTTCTACAACTCCGCGCTCGGCGTGGCGATGTGGCTGTCGCGCTACTGGCTCGTCGTGCCGGTGCTGGCGATCGCCGGCAGCCTGGCCGCCAAGAAATTCATACCGGCCTCGAGCGGAACGCTGCCGACGCATACGCCGCTCTTCGTTGGGCTGCTGATCGGCACGGTGCTGCTGGTCGGCGCGCTGACCTTCGTGCCGGCGCTGGCGCTCGGACCGATCGTCGAGCACCTGATGCTCTTTGCCGCGAAGTAGGCAGGAATCTGACATGACTACACACAAACACGCAGTCCGCACGTTCGACCCGGCGCTGATGGGCCAGGCGGCGGTCGATTCGCTGAAGCGCATGACGCCGATGGCGCAGTGGCGCAATCCGGTGATGTTCGTCACCTGGCTGGGTGCGGCGCTGACCACCGTCCTCGCGATCGTCGATCGCGACGGCTTCACTGCCGCGATTTCGGTCTGGCTGTGGTTGACGGTGCTGTTCGCCAACTTCGCGGAAGCGCTGGCCGAGGGTCGCGGCAAGGCGCAGGCGGCCAGCCTGCGCGGCGCCAAGAAGGACACACCGGCCATCAAACTCGATGGCACGCGCCGCGATGCGCCGCGCAGCACGGTCAACTCGAGCCAGCTGCGCAAGGGCGACGTCGTGCTGGTCGATGCCGGCCAGCTCGTTCCCGGCGACGGCGACGTGATCGAAGGCGTGGCGTCGGTCGACGAATCGGCCATCACCGGCGAGTCGGCGCCGGTGGTGCGCGCGGCGGGCGGCGATCGATCATCGGTCACCGGCGGTACGCGCGTGCTGTCCGACTGGCTGGTCGTGCGCATCATCAGCCAACCCGGGCGACAGCTTCCTCGACCGGATGATCGCGATGGTCGAAGGCGCCAAGCGCCAGCGCACGCCGAACGAGATCGCGCTGGCCATCCTGCTGGCGGCGCTGACGCTGGTGTTCCTGATCGCGGTGGCCACGCTGCTGCCGTTTTCCGTCTACGCGGTCGCCACTTCGAACCAGGGGCAGGTGATCGGTCTGACGGTGCTGGTGGCGCTGCTCGTCTGCCTGATTCCGACCACGATCGGCGGGCTGCTGTCGGCCATCGGCATCGCGGGGATGGATCGCATGATCCAGGCGAATGTGGTGGCGACGTCGGGACGGGCGATCGAAGCCGCCGGCGACGTCGACGTGCTGCTGCTCGACAAGACCGGAACGATCACGCTGGGCAACCGCCAGGCTGCGAAGTTCTGGCCCGCGCCCGGCGGCGTGACCGAGCACGAACTCGCCGACGCCGCGCAACTGGCATCGCTCTCCGACGAAACCCCCGAAGGCCGTTCGATCGTCGTGCTGGCGAAGAGCTTCGGCATCCGCGGCCGCGAACTGCACGAGATGAACGCGACCTTCGTGCCGTTCACCGCACAGTCGCGGATGAGCGGCATCGACATCGGCGAGCGGCGCATCCGCAAGGGCGCGCCCGACGCGATCGAGGCGTGGCTGAAGGCGCAGGGCAAAGCGATCGATCGCCAGTTGCGCACGCATGTCGACCAGATCGCGAGCAAGGGCGCGACACCGCTGGTCGTCGCGGAGAACGGTCGGGCGCTGGGCGTGATCGAGCTACGCGACATCGTCAAGGGCGGCATCAAGGAGCGCTTCGCGCAGCTGCGCCGCATGGGCATCAAGACCGTGATGATCACCGGTGACAACCGGCTGACCGCGGCGGCGATCGCGGCCGAATCCGGCGTCGACGAGTTCCTCGCCGAGGCCACGCCGGAGGCCAAGCTCAAGCTGATCCGTCGATCAACAGGCAAACGGGCGACTGGTTGCGATGTGCGGCGACGGCACCAACGACGCGCCGGCGCTGGCACAGGCCGATGTCGCGGTCGCGATGAACACCGGCACGCAGGCGGCCAAGGAAGCCGGCAACATGGTCGATCTGGATTCGAATCCGACCAAGCTCATCGAGGTGGTCGAGATCGGCAAGCAGATGCTGATCACGCGCGGCGCGCTGACGACGTTTTCGATCGCCAATGACGTCGCCAAGTACTTCGCGATCATTCCGGCGGCATTCGCGGCGACCTATCCGCAGCTCAATGCGCTCAATGTGATGGGGCTCGCTTCGCCGGCTTCGGCGATCCTGTCGGCGGTGATCTTCAACGCGCTGATCATCGTCGCGCTGATTCCGCTGGCGCTGCGCGGCATTCCCACGCGTGCCGACACCGCCGCCAGGCTGCTGCGGCGGAATCTGCTGATCTACGGGATCGGCGGGCTGATCGTTCCATTCATCGGCATCAAGGCGGTCGACCTGTTGCTGGTCGGCATGGGCCTGGCCTAGGAGTGACACATGAAACGCGACATTTCCACCGCAGCGATCCTGTTCATCCTGCTGACGATCGTGACCGGGCTCGTGTATCCAGGAATCGTCACCGGCGTGGCGCAGCTCGCCATGCGCGACGCGGCCAATGGCAGCCTGATCATGCGCGACGGCAAGGCGGTCGGCTCGACGCTGATCGGCCAGCCGTTTTCGGATCCGAAGTACTTCTGGAGCCGACCTTCGGCCACCGGGCCGCAGCCCTACAACGGGCTGGCTTCGAGCGGCTCCAACCAAGGCCCGACCAATCCCGCGCTGGTCGACGCGGTGAAGGAGCGCATCGCGGCCCTGAAGGAGGCCGATCCGGAAAACAAGTCGCCGGTACCGCAGGACCTGGTGACGGCATCGGCCAGCGGGCTCGACCCTCACATCAGTCCGGCCGCGGCCGAGTACCAGCTGAAGCGCGTCGCGCGCAAGCGTGGCGTGGACGAGAGCAAGGTGCGAGCGCTGGTCGCGGCGCTACACCGAGGCCGCGGCCAGTTCGGCGTGCTAGGCGAGCCGCGCGTCAATGTGTTGAGCCTGAATCTCGCGCTCGACGCTATGCGTTGATCGGGGGTCGCCATGGCGTGGACAGACGTGGCGATGATCCTTGGTGCCGTTGTCGCGCCGCTGGTGTTCGCTGCGGTGCTGGTGGCAGCGGCCGCGCGGCGCTCGACGACGCGGCCGCCGTCGTCGCGATCGACTAGGCTAGACGGATGGAAGACCGCCGCGCCGACCCGGACGCCCTGCTCGCGCACGTTCAGTCCGAGGAGCAGGCGGCGCGCCGCGGCAAGCTGAAGATCTTCTTCGGCGCGACGGCCGGCGTCGGCAAGACCTACGCGATGCTGGAGGCGGCGCGCCGCGTGAAGGCCGAGGGCGTCGATGTCGTGGTCGGCTACGTCGAGCCGCACGGACGCTCCGAGACCGAGAAGCTGCTCGAGGGACTGGAAGCGATTCCGCACCTGCTGCTGCGGCAAGGGCCGGCGCAGGTGCGCGAGTTCGATCTCGATCGCGCGCTGCAACGCAAGCCGCAACTGCTGCTAGTCGACGAGCTCGCGCATACCAACGCCGAAGGCAGCCGGCACGCCAAACGATGGCAGGACATCGAGGAGCTGCGCGCGGCCGGTATCGATGTGTGGACGACTGTCAACGTCCAGCACCTTGAGAGCCTGAACGACGTTGTCGCGGGCATCACGACGGTGCGGATGCAGGAGACCGTGCCTGACACGGTGTTCGAGTCGGCCGACGAAGTCGAGCTGATCGACCTGCCGCCGGACGATCTGCTGCAGCGGCTGCGCGAGGGCAAGGTCTACGTGCCCGAGCGCGTGCTCGTCGCGCTCGACAACTTCTTCCGCAAGGGCAACCTGATCGCGCTGCGCGAACTGGCGCTGCGCAAGACCGCCGAGCGTGTCGACGCGGCGATGGACCGCTACCGCGCGACCGAAGGCATCGGCGTGCCGTGGGCGGCCGGGGAGCGCGTGCTGGTTGGCATCGGTCCGCGCAGCGACGGCGAAACGCTGGTGCGCGCCGGCAAGCGGCTGGCGGCGGCACTGCATGCCGAGTGGATCGTGGTGTACGTCGAGACGCCCGATCTGATTCGCCTGCCCGACGCGGAGCGCAATCAGCGCATCGCGTGGCTGCGGCTGGCCGAAACGCTGGGCGCCGAAACGGTGACGCTCGGCGGTCCCTCGGCGGCCGCCGAACTGGTGCATTACGCGCAGACGCGCAACGTGACGCGCGTGCTGCTGGGCGAGCCGAGCCGCAAGGGGCTAGCGCGCTGGATGCGGCCGTCGACGGTCGATCATGTGCTGGCGCACATCCACGGCATCGATGTCACGGTTGTCAAGACGACCGAGGCGATGCGGATCGCCAAGAGTCCGCTGCTGGCGCGCAGCGCGGCGTTCCTCGATGCGCCGCCGTCGGCCAAGAAACGCCATTGGCCGCAGTACGTCTGGGCGGCGGTCGGTGTGGCGGCGGCCACCGCGTTGGCGTGGGTGACGACCTCGGTGCTCAACGAGCCGAACGTCGTGATGATCTACCTGCTGTCGATCACGCTGATCGCCTGGCGCTTCGGGCGCGGTCCCTCGGTGTTCGCTTCGATCGCCAGCACCGCGGCCTACAACTTCTTCTTCGTGCCTCCGCTGTTCACTTTCAACATCGCTGATGGGCAGTACCTGCTCACCTTCGCGGTGCTGACCGCGGTGGGAATCCTGATCGGCACGCTGATGAACAGCGTGCGATTGCAGGCGCGCGTGGCCGGTCACCGCGAACGACGCACCGCCTTGCTCTACGCGATGAGCCGCGAGCTGGCGGCGGTGCGTGGCGTCGATGGCATGGCGCGCGTGGCGGTGCGGCACATTGGCGAGGCGTTCGAGTCGCAGGCGGTCGTCCTGCTGCCCGACGAGCGCGGCGCACTGCAGTTTCCTCGTTCGCCGCCGGAGGCGGCATCGTTTCGTGGTGCCGATGTGTCGGTCGCGCAATGGGTGCAGCAGCATGCGCAGCCTGCGGGACTCGGGACGAACACGCTGCCCGGAAGCCCCGCGCGTTATCTGCCGCTGATCGGCAGCGATCCAGTGCGCCGGGCTCTGGGCGTGCTCGCCGTCCTGCCGGCGAATCCGCGCCGCATCATGCTGCCCGAACAGGCACATTTGCTCGACACATTCGCCGGCCAGCTCGCGCTCGCGCTCGAACGCGCCCGCCTGGCCGACCAGGCGCAGGCGGCCACGGTCGCGGCCGAGACCGAGTCGGTACGCAATAGCCTGCTCGCGGCGATCTCGCACGACATGCGCACGCCACTCGCGGTGATCGGCGGTGCGGCGAGCAGTTTGACGCAGCAGGACTCGCGGTTGTCGGCCGATGCGCGGCGCGAGTTGGCGCAGAGCATCGTCAACGAATCGACCCAGATGACCCAGCTGATCGCCAACGTGCTCGACATGACGCGGCTGGAAGCCGGACCCGCGATCGCGAAGCCGGAGTGGGTCTCGCCGCAGGAAGTCGTCGGCGCGGCACTGCAACGGCTGCAAGGGCCGCTGGCCGATCATGTGGTCGAGGCCCGCCTCGACGATGCGCCGCCGCTGATCTACGCGGACCCGGTACTGCTCGAGCAACTGCTGTTCAACCTGCTCGAAAACGCCGCGAAGTACACACCGGCCGGCAGCCACATCAGTGTCAACGCGCGGCGCCGCGACAGCCAGGTCGAATTGAAGATCGTCGATGACGGTCCGGGATTTCCGCCGGACGTTGAGCCAGCTGCGCTGTTCGAGAAGTTCCAGCGCGGTCGGGTCGAAGGCGCGATCGGCGGCGTCGGACTCGGGCTGGCGATCTGTCGCGCCATTGCGCGCGCACACGGCGGCGACATGCGCGCCGAGCGGGCCCAGGGCAGCGGCGCATTGTTCGTGACGCTGCTGCCGTTGCCGGCCGATGCGCCCGAGGTCCCAACCGAGGAGGTCGTGGCATGACCACCGCGGCTCATGCCGTGCTCGTCATCGACGACGAACCGCAACTGCGCGGGCTGCTGCGCGCGACGCTGTCGGCCGAGGGCTTCCGCGTGATCGAAGCCGAGAACGCGCGGCGTGGGCTGATCGAGGCCGCCAGCCACAAACCCGATCTCGTGATCCTCGACCTTGGGCTGCCTGACGCCGAAGGCCACACGGTCGTGCGCGGCATCCGCGACTGGTCCTCGCTGCCGATTGTCGTGCTGTCGGCGCGCGTCGACGAGCAGCAGAAAATCGCCGCGCTCGATGCCGGCGCCGATGATTACGTCACCAAACCGTTCGCGGTGGGCGAGCTGCTCGCGCGCGTGCGCGCGGCGCTCCGGCGCGCTGCGCGCCCGGCCGACATCAACCGGCCGCTGCAGCTCGGCCGGGTGACGATCAACCTGACGCAGCGCACTGCGGCGGGGCCTGATGGTGCGATCCACTTCACGCCGCTCGAGTTCCGGCTGCTAGCCGCCCTCGCGCGCCACGACGGGGCCGTCGCAACCCAACGCCAGCTGCTGAAGGAAGTGTGGGGCCCAGATCGTGTCAATCAGCCGCACTACCTGCGCATCTACATGAAGCAGCTGCGCGAGAAGATCGAACCCGATCCGACGCGGCCCCGCTACCTGCAGACCGAGACTGGCGTCGGCTATCGCCTAGTGGCAGATGTCGATGCAAGCGCTTAAATCGCGTCGTCCGCATTGAGGCCGCTTCCCGGCGGGACCCTTGGTCCGCTTGTGTGCTGGTTACGGTCTGAGGACAACGACGCATCGCTCATGCTTTCGGTGTCGGCACCCACGCTAGGTCGCGGTTGGCAGGTGCTGCCAGCGTCTAACTGCGACAAGTGCCCAGATCGCTTCAAGGAGGCCGAACGGCCATGCCCCTTGGAGAAAGCCGTAGATTGATCCCAGGACGCACGCTCCGGCGAAGCCCAAGACATACCAGCGGCTTCGACGTTCGAGCGCATAGCAGACAAGCATGGCCGTAACCGAGAACAACCCGAACCAGGTCAGCGCGTCCAAGTCTGTGACTCAAGAAGGCGTAGGTCGCTACAGAACCGCGTGGGGAGTTCGAATGACCTGGAAGAGACTTAGGCTTGGGCGCACGTCTACTTTCTGGAACCTTTGACGAAGCAGCTGACGTCTAGTCTTGGCCAATATTGCTCTTCGCTAGGAGTTACGTCGACCCAATTCAGAAGTCGCTTGTCGCCGATGGCGACCAGGTTGCTCGCAAGCGCGATCACTTTCCGTAGTTGTTTCAACTTCTCGCCGAAACGACGTCTTCAGTTGATCGTAGCCAAAGTCCTGTAGCGGCCTGCCGTTGACGATAAAGTCTGCTGGATCGACGCGACTCATTTGGGCTTCTTAGGAGGCACGGCATCGGACAGCCGCCCGTCAAAGAACTGCCGAAGCACCACCCGCGTGGCGCAGTTCACCGCGTGCCTGGCGCAGCACCCTCATGGAAGCGCTTAGCGCAAGCGCACTCATAAGTGCAGCGATGAGCAGATCTGGCCAGGCGGACCCGCCACCGAAGACGCCAACGGCTGCGATCAGCACGGCGATGTTGCCGATCGCATCATTGCGAGTGCACAGCCACACCGAGCGCATGTTGGAATTGCCTGCGCGGTATGCGAACAGCAGCGCCGCGACACCGAGGTTGGCAAGGAGCGCAATCGTTCCGACGATGCCCATCGTCAGAGGCTCCGGTTGAGAGCCGCTCAACAGCATCCAAACCGCGTAGAGCAGGACGAACACGCCATAGGCCGCCATTGACACACCCTTGACGACAGCAGCACGCGATTCCCAAAGTGACCCGAGAGCAATGGCGCCGAGGGACAGACCATAGTTAGCGGCATCGCCCGCGAAGTCCACCGCATCCGCAAGCAGCGAAACCGAATCGGCGTTAAAGCTGGCGGCCACCTCGACCACGAACATGGTGAGATTTACGGCGAGCGCTATCCATAAGATGCTGCGGTAGCGCTTGCTGCTGGCGACCTCCACCGGCTTGACCGGGCAACAGGCTTCGGACATGGGTGCTCCTGAAAGAGATACCATTACAAACCCTGTAGTTACTACGGAGTCAAGCCGTGAGTGAAATGCGAATCGGAGAAATCGCCGCGGCCACTGGAGTCGACGTCGAAACCGTCCGCTACTACGAAAAGGCGGGGCTGTTGCCGCCGCCTAAGAGGCAGCGCAATGGGTATCGAGCCTACGGCGCCGCTCATGTCGAGCGGTTGGCGTTCATTCGCCACTGTCGGTCGCTCGATATGTCGCTTGCAGACGTTCAACGACTGTTAAACCTCCTGGATCGTCCGGCGTCGAAATGTGACGACGCAGACGCGTTGATCGATACGCAGTTGGAACGCGCTCGCGCACGAATAAAGTCGCTGGCGGCCCTTGAGAAACAGCTCGTATCGCTCAGAGCCAGCTGCAAGTCGCCGCGATCGGCGCGGCACTGCGGCATTCTGGCTGAACTAGTGCACGCGGCGCACGGCGAGGCCTGCGCCTGCCATGGCGACAAGTAAGAGTAAGGGAGGTTTCTGACCGCTAATCGTTAGCGCAGATCGAAGAGCGTCGAACGTCGGCGTCGGGCAAAGCATTCGGAACAAAAGTAGGGTCCGCAATTGGCCGGACAGCGACTATTGATGGCTGATCAAAGTTACGCCGTAACTGTGATTACGAGTTAGCCTAACCTTGACGATGTCCACCTACTGCACATCGCACACTTGTTGCACTCGCAATAAGCGAGAGAAATCAATGGGTGGACGCTCACCTAATCACAACGCACTTTCTACCTCTCGCCGCAGTTACGCAAAACTCTGCTCGGCGCGGAGTTCGATCACCTGGACGCCGCGGGTGCAATGACTCCGCCAGTCGGCGACGAAGGAGAGCCGCTGTAGAACCGACGGGGCATCCGCCCCGCCAGGAAAGCGTCGCGTCCGGCCTCGACCGCCTTTTTCATCGCGCCGGCCATCAGCACCGGGTCACGCGCCTGCGCGACCGCCGTGTTCATCAGCACGCCGGCGCAACCGAGTTCCATCGCGATAGCGGCGTCGCTCGCCGTGCCGACGCCAGCGTCGACGATGACCGGCACGCTGGCGCGTTCGAGAATCAACTGGATGTTCCACGGATTCAGCACGCCCATGCCGGAGCCGATCAGCGAAGCGAGCGGCATCACTGCCACACAGCCGATCGCTTCGAGCGCGTGCGCCTGGATCGGGTCGTCGCTGCAGTAGACCATCACTTCGAAGCCGTCCTTGACCAGCGTCTCGGCCGCCTTCAGCGTCTCCGGCATATTCGGATAGAGCGACTGCGGATCGCCCAGGACCTCGAGCTTGGTCAGCGCGTGCCCGTCGAGCAGTTCGCGCGCCAGTCGCAGCGTGCGGACCGCATCGTCGGCCGAGTAGCACCCGGCGCTGTTGGGCAGCAGCGTGTACTTCGAGGGCGGAATCACATCGAGCAGATTCGGTTCGCCCGGTGTCTGGCCGATGTTGGTGCGGCGTATCGCGACGGTGACGATCTCGGCACCGCTCGCCTCGACGGCTGCGCGCGTCTGGTCGAGGTCCCGATACTTGCCGGTGCCGATCAGCAGCCGCGACTGGAACTCTCGCCGCCCAACGCGCAATACGTCGTCCGCACTCATGCACTCACCGTCGGTTGCACCTTCACCTCAAAGTTCACCGAATTCGACATGAAGCAGTGGGCATGCGCCTTGGCATGCAGTTCGCGCGCTTGCTCGAGCTTAATCTCATCCGCGATGCGCACCTGCGGCCACAACACCACCTCGACCATGCGCATCTTGCCGTCTTTGAACGCCAAAGTTCCGGTGGCGTTGTCGCTGTATTCGAGCACGCGGATGTTGGCGCGTTCGCAGACCGCCAGGTATGTTAGGTGGTGGCACGACATCAGCGAGGCGACCATCAGCGTTTCCGGATTGTGGCGGGTCTCGTCACCGTTGAAGGCCGCAGGGGACGAGCCTTCGATCACCGGCTTGTCGCCGAAACGGATGACGTAGGCGCGCACCAACTTCAGTTTGCCGTGCTCGACCTCCCGGCAGCCGCCGCTCCAGCGCAGCGTCCCCTCGAATGTATGCTTTCTTTCCACTCAGCCTCCCCCGACGGCCACCACGACCTCGATGCGGTCGCCGTCAGCAAGCCGCGTGTCCGCATGCCGGCTGCGCGGCACGATCTCGCCATTGCGCTCGACGGCCACGCGCCTGCCTGCGCGGCCGAGTGCCGCCAGCAGTTCGGCCACCGTGGCGTCATCGGGCAGCCTGCGCGACTCGCCATTCACACTGACTTGCATTGGTCGACGTCGAATCAATCGGACGGATAGAATTCTACGCACTGCGGGTGTAGTTCAATGGCAGAACGGCAGCTTCCCAAGCTGCATACGAGGGTTCGATTCCCTTCACCCGCTCCAGCCTATCTCCCTCCGAGGCCGGGTTGACCCGGCTACCATGCGCGGCGCAAGGTTCCCGTAAGCATCGCCGCGCATCGTGCGCAGCGCCGTCAGGCAGGGCATGCAGACCGACCACGAGAACACGGCAGGACCCACACCGGCGCTGATCCTCGCAACGCTCGGCGTGGTCTACGGCGACATCGGCACCAGCCCTCTGTACGCGTTCAAGGAAAGCGTCGGCGGCGAGCACGGCGCGGGTGTCGATCCCGCCAGTGTGCTGGGCGTCCTGTCGATGATCTTTTGGGTGCTGACGCTGGTCGTATCGGTCAAGTACGTCCTGATCGTACTGCGCGCGAACAACGACGGAGAAGGGGGGATACTCGCGCTGATGGCGCTGGTGCTGAGGCAACTGCCGGCGCGCGGCCGTCTGACCGGTGTCGCAGTCTCCTTCGGCCTGTTTGGCGCGGCGATGTTCTACGGCGACAGTGTGATCACGCCGGCGATCTCGGTGCTGTCGGCGGTCGAGGGCCTCGAGGTCGTCTCGCCTCGATTCAAGTCGATGGTACTGCCGCTCACGATCGGGGTGCTGATCGCGCTGTTCGCGGTGCAGCGGTCCGGAACGGCCCGGGTCGGTGGCGTGTTCGGACCGATCATGGTGGTGTGGTTCCTGACGCTGGGCGTGCTGGGCGTGCTGCAGATCGCTCGCAATCCGGAAGTGCTGACCGCGATCGATCCGGTGTACGCAGTGGGTTTCGTCGCACAGCACCCCGCCCTGACGCTGACGGTGCTGGCCTCGGTCTTCCTCGTGGTGACCGGCGGCGAGGCGCTGTATGCCGACATGGGTCACTTCGGCCAGCGGCCGATCGTGCTCGCCTGGTTCTGGCTGGTGATGCCGTGCCTGCTGTTGAACTATTTCGGTCAGGGCAGCCTGGTGCTGCAGTCACCTGAGGCGGTAAAGAATCCGTTCTACCTGCTGGCACCGTCGTGGCTGCAGCTGCCGCTGGTGTTTCTGGCGACGGCCGCGACGGTGATCGCGTCGCAGGCCGTCATTTCGGGCGCTTTTTCGATCACCAGCCAGGCGGTCAAGCTCGGCTATCTGCCGCGCTTATCGGTGCTGTTCACCTCGGAGACGGCAGCCGGCCAGATCTACGTACCCTTCGTTAACTGGCTGCTGCTCGTCCTGGTCGTCCTGCTGGTGATCGGTTTCGGCAGCTCCTCCGACCTTGCGGCCGCGTACGGCATCGCAGTGGTCGCCACGATGCTGATCACGACGCTCGGCGTGATGGTGGTGGCGCGTTTCCGCTGGGACTGGTCGCCGCAGAAGCTGACGCTGATCATGGCGCCGCTGCTGGCCCTGGATGTCGTTTTCATGATCGCCAATTCGGCCAAGGTCCTGCACGGTGGCTGGGTCCCGCTGGTCTTCGGAGGGCTGCTGTTCTTCTTGTTCAGTACGTGGAAGCGCGGGCGTGTGCTGATCAAAAACGAGCGCGCGCGCGCCGGGCTCGCCCTCGAGCCATTCCTCAAGAGCCTCAGCACCTATCCGCCGCAGCGGGTCGAAGGCACGGCAGTGTTCATGTCAGGCGCCGTCGACGAGGTGCCGCACGCGATGCTGCACAACCTGAAGCACAACCGGGTGATGCACGAGAGAGTGATCTTCCTGACTGCTGTGCCGCAGTCCGTCCCTCGCATCCCGCCCGAGGAGTCGGTGCAGATCAAGGACCATGGCGGCGGGTGTTACTACGTCAAGGTCTTCCTGGGTTTCAAGGATTCCTACGACATCGCCGATATCGCACGCAATCTGACGCGGTACCACGACTTCGACTTGGATCCCAGTTCTACCTCGTTCTTCCTGTCTCGCGAGACGATACTGACCGGAAGGCGCGGCGGCATGGCCGACTGGCGCGAGCGGCTGTTCAGCTGGATGCTGCGCAACGCGCAGCCGGCCTCGGACTTCTTCCACATTCCGCCGCATCGCGTGATCGAGATCGGCACGCAGATCGTGATCTGACGGAGTTCGGCGCGACACAGCGCGCGGTTATCATCGACCGCACGAGGCGAGGTGGCGCGCATGGCGATCGACAAGAAGGCGCTGAAGAACATCGGCAAATGGGTCGAACCGTTCCGGGTCGTCAATGGCGCGAAGTTCCGGCTGAAGGACGTCGATCCCGGCGATACGCGCGGACTGAGGGACGAGCACAAGCCCGAGGCGCGACAGCGCCTGGCCGAAGGCGTGCAGTGGCTGGCCGAGGAGCAGGAAAAACTGTACGCGCAGGACCGCCGTTCGCTGCTGCTGATCTTCCAGGCGATGGATGCGGCCGGCAAGGACAGCACGATCAAGCACGTGATGAGCGGCGTCAATCCGCAGGGCTGCCAGGTGACCTCGTTCAAGCAGCCCTCGGATACCGAACTCGATCACGACTGGATGTGGCGCCACTGGTGCGCCTTGCCCGAGCGCGGGCGCATCGGCATCTTCAACCGCTCGTACTACGAGGAAGTGCTGGTCGTCCGCGTGCACGAGTCGATCCTGGCTGCGCAGAAGCTGCCGAAGTCGCTGGTTACCAAAGGCATCTTCCGCCAGCGGCTGCGCGACATCGCCTGCTTCGAGGACTACCTGACGCGCAACGGCACCACGGTGCTCAAGTTCTTCCTGCACGTTTCACGCAAGGAGCAGAAGAAGCGGTTCATCGCGCGACTCGACGAGCCGGAGAAACACTGGAAGTTCTCGCTCGGCGACGTCAAGGAGCGCGCGTACTGGAACGACTACATGGATGCCTACGAACAGGCAATCCGCGCGACGGCGACGCCTCAGTCGCCATGGTTCGTGGTGCCTGCCGACAACAAATGGTTCACGCGCCTCGTGGTCGCCGCCGCGATCGTCGAAACCATGGACAACATGAACCTCGCCTATCCGCGCGTGACCGATGCCCAGCGGGCGGATCTCGCGCGTGCGCGCGAAATGCTGATGACCGAAAAGTCCTGACCGGAACGCTCGCGCGGCTCCGGCGGTCGCGATCGCCAAGAGCGGCCGGGAAGAACTCGAGGAGAACCTGCGGCGCGATCGCGAAGGGCAGGCGCGCGCGCGACTCCGGCTGGCACTAGCTGAGCCGCTCAGCTGTCGCGAAAGCCGATCCGCTTGTGCGTGCCGTCGCAAAACGGCTTGTTTGCCGAATTCCCGCAGCGGCACAGCCACACTTTCTCGGTCACAAACGTCGAGCCGTCGGCGGCACGGAACTCGATCGCCCCTTCGATGCGCAGTGGCCCATTGGGCTGTGGATAGACGGTGACTGAACCGGAAGGCTCCGCCTCGATCGAGGCCGGCACGTTGGAGCACGCGCCGGGGTCGGCAAAGCCCACCCGCGTATGACTGCCGTCGCAGAAAGGCTTGTTGGCGGACGCTCCGCAACGGCACAGTGCAATGCGCGTGTACTCGACGAGCGTCGCATGCTCGCCGCTCGGAATACGCACCCGTGCGCGCAGATAGATCGGTCCCTTCGGCTGGACAGACGCCAGGTTGCGGTCGGGCGGTGATTCGAGCGTTCGACCGTCGTTCGCGCGCACCGTCAGCGCGCCGGTAGGGCAGCGCGCGACGACGTTGATGATGTGCTCGACCGAGGCGCCGTCCGGCCGGATCCACGGACGGGCATCCCGGTCGAACACTTGCGGCGCCCCGCGCGTGCACTCGCCGGCATGGATGCAGCGCCCCACGTCGTAGCTGATCGTCACTTCCTTGCCGACATAGTCGCGGACGCTCATCAAAGGCCGCCGATGCAGACGTACTTCAGCACCAGGTACTCGTCGATGCCGTACTTCGATCCTTCGCGCCCGATACCCGACTGCTTGACGCCGCCAAAGGGCGCGACTTCGTTCGACATCAACCCGGTGTTGACGCCGACCATGCCGCTTTCAAGCGCCTCGGCGACGCGCAGCACGCGAGCGATATCGCGCGAGTAGAAATACGAGGCGAGTCCGAACTCGGTCGAATTGGCAGCCGCGACGGCTTCTTCCTCAGACTCGAACCGGAACACCGGAGCGACCGGCCCGAACGTCTCCTCACGCGCGACGAGCATCTCGCGTGTGACGTCGGCCAGCACGGTCGGCTGAAAGAACGTGCCGCCGAGCTCATGCGGATGTCCGCCGGTCAACACGCGCGCCCCCTTGGACCGCGCGTCCGCAATGTGCGCTTCCACCTTGGCCAGCGCATTGCTGTCGATCAGCGGTCCCTGCTGCACGCCCGCATCGAAACCGGAACCTACCTTCAGCGCCGCGGAGCGCTGGGCTAGCCGCTCGACGAAGGCGTCATAGATGGTCGCCTGCGCATAGAAGCGATTGGTGCACACGCAGGTCTGCCCAGAGTTGCGGTACTTCGATGTCAGCGCGCCGTCGACCGCCGCATCGAGGTCGGCATCGTCGAACACGATGAACGGTGCGTTGCCGCCGAGTTCGAGCGACAGCTTCTTCAGCGTCGGCGCGCTCTGCTGCATCAGGATGCGCCCGACCGCAGTCGATCCGGTGAACGACAGCTTGCGGACGACCGGCGATTCGCACAGCGCCTTGCCGACGGCGATCGAGCGGTGTTCGTCGGCCGGAATCACGTTGAAAACGCCGGAAGGGAAACCGGCGCGCTGTGCCAGTTCGGCCAGCGCCAGCGCCGACAAGGGCGTCTGTTCGGCGGGCTTCACGACCACCGTGCAGCCGGCCGCGAGCGCCGGCGCGACCTTGCGCGTGATCATCGCGTTCGGGAAATTCCACGGCGTGATCGCGGCCGAAACGCCGACCGGCTCCTTAAGAACCAGCAGGCGCTTGTCGGCGGCCACCGTAGGAATCGTGTCGCCGTAGACGCGCTTGGCCTCTTCGGCGAACCATTCGACGAAAGACGCGCCGTAGGCGATCTCACCGCGGCTTTCCGCGAGCGGCTTGCCCTGCTCGGCAGTCATCAGCTTCGCCAGGTCCTCCTGGTTCGCCATGACGAGTTCAAACCAACGTCGGAGGATCGCCGCCCGCTCTTTGGCGAGCAAGCGGCGCCATGCCGGCCAGGCACGCTGCGCGGCTTCGATGGCAATGCTGGCGTCCGTGGCATCGCAGTTCGCGACCTGCGCGATCGTCAGTCCGTCGGCCGGATTGCTCACTGCAAACTGCCCGCCGGTTGACGCCGCGCGCCATGCGCCGTCGATGTACGCCTGAGTCTTCAGCAGTGACCCGTCGGCGAACGACGGCAGTCCGACTTTCTGCAGCATTTGCGATCTCCGGCAGTCCGATGATCAAGAATACTGCGAAGCACCGAGCGCCGGCGGCCCGCTAAACTCCACTCGGCTCAGCTGCTCGCGCCGACAGATGAAATTCGAAAGCCTTGCTCCCGACCTGCAAACGTGGTTCCGCGACATGGTTCGTCGCGGCAGCAGTCGCGACGCCATGCAAAAGGCCCTGACGACGGCCGGTTACCAGGAGCGCTACGCGCTCGATGCCGTGGCTGCGGCCGTCTTGGCGCTGCCATCGGCCCCGCCGCCGGCGCAGGTACCGCCCCAGGCGAACCAGGTCGGCACCCCCGTCACGGCGACCGACGAAACCCAGACGCTGAGCCAGCAATTGGTCAGCATGCCCAACACGATCTCGACATCGGACCGCGAGATCCAGATGCTGTTCGCATTGACCGCGCCGCGCGTGGTGCTGTTCGGCAACCTGCTGTCGGCCGAGGAATGCGAGCAGATGGTCGAACTGTCGCGCGGCAAGCTCGAGCGGTCGAGTGTCGTCAACAACGAGACCGGAAACTACGACGTCCATCCGCACCGGACTAGCTACGGCACGTACTTCAACCGGGGCGAGAACGAACTCATCAGCCGGCTCGAGCAGCGCATCGCCGAGCTCGTCCAGTTCCCGATCGAAAACGGCGAGCCGATACAGATCCTGCACTACGAGCCAGGTGGCGAATACCGGCCTCATCATGATTATTTCGACCCTAAGCAGCCGGGCAACGAACAGGTGTTGAAGCAAGGCGGGCAGCGGATCGCAACGCTGATCATGTACCTGAACGATGTCGAGGCCGGCGGGTCGACTGTGTTTCCCGAGGTGGGAATCGACGTTCTGCCCAGGCGCGGCAACGCTGTCTACTTCGCCTACTGCTCTGAGACGGGCGCGCTCGATGCGAGGTCGCTGCATGGAGGCAGTCCGGTCGGCGCAGGCGAAAAATGGATTGCGACCAAGTGGTTCCGCCAGCAGCCCTACAGCGGCAGTGGCGCATGAAGCCAGCACGCCGCGGCAGACAGCCGGCTGCAAGGGAAGCGGTGGTGGGTCGTGAAGGATTCGAACCTTCGACCTACGGATTAAGAGTCCGCTGCTCTACCAACTGAGCTAACGACCCGTTCCCTGTCCTCGATCGTCGAACCCGGCGCGCCCGGCCGGCACGGGTGAAACGGTGCCGTGTTGGTGGGTCGTGCAAGATTCGAACTTGCGACCAACGGATTAAAAGTCCGCTGCTCTACCGACTGAGCTAACGACCCGAGCTTCCTACCGCCGGTTCCTGCGCTTCCTGCGGGATCCTGCGGGCTACCAGAAAGATCCCGCCGGACGTCTCGGGACTGCAGTTCGGGCGGTCGTCGCCGACGACCGAATCGCATCGAGAGCCCGAAATTATGCCGATCGCTGGAACGCGGGTCAAACGCATCGGTACCGGCGTGCGATACGGTCAGCCCGACAGGTCGACCGTCGGCAGGCGGGCATCGAACGATTCGAACTCCACGGTGATGCGCGTGCCCGGCCACGCGGCGTCCGTGCTTTCCGGATTGTGGCTGACCCGCACGAGCGCATCGTGCTGTTCGGCGATCTCGCGCACGATGGCGAGGCCCAGTCCGCTGCCGTCCACATTGGTGCCGAGGATCCGGTAGAAGCGATCGAACACGCGCTGACGCTCGCTTTCCGGAATGCCGGGGCCAGTGTCCTCCACTTCGATAAAGACAGAGGTTTCGCCGCGCGCAATCCGCACGGTGACGCTGCCCCCGCGCGGCGTGTAGCGCAACGCGTTGTCGAGCAGATTCTTCAGCAACTCGCGCACCAGCATCGGCGCAGCAATCACTCGGGCGGGCCGGTCCGAGCCCTCGAAACCGAGATCGACGCCGCGCGCGATGGCGTCGGGCACCGCTTCGCGCACGACATCTCGAGCCAGCGGTACCAGGTCGACTGACGGCGAACCCGCTCGGATCGCTGGCCTGGTATTCGGCGCGCGCCAGTGCCAGCAGCTGATTGATCAGGTGGGTCGCGCGTTCGGTCGACGTCGCGATATAGCGCAGCGTCCGCTTCAGCTCCTGCGGATCCGTTTCGCGCAGCGCGAGTTCTGCCTGCGTGCGCAGCCCCGCGAGCGGCGTCTTCATCTGGTGTGCCGCATCCGCCAGAAAGCGCCGCTGCATGTCCATCGTCAGCGAAAGCCGCGCCAGCAGGTCGTTGAACGAACTCACCAGCGGGCGCGATCTCCTCCGGCGCACCGCGCGCGTCGATCGGCGACAGGTCGTCGGGCTGACGCCGGCGGATGCGCGCCTGCAGGTCGGCCAGCGGCGCGAGCCCGCGCGTCAGCCCGAACCAGACCAGCACGACCGCGATCGGCAGCACGATGAACTGCGGGATGATGACGCCGCGGATGATCTCGTTGGCGAGCTGCGACCGCTTTTCCAGCGTCTCGGCAACCTGCGATCAGTGCGTACTCGGGCGGACGCCGCGCGGTTGAATTCGACCCAGGTGTACCCGACACGGATTTCGGTGCCGCGCAGATGATCGGACCGGAACTGCACCGTGCGGGCGACCGGCTGGGCATCCTCCGGCGGGCAGCGGCAGGTCGTTGTCGCCGGCGATGAATTCGCCGCGCAGTCCGAGCACCATGTAGTAGACGCTGTCGGTCGCGTCCGCGCGCAGCATTTCGCGCGCACTCATCGGCAGCTGCAGCGCGACAACGCCGCGCGACTCGCGCACATGATTGGCCAGTGCACTGACGGAGTCGGCGAGACTGCGGTCGAACGGCGCGTTGGCGATGGTCTGCGCGACGATGTAGGTGATCGTCACGCTCATCGGCCACAGCAGCAGCAGCGGCGCGAGCATCCAGTCCAGGATTTCGCCGAACAGCGAACGCTGTTCGAACTGCAGCGCGCAGCGGGTTGACTAGGCGCCGCTCGCCGGAAGCCACGCGGTTCCGGCGCAGTCGGATCGGCCTCCACTCGCGCGCCGCGGCCACGGTACCTGCAGGCGGCGCTTTGGACGGCCCTCGTCTGGCATGAGCCGGCGCAGCGTCCGCGATCAGCCGATGCCGCGCGGCGACATCCGCGGCCGGGTCGGCAAATCGTTCGAGGTAATAGCCGAGTCCGCGCACGGTGACGATGCGCACAGCGCCGACTTCGATCTTCTTGCGCAGCCGATGCACGTAGACCTCGATGGCGTTGTTGCTGACTTCCTCGCCCCAGCTGCACAGGTGATCGACGAGTTGCTCCTTGCTGACGAGCCGCCCGGGCCGCTGCAGCAGGATCTCCAGCAGGCTGAGCTCGCGGGCGGACAGATCGAGCATCTGGTCGTTCAGGTAGCGCGACATGTCCCACCTGATCGAAGGTCAGCGGGCCGTGCTTGAGCAGCGTCTGCGCGCCGCCGGCGGCGCGCCGTGTCAGCGCGCGCACGCGCGCTTCGAGTTCGGACAGCGCAAACGGCTTAGCCATGTAGTCGTCCGCGCCGAGGTCCAGTCCCTTGACGCGCTGTTCGACGCTGTCGGCCGCGGTCAGGATCAGCACGGGCACGTTGCTGTTGCGCGCACGCAGGCGCTTGAGCACATCCAGCCCGGAAAGCCCGGGCAAGCCGATGTCCAGGATCAGCAGGTCGAACGGCTGCGCCGCCAGCGCGCTGTCGGCGTCCTGGCCGACTCGACGACGTCGACCGCGTAACCGCCGGCGCGCAGCGAGCGCGACAGCCCATCGGCCAGCACGGCGTCGTCTTCGGCGATCAGGATTCGCATGGGTGGCGGGTATGCTTGGTCCGACGCTGAGGCGCGCGCTGCAGTCTAGGGCGCGGCCGCGGGACGCGGCAAGGCGGTGGACCGCCGGCCAAGCGCGAAACCGCCGGGATGGTTGACAAGCGATACTGGAAGTATCTACAGTGCATGGACTGTAATTTTTTCAGTGCCTCGGACCTCTCCGGGGCCGTGCGCGAGCGGAGGCGGCGATGGACGACGGAAGGAGCGTTGTGGTGGACAGCAAGGAGCGGCAGAAAGCACTGGCCGCGGCACTGGCGCAGATCGAAAAGCAGTTCGGCAAGGGCTCGATCATGCGGCTGGCCGACGGCGAAGTGGCCGAGGACATCCAGGTCGTTTCGACCGGTTCGCTCGGGCTTGACATCGCGCTCGGCGTAGGCGGCCTGCCGCGCGGCCGCGTCGTCGAGGTCTACGGCCCGGAGTCGTCCGGTAAGACGACGCTGACGCTGCAGGTGATCGCCGAGATGCAGAAGATCGGCGGCACCTGCGGCTTCATCGATGCCGAGCACGCGCTCGACGTGCAGTACGCGCAGAAGCTGGGCATCAACATGCAGGACCTGCTGATCTCCCAGCCCGACACCGGCGAGCAGGCGCTGGAGATCGCCGATGCGCTGGTCCGCTCGGGCTCGGTCGATCTGATCGTCATCGACTCGGTCGCCGCGCTCACGCCCAAGGCGGAGATCGAAGGCGAAATGGGCGACTCGCTGCCCGGCCTGCAGGCGCGGCTGATGTCGCAGGCGCTGCGCAAGCTGACCGGCACGATCAAGCGCACCAATTGCCTCGTCATCTTCATCAACCAGATCCGCATGAAGATCGGCGTGATGTTCGGCAACCCCGAGACCACCACCGGCGGCAACGCGCTCAAGTTCTACGCGTCGGTCCGGCTCGACATCCGCCGCATCGGTTCGATCAAGAAGGGCGACGAGGTCATCGGGTCGGAGACCAAGGTCAAGGTCGTCAAGAACAAGGTCGCGCCGCCGTTCAAGCAGGCCGAGTTCGACATCCTGTACGGCGAAGGCATCTCGCGCGAAGGCGAGATCGTCGATCTCGGTCTCGCGACCTCAACATCATCGAGAAGTCCGGCGCCTGGTACAGCTACAACGGCGACCGGATCGGCCAGGGCAAGGACAACGCGCGCGAGTACCTGCGCGCCAATCCCGCGATCGCGCTCGAGATCGAAAACAAGATACGCGCGGCCAAGGGCGTCGTCGGTTCGAAGGTGCGGAATCCACCGCGCAGCTGATGGGAGCATGGTCGCGAACGGCCCCGGCAAGCCTCCTCCGAGCCTGCTGCAGCGTGCCGTCGCGTTGCTTGCGCGCCGCGAACACAGCCGCGAGCCGAGCTCGCCGCGCAAGCTGCGGCGGCGGCTGGCTGAAGGCGAAGATGACGCCGCTGAGTCGAGTGCGTTCTCGACGAATTGCAGCGGCGCGGCCTGCTGTCGGAGCAGCGCTACGCCGACGCCGTGGTCCGCACTCGGCCGCGCGTTATGGCAATGCGCGCCTGAAACAGGAACTGAAGGCGCGCGGCGTACCCGGTCGACCGCCCGACGTCGGCGCTGAGCGGCGCTGGGCGACTCAGAATTCGGCGAGCCAGGCGGTTTGGATGAGTCGCTTCGGCGCCCTGCCGGCGGACCTCGCCGAGCGTGCTCGCCAGACGCGCTTCCTGGAGCGCCGCGGTTTCAGCTCGGACGTGATCCGTCGGGTGCTGGCTGGCAAGCCGGAGTCCGACTCCGACGACTGAATACGCCCGTCTGCGGTCCGCCAGATCATCGAGTGACTGGCAGGGAGGGCGACCCAGTCCGCCGAACGGGTGAGCCCTGACTTGCGCGGAGCGTACTGGGGCAGCGGCAGACGCGCGGGCGTTTCCCGCGGGCAGGTCCGGTCCCACTGGTCGCTGTGTTAAATTTCTTCGTCGGGCCGCGCCAGTCATCTCCTCGGCGGCCCTTTCCTTTTGTCGCTGATGCCCCCAACCGCCGCCACGTGCACACACGCTCGATCCGGGTCGACGCGTATGCGCGCGACGATGGCCTGTGGGATCTCGAGGCCATGCTGACGGATACCAAGTCGCGCGACTTTCCGCTCGCCACCGGGTGCGCGCGGCGGGCGATCCGGTACACGACATGTTGCTGCGGCTGACCATCGACACCAAGCTCAATCATCGTCGACGCGGTCGCCGAGTCGCGCTGGGTTCCTTATCCGGGCCACTGCGACGCGATCGGCCCGGACTACCGCAAACTGATCGGCCTGAACCTGCTGCAGGACTTCCGCCGCCACGTGCAGGGGCGCCTGGGTGGTGTTCATGGCTGCACGCACATCACCGAACTCGCGACCAAGTACTGCCGACGGCGGCGGTCCAGGCGTTTGCCGGCGAGGTTTTCAAGACGCGCGACGCTGCGCACACGGGCCACCTCGAGGACGAAGAGATGCCGTGGCAGCTCGACCGCTGCCACGCGCTGCGGCTTGATGGACCGGCGGTCGCCAAGTTCTATCCGCGCTGGTACCACCGAAACAGCAGCGACCGCGGTCCGACGAAGCCGACCCCGATCAAGGACGGAACGAAAGATGAAGATCCACGAGTACCAGGGCAAGGACGTCTTCCGCCGTTCGGCGTGCCCGTGCCGCGCGGGATCCCGGCGTTCAGCGTCGAAGAGGCGGTCAAGGCCGCGCAGACGCTCGGCGGGCCCGGTTTGGGTGGTGAAGGCGCAAATCCATGCCGGCGGACGCGGCAAGGGCGGCGGCGTCAAGCTTGCACGCTCGATCGACGAGGTGAAGCAGCGCGCGTCGGAGATCCTCGGCATGCAGCTGGTCACGCACCAGACCGGGCCCGGGGGGCAGAAGGTCCGTCGCCTGCTGATCGAGGAGGGTGCCGACATCGCCAAGGAGCTGTACGTCGGCATGGTGGTCGACCGCGCCACGCAGCGCGTGACGCTGATGGCTTCGAGCGAGGGCGGCATGGACATCGAGGAGGTTGCCGCCCAGACTCCCGGAGAAGATCCACAAGGTGCACATCGATCGCGTCACTCGGCCTGACCGACCACGACGCCGACGACGTCGCGGCCAAGATCGGCATCCCGCCCGCCAGCGTTCCCAGCGCGCGCGCGGTGCTGCAGGGCTTGTATCAAGCGCGTTCTGGGAGACCGACGCCTCGCTGGCCGAGATCAATCCGCTGATCCTGACGCAGCGACGGCCGCGTCATCGCGCTCGACGCGAAGCTCAACTTCGACTCCAACGCGCTGTTCCGCCACCCCGATATCGTCGAGCTGCGCGACCTCGACGAGGAAGATCCGGCCGAAGTCGAGGCGAGCAAGTTCGACCTGAGTTATATCCAGCTCGACGGCAACATCGGCTGCCTGGTCAACGGTGCGGGCCTGGCGATGGCGACGATGGACACGATCAAGCTGTTCGGCGGCGAGCCGGCGAACTTCCTCGATGTCGGCGGCGGGCGCGACGGCCGAGAAGGTCACCGAGGCCTTCAAGCTGATGCTGCGCAACCCGGGCCTGAAGGCGATCCTGGTCAACATCTTTGGCGGCATCATGAAGTGCGACACGATCGCCGAGGGCGTGATCACGGCGTCGCGCGCCGTGCAACTCAGCGTCCCGCTGGTGGTGCGCATGAAGGGGACCAACGAACAACTCGGCAAGAAGATGCTCGCAGGAGTCCGGACTGCCGATCATCTCGGCGGATACGATGGCCGAGGCGGCGCAGCGCGTCGTCGCCGCGCGCACAGGGACGCTGAAACGAGAACGACGATGAGCATCCTGATCAACAAGGACACCCGCGTCGTCACGCAGGGAATCACGGGCAAGACCGGCCAGTTTCACACGCGCGCGTGTCGCGAGTACGCCAACGGCAAGAACTGCTTCGTCGCCGGCGTCAATCCGAAGAAGGCCGGCGAGGATTTCGAGGGGGTTCCGATCTTCGCCAGCGTCAAGGAGGCGAAGTCGCGCCACCGGAGCCAATGTCTCGGTGATCTACGTGCCGCCCTCCGGCGCGGCCGACGCGATCTGGGAGGCGGTCGACGCCGACCTCGACCTGGTGATCTGCATCACCGAGGGCATCCCGGTGCGCGACATGGTGGTGGTGCGCGACAAGATGCGCAAGCAGCAACAAGAAGACGCTGCTGCTCGGACCGAACTGCCCAGGTTCGATCACGCCCGACGAGATCAAGATCGGCATCATGCCCGGCCACATTCATCGCAAGGGCCGCATCGGCGTGGTATCGCGCTCCGGGACGCTGACTTACGAAGCGGTGGCGCAGCTCACCGACCTTGGTCTCGGGCAGTCGAGCGCAGTGGGCATCGGCGGCGATCCGGTCAATGGCTTGAAGCACATCGATATCCTCAAGCTCTTCAACGACGATGCGGAAACCGACGCGGTCGTGATGATCGGCGAGATCGGCGGCACGGACGAGGAAATTGCCGCCTACTGGGCACGCGAGCACATGAAGAAGCCCGTCGTCGGCTTCATCGCGGGGGTCACGGCACCGCCCGGCAAGCGCATGGGCCACGCGGGCGCGATCATCTCGGGAGGCAAGGGCACCGCGCAGGAAAAGCTGGACGTCATGGAAGGCTGCGGCATCCGCACGACGAAGAATCCGTCGGAACTCGGCAAGCTGCTGAAGAGCGTGCTCTGAAGTAACAGCGCTACAGGGCCTGACGGCCGGCGCCGTGCAGCGTCTCAAGGAGACCCGATTCGATGATGCAGTGGCTGATGAATCTGGAATGGAACGCGATCGTCCAGATCATCATCATCGACATCCTGCTCGGCGGCGACAACGCGGTGATCATCGCGCTCGCCTGCCGCAACCTGTCACCCAAGCATGCGCCGCCAAGGAATCATCTGGGGCGCAGGCGGCGCGATCGTCTTGCGCGTGATCCTGATCACCGTCGCGGTCGCGTTGCTCAATATCCCGTTCCTCAAGCTCGTCGGCGGCGTGCTGCTGCTGTGGATCGGCGTCAAGCTGTCGCGCCAGCCGGACGAAGGCGGCGAACACGCCAAGATCCAGGCAAGCGACCGGCTGATTTCCGCAATCAAGACGATCATCGTCGCGGACTTCGTGATGTCGCTCGACAACGTGATCGCGATCGCCGGCGCGGCCGAACATGCCGACCCATCGCAGCGCACCGGATCTGATCATCTTCGGCCTGCTGGTTTCGGTGCCATTCATCGTGTTCGGCAGCCAGATCATCCTGAAGCTGCTCGACCGCTTTCCGATCATCATCCTGCTGGGCGGTGCATTGCTGGGCTGGATCGCCGGAGGTCTGATGGTGACTGATCCGGTGGCCGAACCGTACGTGCCACAGACCGACATGGTCCGGTACATCGCCAGCGCGGCCGGCGCGGTGTTCGTGATCGCGGCGTCCCGCGTCTTCATCGCGCGTCGACGTGCGGACCGCCAAGGCCTGATGCCAATGACGGTCGCGCTCGACTTCGCCCTCAAGACGCACCCGGGACTGGTGCGTCCGCTGAACGAGGACGCGATTGGCGCCGATCCTTCTTGTGGGCTGTTCGCTTTGGCTGACGGTCTCGGCGGCTATAACGCCGGCGAAGTGGCGGCGGTCATGGCGATCAGCGCGGTGCTCGAGCGGCTGTCATCGGCGCTGGCCGATTCGCAGACGGGCGATCAGCCGTTCACGCCGGATGAGGCGATCTACGACACGGTTAGCGAGATCAACGCCAGCATCTACAACGCTGCACTCAACAGCGCCGCTTTCGAAGGCATGGCCACGACGCTGGTGATTGGCTGGTTTCTCGGCGAGCGGCTGTGGATCGCGCACACCGGAGACTCGAGACTGTATCGCTATCGCGATGACCAACTCGAGCAGCTGACACGCGACCACTCGTTCTCGCAGGAACTGCTCGACGCAGGCATGGTGACCGAGGAAGAGGCGCGCATCCTGCCGGCCAAGAATCTGGTGACGCGCGCACTCGGCGCGAGCCCCGAAATCGAGCCGGAAGTGCAGGATCTCGACGTCATGGCTGGCGACCTGATCCTGCTGTGCTCGGACGGCCTGACCGAGATGGTCGGCAGCTATGAAATCGCCGGGCTGCTGGCGGCGCACGCCGACATGCATGAAACCGCGCGCCGACTGGTCGACCTGGCCAACGAAGCGGGCGGCCGCGACAATGTCTCCGTCATCGTTGTCAAGGTGAGAGGCAAGGACGCCGTGCCTCGGCTGGCCCGCCAGACGAGGATTGATGCCGTGGCTAGACCGTTGATTGGCAGCCTTTTTGTAGGCTGGCAGAATCCGCTGCGATAAGAGAATATCGGCCCCAGGGAGAAAAGATGCCGAGGCTGGTCCTTAGTCTGGATGGTGTGGTGCTGCGTGAGGTTGCCCTGACCAAGGACCGCACCACCATCGGCCGGCGCTCGCACAACGACATCGTGATCGACAACCTCGCGGTCAGCGGCGAGCACGCGGTCATCTACAACTCGGGCGGTGAGGTCTATCTTGAGGACCTCGGTTCCACCAACGGCACCACCGTCAACGGCCAGCCGATCAAGAAGCACCTGCTGCAGAGCGGAGACGCGGTCGAGGTCGGCAAGTACCGGCTCAAGTTCCTCGCCGACGGCGCCTCGGGTACCGAGGGCGAGGTCGACATCGACACCTCGCAACCACTCAAGCGCGAGTTCTACGGACCAGGTCCGGCCACCATCCAGATCCGCCAGCCCGGCGGTCCCGGCGAGGACTCACCCGCCGCCGCCTCGATCAAGATCCTCAACGGCGCCAACGAAGGCCGCGAGCTGCAGCTCGTCAAGGCGCTGACCACCATCGGCCGTCCCGGCCACCAGGTCGCCGTCATCACCCGCCGCCCGACCGGCTACTTCATCGCGCACGTCGAAGGCGAAGTCTTTCCCACCGTCAACGGCGCCAACCTCGGGTCCGCCGCGCATCCGCTGAAGGACAAGGACGTCATCGAACTCGCCGGCGTACGGATGGAGTTCGTCAACGCTCCGGTGGCGTAGCTCTGCCCGGGACAAAGGCCGGTTTACCTGTAGACACCCGAACGGTGCCCGATCCGAACGACGAGGATCAGCAACACCTCGTCCTCGATGCGGGCGATCACCCGATAGTCGCCTACGCGGTACTTCCAGAACTCGCCGAAGCGTTCGCCTCTCAACGCCTGGCCGAGTGTCCGAGGATCGTCCGCCAGCGCCACACGGTCCCGCAGGAACCGGAGAATCCGCTGGGCGACCTGCCGGTCGAGGCGCTGAATCTCCTTCTTGGCCGCTGCGTCGAACTCAATCCTCCAGGCCAAGTGCGCGCTCCACGTCTTTCAGCGAGGTCGAGCGGCTCGTATCCGCGAGGTACGCCGCGTATCGGCGTTCCGCGAGATGAATATCCTCGAGATCGTCCAGATACTCGAGGATCGCCTCGCGGGCGTAGTAGGTCTTGGTGCGCCCCGTCTTGCGGGCAAGGTCTTCGAGTCGTTTTTCGATATCAGCGGGCAGTCGTATGGCCAGCATCGTGAGTTTCTCCTTGGGTGCTATACAAGTATAGCGCGCTCTGTCAAACGCGCCGGCGGCCTAGGTAGCTCCCGCCTCATCCGGTCGGATGAGACGTCCGCGGTTCGGCACCACGTGCCAAGAATCGTCACCGGCCAAGCCGCGGATTGTCAGGAGTGCCTTGAATTAACGGCGCATTTCTGCGGTTAGGCGGCCATTTGGCCTGGCACGGATCTCGCAGACTGTCGGTCATCGGCATGGGGCCGTGTCTGATCGAGATCTTCACAGGAGAGTAAATTGAAACAGCAACTCAACCGTCTTCAGCGCGGCTTCACGCTGATCGAGTTGATGATCGTGGTTGCGATCATCGGCATTTTGGCGGCCATCGCGCTGCCGGCGTATCAGGACTACATGGTTCGTGCGCGAGTGACGGAAGGTCTGGCGCTGGCCGTCCGATGCCAAGACGGTCGTCGCCGATTCCAGCGGAACGCTCGCAGAACTGACTGCCGCGGCAGCGATGCCTATAACGCCGCCTTCACGCCGACGAAGTATGTGACCGACTGTCGACGATCGACAACGCAACCGGCATCATCACCATTACGTTCAATCGGGCCAACCTTGGCCGAGTCGGCGTTGCCACTCCGACGCTTGTCCTGGCGCCGTACATTCGGACACGGCCGGCTGCTCGCTGCATGACGCTCGCAGCCGCGATCGCAGCCAACGACTCGCGGCAATATCGACTGGGGCTGCGCGTCGGCCACGGCCAACGTCGTCGCGGCCGCCCGCGGCATGGCGGCGGTCCGCTGCCGGCTCGCTGCCGGCCAACTTCGCGCCGAGCGATTGCCGCTAATCGCAGCTAGCAAGGCAAAAGAGCCGGTCAGTCCGACCGGCTCTTTTTTCGTCTGCCCGATGAGTCTCGTCCGCTCATTCCGCGCGAAGTACTTTCTGAGCCACCTGGCGCTCAGCGCCGCTCTGGTGGGCTGCGCCGCGGGTCTGATCCTGGTGTTGTGGTACCCGGGCGTGCTGTCACGCATCGACGGTGTGCTGCCCATTGTCGGAATGCTGGTGCTGGTCGACGTCTGCCTGGGGCCACTGCTGACTCTGGTGGTGGCCAGTCCGAAGAAGCCGCGCAGAGAACTCTGGCGAGACCTCGCCGTCATCGGAGCGGTGCAGGGTGCCGCATTGGTCTACGGAGTCCACTCGGCCTATGTCGGACGACCGGTGTTCGTCGTCTTCGACGTGAAGCAGTTCGAAACCGTTTCGGCGAAGGAGCTGGATTACACGGGCATTCGAGTCCTTGCCGGAAGCGCAACGAATGTCGATTTCGCCGATCGTAGGGCCACAGTGGGTTTACGCGGAGCCGCCGGCCGATCCGGAAGAACGGCAGAGGATCATGGTGGCGACTCTGAGCGGCGGGCCCGAGTTCAAGAACCTGCCGAGACTGTTCCGGCCCTGGCCGCATGATCCGACGGTGATCAGGGCGGCGCTGCGCGCGATCGAAACGCTTCGAGGCGAAGCCAAAGCTGCGGTTTTGGAGCGGCTTGCCGGACTCGGTCTCGAACCGTCGGAGGTCGGTTTCGTTTCGCTGCTCGGTGGCTCTGGTCAGGGAATCGTCGTGCTGAAGAAGAGCGACTTGCAGGTCCTGTTTGTGCTACCTCGCGGCACATGAACGGGCTGAGTGCGGTTCCTCGCATGCCATTGGCCCGAGGCGGCCCGACCGCTCCGCTACGTTCTCGCTATCTCGCACCTTCAGCGCTTACGTGCGCTGAGTACTGGCTCACGTACCAATCCACGAACCGCTGGATCCCGATTCGTATCGGCGTGCCCGGCTTGTGTCCGGTCCATTCGGTGAGCAGCGTTGTGTCCGCAAACGTCGCCGGCACATCGCCCGGCTGCATCGGCAGGTAGTTGCGCTCGGCCTTGCGTGCCCAGCGCTTCCTCGAGCGCGTCGAGGTACTCGAGCAGGCCCGCGGGTCCGTGGTTGCCGATGTTGAGCACCTGGTACGGCGCCCAGGAGTGCGCGGGGTCGGGGGTGTCGGTGTCGAACGACGGATCCGGCTGCGGCGCGCGGTCGAGCACGCGGACGACGCCTTCGACGATGTCGTCGATGTAGGTGAAGTCGCGCTGCATCTTGCCGTGGTTGAACACGTTCACCGGCTTGCCTTCGAGGATGGCCTTCGTGAACAGGAAGAGCGCCATGTCGGGACGGCCCCACGGCCCGTAGACGGTGAAGAAGCGCAGGCCGGTGGTCGGGATGCCGAACAGGTGGCTGTAGGTGTGCGCCATCAGTTCGTTGGACTTCTTGCTCGCGGCGTACATGCTGACCGGGTGGTCGACGTTGTCGGACTCCTTGAACGGCAGGCGCGTGTTGCCGCCGTAGACGCTCGAGCTGCTGGCGTAGACCAGGTGCTGCACCGGGTGGTGGCGGCAGCGCTTCGAGGATGTTCAGGAAGCCGGTGATGTTCGAGCGGACGTACTCGTGCGGGTTCGTCAACGAATACCGCACTCCGGCCTGTGCCGCGAGGTGCACGACACGGTCGAAGCGTTCCTTCGCGAACAGCGCATCGATCGCGGGCCAGTCGGCGACGTCGAGCTTGTGGAATGAAAAGTTGGCGTGCTCGAGCTGCTTCAGCCGCGCGAGCTTCAGATTGACGTCGTAGTACTCGTTGAGGTTGTCGAGTCCGACCACCTCATCGCCGCGCGCGAGCAGCCGCTGCGCGACGTGCATGCCGATGAAGCCGGCTGCGCCGGTGACCAGGACTTTCACTCAATGCTCCCGCGGCCGACGCCGATGTAGTTCCAGCCCTCGGCGCGTAGCCGCGCGGCATCGTACTGATTGCGGCCGTCGAAGATCACCGGCTGCTTCAGCAGCGTACGAATCTTCCGGAAGTCCGGACTGCGGAACTCCTTCCATTCGGTGATCAGCACCAGCGCATCGGCGTCGTTCAGTGCCGTGTATTTGTCGTCTACCAGTTCGAACCGCTTGTTGTGTCCGATATCGTTGACCAGCTGTCTCTCGAACAGGCTGCCCGCTACCGGATCGAACGCCCGCACGGTCGCGCCGGCTTCGAGCAGGCCGCGCACGACGGTCAGCGCCGGCGCCTCGCGCACGTCGTCAGTGCCCGGCTTGAACGACAGTCCCCATACACCGAACGTGCGACCCGTCAGGTCGGCGCCGTAACGCTGCTTTACCTGGTCGAGCACGTAGTGCTTCTGGTGTTCGTTGCGCAGGTGGGTAGCACGCAGCACCAGCGGATCGACGTCTATGGTCTGTGCCGTGTGGATCAGCGCCTTCACATCCTTCGGAAAGCACGATCCGCCGTAACCCGCGCCGGCATAGATGAACGCGTGGCCGATGCGCGGGTCGGAGCCGATACCGCGACGCACGTTGTCGATGTCGACACCGAGCCGGTCGCACAGGTTGGCCACCTCGTTGATGAAGCTGATCTTGGTGGCCAGCAGCGCGTTGGCGGCATATTTGGTGAGTTCGGCCTCACGCCGGCTCATCGTCAGCACACGGTCGTAATTCATGTTGAATGGCCGATACAGCTCCAGCATCACCTTCTCGGCCGCCGGTGCGTCGGCGCCGACGATGATGCGGCTTGGACGCAGGAAATCGTCGACCGCTGCACCTTCTTTCAGAAATTCCGGGTTGCTGACGACATCGAACAGCTTCGGGTCGGCGCCGACTTGCGCGATGGCCTGCGCCACGCGGTCGCCGGTGCCGACCGGTACGGTCGATTTCGACGCCACCACGGTGTACTCGTCGATGACCGAGCCGATTTCCCGCGCTACCTGCAGCACGCCGTTGATGTCGGCCGAGCCATCGTCGCGCGACGGCGTGCCGACCGCGATCATCACGACCGGCGCGCTGAGCGTCCGATCCTCCTTGCTGCGCTGGTAGGCCTCGCGCAACGAGGTCGTAAACCTCAGGCGTTTTGACTCGACACCGGTTCGCACCAGCGCCGCCAGACCGGGTTCGTAAAATGGTACTTCGCCGGCAGAAAGTCGTTCGACCCGCCCAGCGTCGATGTCGACGCAGAACACCGAATGGCCCACTTCACAGAGGCACGCGCCGGTGACCAGCCCGACGTAGCCTGTTCCCGCAATGACGATTGACACCTAGCCCTCCTGAACGGAGGGAGGCTACCGCATTCGATGTTGTCGCGGTTTCGTCATACGGCAGGCGAAAGCCCGCTTCTGCGAGCCAATTAGTTCGGCGTCACGCGCCAGATCTCGCCTTCGTCCGTGGCGATGTACAGGCTGCCGTCAGGGCCCTGCACCAGCGAACGCATGCGGTTTGCGGGCAGGCCCGCGGCCGTCGTCGTGCCGATGCCCATGCCGGCGGAATCCAGTTCAATGATCTGCAGCGTCTCCGCAGCCATGATGCCAATAGCCACTCGGCCATTCCACGCCTTCCACTGGCTGCCATTCAGGAAGGTCAGCGGTCCGATGCCGCGCGCCCCGCTGTTGTGCACCCATGCCGGACGCATCGCATTCGGAAAGCGCGTGGTGTCGGTCATCGGCATGGTGGAGGGACTTCCCGCATAGCCGCAGTAGTTGTCGGGGCAGGTCAGCGCGGGCCGGTTCTGCGGGTCCCAACCGGCGTTGCCGCCGGCAACGATCGGCGTCACTTCGTCGCTGTGATTCGGTCCGTGCTCGGCCGTATACGGTTGCCCGGCGTTCGTATAACCGCTCGGCCGGAAATCGATCCCCTGCACGTTGCGATGGCCGTAGCTGTAGACGCGCGTATCGCCGCCGGTCGGTGTGTTGTTGCCAGGGACCGCGGCGCCGTTGCGATCGACGCGAACGACTTTGCCGCCGAGGCGTGTCAGATCCTGCGGCAGGCTGAAGTTGTGGTTGTCGCCGGTCGTGATGTATAGATAGCCGTCGGGACCGAAACGGATCCTGCCGCCGCTGTGCGCGCCAGCACCTCCGACCGCATTGGCGACATTCTTGTAGGCGAGGTTGGTGACGATGTCTGTCCGATTCGACGCGGTCGTATAGGCAGCATCGAGTTGAAGACGCACGACGCGATTAGTGCGCGGATTCGTGCTGATGTTCGAAGCCATGAACACGTACACGTATCGATTGGTCGCAAACTGAGGATCGACCGCGACGCCGTGCACGCCGCTCTGGCCCTCGCAGAACAGGTCGGTTGCGACCAGCGACGATCCGGTCGTGCCGAACAGGCGCGTCACAGCTCCGCTCGGATATCGGATCGATAGGCCGCGGCACTTCTCGGTAAACAGCATCGAACCATCGGGCAGGAAGGCTAGATCCCACGGGCTCGACAGCCCGCTCATCACGACGGTGCGTGTCAACGTGGGAACCGCCGTCGACGGGGGTGGCGGAGGTGCGGGCGGCGGCGGTGCGGGTGCAGGCCCTGGCGCAGGCGCGGGCGCCGGTGCAGGTCCGCCTGCGGGCGGGGGAACCGGAGCCGGTGACGGCGAGGCAGGCGATGGCGACGGGCTGGGCGCGGCCACGGGCGCCGCGCTGTTTCCGCCGCCGCACGCCATCAGTGCGACGCCGGCAGCGGTCGAGATCGAGAGGCTGAAAAAGAGGACCTTACGGTTCATGTGCATTGTTCCGCGGTCGCTGCGCTCGAACCCAGTTTAGATTTGGCGGCGGAAACGATCACTCCCCCGCCCAGACTAGCCTCGCCACGGTAAACCACGGCCGACTGCCCGGGAGTCGCGGCCCACTGCGGCTCGTCGAAGACCAGATCGAATCTGTCGCCTCGCACTTGTTCGATGACGCACGACGCATCGTTCTGCCGGTAACGCGTCTTGGCAGCAAGGCGTGTGCCTTCAGCAGGCGGCTTGCCGCGGATCCACGCCGCATCCTGAACGCTGACGCGATTCGACATCAACCACGGGTGATCATGGCCCTGCACGACCCAGAGGGTATTGGATTCGATGTCCTTGCGAGCGACGAACCACGGTTCTGTCGACGCGCCTCGCATGCCACCGATGCCGATGCCTTTGCGCTGCCCGAGGGTGTAGAAGGCGAGTCCCACGTGTCGGCCGACTTCTTCTCCGGCCGCGTTGACAATCGGTCCGGGAGTCGTCGGCAGATACCGGTTGAGGAACGCGCGGAATGGGCGCTCACCGATGAAGCAGATTCCGGTGGAATCGCGCTTGCCAGCATTCGGCAGGCCGATCTCGCGAGCGATCTCTCGCACCTCGGTCTTGCGCAGCGTGCCGACGGGAAACAGCGTGCGCGCCAGTTGCGACTGGTTCAGCCGATGCAGGAAGTAGCTCTGGTCCTTGGTGACATCGACTCCGCGCAGCAGTTCGTAAGTGCCCTTCGTGTTCGCGGATTCGCGCATAGTGTCCCGTTGCAATCTTTTCCGCGCCCAGCTTCAGCGCGTGATCGAGGAAGGCCTTGAATTTGATCTCGGCGTTGCACAGCACGTCGGGATTTGGCGTGCGGCCGGCCGCGTACTCGCGCAGGAACTCGGCGAAAACGCGGTCCTTGTATTCGGCGGCGAAATTGACCGCCTGCAGTTCGATGCCCAGCACGTCGGCTGCGGCAGCCGCATCGATCAGGTCCTGGCGCGTCGAGCAGTACTCGTCGTCGTCATCGTCTTCCCAGTTCTTCATGAAGAGTCCGATGACCTCGTAGCCCTGCTGCTTGAGCAGCCACGCCGCGACCGAGGAATCGACTCCACCCGACATGCCGATGACGACGTGCCCTTTGTCCATCTTCAGTCGACGACCGAGGGGTGCGCATGCACCGCGCTCAGTGGAAAACGCTGCCCGGCGAGGTGGTCGTCGACACACTTCATCACCAACGGGCTGCGGTGTTGCGCGGCCCGTGCGCGGATCTCGTCGGCACTGAGCCACAGCGTGCGCAGGATGCCGGCGTCGAGCGCGCGCCCGGTTTCCTCGCGGCCCAGCTGTCCGGTGAAGGCGAAGCGCACGTAGGTCACACGCTCGGCATCACCCG
Organism: uncultured beta proteobacterium; assembly: GCA_963775635.1. Classification (GTDB taxonomy): domain Bacteria; phylum Pseudomonadota; class Gammaproteobacteria; order Burkholderiales; family Burkholderiaceae_F; genus JALORV01. Next base: position 551,337 of record CAVZJO010000003.1, on the reverse strand, counting down.
CGTTGCCCGAGCGCACCATATAGACACCTAGCAACGCATCCGGCGTGAAGCGGCACGCGGTTTCTTCCAGCGTTTCTCTGCTCACGGCTTCGAGCAGTGTTTCGCCCGGATCAAGATGGCCCGCCGGCTGGTTGAGCCGGATGCCGTCCGGTGTCTCCTCCTCGACGAGCAGGAAACGGCCGGCGTGTTCGATCACCGCGGCGACGGTGACGTTCGGCTTCCATGCGGGAGACATCGGAGGAAGAGGCCGCTGCGGGCCTGTGGACCGGCGGAGCTTTCGCGTAAAGTCGCGATTCTATCGGCCGCGGTCAACGCCACGGTCGAGCCCCTGGCCACCATCCAAGAGCGGCCGCGGTCAGACAACACATCGTCGAGCGAGAGGGAAATCGGAATGAAGATCGGAGTGCCCGCTGAAGTTCGCCCGGGCGAGCAGCGCGTCGCCGCGACTCCGGAGACGGTCAAGAAGCTGGTGGCGGCCAGACACTCCGTGATCGTGCAGTCAGGCGCCGGCGTTCCTGCGAGCTTTCCTGACGACGCCTTTGTTGCGGCCGGTGCGTCGATCGGATCGCCGGCCGACGTCTTCGGCGCCGACATGGTGCTGAAGGTGCGACTGCCGGTCGAGCAGGAACTGGCGCTGATGAAGCGCGGCACGGTACTGATCGGCCTGCTCGAGCCGTTCAACAACGACGGCATCGCCGCGATGAACGCGGCCGGGCTTACGGCCTTCGCACTCGAAGCCGCGCCGCGCACGACGCGCGCGCAGAGCATGGACGTGCTGTCTTCGCAGGCGAATATCGCGGGCTACAAGGCAGTGCTGATGGCCACCAATACCTTCGGCAAGCTGATGCCGATGATGATGACTGCCGCCGGCACCATCAAGGCAGCGCGCGTGCTCATCCTCGGCGCAGGCGTGGCGGGCCTGCAGGCGATCGCGACCGCCAAGCGGCTGGGGGCGATCGTCGAGGCTTCCGACGTGCGTCCCGCGGTCAAGGAGCAGATCGAATCGCTGGGCGCGAAGTTCGTCGACGTCCCGTACGAAACCGACGAAGAGCGCGAGATCGCACAGGGTGTCGGCGGCTACGCCCGGCCGATGCCGGCCTCGTGGATGCAGCGGCAGGCGGCCGAAGTCGGCAAGCGCCTCGCGCAGGCCAACATCGCAATCGCCACCGCGCTGATTCCCGGCCGCAAAGCGCCCGTACTGATCACGCAGGAGATGGTCAAGGCCATGCAGCCCGGCTCGGTGATCCTCGACATGGCGGTCGAGCAGGGCGGCAACTGCGCGCTGTCGGAGCTCGGCAAAACCGTCACGAAGCACGGCGTGCACATCATCGGCCAGCCGAACATCGCCGCGACGGTGCCGACCGATTCTTCCGCACTGTACGCGCGCAATCTGCTGGACTTCCTCAAGCTAGTCGTCGACAAGGATGCAAATTTCACGATGCCTGCCGACGACGACATCGTTGCGGCCTGCCTGATGTGCACCGGCGGCGAGATCAAGCGCAAGAACTGAGAGCGAGAGTCGAGATCATGGAAGCGGTAAGCCCGATCGTCATCAACCTGATCATCTTCGTGCTGGCCATTTACGTCGGCTACCACGTCGTGTGGACCGTCACGCCGGCGCTGCATACACCGCTGATGAGCGTCACCAATGCGATCTCGGCGATCATCATCGTCGGTGCGATGCTGGCCGCGGCGCTGACCGAGTCCGGCCTCGGCAAGTCGATGGGGCTGCTGGCCGTTGCGCTGGCCGCCGTCAATGTGTTCGGCGGTTTCCTGGTCACGCGCCGAATGCTCGAGATGTTCAAGAGGAAGGAGCCGAAGGCCGGTTCCGCCAAGAAGAAATAGAGGCGCACGATGGCACTCAGCATGAACGTTGTCATCCTGTTGTACCTCGTTGCTTCGGTGTTCTTCATCCAGGCACTGAAGGGGTTATCGCATCCGACGACCTCGCGCCGCGGCAACACCTTCGGCATGGTCGGAATGGCGATCGCGATCGTCACGACTGTCGCGCTGGTCTACAAGACCGCGCCATCGCTCGCGACTCCCGGCATGGCGTGGGTGCTGGCGGGACTCGTCATCGGCGGCGCGGTCGGCACGACGATCGCGTTCCGCGTCGAGATGACCAAGATGCCCGAGATGGTCGCCTTCATGCACAGCATGATCGGCCTGGCCGCGGTGTTCATCGCAATCGCAGCGGTCGCCGAGCCGTGGGCCTTCGGCATCGCTGAACGAGGTGGCGCATTGCCTGGCGGCAACCGCATCGAGCTCGCACTCGGAGCGTTCATTGGCGCGGTCACCTTCACCGGCTCGGTCATCGCGTTCGGCAAGCTCGCCGGCAAGTACAAGTTCCGGTTGTTCAAGGGTGCGCCGGTGGTGTTCGCGGGCCAGCACAAGCTCAACCTCGCGTTGGGAATCGCCGCGGCGTTCTTCTGCTTCGGCTTCTGGCATTCGCAGAGCGCGATGGACTTCGGGCTGGTGATCGCGCTCGGCTTCGTGCTCGGCGTGCTGCTGATCATCCCGATCGGAGGCGCCGACATGCCGGTCGTGGTGTCGATGCTGAACAGCTACTCGGGCTGGGCCGCGGCTGGCATCGGGTTCTCGCTGAACAACTTCATGCTGATCGTCGCCGGATCGCTGGTCGGATCGTCGGGCGCGATTCTCAGCTACATCATGTGCAAGGCAATGAACCGCTCGTTCTTCAACGTGATCCTCGGCGGCTTCGGCGGTGAGGTCGCGGCGGCGGCTGGCAAGGCCGAACAGCGACCGGTGCGCTCCGGATCGCCCGATGACGCGGCCTTCCTGATGGAGAACGCCGAGACCGTGATCATCGTGCCGGGCTATGGCCTCGCGGTTGCTCGCGCGCAGCACCCGCTGAAGGAACTCGCCGACAAGCTGATCGCCAAGGGCGTGAACGTGAAATACGCTATTCACCCGGTGGCGGGCCGCATGCCGGGACACATGAACGTGCTGCTGGCCGAGGCCGAGGTGCCGTACGACCAGGTGTTCGAAATGGAGGACGTCAACGGCGAATTCGGCGAAGCCGACGTCGCGCTGATCCTCGGCGCCAACGACGTCGTCAACCCCGCGGCCAAGGACCCGAAGTCGCCGATCGCCGGCATGCCGATCCTCGAGGCGTACAAGGCCAAGCAGGTGATCGTCAACAAGCGCTCGATGGCGTCGGGTTACGCCGGCCTCGACAACGAGCTCTTTTACATGCCGAAGACGATGATGGTGTTCGGTGATGCGAAGAAAGTGGTCGAGGACATGAACAAGGCGATTCACTAGCTCACCGTTCGCGGGCGACCGGCGATGAACCCGTCCGATCTTCTGCTCGTCGTCGATATCCAGAACGACTTCCTGCCGGGTGGCGCGCTCGCGGTTCCGGACGGCGACGCCGTGATCCCGGTGATCAACCGGCTCGCGCGGCGCTTCGCCCACGTGATCCTGACGCAGGATTGGCATCCGCCCGGCCATGTCTCGTTCGCCTCGCGCCACGGCCGAGCTCATTTTTCGACGGTCGAACTGCATTACGGCCGCCAGGTGCTGTGGCCCGACCACTGCGTGCAGGGCACCTCCGGCGCGCAGTTTGCCGAGGGCCTCGACATCCCGCATGCGCAGGCGGTGATCCGCAAGGGTCACCACGCTCACACCGACAGTTACTCGGCGTTCCTCGAAGCCGATCGCACGACATCAACCGGCCTGGCCGGACTGCTGCGCGAGCGCGGGTTCACGACCGTCTACCTCTGCGGGCTGGCGACCGACTTCTGCGTCGCCTGGAGCGCGCTCGATGCGAAAGCCGCGGGGTTCGACGTGGTCGTGATCGAAGACGCCTGTCGCGCGATCGACACGAACGGCTCGCTCGATGCCGCCCGGCGCGCGTTGGCCGACGCCGGCGTGCGGATGGTGTCGTCCGACGCGCTGTGACTGCGCCGGGAGACTGTGCTTCAGTACCCAGCCAGAAGGCCGACCAGCGCCGGCGCCAGCCACGGCGCGACGAACGCCGTAACCAGCGCAGTCAGACCCATCGCCAAGCCGGCGAACGCGCCCATCTGTTCGCTGACCTGGAACGCGCGCGCGGTGCCGATGCCGTGTGCGGCGACGCCAACCGCGAATCCGCGTGCCGCGTGCGAATGGATGCGCAGCAGATTGAGCAGCGGCCGCGCGATGATGGCTCCGGTAATTCCGGTCAGGATCACGAACACCGCCGTCAGCGACGGCAACCCACCGATCTTTTCGGCGATTCCCATCGCGATCGGCGTTGTCACCGACTTCGGGGCGAGTGACAGCAGCGTTTCACGCGAGGCGCCGAGCACGCGCGCGATCGCAACTGCGGAGCCGATCGCGGTGACAACCCCGGCCGTCAGACCGAGCGCCAGTGGCAACCACAGCCGTGCCAGCCGCGCACGCTGGTCGTAAAGAGGTATCGCCAGTGCAACGGTTGCCGGCCCCAGCAGGAAGTGCACGAACTGTGCGCCGTCGAAGTAAGTCCGGTACGGTGTGCCGGTGATCGACAGCAGTATGACCAGGAAGACCACCGCGATCGCCACCGGGTTCGCCAGCGGGTTCATTCCGGTCCGCTGGTAGATGCGCCAGGCCGCGATGTAGGCGAGCAGCGTGGCCGTCAGGCCGAGCAGCGGCGTGGTGGCGAGGTAGACCCAGATCGAGTCAATCGTCGTTGCCATGAATCTCGCCCGGTGCGAAGCGGCGGGCAGCCCACATGACAACGGCGGCCGTCACGGCAATGGCCAATGCGGTGCTGACGACGAGCGCGACGGCGATCGGCAGCCACTCCCGGCCGATGCGTGCGACGTGCAGCATCACGCCGACGCCCGCGGGCACGAACAGCAACGACAGGTGCTTCAGCAGTTCCAGCGAGGTGGGACGGAGCCAGTCGATCGTTGCTGGCCGCAGTAGGACGAGGCCCAGCAGTAAAACCATGCCGAGCACCGGGCCCGGTACCGGAAGCCGTAGCAGGTAGCTCAGAACCTCGCCGATCGTCTGGAACACCAGTAGCGTCGCAATGGTTTCCAGCATCTTTTCAGCGCCGCATAAAGCGCTCGCGAACCATTCAGCGCGGGTTCATGCGCTCGTCGAGCCACTCGATCCAGTGCAGCACGCGCGTGTCAGTGCCGCTCTGCAGGTGTGTGATGCAGCCGATGTTGGCTGACAGGATCGCTTCGGGCTGTGGCGCCTGCAGATGACCGAGTCGGCGGTCGCGCAGCCGAATCGACAACTCCGGTTGCAGCACCGAGTAGGTGCCGGCCGAGCCGCAGCAGAAATGGCTCTCGCCGACCGGCGCGACGGTCGCGCCGAGGGAAGTCAGCAAACCTTCGACCGCGCCGCGTACCTTGAGCCCATGCTGCAACGTACAGGGCGAATGAAACACGATCTTGCCAGCCGCGCGGCCGCCGAGCCTGCGCTTCAGTTCGTCGCCAAGCGCAGGAAGAATCTCCGCCACGTCCTTCGTCAGTTCACTGACGCGCGCAGCCTTGGCGCATAAACGGGGTCACGCGCGAGCAGATGGCCGTACTCCGCTGACCTGCTGGCCGCAGCCGCTGGCATTCATGACGAGGGCTTCGGCGCCGGCCTCGATCTGCGGCCACCAGGCATCGATGTTGCGGCGAGCGTCGTCGAGCCCGCCGGCCTGGTCGTCGAGGTGATAGCGTATGGCGCCGCAGCAGCCGGCCCCCGCAGGACGGAGCACCTCGATGCCGAGCGCGTCCATCACGCGCGCGGTCGCCGTGTTGATGTTCGGTGCCATCGCGGGCTGCACGCAGCCTTCGAGCAGGATCATGCGACGCGCGTGATGGCGCGCGGGATAGTCGCCGGCGTCCTGTGCGGACGGCACCTTGGCTTTCAGACCCGCCGGCAGCAGAGGCCGCATCATCTGTCCGAACTTCATCGCCGGCGAGAACAGCGCGCTGGTGAGCCCCGCCCTCAATGCACTACGCATCACACGCTGCCCGATCGGCCGCGTGACGCGCTCGTCGACCAGCTTGCGGCCGATGTCGACCAGGCGCCCATATTGCACACCCGACGGACAGGTCGTCTCGCAGTTGCGGCAGGTCAGGCAGCGATCCAGATGCAGCTGGGTCTTTGAGGTGACCGGCTCTCCCTCGAGCATCTGCTTCATCAAGTAAATGCGGCCACGCGGCCCGTCGAGTTCATCGCCGAGCAGTTGGTAGGTCGGGCAGGTCGCGGTGCAGAAACCGCAATGCACGCATTTGCGCAGGATGGCGTCGGCTTCCGCGCCCTCGGGAGTGTTCCGGACCCAATCGGCCAGCCGCGTTTGCATAACTAGTGGAACCGCCCCGGATTGAAGATGCCGGATGGATCGAATTCGGCCTTCAGCCGCTGATGCAAGCGCGCCAACACCGGCTCGAGCGGATGAAATACCTGATCCTTCCGATCACCACCGCGGAACCGTGTGGCGTGTCCACGCACCGCCGCGGCCGCCGCGCGCACTCGCTGCGCATCCAGTTGGCCACGCAACCAGCGCTGGCCGCCGTTCCATTCGATCAGCGTCGGTCCAAGCGCCAGCGGCGGCGTCGTGGGCGGAACGGCCAGCCGCCATAGCGACTCGTTGCCGCCGACGCGGAAGAACGGATGTCGCTGCTCGCGCAGGTCGGCCCAACGCTGAGGCTCGTCGACCAGATCGCCGCCGAGTCGTGAGCGGGCTGCCGTCACTGCGGCGTTCGCGCCGGATAGTCGAACATGGAGTGCGCCGTCGAACCACATGCTGCCCGAGATCGGCAGCGGCTTGCCGCCCCATTCGTTCAGGCGTGCAATGGCCGCGGCTTCGGTGAGCTCGAAGCGCAAGGTGCACTCGACGATCGGCCGAGGGAGCAGCTTGATCGAAACATCGGTAATGACGCCCAGCGTTCCCAGCGAACCGGCAAGCACGCGCGCCATGTCGTAGCCCGCAACGTTTTTCATCACGCGTCCGCCGAACGTCAGCAGCTCGCCGCGCCCGTCGAGCAGACGGGCGCCGAGCACGAAATCGCGAATGGCTCCAGCCGCCACGCGGCGCGGACCCGCAAGACCCGCTGCGACCGTGCCACCGACGGTCGCGCCAGCGCCATAGTGAGGCGGCTCGAACGCCAGCATCTGGTTACGCTCGGCCAGCACGTTTTCGAGTTCTGCCAGCGGCGTCCCGCTCCGCACTGTCACGACCAGTTCGGTGGGCTCGTAGTCGACGATCCCGGCGAGCTCGCGCGGGTCGAGCAGCGCGCCGTCGCAAGGATTGCCGTAGAAATCCTTGGTACCGCCGGCGCGGATGCGAAGAGCAGCGTGATCGGCGGCCGCAGATCGTACGCGTTCACGCAGCCGCGTCAGTGCTGCCGGCTCGTGGTCACTCGTCATCGGCGATCAGAACCGTGGCAGCTCGGGGAACTTGAGCAATCCACCGTGCACGTGCATCTTGCCGTACTCGGCGCAGCGATTCAGCGTTGGCACCGCCTTGCCGGGATTCAGCAGTCCGGGCGGATCGAAGGCGCGCTTGATAGCGTGGAAAGCCTGCAGCGTCGGCGTGTCGAACTGCAGACACAGTTGATGGATCTTCTCGACGCCGACTCCGTGTTCGCCGGTGACCGTGCCGCCGACCGCGATCGACAGTTCAAGGATCTCGAAGCCGAACTGCTCGGCGCGCACGACCGAATCCGGATCGTTTGCGTCGAACATGATCAGCGGATGGAGGTTGCCGTCGCCGGCGTGAAACACGTTGGCGCAGCGCAGGTCGTATTTGCGTTCCATCGCGGCGATCGCCTTCAGCATCTCGCCGAGGCGCTTGCGCGGAATCGTGCCATCCATGCAGTAGTAGTCCGGCGAGATCCGACCAATTGCCGGGAACGCAGCCTTGCGTCCGGCCCAGAAGCGCAGTCGTTCCGCCTCGGACTGCGAAACCGTCAGTTGCGTGGCGCCGCTGCCGTCGAGGATCGCCTTCATGCGATCGATCTCTTCGGCGACTTCCTCCGGCGTGCCGTCGGACTCGACCAGCAGGATCGTCGCCGCTTCGAGGTCGTAGCCGGCCTTGACGAAGGGTTCGACCGCGGCTATGGCCGGCTTGTCCATCATCTCCATGCCGGCTGGGATGATGCCCGCTGCAATCACCGCGGCGACCGCGTCACCACCTTTTTCGACGTCGTCGAACGACGCCATGATGACCTGCTGCTTCAGCGGTTTCGGCACCAGCTTCAGCGTCGCTTCGGTCAGCACCAGCAGCAGCCCCTCGGAACCGACCACCAGCGGCAGCAGGTCGTAGCCCGCCGCATCGGGCGCCTCCGAGCCGATCTCGACAAGGTCGCCTTCGATCGTCACGCCGCGCACGCGCAGCACGTTGTGCAACGTCAGTCCGTATTTGAGGCAGTGCACGCCGCCGGCGTTCTCGGCGATGTTGCCGCCGATCGTGCAGGCGATCTGGCTCGACGGATCGGGCGCGTAGTAAAGCCCGAGCGAAGCGACGGCTTCCGAAACGGCCGCATTGCGCACGCCCGGCTCTACCGTCGCCGTGCGGGCCAGCGCGTCGATCTTCAGGATGCGGTTCAGCTTGGCGAGCGACAGCAGCACGCCGCGTCCGTGCGGCAGCGCGCCGCCCGAGAGCCCGGTGCCTGCGCCGCGCGGGACAACGGGCACGCCGAGTTCGCAGCAGGTGCGCAGGATGCGCGCGATTTCGTCTTCCGTTTCGGGTAGCGCGACGACCATCGGCAGCTGCCGATAGAGCGTCAGCCCATCGCACTCGTAGGGATGCGTGTCCTCCTCGCGCCACAGCACGCAGTGCTCGGGCAGGAAAGTCCGCAGCCGCGCCACCACGGTGCGCTGGCGCTCGACATCAACCGCGCCAGCGCCATCGAGCGGGATTTGGTCCGCCAACATCTGTGCCGGCGGGTGGCTGAGGTCGGCCGGGGCATTCATTCTCGTCACGGTATCACGTGCAGCGAGGCGCGAGGCACGCTCGGACAAACCCCGGCGGCGGCAGGGCGTTGGCGCAGATGCGAAACTTCGCCCGTGGCAACATCACGGCAAGGTTCGTGTGCGGAATAGAGAGATCAATGAAGCATAGGGGACAGCAGACGGTTCGCATCACATCGTTGTGCCGCGCAATGGCCCTGGGACTCGCCGCGCTGGCGCTGGGCGCTTGCTCGGCGCCCGCAGCGCCGCCGCCGCAAGTCCATGTGAGCGTCGCTCCGGTGCCGCTGCCGCTGCCGCCGGTGCCCTGGCGGGATGCCGGATCGGTGCCGAACATCACTGGCATTGAACGCTGGACCGATACCGGCCGCGATCGCGCGATCGTTGCGCAGTGGACCGCACCCCGAGACGGCGCCCGCGCGCTGCTCTTGATCCTGCCCGGACTGGCGCAGGGCACTTCGGCGCCGCCCGCGCTGGTCGACACCCTGGTCGAGGCCGGATTTGCGGTGTTGACGGTCGGGCACCCGGGGAACGACGCCGCCGTGTGGCAATCGCCCGAAGCGCGCCGCGCCGATTTCAAGCTCGCCGCGCGCCGGATGTACTCGACCACCGAAGTAACGGATCGGGCCGACGACGTGCGCTTCGTGCTCGATAGCCTCGCGCGGCAGCCTCCGTCTTGGCTCCCGGCCGACGCGAAGCAGCGCATCGGCATCATCGGCATCGGACTCGGTGCGCAGACGGTGCAGCTGTTGCTCGGCGAGAAGATGGCGCGGGACTCCGCTGTGGTCGGGGAACGGCGCATCGCGGCCGCTGTGCTGATCGCACCGTACGTCGGCTTCGAAGGCCCGGCGATGCACCAGCGCTACGGCGGTATCAGCACTCCGGTTCTGATCGCCTATGGCCAGACCGAAACCGACCCGAACGGGTTGGGGATGACGGCCCAGCAGCGTCGCGCGATGGTCGATGCGCTGACCGGCGCGCGCGTCGTCGAAGTCCGGTTGCCGGCGGCCGCGCTGACGTCGATGCAGGCGCTTGTGGTCGCCGCGCCTTCGACCACGGAGCCGCGCGCTTTGCCGCCGATCATCAATCAGGATCCCACGCCGGGCGGTCGACCGCAGAAAGGCGGTCCGACCGTAACGATGCAAAGTGCCGGTGGACCCGACGCGATGTTCGGTGCGCCGCGTCAGGGCAGCGCCGGCGCGCGCAACGAGCAGCTCGCCCGCGTCGCGTTGATCTTCTCGGTCAGCGCGTTCTTTGAATCGGAGCTGTTGCGCAACGCCGATGCACGCGACTGGCTCGAGGGCCCGCATCCGGGACCGGTGCAATGGGCCGTGCTGCCGGCGGGTCGCATCGAGCGACCCGCGGCGATCCGCTGAACAAGACGCTTCAGCGCAACGGTTGCGTGCTGTAGCGCGCCACGATCGGCCGATAGCGCTCGGTCCAGCGGTCCAGTGCCTCGGCCGCGCCGCCGAAGACCTGAACGAGAAACGCCGACGAGAGCTCGCGCGTCGCGGCCTTGACCTGTGCGTTCAGTTGCGCGCCGCCGGTGGCGGTGCGATCGGTGAACATGCTGTGCGAACCGCCGGTGAAAACCGCCAGCGTCTTGCGGGTGCTGCCGATCGCGTCGAACACCGCGAGCCGGTCGTCCGCGCCCGAGTAGTAACCGGGAATCTGGATCTCATCCTCGGTGGCGGTGATGTGCAGCGTTGGCACCGTCACATGGGTCAAGATCTTCGCGAGATCGGTCTCGCCGTAGAAGGGCGGTGCCGAAATCAGGATGGCGGCGATGTAGCGCGGGTCGCGGAAATCGAGCGTTCGACCCTTGCGTTCGACCCGCGCTCCGGCGGCCAGCAGTGCGGTATTAGCGCCGTAGGAATGTCCGGCCACGACGAGCTGCGAGCGATCGACGCGGCTGCCGAGTTCCCCGGCCAACAGTGTGTCCAGCGCGAAGCGCAGGTCGGCGGCACGATCGACCGCCTCGCGTTCCTGCGCGGCCGAATGCAGGCGCGTGAGCAGTGTGAAAAGATTGCCGCCCCACAGCGAACGATCGCTGCCGACATGCTGCACATGCAGGCTGGCGATCCCGTTGGCGGCGAAATGCCTGCCGAGATAGCTGTAGCCACGTCTGGAGCCGCCGATGCCGTGCGAGAAGACGACAAGTGGGACGCGGGATGCGGTCGCAGCACTGGGCAGATAGAGGCGCACCGGCACAGCGCGACTGCGCGCGCTATCGGTCCACTCGAATTCGAGCGTCGCGTAGGCAGCCGTAGCGCTGGCAACTTCGGGGGGCGCAGCTTCGTCGGAGATCTCGTCGGCGCGCGACGGTGCGAGCGACACCCCAAGTGCCAGCGTGACGACGGCACACGCGGCTGCGAGCAAGCGGCCGTGCGGCGTCCGGGCGTTAAGGGGAGTCATTGGCGGGCCAGGTGCGGATATCAAGTCCGGATATCAATCAAGTTCCGGTGCGCCGTAACCCGCGGCGCCGGGGGTCCGCCCGCCATTCAACGCATTTGTACTCGGATTTCGCTGACGTGCAGGCGATCGAAAGTGGCTGCGAACCCTGTCAATCAGCGCAATTGCCTAGCCTGCGGCGGCCATGAGGCGACCGGCGGTCGGCGCGCCCGCCTCGGACTGCTCGACGACGCGGCTCAGACCCGCACAACCTTGCCCGGATTCAGGATGTTCAGCGGGTCGAACGCGCGCTTCAGTCGCGCCATCAGATCGAGCACGTCGGCGCCGTGCTCCTCGTCGAGGAAGTCCATCTTGTGCATCCCGACGCCGTGTTCGCCAGTGCAGGTCCCGTCCATCGCGATCGCGCGCTCGACGATCAGCGTGTTCAGCCGCTCGGCCTCTTCGACTTCGCGCGGATCTTCTGCGTTGGCCAGGATCGCGCAATGGAAATTGCCGTCGCCGACATGGCCCAGGATGGGCGCAGGCAGGAAGCTCTGCTGGATATCTGCGATGGTCGCGGTGATGCATTCGGCCAGCCGCGAAATCGGAACGCAGACATCGGTCGTGAAGCTGCGACAGCCGGGCTTCAGCTGCAGGCAGGCGAAGTACGCGTTGTGCCGCGCCTCCCACAGTCGAGTCCGGTCCTCCGGCTGCGTGGCCCAGCGGAAGCCCTGTGCGCCTTGTTCGGCCGCGATCGTCTCGACCGTTTCGGCCTGTTCGCGCACGCTGGCGGGCGAGCCGTGGAACTCGAACAACAGCATCGGCAACTCGGGCAGGCCGAGTTTGTCGCGCTGGTTCACCGCCCGCACGGTCAGCGCGTCCAGCAACTCGCAACGCGCGATCGGCACGCCCAACTGGATCGTCGCGATCGTCGTCTTCACCGCAGCCTCGACGCTCGGAAACGAGCAGGTCGCGGCAGAAATCGCTTCGGGCTGCGGATACAGTTTCAGCGTGACTTCGGTGATGACACCGAGCGTGCCTTCGCTGCCGACGAAGATGCGGGTCAGGTCGTAGCCGGCCGAACTCTTCTTCGCGCGTCGCGCGGTCCGGATGATCTTGCCCTCGGCGGTCACAACGGTCAGCGCCAGCACGTTCTCGCGCATCGTGCCGTAGCGGACCGCATTGGTGCCGGAGGCGCGGGTTGCGGCCATGCCGCCGATCGTCGCGTCGGCGCCCGGATCGATCGGAAAGAACAGCCCGGTGTCCCTGATCGCGGCGTTCAGCTGCTTGCGCGTGATGCCGGCCTGCACCGTCACGGTCAGATCATCGGCGTTGACGGCCAGCACCGCATTCATCCGCGACAGGTCAACGCTGATGCCGCCGTGCAGTGCCAGCAGATGCCCTTCGATCGACGAACCGACACCGTAGGGGATGACGGGAACGCGATGGGCGGATGCGAGCCTGACGATCTCGGCTACCTCCTCGCTGGTCTCGGCGAATATCACCGCGTCGGGCGGCATCGGCGGATAGGGGGATTCATCGCGACCGTGATGGTCGCGTACCGACTGTGCGGCGGAAAAGCGGCCCGCGAAGCGTTCGGACAGCGCAGTCACGAGGGCCGCTGGCAGCGGCGCATGCGATACGGGCGCGTTCATAATCCTTCTCCGGCGGGGCGCAGAAGCCCACCATACTCCGGTGATTCGATAGGGCCAACGGACGAGCGGGCAAATGGGAAAGCGGCTGACCAAGATCGCGACGCGCACCGGCGACGACGGCACCACCGGACTGGGTGACGGGACACGGACCCGGAAGGATGCGCTGCGGGTCGCAGCGATGGGAGACGTCGATGAACTGAATTCGTCGATCGGCGTACTTCTGACCGAGCCGATGCCGGACTCGTTGCGGGCCGACTTGATCGACATCCAGCACCACCTTTTCGATCTGGGCGGGGAACTCAGCATTCCGGGTTACTCGCTGATCAAGGAAGCGCACGTCGCGCGGCTCGATGCGCAGCTCGAGCACTACAACGCCGACCTGCCGAAACTCGCGGAATTCGTGCTGCCGGGCGGCTCGCGCGCGGCCGCGCTGGCACACATCAGCCGCACCGTGTGCCGCCGCGCCGAACGAGCGGTGGTTGCGCTCGCGGCCAGCGAAACGGTGAATACCGAGCCGCGGCAGTATCTGAACCGCTTGTCGGACCTGCTGTTCGTGCTCGCGCGGGTGCTGAACCGCCATGCCGGTGGGGCCGACGTGCTGTGGAAGCACGAGAAGAAGCGGTAACTAGAATCCATCCTCTAGACCGATTCGTCGGACGAAGTCGCTTTTCGTCGCCTGCGCCTGCATTCCGTCGCAGGATGACCGACGGAGTCCCGGCCGGCACGTAAGCTCGCGCGCTTCGCGCGCGTTGCGCTCCCAAAGCGATGGTAGGAACACACATGCGATTCGAACCTTGGCGTGCTGCTGCAGCGATCCTGCTGGCCGCCGGCGCATTGCCGCTACAGGCGGCGCAGCCCACCCGTCCGCTGATACCGGTGTACTCCGCCGCCGAGATCAGCGCGCGTTGCGACGGCGAACTAGCCGCCGTGCGCAAGATGCAGAAGGCGATGGAAACGCGTAAGGGCGCAGGCAACGTTCTGGCTGAATTGAACGCGATCTCGATCCGCTTTGCCGACTTCGCCAACCCGGTGTACCTGTTGCAGAACGTTGCGGCCGACAAGACGACGCGCGATGCGGCACAGAAATGCCTGGAGAAGCTGCTGCCGTTTGAGTCCGAGGTCTACCAGAGCGAGGTGCTTTATCAGCGCGTCATGGCGCTGAAGCCCAGGGACCTGACGGATAGCGTTTACCAGCAGGACCTATTCGAAAAATTCGAAGATGGCGGGGCCACGCTGCCGGTCGACAAGCGCAAGCGCGCCAAGGAAATCATCGACGAGCTCGAGCGACTCGGGCTCGACTTCCAGAAGAACATCAACGAAGACGGCACCACCGTGACGATCACTCCGGCCGAGGCGGCCGGAATGCCGGAATCCTGGATCGCTGCGCGCAAGCGCGACGACCAGGGCAACCTCGTGCTCGGGCTGGACTACCCCACGTACGTGCCGTTCCTTGAGTTGGCCACCAACGCCGCGGCGCGCAAGCGTGTCTGGATGGCGAAGAACCGCCAAGGTGGCGAGCAGAACCTGAAGATCCTCGAACAGGCACTGGCCCTGCGCTACGAGCTGGCCGGACTGCACGGTCAGCCCGACTTCGCTACCTACACGCTGAAGCGCCGGATGGCCCAGACTCCAGCCGCGGTCTACGACTTCCTCGGCAAGGTCAAGGAGGCGGCTGACCCGCTGCAGGCGAAGGAGTTTGCTGAACTACGCGCCGAGAAGGTGAAGCTCGACGGCACACCTCTCGCTGAAACTCGACTTAATCGCTGGGATGTCGAATTTCTGAAGGAGCGCGTGCGCAAGGCCCGCTACAGCGTCGACCAGGAGGCGCTGCGCGCCTATTTCCCGACCGAGCCGAGCGTGCAGTACGCGATGCTGCTCGCCAGCAAGCTCTACTCGGTGGATTTCGTCGCGCGCGACGTGCCGCGCTGGCACAAGGACGTGCGCTACTACGACGTCTATGAGCGCACGCCCGACGGCAAGCGCGGTGTGTTCGTCGGCGGTATCTACCTGGATCTGTTCCCGCGCGACGGCAAGTACAACCACGCGGCCGCTTTCGGGGTGCGCGGTGTCTCGACGCTGGCGAAACGCACGCCGATCTCGGTGCTGGTGGCCAACCTGAACGCGAAGGGGCTCAACCACGACGAACTCGAGACGCTGCTACACGAATACGGTCACGTACTGCATGGAGTGCTGTCGAAGACGCGTTACGTTGACCAGTCGGGCACCTCAGTCAAGCGCGACTTTGTCGAGGCGCCGTCGCAGATGTTCGAAGAATGGGCGCGCCGCGAGGAGCCGCTGGCATTGTTCGCGACAGTCTGCCCGGCCTGCCCGCGTCTGACGAAGGAGCAGATCGCGCAACTCGACGCCGCACGCAAGTTTGGGCTAGGGAACTACTTTGCCCGGCAGGAAGAGTTGGCGCTATTCGACATGCGTCTGCACACCGGCAAGCCCGGCGCGCCGATGCCGCCGTGGATCGCCATTGAAAACGCCGATCCGCTCGGCTATGTCGAAGGGTCGCTGTTTCCGGCGCGCTTCGGCCATCTGCTCGGCGGCTATTCGGCCGGCTACTACGGCTACATGTGGTCGCAGGTCCTGGCCCTCGACATGCTGTCGGCATTTGACGGCAAGCTGATGAATCCGTCGGTCGGCCAGCGTTACCGTGAGACGATTCTCTCCTCGGGTGGTCAGCGGCACCCTGGCACCCTGGTCGAAGCCTTCCTGGGACGCAAGCCCAACAGCGACGCGTTCTACGCCGAAGTCAACGGCACGAGGTAAGCCCCGGCTAGCGCCCGGCCTTGTTGCGGCGGGCTGCATCGTTGATGCGGAGGCCGCGGCGCTCGAGTGCCTCGCGCAGCAGAAACTCGATCTGCGCGTTGACCGACCGCAGCTCGGCGGCCGCGAGCCGCTCGAGCTCGTCCCACAGCCGCGGATCGATCCGCAGCAGGAAAGATTTCTTGTCGGTGGCCGCCACGGTCAGCGATGTTCGCGCGCTCGTTCAATCGCGGACTTGAGCCGGGGCGCATCGTCGCTGCCGACCAGCAGGGCCGTGCCGTCGCGCCTGCTGAGGACGACCGCGTCGTAGCCGCCGACGTTGTACAGCCAACCGCGGCGCGTCCGGTGCACGCCCCAGCCATCCCAGAAGCGGGTGCGCGTCAGCTCCACTGAGGCGATATCGGCCAGCGGTATGGCCTTGCGCGGCCATCCGAATCCGAAATGAAGGTTCAGTTCGTCGGCGCCGACGCGCACTGTCAGCGATGAAAACGACCATCCGACCACGATCGCCAGCGCGGCGCCCGCGAGCAGCGCCCACGACGCCCCACGCCCGGTGCCCGGCAGCGGCAGCGCCGAGAGCGTAAGCATGCCGACCGCCGCGACGGCGAAGGAAACCCGCATCGGCCAGCCGGGCTGCGTGTGTTCGTAGCTTGGTCGCGTCATGGCCGCGGTCCATGGCCCGCCGCCGGCTTGCGGCTGCGTGCGAAGGCCAGCGCGGCTGGAGTCTCGATCGCGGCGCCGGCGATTGCCAGAACGACCGCCGGCCACAGCGGCAGCCAGCCGAACACCGCCGACACCACCCCAAGGATCATCAGCAGCGTGCCGGCGAGGATCAGCACCAGCCACAGCGCCGGGTTCATCCCAGCGGACCTATTGGTACAGCGTGCCGGTGTTGATGACCGGCTGCGCTTCGGATTCCGCGCACAACACCACCAGCAGGTTGCTGACCATGGCCGCCCGGCGTTCATCGTCCAGGTTGACGATGCCGCGCTCCGAGAGTCCGTTCAGCGCCATCTCGACCATGCTCACGGCGCCCAGCACGATCTTTGAGCGAGCGGCGATGATCGCCTCCGCTTGTTGTCGCCGCAGCATTACCTGCGCGATCTCGGGCGCATAGGCGAGGTGCGTCAGCTTGGCGTCCTCGACGATGATCCCGGCCTGGTCGAAGCGGTCGGTGAGCTCTCGGATCAGCGCCTGCGCCACCCGGTCCTGGCTGGCGCGCAGCGTGGGCTCGTCCGAACCCTCGGTTTCACCTTCGTCGTATGCGTAGCTCGACGCGAGGTGCCGGATCGCCGCCTCGGCCTGCACCGGAACGTACTCGGCATAATCCTCGACATCGAAGACGGCCTGCGCGGTGTTGCGCACGCGCCAGACGATGGCGGCGGCGATCTCGATCGGGTTGCCGCGCTTGTCGTTCACTTTCAGCCGTTCGCTCGCGAAGTTGTGAGCGCGCAGGCTGATCTTCTGCTTGCGATAGAACGGATTGGCCCAGCGCAGGCCCTCGGTGCGATCGGTGCCGACATACTCGCCGAACAGCAGCAGAATGGCCGCCTCGTTCGGCTGCAGCATGTACAAGCCCGCGAACACGAACGCGCCAGCGAGGATCGCCGCGATCCCGATCGCGAGGCCGGCGAGACCCATCGGGCGCACGACCATGAAAATGCCCGCCGCGACGAGCGCGAGACCGACGACTATCCATGTGTAACCGCTCGAGGTGCTGCGCTGGATTTCCTTCGTACGCGGCACCGGCTGCATCGGTTGCATTTGCCCCTCCTATCAAAGTGATATCACTTTGATAGGAACCGCCGACGCCGTCAATGGCAGGCCGACGAACGGCAGCCGCAGCAGCTGTTTCCCCGAGCGAAAACAGCACGGTGTCACAAAGAGCAAAACGGCCGGCCGCGCCTTCAACAAGACGCAAGTTCAGTCCAGCGCATGCTCGATGAACGGAAGCGCGCGGCGCGCGGGCGGATTGGTCCGTGGCTCAGGGAAAAGCCGGCATCGAAGGTTCGACGCCTTTGTCGACCGCCTCAGGATGGCGGCGCGCGACCATTTCCTCGATCTCCTCGACGCGCGCCACGGGCACGTCGACCATCAGCAGGATCTTGCCGGCTTCGATCTCCGCTTCGAAGCGCGCGAGTTCGGTATTCGGCGTCGACAGGCCGATCAGCGTCGATGTCCATGCGCCGAATGCCGTGCCGCCGAGGGTCGCCAGCAGAAAGGTGCCCGCGCCGAACACGATGTCGCCGATCGGATTGAGCTTCAGGTAGACGCCGAGCAGCATGCCGCCCAGTGCGCCGAGCCCGCAGCCGAGAAACAGCGCATGCCGAACATCGGATTTCTGCAGCACGCTCGCCTCGTGCAGCGCGCCCATCGACATCCCGCGCTTGCCGAGGAAGTGCATGTGGCGGTCCTCGATGCGGGCCATCAGCAGGTCGTTGGCCGTCTCGATCGCGCTAGCGAGGTCGGGCAGCACCACGTATAGACGCCGCTTCATACCGTCTCCTTATCGAGCGACTGGAACCGACGCGGGTGGCAGCGGTTCGATGGCTTGCGCACACCGGGTAGGTCCGATGACGACGCTGAGATCCGGCCGATGTGTCGACCGGAAACGGAGTCGTGTGCGGCCGATGAACGACTCGGCGCCGAAGGCCAACTGTCCATACAGCCCGAACGCTCGATGCAAGCGAGGCGATCATACATGCGGCTTGCGGACGAGGTGCCGCGTGGGGGCGCCGCAACGCATCACGTATGATTCGCCGCGCCGCGCGCTAGGCGGGGGTTTGCAGGACAGAGTTTTTTCTTTATGGTTCCTGCGGCCGCGAGTTCGCGCATTCCAGTTTCAACAACCAGGGTACCGCAATGGGCGTAGCAATCGTCTTGGTCGTGCTGATCGCCGGATCGCTGCTGTTCCATTTCGTGAGTCCCTGGTACTTCACGCAGATTGCCTCCAACTGGGGCGCGATCGACGACACCATCACGGTCACGTTCTGGGTCACCGGCATTGTGTTCGTCGCCATCAACTCGTTCATGGCGCTCGCAATCCATCGCTACCGGCATCATCCCGGGCAACGCGCACAGTACGAACCCGAGAACAAGAAGCTCGAGTGGTGGCTGCTGACGGTCACTGCGGTCGGCGTCGCAGCGATGCTTGCGCCAGGGCTTTTCGTCTGGGCAAAGTTCATCGAGGTGCCGAAAGACGCTGCGGTCGTCGAGGCGGTCGCCCAGCAGTGGAACTGGAAGTACCGGTTTCCCGGCAAGGACGGCAAGCTGGGCACCGTCAGTGCCCGAAATATCACGGAGAGCAATCCGTTCGGCATCGTGCCCAGTGACCCCGACGGCCGCGACGATATCCTCGTCGACAGTCCGGAAGTGCATCTGCCCATCGGCCAGACAGTCAAGGTGCTGTTGCGTTCGAACGATGTCCTGCACAACTTCTCGATTGCGCAGATCCGCGTCAAAATGGACCTCGTGCCCGGCCTGGTGACGCACATCTGGTTCACGCCGACCCGCCTCGGGACCTTCGACCTGCTGTGCGAAGAGCTGTGCGGAATCGGCCACTTCGCGATGCGCGGCAAGATGGTCGTCGAGGCGGAGGGCGCGTTCCAGGAGTGGCTGGCCCAGCAGCCGACCTACGCGCAGACCGCGGCCGCGGCCCCGGCGGATGCGGCGGCCGGGCAGGCGCTCTATGCGGTGTGTGCGGCGTGCCACGGCGCGCAAGGCGAAGGCAACCAGGCAGTCAACGCACCGAAGCTGGCGGGGCTGTCCGGCTGGTACCTGAAACGGCAGATCTCGAACTTCAAGCACGGTATACGCGGAAGCAACCCAAAGGACGCGTTCGGCCAGACGATGGCTCCGATGGCCGCGACGCTGGCCGACGCCGCCGCGCTCGACAATGTCGTCGCCTACATACGGACCTTGCCCGACCAGCCGGCGCCCGTCACACTCAAGGGCAATCCGCGCGACGGCGAGCATCGCTTCGTCACCTGCGCCGCCTGCCACGGAGCAGACGCCGGCGGCATCCAGGCCACCAACGCGCCGCGGCTAAGGGGCATGAGCGACTGGTACCTTTACACCCAGCTGAAGAATTTCCGCGACGGCGTGCGCGGCGGCCATCCGCAGGATAATTACGGATCGCAGATGGCGCTGTTTGCCGGGACGCTCAAGGACGACCAGTCGATCCGCGATCTGATCGCTTACATCGATACGCTACCGGGCGCGGCGCCCGCGCCCGGCGGCGTGAAGAAATAGGCATCGCCTTCGACCCGGCGAGGCACCCGCCGGCGGACACCGAGTACGCTGGAACTAGATTGAGATAGGACGACCCATGTCGAGCCACGTTGCACATGATGCTTCGGATTACGCACCGCCCGCCGAGGTCGGCGAGGTCGAGCTTTACCACCCGAAGACGTGGATCGGGCGCTACGTCTGGAGCCAGGACGCGAAGGTCATCGCGATCCAGTACGCGATCACGGCTATCGGCATCGGCCTGGTGGCGCTGGTGTTTTCGTGGCTGATGCGGCTGCAGCTGGCGTGGCCCAACGAGTTTTCCTTCATCAATCCGAGCAACTACCTGCAGTTCGTCAGCATGCACGGGATGATCATGGTGATCTACCTGCTGACGGCGCTGTTTCTCGGCGGCTTCGGCAATTACCTGATCCCGCTGATGGTCGGCGCGCGCGACATGGTGTTCCCGTACGTCAACATGCTGAGCTACTGGGTCTATCTGTTTGCGGTGTTGCTGCTGGTGGCGAGCTTCTTCGTCACCGGCGGCCCGACCGGCGCCGGGTGGACGCTCTATCCGCCGCAGGCGATCCTCGACGGCACGCCGGGAGCAAGCTGGGGAATCATCCTGATGCTGGTGTCGCTCGCCTTCTTCATCATCGGCTTCACGATGGGTGGGCTCAACTACGTCGTGACCGTGCTGCAGGCGCGCACGCGCGGCATGACGATGATGCGTCTGCCGCTGACGATCTGGGGCATCTTCATGGCGACGATCCTGGCGCTGCTGGCGTTTCCGGCGCTGTTCGTCAGCGCCATCATGATGACACTCGACCTGACGCTTGGGACCAGCTTCTTCATGCCGGCCATGGTGTCGAGGGGCCAGCAGCTCGCCTACCAGGGCGGCAGCCCAGTGCTGTTCCAGCACCTGTTCTGGTTCTTCGGTCACCCCGAGGTCTACATCGTCGCGCTGCCGGCGTTCGGCATCGTCTCCGATCTGATCAGCGTGCACGCACGCAAAAATATCTTCGGCTACCGCATGATGGTGTGGGCGATCCTGATCATCGGCGGCCTGTCCTTCATCGTGTGGGCGCACCACATGTACGTCAGCGGCATGAACCCGTACTTCGGGTTCTTCTTCGCGACGACGACGCTGATCATCGCAATCCCGACCGCGATCAAGGTCTATAACTGGGTGCTGACACTCTGGCGCGGCAATATCCGCCTCAACGTGCCGATGCTGTTCGCGATCGGATTCATCTTCACCTTCATCAACGGCGGGCTGACGGGCCTGTTCCTCGGCAACGTCACGATCGACCTGCCGCTGTCGGACACGATGTTCGTGGTGGCGCACTTCCACATGGTGATGGCGATCGCGCCGATCCTCGTCGTGTTCGGGGCGATCTACCATTGGTACCCGAAGATCACCGGGCGCATGCTCGATGACACAATGGGCAAGATCCACTTCTGGATCACCTTTGTCGGCAGTTATGCGATCTACTACCCGATGCACTACCTGGGCTTCATGGGCGTGCCGCGCCGCTACTACGCGATCCAGGGAACCAACTTCATTCCTGAGTCCGCCCATGACCTGAACGTCGCGATTACGGTCGCCGCGCTGGTGGTCGGCGCGGCGCAGATCCTGTTCCTCTACAACCTGATCTCAAGCTACTTCTGGGGCAAGCCTGCCGGCGGCAACCCCTGGGACGCGACAACGCTCGAATGGCAGACTCCCGAGACGCCGCCGACCCACGGCAATTTCGGCAAGGAACTGCCGGTTGTCTATCGCTGGGCCTACGACTACAGCGTGCCGGGCGTCAAGGAGGACTTCATTCCGCAGAACGTCGCGCCGAATGAAGTGGCCGCCGGCAAGTGGATCAAGTCGTACCGGGACGACGCGTGACCTTTACGTTGAGCTTCCTCGCGCTGTTAATGGGCGCGATCGTCTGGTGGCTGTTTCGCCAGACGATCAACGTGCAGCCCTGGCAGGCGCAACTCGCGGTACACGATGTGCACGCCGCGGCGCTCGAACGGCCGGCGGCGAAGACGGCGCTGTGGGTGTTCCTCTGCGTGGCGACTTCGCTGTTCGCGCTGTTCATCGGCGCGTACGCGATGCGCCTCAACTTTCTGGACTGGAATCCGCTTCCCCAGCCACGCCTGCTGATTGCCAACACGGCAGTCCTCGTTGTCGCCAGCTTGGCAATGGAGTGGACCGCGTTCGCAGCGCGCCGCGGTGACATCGATCGCGTGCGCAAAGGGCTGGTGGTCAGCGGTGCGCTGACCACCGCCTTCCTGATTGGACAACTCGTTGTCTGGCGGCAACTGGCGGACGCCGGGTACTTCATGGCGACCAGTGCCGCCACCGCGTTTTTCTACCTGCTGACTGCGGTGCACGGCGTGCATGTCCTCGGTGGTCTGGTGGCGTGGGGACGCTCGTCGGTGCGGGCCTTCGGCGGGGCCGATCCGGCGCGGATCCGGCTCGGCGTCGAACTGTGCGCGATTTACTGGCATTTCCTGCTGGTGATCTGGGTAGTGCTGTTCGCAGTGCTGGTGTCGAATTACCTGGGGCTGGCGGTTTGCTCGCCGACGCTCTCGCTGTAATGCAACTGTCCTGACCTCGATAGGGGGATCGAAACCGATGGCGCCTCACCAAGCGGCCGGCACGGCCGATGTACTGGAGCCGGGCAAGGGCCTGCAGAGCGTCGTCGCGGATTTCTCGTCGGACCAGCGGGCGTTCAAGGGCGTCCCGTGGGGCAAGCCGATGATGTGGATCTTCCTCGTCAGCGACACGTTCATTTTCGGCAGCTTCCTGATCGCCTACATGACGGTGCGGGGTTCGACGACGGTGCCGTGGCCGAACCCGAGCGAAGTCTTTTCGCTGCAGATCTTCGGCCAGAACGTGCCGCTGCTGCTGATTGCCATCATGACTTTCGTGCTGATCAGCAGCAGCGGAACGATGGCGCTGGCCGTCAATTACGGCTATCGCAAGGACCGCACGACAACGTTCTGGCTGCTGCTGGCGACCGCGGTGCTCGGCGCGACCTTCGTCGGCATGCAGGCGTTCGAGTGGACGAAGCTGATCCTCGAAGGCGTTCGCCCGTGGGGCAATCCGTGGGGCGCGGCGCAGTTCGGCTCGGCGTTTTTCATGATCACCGGCTTCCACGGCACGCACGTCACGATCGGCGTGATCTTTTTGATCATCGTCGCAACCAAAGTCCGGCGCGGCGACCTCGACCATCAGCGACCGGGCTTCATGACCGGCCGACGTGGAAACTACGAGATCGTCGAGACGATGGGTCTGTACTGGCACTTCGTCGATCTGGTTTGGGTGTTCATCTTCGCGTTCTTCTATCTCTGGTAGGCCGATCCGTCACGGGGAGCAACACGTGTCACATGCAACCGGACATCACGACGATGGCGCCCACGCGCCGGCACAGGCGCAGGCCCACGGCCAGCAACACCCGCTCGGTGTTTATTTCAAGATCTGGGCGCTGCTGTTCGTGCTCAGCATTGCCTCGTACATGGTGGACTACTTTCACTTGCAGGGGATGCTGCGGTGGACGCTGATCATCACCTTCATGCTGCTGAAGGCCGGCCTGATCGTCGCGATCTTCATGCACATGGCGTGGGAGCGACTCGCGCTGGTTTACGCGATCGTCGTGCCGCCGCTGCTGCTGCTGGTTCTGCTCGGCATCGGAGCGTTCGAGGCCGAGTACACCTTCGACACGCGTGAGACCTTCTTCGCACCGGTCGTACTGCCGCCGGCGCCTCAGCCGCACTGATCCGTGTTGCAGTCGGGAACGCGGCTAGCTGTGGACCTGCTGACCGCCGATTTCCTTCCAGGCCATTGCGATCTGTCGCGCATCGTCCGGTGAACGTGTCCGCACTCCCATCAGGATGCCGCCATCGCCGATCGCGCGCTCGTACTCGCGCAGGCGTTCTTCCGGAAGCCCCCAGTCGGCCAGCGCGCTGATCAATGCAGCCGCCAGTCCGGCCGCCCCGGCACCGGCGAGCGCGACCGCAATCGGACCCGCAGCCACGAGACCCAGACCGGGCAGTACCAAGGCCGCTCCCACCGCAGCGACGATCGAAATGGCAATTCCGACGCGTCCGCCGGTCGGACCACCCAGTTCCGCGCCCTCGGCGGACTTCTTGCCGATCTCGCTGGTGACCGCGTTCGGTTCGGCATACAGCCGATGCCGGGTTTCCTCCGACATCACGACGTTGACGTCGCCCATCACATAACCGCGCGCCACCGCGGCCTCGTAGGCACGCTCGACTTGCTGCGTGTTGCGAAACACGCCGGTGACCGTCATCGGGCGTGCCTTCGATTCAGCAGGTAATCGGGCAGAAGCTTCCATCCTGCCTGACCTATAGCAAGGGACGTGCGTGCTGGCGGGGCGGTAGGCGACCGCGCACGACGTCCGGCCGATGGTTATGATGACCGTTCGGCAGGGCAGAGTTGAACTGGAGGGCCAAAATGGATCACGCGGTTGACCGCGATAACGCCATGGGCGGCCAGCGGGTGCGCAAGGTCGACCCGGGCAGACCCGTCGTCTGGCTGGAACGCGGCTGGGCGGACCTCAAGCGGTCCGCGGGTCCGAGCCTGCTCTATGGGGCGTGGGCCGCAGCGTTCGGCTTCTCCTTGCTCGTCGTGGCCTGGCGTTCGGCCTACTTGGTCCCGGCGCTCGTCGGCGGCTTCCTGCTGGTCGCGCCGTTCGTGGCGATCGTGTTTTACGCGCTGTCACAGCAGATCGAGCAGGGACGCAAGGTCGACGGCGCGGAGGCCGTGTTCGCGTGGCGGCGCAACACCGAGTCGATCGCACTGTGGGGACTGGTGCTGATGCTGGCGCTGATCTTCTGGGAGCGGATGGCCGCGATCATCTTCGCGCAGTTCTTCACCGGCGAGGTCGGCGACCTGAGAACGCTGGCGTCTGAGATCCTGTTCTCAGGACGCCACATCGCGTTGCTGGTCGTCTACTTCGGCGCCGGCGCGCTGGTCGCGATGACCGTTTTCGTGTTCGGGCTGGTGACTGCGCCGATGCTGCTCGATCGCGACGTCGACGTCGTGACCGCGATGCTGACCAGCCTGAAGTGCTGCGTCACCAATCCGGGCGCCACGCTGGTCTGGGCGGTGCTGATCGCGGTGCTGACGACGATCGGTTTCGCCACCGCGATGATCGGACTTCTGATCATCTTCCCGCTGCTCGGTCACGCGAGCTGGCACGCGTACCGCGACCTGGTTGTCTAGTGAAGTCGGCCCGGCGGGGCTCACTTCACTACTTGACGGTCGCGGCCTGCAGACGTCGGCGGCGGACTGCGTCGGCCAGTCCGTTCAGTGTCGTGATGCTCTCTTCCCAGCCCAGACAGGCATCGGTGATCGACTGCCCATAAGTCAGCGGGCGGCCCGGCACGAGGTCCTGGCGGCCGCCAACCAGATGGCTCTCGATCATCACTCCGATAATGCGCGTGTCGGCGGCAGCCAGCTGCGTGCCGATATCCGTGCAGACCGCGACCTGGTTCGCGTGGTTCTTCTGGCTGTTGGCGTGGCTGGCATCGATCATCAGCCGCTGCGCCAACCCGGCCTTTCCGAGCTCGACACAGGCCGCCTCGACGCTGGCGGCATCGAAGTTCGGCTGCTTGCCGCCGCGCAGGATGATGTGGCAGTCCTCGTTGCCCTTGGTCGAGACGATGGCCGAATGCCCGCCCTTGGTGACTGACAGGAAGTGATGCGGCTGCTGCGCTGCTTTGATCGCGTCGGCGGCGATCTTGATGTTGCCGTCGGTGCCGTTCTTGAATCCCACAGGGCACGAGAGGCCGGAAGCGAGCTCGCGATGGACCTGGCTCTCAGTGGTGCGTGCGCCGATCGCACCCCAGGCGACGAAATCTGCGATGTACTGCGGCGTGATCATGTCGAGATACTCGCAGCCGGCGGGCAGGCCGGCTGCGTTGATCTCCATTAACAGCTCCCGCGCGACGCGCAGGCCGTGGTTGATTCGAAAGCTGCCGTCCAGGTCCGGGTCGTTGATCAGCCCCTTCCATCCGACCGTGGTGCGCGGTTTCTCGAAATAGACGCGCATCACGATCTCGAGGTCGCCTGCCAGGCGATCACGCTCGGTCTTCAACCGGCGCGCATAGTCGAGCGCTGCTGACGGATCGTGGATCGAGCAGGGGCCGATGACGACGACCAGCCGGTCATCCATGCCGTGCAGGATGCCGTGGATCGCCTGCCGGCTCTCGTGGACGGTCACCGATGCCGCTTCTTCGCAAGGAAACTCGCGGATCAGGTGCGCCGGCGGCGAGAGTTCCTTGATCTCGCGGATCCGCAGATCGTCGGTCATGTAACGCATGGTTCGTGCTCCGTCCATCGTGAGGTCCTTGGCGGTTTCGCGGTCCCCACCCGGCGAAAAAAAACCGCCAGGTGCTGGGCCTGGCGGTTCGGGTCGAATTCGGTATCTCGTTACGCGCGCCGTTCGACTCTCTCCGCCCAGGGCCGGAAAAAGCCATAAAAGTAGAAGAAGTCGAAATGCGCGTTCAGGTTCATGTGCCGGCATCGGTGCAGATAGCGCACCACCCAGCCGCAAGATACCCGAGGTTGCCGCGGTCCCGCAAGCCGGTTGCCATGAACAAGGATCAGCTTCCCGGACCCAATCGTCTGATCAGACGTCGGCGCGGATCACCCAGAAGTAGCGCGTGATCTGCCAGAAGAGCGGCGCTGCGAACGTCATTGCTTCCAGCCGCTCCAGCACCCCGCGCGTCAGCACGATTCCGGTGTCCCATTTGCGGGCCCCGAGGCTCTGCTTGACCGAAGCCAGGACGACAGTGCCGAGGTAACCGGTGCCGACGATGACCAGCGACATCAGCGCAGCCTGCCACCAGGAAAAGGGCGTGAGCCACCAAAGCGCGGTGCCGATCGCCGCGCCGCACGCGCTGCCGGTCAGCACGCCGTTGGCCGTCTTGTCGGTGTTCGACTTCAGCGCGCGTCCACCTAACACGGTGCTGAAGACGATCTGCAGGAAGTCGGTCAGGAACAGAACCAGCAAAAAGAACAGCAACAGCAACGGCCCGCGCCCTTCGTTGCCGCGGATCGGTAGGGTGGCGATCGCGGGCGCGTGGCTGATGCAGTAGACGCTGATCATCAGGCCCCATTGCACCTTGGCAACGCGCTCGAGGAAGCGCTCGGTGTCCTGCCGGATCGCGACGATCACCGGCAGCAGCAGAAACACATAGACGGGGATGAAGGTGGCGAACACGCTGGCACGGCCGAAGCCGAGCAGCAGGTACTGCGTCGGGATCACCAAGTAGAAGGCGACCACCAGCGCCCAGTGGTCCGACGGCTTGATCGGCGTCAGCGACACGAACTCGCGCAACGCGAGGAACGACGCGAATGCAAACACCACCAGCAGTGCCGTCGGGCCCATCGCAAAGGCGATGGTGAACAGTGCCAGCACCGACCACGAGCCGCGGATCCGCGAATTGAGGACAGCCAGGCGCGCCAGGCGCGACGCGTCGAAGGTCTGTCGCGTCGCCCACTGACCGACTCCCGTCGCCACCGCCGACAAGATGGCGAGCGAGCAGAACACCGCCAGGAAGGTTTCGTTGAGCGTCAGGTTCATCGGGCCTAGCTCGCCAGCCGGATGACCGCGGCGCGTGCCCGCTCGAGAAATGCGTCTTTGTCCTCGCCGGCGACGGTCGGCAGCGCGGCGCCGAAGCGCACCGTGCAGATGAGCGGCGCGGGAAGAAAGGCGCCCTTGGGCATGCTGCGATGCAGGTTCTCGATGTAAACGGGGATCAGTTCGACCTGCGGGAACTCCTGCGAAAGGTGATACAGCCCGCTTTTGAATGGACCTGGCAACGGCTGCGCGCTGCGCGTACCTTCGGGGAAAATGATCAGCGAGAAGCCGTGTTCGAGCGCGTCTCGCAGCGGCTCGAGCGGATCGGCGTTAGGGTCGTCGCGGCTGCGATCGACCATCACCACGTTGAGTTCGTCGCGCGCGATGGCCCCGCGTATTCCAGCCTTGTCCCAGTAATCCTTGGCGGCCACCGGTCGCGTATTCGACTGCAATTCCTTTGGCAGTGCAGCCCACAGGACGACCGTGTCCATGTGGCTGCTGTGATTGGCGAAATAGATGCGCTGCGTTGCTGTCGGTGCCGAACCAATCCAGCGCGGATAGGCGCCGAGCAGCAAACGTGTTATCCACACGATCGGCGGCAGGAACTTCAGCGGACCTCCCGAGACGACTCTTGTTCTTGTGTGCGGATTATGCCAAGCAGCGATTCCCTTCGTGTCAGCATGTGCGGGGTGTCGTATTCGCCGCGATCGACACGGCGTGCAGTTGCACTGCGCGCCGCCCCGCCGCCGAGCCGCCTCTAGGCGGCCAATTCAAACCGCTGCGAGCAGGCGTGCGACCCGCAGGGTCGCGTACGCGAGCCGCGCAGCTTACGCGGTTCCGCCGACCGTCAGGCCTTCAATGCGCAGGGTCGGTTGACCGACCCCGACCGGAACGCTCTGCCCGTCCTTGCCGCAGGTGCCGATGCCGGCGTCCAGGCTCATGTCGTGGCCGATCCTCGTGACGCGCGTCAGCGCGTCGGGACCGTTGCCGATCAGTGTGGCGCCTTTGAGCGGCGCCGTGATCTTCCCATCTTCAATCAGGTAGGCCTCGGCCATCGCGAACACGAACTTGCCGTTGGTGATGTCGACCTGGCCGCCGCGGAAGTTGGTCGCATAGACGCCCTTGCTGACCGACCGGATGATGTCGGCCGGATCGTCTCGGCCGCCCAGCATGTACGTGTTGGTCATGCGGGGCATCGGCAGATGCGCGAACGACTCGCGTCGACCGTTGCCGGTTGGAGCCACCTTCATCAGCCGGGCATTCAGCGAATCCTGGATGTAGCCGCGCAGGATGCCGTCTTCGATCATCACGGTGCGCTGCGTCGGATTGCCTTCGTCGTCGACATTCAGCGATCCGCGACGGCGATCGAGCGTGCCATCGTCGACCACAGTGACTCCGGGCGATGCGACACGCTCACCGATGCGGCCTGCAAATGCGCTCGAACCCTTGCGATTGAAATCGCCCTCGAGGCCGTGGCCGACCGCTTCGTGCAGCAGGATGCCGGGCCAACCCGGGCCGAGCACGACCGGCATTACACCGGCCGGCGCCGGCCGAGCGTCCAGGTTGACCAGTGCCTGGTCGACTGCCTTGCATGCGAATTCGGACAGCCGGTCCTCGGTGAACCAGCTGAGGTCATGGCGGCCGCCGCCGCCCGCGTATCCCTGCTCGCGCCGTCCGCTGTCTTCGACGATTACCGTCACCGAAAGCTGCACCAGCGGGCGCACATCGGCGGCGAGCACGCCGTCGCTGCGTGCGACCAGCACCACGTCGTATTCGGCGCCCATGTTTGCCATCACCTGCTTGACGCGCGGATCGCGTGCGCGGGCATGGTGCTCGATGCGCTCGAGCATGCGGATCTTCTCGGCGGCGTCGACCGACACCACCGGATCATCGGTGCCGTAGAACGCCACATGCGCGCGTGGCGCCACGTGCTGTGCGACGTGCGGCGCAACCCGCAGCCGTCCGCTGCCATGGCGAGCAATCGCACGCGCCGACAGCGCGGCTTCGTTCAGCGCGTCGAGCGAGATGTCGTCGGAATAGGCGAACGCCGTCTTGTCGCCGGCCAGTGCGCGAACGCCGACGCCCTGTTCGATGTCGAAGCTTCCGCTTTTTACGATGCCTTCTTCCAGCGAGAACGATTCGCTGCGCGTGTACTGGAAGTAGAGGTCGGCGTAGTCGGTTCGGTGCTCGAAAATGGTGCCCAACACCTGCTGCAGCCGGCTCTCGTCGAGACCAAATGGATCGAGCAGCAAGCGCTTGGCGGTGGCGAGGCGATCGAGGGCGAAATCGGCGGGCTTCATGGAGGGGCGGGACGCTGCGGAAGTGTCAAGTGTATCGGGCGCGGTCGGGTCACAGCGCCCGGTGGGAGAGGGCTGGCAACGAAGCACGGCAACGCGCGATCACCTGCGGGTCGACGTCTCCCAATACAACCCCAGGGCCTTCAGGGCGATTCGCGACGACTTCACCCCATGGATCGACCAGCATCGAATGTCCAAAGGTGGCCCGGCCGTTTTCGTGGCGCCCGCCCTGTGCGGGCGCCAGCACGTAGCACAGGTTCTCGATGGCGCGCGCGCGCAGCAGCACTTCCCAGTGAGCTCGCCCTGTCGTCGCGGTGAAAGCGGACGGAACGAGGATCAGATCGGGCTGCCCCATCGCACGGTAAAGCTCGGGAAAGCGCAGGTCGTAGCAGATCGACAGGCCGATCCTGAGGGTCGGGCCCTGTGGCAGCGACAGCGTGAACGTGGCCACTTCGGCGCCGGGTGCGATCGTCACTGCCTCGTCGTAGCTTTCGGCGCCGCGCGTGAAGCGGAACAAGTGCATCTTGTCGTAGCGGGCGACGCGCGCGCCCTGGGGGTCGAACACCAGCGTCGAGTTGAGTACGCGATCGGCTTCGCTCGCTTCCAGCGGCAGAGTGCCGCCGACCAGCCACACGCGGTGCGTGTTCGCTTGCGCCGCGAGAAATTCCTGGATCCGGCCCGCGCCCAAGCGTCTCACGCACCTTGACCTTGTCGGTTTCGGCCATCCCCATCAGACAGAAGTATTCGGGCAGCGCTATTAGTTGCGCGCCCTGAGCGGCGGCCTCGGCAATCAGCCGCGCCGCGGTCGCGAGGTTGTCGTCGACGCGCGGCGACGACACCAGCTGCACGGCGGCGACACGCAGCGTGCCGGGGACGGAGTTGTCGGTGCTCATCGTGGATTCTCCGGTGCGGCGGAGGCGACGCGGCCGGCGCGCGTGACGATCGGGTCGTTCCAGCTGCCGGTGATGTCGTATTCGAGTGCGAACGCCTTGGACAGCGGTGCTTTCAGCACCATGTTGGCAAGCAGCGCGCCGAGACCGACGATCGGATTTGCCACGCCGATCGCCAGCGCCGCTGTCGAAGCGTCGATCTCGGGCAGCACTACGAGGTGCAGCTGCTGTGTTTCCTTGCGAAGGTCGATCGTGCCCGCCATCAGCGCCGCAGCACCCGAACCCGTCATCCGGAAGTTCTGTGTCGAGAGCACGCCGCGGTTGATCGCCGCATCGGCGCGGATCGAACTGAAGGCATAGCCCTCGCCGAATTTCTCGCGGCTGTCCGTGACCAGCGTGCGCGACAGCGCCTGCAGCGACAGTACGGTCAGCAGCCGACCCGCGCCGCGTGTGTCGACCTTCATGAACCGGCCGTCATCGACGTGCAGGGCGAGCGTTCCCGAGAGCGTGGGGTAGTCGATCTCCAGCGGAGAGCCGACCCATTCGAGGTTTCCGTCGAGGCGGCCGCTGCCGCGCGCCAACGCGCCCACCATGCCGAAGCGCGCCAGTGTCGCGCCGGCATCGCTGGCATCGAACGCAAACTTGACCTGCATGCGGCGTGCACCGCCGGCAGTCGGAATCCAGT
Organism: uncultured beta proteobacterium; assembly: GCA_963775635.1. Classification (GTDB taxonomy): domain Bacteria; phylum Pseudomonadota; class Gammaproteobacteria; order Burkholderiales; family Burkholderiaceae_F; genus JALORV01. The sequence goes on along the minus strand of CAVZJO010000003.1, from coordinate 519,909 downwards.
CACCATTCGCGGTCAGCTTCATGTCGGCGTTGGTGATATCCAGCTTGGCGAGTTTCCAGATGGCGGCCGTTCCGGTGCCTGAATTGGCTGCGGCGAGTTCGAGTCGGCCGAGCTTCGTTGCGCCCAGCTCGAAGTTCTCCACTGCCACCTCAATCGCCGGATACTGGCGCGTCGGTGCGCGCAGTACGTCGACCACCTCACTGGTCTTCGCGGCCGGAATAATGAGCTTGGACAATCGCGCCGAGATCTGGCCGAGCCGCGCGGCTCCGGTGCTGCCAGCCGCGCCCGGGTGCCAGCCGATGTAGCCCGCTGCGGCGTCGGAAGCGACGTTCGCGTCGTACCCGCCACCGGCAACGCGCGACGCACCGAGCGTCACGTTGCGAAAGGATCGGCCGCCGATGACGAGATCAGCAGTCCGCAGCGCGATGTGATCGATCTGCAGATCATCGCCGTCGGACGGTGTGGGCGCTCCACTGACGTTCGCACCGAGTTCGATGCCCAGCCAGTTTGCCCACGCCTCGACGTCCATGCGAGGCATCGACGCGAACACCAGCATGCCGGACTCGGGTGGATTGGCCGGCTCGTTGATCGCAATGACGCCGCGGGTCAGCTTCAGGACATCGCGCTCACGCTGGCGTTCGAGCCGCACGCCGACCAGTTTGCCGGCGTTGATGCGCATATCGTCGGTCGCCGTCCGACTGACCTTTTCGAAGTGCAGTGGCAGCGCGTCGGCAGCCGCCTTGCGCAGCGGTGCGACGCCGTCAATGGCGATTCCCACCAGATCCGAGTCCGCCTGCAGCGTCAGCCCGTCGCCGAGGATCGTCAGCGCCGCGGTGTAACGCGTATTGCCCTGCATGCGGTCGAGTAGCCGCTGGACGATTCCGATGGCGAGCGCGCGACGCATTCCCGGAACGGTGGCAGCGCCGCTGGCATTGATGACGGTGGCGCCGTCGGCGCGCGTACTCGCATCGAGCCGCACCTGTCCGCCGAGGAACCCGGCCGCGACGTTGTTAAATCGGACCCCGCGTTCGGTGAAATTGACGGTGCCGGCCGCCCGTGTGAAATGCGGTACGTCGACGATCGTGACGTCGTTGTTAAGCAGCTGCAGGCCGCCGGCGACCCGGGTGTCGACCGAATGCGTCAGCGGGATGTCGAGCTTCAGGTCGAGCCGCGCCGGACCGCGCACGACCGCGCCACGCGTGACGGCGCCCAGCGTGCTCTCGAGCGGGCTGCTGTTGACATAGTCGAACATCCGCGCCAGTTCGCCGGTCACCTGGCCGCGCACATCCAGCGTCGCATCACGGCCGAGGTCGGCAATTCGCGCCGTGGCCTCGACGATGTTGGTCCCGCCCGTTGTGCCGCGCTGCGCGCGAACGTTCATGCCCTGGCGTTCGAACACGACATCCGCGTCGATGCCGCGTATCAGTGGCCAGCTTGAACCGGGCGAGCGTTGTCCGCGCTGATCCGCCGACGGCACGACGTCGATCACGCCGCCGCGCAGTCGGCCGCCCGCGCGAAACTCGCCATCGGCTGCGACCGGATAGGGAAACTTGGCGAGATCGCCGCGCAGGCGGAAGCTGCCGTCGCTCAGTCGACCATCGAGCAGGGCATACTGCAGCCAGTCGAGCGCGGCAGCACCGGCGTCGAGCGGAACGTAACGATATGCGCTGCGCGCGTCGAGCCGCGCGATCCGGCCACTGAGGTCTGCCTCACCCGGCCCGCTGCCCGAGCGTGGCGCACGCCACAATCCGCTGGCGGTGATCTCCAGGTCCGCATTGGCCAGCAGCAGCGAGTCGATGCGCATCTCGAGCTGCGGGCCCTGCTTCCAGCCGACTTCGGCATTTAGCTGGGCCAGTGCAATGCGCGGCTCGCGGAAGACACCGGGGAAAACAAGCGCCGCATCCCGGCTCGCGAGTTTGAGCGAGCCGGAGCCTCGATCGAGCTGGACCGTTCCGGTGAGCCGTTCGAAACCAGGCGTTCCCGTGCGAGTCTGCTCGCCGGACGCGTTCTGGGCGGCGATCCAAAGATCATCGAACCGGGCTTTGGCGGTCATGGTGCGCCACTCCGGTTCAGTGCCATCCCAGCTCATTTCAAAGTCCGCGAGCCGTCCGCGCGGCGCATAACGCTCGATCGCAGCGCGCAGCGAACGGCCGAGCGGCAGGTGCGTGGCGATGCTCGCCAGGCTCGGCAGATCGATGCGGGAGCCGACGACTTCGGTGTGCTGCGGCCGCGCACCGACGGCCCGCGTCCACCGGTAGGTCAGATCGAGCGGCGGAAAGCGCGAGCCATTGACCATCAGGAACGTGGCACCCGAGAGTCCGATCTCCTGGCCTCCGCGCGCATCGTCGCCCCAGCGCTTCTGCGTCACGCGTCCCTGGAACGAACTCAGCTGCAGCCGCTGCAGGTCGCGCGCCAGCCGGGCGTCGACGTCCTTGAGCGCCAGGTCGACGGTCGCCCCTAGCACTTCCGCGTTGTCGACGCGCAACCAGGCGCGAACGGCGCCGGCTGCGCGTTGCACATCGATCGGTGCGCGCAGCCACTGATTGAGCTGCACCAGGTCGACATAGTCGACCTGCGCAAACATCTCTCCGCTCCAGTGCGCGAAGTCCGAGCGGCGCCCGAATGCCGGCGGCTGCAGTTCGCCGCGGATGTCGATCGGGGCCGCTATGGCTGGCGGCGGGGCAAGCTGCAATCCGAGTCGGTAGCCACCGAAGCCCGAGTGGATCAGCAAGTCAGCGTTAGAAAACGCGATCTGTCGTGCGGTCGGGCCGCGTTCGTCGCGCAGTACGACGCGCGCGTCGCGGATCGTCACCTGGCGTTGCGCGAGCAGCCAGTCGACAACCTGGCCGTCGCCGCCGCTCGCCTTCGGATCAACGATGAAGCCGGCGATCGACAGCGTGCCGTCGGGCAGCAGCACGATTTCGAGCTCGGGCGAATAGATGCGCAGCCGCCAGAAGCGCGGCTGCAGGGCCGGCAAGCTGGTCCATGACAGTGCACCTTCGATGCGCGGCAGCGCCAGCGCAGCTCCCCCGCCGCGCTTGGCGATCTGTACGTCCTGCAGCGCGAGCACCGGATTGACGCCTTGCCAGCTGGCGTCGATGCGTCCGATCGTCACGGGCGCCTGCAGCAGCGAGCTGGCGATCGATTCGATGCGCGGTCGCATGCCGTCGATGCCGGGCAGCAGCCAGTAGCGCAACGCGAGCAGCGTGAGGCCGAAGGCGAAGAACGACGCGACCGCAAGCCATCCGATCGCCCGCAGCGTGCCGCGCAGTATTCGCACCGCGCGGGCACCGTAGCGACGCGCGACCGAGTCCTCGACCGCATGCAGGCCGTGCTCGAGCGACGTCTCGATCGTATGCTCGATCGTATGCACTCGCTCGCTGATTTCGCGCGCCAGCGTCGCCGGTCGATCGGTCGGCGGTTTCGCGCCCTGCGGGCTGGAGGGTTCGGACGAGTTCAACGGTCAATGCACCGGTTGGCGGCGCGCCGCGACAAGCCGGTCGGCGGCAGCGACTCGTCATTGAAGAAACTACAATCAGGTTCCTGTCGCGCGGTCCCCGGAAACACGGGACCTGCAGGCATCCGATGATGCGGCCACCTCGACAAGGGCGAGGTCACTCTATCACAGAGCACCGGGATGCCTGGCGAAGCCACACACTCTGAATCCTGGCCGCTGACGTGACTCCGCATACCGATTCGGGCAGCGCCTGGCAACGGCCCGAACCGCTGTCACTCGCCGACTTGCCGCGCCTGTCGCGCTACGTGGCCCGCGCGCTGGACCTCGAGACCGGGCACGGCAGCGCCGAGAGTGATCGTCTCGGATTGCTGCGCACGCTGGCGGCCGAATCGTGGAGCGCGGAACGCATGCGCTCTTTGCTCGAGCACGACGGAGCGGTGCCGAGCGACGGCGCGGCGCTGGCGGCAGCGCTGCGGCGCCTGCGCCGCAAAGTGATGCTGGCGCTGATCGCGCGCGACGCGACGGGCGTGGCGGACCTCGCCGAAGTCGTTCGCACCACGACCGATCTGGCGGAGGTCGCACTCCAGGCAGCGATCGCGTTCCACGCGCACGACCTGGCCACGATTCACGGTGTGCCGACCAGCGCCGACGGAGTCCCGCAGGACCTGCTGGTAGTCGGCATGGGCAAACTGGGCGGTGCCGAGCTCAACGTCTCGTCGGACATCGACCTCGTGTTCGTTTACGACGAAGACGGCACGACGCGTGCCGATGAACGACATGCGGCGCCAACGCGTCCGTTGACGAACCACGAGTTCTTCGAACGCCTCGGCCGTCGGGTGATCGCCGCGCTGGCCGAACCGACCGCCGAGGGATTCGTGTTCCGGGTCGACATGCGGCTGCGGCCGAATGGCGAGGCGGGACCGTTAGTCGTTTCGAACGCAATGCTCGAGGAATACCTGGTTGCGCTGGGCCGCGAGTGGGAGCGTTTCGCCTGGCTCAAGGGGCGTGTCGTATCGGTCGCGGTGTTTGCCAGCGACAATCAGTTCGCGCTGCAGCGCGCGGCGCTCGAAGGCGTCGTGCGGCCTTTCGTCTTTCGCAAGTATCTGGACTACGGCGCCATCGCGGCACTCCGTGAACTCCATGCGCTGATTCGTGCCGAGACCGGACGGCGTGCGGCCGGTCGCGATGACCGCGGCGACAACGTCAAGCTCGGCCGCGGCGGAATACGGGAAATCGAGTTCCTCGCGCAGACCTTCCAGGTGATCCGGGGCGGCCGCGAGCCGCGGCTGCGCTCTCGCTCGACATTGGCGACGCTGGCCTGCCTGGCCGAACTCGGCTCCTTGCCGCTCGAGACCAGCGACAAACTGGCAACGGCCTACGAGTTCCTGCGCAACCTCGAACACGCGCTGCAGTATGTCGACGACGCGCAGACCCACCTGCTGCCGGCCGATGCGGACGCGCGCACTCGGATTGCCGCGCTGATCGGCGCGCGCGACGCCGAAGCGCTGGTAGCGCACTATCGCGCGGTGCGCGAATGCGTGGCCGAGGCGTTCGATGCCGTGTTTGCAGAACCCAGCACCGACGGCGACGAGGTGCCGTTGACCGGAGACGTGCAGGACACCGCCAACGGCTCGGTGCTACGTGATCACCTGGCAAAGATCGGCTACGCCGATCCGGTCGCGACGTCGCAGCGCCTGCGCGGGGTGCTGTCGGCACGCCGCGTGCAGATGGCCAACGGCGCGACGCGCATGCGGATCGAGCGACTGTTGCGCTCCGGACTCGACGCCGCGGCCGCACCGCCGAACGTGGCGTCGCGCGACATCGGCTCTGACGAGTTGTTCGCACGATTTGCTCAGCTCGTTGAAGTGATCGCGGGACGCAGCACCTACATCGCGCTGCTCAACGAATTTCCGCCGGCGCTGGAACGCGTTATGCGCTTGCTTGCGGCGAGCCGCTGGGCGACCGACTACCTGGTGCGCCATCCAATCCTGCTCGACGAGCTACTCGACGAGCGCGTAGAACGCTTCGACAACGAGCACACGCCGGACTGGGCGCGTTGGGCCGACGGCGTGCGCGCGCACCTCGCCGAATCCGAAGGCGATCAGGAAGCGCAGATGAACCTGCTGCGCGACCAGCACCACGCGCAGGTGTTCCGTTTGCTGGTGGCCGACCTCGACGGCCGGCTGACGGTTGAACGGCTGGCCGATCATCTGTCGGCGCTCGCCGATGCAACGCTCGCGCTGACACTCGAATGCGCATGGAAAACTGTGCCGAAGCGGCATCGCGAGGCGCCTGCATTCGCGCTGATCGCATACGGCAAGCTCGGCGGCAAGGAGCTCGGATATGCATCCGATCTCGATCTGATCTTCCTGTACGACGATGCCGATCCCGACGCAGCCGAAATCTATTCGATGCTGGCGCGCCGGCTCGTCAGCTGGCTGACGACGCAGACTTCGTCGGGCATCCTGTTCGACATCGACCTGCGGCTGCGCCCGAACGGAAATGCTGGGCTGATGGTGTCGTCGTTCGACGCGTTCTCGCGCTACCAGCGCAACGACGACGGACTCGGCGCGTGGGTCTGGGAGACGCAAGCGCTGACGCGCGCGCGCTACTCGTGCGGCGATCCGGCGCTCGGCGAGCGCTTCGAGGAAGAAAGGTCGCTGATCCTGTCGAGGGAACGCGACCTGCCTGCGCTGCGGCGGGAGGTGCTCGCCATGCGGCAGAAGATGCTCGAGGGCCACCCGAATGCCACGCCGTTGTTCGATCTGAAGCACGATCGCGGCGGCATGGTCGACATCGAGTTCATCGTCCAGTACCTAGTGCTGGCGCACGCGCATCAGCGTCCCGATCTGATACGCAATCTGGGGAACATCACGCTGCTGCAGATGGCGGGAAACATGGGGCTGATCGATGCGGCGCTGGCGGGCCGGGTTGCCGATGCGTACCGGCGCTTCCGGCTGATCCAGCACCGGTTGCGGCTCAACGGTGCCGAGCGCGCGCGCGTCGCCCCCGACGAAGTCGAGGAGGAGGCCGATGCGGTGCGGCGGCTGTTGCACGCAGTGTTTGGACACTGACCGATGACGACGACTTCTGCGCTGCGCACGCTGCCGGGCACTGTGTGGGTGCTGGGTGTGATCAGCCTGCTCAACGACGCCGCCTCCGAGCTCGTCTATCCGCTGATCCCGCTCTACCTCGCCACCGTGCTGGCGGCCGGCCCGCGCGCGCTGGGTCTTGTCGAAGGCGCGGCCGAGGCCAGTGCCGCGCTGCTCAAGCTGGTGTCAGGCGTCTGGTACGACCGCGTGCGACGCGCGAAGGCGTTTGTCGTGGTCGGCTATGGACTGGCCGCGCTCGCGCGGCCGCTGATCGCGTTCGTCACCGCGTGGCCGGCGCTGCTCGTCCTGCGTGTGCTGGATCGGCTCGGCAAGGGCCTGCGTTCGTCGCCGCGCGATGCGCTGCTCGCGCACTCTGTGCCGGATGCGCAGCGCGGTCTGGCGTTCGGGCTGCATCGGGCCTTCGACAACGCCGGCGCTGTTGTTGGACCATTGGCAGCTGCGGGCTTGCTGGCGCTGCAGGTTCCGCTGCGCGACATCTTGCTGTGGGCAGCGTTGCCCGGCGTGCTGTGCGTCGCGTTGGCGCTCGCTATCCGCGAACCACCGGCGCTCGAAATTGCACGCGAGAGTGCGGCGGACTGGAAATGGGGTTCGCTGCCGCCGGCGTTCCGTCGCATGCTGGCGGTGCTCGCGATCTTCACACTGGGCCAGGCGTCCAACGCATTCATCCTGTTGCGCGCCAGCGAACTCGGCATGAGCGCGAGTCGCGTCGCGCTGCTGTGGGCGTTGGTGGCCGCGACGTCGACGCTGCTGTCGGTGCCGCTGTCGGCGTGGTCGGACCGCATCGGGCGCCTGCCGCTGATGATCGCCGGCTGGTCGCTGCATGCGCTGCTGTTCGCGGCGCTCGCATGGATCGGCGATGCGCGATTGCTGTGGGGCATCGCGTTGCTGCTCGGCGTTTACATGGCCGCGACCGAAGGCGCCGAGCGCGCGTTGATCGCTGACCTCGTTCCGGCGGGCACGCTCGGGACCGCCTACGGCTGGTACTACCTCACCAAGGGCTTGCTGCTGCTGCCGGCATCGGCGGCGTTCGGTTGGATCTGGTCGGCCGCGAATGCAACGACGGCGTTTCTTGCCGCGGCTTCACTGGTCGCTACTGCGACCGCGTTGCTCGCGCTCTGGGTGCAGCCGGCTGTGCGGGCAGCCGTCCGGGCCGCGCCCCGCTGACTGCGGCCGTGCGCGCTGACTGCACCTAATACCAGATCCGCACCAGAGCGTACGACAGCATGCCGAGCAGGATGGCCGCGAGAGTTCGTCGAGTGAAGACCATGACCGCGACGGTCACCAGCGCCGCCACCAGCTTGGGATTGGACCATCCGAGCGAGAGCGAACCGGATTGCAGCACCACTTCCGGCACCACCAGCGCGACCAGCGCGCACGCCGGCGCGTAGCGCAGCGCGTGCTGCACGCGCTCCGGAAGCGCGACGAGATGTCCGAGGACGAGAAACGCGTTGCGGGTGACGAGGGTCAGCACCGCCAGGCCGGCGATCGTCAGCCAGATCTCGCCGGTGGACATCATGGCGAAGCATCCTTCGTCGCACGCGTCTGCTGCACATCGGCGGCCATCGCGACCGTAACGCCCGCGATCACCGCCAGCAGCAGTCCGAGTTTGAGCGGCAGCGCTGCCGCGGGCACGGCGACGATGCCGGCTGTCAAGCCACCGAGGATTACCGGCCGGCTGGCAAACATCGGCAACAAAATGGCGATCAAGGCGAGGATCGCGCCGTATTCGAGCCCCCACTTTTCAGGAATCGCCTCGGCCAGAGCAATCCCGAGGATCGACATCGGCTGCCACGACAGCCAGGTCGCGGCCAGGATCCCGAGGTAGAACCAGCGCTGCTCATCGTTGCCGCGCTCGTCGACCGGCGCGCCGCCGTAGCGCGCGATGAACACCGCGAGACCGATATCGGCCGTCAGGTACCCCAGCAGCAATCGGCGATGCAGGGCGAGGCGACCGAAGTAAGGCCAGAGCGTGGCCGAAAACACAACGAAGCGCAGGTTGACGACGGCGGCCGTCACCAGCGCGATCGACACCGGCGCGCCCGCCGCAATCAGCGGCAGCACTGCCATCTGCCCGGTACCCGAATAGACGAGCAGCGTCATCGCGAGCGCCTGTGCGGTCGTGAGCCCGGTCTTGATCATCGCGACACCGGCGACCAGTCCCCAGATCGACGTCGCCATCAGCGCGGGAGCGATCGCGCGGGCACCGCGGATGAATGCGGCGCGATGGACCTGCGCAAGCTGCTGGTCGCGGCCAAAGAGCGAGGGTATTGCCACGGCGATCTCGCGAACGGTCAGGCGCTGCCGAGGCGCGCACGCCATCCGCGCGGACTGACACTCGGCCAGCCGCGGAAGGCGCACGCGAACACGGTCGGATCCGAGTAGCCGAGAACCCGCCGGATGATTCCTGAGGCGACCGGGTGACAGACGGGCCGAGCAATACGACCGGCTCGTCAGCAGCGGGATGGCGGGACCGAGTGGTCCAGCGGTCCCGCGAATCGCCCGGTTCTACTTCTTCGGAGCCTTCTCGGGCGCAGGTTTCGCCGCGGGCGTCACCGACAGCGCGAGCGCCTCGGTGAACGTCGCTTCGATCTGGTCGCCCACCGCGATCAGCTTGAACTGCTCTGGATCACGGACCTTCAAGTCCACCGTGCGCTGCGGGCCCTTGACTGTCACCGTCTGTGTCGCCGCGTCGACCTTCATGACATCGCCGACCACCGTCACCTGACGGCCCATGGCCCCGGCGGGCGTCTCACCCGGTTTGGCCCCCACCGCAGCGGCTTTCTCGGTCTTTTCGACCTTCATGCCACCACCCTTCTTCAGTTCGAGCACGAGGGATTCGGCATAGGTGGCGTTAACGATGTCGCCCACCTTCAGTTGGTCGAAGTTCTTAATTTCGGGCCCGGCGATGACGCTGACCACGTCGCCTTTCGGTCCCTTCAGGGTGATCCGCCGGCTGGCCTTCTCGATCGCAGTGATGGTCGCGCTGACCTCCATGGTCTGCGCGACACCTACCTTGCCGGGTGAGCTGGTCGTAGCAGCACCTTGAGCCTGGGCACTCGCCGGCTGCACGAGCGCGAAGGCCGAAATGATGGCTGCAAGAAGAATCGAGATACGCATGTTGTCGCTCCGCTGTGTTGGGGAAAGGTTGAGGAATCATTCGGGCCTGACTTGTTTACAGCCCTTGCCCGGGTCAAATGCCTTGACGCCGGGCGCCAGCTTACCCGTATTGGGTCCAAGCTCGCGCCGCAAGCAACGCCGTTGTGATTGACGAAGAATGTCATCACGCCGCTTTCGCCGTATTTGGCGGGATAAGCCGGGCACGTGGCCCTTGAAGTACGGAGCGGCCTCGCTGACGTGCTAGGGGTCCGCGTCGATCCTTGTCCCCTTCGGTCGGAACGACACGCGCCGTCCATAGTTCTTGCTGTCCGAAGTAGCGCTACCAGCCGCCAGCTTTGCCCCCTCGACGTACGGCATCGGCGTCTTGCTTTGTCCGATCTCGAGCAGCCTCGTAGCCTCGTCGACCACCACGCTGTAGCGGGCGATGTTGTACAGCAGGTACATCACAAAGAGATTGTCGGGGTCCTCGTACTGCCCTTCCTCTCTGCGGAAATCGCGCGACAGCACGGACGGAAAGCGGTTCGGCAGGTCCTTGAACGCAACCGGTTCATCGTCGTGCGGATCGACGTAGTTCGACCCCGGATACTTGCGGTACAACACTGCGTCCATGCGGTAGCCGCGTGCGTTCCACTCCTGCATTAGGCGCATCGCCATCTCGCTCGGAATGTTGGCGTTGGCCGCTGCCACGAGGCGCGTTCTAGACAGCAGGCGCGCACTCGTCACCTCGAGATCCTTGTATCCGGCGCCATAGCGGAACGCCGCACCGATCGTCTTCGCGCAGTTCAGTCGCAGGTAATCGTAGTGAACTTCGCCACGGTGGTACTCGGTGTTGCGGGCACGCTTGCGGTAGTCATCGTTGACGCGCGCGAAGAAGTCGGCAACGTCTTTCCGTTCGCTCAAGGGCACGCCGTAGACGCGTACTCCGATGACGGACCTCTTATAGATCTCGCCAAAATCCAGCCCGAATGATGCGGTTTCGCCCAGTAAAGACGTCGTGCCGTACAGATACTCCTTCTTCGGCACCCGCACCATCAGTTCATCGGTGTAGAAGCCCGTTGCGTGCTCGCGCGATCGGTCTGCATAGAAGTTCGCCGAGTACACCAGGTCGTCACCGGACACCGCATCTGGGATCGCAAGTGCAAGGTGACCGGCGGAGCCGCCGCGCGATGTGCCGAAGCTGATCAGCAGCTCGAGGTCATAAGGATCCTGCTTCAGGACCTCCATGATCTGGTCGACATTGGAGGGGGCAGCACCTCCCCTGGTCCCGAAGTCGGCGGCCATGCTGCTCACTGGCCATATCAATACGGCTGCCAGCAACACACTGCACTTCATGCCGCCAGACTCCTTCGCGCATCAAAAACGGGTAGCGTACGCGCCGCTCGTCCGCCTGCGCCACGGAGCCTTTCATGACGACTTGTACGAACCCTTTAAAGACCGCAGTGCTGAGTGCAGCGGTCTTCATCGCGACAGTGGCCGTGCCCGCAGTCGACGGCAACCGGTGCCGAACCGGCCGCGTCCGACGGCAGAGTTTCCAGAGCGTCCTCGCCGCCGGGTTCGCCACGCATCGGACTTGCACTGTCCGGCGGCGGAGCGCGCGGCCTCGCGCACGTCGGTGTGCTGAAGGTGCTCGAAGAGATGCGCATTCCGGTGCACTGCGTGACCGGCACCAGCATGGGCGCAGTCGTCGGCGGGACGTACGCTGCCGGCCGCACTCCGCAGGAGATGGAAAAGGAGGTCATCGCAGCCGACTGGGACACCATCTTCCGTGACGCTCCGCCCCGCAAGGAGATCGCGGCCCGTCGCAAGGTCGACGATTACAAGACGCTGTTCAAGCCCGAGTTCGGCGTAAAGGACGGCCTGGCGCTGCCGAAGGGCGTGATCGCGGGCGTTTCGATCGAAACGTTTTTCCGTGAGCTGTCGACGCCGGCGTTCGGCATCGGCGACTTCAACAAGCTGCCAATCCCGTTCCGCGCGATGGCGACCGACATCGAGACTGGCGACTCCGTCGTGCTGGACCATGGCAGCCTGGCGCAGGCCATGCGCGCCAGCATGTCGGTGCCGGGTGCGATCGCTCCTGTGGAGATCGATGGTCGTCTGCTAGTCGATGGCGGAATCGCCAACAACCTGCCGATCGATGAAGCACGCAAGGTGTGCGGCGACGTCATCATTGCCGTCAACATCTCCACGCAGCCGCTGAAGCGCTCCGAGATCACGTCGGCCCTCAGCGTCACGACCCAGTTGATCAACTTCCTAGGCAAGCACACGGTTGACCAGCAGATCAAAAGCCTCGGCCCGAACGACGTGCTGATCGCGCCGGACCTCGGCGACATCTCGGCAGGCAGCTTCGAACGCTCCAAGGACGCGATCAAGATCGGCGAGGAGGCGACGCGGGCCGTCGCAGACAAGCTCACGCGTTACAGTCTTCCACCGGACCAGTACGCCGCATTGCGCTCCCGCCAGGTGGCCGAGGCAAAGGCGCTCGGCACCGTTGACGAGATACGCATCGAAGGTCTGAAGCGCACCAACCCAGCGGTGGCACAGGCGCTGATTGAAAGCAAGCCCGGCGAGCCGCTGACCGAGGAGAAATTGGGTGCCGACCTGCGCCGCGTGTACGGAACGGGCGACTACGAGAGCATCAGCTACCGAATCGTCGGCGGCGAGACTGGTCCGCGCGCGCTGATTATCGAGCCGGTCGAGAAGTCGTGGGGGCCCGACTACCTGCGTTTCGGTCTTGGACTCGCCAGCGACTTCGAGGGGGACAATCAGTTCAACCTCCTCGTGCAGTACCGCAAGTCCTGGATCAACCGTCTCGGCGCCGAATGGACTACGCAGGTGCAGCTCGGCCAGAACACACATCTGTCGACGGAGTTCTACCAGCCGCTGAACGAAGCAGGAAAATGGTTCGTCGCACCAAATATCTACGTCGGCCAACAGACGCGGGACGTATTTGACGGCGAGAACGCCGTTGCCGAGTACCTCATCGGCGTCACGCAGGGAGGGCTGGATGGCGGCGCGGTGCTGGGAACCTGGGGTCAATTCCGCGCGGGTTACGTCATGTCGCGCGTGTATGCACGTGTCGACACCGGCTCTCCGGTGCTGCCGTCAATCCGGCAGACGACCGCGGGACTGCGTACGGCGCTCTTCATCGATCAGACCGACCACGCCTTCTTCCCGCGGGCAGGATACGGGCTGGTCGGAACCGGCTACTTCGCAATGGAATCGCTTGGATCCGCGACGAGCTACAACCGCGTCGAAACGAGCGGACGCGCCATGAAAAGCTGGGGCCCGCATACGCTGAACGCGTATGCCGCCGGCGGGTCGTCGCTCGGATCCGACATGCCGGCCTACGAGTCGTTCACCCTTGGCGGTCCGTTTCGTTTGTCGGCGTATCGCATCAACGAATTCTCCGGTCGCGAGTACACCTTCGGCCGCCTGACGTACTACAACCGCATTCTGCCGCTGCCCGATCTGCTGGGCTCTGGCATCTACGTCGGTGGATCAGCCGAAGTGGGTCGCATCAGCGATCGCGTCGACAGCCTGCCGTCGCCGGGGACGGTGTGGTCCAGTTCGGTCTTCCTCGGCGCGGACACTGCCCTTGGCCCGGCCTACGTCGGGGTTGGTGTTGGGGCGGGACGCTGGAGTCTTTATCTGCTGCTCGGTGTGCCGTAGCTCGATGGGATTCACCTTGCGGGTGCGGAGGCCCGCATGGGCGGCTACCCGCAGGTCGCGTTTGAGGGCAATCGAGACGAAAGGGCTGACCGGGTGCGCGTCGCTCCCGCTTCGGTGACGCTCTGCGCTGGTTCGTGCCGTACGTCCGACGCTGCCTCCGGAGCGACCGCCCCGTTCGCTAGAATCCTCGTAACAAGCACGAGTGACGGGAGAGCGGGCATGTCCATGGCCGATCGCGACGGCTTCATCTGGTACGACGGCAAGCTGGTGCCGTGGCGCGATGCCACGACCCACGTTTTGACCCATTCGCTGCACTACGGCCTCGCCGTCTTCGAGGGCGTGCGCTGCTACAAGACCGACCGTGGCCCGGCGGTCTTCCGCCTGCAGGAGCACACCGACCGTCTGTTCAACTCGGCCAAGATCTTCATGATGGAGATCCCGTACAGCCGCGAACAGATCTTCGAAGCGCAGCGCGAAGTGGTGCGCGCGAACCGGCTAGAGTCCTGCTATCTGCGCCCGCTGGCGTTCTACGGTTCCGAGAAAATGGGCGTGAGTCCGAAGGGAGCCGCAGTGCACGTGGCGATCGCGGCGTGGCCGTGGGGCGCCTACCTCGGCGAGGAAGGCCTACAGGCCGGAATCCGCGTCAAGACCTCTTCGTTCCAGCGGCACCACATCAACGTGTCGATGGTCCGCAGCAAGACCGCAGGGCACTACGTCAATTCGATCCTCGCCAATCAGGAGGCCGTGCGCGACGGCTACGACGAGGCGCTGCTGCTCGACACGCAGGGCTTTGTGGCCGAAGGTGCCGGTGAGAACCTTTTCATCGTGCGCGACGGACAGGTATTCGAGCCCGAGATGGTGTCCGGACTGACGGGCATTACGCGTGCGACCGTCATCGAACTGGCGCGCGACCTCGGCCATCCGGTGACAGCGCGGCCGATGACGCGCGACGACGTTTACCTCGCCGACGAAGCGTTCTTCACGGGCACGGCTGCCGAGGTGACTCCGATCCGCGAACTCGACGGGCGCGTACTGGGCGCAGGCCGGCGCGGCCCGGTCACGGAGAAGATTCAGTCGCTCTTCTTCGATGTGGTCAACGGTCGTGCGGAAAAATACAGCCGCTGGCTGACTCCGGTATGAGCGCCGCACGGCCGCTCCGAAGGCGCTCGCTCCCCCTCGGGGGGACAGCCCGAAGGGCGAAGGGGGCAGGATGAGCGCGAACCGGATGCCAACCAAGGACTCGACGGGAACCCCCGTCGTCGAGCTGTCGGCGCGCGATCTGCCCGTGTTCTGCCCGAACCCGGCGATGCCGGTATGGAACCATCATCCACGGGTGTTTCTCGAGATCGAGACCACTGGTCAGACGATGTGCCCCTACTGCGGCACGGTGTATCGACTGCGGCCGGGCGAAGTGATCAAAGGACACTAGCGTCCGCGACTTCGCCATGTCTCGTCTGACCAAGCCGCTGCTGTTTGCCTCGCCGGAGGAATGCGAGCGAGCGTTCTACGAGGCGCTCGAGGCGGCCGACGTCGAAGCGGTGACCGATCTCTGGATGGACGACGAGGATGTGGTGTGTGTGCATCCCAACGGCCCGCGGCTGCTGGGCACTGCGGCAGTCCGTGCGTCGTGGGCGGCGATACTCTCCAACGGCCCGCTGCACGTGCGCGGGACGATGCGCAAGTCGCTCGATACGCCGACGGTCGCCGTGCACAACGTCATCGAGGAAGTGGTGGTTGGGCAGGGCAAGACACAGCAGGTGGTCGGCGTGGTCGCGACCAATGCCTACGTCAAGACCTCGGCCGGTTGGAAAATGGTGCTGCACCACGCTTCGCAGGCCAATAGTGAAGAGGTCGTGAGCTCGTCCGAGCCGCACGCGATACTTCACTGATTCGATCAGCGCTAGAACCTATCTCAGTATCCCCGATGGATCGCGTTGCCACGAGAAGCGGGCGGATGCAAGGCTGCTGGCGAAGGACAGTAGCCGAGCCTACGACCGAGCCTGCCAACGCCGCAGACGCCCGCTTCTTGGCAACCCTTGGCGGGGTCGCAGGGGCACATGGCGTTGTTGCGCCTCGGGTCCTTGCAGTAAGCAATGGTCCCCTCGCCGCGTCTAGCCCTGCACCCCATGCGACCCCGCCGCGACCACCGCGGATTCTGAGGTAGGTTCTAGTGTCTGAAGCCGAGCGGTATGTCGCCCCGGTCTGGCTGCAGGGCGGTCATCTGCAGACGGTTTTTCCCGCGCGGCTGATGCCGGTGCCATGCGTCAGGTACCGACGCGAACGCTGGGATGCGCCCGACGGGGATTTCATCGACGTCGATTTCGCGCTGCCCGAGCCGACCGACGCCTCGGCGCCCGTGCTGGTCCAATTTCACGGACTCGAAGGTGATTCGCAGAGCCACTATTCGCGGTCGATCATGCGTCACTTCGCCGATCGTGGCTTCCGTAGCGTGGTCGCGCATTTTCGCGGCTGCTCGGGAGAAGCGAATCGCTTGCCGCGCGCTTATCACTCGGGGGATTCCGACGAAGGGGATTGGGTGCTGCGACACGCGCACGCGCGCTGGCCGCAGGCTCCACTGTTTGCCGTCGGCGTTTCGCTCGGCGGCAACATGCTGGCGAAATGGCTCGGCGAACGCGCGGAGGACGCGCAGTTTGTCACCGCCGCCGCTTCGGTCGCTGCACCGCTCGATCTTGCCGCCGGTGGCGCGGCGCTGGGGCGCGGCTTCAACCGCATCTACACGCGCATATTCCTCGCCACGCTGAAGCCGAAAGCCCTGGCGAAGATCGAGCAGTTTCCGGGCATCGCGCACGCTCGGCGCTTGCGCGACAGCCGAAATCTGTATGAGTTCGACAACGAATACACCGCGCCGGTCCATGGCTTCCGCGACACCGACGATTACTGGAACCGCGCCTCGGGCAAGCCGTGGCTGGCCGCGGTCAAGGTCCCGCACCTGGTGCTCAACGCACTCAACGACCCGTTCGTGCCGGCCGACAGCCTGCCGCAGCCCCGACAGGTGTCGCGCTGGGTGCGCCTCGAGCAGCCGGCGCATGGCGGCCACGTCGGTTTCGCGCGTGGCATGCTGCCGGGCCGCCTCGACTATCTGCCGCAGCGCCTGCATGACTTCTTCGTCCGCGGCTTCTGAATCCGGTGCGGACCGCTTCACGAGTCTATCCTTCGCGAATGGACGAGAGCGTCGTCGCCGCGCTGGCCAAGTGGCCCAACGTGCCGGCCGTGTTCGGATGGCTCGCGCTCACCGGGCGCGGCGAGTGGCGCCTCCGAGGCGAACCAATCGCGAACGTCGCGATCCGCGATTTCATCGGCCGCAACTACGCGGGTGACGAGCGCGGTTGCTGGTACTTCCAGAACGGGCCGCAGCGCGTGTTCGTCGAGCTGGAAGTAACGCCATGGATCTATCGGCGCGCGGCCGATGGCGGCATCGTCGCTCACACCGGCATCGCGCCTTCGCGCTGCCACGGTGCCGCACTGCTCGACGACGCGGCACTGCTGCTGGTGACAGAACTCGGACCGGGAGTCGTCGATGACCGGGATGCAGCGGCGGTGATCGAGACGGTGTAGCGACCTCGCTGGTGTTGCGTTGTCTGCGGCGGGAATCGAGCGATGGCTGGCCGGGGCGGCTCAGGCACAGTTTGTCCCGTCGCGACTAGGCTTGGAGGGCGTCGCGCAGACCATCGAGAGGCTGGCTTCCGCAGACGCGCCGCGACGCTACGGTTACACACGCAGCCCGCAACAGTGAGCGGCAGCCGGGGTAACGCTCAGTCGAACACCGGTGACTCGACGCCGAGGATCTTGTGCAGCTTCGGGCTGGTCGTCGTGTACTGCAGGTGCACCTTGCGATCGGGGAAGATGTACCTCGTCGCGCCGAAGGCGGCGAGAGCGGCTTCGTGGAAGCCCGACAGGATCAGCTTCTTCTTGCCGGGGTAGAGGTTGATGTCGCCGACGGCGAAGATGCCCGGCACGTTGGTCTCGAACTTCTCGGTGTCCACCACGACCTGCTTGCGCTCGAGGTCAAGACCCCAGTCTGCGATCGGGCCGAGCTTGGGTGACAGCCCGAAGAAGACCAGCAGCGCATCGAGCGGTACGCGCCGCGTCAGTCCGTCGAGTGAGGTGACGCGTACTTCGGACAGGCGTCCACCAGCTTCCTCGAAACCAGTGACCTGGCCGACGAGGAACTGCATCTCGTGGCGTTCGCACAACTCCTTCATTTTCGCGACCGATGCCGGCGCCGCGCGGAAACCATCGCGACGGTGGACCAGCACGACGCCTTCCGCCTTGCCGGCGAAATCGAGCGCCCAGTCGAGCGCGGAGTCGCCGCCGCCTGCGATCACCAGATTCTTGCCGTGAAACTGCTGCGGATCGCGCACGCGATAGAAAAGCTGCGTGCCGAGGAAGCGGTCGATCTCCGGTACCTTGAGCGTGCGCGGCTGAAACGAGCCGACTCCGGCGGCGACGATGACGACCTTCGTGATGAATCGTGTCCCTTTGCTGGTCTCGACGAAGTAGCGTCGATCGTCGAGACGCTGCACGACGCTGACTTCCTGCCCGAGGTGAAAGGTCGCACCGAACGGCTCGATCTGCTTGAGCAAGCTGACGGTGAGTTCTTTGCCGGTACACACCGGCACGGCAGGGATGTCGTAGATCGGCTTGTCGGGGTAGAGCTCGATGCACTGGCCACCGACCTCGGGCAGCGAATCGACGACATGCGACTTGATCTCGAGGAGGCCGAGTTCGAACACCTGGAACAGTCCGACCGGGCCGGCACCGACGACGACGGCATCCGTTTCAATGGCGCCGTCGAGCTCGACCGGTGGGCGCAGGGGCTGGATTTCGGCGGGTGAGTTCATTGTTGCGGCTGAGATTCCGGCGCACGTGGAATTGCCTGGCGCGGTATATGTGGCGGCGCGCAATTGTACGGATTCCTGTCGCACCGCCGTGGTGTGCCCACGGGGCCAAACTTCCAAGCTCGTCAGCCAGGCTGGCGGCCGCTTGCGGGGCCGGGACGGCCGCCCTCGCGCTGCTGAGCGTCCTGCTCGCGCTTGATGTCGGTCTGCAACTCGCGCACGCGCGCGTCGATTTCCGACATCGTGTAGAAGTCGCCGTCGTTGGCGCGCCGCGCCAGTTCCATTTGCTGAAGCGCTGCCGGCTTGACACCCAGCAGCGCGTACATCTCGCCGATCGCCTGGTGATGCAGCGACTGCTTGCCGAGCGCCGCGTAGCTGCGGCCGATCAGCGAGTAGTAGGCAGGCATCGAGCGTGTGATGGCCGATTGCTGGCGCAGCACGACGATCGCCTGCTGATGCTGGTTCGACCGGTTTAGCAGGTCGATGTAATGTGCTACGGCAACGACCGACAGCGGGAATCGCGCGGCCGTCTCGGCGGCGGCCTCGGCCGCCTGCTTGCGTTCCTCGTCGGATTTCGCCACCGCGTAGCGGGTCTCCGAGACGAGCTTGTCGAGCATCGGCGAGGACGCCTTGGTCAATCGCCGTGCCGTAACTGCATTCTCGTAGGCCACGTCCGGCTGGTTGAGCTTGAGCGCAGCGAACGCAACGCCGTAGCGCGCCACTGTCTCGGACACCGCGGTGCGTTCGCGCAGCTGGTTCTCGAAGTATTCGAGCTGGTCGCGCCAGCCTTGCACGGTGGTCTGCTGCAGCACGCGCAACCGCGCCTTCACCAGCAGGAAATCCAGCGAGTCCTGACGTTGCTTGAAGCGCAAGTCGCGCGCGCGGTTTTGCATGTCGGCCATACGCTCCACCGTCAGCGGGTGGGTACGCAGGTAGGCCGGGGCAGTGCCTTCGTACAAGCGCGAGCCCTGCTGCAGCCGGCCGAAGAACTGCTCGAGTCCGTGTCCGTCGAAACCGGCGTTGACCAGCGTGACAAAGCCGATTCGATCGGCCTCGCGCTCGGCCTCGCGCGAGAAGTTGAGCTGCTGCTGGAGCGCTGCGGCCTGTCCGCCGAAGATCGCGGCCTGCGCGAGGTCACCGCTCGACGAGCCGCCGGCGCGTGCTGCAAGGATCGCCAGCAGCAGCGCGCCGATCTGAATCGCCATCGATTCCTTTTGCTGGCCGAGCATGCGCGCGATGTGACGCTGCGAGACGTGGCCGATTTCGTGAGCGAGCACGCCGGCCAGCTCGGACTCGGTCTGCGCGGCGATGACGAGCCCGCTGTGCACGCCGATGAAGCCGCCGGGCAGCGCGAAGGCGTTCAGCATCGGATCGCGCACCAGAAAGAAAGAAAAATCCTGCGACTTGGCCGCGCTGACCGAGACCAGCTGGTAGCCGAGAGTGTTGAGATACTCGGTCGATTCCGGATCGGGCAGGTAATCCGGGTCGCGCCGGATCTGCACCATGATCTGCTCGCCGATCCTGCGTTCGAGGGCGGGTGGCAACTCTTCGCTGCCGGCCTCGCCTAGGGTGGGCAGCTCCAGCGACTGCGCCCGTGCCGGCTGCGGCAGCGGAGCCGCCAGCGCGAAGGCGACGAACAGGACGACGGCGAAGCGGAATGCGTGCAAGGTCGGGCCCGGGGGGCGCGAATGCGCCTGCGTCCGTATGATAGCCACCCTCTGTGTTTCGTTCCCGTGCCGGAATGTTGCGATCCGACGAACCGAGTTCATGAAATCGCTGACCCATTTTGACGCCGCGGGAAAGGCCCACATGGTCGACGTGGGAAACAAGCCGGATACGCACCGCGTCGCGGTGGCGGGCGGTCGCATCACGATGCAACCGGCGACGCTGGCCGCGATCGAGTCCGGCTCGGCACGCAAAGGGGACGTGCTGGGAGTCGCGCGGATCGCGGCGATCCAGGGTGCCAAGCGCACCTCGGAACTGATCCCGTTGTGCCATCCGATCGCCGTGACGCGCATCGCGGTCGACTTCGAGATCGATGCGAAGGCGGGCGCGGTCCGTTGCACGGCCCGCGTCGAGACGCACGGACCAACCGGCGTCGAGATGGAAGCGCTGACTGCCGTCCAGGTCGGTCTGCTAACGATCTACGACATGTGCAAAGCGATCGATCGGGCCATGGAAATCGGCGAAGTCAGGCTGCTCGAAAAGCACGGGGGCCAATCGGGCAGTTACCGGGCCGACGCAGAGAACAGGCCCTGATGCGCTTCTACGGCGCGCGGCAGGTGCACGACGCGCTCGAGTTGGGCGCGCTTGCCGACGCGATTGCCGCGACCCTGCTCGCCAGGCCGGTCGCTCCGCTGCGCCATGCGCACACGCTGTCGGCCAGCGATTCGCTGTTGCTGATGCCGGCGTGGTCCGATCAGGCGCTCGGCGTCAAGCTCGTCACGGTGATGCCGAACAATTCCGCGCGCGGCGCGGCCACGGTCAACGCGATCTACGTCGTGTTCGATCGCGTCAGCGGCACGCCGCAGGCGGTGATCGACGGGGAAGCGCTGACGCTGCGACGCACCGCCGCCACCTCGCTGCTGGCCGCGCGGGGCATGGCCCGCACCGATGCACGCACGGTGCTGGTGATCGGCACCGGCAAGCTCGCACCGTACATGGCTCACGCGATGACCATCGCGTGCCGGCCGGATCGGCTGTGGGTGTGGGGTCGCCGCGGCGAAGGTGCGCAGACGATGGCGCAGCGCCTGCGCGATGAGGGATTGCCGGCGCAGGCGGTTGATGACCTCGAGTCCGCCGTGCGGCAGGCCGATGTGATCACCTGTGCGACGACCTCCACGCAGCCGATCGTGCGCGGCGCATGGCTGGCCGCTGGCACGCATCTCGACCTGGTCGGCGGCTTTCGACGCGGCATGCGCGAGGCCGACGACGAGGCGGTCGCGCGCTCGCGCATCGTGGTCGATACCTACGCCGGCGCGCTGGCCGAGGCGGCCGACATCCTCGAGCCGCTGGATCGGGGCGTGATCGATCGCACGGCGATCGTGGCCGAGCTCGCCGAGCTCGCTGCCGGCACCCGCAGCGGTCGCACGGACGCCGAGCAGATCACCCTGTTCAAGTCGGTCGGTACTGCGCTGGCCGATCTTGCTGCCGCGCGTCTGCTGCTCGAGTTGACGCAGCCGACCTGACCGTGGCGTGATCAGCCCGCCAGCATTTCGCGGGCGTGCTTGCGCGTCGTCTCCGTGATCTCCTGACCGCCCAGCATGCGCGCCAGCTCGTCGACGCGCGATCGTCGCTCGAGCAATCCGAGGCGTGACAGCGGGCGGCCGTCGCCGGCGGTCGTCTTGCTGACCGCGTAGTGCTGGTCGGCACGCGCCGCCACCTGCGGCAGATGCGTGACACACAGCACCTGGCGCGTCTGACCGAGCTGCTTCAGCAGCCGCCCGACGGTCTCGGCGACGGCGCCGCCGATGCCCGCGTCGACCTCGTCGAAGATCAGCGTCGGCACCGGCGTGGCGGCGGCGGCGATCACCGCGATCGCGAGCGAAATGCGCGCTAGTTCGCCGCCCGAGGCCACGCGCACCAACGGCCTGAGCGCAGTGCCCGCGTGCGCGCTGACCATGAACTCCACACGTTCGCGGCCATGCGACGTCGGCGCGGCATCGGTCAGCTCGACGTCGAAGCGACCGCCGGCCATGGCGAGATCCTGCATCGCGCGCGTCACGTCGATCGACATCCGCCGCGCAGCCTTCCTGCGCGCGGCCGTCAGGGCGGCGGCCGCCTTGTCATAGGCCTGCTGGGCCGACTGCTCGGCCGCGCGCAGCGCGTCGAGATCGGCCGCGGCAGCCAGCGCTGCCAGCTTTTCGCGCGACTCGGCGAGCAGCGCGGCGAGTTCGCGCGGATCGGAACGAAAACGGCGTGCTGCACCGTGCAGCGCCGATAGGCGCGCATCGACTTCCGACAATCGCGAGGCGTCGAGGTCCGAGCGATCGACGTAGCGCTGCAGTTCGCCGACCGCCTCGTCGAGCTGCACGCTGCGCACTGTCGATCAGCTCGACGATCTTCTTCAACCGTTCGTCGTAGGCGGCGAGCTGGCCGAGCCGGCTCGCGCTCGTTGCCATCCGGGTCAGCGCGGCGTCGTCTGCCTCGCGCAGCGTCTCGATGGCCGACTGCGCTCCCTCCAGCAGGCCGACCGCATGCGACAGCCGCTTGTGCTCCGCTTCGACGCGCTCCCATTCGCCCGGGTCCGGCGCCAGCGCTGCCAGCTCGTCGACCATCCACCGGAGGCGGTCCTGTTCGGCGATCGCGCTGGCGGCCATGCCTTCGGCGTCCTCGCGCGCGCGCTCGGCGCGTTTCCACGACGCATGCGCGCCGAACACATTGCGCCGCGGTTCGCCAAGCGCGCCGTGTTCGTCGAGGAGTTCGAGCTGGGCAGCTGGCCGCAGCAGCATCTGATGCGCGTGCTGACCCTGCACATCGAGCAGCTGCTCGCCGAGCTGACGGAGCTGCGCCAGCGTGACGCTGGCACCGTTGATAAATGCGCGGCTGCGGCCGCCCGCATCGATCGTGCGGCGTACGTGCAGCAACTCGGGCGAGTCGCCGGCCAGGTCCTGCTCCCGGCACCAGGCCGCGACCTGCGGTCCGGGCCGGAACTCTGCGGCGATGTCGGTGCGCGTCGCGCCCTCGCGCACGACGTCGGCCTCGCCCCGCTCGCCCAGCGCCAGCAATAGGGCATCGATCAGGATCGACTTGCCGGCACCTGTTTCGCCGGTCAGCACGGTGAAGCCGGGCCCGAACTCGAGGTCGAGTTCGTCGACGATCACGAAATTGCGGATCGACAGCGAAACCAGCATGCCGGCGGTGTAGCGACGGATCAGCCGCGTGAATGCGACTCGCTGGGCATCACGCTCCAGTGCAGTTTCTGGCGCAGTGTGGCGAAGAAGTTGTAGCCGACCGGATGCAGCAGTGTCACCATCTCGTTGCCGCGACGCGCCCGCACGATGTCGCCTGGGACCAGCCGGGTATAGACCTGCATGTCGAAATGTGCGCTGGCGTCGCGCACGTCGGTGATCTCGATCTCGATGACCACGCCGTCGGGCAGCACGATCGGGCGGTTCGACAGCGTCTGCGGCGCCACCGGCACCAGCACCAGGCCGGCCAGGCTCGGATGCAGGATCGGACCATCGGACGACAGCGCGTAGGCCGTCGACCCGGTCGGCGTTGCCAGGATCACACCGTCCGCGCGCTGGTTGTACATCGTGACGCCGTCGACGCGCACCGTGTATTCGACCATTCCGCCCGTCACTCCGCGCGCCACGACGACATCGTTGACCGCCATCGCGTGGAATTCGACCTTGCCTGCGCGGCGCACCTCGGCGTCGAGCACCACGCGCTGGTCGATCTCGTAGCGGCCTTCGAGCATCGGCGGCAGCGCCTCGGCCATCTGGTCGAGCGCGATGTCGGTCATGAAGCCGAGCCGGCCGTGGTTGATCCCGATCAGCGGGACCCGGAACGGGGCCAGTTCGCGCGCGATGCCGAGCATCGTGCCATCACCGCCGAGAACGACTGCCACGTCGACCTGCTTCCCGATCGCATGCACCGTCTGCCGCTCGACGCCGTCGAGACAGAGTTGCTCGGCAGTCGTGATGTCGAACAGCACGCGCGCCCCTGCGGCCTCGATGATGCCCGCGATCTCGAGCAGCGGCTCGCGGATGCCTTCCGCGCGCGGCTTGCCGAACAGAGCGACGTGTCGGAAGGCCCGGGACATCAGTCGATTATGCAGGACGAACCCCGACATCCGGATGATCGGGGCCGCCGTTCGCACGGCCGGCAGCCGACTTAGAATGTTTCCATGCTGGACGAGCGTGCACGCAAACTGTTGAAGATGCTGATCGAGCGCTATGTCGCCGACGGACAGCCGGTCGGCTCGCGCTCGCTGTCGCGCCTGCCCGGGCTCGAACTGTCGCCGGCGACGATCCGCAACGTGATGGCCGATCTCGAGGAAATGGGCTTCGTCTCCAGTCCTCATACCTCGGCCGGGCGCGTGCCGACGCCACGCGGCTATCGCTTCTTCGTCGACACGCTGCTCACACTGCGCCCGCTCGACTCCGAGCAGACTGACCGGATGGAAGGACAGTTGCGCGGCGGTGATCCGCAGCGTTCGATGCAGGCGGCGGCCCAGCTGCTGTCCAACCTGTCGCAGTTCGCCGGCGTGGTGCTGACGCCGCGTCGGTCGCCCAGCTTCAAGCAGGTCGAGTTTGTGCGCCTGTCCGAGCACCGCGTGCTGCTGATCATCGTGACACCCGAAGGCGATGTGCAGAACCGGATCCTGGTGACACAGTCGTCGTTCAGTCAGTCGCAACTGATCGAAGCGGCCAACATGCTGAACGAGCATTTCGCCGGCTTGAGCTTCAGTGAGGCGCGCCTGCGCCTGCGCTCCGAACTGCAGCAGTTGCGAGAGGACATCTCGGCGCTGATGGAAGCCGCAGTGCAGGCCGGCAGCGAGGCGGAGGCCGATGCCGATCCGGTGGTGGTGTCGGGCGAGCGCAACCTGCTCGGCGTCAGCGACCTCGCAACCGATGTGGACACGCTGCGGCGGCTGTTCGATCTGTTCGAGCACAAGACGCGGCTGATCCATCTGCTCGACACGTCGATCGGCGCCCATGGCGTGCAGATCTACATCGGCGGCGAGTCGAAACTGGTGCCGATGGACGAGATGAGCCTGGTGGTTGCGCCGTATGCGGTCGACGGCCAGGTGGTGGGCACGCTCGGTGTGGTCGGGCCGACGCGCATGGCTTACGAGCGCGTGATCCCCATCGTCGACATCACCGCCAAGCTGCTGTCTAACGCGCTCTCGCAGAACTGAGCCGCGCCCCCGCCGAAGGGAGGCAGGCGCTTATCTAAACTTCACCCGCGTGGCAGTCAGCAGACCGGCCGCGATGGTGCCGTCGACCTCGAGCTCGGTGCCGTTGACGATGTCGGCCAGTGTCTTGTTGCCGGGGATCACTTTGGGATTGCCGGCGACACTGACGCGCTGCGAACCGACCAGGAACTCGAGCGCGGCGGCCGAGGCTCGACCGCTGACCAGTCCGCGGACCGAGAGCCTCGCCGCTCGCCAGTTCCTTGATCTCGACCGTCGACGCGTAGAAAACGCCGTTGAGCTTGACCGCTGTGATCGCAACTTGCGAGCCGTTCTTCAGTTCGGCGATGGTGGCCGCCACGCCGTTCTTCGTATAAACCGTGGCAGTCGTCAACATCACGTTCTTGTTGTCGATCAGTCAGCTCGGTCGGCTGGACGTTGGTGGCAATGCCGTCGATCGAGAACGTCGGCGGAGACTGCGCGTTGTCCATGTACTGCAGCTCGTCGGCGACGAAGTTCATGCCGTCGTAGAAGCCATCCACCTTGACCGCGCGTCCGGCCGCGAGATCGCCGGCAACTCCGTTCTTGTAGCGCGTCGCGGTCGTCGTCTTGACGTCGAACGGCTGCGGCAACAGGCGGAATGTGCGCGAGCCATCAACAGCTGGCGCGGACAGATTGGCAACCGTCCCGAACAGCACGCGCGCAATGCCCGCCGAAGGTGGCAGGAAATCAACGGTGACCGCTTCGACCACGCCGTTGACCAGCGGGCCAGTAGCCTTGACCAGCACGCCATTGCCCAGGTTGGTGACGTCGCCGCGCAGATAGGTGGTCTGCGTCGTCACGCGGGCGGCAGCGGTGCGGATGCGGAACGCGCTCGCCGGGTCGACATAGCCGGAGATCGCGCCACTTAGCTCGATCACTGCCGCCGTGGCAGCCAGAACTTCCACGCGGCTCGCACGCAGCACGCCCGAGACAAACGTGCCGCTCGCGCGGACGATGCGGCCGTTGCGCAGGTCGACCGCGGAGCCGCCGACAAACTGCGCGCCACTCGCATCGACCGTGATACCGGTCACGCGGAAGTTCGTGGTGGATTGGTAATCGGTGATGACGCCGTCGACCGTCAGCGCCGCATTGCTCGCGATCGTGAGTCCGCCGATGCGGATGACGCGCGCGACCAGTTCGCCGCTGCTCAGCGCCAGATCGGTCCAGGCGACGACGCGCTGGCCGTTGGCGAGAGACTGACCAGCCGGGACGATCGTGGCCTGGCCCGAGCGGATGGTCAGTGCGCCGATGTTGAAGCCACTGCTCCCGAGATTCGCGACGGTGCCCGCGACCCGCAGCACGCTGGCCGCCGGCCGCACTTCGAGACGGGTTGCCAAGATCTCGCCAGCTGCGTTCCGCTGTCCGTGCACTTCAAGCAGCGTGCCGGCACTCAAGTCGACCAGCGCTGCAAATCCCTCGAAAACCGTTGGCGCGGCCGGATCGGCGTTCACGCGCACGGTTTGTCCGAGCACGACCAAGCTAGATGCCGAGACCGAAGTTACCGGGCCGATCACCTCTGCGGCGACCGTCGCCTTCGAAATCCGGCTCGACGCGTGTTCGAGTTGGACCTGCGACCCCAACCGCAATGCGTCGATGCTGGCCGCCGTCGCCTGATCCGGGCGTTCGTCGATGCTGACCTGCGCAGCCGTCTCATCGTAGTGCTGACCGTTGACGATGATGCTGCCGTAGCCGCCTACCGCGCCGACGGCGACAGAGGCAGAGACAGGTGCTCCGCTGCCGCCACTGCCGATGCGCGCGACCATGTCCCCTCCGCCGCCGCAGGCAGCCACGGCGAAAGCGACCAGCAACCCAATGATCCGATTCGGCAAACTCATGGCGTCCCGTCCTTCGTATCCTCTACCGGCAGGTCGCGTGGGCCTGTGAGCGGCGAGGCAGCCTCCGAGTAGAAGTAGGCGCCGAATCTCATCCGCATCAGCTGCGAACCCGGCGATCCGCGCTCGTCGATGCGGGCGCGCTCATTGGCCAGGGCGAACATGCGCCGCAGCGCCGATTCCCAGATGCGGCGCGCCAGCCGTTGCAGTTCCTTCACCGATTCGTCGGACAACTCATCGGCATACAGGCTCTGTTCCAGGAACGGACCTGCTGATCCTTTCTCGACCGCCCGCAGGTTGGCAGCGGCGGCAGCGATGTGGTCGGCAACATTGGTGCGCACGTAGCCGAGGGTCAGCGCGACGTCCTCGCGCGGTACGTAAATGCCGGATCGCAGACGCACCGTCTCGGCTTGCACCTCCGCCAAGCCAAGTCGCACCAGCTCGTCGAGCACCGAGCGCGGGTGGAAGTCGCGCGAAATCGACTGGGCGAGCTGCTCGAACGACAGGTCTTCGGGCGTGCGGCCGCGGATCGGCAGCAATTTGGGAAGGCCATCCTCGTCGAGGTAGTTCGGATCATTGGTCCAGCGGGTGAAGACCTCGTCGGGCAGTGACTGCATGCGGTCGAAGGGGCGGGCCTTCAGCACGCCATCGGCGGTCAGTGCCCGCACGTCCTTGCGATGGATGCCCGACAGCAGACTGACCGCGGAGTCGGTCACTTTCTTCGACCCGCTTTCGAGTTCGGCATGGGCCGCCCACAGGAAACTGGTCTTCAGTGCCGACACAAATTGGGGATAGGTCACGCCGTGCTCGACCAGCAGGCGGACCAGCGGTGCCAGCGCCGCCACGCTTTCTTCGAGTAGCGCATCGGCGGGATTAGGAGTCCCGGGCTTCGCAGTGTTCACGCGTAAAAGCCTCTTCTCTACAAAAGAATGCGCCGAGTCCCCTACGTGGGATTATTTCCCGCGCCATACCGTGTCAGATCACGGGTTCTTGGTAGTCCACCGGGATTAACAAGCGGGTTATGGCCGCCTCGGGATGGCTCGGACGGACCCCTAGAATGCGGCGTTTGCCGATCCGCCGGATCGCGCCAAAAGGCTGCCAAATCATGGCTTTCTCGACGGAACCGCCGTACCGACATGGCATCCCGGGCCGCACCGCCGTCCTGCTGGTCAACCTTGGCACGCCGGCGGCGGCGACGCCGGCAGCGGTCAGGCGCTATCTGCGGGAGTTCCTGTCCGACCGTCGGGTGGTGGAGATTCCGCGGCCGCTCTGGTGGCCGATCCTGCACGGCGTCGTCCTGCCGTTGCGGCCGCGCCGATCGGCCGCCAAGTACGCGGCGATCTGGACCGACGAGGGGTCTCCGCTGATGGTGCACTCGCAGCAGCAGGCGCTGCTGGTGCGCGGATACCTGGGCGAGCGCGGCATCGATGCCGACGTCGTACTGGCGATGCGCTACGGTGAGCCCTCCATTTTCGCTGTGCTGCGCACGCTGACCGAGCGTCGGGTCGAACGGATCCTCGTGCTGCCGATGTATCCGCAGTACTCCGCTACGACGACCGCATCGGCGCTGGACGCGGTGTTTGCGGTGCTTGCCAGAACGCGCAACGTGCCTGAAGTGCGCTGGATCAAGCACTTCCACGACGACGCCGGCTACATCGGCGCACTCAGGCAGTCGGTGGTCCAGCACTGGAGCCGTCACGGGCGTGCACAGGATCGCGGTGGCAAGCTGGTGATGAGTTTCCACGGCGTGCCGAAGCGCACGCTGAAGCTCGGCGACCCGTATCACTGCGAATGCCAGAAGACCGCGCGGCTGCTGGCCGAAGCGCTCGCGCTGTCGACCGACGAGTACGTGCTGACCTTCCAGTCGCGCTTCGGACGCGCCGAATGGCTCGGTCCCTACACGGCGCCGACGCTGCAGTCGCTGGCGCGCGCCGGCACCGCCGCAGTCGACGTGATCTGCCCCGGCTTTCCAGCCGACTGCCTGGAGACGCTCGAGGAGATCGCGATCGAGGGTCGCGCCACGTTCATGGCGGCAGGCGGCCGCGAGTTCCATTACATCCCGTCCCTCAACGAATCGCCGGCGTTCATCTCGGCGTTGGTCGACCTGTGCGCGCAGCAGATGCAGGGCTGGCCAGTCGAGCGGTCGACAGCCGACGCGCGCGCCGAGCAGGCAGAAAAAGCCGCGCACGAGCGCGGCTTCTTGGAGCGGAGAGCTAGTGGCGCTCAAGATGACTGCAGGCGCAGCGATAGTGCGTTGCCGTTGACCTGGACGATGTCGCCGACTTTGAATCCGGCGGCCAGTTGCTGGACCACACGGGTCGAGCCATCGAGCATCTGAACCTCGACGTAGTACACCGGCGACGAATGTGCCGACCGCCGCACGGCGACCACGGTGCCGCAATCGGCACAGACCGATGCGAGGATCTGCGGGCGCTCGGTCGGGACCGGGCGCGCACTGGCGTTGATCAGTGCGATGACGGCGATGGCGGCCAGGCCGAGCAGGGCCACCGGAGCCTGGGCTCCAAAGCTTTCTGACGCGCGTTGCGAGGTTTCGCGATTGGGGGCTGCCATCCGGTTCATGCCTGTGGGTCCGCTGCATTTGATTTGTACTGTCGGCCCGTGGTTGACGGAAGATCATCCGATCCCACGTTACCGCGAGAGCGCTCGGCCGACCGGTCATCCGAATTGATGAAAGAGCAAGTGAGCCCGGCGCGTCGGCCGGGCAAGCGCGGCGCGTAGCCGACACGGAGACAAAACTTTGTCGGCGCGCAGCTTGAATTTCTGTCGCTCGGCCGCAGTTTCGGTAAGTTGCTGAAATCAAAATAGAAAGTCAGGAGCAGCCATGCAGGAGCCCGGTCCCGGCACAACCATCGAGCCGGCCGAAGAGAAAGCCGGAGAGGCTGCGGCGAACGAGCCCACCGCGCGAGCGCTAGGTTCGGCGTCGGTGTCGGAAGTCGAGAGGGAGCTTGACACCGCGCTTGCCAAGGCGAACGAGAACTACGAGCTCTACCTGCGCGCACGCGCCGACACGGAGAACATCCGGCGGCGCGGTCAGGAGGACGTCGCCAAGGCGCACAAATTCGCGATCGAATCGTTCGCCGACGCGCTGGTGCCGGTGGTCGACAGTCTGGAAAAGGCGCTGGAAGCGCGCGACGCGAACGCACAGCAGCTCCGAGAGGGCGTTGAACTGACACTGCGGCAACTGCGAGCGGCCTTCGAGAAGAACGCGCTCACCGAGATCAACCCGGTCAACGAGAAGTTCGACCCGCACCGCCACCAGGCGATCTCGTCGGTGCCCGCGACCGCCGAACACGCCCCGAACCAGGTGGTGACGGTGCTGCAGAAGGGTTGGTCGATCGCCGACCGGATCCTGCGGCCGGCGCTGGTCGTCATCGCGAAATGAAAACAGCGACGCTGACCGGAACGCGCGTTGAAACCATGGGAGCGGCGCTCATATAGCGTCCATCGAGAGTTGCCGCGGCGGCCATGTCCGGGCGGCGCAGAGCTGAGGGGAAAACGAAATGGCACGAATCATCGGTATCGACCTGGGTACCACCAACTCGGCGGTGGCCATAATGGAAGGCGATCAGGTCAAGGTCATCGAAAATTCCGAGGGCGCGCGCACCACGCCTTCAGTCGTCGCCTATCTGGACGACGGCGAGATCCTGGTCGGCGCGCCGGCCAAGCGGCAGGCGGTCACCAACGCCAAGAACACGCTGTACGCGGTCAAGCGCCTGATCGGCCGCCGCTTCGAGGATGCCGAAGTGCAGAAGGACATCAAGCTGATGCCCTTCCAGATCATCAAGGCACCGAACAGCGACGCCTGGGTGCGCGCGCAGGGCAAGGACCTGGCGCCGCAGCAGGTGTCGGCCGAAGTGCTGCGCAAGATGAAGAAGACCGCAGAAGACTATCTGGGTCACGAAGTCACCGAAGCGGTGATCACGGTGCCGGCCTACTTCAACGATTCGCAGCGCCAGGCCACCAAGGATGCCGGCCGCATCGCGGGTCTCGAGGTCAAGCGCATCATCAACGAGCCGACCGCAGCCGCGCTGGCGTTCGGCATGGACAAGTCCGGCGCCGGCTCGAGGGGTGGCGACCGCAAGATCGCCGTCTATGACCTGGGCGGCGGTACGTTCGACATCTCGATCATCGAGATTGCCGACGTCGAAGGCGAGAAGCAGTTCGAGGTGCTGTCGACCAACGGCGACACGTTCCTCGGCGGTGAGGACTTCGACCAGCGCATCATCGATTACGTTGTCACCGAGTTCAAGAAGGAGCAGGGCGCCGACCTGTCGAAGGACGTGCTCGCACTGCAACGGCTGAAGGACGCGGCCGAGAAGGCCAAGATCGAACTGTCGTCATCGACGCAGACCGAGATCAACCTGCCGTACATCACGGCCGATGCGTCGGGTCCGAAGCACCTGAACATCAAGCTGACGCGCGCCAAGCTCGAGTCGCTGGTCGAGGAGCTGATCCAGCGCACGGTCGAGCCGGTACGGACCGCGCTGAAGGATGCCGGGGTCAAGGTGTCCGACATTCAGGATGTGATTCTGGTCGGCGGTCAGACACGCATGCCGAAGGTGCAGGAAGTCGTCAAGGACCTGTTCGGCAAGGAGCCGCGCAAGGACGTCAACCCGGACGAGGCGGTTGCCGTCGGTGCGGCGATCCAGGGATCGGTGCTCGCTGGCGACAAGAAGGACGTGCTGCTGCTCGACGTCACTCCGCTGTCGCTCGGCATCGAGACGCTCGGCGGCGTGATGACGAAGATGATCCAGAAGAACACGACCATTCCGACCAAGTTCGCGCAGACGTTTTCGACCGCCGAGGACAACCAGCCCGCGGTGACGATCAAGGTGTACCAGGGCGAGCGCGAGATGGCGGGCGGCAACAAGCTGCTCGGCGAATTCAACCTGGAAGGCATCTCGCCATCGCCGCGCGGCATGCCGCAGATCGAGGTCACGTTCGACATCGACGCCAACGGCATCCTGCACGTCAGTGCGAAGGACAAGGCCACAGGCAAGGAGAACAAGATCACGATCAAGGCCAACTCGGGTCTCACGGAAGACGAGATCCAGCGCATGGTCAAGGACGCTGAAGCCAACAAGGCCGAGGACCACAAGCGGTTCGAGCTCGCGCAGGCACGCAACATGGCAGACGCCGCGGTGCACGAGGCGCGCAAGGCGGTGACCGAGGCCGGTGACAAGGCGGGCGCGGCGGCTAAGGATCGCGTCGAGTCGGCGGCGAAGGATCTCGAGGAAGCGATCAAGGGCGACGACAAGTCCGCGATCGAGGGCAAGCTCAAGTCGCTGACCGAAGCACACCAGCAACTGATGGCGGCGGTGCAGGCGCAGGGTGCGCAAACGGCGCAGGCCGGTGGCCCGGGCGGCGGTGCGACGAAGCCAGAGGACGAAAGCGTGGTCGACGCCGAGTTCAAGGAAGTGAAGCGCGGCTGAGCGGCAACACGCCAGCCGCCAACACCGGGCCTGTGCCCGGAACCGCCGGGTGCAGGCCGCAATGCCTCACCCGGCGTTTGCGTTAGTGAAGACAACGATTAGAGATGGCCAACAAGCGCGACTTCTACGACGTTCTCGGTGTGCCGAGGAGCGCCTCCGACGAGGAGGTCAAGAAGGCATATCGCAAGCTCGCGATGAAGTACCACCCTGACCGCAACAAGGGCCAGACGGACGGCGAGGCGCGCTTCAAGGAGGCCAAGGAAGCCTACGAGATCTTGTCCGACAAGGAAAAGCGCGCGGCATTTGACCGCTTCGGCCACGCAGGCGTCGACCCTTCGATGGCCGCCGCTGCCGGCGCGGGTGGTGCGGGCGGCTTCGACTTCGGCGAGATGTTCCGCCACTCGCGCAGTGGTGGTAGTGCGCCAGGCGAGGGCGGCTTCGAGACCTTCCAATTCGAAGGCGATCCGGAAGAACTGTTCGGGGGCTTATTCGGCGGAGTGCGCGGCGCACGGCGTTCTTCGACGCCGCGTCCGCGCAAGGGTGCCGATATTGGCTACCGGATGACGGTGTCGCTCGAGCAGGCCGCACACGGTTTCGATACGCACATCACGGTGCCGGGCGACGATGGTGAGAACCGCACGCTCGAAGTGAAAATCCCCGCTGGCATCCGCGACGGCCAGAAGGTGCGCGTCGTCGGGCGCGGCCACCCGGGCCAAAACGGCGGCCCCGCGGGCGACGTACTCGTGGAGATCCAGCTCGAACCGCATCCGCGCTTCGAACGCGAGGGCGACGACCTGGTCACGCGTTCGACGATCAGCCAGCCGGTGGCTGCGCTCGGCGGCGAGATCGAGGTGCCGACTCTGGACGGCCGCGTGACGATGACGATTCCGCCCGGCACACAGCCTGGCCGCCGCTTCCGCCTGCGGGGCAAAGGCGTGAAGGGCATGAAATCAGGTGAATTCGGCGATCTGTATGTGCAGGTGCAGGTGGAAACTCCGACGCATCTGACCGCCGATCAGAAGGCCTTGTATCAGAAGCTGGACGCGGCGCTGAAGGGGAGCGGGCCGAGTCAGGGCTCATAGAACGGAAAACGATGTCCAAACGTGATTACTACGAGATCCTCGGCGTGGCGAGGGACGCGTCCAGCGAAGAGATCACCAAGGCCTATCGCAAGCTGGCGATGAAGCATCACCCCGATCGCAACAACGGGGGCGACACCAAGGCATCCGAAGAAAAGTTCAAGGAAGCCAAGGAAGCGTACGAAGCGCTGTCGGACTCCGGGACGCGAGCCGCGTACGACCGCTTCGGCCACGCCGGGCTCGGCCGGGGCGCCGGCGGCTTCGGCGGCGGGCCCGAAGGCTTCGGCGGATTCGCCGATGCATTCGGCGACATCTTCAGCGACATCTTCGGCGGCGGCGCGCGCGGCCGCAACGCGGTGTACCGCGGCGCCGACCTGCGCTACAGCATGGAGCTCACGCTCGAGCAGGCGGCCGAGGGCTTCGCCACCGAGATCCGCGTGCCGAGCTGGGACACCTGCGAAACGTGCAGCGGCTCGGGCGCCAAGCCAGGTACCAGCTCCAAGACCTGCGGCACCTGCGGGGGCGCGGGCAGCGTGCGCCTGTCGCAAGGATTCTTCTCCGTGCAGCAAACGTGCCCCAGCTGCCGCGGCGCGGGCAAGGTGATCGCCGATCCGTGCACCGCGTGCAATGGCGCGGGCCGCGTCAAGAAGAACAAGGTGCTCGAAGTCTCGATCCCGCAGGGAATCGACGAAGGCCAGCGCATCCGCCTGTCAGGCAAGGGCGAGCCCGGCATGAACGGCGGCCCGCCGGGCGATCTGTACGTCGAAATCCACCTGACGCAGCACGAGGTGTTCCAGCGCGACGGCGACGACCTGCACTGCGAAGTCCCAGTCGGCTTCACCACCGCCACGCTCGGCGGCGAAGTCGAAGTGCCGACGCTGAACGGCAAGGCGAGCCTCACGATCGCCGAGGGTACGCAGTCCGGCAAGACGTTCCGCCTGCGCGGCAAGGGCATCAAGGGCGTGCGCTCGAGCTACCCCGGCGACCTCTACTGCCACGTCAGCGTCGAAACCCCGGTGCGGCTCACCGAGAAGCAGAAGAAGCTGCTGCGCGAATTCGACGGCTTGCTGAAAGCCGGCGGGCAGAAGCACTCGCCGCAGGAGAAGAGCTTCGTGGAGAAGATGAAGGGCTTTTTCACCGCGGAGTGAACGACGGGTCCGTCCGGACTCGCCCGAACGGGTGATCAAGGCTGATCGAGGGCTCACACTGCTCCGCTATCGTCCGCCTGGTGCCCAGCGGCACACCCTTCGAGCATTTCCACCCAGAGGTATCCGGTCTGACTCAGTCCTTGCGGCTTTCGAAAGCAGGCGCTGCGGCGCTTTTCTTCACATTGGCGGCGGCAGCATGCGGCGGGTCGGACGAGCCGTCCGTGCCTGTCGGTGCAACCGACTCGCCCGCGCCCGCACCGCCGTCGCCATCTCCTTCGCCTGCGCCGACGCCCACGCCTGCGCCGACACCAGCGCCTTCGCCCTCACCGACTCCAACACCTCCTCCTCCGTCGGCGCTGGCCTGCCCCACGGCCGCTGGCCGCGTCCTGACCGTCGGTCCGTCCAAGCAATATGCAACGGTCCGTGCGGCGGCGGCGGCATCACAGAACGGCGACACGATTCACATCAGCGCGGGCGAATACCGCGGCGACGTTGCAACCTGGCGAGCAAACAACCTGACCATTTGCGGAATGGGCGGGCGCGCCAAGCTGCACGCCAACGGCGTCCACGAGGGCGGCAAGGGCATCTGGGTCATTACTGGCAGCAACACGACGATCCATAGCGTCGAGTTTCACGATGCCAAGGTGCCCGATCAAAACGGCGCAGGCATCCGTCAGGAGGGGCCGACGCTGACGCTGCGCGACACCGGCTTCTACGACAACGAGAACGGCATCCTGAGCGGCAGCGGCACCAGCTCGACGATCACGATCGAATATTCGGAGTTCGCGCGCAACGGTTTCGGCGATGGCTTCACGCACAACATCTACATCGGTCAGGTGGGCGTACTGCAGGTTCGCTACAGCTACTTCCACGAAGCGAAGATCGGGCACAACCTGAAAAGCCGGGCGCGCGAAAACTACATCGAGAACAGCTATTTCGTCGACGGCCCCAACGGCACGTCGAGCTATCTGCTCAATTTCGACAACGGCGGGCGCGCGGTCGTGCGCGGCAATCTGCTGCACAAGGGCCCACGGGCCGACAACTCAATCTTGATCTCGCACTACGCGAATATCTGGGGCGCCGCCTACAACTCGCTGACGCTCGAACACAACACGTTGGTGTCCACCTATCCCGGCGGCCAGTTCATCAATATCAACACCGGAGCCGCCGTCACGCTCACGGCGAACCTATTCGCCGGCACCAACAATCCCTCCCTGATTGGCGGTGGCACGGCGACGCAGACGAGCAACGTAGTGACCGACGCGACTCAAGTACCCGGCGCGTCCTACGTCGCCGCGCCGAACTTCTGGCCCGCGGCGGCGCTGCTGCCTCAATTGAGTCTGCCGACGAGCATCGTCCCGAGCTACGTCAACGATTCGCCCCAACCGTTCGCAGTCCGCGCGATCACCGGCACCACGCGGGTGATCGGCGCTGTGCAGTCCGCGCCCTAGCGAAGTCATGGATGCGATTTGCGTTCCCACGTTCGGTCTCGACGCCCGACGAAGGTCAACGCCGCCAACGCGGCGACCAACAGACCAAGGCCCGATGAAGGTTCCGGGACGGTCTGTGCCAGCGTGATAAGCAGCTGCGAGGGGTGTCCATAGTTGTGTTCGAGAGAACTGAAGACGTCGGTGTCGTCGGAGCGCAAGTTAAACGCGATGTACGGAGCGCTGACATTCAGGAGGAACGAAGTCACATCGAAGAAGGCGTCCTCGCCGAAGCCTAGGTCGGGCGGCAGCGTGAGCGTGCCGAGGAACGTCCCGGCGTCCGCATCGGACTCTTCCAACTGGCCGTTGCTGCTTCCATAGCCATAAACGTCCACCGTCGGTCCCAGTGGCAGGCCGTACGGATTCAAAGTGAGGAATGCCTGACCGATCGGCCCGGTGATCGGCGCAGATGAAAACTTGATCGCGCCCTGGATATAACCGGATACGAGGACATAAGCGTCGTCGCTGACTACGTTGCAGTTTTCGCACACATAGAGCGAGCCGTCGCTCGTTGGGTCGATCGTGATCGGTGCGGCCGACGCGTTGATTGTGCCCCAGCACAGGGCAAGCGCGAGCACTGCGGTCGCGGATCGTGACTTCATCGATTCCTCCGTCTGATTGATTGCTTTTGTTTGCGAACGTCAATGCCAGCGAGCGCACTATGTAATCGCCGCTGGTTCTGACTGATAGCACTGATCAGATGCGCAAGGTCACGTACCGCCGACAATGGGCGCGCGGCGCGTAGTCTTTCCCGACATTTCTCCCCCACCGCAGGCGCGCTTCTTTCAATCTCACTCGCGCGGTCTGTGAAGAAACGTAGCAGCGCTACTTATCGAAAGTCAATTGCCGTTCGTAGCTTTGCGGATGTGAGATTTCACTCCGGCATTAAGAAGGGAAAGTTTCCCATGCCTCCGCGACTCACTCATTCGACAGTACAGTGATCGAAAAATCGACCTTCGATGTGGTGGTGATCGGCGCCGGCGCGGCCGGCATGATGTGTGCGGCAGTCGCCGGGCAACGCGGCGCGCGCGTCGTGCTGATCGAGCATGCATCGCGCCTCGGCGAGAAGATCCGCATCTCCGGTGGAGGTCGCTGCAACTTCACCAACGTCGAGGCCGGTCGCGCCGAACGCTATTTCTCGGAGAACCTGGACTTCGCGCGCTCTTCACTCGCGCGTTACAGCCCGGCGGAATTCATCGCACTGATGCGCCGTCACCGCATTGGCTTCCACGAGAAGCATAAGGGGCAGCTGTTCTGCGACGACAGCGCCGAGCAGGTCATTGAGATGCTGCGCTCCGAGTGCGCGGACGGCGGCGTGAAGTGGCACATGCCTTGCGCGGTGAGCGCCGTGCGGCGCGGCACGCAAGGCTACGAGCTCGACACCGATGCGGGCGGCCTGCGAGCGAAGCGCGTGGTGATCGCGACGGGCGGGCTCTCGATTCCGAAAATCGGGGCGACCGACTTTGGCTACCGCATCGCGCGCCAGTTCGGGTTGCGCATCGTCGAGCCACGGCCCGCCCTGGTGCCGCTGACGTTCGACGGGCAGGCGTGGCAGCCCTTTGCCGCGCTGGCCGGCATCGCGCTGCCGGCTCGGATCAGATGCAACGGCATGTCGTTCGATGAGGACCTACTCTTCACGCATCGCGGCCTGTCGGGTCCGGCGATCCTGCAGATCTCGAGTTACTGGAACCCGCGTGACACGCTTGCGATCGACCTTGTGCCTGCGCTCTCGGCGGATGCGTTCGATGGGACGCTGCTCGAGCGCAAGCGCATTAGCCGGCAGACGCTTGCCCACGTGCTGCGCGAGTGGCTGCCGGCGCGACTGGCCGAGGAGTGGACGCGCGCTCGCGCGCCTTCGGCCGACCAACGCATCGCGGATGTTTCGGACGACGCCTTGCGATCGATCGCCAGGGCGCTGAAGGACTGGCGCTTGACGCCAAGCGGCACCGAGGGCTTTCGCAAGGCAGAAGTGACGCGCGGCGGTGTGGCGACCGATGAACTGTCGCAAGCGACGCTGGAAGCCCGGCGCGCGCCGGGCCTGTATTTCATCGGGGAGGTGGTTGACGTGACCGGCTGGCTGGGCGGCTACAACTTCCAGTGGGCGTGGTCCACCGGCCACGCTGCCGGCGTGGCCGCGAGCGCCTGACCGCTAGCTCGCCTTGGTCGCTGTCAGCTTCGCCCGCACCTTCCCGTCCGCATCGAGCAACAACAGTGCTCCGTTTGCATCGAAACGCAATCCGCGGGTGGCTTCCAGCGCGGACGAGAAGCGCGTTTCCTGCTCCATGACCGCAGGAGGACACATTTTGCGGGTGGCGGCGATGGCGCCGAAGCTGAGGCCGGTCGCGTCGGCGAAGTAGGTCGTCGTGTACTCATTGCAGGCGAGCGTGCCGCCGGCCAGTTGCCTGTCGAAAAACTGCACTGTCGATTGAACGCGATCGACGACGCCGGCGCCGCCGATGTCTTCGGCGAACCACGTCGTGCCGGCGAGCTTGGCGGGCGGAGCGTTCACGTTGGTCTCACACCCTGCGATCAAGATCGTCAGCGACGACGCAGCGCTAAGCAGGAGTCGACCGACCATGACTGTCCTCTCGCGAAAAGGCCTGCCGCGACGACGCGCGGGTTAGCTCGGATTCTAATTGCCGTGCCGCGCCAGCTACGCTGGTTCGCAGATGCACGATGGACCGAAGCACGATGAACCCCTACGATATGGACGGTGAAACGAAAGATGACCTGCGTGGCCAGCAGCAGCCGCTGTGCGTCGACCGACGCGGATTCTTCAAGGCGTCGATCGGCGCCGGTTTCGCGGCGGCGGTGCAACCGGTCACTGCACGCACGATGATCACGACCGATACTCAGGGCCTCACCGCCGGCGACATACGCATTCCCGCCGGCGACCGCGAAATCGCGGGCTATCACGCGCAGCCGGCCGGCAAGACCGGACTGGCGACGGTGCTGGTGGTGCAGGAGATCTTCGGCGTGCACGAGTACATCAAGGACGTGTGCCGCCGTCTGGCCAAGCTCGGTTACCTCGCGGTCGCACCCGACCTCTATGCGCGGCAGGGCGATGTGTCGAACATGCAGATCGACGACATCGTCGCAAAGGTCGTCAGCAAGGTTCCGGATGCACAGGTGATGGGCGATCTCGATGCCGCCGCGCGCTGGGCGGCCGGGCCATGGCGGAGGAGGCAAGCTCGGCATCACCGGGTTCTGCTGGGGCGGACGCATCGTGTGGATGTACGCCGCGCACCGTCCCGATCTTGCGGCAGGCGTCGCCTGGTACGGCGGCGTCGCCAACGGCCGCTACCCGGGCGACAAGGGAGCGATCGAGGTCGTCGATCGCATCAAGGCGCCGATCCTCGGCCTGTACGGCGGCGCCGACCAAGGAATACCTAACGACTCAGTCGAGCGGATGCGCGCTGCGCTGAAGGCAGCGGGCAACACCCGCAGCGAAATCATCAGCTATCCGGACACTCCGCACGCGTTTCATGCCGACTATCGGCCGAGCTACCGCAAGGCTGCGGCCGAGGATGGTTGGAAGCGACTGACAGCGTGGTTCCGTCAGCATCTCGCCTGAACCGCGCGCTCGCGTCCCGGACCATCGAGCCGGCGTAGCCCTGCTACGCTCGCCGCGCAGCGCGCAGGGCGCACCCTGTGACCGATTCATCGATTCGTCATTCCAGGCCCGCACTCGGCCATCCAGGCCATGAACACGCTCGGCTACATCGTGCTCGCCAACGTGGTGTCCACACTGGTGTCGATCGGACTGGCGGCGATCCTGAGCTTCCGCTACCTGTCGCGCGTGGTCGACCGGTTGGTTCCGGTCTCGGCCGGACTGCTGCTCGCCACCGCGATCACGCATCTGCTGCCTGAGGCGTTCGAGAGTGGCGCCAAGGCACATGCGCTTGGCTGGACGCTGCTGGGCGGCATCGTCGGCTTCTTCCTGCTGGAAAAACTGGCGCTGATCCATCACACGCACCATCACGAGGGCGATCTCCACCACCACACGCACGGGCACGATGCGCACGAGGCGCGGCGCGGCGGCGTGCCGATCCTGATCGGCGATGCATTTCACAACTTTGCCGACGGCGTCGTGATCGCCAGCGCATTCCTGGTCGACGTGCATCTCGGCGTGCTGGCGACGCTGGCGGTGATGGCACACGAGATCCCGCATGAAGTCGGCGATTTCATGATCCTGCTGAACGCCGGGTTCACCAAGCGCCGCGCGTTCTTCTTCAACCTGCTGTCGGGGCTGTCGGCAGTGGCGGGCGGACTGGTCGGCTACTTCGTGCTCGAGGCGATGCAGTCGCTGTTGCCATTCGCACTGGCGATCGCCGCATCGAGCTTCATTTATATCGCGCTGTCGGACCTGCTGCCGGAGATGATGCGGCGTTCGTCGCTGGCGAAGTCGCTGCCGGAGGTCGGGTTGGTGCTGCTTGGCGTAGTGATCGCCGCGGTGGCGAACCGGCGCCTTCAACAGTCACTGACCGCTAGGGCGCGGCGCCGGTGGCGACCGGTCGCGCCGGATCGGCGATCCACTCGCTCCACGAGCCCGCGTACACCGCCGAGCCCGGCAGACCCGCGATCTCCATCGCCAGCACGTGATGGCAGGACGTCACACCCGATCCGCATTGATGCGTGACCGCAGAAGGCGGGACCGCTCCGATCAGGTCGAGGAACTCGCTGCGCAACGCGGAAGCCGGTTTGAAGCGCTGGTCGGCGGTCAGGTTCTGCGTCCACGCGCGATTGATCGCACCCGGAATGTGTCCGGCGACCGGATCGATCGGTTCCTGTTCGCCGCGATAGCGCTCTGGCAGGCGCGCGTCGACGAGCATCCGATCGCTGCGGCGCAGACCGGCCAGCACGGTGCGGGCGTCGACCACGCTGACCAGCGATTCCGCAGGAACGAATCGGCCGCGTCTCGAACGACGGAATGTCGGTTGTCACCGAACCGCCGGCCGCGAGCCATGCAGGCCAACCACCGTCGAGCACCGCCGCAGCACGGTGCCCCAGCCAGCGCGCCAGCCACCAAAGTCGCCCGGCGAACTGACCACCTTGCGCGTCATAGGCGACGATCTGCGTGCCGTTATCGATTCCCCATGAGCGGAAGCGCTCGACCAGGGCGTCGCGCGGCGGCATCGGATGGCGGCCATTCTTGCCGTTCTTGCTGCCCGACAGGTCGTCGTCGATCGATGCAAACTGGGCGCCCGGAATGTGCCCGGCGCTATAGGCGCGTCGCCCGGCTTCCAGATCGAACAGATCGTGCCGCACATCGAAGATCTTCCACTGCGGGTGGGCCAGATGCGGCAGAAGGTTCTCGGCGGAAATCACGGTGGTGTGCGTCATCGGGTGCTCAGTCCTGGTCGGATCGCGTGGCCGTATGGGGGGCAGCGCCACGTTGGCTGCGCGCAACGAAGATCGTCGAGGTCACGCCGCTGGCGATGATGACCGCGATCCCGAGCCAGCCCACGTACGGTATGCGGTCGTCAAACGCGACGATGCCGATCAGCGAAGCCGCCACCACTGCGAAATACTGCAAATTGGCGACGACCAGCGTGTGGCCGAACGCATAGGCGCGCGTCATCGCGAGCTGTGCCAGCGTGGCCGTGATGCCGACTCCCGCCAGTAGCGCGACACCGCGTGCATCGTGCGCCGAGAATCCTGTCGCGACCGAGCCGACAAATCCCAGCAGCGTGCCGGACAGCGCGAAGTAGAACACGGTCCGCCATTCGGGTTCGCGCAGTTGTCCGAGCTTGCGCACGTACCAGTAGGCGACAGCCGACAGCACGCCGGATATGAGCCCGGCCAGAGCGGCGACCTGCTGGTCGCTGGCGAAGCTCGGCTGCAGCAGCAGCACCACGCCGATGAAGCCGACCAAGATCGCCGCGACCATGCGCCATTCGATTGGTTGCGCGGCCGCCGCCGCAGCGCTGACCGTGAATGCGGCCAGGAAAAGTGGCGAGGTGTAATTGAGCGTGATCGCCGTGCCTAGCGGCAATAGGTTCGTCGCGTAGAACCACAGCGCGAGCGCCGCGATGCCGACGGCGCCGCGCGACAGATGCGTGAATGCAACCGGGGTCGCCAGGCTCATTCGTCGCCAGCGTACGAAGGCATACA
Source organism: uncultured beta proteobacterium (assembly GCA_963775635.1). Taxonomy (GTDB): domain Bacteria; phylum Pseudomonadota; class Gammaproteobacteria; order Burkholderiales; family Burkholderiaceae_F; genus JALORV01. The sequence continues at coordinate 477,680 of CAVZJO010000003.1, read as the reverse complement.
GGCCGAGCACGCCGATCAGCGAGCGGTAAAAGACGAGTTCGGCAACGCCGTACTGCTTGCCGGCAACCTTGACCAGCGCACCCATCACCGAGAAAAGTCCGGCCGCGACCAGCATCCACAGCGCACTCATCGCGGCCATTCTAGTGATGCCCCGGATCTGGGCTCGACGCGCGCTGCTCTAGAATCGGCCTGCTCCCTGCACGCTTCCACGATGCCTTCACAAACTCCCGCCGCCACCCCGACGTTCGAGCAGGCACTCGATGAACTCGAGGCGCTGGTCCGGCGCATGGAAACGGGCGAGCTCACGCTCGACGAGTCGATCGCTGCCTATCGGCGCGGTGCAGAGCTGGCGCGCTACTGCCAGACGCGCCTGGCGCAGGCGGAGCAGGACATCAAGCAACTCGAAGGCGACCTGCTCAAGCCACTGAATCCGGCCGACCTTAAGGGCGCCGGGGCATGAGCGCGCTCGGCTGCTCCGAAGCGCTCGTACCGCAGCGCGCAGCGCGGAGGTTAGTTCCATGACCGCGGCGGCCGCGCTGGTGCCCGGCGCGCCGCTGCCTGCGGCGTTCGATGCGTGGATGCAGGACGCCGGTGAACGCTTCGAATGTGCTGCGCACGACATGCTGCCGAAGGCCGAGGAGGTACCGCAGCGGCTGCATGCGGCGATGCGCTACGCGGTGCTCGGTGGCGGCAAGCGCGTGCGGCCGTTGCTGGTGTACGCGGCAGGCGAAGTGACGGCGGCGGACGGCGAGGCGCTCGACCGCGCGGCGCTGGCCGTCGAATACGTGCACGCTTATTCGCTGGTGCACGACGATCTGCCGTGCATGGATAACGACGTGCTGCGGCGGGGCAGGCCGACGGTGCACGTGGCGTTCGACGAAGCCACCGCGATGCTGGCTGGCGATGCACTGCAGGCGGAGGCGTTCAAAGTGGTGGCCGACGGCGTGTTGCCGGCCTCGCAGACCGCCTCGCTGATGCGCGAACTGGCGCATGCAGCCGGCACGCAGGGCATGTGTGGTGGACAGGCGATCGACTTGGCGGCAGTCGGCACGCAGCTCGAACTCCCCACGCTCGAGCGCATGCACCGAATGAAGACGGGTGCGCTGCTGAAGGCCGCCGTGCTGATGGGCGCGCTCTCAGGGCACGCAGCAATGCTGACCGAATGCACTCGCGAGGCACTGACGCGCTACGGGGACGCGATCGGGCTCGCGTTCCAGATTGTCGACGACCTGCTCGACGTGGAAGGCAGCACCGACGCGCTCGGCAAGACGGCCGGCAAGGACGCTGCACAGGGCAAGCCGACCTACGCCTCGGTGATGGGGGTCGAGGGCGCCCGCGCGTACAGCCTGCGGCTGCGCGCGCAGGCGCTGGACGCGATCGCCGGGCTGGGTCCGCGTGCGACGCGCTTGCGCGACCTGGCGGACCTGATTGTCTGCCGCACGCATTGAAGCCGGACGCATTGAACTGACCACATCGAACGCGGCCATGACCTCACTGCTCCGGACCATCGCCGCACCTGCCGACCTGCGCCGGCTCGAACGCGGCCAGCTACGCGAACTGGCCGACGAGCTGCGCCAGTACCTGCTCGAGTCGGTCTCGAAGACCGGCGGTCATCTGAGCTCCAACCTCGGCACCGTCGAGCTGACGATCGCGCTGCACTACGTATTCGATACGCCGGAGGACCGTCTCGTGTGGGACGTCGGCCACCAGACCTATGCGCACAAGATCCTGACGGGGCGGCGCGAGGGTATGGCGCGGCTGCGCCAGTACGGCGGCATGTCGGGCTTTCCGCGCCGCTCGGAAAGCGAGTACGACACCTTTGGCACCGCGCACTCGTCGACCTCGATCTCGGCCGCGCTCGGCATGGCGGTGGCAGCGCGCAATCAGGGCAGCGATCGGCACGCGATCGCCGTGATCGGCGACGGCGCGATGAGTGCCGGCATGGCGTTCGAAGCACTGAACAACGCCGGGGTGACCGATAACGTCCGCCTGCTGGTAGTGCTCAACGACAACGACATGTCGATCTCGCCGGCGGTGGGCGGGCTCAATCGCTACCTCGCGCGCCTGATGAGCGGCCGCTTCTATTCCGCCGCCAAGCAGGCCGGCAAGCAGGTGCTGAAGAACTTCCCGCCGGTGTTCGAACTGGCCAAGAAACTCGAGGAACATGCCAAGGGCATGGTGGTGCCGGGCACGCTGTTCGAGGAATTCGGGCTGAATTACATCGGCCCGATCGACGGCCACGACCTCGAATCGCTGATCCCGACGCTGCAGAACCTGAAGCAGCTGAAGGGTCCGCAATTCCTGCACGTGGTCACGCGCAAGGGGCAGGGCTACAAGCTGGCCGAGGCAGACCCGGTGCTCTACCACGGCCCCGGCAAGTTCGACCCCGACGTCGGCATCCGACCGGCGACGGCCGCCAAGCTCACCTACACGCAGGTGTTCGGCGACTGGCTGGTCGACGCCGCCGCGCACGACTCGCGCGTGGTCGGCATCACGCCCGCGATGCGCGAAGGTTCAGGTCTGGTCCGATTCGAACAGGAATTCCCCGATCGCTATTTCGATGTCGGCATCGCCGAGCAGCATGCGGTGACGTTTGCGGCGGGTCTCGCGTGCGACGGGATGAAGCCAGTCGTCGCGATCTACTCGACCTTCCTGCAGCGCGCCTACGACCAGCTGATTCACGACGTGGCGCTGCAGAATCTGCCGGTCGTGTTCGCGCTCGACCGCGGCGGCCTGGTGGGCGCCGACGGCGCGACGCATCACGGTGCGTTCGACTTGTCGTACCTGCGTTGCATTCCCAACCTGGTCGTGATGACTCCATCGGACGAGAACGAGTGCCGGCAGATGCTGACCACCGCGCTGGCAATCGACGGCCCGGCCGCAGTGCGCTACCCGCGTGGCACCGGCCCGGGTGTCACGCCGAAGGCGGAACTCACGGCGTTGCCGGTCGGCCGCGGCGAGATCCGCCGGACCAGCCGGGCCGCATCGGGCCATCGGATTGCGTTGCTCGCGTTCGGGTCGATGCTGACGCCGTCGCTCACCGTCGGCCAGCGGATCGACGCGACGGTGGCCAACATGCGCTTCGTCAAACCGCTCGATGCCGCGCTCGTCCAGCAGCTGGCGCGCATGCACGATGCATTGGTCACGCTGGAGGAAAACGTGATCATGGGCGGCGCTGGCAGCGCGGTGGCGGAAGCCCTGGCGGCGGCCGGCATCAGTCTGCCGCTGCTGCATATCGGACTGCCGGATCAGTTCGTTGACCATGGCGATCCCGCGCTGCTGCTGAAGGAATGCCGGCTCGACGCGGCGGGCATCGAAGCGACGATCGGCGCGCGCTTCGGCGAGCTGCTGTCGCCGACCCGCAGCATCAGTTCGGTGGCCTGAGCAGTCGTCGGCGCAACCGGCGTGGCGATGAAGCCGATTGCGATCGTGCAGCACGAAGCCGACGTAGGCCCGGGTAACTTCGAGCTGCATCTGCAACAGCGTGGGGTGCCGTACCAGATCGTCCGCATCGATGCGGACGACCGCATGCCCATGTCAGCCGAGCCGTATGCCGGGTTGTGCTCGCTCGGCGGCAACATGAGCGTCAACGACGCGCTGCCCTGGATCGATCAGGAATTGGCGCTTCTGCGCGACGCCGACGCGCGCGGCGTTCCGGTGATCGGTCACTGCCTCGGCGGCCAGTTGCTGGCGAAGGCGCTGGGAGCGCAGGTGACGCGTGCGCCGTATCTGGAGATGGGGTGGGCGCCGGTCGAGCTCGACGATGCGGCGCTGGCGCGCGAATGGCTGGGGTCAGAAGCGGGCGACATCGAATATTTTCAGTGGCACGGCGACATGTTCGAGCTGCCCGTCGGCGCCCGCCGCATCCTGACGAGCCGGTGGTGTGCGAACCAGGCTTACATCGTGCCGCGGCCGGGTTTTGCGCACGTCGGCATGCAGTTTCACATCGAAATGACGCCCGAACTGGTCCTGGAGCTGGGCGCCGATCCGCACGCCGTCGAGCGAGATCGACGAGGAGCGCCGGCGCACCGGCGGCCCGGCGGTGCAGTCACCGGGCGAGATGCGAGAGGACCTCGAGCAGCGCGCCGAGCGCCTGCATCGCGTTGCGGCCCACCTTTACGATCGCTGGTTGCGTGCCGCTTGTGGCTGACGCGGACTGAAACTTTGCAGTCGACCGATCAACGGCGCGGCCGCGCCGGTTCCCAGGCCGAAGCGCGGCGGCCGTCGCCGTAGATGTCCGCGACCTTCACCGCCGGCTTGTTCGGGCAGATGTAGCGGTGCACCGCGGCCAATGTCATCAGTTCGGACATCGCTGCAGGGTCGAGGTCGAGCGAGGTGTCCTGGCCGCTCCAGGCCTTTTCGAAATACTGGTTCATCTCCGGATAGCCCCAGAGCAGCGTCAACGCCCGCGTGACCGTCGGATAGTGGCGTTCCAGCACCGACCGTTCGTCGTGCGCGGCGTCCGCCTCGCCGGATGGGTCCGTGCGCGGTGCGGGCACATCATCGGCGGGCGTCGCGTACGCCGCGAAGCGGGAGGGCGTCGTCCGCATGCCAGTCAGGAAGTGTTGAGATCCCACGATAGCGTCGTTCGGTGCCGGCGACTGGTTGTCTGCCAGTTCCGGCTGACACCACGAGTGTGGCGCGAATGTCGGCGACTCATACCGCCGCTGGCGTGAGCGGTGCCGCGTAGGCGCCGAACGGAGGCCTGGGGAGCCCGACGGTGCCGGTCGTCCGCCTGCTCCGGTCAGCGTCGGGTTGGCCTCACGTTCAATCGCGTAGGTTCTCGATCGTCAACGGAATCTCCGTAACCTGCGCACGCAACAGCGCGATCGCTTCCTGCAGCGTGTCCTTCTTGGCGCCGCTGATGCGCACCGCATCACCCTGGATGCTGGCGGTAACCTTCATTTTGCTGTCCTTGATCAGCGCGACCATCTTCCTGGCGAGCGCGGTGTCGATGCCGTTGCGGATCTTGATGGCCTGCTTGCGCTTGTCGCCGCTGATCTTCTCGGGCGTGCCGACGTCGAGCAGCCGCACGTCCACGCCGCGCTTAGCCAGCTTGGCGACGAGCACGTCACGCACCTGACCGAGCTTGAACTCGTCGTCGCCGTACGCCGTCAGTTCGAAGTCCTTGTGCTCGATGCGGGCGTCCGACCCCTTGAAGTCGAAGCGATTGTGGATCTCCTTGTTGGCCTGATCGAGCGCGTTGCGTACTTCGACCATGTTGGGCTTGCACACGGCATCGAACGACGGCATGACCCGATCTCCATTGGCTACTTCGACAGAAGTCTAGGCGCTCGCCCCTACAATGCCTTCGATGCAGCCGGACATCGAAACAAACGTCTCGCTCAGGCCCTACAACACGTTCGGCGTCGAGGCGAAGGCTGCGCACTTCGCCCGCGTATCGAGTCTCGCGCAACTGGCCGAACTGCTGAAACTGCCGCGCGTGCGTGGACTGCCGCGACGGGTGCTGGGCGGCGGCAGCAACATGCTTTTCACGCGCGACTTCGACGGCCTGATCATCAAGCTCGACATCATGGGACTCGAGCCACTCGGCGCGCACGGCGACCGCCACCTGGTGCGCGCCGGCGCCGGCGAAAACTGGCATGCGACTGTGGAACGGCTGCAGTCGCAGGGCCTGCCCGGGGTCGAGAACCTGGCGCTGATACCCGGCAACGTCGGTGCCGCGCCGATCCAAAACATCGGTGCGTATGGCCTCGAGCTGGCGGAACGGTTCGAATCGCTGCAGGCATTCGACACTGAGTCCGGCACATCCGTGACACTCGATGCGACGCAGTGCGCCTTTGGCTATCGCGACAGCGCCTTCAAGCGCACGCCCGGCCGCTACATCGTCGTCGGTGTGACGTTGGCGCTGCCGATCGAGTGGCGGCCGGTGATCGGCTACGCGGACGTGGCAAGCGAACTGAAGGTGCGGCGCTGCGAGCGGCCCGCGCCGCAGGACGTTTTCGATGCGATCGTGGCGATCCGGCGTCGCAAGCTGCCGGACCCGGCCGGGATCGGCAACGCCGGCAGTTTCTTCAAGAACCCGATCGTGCCGCGCGCGGTGCGTGATCAGCTGCGTGATAGGTTTCCGTCCTTGGTGAACTACGACATCGGCGGCGGTCGCTGCAAGCTGGCGGCCGGATGGCTGATCGAGGCCTGCGGACTGAAAGGTCGGTCGCGCGGAGCAGCGGCGGTCTACGAGAAGCAGGCGCTGGTGCTGGTCAACCGCGGCGGCGCCACCGGCAGTGACATCCTGGCGCTGGCGCGCGAGGTGCAGGATGTTGTGCGGCGGCGCTTTGGCATCGATCTCGAGCCGGAGCCCGAGATCCTTTGACCGGCCGAAAAAAAAGGGCCCGCGACGGCGGGCCCTGGGTGTTGCTGTGATCCATGTTTCGCTCGCGGCTGCCGGCCGGAGAGCTTGCTTGCGGTGAGGAGAACGCGACAAGCACCGACAAACACGAACGACTGCACTGTGGCACCAATCGCGCCGTCGTGCATTCATCCAAATGGCTTGTGGCTGAGCATCCCGCGGCCGCGGCGGTGAGCGGCGATTACCGCTCCTTCGCCTCGTCGGTGAGTCGCGGCAGCGCCGTGCCCGAGGGGCTCGACAGCAGGCCGGCTCGCGCGTACGCGAGCAGCTTGTCTCGCGTATCCGAAATGTCGAGGTTGCGCATCGTCAGCTGGCCGATGCGGTCGGCGGGCGAGAAGCTCGAATCGGCCTTTTCCATCGTCAGCCGTTCCGGCTTGTAGGTGAGGTTCGGCGATTCGGTATTCAGGATCGAATAGTCGTTGCCGCGCCGCAGCTCGATCGTCACCTCGCCGGTGATCGCACGCGCCACCCAACTTTGTGCACTGGCTCGCAGCATGATCGCCTGCGGATCGAACCAGCGTCCCTGGTAGAGCAGCCGGCCGAGCCGGCGGCCGTTGTCGCGATACTGCTCGATCGTGTCTTCGTTGTGGATGCCCGTGAGCAGACGCTCGTAGGCGATGAACAGCAGCGCCATGCCGGGCGCCTCGTAGATGCCGCGGCTCTTCGCCTCGATGATGCGGTTCTCGATTTGGTCGGACATGCCCAAGCCGTGCCGGCCGCCGATGCGGTTGGCCTCGAGCATCAGCTCGACGTCGTCACCGAACTCGATCCCATTGAGCGCGACCGGATGCCCCTCGTCGAAGCGGACGGTGACCTCCTCGCGCGCGATCGCGACCTCGTCGCGCCAGAAGGCCACGCCCATGATCGGCTGCACGATACGGATTCCGCTCGATAGGTACTCGAGATCCTTGGCCTCGTGGGTGGCGCCCAGCATATTCGAGTCGGTCGAGTACGCCTTCTCGGCCGACATCTTGTAGGCGAAGCCCGCCTGGCGCATGAATTCCGACATCTCGGCGCGACCGCCGAGTTCGTCGATGAAGGCCTGATCAAGCCACGGTTTGTAGATCTTGAGCGACGGGTTGGCGAGCAGGCCATAGCGGTAGAAGCGCTCGATGTCGTTGCCCTTGTACGTGCTGCCATCGCCCCAGATATGGACGTCGTCCTCTTTCATCGCGGCGACCAGCAGCGTGCCGGTGACCGCGCGGCCGATCGGTGTCGTGTTGAAGTAGGTCTGACCCGCGGTGGAAATATGGAACGCTCCGCACTGCAAGGCGGATAGCCCCTCGGCGACCAGCGGCGCACGGCAGTCAACGAGCCGCGCGGACTCGGCGCCGTATTCGAGTGCGCGGCGCGGGATTTCGTCGTAGTCCGGTTCGTCCGGCTGTCCGAGGTTCGCCGTGTAGGCAAACGGGATCGCGCCCTTCTTTCTCATCCACAGCAGTGCAGCACTGGTATCCAGTCCACCCGAAAAGGCGATGCCGACCTTCTGGCCGGACGGGAGATGCTGAAGGATGGTGGACATGGGCGATGCGCCGATCGATGCGAGGCGCGGCCATTATCCTTGATCGGCGCGCTTGCCCGCCCTGTGCGGTCAACCCGGCCGTGCGCGGCCGTCAGCGGACGTCGCGGCCGAGCAGCAGGTACTCCATCAACGCCTTCTGGGCGTGCAGCCGGTTCTCCGCTTCATCCCACACCACCGACTGCGGCCCGTCGAGCACGCTGGCGGTCACTTCCTCGCCGCGATGCGCGGGCAGACAGTGCATGAAAAGCGCGTCGGGCCTCGCCTGCCGCATCATCTCGTCGTCGACACACCAGTCGGCGAACGCCTGCCGCCGCGCTTCGTTTTCCGCCTCGTAACCCATGCTGGTCCAGACATCGGTCGTGACCAGATCGGCCCCGCGCGCGGCGTCTCTCGGGTCGGCAAAGCAGGCAAAGTGCGGACCCGGCGGCGCCAGCGCGGGCGTCGAGTGCATACCCGGGCGGCGCCGAGACGTTGACGCGGAAGCCGAGCGACTGAGCAGCCTGCAGCCAGGTGTAGGCCATGTTGTTGGCGTCGCCGATCCACGCAACGGTGCGGCCTTCGATCGGCCCGCGATGCTCGAGGTAGGTGTAGATGTCGGCCAGGATCTGGCACGGGTGGATACTCGTTCGTCAGCCCATTGATGACCGGCACGCGCGAGTGCGCGGCGAAGCGCTCGATCTTGGTCTGCTCGTAGGTGCGGATCATCACGACGTCGACCATGCGCGAGATCACGCGCGCGGTGTCCTCGATCGGCTCGGCGCGGCCGAGCTGAGAGTCTCCGGTGGTGATGTGGATCACCGAGCCGCCCATCTGGTACATGCCGGCTTCGAACGACACGCGCGTGCGGGTGATGCCTTCTCGAACACCATCGCCAGCGTGCGGTCCGCCAGCGGCTGGTAGAACTCGTAGCGCTTGAAGCGCTCCTTGATGACGCGCGTCCGCTCGAACACCCACTCGAGCTCGGCGCGCGAGAGATCCGCGAACTGCAGGAAGTGGCGCAGGGTGGCGGCCACGTCGTCACGCTGGCGCGCGCGGCGGGTGCGAGGAAGGCGCGGACCACCGGCGCCAGCCGCGCGACGATCTGATCGGCCTCGGCCGCGGAGATGATGAGTGGCGGCAGCAGGCGGATCACGGTGTCCTGCGTGACGTTGATCAGCAGCCCGGCCTCGAGCGCCTGCTTGACGAGTTCGCCACACGGCCGGTCGAGTTCGATGCCGATCATCAGGCCCATGCCGCGGACTTCGTTCACGCCGCCGACCCCGCCAGCTCCCGCTGCAGCCATCGCACATCGCGTTTGCCCTGTTCGCACCGCGTTCGGCCATCAGGCCTTCGCTCTCGATGATCGCCAGCGTTTCCAGCCCGGCGCCGCATCGCGAGCGGTCCGCCGCCGAACGTCGTCCCGTGCTGGCCCGGGCCGAACACGCCGGCCGCACGGCCGCCGGCGAGCACCGCGCCGATCGGCACACCCGATCCCAGGCCCTTGGCGAGTGTCATGACGTCGGGTGTGATGCCGCCCACTGGTGAGCGAACCACTTGCCGGTGCGGCCGATGCCGCTTTGCACCTCGTCGATCATCAGCAACCATCCGCGTTCGTCGCAGATTGGCGCAGTGCGCGCACGTAGTCGAGGTCGGCGACCTGGATGCCGCCTTCGCCCTGCAGCACCTCGATCCACACCGCGCGCACGCGAGTGTCGGCGCGCCGCGGTGTGTTCAACGGCGGCGAGATCGTTGTACGCGATCCGAATGAAGCCGCTCGGCAGCGGATCAAAACCTTTGCGCGCCTTGTCGCTGCCGGTCGCAGCCAGCGTCGCCAGCGTGCGGCCGTGCCAGGCGCGTTCCATCACGAGGGTCTGCGCCTCGGGCTCGCCGTGCTTGTGGCCGAAGCAGCCGCACCAGCTTGAGCGCACCCTCGTTCGCTTCCGAACCGGAATTGCCGAAGAAGACCTCCTGCATGTCCCGACAGCGCGCACAGGCGGTTGGCGAGTTCTTCCTGCTCGCGGATGCGGTACACATTGGAGGTGTGAATCAGTCGGCCGACCTGTTCGGTCAGCGCGGCGACCAGCCGCGGATGCGCGTGGCCGAGTCCGTTGACCGCAATGCCCGCCAGTGCGTCGAGATATTCTCTGCCCTGCTCGTCGGTGAGCCACGCGCCGCGACCGTGTGTGAACGCGACCGGAAGCCGGCTGTAGGTGTTCATCAGGTGCGTCATGGCGTGCGCTTTCCGTCGACGGACGAAGAAAAACGCGGCGCTGGCGTCGCCGGCAGCCGCGTTTGAACGATTATAAGGACAGCCCCACTGTCACATGCGTGAACTCGCGTTGGAACCTTCGACGTCGTCATCGTCGGTGCCGGGACGGCCGGCTGCCTGCTGGCCAACCGGCTGTCGGCAGATCCGCACTGCCGCGTCGCCTTGCTCGAGGCCGGCGGAGACGACGACTATCTGTGGATCCGCGTGCCGGTCGGCTATCTCTATTGCATCGGCAATCCACGCACGGATTGGTGCTTCACGACCGAAGCGGAGCCGGGGCTTAACGGCCGTGCAATCCGTTATCCGCGCGGCAAGGTGGTGGGCGGCTGCTCGTCGATCAACGGGATGATCTACATGCGCGGCCAGCGGCAGGACTACGACGGCTGGCGCGATGGCGACGGCTTTGGCGCGAACCCCGGCTGGGGCTGGGACGACGTGCTGCCCGACTTCATGCGGCACGAGGACCATTATGGCGGCGCCGATGAGTTGCACGGTGCCGGACGCGAGTGGCGCATCGAGAAGCCGCGTGTCGAGTGGCGCATTCTGAACGCGTTCCGGGCGGCAGCGGCTGAACAGGGCATTCCGCCGCAACGACGACTTCAACCGCGGTGACAACTTCGGCTGCGGCTACTTCGACGTCAATCAGCGGCGCGGCGTGCGCTGGAACACCGCGCGTGCGTTCCTGCGCCCGGCAATGAAGCGGCCGAACCTGGCGGTCTTCACGGCGACGCATGCGAGCCGCCTGATGTTCAAGGGCCGTCGTTGCATTGGCGTCGAGGCCGATCGCTCGGGTCAAGCCGTGCGATTCGACGTGCGCGGCGAAGTCGTGCTCGCCGCGGGCGCCGTCGCCTCGCCGCAGTTGCTGCAGTTATCGGGCGTCGGCCCGCAGCGGCTGCTCGACTCGCTTGGCGTTCCGGTCGTTCATCCGCTGGCTGGAGTCGGCGGCAACCTGCAGGATCATCTGCAACTGCGGATGGCATTCAAGGTGCGTGACGCACGCACGCTGAACACGTTGGCGGTCAACCCGCTCGCCAAGGCCGGCATGGTGCTGCAGTATCTGCTGACGCGCCGCGGCCCGCTGGCGATGAGCCCGAGCCAGCTCGGCGCGTTCGCGCGTTCCGACGAGGGCCAGCCACGCGCCAATCTCGAGTACCACGTGCAACCGCTGTCGCTCGAGAAGTTCGGCGAGCCGCTGCACCCGTTCCCGGCGTTCACCGCCTCGGTGTGCAACCTGCGCCCAACCTCGCGCGGATCGATCGAAGCGCCCTCGGCCGACCCACACGCGCCGCCCAGGATTTCACCGAATTACCTGTCGACCGATCAGGATCGTCAGGTCGCGGCCAGTGCATTGCGGCTGACGCGCCGCATCGTGTCCTCACCCGCGCTCGCGCGGCATGCGCCGGAGGAGTTCATGCCGGGTCCGCGTTACCAAAGCGACGAGGACCTCGCTCGCGCCGCCGGGGAGATCGGCACGACGATCTTCCATCCGGTCGGCACCGCCAAAATGGGGCCCGCAGCCGATCCGTGCGCGGTGGTCGACTACGAACTGCGCGTGCACGGCATCGCGGGACTGCGCGTGATCGACGCGTCGATCATGCCGAGCATCACCTCGGGCAACACGAATGCGCCGACGCTGATGATTGCCGAAAAGGGCGCGGCGCTGGTCACGCGCGCGCTGAAGCGCGCTGCGTAACCCTGCCCGCTACGCAGCGCGTCGCCGTACGGGCTTGATCGCCGCGATCGGCGCCAGCGAACGTTCCTCGCTTTCCATCAGCACGCGGATCGATGGAACGTAGCCCTGGTAGACGACGCCGTGCAGCTCGACCTTGTTCTGCACGCGCAGATAGCGCACCAGGAAGTCGACGATGTGTGGCGTGATGCGCTGGCCTGGCACCAGGACCGGAATCCCCGGTGGATACGGAACGATCTGGTCGCAGCAGATGCGGCCCGCGAGTTTGCCATTTTGCTGGTCGTTCTCGTCGAGTAGCGGCACGAGTTCGCCGGTGGCGTAGTACGCGTCGCGCGGAAGCGAGACGAGTTCGGTGAACGGCGGCAGGTCCGGCGTGCGGTACAGGTGCTGCGGAGCCCGCTTCTCGCGCGCGATCCGCATCAGCGCGTCATAAAGTCGCGAGCACTTCGAGCGCGTCGTGCCGACGGTCAGCAGTAGCGTCAGCGTGTTGAACGTGGATTTCTCGACGGTGATGTTGAACCGCGTGTAAAGCTCGTTCTGCAGGTCGTCGACCGTTATTCCGCACGACGAGATGTCGATCGTGATCTTGGTCGGATCGAGCCGGATCCCATCGTCGCGTACTTCCTCGGGCAGCAGGTCTTCGAGTTCGAGCACGCGGAACACGCCGGTCGAGTTGATCTGCTCGCGCAGTTCATCGGCCAGCATCAGGGTCCGCTGCAGCAGCTTGTAGCCCTCCAATACGGCCTGCTTGCGGCTGACGTCGAGGCTCGCGATCATGCTGTACATCGGGCTCGTCGACGTATGCATGTTGAAGTTCTCGCGGAAGATGTGCTCGTTGAACGTCGGATCGTTGACGTGGATGTAGGCGGCCTGTGACAGCGCCGACAGCGTCTTGTGGGCCGACTGAGTCGCATAGTCGGCGCCAGATTCGAGCGCGGTCGGCCGCAGCGCCGGGTGAAAGCGCGCGTGCGCGTACCACGCCTCGTCGATCAGCACCTTGATGCGCGCCGCGTGCGCGGCCTCGATGATCGGCTTGAGGTCGTAGCGCAGGCCGTCGTAGGTGCACGAGGTCAGCACCAGCAGTTCGGCGTCCGGATGCTCATCGATCGCCTTCAGGATCGTCTTTCTCGGCACCGGTCCGAAGACGCCGTACTTGCGGTTGACCGACGAATCGAGATAAACCGGACGCGCGCCCGACAGTACGACGCCATGGTGGACCGACTTGTGGCAGTTGCGGTCGAGCAGCAGCTTCTCGCCCGGCGCGATCAGCGTCTGCAGGATCACCTTGTTGGCGGTCGACGTGCCGTTGGTGGCGAAAAACGTGCGCCGCGCGCCGAAGGCCTTGGCGGCCAGTTGCTGCGCTTCGGCGATCACGCCGGTCGGCTCCATCAGCGAATCGAGCGCCTTGACCGACACCGACAGATCCGCGTCGAACACGTGCTCGCCCATGAAGTCGTAGAACTCGTTGACCCAAGGGCTTCCGCGCATCGAGTCGCCGCTGGAATGACCGGGCGTGTGCCAGGCATCCTTGGCTGCCAGCACGTAGGCCTTCAGCGCGTCGTAAAACGGCGTGCGCGCGCGCTCGGCGATCTGGGCATTCAGGATCCGGTAGATGCCGCGGTAGTCGCGCTCCTCACGATAGAAGTAGCCGTCGACTGCTTCGGCGAACAGCGCATCGACGACCTGATCCTCCTTTTCCTTCTCGATCAGGATGTAGATATCGAGTTCGGGGCGCATCGCGGTGATCCGCTGCACCAGCTTGAGCGCAGAGACCTGCAGGTTGCGTGAACGGTCGTTGCGCTCATGGTTGCCGTTGCGCCGCTTGCGTGTGTCCTGCACCGCATAGAGCTTGTCGTCGACGATGACGACCTGGATTTCGCCGTCGCGCTCGATCAGCGCCAGCCCTTCGCGCGCAGTGAGCGCGCCGACGAATGAAACGCCGAACGGGTTGTCGAGCGATCGTGCCGCTGCGTTCAGGCCCTTCAGCAAGTCGCGCAGGATCAGCGGCTCGTCGTTGATGACGAGCACCTTCGAAGCGGGTTTGGACATGCGCGCGAGGCGGTCGTGGCCGAAGGGCCGCTTTATGCGGCAATTGCCCGGCAAATGCAAGGGAAGGGCGCTGGCCCGTGAGTCGAGCCGCGGGCAGCGCAACGCACTCCGATAAAATCGCCGGCCCGTCGTGGCGGCGCGAGGCCGCAGAGCGACGGAAGCGCACCCGCCGTGTCAGACGCCGCCAACTCCCGCCCGCCAGCTTCCCGCGAGTACTTCATCCACGGCGTCACGTCGAGCGGGCGCGTGTTCCGGCCGAGTGACTGGGCCGAGCGACTCTGTGGAGTGATGTCGTGCTACCGGCCGGGCGGCATGGCGAGCGGCCGTGACGCGTACATCGGCTATTCACCCTATGTACGGCCGACCCTGGTCGGCGGAGTCAAGTGCGTCGTGCTCGACGAGCGGTTGCGTGAGCTCGAGCGGATGGCGTTCGACTTCGTGATGAACTTCGCGCGGGACAACGACCTGCAGGTCTTCGAGGCGTGCTCGCTGCCGGATGCTCCGGCCGGCACCGCCAGGGTGGCGGCGGATTCCAGGCAGTCGGATTCGTGAGGGCCGCGCGGTATCGACGGGCGGCCCGTCGAGCGTCAGGCCATCGCCTTGATGGCGTGCGCCAGCCGGCTCTTGTTGCGCGCGGCCGTGTTCTTGTGGATGACGTTCTTGTCGGCGATCGAATCGATCACGCTCGACGCCTTGCCCAGTGAGTCAAGGGCTGCGGCCTTGTCGCCAGCCGCGATCGCCTTGCGGACGGACTTGACCGCCGAACGCGCGCGTGAGCGCTGCGAGGCATTGTGCGCGTTGCGCACGGTGGACTGACGCGCCCGCTTGCGGGCCTGCTTGCTATTCGCCATGTGGTTTCCTGTCGGAAGCTGTGATGCTGACTACTCGGGACTGCTGCAAAGTAAGTAGCCAAGTAAGTAGCGCTAACCGGTTAGCCAGCGGCCGGAAAGCCCTAAACTATATCAAATCAACCGCTTACAGACAATCGAATGCGAGCGGCCTGCGCGACGGGGCCGCTGCGCAGCAGATCCGGCGCCGTCCGGCACACTCGCGCAGTGAATCTCTTCCGAGCTCTTGCGACCGTCAGCAGCTTCACGCTGCTGTCCCGCGTCACCGGACTCGCGCGGGACATGCTGATCTCGCGGATTTTTGGCGCCAGCGCGGAAACCGATGCCTTCAATGTCGCGTTCCGGCTGCCCAACCTGCTGCGCCGGATGTTCGCCGAAGGCGCGTTCCAGCAGGCCTTCGTGCCGATGCTCGCCGACGTCCGTGCGCATGGCAATGAACAGCGGACCGAGACGTTCGCGGGGCACGTGGCCGGTGCGCTCTTCTGGTCGCTACTGGTGGTGTCCGTCGCTGGAGTGATCGGAGCTCCGGTGCTGGTGTGGTTGATCGCCTCGGGCCTCGCGCGCAACCCGTCGGCGTTCGAACTGGCCAGTGTGATGACGCGCTGGATGTTTCCCTACATCCTGTTCATGTCGCTGGTCGCGCTGGTGGCCGGCGTGCTGAACACCTATCGGAAATTCGCGGTGCCGGCCTTCACTCCGGTGCTGCTGAATGTCTCGTTCATCGCGTGCGCGCTGTGGCTCGCCCCGCGGCTCGCGCAGCCGATCATGGCGCTCGCCTTTGCCGTGGTGATCGGCGGGCTGCTGCAACTCGGCCTGCAGTGGGTCGCACTGCGCCGTCTCGGCGTGCGACTGCGCATCGGCTCTCCACGGGCTGCGTTGCGCGACAGCGACGTGCGGCGGGTTATGGGCCTGATGCTGCCGGCGGTTTTCTCGGTGTCAGTCGCACAGCTGAGCATCATCATCAACACCAACATCGCGTCGCACCTGGTGACCGGCAGCGTCACCTGGCTCGCGTTCGCCGACCGGCTGATGGAGTTTCCGACCGCGCTGCTGGGCGTGGCGCTCGGCACGGTGCTGCTGCCTAACCTGTCGGCCGCCTTTGCCGAGCAGCGTAGCGACGACTATGCACGCCTGCTCGACTGGGGACTGCGGCTCATCTTCCTGCTGGCGCTGCCGGCCGCGCTCGGGCTGGGATTGCTGGCCGAGGGCATCGTGTCGGTCCTCTTCCAGGGGCGCGAATTCACGAGCGAAGACGTGCGCCAGACCTCGGTCGCCGTCGTTGGTTACGCGGTCGGCCTGATCGGACTGGTCGCCGTGAAGATCCTGGCTCCGGGTTTCTACGCGCAGAAGGATGTGCGCACTCCGGTAAAGATCGCGGTTACCGTGCTGATCGCAACCCAGCTGGCGAATCTGGTCCTCGTGCCGTTGTTTGCGCACGCGGGGCTCGCTCTTTCGGTCAGCCTCGGAGCCTGCGCCAACGCGCTCGCGCTATACCTTGGTCTGAAGCGGCGCGGCGTGTACAAGCCCCGATCCGGCTGGGTTCCCTTCCTGGCGCGACTCACCGTTGCGCTGGTTGCCCTGGCCGCAACGCTGTGGCTGGCTCAGAGGAACGTGGAGTGGACCGGGCTGCAGACCGCACCCTGGCAGCGCGCCGGGCTGCTGGCGCTGATGATCGGCAGCGCCACCAGCGTCTACTTCGGCGCTCTGCTTGCGCTTGGCTTTCGGGCGCGGGATTTCCGACCGGAGCATCGCGCGTGACGACCGGCCTGCGCCGTTCGACGCTGCTCGACGAGCTCGCCGCGATCCAGACCGACGCCGATCCCTCAGCCGATCCGAAACGCACGGTCGACACCATCCGCAGTTGGGGAAGCGAGTTACAGCGACGCCTGGCGTCCGACATGGCAGCCGCGCACCGCCTGCGCATGCTGCACTACTTCTACTTCGTAGAATTGGGCTTCACCGGCGATGTCTCGACCTACGATTCGGCGGACAACAGCTACCTCAGTCGAGTACTCCAAAGGCGCAGCGGCATTCCGATCTCGCTCAGCATCGTTTACCTGGAAATCGCGGCGGCTATCGGGCTCAAGGCCGATGGCGTCTCATTCCCCGGCCATTTCCTGGTCAAAGTGGCCATGCCGGAGGGAACCCTGCTGGTCGACGTGTTTGATCGGGGTGCACTGCTCTCGGAGCCGCAGCTGCGGCGGCGTCTCCATGCCGCGCTAGGAGGCCAGCCGGCGCAACCGCTGCCACACTACCTGCGCGCGGCCACCGACAGCGACATCCTGGTGCGCTGGCTGAACAATCTGAAGGCCATCCACCTTGCCAGCGAAAACTGGCGGCAGCTACTGGCCGTGGCCGACCGCCTGGTCGCCGCGCGACCGGACGCGGCGGACGAGCATTTGGTGCGAGCTCTGGCCTATGAACAGCTCGGATGTCCGCGCGCCGCCGCCGACGATCTGGCCGCGTGCCTGCAGCTCGCGCCCGCGAGCGCGGACAACGCGGCGATGCGTGCACGGCTGGCCCAGCTGCAGCGCGCGGCTGGCGCGCTGCACTGAACCTCGGTTACAGGTTCACTGCGCGGATCAGGCGAGTTGCTTCAGCATCGTGTCGGCGTCGCTGACTTCGAACTTACCAGGCGCCTCGACGTTGAGTGACTTCACCACACCGTTGTCGACCAGCATCGAAAACCGCTGGCAGCGGACTCCCATCCCACGCTCGGTGAGATCGAGTTCGAGTCCGAGCTTCTTGGTGTAGGCGGCCGAGCCGTCGGCCATCATCCGCACCTTGCCGGTCGCCTTCTGGTCGCGACCCCATGCGCCCATCACAAACGGGTCGTTGACCGACAGGCACCAGATCTCGTCGACGCCCTTGGCCTTCAGCGCATCGAACTTTGCGATGTAGCTTGGAACGTGCTTCGCCGAGCAGGTCGGCGTGTAGGCGCCGGGCAGTCCGAAGATCGCGATCTTCTTGCCCTTAACCAGGTCACCGACCTTGAACGTGTTCGGGCCGAGCGAACAGCCGGCGGTTTCGACTTCGACGAATTCCTGCAGCTCGCCCTCAGGCAGCCGGTCTCCGACCTTGATCGTCATGGCGCGTGTCCCTCTGTGAGTGGTTGGCGGAAACGGTCAGTCTAGCAACGCGCAGGGGTCAGTCGCCCAGTGCAACCCCTTCGCGACGAGGGTCCGCGCCGCCGGCCCAGCCCCGGCGTCCCATCGGGCAGGCGGATTCGAACGATGCCCTGCAGGCCGCTCGCCATGTCGATTTCGCGCACGTCGTGGCCGCGTGCCTTCAGGCCATCGATCACTGCCGCGCTGATACGGCCCTTTTCGACCTCGGTCGGACCGTTGCGCGAACCGAAGTTGGGGAGCGCGATCGCCTGACCGATGTCGAGCGACCAGTCGGTGATGCCGACCAGCGTCTTCGCCACGTAGCCGATGATCTGCGATCCGCCGGGCGAGCCGAGCGTGGCCACCAGTTCGCCGGTCGCGCGATCGAACACCAGCGTTGGAGCCATCGAACTGCGCGGGCGCTTGCCGGGCTCGACCCGGTTGGCCACCGGCTTGCCGTCGATGAGAGGCGCGAACGAGAAGTCGGTCAGTTCGTTGTTCAGCAGAAAGCCGCGCACCATGATTCGCGCCCCGAACATGTCCTCAATCGTCGTCGTCATCGCGACGGCGTTGCCGGCCCCGTCAACCACCGAGATGTGCGAAGTGGCGCCGCGCGGCGGCGACGGGTCCGCAGCGAGCGCCAGCGGCTGACCTGCGGGCACGCCGGGTTGGGCCATGCCCATGCTGCGCGGGCCGATCAGCGCCGCCCGCTGCTTGAGGTAGGCGGGATCCAGCAGTCCGGCCACATCGACGGGCACGAAATCGCTGTCGGCGACATACCGCGCGCGGTCGGCAAAGGCGAGCCGCCCGGCTTCGGAGAACAGGTGCACGGCCTCCGCCTGCGGCTCCATGTTCGCGCCGGCGCCGACCGGCGGAACCACCGCGATATTGCGGAACGCGAAGATTCCCAGCATCTGCGCTACCGCGATGCCGCCCGACGACGGCGGCGGCATGCCGCAGATGCGCCAGGTCCTGTAATCGGTGCAAACGGCGTCGCGACGCTTGACCTGGTATGCAGCAAAATCTGCCGCGCCCAGCTTGCCGGCGTTTGGATGGGAGCGGACCGCGCCGACGATGTCGGCAGCGATCGGACCGCGATAGAACGCGTCGGCGCCACCGGCTGCGATGGTCCGCAAGGTCGCCGCCAGCGCGGGATTGCGGATCAGCGTGCCGACAGCCTTGGGCTGGCCGCCGGCATCGAAATAGAGCGCGACCGCGGTCGCGTCATTCTTCAGAAATTTGTCGTCGGCCAGCAGTGCATGCAGCCGTGGCGACAGCGGAAAGCCATCTTCCGACAGTCGGATCGCCGGGTCGAACAGCCGCGCCCATGGCAGCTTGCCGTACTGGCGGTGCGCCGCCTCGAGCAGGCGGACAGTGCCGGGTGTCCCGACCGAGCGACCGCCGACCACCGCTTCGTAGAACGCCATCGGCGTGCCGTCCGGGCGCAAAAACAGCGCGTCGGTGGCTTCGATCGGCGCGGTTTCGCGTCCATCGAAAGCGACAATGCGCGTCCCGTCCCAGTGCATCAGGAACGCGCCGCCGCCCAGGCCCGAACTCTGCGGCTCGACCAGCGTCAGCACGGCCTGGATCGCGACGGCCGCATCGACCGCGCTGCCGCCGGCGCGCAGCATCTCGAGACCGGCCTGGGTCGCCAGCGGATTCGCCGCCGCCGCCATGTGGCGGTGCGCGATGACCGTCGTCAGACCTGCGCGAAACGGCGACGAGGGCTCGGGCTGGGACGGACGGTCCGACGGTGTGCTGCAGGCCGCAACGATCGCGGCAAGCAGCGCCAGGCCACGCGCGACGAGCGGCACGCCGCCACGAACTCGCGTCATCAGGCTTCTACTTCGGTTGCATGCGGATGGCGCCGTCCAGCCGAATCGTCTCGGCGTTCAGCATCACGTTTTCGATGACATGGCGCACCAATGCCGCATATTCGTCGGGCTTGCCCAGCCGTGACGGGAAGGGCACCTGCTTGCCGAGCGCGTCCTGCACCTCTTGCGGCATACCGAGCAGCATCGGTGTCGCAAAAAGGCCCGGCGCAATGGTTACGCAGCGGATGCCACTGCGCGACAGGTCGCGCGCGATCGGCAGGGTCATGCCGACGACGCCACCTTTCGACGCGGAGTAAGCGGCCTGGCCGATCTGCCCGTCGAACGCCGCGACCGAGGCGGTATTGACCATGACGCCGCGTTCACCCTCAGCTGTCGGGTCCTGCCCAGCCATCACTTCAGCGGCCAGCCGGATCATGTTGAAGGTGCCGATCAGGTTGACGTTGATCACGCGCGCGAACGAAGCGAGCGAATGCGGACCGTCCTTGCCGATCGTTTTCTCGCCGACCGCAATGCCGGCGCAGTTGATCAGCCCGCGCAGCGTTCCCAGGCTGCGTGCGGCGTCCATGACCGCGCGCCCGTCGGACTCGCTGGCGACATCGCACTTGACGTAGCGCGCGCCGCCTCCCAACTCGCGGGCCAGTGCCGCGCCAAGGTCGGCCTGCACATCGGCAATCACGACCTTGCCGCCATTTTGGGCCAGCATGCGCGTGCTGGCGCCGCCGAGCCCGGATGCGCCTCCGGTGACGACAAAGACGTTGTTGCTGATCTGCATTGGTGGTCCCCCCGCGGAATCGTGGGGAGTGTAGAGGACCTGCGCACCCAGGGCCGGCGGCGCGTGGCGCTAGTAAAACGTGCAGCGCGCGAAGAGCATCAGCGATCCGCTCGCCTCGCCCTCGGCATTCAGGCGCGCGCGCGCCCGGACGACCGGCAGGTGGCAGCGATCGGCGGCGACGCCGTTGTCGTGCATCCAGTTCTTCATCGTGTGCGATGGCAATCCGAACACGATCCTCGGCCGCGTGTAGGTGCCGGCGGAAGTGAGGCGCGACGGTTCGATCTGGACAGCGGAACCCAGCCAGCCGGGCGCCCGCAGCGCAGGGATGCTGACCGGCGGCGCCGACGACGAGGGTGCAGCGGCGAGCGGACGTCCGCCGGTGGAGGTGAGGTCGCGCATCGGATCGATGCGAAATGCCGACTCGGGAGCGAGATCCCGGTGCAGTTGCGCGGCAGCGGGCGCCGCTGTGCCCAGCATGCCGGTCATCGACAGCACGACCAGCGTGGCGGCGGAGACGCCAGGTAGGTTGGTTCGGCCAGAAACGATCATCGACATCATTTCCTCGCCCCGCACGCTAGTGACTGTGCTGGTTCCAACTAGGGATGACAACAATCCGCTTGGATGACTACAGTGCAGCGTTCGCCGACGCTAAGCAAACAGAATGCCGACGGACGGCACTTTCCGGGAGACGAGCATGGGACGGGGACGCGAGCTGCTGCAGGGACTCAGGAATTTCGAGAAGGGCAAGGTCGTCACGGCGAGGGAAGCCGTACAGCTGATCCAGGATGGCGACACGATCGCCACCAGCGGATTCGTCGGCATCGGCTTTCCCGAGAACGTCGCGGTGGCGCTCGAGCAGCGGTTCCTCGAATCGAGTGAAAAGGATCCCGACGGTGTCGGAAAGCCCGAAGGACTGACGGTTGTCTATGCCGCCGGGCAGGGCGACGGCAAGGAGCGCGGACTGAACCACCTCGGGCATCCGGGCTTGGTGCGGCGCGTGATCGGCGGCCACTGGGGACTGGTGCCCGCGCTGCAGTCGCTGGCGGTCTCCAACCGGATCGAGGCGTACAACCTGCCGCAGGGCGTCATCACGCATCTGTTCCGCGATATCGCTGCGCACAAACCCGGGCACCTGTCGCGCATCGGGCTCGGCACCTTCGTCGACCCACGCCACGGCGGCGGCCGGATCAACGAGCGGACAACCGAGCCGCTGGTGGAACTGATGACAATCGGCGGCGAGGATTTTCTGTTTTACAAGACGTTTCCAATCGATGTCGGCATCGTGCGCGGCACGACGGCCGACCCCGACGGCAACATCACGATGGAGCGCGAGGCACTGACGCTCGAGGCGCTGGCGATCGCGATGGCGGCGCGCAATTCCGGCGGCATCGTCATCGTGCAGGTCGAGCGTATTGCCGA
The DNA here is from genome assembly GCA_963775635.1 of uncultured beta proteobacterium. GTDB lineage: Bacteria > Pseudomonadota > Gammaproteobacteria > Burkholderiales > Burkholderiaceae_F > JALORV01. The sequence goes on along the minus strand of CAVZJO010000003.1, from coordinate 455,820 downwards.
ACGCGGTACGTTGAACCCGCGCCAGGTGAAGATTCCCGGCGTGCTGGTGGACTGCATAGTGGTGGCGGAAAAGCCCGAATACCACATGCAGACCTTCGTCGAGCAGTACAACCCGGGATTCGCCGGCGAGATCCGCGTCCTGGTGAGTTCGCTGGCGACAATGCCGATGAGCGAGCGCAAGATCATCGCGCGTCGCGCAGCGCTTGAACTGCAGGCGAACAGCGTGGTCAACCTCGGCATCGGCATGCCCGAGGGTGTCGCCGGCGTGGCAACCGAGGAAAAGGTGATCGACCTGTTGACGCTGACGGCCGAGCCTGGTGTCATCGGCGGCATTCCGGCCTCGGGCCTGAACTTTGGCGCCGCGGTCAACACACAGGCCATCATCGACCAACCGTACCAGTTCGACTTCTACGACGGCGGCGGGCTCGATCTCGCCTTCCTCGGCCTGGCGCAGGCCGATCGCGAGGGCAATCTGAACGTCAGCAAGTTCGGGCCGCGACTGGCCGGTGCGGGAGGATTCATCAACATCTCGCAGTCGGCCAAGCAGGTGGTCTTCGTCGGCACCTTCACCGCGGGCAACCTGCAGGTTCGCGTCGAGGACGGTCGGCTGCAGTTGCTGAACGACATCGGCCCGCGCAAATTCGTCGCGCAGGTCGAACACCGCACGTATTCAGGTGGCGAGGCGCGGCGACGCGGACAGCCGGCGCTGTACGTCACCGAACGCTGCGTGTTCCGCCTCGGTGACGACGGCCTTGAACTCATCGAAGTGGCGCCCGGCATCGATATCGAGCGCGACATCCTGGCGCGGATGGACTTCAAGCCGCTGGTGCCGCGCGACCCGGCGCTGATGGACACCGCCATTTTCGGCGCCGAGCCGATGAACCTGCGCGAGCGCATGCTCGCCGTGCCGCTCGCGCAACGGTTCGCCTACGTCGAAGAGCACAACGTGCTGTTCATCAATTTCGAGCGGCTGTCGGTCCGCACTTCGGCCGACGTGCAGGCGATCGACCAGGAGATCAAGCGTCGGCTCGATGCGATCGGGCACAAGGTGTACGCCATCGTCAACTACGACAACTTCGACCTGGCTCCGGAGGTCGCCGACGAGTATGCCGAGTTGGTCAAGCACCTGGTCGATCACTATTACTTTGGTGTCAGCCGCTACACGACCTCGGCGTTTCTACGAGCCAAGCTTGGCAAGACCCTGGGACAGCGAGGCGTTGCGCCACACGTCTACGAATCGGCGGCTGACGCACTCGCGCACGTGCGCGACACCTGACCATACAAGCGCTCCGCCGGGCATGCCGCCTGCCTATTCCGCGGCAAGCTCAGCGAAGGCACCGGCCATCACTGAGCGTCGTTGCGCTCAGCCCGGCGCGAGTGCGCGCTGCATGACCACGACGTCGACCCAGCGATCGAACTTGCGGCCGACCGCCTTCATCACACCGACGTCGTCGAAGCCGCAGGCGCGGTGGACAGCGATCGAGCCGAGGTTGCCGGAATCGCCGATGACCGCCAGCATCTGGTGCAGTCCTCGAGCGCCGCAGCGGGCGACCAGTTCGGCGAGCAGCGCCTTGCCGACGCCGCGGCGTTGCGCGTCGGGCGCGACATAGACGGAATCCTCCACGGTGTAGCGATACGCCGCGCGCGTGCGGAAGTGATTGGCATAGGCGTAGCCGACCACCCCGCCGGCGTCGACAGCGACCAGATACGGAAACCCTGCAGCCGTGATCTGAGCATGACGCGACGCCATCTCGTGGACGTCGGGCGGTTCGGTCTCGAAAGTCCCGAGCCCGTGGCGCACGTGGTGGGCGTATATGGACTGGATCGAGGCAACGTCGGTCGGCAGCGCTGCGCGGAGTTCCATGCATGTCACCGAAAAAAGGGGCGGTGCAGCTCGCGCTGACCGCCCGTCCGGAATTCGATCGGCCTAACGCAGCGTCACGTCGACGCGCCGGGCCTCCTGCGCGTCAGTGTCGCCGGTCGTGACCGCGGGCTTGGCCAGTTCAATGCGTTGCTCGCTGACACCGGCCGTTGCGAGCAGATCACGTACCGCGAACGCGCGCTGCTTGGCCAACTCGGCGTTGGCCGCGGCGTCGCCGCTGGCGTCGTGGTAACCCGATACGACCAGCGCCGACTTCGAGTCCTGTGTGGCCTGGATCAGCGGAGCGAGTCGGGTCAGCGCGTCGGCGGGCAAGTCGGCTTTGCCGGGTTCGAAGTACAGCTTCACGGTCAACGTGCGCGCTGCCGAAGCGGCCGCGGACATCGGGACTGGAGCCGCTGCAGCGGGCTTTCTGCCGAACTGACCGACCGCGCTGCCGGCCGCGATGCCGATCGTGAAGATCGAAACGAAAATCGCCAGCGCGATCGCGATGGCGAGTGCGAACCCGGTTTCCCTATCTGCTTCGTCGAACATGGGCTCTCCGATCAGCGCAGCACGATGTCAACGCGGCGTGCGTCGGCGTCGCTGCCCTGGCCAACGATCACGTCAGTGGGTTTGACCAGTGTCACGCGTTCTGCGGCCACACCTTTGGCGATCAGTTCATCGCGAACCACCATCGCGCGCTGTTTGGCGAGTTCGAGGTTCTTGGCCTTGTCTCCGGTCGGATCCGCAAAGCCCGACAGCTCGATCGCGGCCTGCGAATTGGCCCTGAGGGCCTGTGCGTAGCCGTCGACGATCAGCTTGCCTGCGCCTGAAATCGTGTCGGAGCCGCTGTCGAAATGCACCCGCATCGGCGCTCCGACGACCACCACGACGGGCACGGCGACCGGGATCGCGACCGCAACTCCGGGCGTCGTCGCTGCTGCGGTGGCCGGCTTGCCGCCGTGGATCGTCGCGATGATCGGAACGATCAGCAGCGCCACGATGTTGATGATCTTGATCAGCGGGTTGACCGCGGGGCCTGCGGTGTCCTTGTACGGATCGCCGACCGTGTCGCCGGTGACCGCCGCCTTGTGCGCGTCCGATCCCTTGCCGCCGTGATTGCCTTCCTCGATGTACTTCTTGGCGTTGTCCCACGCGCCGCCGCCAGTGGTCATCGAGATCGCGACAAAAAGGCCCGTCACGATCGTTCCCATCAGCACGCCGCCGAGCGCCGCCGGCCCGAGCAGCACGCCGACCACGATCGGCACCAAGACGGGCAGGATCGACGGGATCATCATTTCCTTGATCGCCGCAGAGGTCAGCATGTCGACTGCCTTGCTGTAGTCGGGCTTTGCCTTGTATTCCATGATGCCCGGGATTTCGCGGAACTGGCGGCGCACCTCGTTGACGACCGAGCCGGCCGCGCGGCCAACGGCTTCCATCGCCATCGCGCCGAACAGGAACGGGATCAGCCCGCCGATGAACAGACCAATGATCACCAGGTGATTCGACAGGTCGAACGTGGTCGAGATGCCGGCGCTGCGCAGACCTTCGGTGTAGTCGGCGAACAGCACCAGCGCGGCCAGTCCGGCTGAGCCGATCGCGTAGCCCTTGGTCACCGCCTTGGTCGTGTTGCCGACGGCGTCGAGCGGATCGGTGATCGCGCGCACTTCCTTCGGCATGTCCGCCATCTCGGCGATGCCGCCGGCGTTGTCGGTGATCGGTCCATACGCATCGAGCGCGACGATGATTCCGGTCATCGACAGCATCGAGGTGGCCGCCACGGCGATGCCGTACAGCCCGGCCAGCGAGTACGACGCGAGGATCGCCGCGCAAATGGCAATCACCGGCCAGGCGCACGCCTTCATCGACACCGCGAGGCCGGCGATGATGTTGGTGGCGTGTCCGGTCGTCGACGCCTGCGCGACGTATTTCACCGGCTTGAACTGCGTGCCGGTGTAGTACTCGGTGATGTAAACCAGCGCCGCGGTCAGGGCCAGGCCGACGACCGCCGCCAGATAGAGACTCGTCACGCTGAGTCCGGCGGCCGCCACGACCGGACCGAGCACCCAGTTGGTGACCGGCCAGAACAGCAGCAGCGAGATGACGCCGGCGACGATCAGCCCGCGATACAGCGCGTTCATGATCTTGCCGCCGTCGCGTGCCTTGACGAAGAAGCAGCCGACGATCGACGCCAGGATCGACACGCCCGAGATCACCAGCGGATAGATGATGGCAGCATCGCCGGCACCCTTGAACACGAAGCCGCCGACCAGCATCGTCGCGATCACCGTGACAGCGAACGTCTCGAACAGGTCCGCCGCCATCCCCGCGCAGTCGCCGACGTTGTCGCCGACGTTGTCGGCGATCACCGCCGGATTGCGCGGATCGTCTTCCGGGATGCCGGCTTCGACCTTGCCGACCAGATCGGCGCCGACGTCGGCGCCCTTGGTGAAGATGCCGCCGCCGAGTCGCGCGAAGATCGAGATCAGCGACGCGCCGAACGCGAAGCCGATCATCGGATGCAGCAGTTCGCGCGTTGCGACTGCCGCCGTGAGTCGCCTTCAGCAGCCAGTAGAAGCCGGCCACGCCGATCAGGCCGAGCCCGACCACCAGCAGCCCGGTGATGGCGCCGCCGCGGAACGCGATGTTGAGCGCCGGATTGAGCCCGTGCGTGGCCGCCTGCGCGGTGCGCACGTTGGCGCGCACCGAGACGTTCATGCCGATGTAGCCGGCCGCGCCCGACAGCACCGCGCCCAGTACGAAGCCGATCGCCGTCCACAGGCCGAGCTGCGGCACGACCGCGATGATGATCGCCAGCACCACGCCGACAATGGCGATCGTCCGGTACTGCCGGTTCAGGTACGCCTGCGCGCCGGCCTGCACCGCCGCCGCGATTTCCTGCATCCGCGCATTGCCCGCCGGCTGCTTGAGGATCCAGGAAATCGACCACGCGCCGAAGACCACGGCCGCGAGGCCGCAGACGAGCGCGAGTACCAGTCCAGACATGGTGCTCTCCTTATCGAAACTTGCAGATCAAAAACGATTCAAACCGTGGGTCACGACGACAGCGCATCGAATGCGCGCTGTCTGATTTCGTCGACCGTGCCGACGCCTTCGACGCGGCGGTAGCGCGGAGCGCCGGGCGCGCCCTTTGCGCCCACTGGGTGTAGTAGTCGATCAGCTGACTGGTCTGCGCGTGATAGACCTCGAGGCGCTTGCGCACCGTGGCTTCCTGGTCGTCGTCGCGCTGGATCAGCGGCTCGCCGGTGGCGTCGTCCACGCCCTCGCGCTTCGGCGGGTTGAAACGAACGTGGTAGGTGCGGCCGCTGGCCGGGTGCACGCGCCGGCCGCTCATCCGCTCGATGATGTCCTCATCGGGTACCGCGATCTCGAGCACGTAGTCGATCGCCACGCCGGCCTGCTTCATCGCCTCAGCCTGCGGAATCGTGCGCGGGAAACCGTCGAACAGGTAACCGTTGGCGGTATCCGGCTGCGTCAGCCGGTCTTTGACCAGCCCGATGATGATGTCGTCGGATACCAGTCCGCCCGCATCCATCACGCGCTTCGCAACGACGCCGAGTGGGGTGCCGGCCTTGACGGCGGCGCGCAGCATGTCACCGGTCGAAATTTGCGGGATGCCGAAGCGCTCCTTGATGAATGCCGCCTGCGTCCCCTTGCCGGCGCCCGGTGGCCCAAGCAGTATTAATCGCATCCCCCGTCCTCGCTCGAATCGCTGTCGCCGCTTCGCGCGGCGCTCAGTGTTGCTGCGCCTTGCGTTGTTGCTTTGCGTTGTTGGTGGCCGCCGGTTCGGTTGCCGGTGGCAAAGCCGCAGGATTCTACCCGGATCGAGCGGCCAGCCCAGCTTTTCGGGCGCCCGCACGAATGAAACAGGGCCGGCGGACCGGCCCTGCGATGCGAACGCGCGCGCCGGACTACGGAGTGCCGCCGACCTTCGTCGTTTCCAGGTTCAGCACGTTGTCCGGACGGTGGACGACGGTCACGTTGCTGCGCATCGCCCACGGAATCATCTGGCGATGCAGCGGCACGTGGTGCACTTGCGTGTTGTGCTCGGCGATCGCCTGCCGGATGGTCTCGCGCCGCTTTTCCGCGTTGGTCTCGACGGCCGCCGCGTCGATCAGCTCGTCGAGCTTCGGGTTGAGTAGCGGCCATAGTTGAAGAAGCCGTTGCCGGTCTTGTCGTCCTTCGAACGCAGCACCGGCGACAGCATCGTCTGCGCATCGGTGATCGCACCGCCCCAGCCGAGCATGAACATGCTGGTGTCGTACTTCTCGAGCTTCGGGAAGTAGGTCGCGCGTGGCAGCGTGGTGACCTTGGTCGTGATGCCGATCTTGCTCAGCATCGCGGCCACGGCGATGCAGATCTCTTCGTCGTTGACGTAGCGATTGTTCGGGCAGTCGAGCGTGACCTCGAAACCGTTCGGATAGCCGGCGTCGGCCAGCAGCTGCTTGGCGCGCGCCGGATCGAACGGCAGGCGCTTCTCGGCGTCCGGGTTCGACGCGAGGATCGACGGCGTGATGCCGCCGGTGGGCAGCGCAGAAGCCGCGCATCGTGCGCGCCTTGATCGCCTCGATGTCGATCGCCTGGTAAACGGCCTGGCGCACGCGCGCGTCCTTGAACGGGTTCTTGCCCTTGACGTTCGAATACAGCAGTTCGTCGCGGTGCTGGTCGAAACCGAAGAAGACGATGCGGTTCTCCTGCCCGCGGATCACCTTGAGGTCCTTGTTCTCTTCCAGCCGGCGCATGTCCTGCGGCGGCGGGTCGAGGATGAAATCGACCTGGCCCGACAGCAGCGCGGCGGTGCGCGTCGCATCGGCGCTGACCTGCGTGTAGACGACGTCGGTGACGTTGCCCGTTGCACGGCCGTCGGCGATGCCCCACCAGTCCGGGTTGCGCTTCAGCACCGTCTTCACGCCGGGCTCGCGCGACACCAGGATCCACGGCCCGGTGCCGTTGGCGTGCAGCGACGCGTAGGTCTCTTCCTTGCCCTTGAAGTCGAGCGGTCGCTCGACCTTGTGCTTGGTCGCCCACGCCTTGCTCATGATGTAGATCGTGGTCGCGTGCTCGAGCGTGATCGGATTCGGCTTGTCCTGCACGAATTCGACGGTGTAATCGTCGATCTTGCGCGGCTTGCCGACCGGGTTCGAATACTGGCGCAGCTGCGAGTTCGGATGCTGCGCGCGCTCGTACGAGAACACGACGTCGTCGGCGGTGAAAGGCGCGCCGTCGTGGAACTTCACGCCCTTGCGCAGCGTAGAAGCGCCAGGTGGTCGGGTTGACCTGCTGCCAACTGACGTCGCGAGCCCGGGAACGAGCTTCAGCGAGTTGTCGCGCATCACCAGCGTGTCGTGCACGGCCGCCGAAAACTGGTTGGTCAGCTACTCGTTCTGCGAGTACGGATCCGCCGTCTGCGGATCGCCCGACGAAGCCCAGCGCAGTGTGGTCGCATCGACCGGCGCCGGATAGCGCGACGATGGCCACTGCGATCATCAGCCGATGTTTCATGGTTTCGCCCCTTGGTTGGAAGGCGCGTCAGTTTATCGCTGCGAAACCCAGCCGGCGCGCACGAGTTCGAGGTCGGCCGGCGTGTCGACGCCCGGCGGGAGCGGGCCCGACAGGTCGACCACCGTGATCCGGTGGCCGTGCCGCAGCGCGCGCAGTTGCTCGAGGCTTTCGAATTCTTCGACGGGATCGCGCGCCAGCGTCGGAAACGCCAGCAGGAAGCGCGTGCGGTAGGCGTAGATGCCGATATGGCGGCGTGCCGGCAGGGCATCCGGCAGGCGCGCACGGTCGCTCGCGAACGCATCGCGCGGCCAAGGGATAGGCGCGCGCGAGAAGTACAGCGCGCGCTGATTGCGGTCGACCACGACCTTGACGACGTTCGGATCCGAGGAACGAGGCGACATCGTCGGCGATGCAGCGGACACGCGGCCGTCGCGATGTCGCACGCGGCATCGCCGGCCAGGGCAGCCGCCACCTGGCCGATGACTCCGGGCGGGATCAGCGGCTCATCGCCCTGCACGTTGACGACGATCTCTTCAGGCTGCAGTTGCAGCAGGCGGGCCGCTTCGGACAGCCGATCGGTTCCGGTCGGGTGATCCGCGGAGGTCAGCAGGCACTCGACGCCGTGAGAGCGGCAGGCGGCCGCGATCTCCTCGCTGTCGGCTGCCACGACCGTGCGCAGCGCGCCGGCCGCGCGCGCCTTTTCAGCGACCCGCACCACCATTGGCGCGCCGCCGATGTCGGCGAGCGGCTTGCGCGGCAACCGGGTCGACGCCAGCCTGGCCGGGATGATGACGACGAAACCGGCCACGCTGCGCAGGCCGCATCAACGGCCGAGTTCGGCCGGTTCGACCTTGCGTGCCTCGGTTTCGAGCATCACCGGAATGTCGTCTCGAATCGGGAAGGCGAGCGCGTCGGCCTTGCAGACCAGTTCCTGCGCGTCTTTGCGGTACTCGAGGCTGCCCTTGCAGACGGGGCAGACGAGGATGTCAAGCAGCCGGTGATCCATCCATGTTCTCGCGCAGCAGGTTCAGGCGGGTGATGATGAGTTCGACGAGCGCCTCATCGATGGTCGCCGACAACGGGACGACCCAGATGCGCGGATCGGACCGCAACGCCTCGATGCCCGCGCATTTTACGGCGTCCTTTTCTGTGATCAGCACGAAGGCAGCCTGCACGGCAGCAAACGGATTGGCGCGATAGTCGTAGTGGTCAGCCAGCGCAAGGGTGTCGATGGCGATGCCTTCCCCGCGCAGCATCCGGAAGAAGCGCTCCGGTACACCGATGCCGGCAGCGGCGGTCACGCGTAGCGCGGACTCGCGTTGGCGCATGGCCAACTCGGCCAGCGACATCGTGTCCATCGGCTCGGCCAGACGATGGATACGGTCGCCCAGGCGCGTGTGCAGCGCGAAGTTGGGAACGCGATCGGACGGCGACGCATTCCGGCCGTTCAGCACGATCGCATCGACCGACGCGAGCCGCGCCGCCGGCTCCCGCAGTGGTCCGGCCGGCAACACCCAGCCGTTGCCAAAGCCGCGCTCGTCAAGCAATGCGATCTCGAAGTCGCGGGCCAGCCGCAGGTGCTGCAGGCCGTCATCGGCAACGACCAGATCGCAGCCGGGGTGGGCACGCAGCAACACGCGCGTCGCGGCGGTCCGATCGGCGCCGACAGCGACCGGCACCCGCGTTGCGCGTGCGATCAGCAGCGGCTCGTCGCCGACCTCCTCGGCCGCATCGTCGGGTTCGATCAATCGCGGCTCGCTGCGGGCGCCGCCGTAGCCGCGCGACACCACAGCCGGCCGCAGGCCCCGCGCCTGCAACGCGCGGACCAGCGCGATGGTGAGCGGCGTCTTTCCGGTGCCGCCGACGTACAGGTTGCCGACCACCACGACCGGCACGCCGATGCGTTGACTATGCAGCAATCCCGACCGATACGCGGCGCGACGCGCCTTCACCAGCGCGCCGTATAGCAGCGCGAACGGGGAAAGTACCCAGGCCAGCAGGCCGCGCCGCTGCCAGGCCGAGGTGACGGCGGCATCGAGGCGGCAATGCGAGACCTACCGCCGGCCGACGGCGCGTTGCGTGGCGAAGCTGATGCGGACGATGCCGGCCAGGCGCGCGGCCTCCATCACGCTGATAACCGACTGGTGTGGCGCCTGGGCGTCCGCATTGATCACGAGCAGCAGATCGTCGCGACCCTGCGCCGTCTTCGCGAGGACGTCAGCCAGGCTCGCCGAGTCGGTGGCTGCCAGCACGGTGCGGTCGAGCGCGTAGCGGCCATCGGCCGTTACCGCGATGTTGACGATGTGCGGTGGCGGCGCGGGCGTCGTCGCGTCGGCCGACGGCAGCTGGATCTTCAGTTCGGCGAATCGCGAGTACGTGGTGCTAACCGCGAGGAAGATCAGCACGATCAGCAGCACGTCGATCAGCGGAATCAGGTTGACCTCGGGCTCCTCCTCGAACGAACGCCGGAAGCGCATCAGCTTCTCCGGTCTCCGTAGACGAACTCGAGCAGCCGTTCGGCCTGCTCCTCCATGTCGACCAGGTAGTCCTCGACCAGCCGGCGGAAATAACGGTGCGCCAGCACGGCGGGCACCGCAACGATGATGCCGAGTGCCGTGCAATACAGCGCGACCGAGATGCCACGCGCGAGCTCCTGCGGACTCGACCCAGCCTGTTGCGACGCGAAGATGTGGATCATGCCGACGACGGTGCCGAACAGCCCCAGCAGCGGCGCAATCGAGCCGATCGAACCGAGCAGCGTCAGGTTCTTGGTCAGCTTGTTGGCGACCACGGCGCCGGCCGCCTCGATCTGCTGCATCGCGCCTTCGCGCATTACGCGTTCATTGCGCAGCCCCGCGGCCAGCACGCGCCCGAGCGGCGAGTTCTGTTCGAGCTTGCCCAGAATGTCGGTAGTGACGGTTTGTTTCTTCGCCAGACCGACCACGTCGTTGAGCAGTCCGCTCGGTAAGATGCGCGCGCGCCGCAGCGCTACGGTTCTCTCGATGATCAGCGCCAGCGCAAGGATGGAGGCGACGATTAGGGGCCAGACCGGCCAGCCCAGCTCAGCGATGATGGTGAACAAGCAGCAGTTCTCCGGCGCAGGGATGCGCGAAACGCGCGAAGCGTAGTGGCGTGCCCTGTGACCTGCAAGTTTCCACAATTCCTGTGGACAAGTTTGTGAAGAACTTCGGCAGAGGTGAGCTAAGCCCTTGTTGCAGCAAGCTTTGCCGACGCTGCACAGCGATTGAGCAGATGGGAAAAAGTCAACAAATCAATACGTTGAAACACAGTAGGCCGTTTGCGGGAGGTCCGGCTGGCCGATCTCCGCGCAAGTTGGGGCTCTGTGGACAGTTTCCGGCCGGAAACCCGCATGGCGCTTGGATTTGATCTGGCCGACGAAGCAACGGCGCGGGCGCCGCTGACAGTTTCCGCGCTGAACCGCGCGGTTGCGGGCCTGCTCGAACGAAGTTTCCCGCTGGTGCGGGTGCAGGGGGAGGTTTGCAACCTGACCCGCGCCGCCAGCGGACACTGGTACTTCGGTCTGAAGGACGACATCGCGCAAGTACGGTGCGTCATGTTCCGCGCGCGCAACAGTCTGCTGGATTGGATCCCCCGCGACGGGGACGACATCGAGGCCACCGCGCGGGTGACCCTGTACGAGGCGCGCGGCGAATTCCAACTCAACGTCGAGTACCTCCGGCGCGCCGGACTGGGCCGACTGTACGAGGAGTTTCTGCGCCTAAAGCAGCGCCTGGCCGCCGAAGGCCTGTTCGACTCGCCCCGCAAGCGACCGCTGCCCCGCCTGCCGCGCGCGGTCGGCGTGGTGACCTCGCTGCAGGCGGCCGCGCTGCATGACGTGCTCACCGCGTTGCAACGCCGGGCCCCGTTCGTTTCGGTGGTCGTCTATCCAGTGCCGGTGCAGGGTGCGGGCGCGGGTGCGCGGATCGCCGAAATGCTGGGCCGCGTCGCACAGCGCAACGAGGTCGACGTCGTTTTGCTGGTGCGCGGCGGCGGGTCGCTGGAGGACCTGTGGTCGTTCAACGAAGAGGTTGTGGCGCGAGCGATACGCGCCTGCCCGCGGCCGGTGGTCGTCGGCGTTGGCCACGAAAGCGATACCACCATCGCGGACTTCGCGGCCGACGTGCGTGCACCGACACCCACGGCCGCGGCCGAGCTGGTTGCGCCCTCGGCCGACACGCTGCGTGACGAGGTCGCATCGGAGGTGAGGCACCTGGCGCGGCAACTGCAGGCCACTTTGCAGCGCGCCGCACAGCGCGTCGATTACGCGCAGCGCAGTGTCTCGATGCGGCGCGCGCCATTCGCTGCAATCGACGCCCGCATTCAAGCGGCAAGCGATCGCACCGCGCGCGCGATGGCGCGTCGATTCTCCAGTGGCGCAAGCGCGGTACGAGCGCTTGGGCGAGCGTCTGCGCGCCGCGCCCGAACCCACGCGGGCCGTCGCGCTGCGCGCCGAATCGTTGCGGGGCCGGCTCATTGCCGCCGCCGCGGCGCGACTCGCCGGGTTGCGTAGACACGCGGAGACGTCCGCCGAGGCACTGGCGCTGCTCGATCCGGCGCGGGTGCTGGCGCGCGGCTACAGCATCGTGCGCAGTGCCGACGGCCGCACGGTCAGGGCCGCGAGCGCACTCGCGACAGGGGAGCGCGTCTCGCTCGAGTTTGGCCGTGGCTCCGCCGATGCGCTGATCGAGCGACTGCGCGACGATTGAGGCTTGCGCACGACTGCTGTGATAGATTTTGCGATTCAAGCAATAACAACCCGGAGGCACCATGGGCGCCATCTTGCAGTCGCTGGGCCGTACGATCACTGCCGGCGTCGTCGTGCTGATCGCGCTGATCGCGATCGCCGGCGGGTTTGCCAGCGGCGTGGCGGTGGATCAGGCGTGGTGGGCGTTTTTCATGCGCTGGCTACACGTCATTTCCGGTGTGATGTGGATCGGCCTTCTCTGGTACTTCAACTTCGTGCAGATTCCGTCGATGCCGAAGATTCCGGACGAACAGAAGCCGGCCATAGGCAAGGTGATCGCTCCGACGGCTCTGTTCTGGTTCCGTTGGGCGGCTTTGGCGACCATCGTGACCGGCCTGCTGCTGGCCACGCTGCTCGGCTATGTCGGGCGCGCGCTCACGCTTCAGGACGGCGTGCGAGCGATCGGTATCGGCATGTGGCTGGGGCTGATCATGGCCTTTAACGTGTGGTTCATTATCTGGCCGAACCAGAAGAAGGCGCTTGGCATCGTGCAGGTCGCTCCCGAGGAAAAGACCAAGGCCGCGCGCCTGGCGATGCTGACATCGCGTTTCAACACGATGCTTTCCATCCCAATGTTGTGGATGATGGTGATCCAGCAGAATCGGGGCGGCGCCGTCTTCTGACGCCGCGTGCGCCTGTCGGGCGGACCACGTCTTTCCAGACGTAGAGGGGGTTTCGGGTGCAGCGCTTGCTGGATCTGAGGGCCCGCGCGTACGTTCACGCGCGCCATCACGAGGTCGCTCATGTCGCACGCACTGTTGTCGCACGCGCTGCCGCCGCTGCCCTACCGCCTGGACGCGCTCGCTCCACACATGTCGAAAGAAACGCTCGAGTACCACTACGGTAAGCACCATCAGGCGTATGTCACCAAGCTCAACGAGCTGATCGAGGGCACTGAATTCGAGGCGATGTCGCTCGAGGACATCATCCGCGGGTCGTCGGGAGAGATCTTCAACAACGCCGCGCAGGCATGGAATCACACCTTTTTCTGGGACTGCATGCGGCCAGGCGGAGGAGGGGAACCGGCAGGCGGGCTGGCGCGGGCGATCGGGAAGAAGTGGGGCTCGTACGGCGCGTTCAAGGAAACCTTTGTCAAGAACGCAGTCGGCAACTTCGGGTCGGGCTGGACTTGGCTGGTGAAAATGGGTGACGGGACGGTCGACATCGTCGATACCAGCAATGCCGCGACACCCCTCACGACCTCCGACAAGCCGCTATTGACAATCGACGTGTGGGAACACGCCTACTACATCGACTACCGCAACGAGCGGCCGAAATTCGTCGAGACGTTCCTTGCCTCGCTGGTCAACTGGGACTTCGCCACCAAGAATTTCGGGTGATCACGCGCGGCGCCCTGCTGCCTGCGACGCCGTCGTCGGACTCGGCGCACAGCGCGGCAATGAAGATCAGCGGGCGGCCGGCAGCCCGCCGATTTTGGACCCAACGCCGATCGCCCTCTTCTTGAACCAGCCCTGTTCCATTTCCAGCGCATAACGGATCGCGCGCTGGGGACAGTGGCTCGCCTCTGCCTTGGGCGCCATGTCCTGAATCTGGACGATGGTGCCGTCGTCTTCGATGAAGGCGATCGTGAGCGGCAGCGGCGTGTTGCGCATCCAGAAGCAGTGCTGCGACTTGTCCTCGAACACGAACAGCATGCCGTGGTTGGGCGGTGTCGAAGTCCGGAACATCATGCCGGTCATGCGCGAAAGCGGCGTGGTCGCGAGTTCCGCGGTGATGACGTGGAATCCGGCAGTCAGTCGCTGGGTCGGCAAGGTCGGCTGCGGTGCCGACTGCGCCAGCACCAGTTCAAAGGCGCAGAGGCAGCCGATGAGGGCCACCAGCACGTGAAGCGAGCGGCGCATTGATTGCGTCATGTTGTTCGAAGTAGCAGACAAGCCACTTTAGCGGGCGGGGCCGGACGAGTTACCCGTTCGGGCAAAAAATGGCAGGATTCGACGCTCGGCGACCCGCTTTCGTCGCGCGGTCCGAAACTGAGGACGACCGTGAGGTTATTTCATCCAACGGCCGGTCCAGCCGACGGTTGACACGGCTCAGGCCGGAAGCGACAGGCCGGCAAGCGGGCCCGAGTACACTGCCGGGCCTGTTTTGCAGGTGTGCAAACCGAATAAGACCCGCACGGAGGCACCATGTACGCGCACATCAAGGTCCCCACGACCGGCCGGAAGATCAGCGTCAACGCGGATTTCAGCCTCACTGTCCCGGACCAGCCGATCATTCCCTACATCGAGGGCGACGGCACCGGAGTCGACATCACGCCGGTGATGATCAAGGTGGTCGATGCCGCCGTGGCGAAGTCGTACGGCGGCAAGAAGAAGATCGTCTGGATGGAGGTCTTTGCCGGCGAAAAGTCGACCAAGGTGTATGGCCCGGATGTCTGGCTGCCGGATGAAACGCTGAAGGTCCTTCGTGAGTACGTGGTGTCGATCAAGGGCCCGCTGACGACTCCGGTCGGCGGCGGCATCCGGTCGATCAACGTCGCCATGAGGCAGGAACTCGATCTCTACGTCTGCCTGCGGCCGATCCAGTACTTCAAGGGCGTTCCGAGCCCGGTGAAGGAGCCCGAAAAAACCAACATGGTGATCTTCCGCGAGAACTCGGAGGACATCTATGCGGGCATCGAATACGAAGCCGAGAGCGACAAGGCGAAGAAGCTCGTCAAGTTCCTGCAGGACGAACTGGGGGTCAAGAAGATCCGCTTCCCGGCAACCTCTGGCATCGGCATCAAGCCGATCTCGCGCGAGGGCACCGATAGGCTGGTGCGCAAGGCGATCCAGTATGTGATCTCCAACAAGCGCAGGAGCCTGACGCTCGTCCACAAGGGCAACATCATGAAGTTCACCGAGGGGGCGTTCGCCAAGTGGGGTTATGAGCTCGCGCAGCGCGAGTTCAAGGCCGAACTGCTCGACGGCGGTCCGTGGATGAAGATCAAGGCGCCGCACGGTGAGATCGTGGTCAAGGACGTGATCGCCGACGCGTTCCTGCAGCAGATCCTGCTGCGGCCGGCCGAATACGACGTGATTGCGACGATGAATCTGAACGGCGACTACATCTCGGATGCACTTGCCGCCCAGGTCGGCGGCATCGGCATCGCGCCGGGCGCCAATATGTCGGATTCGGTCGCCATGTTCGAGGCGACGCACGGGACCGCCCCGAAGTATGCTGGCAAGGACTACGTCAATCCCGGATCGGAAATCCTGTCGGCCGAGATGATGCTGCGCCACATGGGCTGGACCGAGGCTGCCGACCTCATCATCCGGTCGATGGAGAAGTCGATCCTGTCGAAGAAGGTCACCTACGACTTCGCGCGGCTGATGGCCGGCGCCACACAGGTCAGCTGCTCAGGCTTCGGCCAGGTGATGATCGACAACATGTAATCGCCTCGGGTGTACGCGATCGCTTCGCGATCGCGTACACGAGTGACGCTCCCACAAAAAACCCCGCCGCAGCGGGGTCACGATGAGTTGAGCCGGGATCAGGCGGCGCCGGTGATATTGGACGCCTGCTTGCCTTTGGGGCCCTGCACGACCTCGAACTGCACCTTCTGGCCCTCTTTCAGGGTCTTGAAGCCGTTCATCTGGATTGCCGAGAAGTGTGCGAACAAGTCCTCGCCCCCGTCATCCGGAGTGATGAAGCCGTACCCCTTGGCGTCGTTGAACCATTTCACCGTACCAGTTGCCATCCGTCCGTCCTTCCCACGATATGTAGCGTCGGCCCGTTCGCTTTCGAAAGCCGACGCTGCCCCCATCTTGCGCACTGCATTCCAGTTTTAGGTGCGCATCCGCCCCGCATGCCTTCGCATGCCCAGCTGGACGCCGGAATTGTTCGAGCAAAAGCCCCGGCGGTCAAGCGGTTGCTTGGCGCTCGCGCAACGCTTCGGAGCCATCCGCCGCCGGCGGCGATGGCAATGCTGTGGCGCGGTCAGCGGCGCGGCGTGCCGGCGCGTTAATGCAGACAGTGCGGCGGAAGGATGGCGATGTTGAATTTGCCTCTGAGGAAACGTGCATTTACGCAACGAACAGCACCTACTCTTCGAGTGAGTCCAGATTGATTTACCGTATGATTGGTACGCTATTTGAGGCGCGGTGATCATGACCGCTTTGCATAGAATGCAGGTCAATGAGCGAGCGGATTGACGATGGCACGGTCGTCGAGAAGCAGGCTTCTCGCGTCAAGCCTCCGCCCATGTACCAGGTGGTGCTGCTGAACGACGACTACACACCAATGGAATTCGTGGTCGGAGTTCTGCAGAAGTTCTTCGGCAAGGGGAGAGAACAGGCAACTCAGATCATGCTGAAGGTCCACCATGAAGGACGCGGCGTCTGTGGCGTCTATCCGCGCGACATCGCTGCGACCAAGGTTGAGCAAGTCTGCAGTTATTCACGCCAGCATCAGCATCCGCTGCAGTGCGTGATGGAGGAAGCATGATCGCCCAGGAACTCGAAGTCAGCCTGCACATGGCCTTTGTCGAGGCACGGCAGGCGCGGCACGAATTCATAACCGTCGAGCATCTGCTGCTCGCGTTGCTTGACAATCCGTCAGCAGCGGAGGTGCTGCGTGCCTGCGCCTGCAACATCGAAGACCTGCGCAAGAACCTGCAGAACTTCATCGCAGACAACACGCCGATCCTGCCCCCCAATTCCGAGGCGGACACACAGCCCACGCTGGGTTTCCAGCGCGTGATCCAGCGCGCGATCATGCACGTGCAGTCGACAAGCAACGGCAAGAAGGAAGTGACCGGCGCCAACGTGCTGGTCGCCATTTTCGGCGAGAAGGATTCGCACGCCGTGTATTACCTGCACCAGCAGGGCGTCACCCGGCTCGACGTTGTCAATTTCATCTCGCACGGCATCACCAAGTCGGGTCAAGCCGAAGAGAAGGCGAAGCCGGCCGCCGAGCAGGAACAGGAGGGCGAGGGCAAGGACCAGCCGTCGCCGCTCGAGCAGTACACGCAGAACCTCAATGCGCTGGCGAAAGAGGGCAAGATTGACCCACTGATCGGCCGCGAACCCGAGGTCGAGCGGGTGATCCAGGTACTGTGCCGCCGCCGCAAGAACAATCCGCTTTTGGTCGGTGAGGCCGGCGTCGGCAAGACCGCGATCGCCGAGGGGCTCGCGTGGCGCATCGTCAAGGGCGACGTGCCTGAGATCCTCGAGAAGTCCAACGTCTATTCGCTCGACATGGGCGCGCTGCTCGCGGGCACCAAGTACCGCGGCGATTTCGAGCAGCGGCTGAAGGCGGTGCTGAAGCAGCTGAAAGCCAATTCGAATGCGATTCTCTTCATCGACGAGATCCACACGCTAATCGGCGCCGGCTCGGCGTCGGGCGGAACGCTCGACGCCTCGAACCTGCTGAAGCCGGCGTTGGCGAGCGGCGCACTCAAGTGCATCGGCGCAACGACCTACAACGAGTATCGCGGCATCTTCGAGAAAGACCACGCACTGTCGCGCCGCTTCCAGAAGATCGACGTCATCGAGCCGACCGTGGCGCAGACAATTGAGATCCTCAAGGGGCTGAAATCCCGTTTCGAGGAGCACCACGGCGTCAAGTATTCTGCGGGCGCGATTACAGCGGCGGCCGAGCTGTCGGCCAAATTCATCAACGACCGGCACTTGCCGGACAAGGCGATCGACGTCATCGACGAGGCCGGCGCCGCGCAACGCATCCTGCCGAAGTCGAAGCAGAAGAAGACCATCGGCAAGGGCGAAGTCGAGGAGATCATTGCGAAGATTGCGCGCATCCCGCCGCAGACGGTGTCGAGCGACGACCGTGCGCAACTGAAGAACCTGGATCGCAACCTGAAGAACGTGGTGTTCGGCCAGGACCCGGCGATCGACGCGCTGTCGGCCGCCATCAAGATGGCGCGCTCCGGACTGGGCAAGCCCGAAAAGCCAATTGGCTCCTTCCTGTTTTCCGGCCCGACCGGTGTCGGCAAGACCGAGGTCGCCAGACAGCTCGCCTTCACGATGGGAATCGAGCTGATCCGCTTCGACATGTCGGAGTACATGGAGCGCCATGCGGTCAGTCGGCTGATCGGTGCGCCGCCGGGGTACGTCGGATTCGACCAGGGCGGCCTGCTGACGGAGGCGATCAGCAAGAAGCCGCACGCGGTGCTGCTGCTCGACGAAATCGAGAAAGCCCATCCGGACATCTTCAACATCCTGCTGCAGGTGATGGATCACGGCACGCTGACCGACAACAACGGTCGCAAGGCCGATTTCCGCAACGTCATCATCGTGATGACCACCAACGCGGGGGCCGAGACCCTGCAGCGGACGGCGATCGGCTTTTCGAACACGCGCGAGGCCGGCGACGAGATGGCCGACATCAAGCGGATGTTCACACCGGAGTTCCGCAACCGCCTCGACGCGATCATCTCGTTCAAGTCGCTGAACGAGGAAGTGGTACTGCGCGTCGTCGACAAGTTCCTGATGCAGCTGGAGGACCAGTTGCACGAGAAGAAGGTCGATATCGTGTTCAGTGATGCGCTGCGTGCGCATCTGGCGAAGAAAGGCTTCGATCCGGTGATGGGGGCGCGGCCGATGGCACGCCTGATCCAGGACACTATCCGCAAGGCGCTCGCCGACGAACTGCTGTTCGGCAAACTGGTCAATGGCGGGCGCGTCGACGTCGACGTCGACGTCGACGGCAACGTGAAGCTCGACTTCCCGCCGTCGGATAGCGGCGACGCACCGCGCCGCGAGCAGGGGGAGCCCGTGCTGTCCGAATAGGGCTGGCTGGATGAGAAGAATTCGCTTTCGCTGAGCCGGCCCAGGCTGCCCCGCAGTTGACGCCCGGCAGGAAACTGCCTCAAATGGAGCCCGCAGATTCTGCGGGCTCTTTTTTTTCGAGGAGACGTCGGTGACGACAACACGGAAATTGACCGGCGCGCTGCTGTGGGTTGCGGCCGGCGTAACGCTGGCGCAGACGCCGCCGGCGCCAACGGCCGATGCGGCCTACCTGGCCGCCAACTGCGCCAATTGCCACGGAACCAGCGGCAGCGCCAAGGGCGCAATGCCCAGCCTGGCAGGTCAGAAGAGGGACTTCATCGTCGAGCAGATGAAGTCGTTCCGGGATGGTAAGCGCCCCGCGACCATCATGAATCAGCTCGCCAAGGGCTACACCGACCAGCAGATTGAACTGGTTGCCGATTACTTCTCGCGGCAGACGCCGGCGCGCTAGGTGCCCATCATGACCACTTCGAACCTGACTCGCCGCGATCTGCTGAAAGTGCTCTCCGCGGCGGCAGCCACATCAGCGCTGTCCGCGTGCGCGACGATGGATGCCACGAAGTCCGTCGGCAAGGTCGTCGTCGTCGGCGCTGGCTACGGCGGCGCGACGGCCGCCAAATACCTGCGTCTGTGGTCGAACGGCGCCGTCGATGTGACGCTGGTCGAACCGAACGACGCATTCGTCTCGTGCCCGATTTCCAACCTGGTGCTGGCCGGCTCGAAAACGATGTCCGACATCACTGTCAGCTACGCCGGGCTCGACAAGTACGGCGTCAAGCGCGTGCGCGACACCGTGACCGCGATCGACGCCGATAAGAAGCAGGTGCGGCTCGCGTCCGGTGGAACGCTGCCGTACGACCGGCTGGTCGTTTCGCCGGGCGTCGAGTTCATGTACGACCGTCTGCAGGGCTGGTCGCCGGCGGCGGAGGCCACGGTGCTGCACGCGTGGAAGGCGGGTCCACAGACCGTGGCGCTGCGCCGACAGCTGACCGAACTGAAGGATGGCGGCGTCGTGGTCATGTCGTTTCCGCTCGCGCCCTACCGCTGTCCGCCCGGGCCGTACGAGCGTGCCTGCCAGATCGCCTGGTACCTGAAGACCGCCAAGCCCAAGAGCAAGCTGATCGTCCTCGATGCCAATCCGGACTACGTATCGAAGAAGCCGCTGTTTTCGCGCGTGTTCAGCGAGGACTACAAAGGCGTCCTCGATTTCCGGCTGAACGCGCCGGTGACCGAGATCGACGTCAAGACCCTCACGTTGGTGACCGAGGTCGGCGACAAGGTGCGCGGCGATGTCGTCAACTACATCCCCCCTCAGCGTGCCGCCAACGTTGCGCGCGACGCCGGACTGATCACCTCCAACAATCGCTGGTGCGAAGTCGACTGGATGACCATGGAGTCGATCAAGGTCAAGGGCGTGCACGTGCTGGGCGACGCCACGCTGTCGGCGCCGGCGATGCCGAAATCGGGACACATGGCAAATCAGCACGGCAAGGCCGCGGCTGCCGCCATCGTCGAACTGCTCAACGGGCGGCCGGTCATTCCGCCGATGATGGCCAACACGTGCTACAGCTTCATCGACGACAAGAACGCGGTGCACGTCGCCAGCGTCCATCGGTGGACGCCGGAGAAAAAGATGATTGAGCCGGTTGCCGGCGCCGGCGGCATCTCCTCGCAGGATCGCGCTTCCTGGGCGCTCGAAGGTTCGTATGCGAACGGTTGGGCGCAGACGATCTGGGCGGATATGCTGGGATGAGCGCCGCTGGCGAGCCATCCGTGCCGGCGGGAGGCAACAGTGGGGGACGCGGTCAACGGGCCTGCTAATGCTTGCCGGTGCTTCCGAAGCCGCCGGCGCCGCGTTCGGATTGGTCGAACTGATCGACGATGTTGAAGTTTGCCTGCACGACTGGAACGATGACGAGCTGCGCCAAGCGTTCGAGCGGGTTGAGCGTAAACGCCGCTGATCCGCGGTTCCAGGTCGAAACCAGCAGCTCGCCCTGATAGTCGGAATCGATTAAACCGACCAGATTGCCGAGCACGATGCCGTGCTTGTGGCCCAGGCCGGAGCGGGGGAGTATCAGCGCGGCATAGCCGGGATCGCCGATGTGGATCGCGATTCCGGTGCGCACCAGGTGCGTCGTGCCCGGTTCGACGACCAACGGCGTGTCAACGCAGGCGCGCAGGTCTAGGCCCGCTGCGCCCGATGTCGCATACGCTGGCAACTGCTCGCGCAGCCGCGCATCGAGGATCCGGACGTCGATCTTCACGCGTGCGGTGGTCGCGGCCCGAAAGTCTGGGCGATCCGGCGAGCGTGCTGCCGGCCGGCAGCCGAGATGTCTCCCGACGCCGTGCGCACCCGCGGCACGGCCCACCACAGCAGGCCGATTGCGATCAGCAACGGCAGCACACCGCCCGAACCGATCAGCGAATACAGCAGCAGCAGCGCGCCGACCGCCGCCGCTACAGCACCGGAGACGAAGTGGGTGGCCGGGCGCGAGCGCGCAAGGCGCGCCAGCAGCTCCTGCGCCTCGCGCGCATCGAGGGCGGGAAAACCGTGATTGGAGCCGGTTGCGGCCGATTCGAAGCGCACTGGCGGATGTGGCGTGGGCTTCGGCGCTGCGCCGGGTGCCGCGCTTTGCGGCCTGTCCTGGGCCGCGGTCTCGATCATCCCGACCTGCGACTGTGCACGGATGCGCGCCGCTGACTCGCGCTGCAGTTGGTCGATATAGGCGACGAAGTCGCCGTCGCGCGGTTCCTGCGTGGCCGGTATCACAGGCGGTCCGCGATCTCGGCAACCAGGCGCCGCGCCTGCGCCCGCTTGTCGGCCTTGGCCAGCGTGGTCACACCGCGCGCATCGATCAGGTGCAGTTCGCTGTCTTCGGCACCGAGCGCATCCTGCGCGCGGTTGGCGACGATCAACGGCACCCGCTTGGCGACGCGCTTGACGCGGGCGTTGTCGATCTCGTTCTCGGTTTCAGCTGCGAACCCCACGCAGTAGGGCGGCTTGGAGAGAGCTGCAACACTGGCGAGGATGTCCGGGTTCGCCGCGAACTCCAGCGCAGGCACGGACACGCCCGCCTGCTTCTTGAGCTTGCTCGCGCTGGCGTTGCTGACGCGCCAATCGGCAACGGCGGCTACCGCGATGAACACATCGGCCGGCAGCGCCGCGTGCACGGCGTCATGCATCTCCGCCGCGGTGCGCACATCGACACGCTTCACGCCGCGCGGCGTCGGCAGCATCGTCGGGCCGGCCACCAACGTGACCGCGGCGCCGGCCTCAACGGCCGCCCGCGCCAGTGCGAAGCCCGTGCGACCCGACGACAGATTGGTAATACCGCGCACCGGATCGATCGGCTCGAAAGTCGGGCCGGCGGTCAGCACCACGCGCCTGCCCGCCAGGCGCTTCGGTTGGAACGCCGCGACGATGTCGGCCAGCAGTTCGGCCGGTTCGAGCATGCGGCCCGGGCCGACTTCGCCGCAGGCCTGGTCGCCGCTCGCCGGACCGAGTACGACCGCGCCATCGGCGGTCAGCTGGGCCACGTTGCGCTGCGTGGCAGGGTGCTCCCACATCTCCACGTTCATCGCCGGCGCGACCAGCAACGCGGTGCGGCCGCGGTCGCGCGCAAGCACCAGTGCCGATAGCAGGTCGTCGGCCAGCCCGCACGCGGCCTTCGCAATGAAGTGGGCCGTGGCTGGTGCGACGACGATGGCGTCGGCCCCGCGGGTCAGATCGATGTGCGGCATCGCGTTGGCGACCTGGGCACCCTCGCCCCAGGTGTCGGTAAAGACCGGACGCCCGCTCAGCGCCTGCATGGTCGTGGCGGTGACGAACTGCTGCGCGGCGGCCGTCATCACGACCTGGATCGCGGCGCCCTCGTCCTGCAGTCGCCTGACCAGCTCGCAGACCTTGTAGGCGGCCACGCCGCCGGTCATGCCGACGACGATGCGCTTGTTCGCCAGTTCCATCGCGCTATTTTGCCCGACGGACCCGCCGCAGCTCGTCGAAGATCAACAGGCCGGCGCCGCCGACGATCGCTGAGTCGGCCAGATTGAAGGCCGGCCAGTGCCAGTTGCGCCAGTGGACGTCGAGGAAGTCGATGACGTGACCATAGACGATGCGGTCGATCACGTTGCCGAGCGCGCCTCCGAGGATCAGTGCAAGCGCGCAGCCGAACAGCCGCTGGTCCCCGTGCCGCGCCAGCAGGACCACGATGAACGCCGACGCGACCAGCCCGACGGTCGTCAGAAACGTGTCCTGCCAGCCGGATGCCGACGCGAGGAAGGAAAAGGCGGCGCCCTTGTTGTAGGTGAGGATCAGGTTGAAGAAGCCGGTCACCGGGCGCACGTCACCGTAGTCGAGCATCCGCTCGACGACGACCTTGGTCAGCTGGTCGAGGAAGATCACCGTGAGCGCGAGAGCCAGCCAAGGCAGCATGCGCTGCAGCCAGGGGACCTGCGTGCCGCTCGCTATCACGCGTAGCTGCGCGGTTCGCCCGCGCCGAACAGATTGGACACGCAGCGACCGCACAGTGTCGGATGCGCCGCATCCATGCCGACGTCGGTGCGCCAGTGCCAGCATCGTTCGCACTTGATGCCGGATGACGGCTGCACCACGATCGATTCGTCGGCCTCCTGCGCCACGGCGCTCACCCGGGCGCGCGAGGTGAGCAGCACCAGTCTCAGATCGTCTCCGAGCGACTGCAGCACAGACGCGCGCGATCCGCTCGCGCGGATCTCGACCTCGGCCTGCAGCGACGAGCCAATAGCGCCCTGTTCACGCAGCTCTTCCAGCCGCTTGTGCACCTCAGCGCGCACGGCGCGGATCACAGTCCAGCGCTCGATCAGCTCCGGTGCCTCCGGCAGCGCCGGCAGCGTGGCGTAGGTTTCGGTGAATATCGTTCCCGCGCTGCGGCCAGTGAACACCTTCCACGCCTCTTCGGCGGTGAACGACAGCAGCGGCGCCATCAGCTTGAGCAGGCTGTCGGTGATGACATGAAGTGCAGACTGTGCCGAACGGCGCGCTTTCGAATCCGCCGGCATCGTGTACAGCCGGTCCTTGAGGATGTCCAGATAGAACGCGCCCAAATCCTCCGACGCGAAAGTCTGCAGGCGCGAGACGATTGGGTGGTACTCGTAACGTTCGTAATCGGCCAGCGTCCGTGTGCTGACCTCGCGCATCATCGCCAGCGCGTAGCGGTCGATCTCCAACCACTCGGCCACCGGCAGCGCATCGCGGGCCGGGTCGAAGTCGCTGACATTGGCGAGCAGGAACCGCAGCGTGTTGCGCAGCCGCCGGTAACTCTCGACGACGCGCTTCAAGATCTCGTCGGACAGCGACAGTTCGCCCGAGTAGTCGGTGCTCGCCACCCACAGGCGGATGATCTCGGCGCCCAGCGTGTCGGCCACCTTCTGCGGCGCGATGACGTTGCCGAGCGACTTGCTCATCTTGCGGCCCTGGCCGTCGACGACGAAGCCGTGCGTCAGCAGTGCCTTGTACGGCGGCACGTCGTTGATCATGCACGAGGTCAGCAGCGACGAATGAAACCAGCCGCGATGCTGGTCCGATCCCTCGAGGTACATGTCGGCCGGAAAGTGCGACTCGTTGGCGTGCGAACCGCGCAGCACCGTCTCGTGGGTGGTCCCCGAATCGAACCAGACGTCGATCGTGTCCTTGTTTTTCACGTACTGATCCGCGGATTCGGCTCCGTGAGCGCCGAGCAGTTCGCGCGGGTCGAGATCCTGCCAGGCTTCGATGCCGGCATGCTCGACGCGCTGCGCCACCTGTTCCAGCAGCTCGAGCGTGCGCGGATGCAGTTCACCGGTGGTCTTGTGGACGAAGAACGCCATCGGCGTGCCCCACTGGCGCTGGCGCGACAGCGTCCAGTCCGGACGGTTGGCGATCATCCCGGCGAGCCGCGCCTTGCCCCATGCCGGATAGAACTGAGTGGCCTCGATGCCGGCCAACGCGAGTTCGCGCAAGGTCTTCTCACCCGATTTGGGCAGCGTGTCCATGCCGGCGAACCACTGCGAGGTCGCGCGGTAGATGACCGGCGTGCGGTGCCGCCAGCAGTGCATGTAGCTATGCGTGACTGGCTCGACCTTCAGCAGCGTGCCGTGATCGCGCATCGTGTCGACGATCTTCGGGTTGGCTTCCCAGATCTTCATTCCGCCAAAGAGCGGCAGCGACGCCGCATAGACGCCGTCGCCTTGCACCGGATTGAGGATCTCGTCATCGGTCATGCCGTGCGCCTTGCACGAGACGAAGTCCTCGACCCCGTAGGCGGGCGATGAATGCACGATGCCGGTACCGGTGTCCAGCGTCACGTAATCGCCGAGATAGACCGGTGCATCGCGGTCGTAGAACGGATGGCGGAAGCGGAGCAGCGCCAGCTTCTCGCCGCGTGTCTGCGCCAGCGTTGTGCCGGACAGGCCCCAGCTGGCCAGACAGGCCTCGACGCGGTCGCTCGCCAGCACCAGCAGGCCGCGCTCGGTTTCGACCAGTGCGTAGCTGAACTCCGGGTGCAGGTTGAGCGCCTGGTTGGCGGGAATCGTCCACGGCGTCGTGGTCCAGATCGCGGCCGCGACCGGCTTGTCGGGAAGGGTCGACAACCCGAAAGCGGTGGCCAGTTTGCCGCGTTCGTCGTCGCGCAGCGGAAAGGCGACGTCGACCGCGAGATCGACCTTGTCCAGGTACTCGACCTCGGCCTCGGCCAGCGCCGATCCGCAGTCGAAGCACCAGTTGACGGGCTTGAGCCCGCGGAACACGAAACCCTTGGCCATGATCTTCGCCAGCGCGCGGATTTCGTTCGCCTCGGTGGCGAAGTTCATCGTGGTGTACGGCCGATCCCACTGGCCCAGCACCCCGAGTCGCTTGAAGTCCTTCTTTTGAATTTCGATCTGCTCCGCGGCGTGCGCGCGACAGCGAGCCTGAACCTCGCGGGTCGGCAGGTTGCGGCCGTATTTCTTCTCGATCAGGATTTCGATCGGCATGCCGTGGCAGTCCCAGCCCGGCACGTAGTGCGCATCGAAACCCGCCATCTGCCGACTCTTGACGACGATGTCCTTCAGGATCTTGTTCGAGGCCGTGCCCATATGAATTTCGCTGTTCGCGTACGGTGGGCCGTCGTGCAGGATCCACTTCGGGCGATTCGTCGACGCCGCGCGGATCTGGTCGTACACCCTTTGTTCGTCCCACTCGCGCACCCAGTGCGGCTCGCGTTTGGCAAGGTCGCCGCGCATCGGGAACGGCGTATCGGGCAGATTGAGCGGGTACTTGCGCGTCGCCGGATCGGACGCAGGCTTCTTCTTGGCGTCGGCGTCAGCCATGGTGTGGCACTCCTTGGCCCCCTCGGGCTCTGCAAGAGGTGTCGAAAGATCGCGGAACGCGAGTGTAACGTGCGTCGCGTTCCGACTAGACTGCCGCGCTGCTGACCTCTCCCGAGGCGAACAGCGCGCGCGCACGGGCTGCGTCCTCGGCGATGGCGGCGCCCAGCTCTTCCAGCGTCGAATAGCGCTGCTCGTTGCGCAGCCGCTGCACAAACTCGACGCAGACCAGCCGGCCATAGATCTGCTCGGCGAAGTCGAACAGGTGGACTTCGAGCATCCAGCGACCGCTGTCTTCAACGGTCGGCCGCAGTCCAACACTGGCGACACCCGGCCGCGGCTTGTCTCCCAGCCCGTGGACGCGGACCGCAAACACGCCTTGCACGGCTGGATGGCGGTGCGCGATCCTGAGGTTGAGCGTGGGGAACCCGATGTCGCGGCCGAGCTTGCGTCCGTGCAGCACGCGGCCGCTGATTGCGTAGGGACGGCCGAGCAGGTGGCGCGCACCGGCGAGGCGGCCATCAGCGAGCAGGGCGCGCACGGCCGAACTCGAGATGCGTTCCTCGCCCTCGACGACCGTCGGCATCTGCTCAAGCTCGAAGTCGCCGGCCGCGGCGTGCCGCTGCAACAGCGCGAGGTCGCCGGTGCGTCGCGCGCCGAAGCGGAAGTCGTCACCGACCAGCAGCCAGCGCGCGCGGTAGCCGTGGATCAGCAACTCGATGAAGGCCTCGGCAGTGACTGCGGCAAACGCTCGATTGAAGTGCTGCACGAACACTCGGTCGATGCCCTGTTCGGCCAGCGCACTGAATTTGTCGCGCAGGCTCGAGATGCGGGTCGGTGCCCGATCGGGGGTGAATAGCTCACGCGGATGCGGCTCGAAGGTCAGCACGGCTGCGGCAATGCCGCGCGCGCGGGCCGCAGCGACGACACGCACCAGCAACGCCTGATGGCCGCGATGCACGCCGTCGAAGTTGCCGACCGTCAGCGCACACGGTGCGCGCTCGCTCGGCCGCGGTAGTCCGCGGAATACCTGCATGTGCTTCCCGCTGTGATGGCGGCCAAATTATAGGGTCGGCGCTCGATTGTTCCGTGTTTTCGCGGACTTAGAGTCGAGGCTTTGGTGCCGGTCAGTACAATTCGCGCCGATGAAGAACATCGTCGTGCTGATCTCCGGGCGCGGAAGCAATCTCGAAGCGCTGCTGCAGGCGGCCAGAGCCGAAGACTGGCAATCGACGCTGGATGCATCCATTGTTGCCGCCATCAGCAGTCGCGCCGACGCGGGCGGGCTCGCGGTGGCAAAGAGGGCGGGGATCGCGACCGCGGTCGTCGAGCATCGTGGCTACTCCAGGCGTACCGAATTTGAGAGCGCACTCGCGCACGAGATCGATCGTCATCATCCCGTCCTCGTCGTCCTCGCCGGTTTCATGCGCGTGCTGACACCCGACTTCGTACGCTGTTACACCGGGCGTCTGGTCAACATCCATCCTTCGCTGCTGCCGCTGTTTCCGGGTCTGCGCACACATCGCCAGGCGCTGGAAAATGGTGTGCGTGTGCACGGAGCGACGGTTCACTTCGTGTCCGAAGACGTCGATGCAGGAGGCATCATTGCCCAGGCGGTGGTCGCCGTCGATCCGGATGACGACGAAGCATCGCTGGCGGCGCGTGTATTGCAGCAGGAACATCGACTGCTGCCACGCGCGGTGCGCCTAGTGCTCGAGGAACGGGTAGGTTATGTCGACGGCCGGGTCGTTGCGCGCGGTGCCGCTGTGACCGACCTTGTGATGATGGCAGCATGAAGCGCGCCAGACCGCAGGGCGCCAGGGTGCCAAAACCGACATCGCGTTCGCCAACCGCCGTGCGCGCTCGTGGCGCGCGTACTGCGTCGGCGGTGCACGAGCGGCCGCGCGCCGTCCGCCCTGGCTACCGGCCTGCGCCCGGAGTGGGCGCCGACGCGCCCAGGATCACCTCGCTGATCGTCGATGCGCTGGCGCAAGCGCTGGCCGCCGTGCTCCGTTTCGATGGTCCCGCCGACGCGTCCATGTCGCGCTTCTTCCGCGAGCATCACAGCCTTGGAAATCGCGACCGCGGCGTTATCGCGGAAGCGATCTTCCATGCATTGCGTCGCTATGCCACGCTCGGCTGGGCCATGCAACCGGCCGTGCCGGCCCGTGCGCCACGACTCGCGGCGCTGGTCACGCTGGCGCGCCAATACGGGTTGGACGCGATCGACCAGCGGGCGCTGCGTGGCGATGCGGACGCCGTCAAACATGTGCTCGCGGTGGACCTGTCGCGGGCGCCCGCCTCGGTGCGCGCCGAAATGCCGATCTGGCTGTTCAGTGCCGTCGAAGATCAGTACGAGGATGCGTCGCCGTTGATTGCGACCCTGGCTGACCCGGCGCCACTGGACCTGCGGGTTAACGTTCTGAAGTCGGCGCGCGAGAGCGTGCTGGAAGAACTCACCGGCCATCATGTCGGCGCGGCGGCGACACGCTACTCGCCCGACGGCATCCGACTGGGCAGCAAGCCCGCGCTGACCCAGTGGCCGGCGTATCGCGAGGGCCGCATTGAAGTGCAGGACGAGGGCAGCCAGCTGATCGCGCGTCTGGTGCAACCGCGGCGCGGCGAAATGGTGGTCGACTTCTGCGCTGGAGCCGGCGGCAAGACGCTGGCGCTCGGCGCGCTGATGCGTTCCAGCGGGCGGCTGTATGCATTTGACGTCAATCAGCGTCGCCTCGATGGCCTCGGCCCCCGGCTGAAGAGAAGCGGCCTGTCCAACGTTCACCCGATCGTCATCCGCAGCGAGAGCGACATCCGCGTGAAGCGGCTGCAGGGGAAATGCGATCGCGTGCTGGTCGATGCACCGTGCTCGGGCTCGGGCACGTTGCGTCGCAACCCGGATCTCAAGTGGCGCTTCGACGAGGTCGAACTGGCGCGGGTCAACGCGGTCCAGCGCTCGGTGCTGGCAGCGGCGTCGCGGCTGCCGAAACCCGGCGGCCGGCTCGTGTACGCGACGTGTTCACTGCTAAGGCAGGAAAACCAGCATGTCATCGATGAGTTCCTCGGGGCCCACCCGGAATACCGTGTGCTTCCCGCGAATGACGTGCTGACGCCCCAATCCATCTTCATCGAGCACGCCCATCGGTTTGCGCCGTACTTCGTGATGCTGCCGCACCTGCATGCGACCGACGGCTTCTTTGCCGCTGTCCTCGAGAGGCAATAGGTGTCCGAGCCCACGTTGCTACAGGAAGTGATCGACATCGTGCAGGTGGGCCTCGCACGACCGCAATCGCTGTGGCAGCTCGCCGTCATCGCGCTCGGCCTGGTCGGTGGGCTGCTGGTGGCGCGCGCGGTTGCGCATCGCATCGGGGCCCGCGCCGACGCGGAGACGAAAGCGGATCATCGCGGGTTGCGTACCGACGTGCTGCGTTTCTCGATCGCCGGCATGCGCCGGCTGGCATTCCCGGTCAGCGCATTCCTGATTGTCTTTGTGGGAGCCGTGGCGCTGCGAGCGAGCGGGCTGGTTTCGCGCTTTGCCGACTTCCAGCTGGTTCGCCTGACCCTGACGCTGCTGGCCGCGATGGCGGTGATCCGGCTGGTCGTCTACGTGCTGCGACGCTCGCTGCCTCGGGCAACCTGGCTCGGCTCATTCGAACGGTGGATCGCGTTGCTGATTTGGTTCGCGGTCGCGCTGTATCTGACTGGCGTGCTGAGCGATGTGATCGCCACGCTCGAATCGATGCGTTTGGCTATCGGGAAATCGCGGATCAGCGTGTGGGACCTCCTGGTCGCCGCGGCGTTGGTGCTGATGACGGTGCTGGCCGCCCTGTGGGTGGGCTCGTCGCTGGAAGCGAGGTTGATGCGCGCGGAGTCGCTGACTGCCAATTCGCGCGTCGTGCTGGCGCGGGTGATCAAGGCGCTGTTGCTGCTGGTCGCGGTATTGGTGGCGCTCTCGCTGGTCGGGATCGACCTGACGGTGCTATCGGTGTTCGGCGGCGCGCTCGGTGTCGGCCTCGGCCTCGGCCTGCAAAGGATCGCCAGCAACTATGTCAGCGGATTCATCATCCTGCTCGATCGCAGCCTGTCGATCGGCGACATGATCACCGTCGACAAGTACTACGGCCGGGTCACGCAGATCAACACGCGCTATACGGTGATCAAGGCGCTCGACGGGACCGAGACGATCCTGCCGAACGAGATGCTGGTGTCGACGCCGGTCGTCAACCATTCGTACACCGACCGGACAGTGCGCGTGGTCATCAAAGTGTCGATTGCCTACTCGTCGAATCTCGATCGCGCATTGGAGATCCTCGGTGAGTGTGCGCGCAACCCAACCGCGCGTGCTGGCACAGCCTGAACCGGCGGCCTTCGTGACCGGGCTCGGTGCGGACGGCGTCGAACTCGAGGTCGGCTTCTGGATCCGCGATCCCGAGGAAGGAACGCTCGCCGTGCGATCCGCTATCGCGCGCGACGTGCTGCGACGCTTTGCGGCCGAAGAGATCGCGATTCCGTTTCCCCAGCGCGAAGTGCGACTGGTGCCACCGGACGCCGCCGAATGGTCCGCGCCGCGCGTCCGGCAAAGTGCCTTGATCGGCCGCAATTCGCCCTGAACTTGGCCCTTGGGCGAGATCAGGTTGGCAGGTATAATGGCGCGCTGCGCGAAGCCGGTGGGCTGCTCCCGGATTGCCCGCGTGACGCACCCCGCAGCCGGCCTTCACTAGGAATCCCTTTACATGTATCTGCTCGAATTTCTCGACGGTGGTCTGCTGCAACTGTCGTGGTGGCAGCTGATCGTCGCGGCTCTGCTGCTGACGCACGTCACCATTGCCGCCGTCACGATCTACCTGCACCGCAGCCAGGCGCATCGCGCGCTCGACCTGCATCCGGCCATCGCCAATTTCTTCCGTGCCTGGCTATGGCTGACTACCGGCATGCAGACCAAGGAGTGGGTGTCGATCCATCGCAAGCATCACGCCAAGTGCGAAACGACCGAGGATCCGCACAGCCCGCAGACGCGCGGCCTCAAGACGGTCCTGTGGACCGGCGCCGAGCTTTACAAGGCCGAGGCCGAGAACAAGGAAACCCTGGCGCGCTACGGGCACGGCACGCCGAACGACTGGATCGAGCGCAACGTCTACTCGCGCTACACGTGGGAGGGCGTTGGCCGTGATGCTCGGCGCCGATCTGATCCTGTTCGGCGCGGCCGGACTGGCGGTGTGGGCGGTGCAGATGATGTGGATTCCCGTTCTTCGCCGCCGGCGTCATCAACGGCATCGGGCATTACTGGGGTTACCGCAACTACGACGCTCCGGACGCCAGCAACAACATTTCGCCCTGGGGCATGCTGATCGGCGGCGAGGAGCTGCACAACAACCACCACACGTACCCGACGTCGGCCAAGTTCTCGTTGAGCTGGTTCGAGTTCGACCTCGGCTGGACCTACATCCGCGCGCTGCAGGCGGTCGGACTGGCCAAGGTCCTGCGCGTGGCGCCGGTGCCGCAAGCTGGCTGAGCCGAAGCGTGCGGTCGATCTCGAAACGCTGCAGGCGTTGATCGCCAATCGCTATGACCTGCTGGCGAAGTACGCACGCAACCTGAAGCAGGCGTCTCCGCGACGAGATCAGCAAGCTGCAGCTGCCGGCGGCCGAGAAGCGCGCGCTTCGCCGGCCTGAAGCGCTGGCTGCGCAAGGGCGATGTTACTACGCTGCCGACCGAGCATCAGCGCTCGCTGAGTGAGCTGATGGCGCGCAGCGGCGTGATGAAGACGCTGGTCGAGATGCGCACCGAGCTGGCATCGACATGGGAGAGGAATTCGGCGTGCGCGCGAGCAGATGCTGGCGCACCTGCAGGACTGGATCGCGCGCGCCGAGGCGAGCCGCATCGCCACACTGGAGCAAGCGGCGCTGCGCATCCGCAGCTACCGGGCCGTGGCTGCCTAGCCCGCGCGTCGCAGACGCGCTGTCAACAAAAAAGCCCGGACATGTCCGGGCTTTTTTTGCATCGGTGCGGCTACTTGAGCTTCGTTTCCTTGTAAGCGACGTGCTTGCGCGCCACCGGGTCGAACTTCATCATCTGCAGCTTGTCCGGCGTGGTCTTCTTGTTCTTCGACGTCGTGTAAAAGTGGCCGGTGCCGGCCGTCGATTCGAGCTTGATCTTTTCGCGGGCGCCCTTGGCCATCGTGTTCTCCTGTTAGGTTCTTGCGCGCTGCGGTGCTGACGCCCTAGGCGAGTTCGCCGCGCGAGCGCAGGTCGGCCAGCACGACGTCCAGCCCCTTCTTGTCGATCGTCCGCAGCGCCGCGTTGGTCAGGCGCAGTCGCACCCAGCGGTTCTCGCTCTCGACCCAGATGCGGCGGTACTGCAGATTCGGCATGAAGCGACGCTTGGTCCTGTTGTTGGCGTGGGAAACGTGGTTGCCCACCATCGGTCGCTTGCCGGTCACTTGACACACACGTGCCATTTTGATGCTCCTGACTTGTACTTGCTTGCTCGTACTTGCTGTCTTGGCCCGTTGATTTGCTGTACTCGGACGGCGGGCTCAAGCGCAAAGCCGCGAATTATATGCACTTTTCGCCGCAGCTTTCCATGCGCGCGGCGGTCAGATCAGCCCGCGTTCGGCCAACGAAACCATCTGGCTGCCTGCCACGATCAGGTGGTCGAGTACGCGGACATCGACCAGCGCCAGCGCCTGCTTCAGAC
This sequence comes from uncultured beta proteobacterium, assembly GCA_963775635.1. Classification (GTDB taxonomy): domain Bacteria; phylum Pseudomonadota; class Gammaproteobacteria; order Burkholderiales; family Burkholderiaceae_F; genus JALORV01. The sequence continues at coordinate 422,906 of CAVZJO010000003.1, read as the reverse complement.
TGGCGGTCAGCAACTCGTCGCTGCGACTGGGTTCGGCGACGCCCGACGGATGGTTGTGCGCGAAGATGACCGCGGCCGCATTGATCGCGAGCGCCCGCTTGACGACCTCGCGCGGATACACGCTGGTCTGCGTCAGCGTGCCGCGGAACAGTTCTTCGGCCGCCAGCAGCCGGTTTTGCGAGTCGAGGAACAGCGCCATGAACACCTCGTGCGGCAGATGCCCGAGCGTCATGCGCAGGTAGTCACGAACCTTGCCGGGCGAGGTCAGCACCGCGTCGCGCCGGAATTCCTCGCGGATCGAACGCCGCGCAAGTTCGAGAACGGCCTGCAGTTGCGCCGATTTCGCCGGGCCGAGACCCGTCAACTCGCTCAGTTCGCGCCGGCGTTGCGGCAAGCAGCCCACTCAAGCCGCCGAAACGCGTCGAGCGCCTCGCGAGCGAGGTCGAGCGCACTGCGGCCGGCCGTGCCGGTGCGCAGGAACACCGCAATCAATTCGGCATCCGACAGTACATGCGGCCCGTGGGCCAGCAATCGTTCGCGCGGCCGCTCAGTTTCGGGCCAGTCCTTGATCGCCACGCAGGCTGCCTCGACTAAAATCATTCACCATGACCGACTCTCCACTGCATTGGGCCGGGTGCGCATGTCACGCTGCATTATCGGATCGCCGCGGTGATCGACGGAGCCGAGCGCGAGGTCATGACGACCTTCGACGCGCGTCCTGCGACGGTGACGATCGGCGGGGGTGAACTGTCGGAGCCGCTGGAAGCCTGCCTGCTCGGCTTAGGCGCCGGTGCGCGGGAGGAGTTCGAACTGCCGGCTGGCGACGGCTATGGGCCACGCAATCCGCAGCTGGTGCAAACTCTGCCGCGGTCGATGTTCGAGGCGCACACCGAGCCGGGCGTCTACTACGCACCGGGGGACGTCATCGAGTTCGCAGACGCAGCGGGTCGACGGTTCAGCGGCGTGCTGAAGGAGCGCGATGCGGAACGCGTCATCGTCGACTTCAATCATCCGCTGGCCGGCCGAGCGCTGCGCTTTGCGGTCCACGTGGTCGGAGTGTTGTGACGATGGATGTCCTGCTCGCCCAGCCGCGCGGTTTCTGTGCCGGCGTCGATCGCGCGATCGAAATCGTCGAACGCGCGCTGACCCTGCACGGCGCGCCGATCTACGTGCGCCACGAGATCGTTCATAACACCTACGTTGTCGACGATCTGCGCCGCAAGGGCGCAGTATTCGTCGCCGAGCTCGATGAAGTGCCGACCGGTGGCACGGTGGTCTTCTCGGCGCACGGTGTGTCGAAGGCGGTCCAGCCGGAAGCCGCGCTGCGCGGCCTGCAGGTTTTCGACGCGACCTGTCCGCTCGTGACCAAGGTGCATGTCGAGGTGGCCAAGATGCATGCGGCCGGCCACGAAATCGTGATGATCGGTCACGAGGGCCATCCGGAAGTCGAAGGAACGATGGGCCAGCTTCCTGCTGGCATGCACTTGGTGGAGTCGGTCGATGACGTTGATCGGCTGCAGGTGCGCGATCCCGAGCGGGTTGCCTACGTGACGCAGACCACGCTGTCATTGGATGATGCGGCATGCCGATGATCGACGCGTTGAGGCGACGTTTTCCACATATCGCGGAGCCGAAGAAGGCCGACATCTGCTACGCGACCCAGAACCGGCAGGATGCCGTCAAGTTCATGGCGCCACAGGTCGATATCGTGATCGTGGTCGGCAGCCCGAATAGCTCGAATTCGAACCGCTTGCGCGAAGTGGCCGAGCGCTTCGGCGTTCCGGCGTACCTGGTCGATACGGCCGCGCAGCTGGACCCGGCTTGGTTTGCCGAACGACGGAGGGTAGGCGTCACGGCCGGCGCCTCGGCGCCGGAAGTCCTGGTTCAGGAACTGATCGCGGCACTGAGAGCCATGGGCGCCGGCAGCGTCCGCACGCTCGAGGGCGTGAAGGAAGATGTCGTGTTTCCGATGCCCAAGGGTCTCGGCCGCGTGGCCGCCTGAATCCGCGTTGACAGTCACCAGGAGACACCGATGAGAAACTGGCCCGGGATCGTGGCAGCCGCCCTCCTGCTGGCCGCAGGTCCGGCCGCGCAAGCGCAACCGGTCGAGATGGAAGGGCAGAAGTTCGAACCGACCGTGCAGGTCGGCGGGCAGACCCTCACACTGAACGGCGTTGGATTGCGCAAGCGCGCGATCTTCAAGGTGTACGTTAACGGCCTGTACGTGCCACAGAAGAGCAACGATGCAGCGACGATCATCAACGAGAAGGGCGCGCGGCGGGCTTCGTTGCGCATGCTGCGTGATGTCGATGCCGACAGTTTCGTCAACGCGTTTACCGACGGGTTGCGCAGCAACCTCAGCGATGCCCAACTGGCGGCACTCAAGCCGCAAATCGACAGCTTCACCGGGACGCTCAAATCGATCGGCGAGGCGAAGAAGGGCGACGTGATCAATTTCGACTACACGCCGGACGGCGGGACGCGCATCATCGTCAACGGCCAGCCGCGTGGTGCGCCGATTCCCGGCGCCGATTTCTATTCCGCGGTCATGCGCATCTGGCTGGGCGACAAGCCGGTCGACGATGGTCTGAAGAAAGGCCTGCTCGGAGGCTGATATGACGGACCATACCGATCGTCCCCACCGTGCGCTGCACGCCGTTGTCTGCGCGCCTTTTGGAGCGGTCGAGGTCGAAACCGACGGCGTGCAGGTCACAGCGCTGCGTTTCGTTCGGTCGCGTGCGCCCGTTTCGCCTGCCAACGAACTGGCGGCTGAAGCGGCCGACCAGCTGCAGCACTATCTTGCAGACGCATCGTTTCGTTTCAGCCTGCCGCTCGCCGTCCGCGGCACGACATTCCAGTGCCGCGTCTGGGACGCCATCGCGGCGATTCCCTGCGGGTGAAACGCGCCGCTACGGCGACCTCGCGGCTGACCTCGATGCGCCGGCGCGGGCCGTCGGCCAGGCCTGCGGCGACAATCGTCTGCCGATCGTCATCCCGTGCCACCGTGTAGTCGCAACGGCCGGCCTGGGTGGCTTCGCGCACAGTACGAACGGCCATGCGATCAGCGTCAAGCGCTGGCTGCTGGAGCACGAGGGCGCGCTCGTCGGGACGCTGCTTTAGCGCAGCATGGACCCGCTGATCGACGGGTTCCTGGACGCGCTGTGGCTGGAAGACGGACTGTCGCGCAACACGCTGGCGGCTTACCGTCGCGACCTCGCCGGACTGGCCCGCTGGCTGGCAACTCGTGAAGTCAGCCTGATTGCGGCCGGCGAGGCGGAACTGACGGGCTACTTCGCCGGCGAGCACGCGACGACGCGCGCAACGACCGCCAACCGCAGGCTCGCGGTTCTGCGCCGCTTCTTTCGCTGGGCGCTGCGCGAGCGGCTGGTCGCGACCGATCCGACCGTGCGGCTGCGCGGGGCACGCCGCGCGCCGCGCTTCCCGAAGTCGCTCAACGAAGCGCAGGTCGAGGCGTTGCTGAGTGCACCCGAAGTGACTGCTGCGCTCGGACTGCGCGACCGGGCAATGCTCGAACTGCTCTATGCGACCGGACTGCGCGTGTCCGAACTGGTGGGCCTGAAGCTGAGCGAGCTGTCGCTTAGCGAAGGGCTGGTGCGCGTCGTCGGCAAGGGCAACAAGGAGCGCATCGTTCCGCTCGGAGAAGAGGCGCGCGCTTGGATCGAGCGCTACCTGAGGCGATCGCGCCCGGAACTGCTGGGGCGGCGCGTGTCCGATGCGGTGTTCGTCACCCAGCGCGGAGGCGCGATGACGCGCCAGATGTTCTGGATCCTGGTGAAACGCTACGCCGAGCGCGCGTCGATCTCCGCGCCGCTGTCGCCGCATGGCCTGCGGCACGCCTTCGCGACCCATCTGCTCAACCACGGCGCGGACCTGCGTGTCGTGCAAATGCTGCTCGGGCATGCCGACATTTCGACGACTCAGATCTACACGCACGTGGCACGCGCGCGGCTGCAGGCACTGCATGCGCAGCACCATCCGCGTGGCTAGTGTGCGCATGCTCGGCTCCGCCGTCGTCCGCATTAGACTCGACTCCGATGGCGAAGTCGCATTCGAAGCTGCCTCACGTTTCGGAAACGCCGGCAACGCAGTTCCTGCGGGCGCACGGCGTCGCGTTCGTCGGCCACGCGTATGAATACGTCGAGCACGGCGGCACCGCGGTGTCGGCGCGCAGCCTCGGGGTCGACGAGCATGCGGTGGTCAAGACGCTGGTCATGCAGGATGAAGCCGATGATCCGCTGGTGGTCCTGATGCATGGCGACTGCTCGGTGTCGACCAAGAACCTCGCGCGCCAGACCGGGCGTAAGCGCGTTGAACCTTGTCGTCCCGAGGTCGCGCAGCGGTACTCCGGCTATCTGGTCGGCGGCACTTCGCCGTTTGCGATGCGAAAGACGATGCCGGTGTTCGTCGAGCGCAGCGTGCTGGCGCTGCCGCGCATCTACATCAACGGCGGCCGGCGCGGCTTTCTGGTAGCGATCGATCCGGGTGCGCTGACGAAGTGGCTGGCGGCCGTGCCGGTCGACTGTGCGCTGAAGGAATGAGCATGCCGATGCTATGGACGCTGATGGCGGTGGTCGCTGCCTACCTGGTCGGTTCGCTGTCGTTTGCGGTTGTGGTGAGCCGCGTGATGGGACTCGCCGACCCGCGCACGTATGGCTCGAAAAATCCGGGTGCTACCAACGTCCTGCGTTCGGGCAACCGGCCAGCCGCTGTGCTGACACTGCTCGGCGATGCACTGAAAGGCTGGCTGGCCGTGTGGGCAGTGCAGCGCTTCGGCGGTACGGCCGGCATCGGCGAAGGGGGCGTCGCCTTGGCTGGCGTTGCCGTCTTCCTCGGGCATCTGTATCCGATTTTCTTCGGTTTCAAGGGTGGCAAAGGCGTGGCCACGGCTGCCGGAGTCATCCTGGCGTTCAATCCCTGGCTGGGTCTGGCTACCGGCGTGACCTGGCTGATCATCGCGTTCTTCTTCCGGTATGCGTCGCTGGCATCGCTAGTCGCCGCAGTATTCGCGGCGTTCTACTCGGCGTTCGGTTGGGGATTTGACGTCCAGTTTCTCGCCATCTGTGTCATCGCCGGCTTTGTTGTCTATCGCCATCGCGGCAACATCGCCCACCTGATGACCGGCACCGAGCGTCGCATCGGCGACGCGAAAGGAAAGGGTCCGATCGGCAACCGCGGCTAAGCAACCGCGTCGGCAAGCGCCCAGCGCGGATGGACCGCGAAGCCGTACGAGCCTTTCCGATCGTCGGCCTGCGTCCGGCGCAGTCGCGCCAGGCCGGCCAGCGCGATCATCGCCCCATTGTCGGTGCACAGCGCCAGCGGCGGAAAGTACACCTGCGTGCCGTCGCGCTCAGCGTCGGATCGCAGGCGTTGCCGCAATTGCGAGTTGGCACCGACGCCGCCGGCGACCACCAGGCGCTGCAGGCCAGTGACCTCCAGCGCGCGGCGCGCCTTGCTCGCGAGCACGTCGACCATCGCGTCGACGAACGCGCGGGCGATATCCGCTCGGCCCTGTTCGCACAGATTGCCCTGGCGGCGTACCGCGGTCAGCACTGCCGTCTTCAACCCACTGAAGCTGAAATCGAGCGTGCCGCTCGTCAGCATCGGCCGCGGCAGGCGAACGGCGTCTGCGGCGCCGAACTCGGCCAACCGCGACACCGCGGGCCCGCCGGGATATCCGAGTCCGAGCAGCTGCGCCGTCTTGTCGAACGCTTCGCCAGCCGCATCATCGAGCGTTTCGCCGAGCAGTTCGTAGCGGCCCCAGTCGGCGACGCGCAACAGTTGCGTGTGTCCTCCCGACACCAGCAGCGCCGCGAACGGAAACGGCGGCGCCGGTTCAGCAAGCAGCGGCGAAAGCAGATGACCTTCGAGGTGATGGACTCCGACCACCGGCCGTCCCAGCGCATATCCGATCGCGTGCGCAACGCTGGCGCCTACCAGCAGCGCGCCGGCCAGTCCCGGACCAGCGGTCACCGCGATCGCGTCGATCTGCGCGGACTGCCGCTCTGATCGTGCGAGCACCGCATCCAGCAGCGGTAAAACACGCCGGATGTGGTCGCGCGAGGCGAGTTCGGGCACCACGCCGCCATAGGCCGCATGCATTTCGGTTTGCGAGTGCAGGGCATGCCCGAGCAGGCCGGCCTCGCTGTCGAGCAGCGCGAGACCAGTTTCGTCGCACGACGTTTCCATCCCGAGGATCAGCATGCTTGGCAGTGTACGAGACGCTAAGCCATTGACTTGTCTACGGAAACCGCTTCGGGCATAATCTCGCGTTCTGCGCCGCTGGCCCGAGAGATAAGCCAAGATTGCCGAAAGAGAGATAGCCGAAACCCATGCCTACCATTCGCGTGAAAGAAAACGAGCCGTTCGAAGTCGCCCTGCGCCGCTTCAAGCGCACGATCGAAAAAAGCGGGCTGCTGACCGAACTGCGCGCACGCGAGTTCTACGAAAAGCCGACGGCCGAGCGCAAGCGCAAGAAATCGGCGGCGATCAAGCGGCACTTCAAGCGTCTGCGCAGCCAGATGCTGCCGAAGAAGATGTACTAAGCGTCCGACGTTTGTTGATGTACAGCGCGCCTCCGGGCGCGCTTTGTCTTTCTGGAGTCCCCGATGACCGCACCCGTTGCACTGAGAGAGCGCATCAACGATGACATGAAAGCTGCGATGCGCGCGCGCGACGCCGGACGCCTATCCGCGATCCGCCTGCTGCAGGCCGCCATCAAGCAGAGAGAAGTCGACGAGCGCATCGTGGCCGATGACGCCGTCGTGCTGGCAATCGTCGAGAAGCTGATCAAGCAGCGTCGGGATTCGATCGAGCAGTTTGGCAAGGCCGGCCGCACCGACTTGGTCGACAAGGAAAAGGCCGAACTCGACCTGCTGTCCGGGTACCTTCCGCAGCAATTGTCGGACGCCGAATTGCAGGCGGCTGTCGATGCCGCGATCGCCGAATCGGGCGCCGCCGGACCGCAGGCGATGGGTAAGGTGATGGCGCTGCTGAAGCCCCGCATTGCTGGTCGAGCCGACATGGGCAAGGCGTCAGCGTTGGTGAAGCAGCGCCTTTCGTAGTGCCGCTCGCCTGCGCAGGTTGGACGACGGTCCGTCTGTCCGCTGGCATTGCCTGCAGCCGGGCGGTCGAAGACCGCGCACATCCATCGAGCCGGCCGATGCGTAAACTTTCTGCGCATCCATGATTCCGCAGAGCTTCATTCAGGATCTCCTGGCGCGCGTCGACATCGTCGATGTCGTGGGACGCACGGTGGAACTCAAACGAGGCGGTCAGAACTATCTCGGCTTGTGTCCGTTCCACGGCGAAAAATCGCCATCGTTCACGGTGAGCCCGGTCAAACAGTTTTATCACTGCTTTGGCTGTGGAGCGCACGGCAGCGCGATCGGTTTTCTGATGGAGCAGCGCGGTCTGGGCTACATCGAGGCGATCCGCGAACTCGCGCAGCAGGTCGGGATGCAGGTGCCGGTTCAGGCTGAACGTCAGGGCGAATCCGCGTCCCGGGTCGCTCTGGGCGACCTGCTCGCGCGCGCTGCCGAGTTCTACCGGGCCCAGCTCAAGCTGAGCCGCGTCGCGATCGATTATCTGAAGTCGCGCGGAATCTCGGGTCAGACCGCCGCTCGGTTCGCACTGGGCTATGCGCCGGATGCGTGGCAGCCGCTGCGCGGTGCGGTCGACGACTATGACGATGTGCGACTGGTCGAGGCCGGACTGGTGATCGCCGACGAAGGCAAGCGATACGACCGCTTTCGCGGCCGCATCATGTTCCCGATCCGGAGCGCGCGCGGACAGGTGATCGGCTTCGGTGCGCGCATCATCGGCGCGGGCGAACCCAAGTACCTGAATTCACCCGAGACGCCGTTGTTTCGAAAAGGCCAGGAACTCTACGGCCTGCATGAGGCGCGTGACGCCATTCGGCAGGCCGGCCGCGCCATCGTCTGCGAGGGATATCTTGACGTCATCCAGCTGTCGCAGGCGGGTTTCGGGGAAGCCGTGGCCGCGCTCGGCACAGCTGTCACGAGCGCACACGTCGGAGCGCTGCTCCGCGCGACCGATCACGTGGTGTTTGCGTTCGATGGCGATCCAGCCGGTCGAAAGGCCGCACGGCGCGCGCTAGAGGCGACGCTGCCCGTCCTGGCCGACACCAAGCGCGCGAGCTTCGTACTGTTGCCCGAAGGCGAGGATCCCGACAGCCTGGTGCAGAAGGGCGGAGGGGCAGCTTTCGGATCGCAGCTGGAGCGGGCCCTGCCGCTGTCGCGCTTCCTGATCGAAGCGCTGGCGCACGGGCGATCGCTCGCATCCCCCGAGGACCGCGCCACCATCGTCGCCGAGGCCAAGCCGCTGCTGCTGTCGATGCCGCCGGGTGCACTCCGGCTTCAGCTGCTGCGCGAGCTCTCGGACGCTGCACGCACGCCACTAGAAGATCTGGAAGCGCTCTTTGGCCTCAAGCGGGCGCGGGCGATTAGGCAGCCGACGGCCGCCCGACGCACCCCCCATGCCGAAGTCGATGATCTCAAGCGACGCATCCTGCAGCATCTGCTCGCGCATCCGCCGCTGGCGCGCGAGTTCGAGCAGGCAGTTGCCGACGAGCATGTCGGTCGGCCGGAGCGGATCGATGCGGAGATCGCCGAGGTCTGGCGGGCCGCCTGCGAGCAATCCGCAGCGACTATCGCGGGGCTGAGCCAGGGCGCACTGATGGAAGCCCTGCAGGACAGCGAATTCATCGACGACTTCCGCGCGCTTGCCGCACAGGAAATGGAGCTGGATACGGATGTGGAAACGGCACGCCAGGTCCTGACCGAAGCCTTCCAGAAGCTGCGGCTGCGGCGGTTAGAGCAGCAGCGAAGCGAGCGGCTCGCAGACTTCGAGCGTGAGCAGTCGCCCGAGCGGCTGGACGCGTACCGCGCGGCCGACCAGGCCTACACCGAGGAGCGCGGGCGGAAGCCCGAATCGCACGATCGGTAAGTGAAATGAGGGGCTTGCAAGGGCTGCCGTAATCTTTGCTAAAATGTTGGGTTTCCGACCATTTGTGCCCATGTAATGTTGTGGCCTTTGTCGGAGCGCCCAGGAGATCGCGGACAGATCGGTGGCGCGTACAGGAACGGCATCGACCAGCGTGCGAACGCCATGAGGCGCCTCCGAGGCGGAGGTGCCCGGCCCTCGCGGCACGTCGGCCCGGACACGCGGAGATGCACATCAAGCGGTTCGCTTTGCAGGCCCGCGCCAAGGAGCGCCAGGCTCGATTGAGATCGCGTGATTGAACCCAATGATGCTTTTGACGTCGCACATGAGTCGGCCGACCGTAGTGCGCGCCCTAATGACTGCTCCGGCGGATGGCCGGGGTCGATCGGAGTGAAACCATGGTGATGAAGAAAGCGGCAGTGAAGGCCAAGACCGGGCGTTCGGTGGCGCGTGAGCTGGCGCGCCCGAAGGCGGTCGTGAGAAAGGTCGCGCCGCTGCCGGTGAAGAAGGCCGTCGCCACCAAGGCGGTTGCCTCGCCGGTGCCGTCCGCCAAGCACCCGGTTGCGAAGGCCGCCACGGCTCCGACCAAGCCGACGCTAGTTTCTGCCACCGCCGCAGCAATTCCACCGCGCGGTCGGCCTGGGCGCAAGCCGAAGCAGGCGGACGAGCAACTGATCGGCGCCGAAGCAGGTGCTGATGCCGTTCCAGAGGCAGGCGACGACGCAGCCGATCCGAGCGTGCAGATCGTCGAGAAAATGAGCGCGACCAAGCTGCGCGCCAAGGATCGTCGCGCCAAGGAAAAGGCGCTGAAAGAGGCCCTGGAGCGCAGCTATCACGGCACCGAGGAGGATCTCGAGGCGCGCCGCAACAAGCTGAAGGCGCTGATCAAGCTCGGCAAGGAGCGCGGGTTCCTGACCTATGCCGAGATCAACGATCATCTGCCGGACAACCTGGTAGACGCCGAGGCGATCGACTCGATCATCAGCACGTTCGGCGACATGGGGATCCAGGTCTTCGACCAGGCACCCGACGCCGAGACGCTGCTGATGAACGAAAACGTTCCGGCGGCGACCACCGACGACGACGTCGAGGAAGAGGCGGAAGCGGCGCTTACCACCGTCGATGCCGAGTTCGGTCGCACGACCGACCCAGTGCGCATGTACATGCGTGAGATGGGCTCCGTCGAACTGCTGACGCGCGAAGGTGAGATCGAGATCGCCAAGCGTATCGAAGACGGGCTGAAGCATATGGTCATGGCGGTGTCGGCGTGCCCGACCACGATCGCCGAGATCCTGGCGCATTCCGAGCGCATCCGCGCCAGCGAAATTCCGATCGATGAAGTCGTCGATGGACTGATGGATCCGATGGCGGAGGATTTTCCGACGGCCGGCGGCGACGAGGAAGACGAGGAAGGCGAGGAGACGACCGATATCGGCGCCTCCGGCATGACAGCCGCGCAGCTCGACGAACTGAAGGTGCGCGCGATCGAAAAGTTCGATCATGTGGCGAAGCTCTTCGACAAGATGCGTGTGGCGTTCGAGAAGGAAGGGTACAAATCGCCTGGGTATCTCAAATCGCAGACCAAGATTCTCGACGAGCTGATGAGCCTGCGCTTCACGGCCAAGATGGTCGAGAAGCTGTCAGACACGCTGCGCAAGCAGGTCGACGAGGTACGCAGCATCGAGAAGCAGATCTACGAGATCGTCGTCAACAAATGCGGCATGCCGCGCGCGCATTTCCTGAAGGCGTTCCCGGGCAACGAGACCAACATGCGCTGGGCGGCCCGCGAAGCCGATTCCGGCCAGCCGTATGCCGAAGTGCTCAGGCGCAATCTGCCGGCGGTGCAGGAATTGCAGAGCAAGCTCTCGGACCTGCAAAAGCGCGTGGTGCTGCCGCTGCGCGACCTGCGCGAGGTCTACAAGCAGATGGCCACCGGCGAGGCCAAGGCGCGCAAGGCAAAGCGCGAGATGACCGAGGCCAACCTGCGGCTGGTGATCTCGATCGCGAAGAAGTACACCAACCGCGGACTGCAGTTCCTCGATCTGATCCAGGAAGGCAACATCGGCCTGATGAAGGCGGTCGACAAGTTCGAATACCGCCGCGGCTACAAGTTCTCGACCTATGCGACGTGGTGGATCCGCCAGGCCATCACACGCTCGATCGCCGACCAGGCACGCACGATCCGCATCCCGGTGCACATGATCGAGACCATCAACAAGATGAACCGCATTTCGCGGCAGATCCTGCAGGAGACCGGCACCGAGCCCGATCCGGCCACCCTTGCCGTCAAAATGGAGATGCCCGAGGACAAGATCCGCAAGATCCTGAAGATCGCCAAGGAACCGATCAGCATGGAAACGCCGATCGGCGACGACGACGATTCGCACCTCGGCGACTTCATCGAAGATCAGACGACGGTCGCCCCGGTCGATGCCGCGCAGTACAACAGCCTGTCGGGTGTCACCAAGGATGTGCTGGACTCGCTGACGCCGCGCGAGGCCAAGGTGCTGCGCATGCGCTTCGGAATCGAGATGTCGACCGATCACACGCTGGAAGAAGTCGGCAAGCAGTTCGACGTCACGCGCGAGCGTATACGACAGATCGAAGCGAAGGCGCTGCGCAAGCTGCGGCACCCGAGCCGCTCCGACAAGCTGAAGAGTTTCCTCGAGTAACGCCGTGGGCCGCGGGCCGTTAGCTCAGTGGTTAGAGCAGAGGACTCATAATCCTTTGGTCGTTGGTTCAAATCCAACACGGCCCACCATACCGGCGCTGAATCGGCGCACCGCCTTGTCCGACTACCACGACTTCGATCACTTCGGGCTCGACCCGCGCATCGTCGCGGCTGTCAAAGCGATGGGATACAGCACGCCGACGCCGATCCAGTCGAAAGCGATCCCGCTGGTTATGCAGGGTCGCGACGTCATGGGTGCGGCGCAGACCGGCACCGGCAAGACTGCGGGCTTCGCGCTGCCGATCATCCAGCGGCTGCTGCCGCAGGCCAGCAGCAGCATGTCGCCTGCGCGGCATCCGGTGCGTGCACTGGTGCTGACGCCGACGCGCGAGCTGGCCGACCAGGTCGCCGACAACGTTAAGCGCTACATCGCGGGTACGCCGCTGCGCTGCGCCGTCGTCTATGGCGGGGTCGACATGGATCCGCAGACCCAGGCCCTGCGTACTGGCGTCGAGATCGTCGTCGCAACGCCGGGTCGCCTGCTCGACCACCTGCAGAGCAAGAACACGTCGCTTGGCCAGGTGCAGGTTGTCGTGCTCGACGAGGCCGATCGCATGCTCGACATGGGATTTCTGCCGGACATTTCGCGCATCCTCAATCATTTGCCCAAGCAACGACAAAGCCTGATGTTCTCGGCGACTTTTTCCGAGGAGATCAAGAAGCTCGCGGCTAATTTCCTGAACGACCCGGTGCTGGTCGAAGTCGCACGCCGCAACGCGACGGCCGAAAACGTCACCCAGGAAGTCGTGCGACTGCACGAATCGGAAAAAACCGACGTGCTGCTCGAACTGTTGCGCACGCGCGGTGAAGAGGGTGGCCGGCTCACTCAAGTGCTGGTATTCGTCAACTCGAAGATCGAGTGTCGCCGCCTGGCGCGCCAATTGCAGAAGGCGGGTGTGAATGCCGATGCGATTCACGGCGACAAGACGCAGGATGAGCGCATGAAGGCGCTCGACGGATTCAAGACCGGTCTCATCGAAGTGTTGGTCGCGACCGACGTGGCCGCACGCGGGCTCGACATCGTCGAGCTTCCGGTCGTCATCAATTATGACGTGCCATTTGCGCCGGAAGACTACGTCCACCGGATTGGCCGCACCGCGCGCGCCGGCGCTACCGGCTTGGCGATCATGTTGATGTCGGGCGCCGACGAGCGCAATGTCACGGCCATCGAGCGCCTGACCAAGCAGAAGTTCGAAGTGGGCACGGTGTCGGCGCAGAAGCGCGAGCGGGACGAAAGCCGTGGCCGCGAACGCGGCGAGCGGGAAGACCGGAGCCGCCGTCGTGAAGCGCCGCCGCCGTCTCGTCCATCCGGCAAACCGGTCGATGACTTCTTCAGCCGCCCTTACGAGCCCGGCTCGGCGATGCCCATCGCGGGACAGCCGGTCGAGGCGCCGGCACCACCGATTACTCGCGCGCCCGATCGGCTCGCAGCATTGCTCGGTGGTCGCAAGAAATAGCGCGCCCGCAGCGAATTACGGTGTGGGCGTCGGCTCCATGGTCGGTGCGGGAAAGGTGATGACGTGATCGGCATCCAGCCGGATGCCGATACGTTCACCGATCGCGTGATCATGATGGCTCGGCACCAGCGCAAGCACCTCGCGGCCGCTGTCGAGCTTCAGCGTGTAGATGAAGTCGCCGCCGCGGAACACCTTGCGCAACACCTCGGCCTTCAGCGGACTCGCATCGTCGTGCACCACGTCGTCGGGCCGCAGCAGCACGTCGACGTGGCATCCTTTGCCGCAGATGGCACAGCCTTGCTGGCACGGCAGCGGGATGTTGCCTCGCAGTTCCCCCAGTTCGATCTCGACGTTGTGCGGTGAAAGGACCTGGGCGGGCACGAACACCCCTTGCCCGATGAAGTCGGCAACGTAGCGAGTCACCGGCCGGTGGTAGAGCTCGTAAGGCCGATCCCACTGCTCGAGCCGACCGTCGTTCATGACGCCGACCCGGTCGGCCATCGCGAAAGCCTCCTGCTGGTCATGCGTCACCAAAATGGCGGTTGTACCGCTGGCCTTCAGGATCTGGCGCACCTCCTGCCCCAGTCGCTGGCGCAACTCGACATCCAGGCTCGAAAACGGTTCGTCCATCAGTAGCAGAGCGGGTCGCGGAGCGAGCGCGCGGGCGAGGGCGACTCGCTGTTGCTGGCCGCCGGACAGCTCGTGCGGGTAGCGCCGCGACTGGGTGACGAGACCGACCAAGTCGATCATCTCGCGGACACGCGAGGCCCGTTGCTGCGCGCCCAAGCCACGCAATCCGAACGCGATGTTGTCCTCGACCTTCAAATGCGGAAACAGCGCATAGTCCTGGAACACGAGCCCGACGCCGCGTCGCTCCGGCGGCGAGGTGAAATGCGGCCCCGAAACCACCAGCCCCTCGATCTCGATGGTGCCGGCGACTACCGGCAGGAAGCCGGCGATTGCCCGCAACAGCGTTGTCTTGCCGCAGCCGGAACTGCCGACCAGGCATCCGATTTCGCCGCGTTGCAGGCTGAGCGACAAGGCATCGAGCACGAGTCCGCCGTCGCCATACGCGACGGCAAATCGTCGATGACCAGAAGCGGAGGGGCGGTGAGTTGGTTGTCCATCACATCAGCAGTTTACGCTAGATGAGGTTAGTTCTCATTTAGATTTAGACTCCCTAGTCATGCGAGGGGTTTTGGCTGATAACAGCGGGGCTGACAGCGTCGGCATGACGCGCCGTGCAGGCCGACTTCGACGGTTCGGGCGGCGCATGGGCGCAGCCGGCCTGGGGCGACCGCTATCACTTGCTCTGGTCTGTGGCGGGCTGGTCGGCTTGCCTGTACTCAGCGTCTTCGCCAGTTTCATCGATGCGCCGGCGTCGGCCGACACGCTGCGGCACTTGGCGGCGACCGTCATTCCGGCCGCGGCGATCGAGACGGTCGTGCTCGCCATCGGCGTCGTCGTTGGGGTCGTCGTGCTCGGTGCCAGCACTGGCTGGTTGACGGCGGGTTGTGATTTTGCCGGGCGTCGGATCTTCGAATGGGTCCTGCTGCTTCCGTTGGCGATGCCCGCTTACATCGTCGCCTACGCCTACACCGATGCGCTGCAGTTTGCGGGGCCGCTACAGACCAGCTTGCGCGAATGGTTCGGCTGGCGGCGCGGCGACTACTGGTTTCCGGAGATCCGCTCGTTGGGCGGTGGCATGTTCGTCTTCACGGTCGTGCTTTACCCGTACGTGTATCTGCTCGCACGCACCGCATTCATGGCGCGTACGGCGGCGATGCTGGACGCGGCGCGCAGCCTCGGCCTTACGCCCTGGCAGACTTGGTGGCGCGTCAACATGCCGCTCGCCCGCCCGGCGATCGCCGCCGGGGCACTGCTCGCGCTGATGGAGACGATTGCCGACTATGGCGCGTCGGTGTACTTCGGGCTGCAGACC
Organism: uncultured beta proteobacterium; assembly: GCA_963775635.1. Taxonomy (GTDB): domain Bacteria; phylum Pseudomonadota; class Gammaproteobacteria; order Burkholderiales; family Burkholderiaceae_F; genus JALORV01. Next base: position 407,794 of record CAVZJO010000003.1, on the reverse strand, counting down.
TTCACGACCGCCATCTACCGCGCGTGGTTTGCGCTGGGAGATCGAATGGCGGCGAGCCAACTGGCCGCGGTGCTGCTGGTGCTCGTGCTGGGCCTCCTCGCGCTGGAGCGACACGCACGGGGTCGTGCGCGCTACTTCACGCCGACCGCGAGCCAGCGACCGGCGCCACGTGCACCGCTGCGCGGCTGGCGGGCCGCAGGTGCGGTCGCGACCTGCACGGTGCCGGTCGTGCTCGGCTTTGTGCTGCCGGTGCTGCTGCTGCTGCGGCTGCTGATACCTGCCTGGACCGGTGTCGACTGGGCGCGCTACGGGCACTGGCTGCTGAACACGCTCGGCGTGGCTTCCGGTGGTGCCGTGGTTGTGCTCATGGCCGTCCTCGCGCTTGCGTATTCCGCTCGCACCGCGACAGCTGGGCTCCCGCGAACGTTGGTACAGGTATCGGTGCAACTGATGAGCATGGGATATGCGTTGCCGGGCGCGGTTATCGCCGTCGGGATCCTGGTGCCGCTGGCAGCATTCGACAACGGACTCGATGGCCTGCTGAAATCCGTGGTGGGTTGGGGACCCGGCCTGCTGCTGACCGGCAGCGTGTTTGCGCTGCTGTACGGTTATCTGGTTCGGTACTTCGCCGTGGCATACCAGTCGATCGAAGCGGGACTGACGCGGATCACTCCGGCGATGGATGCGAGCGCACGCAGCCTCGGCAGTCCGCCGCTCGACACGTTCGTGCGGGTTCACCTGCCGATCCTGGCGCCGTCGGTATGGGCGGCCGTATTGCTGGTGTTCGTCGACGCGATGAAGGAGTTGCCCGCCACGCTGGTGTTGCGGCCGTTCAATTTCGACACACTCGCGGTGGCCGCGTACCAGATGGCCAGTGATGAACGCCTGGCTGATGCCGCCTTGCCGGCGCTCACCATCGTTGCTGCCGGCGTGATTCCGGTGGCGCTGCTGTCGCGCGCGATTGCCCGAGCCGCGGGACCGGGACACGCATAGAACCTATCTCAGAATCCCCGGTGGTCGCGGCGGGGCCGCATGGGGTGCAGGGCTAGACGCGGTGAGGGGACCATTGCGTGCGCAAGGACCCGAGCCGCAACAACGCCATGCGCCCATGCGACCCCGCCCCGCAGGGTTGCCACGATAAGCGGGCGGCTGCGGCGTTGGCCGGCTCGGCCGTAGGCTCGGCTACTGTCCTTCGCCAGCCGCCTTGCATCCGCCCGCTTCTCGTGGCAACGCGATCCATCGGGGATTCTGAGATAGGTTCTAGTACGCTTGCGCCCCTTTGCTGCCCGGACTTCTCCAATGGGTTACGTGATTGCCGCGGCGGGTCAGGCGGTCGTTCCGATCGATGGATCGACCGACCTTTTCCCGGTGCATCGCATCTACTGCGTCGGACGCAACTACGCTGATCATGCGAAAGAAATGGGGTTCTCCGAGCGGGCGGCGCCGTTTTTCTTCATGAAGCCTGCCGATGCAGTGCTGCCGGCGGCGGCCGGAACCGTCGCCGAGATGCCCTATCCGGGCGAAACCTCGAACCTGCATCACGAGATCGAACTCGTGGTGGCGATCGGACGTGCTGGGCGCGAAATCGCGCAATCGCGTGCGGCGTCGCACATCTGGGGCTACGCGGTAGGTCTGGACATGACCCGACGCGACCTGCAGTTCGCGCTGCGCGACAAGGGACGGCCGTGGGACGTCGCCAAGGGATTCGACTGCTCCGCGCCGATCTCGCCCCTCAGGCCGATCGCGAGCACCGGAGAGATTACGGCGGGCGCCATCTGGCTCGAGGTCAACGGGCAAAAACGCCAGGCGAGCGACGTCTCGAAGCTGATCTGGAACGTCAACGAAACCATCGAGCACCTTTCGCGTTACTACACGCTCGTGCCCGGGGACCTGATCTACACCGGCACGCCCGAAGGCGTCGGCGCAGTCAAGCGCGACGACCTGTTGTCCGGCGGCGTTGCCGGCGTCGGTTCGCTACAGGTCCGCATCGTCTAGCCGCGTTGATGATCCCGCTGCGTCGATTGGTGCTCTGTGCGCTCTCGTGGGTGACAGTCGTCGCATCGCCCGCGCTGCGCGCCCAGACGCCGGCCACGCCGCCGATCACGCTGAAGGTTCACCATTTCCTGCCAACCGGTTCGACGACCCATGCCAAGCTGATCGTGCCGTGGTGCGCGAAGATCGAAGCCGAATCAGGCGGCCGGTTGAAGTGTCAGATCTATCCGTCGATGCAGCTGGGTGGGACGGCACCACAACTGTATGACCAGGTAAAAGACGGAGTTGCCGACATCATCTGGACCCTGCCGGGCTACAACGCGGGGCGCTTTCCGTCGATGGAAGTGTTCGAGCTGCCGTTCATGATCGCCGACGCGGAATCCGCTTCGCGGGCGGCCTGGCAGTTCTACGAAAAGCACGGCCGCAGCGAATTCCGCGACGTGAAGCCGCTCGCTGTTCACGTGCACGACGCCGGCTACCTGCATACGCGCGAGCGCGCGGTACGCACACTCGATGATTTCCGCGGCATGAAGCTGCGAGCACCGACGCGCCAGACCAACCGGCTGCTGACCGCGCTGGGTGCATCGCCCGTATCGATGCCGGTCACCGGCCTGGCCGATGCAATGAGCAAGGGCGTGCTCGACGGCGCCGTCGTGCCGTGGGAGGTGGTGCCGGCGGTCCGCGTGCACGAGGTGGCACGGTTCCACACGGAGACCGATCCCAACGTCCCGGCGCTGTATACCGCCGTGTTCCTGTTCGCGATGAATGCGAAGACATATGCGGGGCTGCCGGCCGATCTGAAGGCCGTTATCGACCGGAACTCGGGTGCCGAGTTCTCCGCGCAGGCCGGGCGCCTGTGGGAACAACAGAAGGCTCCGGCGCGCAAACTTGCCCAGGATCGCGGCAACACCGTCATCGTCGTTCCGGCTGCCGAACTGGTGCAATGGCAGCGCGCGGCGCAGCCGGTGTACACGGAGTGGGTGGCCGACATGAAGCGCCGCCAGCTTGACGGCGACGCCATGCTGGCCGATGCGCGCGCGCTGCTGGCGCGCAGCGGTGCTGCCGCGACTGCGCCTGCTGCTGCCCGCGAACGCACCGGCGTCAAATAGCCATGGCGCGGATCCTGCGCGGCGCGGCCGCCGCGTTCGCGCTGGCCGGCGGCGCGCTGCTCGCCGCTGTCGTCGTGCTGACCTGCGGCTCAGTCGTCGGGCGCTGGGTCGCCGCCACTCCGATTCCCGGCGACATCGAACTGGCGCAGATGGGGACGGCCGCGGCGCTGGCGTTGTTCCTGCCGTACTGCCAGTTGCATGGCAGTCACCTGATCGTGGAACTGTTCACCGCGCGCGCACCCGCCATCCGTCCGGCACGGGCTGGATGTTGTCGCGCGCTGGATTGCCGCGCTGGTTCTGGGTGTGCTTGCGCTGCGCGCGGGAGCCGGCGTGGCCGCGCTCTACAACGCTGGCGAAAGCTCGATGGTGTTGGGTGTGCCGCTGTGGCTTGCATACTTGGTCACAGTTCCCTCGCTCGCGCTCGCCGCGCTGGTCGCGCTGACGGTGGCTCGCAACCCGATGCTGCCCACCCTGAAATGACGTCGACTGCCGCACCGCTGGCGTTGCTGGCGTCGATGCTGATCCTGATGGCGCTACGACTGCCCATCTGGGCGGCGATGTTTGTTCCGGGTGCGGTTGGATTCATCGCCTATTCCGGCGCGGACGCCTGGCTCGCGTACCTCAAGGGCATGGTGTTCGCGCGCTTTTCAGTCTACGACTTGTCGGTGATCCCGCTTTTTCTGCTGATGGGGCAGCTTGCTTCGCAGGGTGGCCTATCGCGTGCTGCTGTTCCGCGCGGCGGCTGCGTTCGTTGGCCACTGGCGTGGCGGGCTCGCGCAGTCCGCGATCCTTGCCAGCGCGGCGTTCGGATCAGTGTGCGGATCGTCGGTCGCGACTGCAGCCACGATCGCACAGGTTGCGCTGCCCGAGATGCGTCGCTTCCGCTATGACGGCGGATTCGCCACCGCCACGCTGGCCGCCGGCGGGACCCTTGGGATCTTGATCCCGCCATCGATCGTGCTGGTGCTGTACGCCATCATCGCCGAGCAGAACATCGCTCGCCTCTTTGCGGCCGCGCTGCTGCCCGGATTGCTTGCAGCGGCTCTGTATTGCGGGGCGATCGCGCTCGTGATGTCGTGGCGTCCCGCACTCGGTCCAGCCGAGCCGCGCATCGCATGGCGCGAGCGCTGGCCGCTGCTGGCGGGCGTGCTACCGGTACTGGCCATCTTCCTGATCGTGCTGGGCGGCATCTATGGCGGCGTGTTCACCGCGACCGAGGCCGCCGCGATCGGCGTGCTGCTGACGGCGGTCGCCGGAGCAATGCGACGTGAACTCACCTGGAGTGGACTGGGCGCCGCGCTGCTCGCCACCGCCGAAACGTCGGGCGCCATTTTCGTCATCTTCCTCGGCGCCGACATGCTGAACGGTGCACTGGCGCTTTCGCAGATGCCAGCGCGCGCTGCCGCCTTCGTCAGCACGCTGCCCCTGCCGCCGCTGGCGATATTGGCGCTCGTCCTGATCTTTTACATCGTCCTCGGCGGAGTGATGGATGAGCTGTCGATGCTGGTGCTGACCTTGCCTGTCGTCTTCCCAGCGGTGATGCAGCTCGACCTTTTCGGCCTTCCGACCGAGGCCAAGGCGATCTGGTTCGGCGTCCTGCTGCTGACCGTCGTCAACATCGGACTGATCGCGCCGCCGATCGGTCTCAACGTGTACGTGGTCGGCGCGCTGGCACGCGATGTCCCGATCGCGCGCACCTATCGCCATGTCGGCGCATTTCTGGCGGCCGACGCCGTACGGCTCACCGTGCTGCTGCTGGTGCCGGCACTGACGCTGTGGCTGGTGCAGTATGTGCACTAGGAGGAAGAAGCGATGAAGCTCTACAACTATTTTCGTAGTTCGGCGTCATTCCGCGTGCGCATCGCGCTCAACCTCAAGGGCCTTGTCTACGAGTACCTCGCGGTGCATCTGACGCGCGCGGGCGGCCAGCAGTTCGCGCCGGCGTTCCGTACGCTCAATCCGGATGCGCTGATCCCGGTGCTCGACGACGACGGCACGATCGTCACGCAGTCGCTTGCGATACTCGAGTATCTCGAAGAAACACATCCCGAGCCGCCGCTGTTGCCGCGCGACGCGGTCGAGCGCGCCTACGTCAGGTCATTCGGACTGACGATCGCCTGCGAAATCCACCCGCTCAACAACCTGCGCGTGCTGCGTTACCTCGTGCGCGAATTGCAGGTGAGCGAGGACGCGAAGAACGCCTGGTACCGACACTGGGTGGAACAAGGGCTGGCGGCACTCGAGACTCGCGTGGTTGCCGAAGGGCGATCGGGTCGTCACGTGCTGGGCGATCGTGCGACGCTGGCGGATGTCGTGCTGGTCCCGCAGATTTTCAACGCGCAACGCTTCGATTGCCGTCTCGATCACGTGCCGACGCTGATGCGCATCTTCGATCAATGCATGCAGCTTCCGGCGTTCGTCGAGGCACAACCTGCGCGCCAGCCGGACGCGGAGTAACGCCACGCCTCAGGAACCGGCCGCGAACTGCTCCTGCAGCGCGGTCGCGTAGTCGCTGACCGCCGCAGCGTAGAAGTAACTGCGGTTGTAGTGCAGGATCGCGCTGAAGTTGACCGTGCCGACGCGGTAGTGGCGGCCGGGTTGGCCGTCGCTCGTCGACGATCGGCAGGTCGATCACAAGCACCGGAGTTTCGAGCGCGAGCGGGGCGTCAGCAACGACGCCTTCGGCCAGCGCGGACCACCAGGGCGTCTGCGCGACGATGCCGCGGCCAAGCGCGTCGACGATCGCTTCGTCGGCCTGTGCGGGAAACTCGACCGGCAACTCGCGCTGCCAGCCGTGAGCCTGCAGGAAATTCGCGACCGAACCGATGGCGTCGACCGGGCTTGCAAGCAGGTCGATGCGGCCATCGCCGTCGAAGTCCAGCGCCCAGCGCCGCACCGACCCCGGCATGAACTGCGGCAGGCCCATCGCTCCGGCAAACGATCCCCGATACGACAGCGGGTCGCGTTTCTGTTCGCGCGCCAGCAGCAGGAATTCGACGAACTCGGCGCGGTAGAAGTCGGAGCGGCGCAGATAATCGAACGACAGCGTCGTCAGCACGTCGATCGTGCGGAACTCTCCGGTCGTGCGCCCGAAGTAGCTCTCCACGCCGATGATTGCGACAAGGATGGCGGCCGGTACGCCGAACTGCTGCTCCGCGCGCGCCAGCGCGTCCCGGTGCGCCTGCCAGAACGCAATCCCCGCCCGGATGCGCGGCTCATCGAGATAGCGTTTTCGATAGTCGAGCCAGTTGCGCTGACCGAACGGAAGCGGCGGCTGCATCAGCCTCTCGACCGTGGCCGAATAGCGCGCGTCCTTCAGCCAGCGCTGGAGCCGCGTTCTATCGAAGCCATGCGTTTCGACCAGCCCATCGATGAACTGCCGGACGTCGTCGCGTGCCAGATGCTCGGTGCTCGCGCGGGCGTGCGCGCCCGCCGCGAGCGCGAGCACCGACAGGAGAATCGATCGACGGGACCGGTTCACAGCGGATTGGGACGCGGTCTGAAAGCGTGTATCGCGCGACGCAGCGCGCGGATTTCGTTGCGGGTCGCGGTCGCGGACGCCGGACCGTAGCGCAGCCGTTCGTAGCGTGACAGCAGCCGCCTGGCCTTCTTCACGTCCTCGTCGATCAGTGCGCGCTTGGTGCGCACGTACAACTCCCGCGGCCCGCATGAGACCGCAGCCGCCACGCCGGCCTGTTCGAGGCGATCGCGCAGCAACTGGAACGACGCGCCCAGCGGGTCGCGCACCGTGCGCGGGCGCATCGACACCCATGCCAGCCAGGCCAACATCACGCTGACCGCGAGTGCGAGCGCCAGTGCGACGTTTTCCAGGCTCGGAGCGAGGCCCAGCTTTTCGATCAGCGCGCGCTGGCGTTCCTGCGAGTACGAGATCACCCATTGGTTCCAGCCGTTCTGTAGCGCCTCCCAGTTGTAGCGCAGCGAACGAAGCCAGCGCCGTATCACTGCCGAGCGCGGGCAATGCGCGTCCGGCTTGGCGCGCAATCTCGACCGCGCCCCGCTCGATGCGCAGCGGCGCCACTACGGCGGTCGGATCGACCCGCACCCACCCCTGTCCGACCAGCCACACTTCGGTCCACGCGTGCGCGTCGGCCTGGCGGATCGTCATGAAGCCGTCGACCGGGTTGAGTTCGCCGCCCTGATATCCCGTCACCACGCGCGCGGGCACCTCGAGCGCGCGCATCAGAAACGCGAACGCCGAGGCGTAGTGCTCGCAGTAGCCGAGCCGAGTGTCGAACAGGAACTCGTCGACCGAGTTGCGGCCCAGCGGCGGCGGTGCCATCGTGTACGAATAGCCTCCGGTGCGCAGATGGTCGAGCGCGGCGCGCATCAACTGCATGTCGGGCTGTCTGCGGCCCGATGCATCGGGCAGCATGCGCGCGCGTAGTTCGCTCGCGAACTGCCGCGTGCGCGGGTTGTAGCCGGTGGGCAGCATCAGCGCGTCCTCGAGGTCCTCGGGCGTCGAGCGCACTCCCATTCGATAACTGGTGTAGGACCGCATGTCATAGCGGATCCGCTCGGTGATCAGTCCGTTGGCCAGCATCTGCAGGTCTTTCGTGAAGCGTGCCTGGTGCTGGGGCAACGTGGGCAGAGCGGCGGGCGTTTCGAGCGCGAACAGCCAGTCGCGCTTGTGCGGTTCAAGGGTGACCGAGTAGGCGACCGCCGAGCGCGGGTCGGCATCGATCGTGGCCAAGGGCGGATTGAACGCACTCTGAGTAAGCGGCGTCCAACTGCGGCCGTTGAAGAGTGCGAACACCGGACCGCGCCAGTAGAGCTTATCGTTCGACGGCACGCGGCTTTCGAAACGGACGCGAAACGCCACGGCATCGGATTCGAGCAACCGGCTGATGGTTCCTGGCGACATCGAATTCGACAGTCCCGTGCTCGACTGGCCCGAATCACCGGGCATGCCCCACAGTGGGCCGGAGATGCGAGGAAACAGCACGAACAGCGCGGCGGCGAGCGGAACCGATTTCGCGAGTGTGATGCCGACCAGCTTGAGCTTGCGCGCTGCCGACAGATCGACTTCATCAAGGTTGACGCCGACCAGCACGAAGAAGAGCGCGATGACCGTTGTGATGGTGATCGCCGCCACCGGCAGGTCCTGGCTGTACAGGAACTGCGTCAGCAAAATGAAGAACGACAGGAAGATCACCACGAAGATGTCACGCCGTGCGCGCATCTCCAGCAACTTCAGCGCCATCAGCATCAGCAGAAACGTGACACCGGCTTCCTGCCCGGCCAATGTGCCGTGCTGCAAGTAAATCGCGCCGGCAGTCGCCAAGAGTAGCGGCAGCATCACGAAACGGCCCGGCCGCGGGCGTTGCGCCAGCGTGAGCCACACCCGCCAGACGAGCAGCAGCGCCAGCACCGAGTTGGCCCACCACGCCAGATGCTCCATGTGCGGCGCAACGACAAGCCCAACAACGAGCAGCAGCACCAGCATATCGCGGCGCTCGCGCGCCGCACTCGATGCTTGCGGGCCGAACAGCCGGATCGCCGGCGCCAGCCAGCGGTCCAGCGCCTGGCGGCCCGATGAAGAGGCTGCCTCCCTCATTCTCACCCGCGAAAGAGCGCGAGAGCGGTCAGACAGTGCTCGCGATGACGCGGCCCGCTGCCCGCGAACACCATCGAGCCGGGAAGCCGCAGGCCATAGCACGCATGCGCAGCCTCGGCATCGAGCACCCAGCGGGCGAGGCGCGACAGCTTGTGCTCAACGTCGAAATGGCGCGGCAGGCTTTCAAAGTCGAGCATCAGATCGCCGCCGCCTTCTGCTTCGAACTGCTTGACCGACAGATCGTCCGAACGCGCAGCCAGCCGCCACGCGATCATCTTCTGCGGGTCACCCGGCGTATACGGGCGCACGCCAGCAAAGTCGTCGCCCGACGCGGCGAGTCCGATCCCTTCTCCTCCGCCGGCGCCGGTGATCGGCAGCGGCGGCGCGTCGATTTCCGGAGCCGGATAGACCATCGCGGTCAGCGCCGGAGTCAGGTAAGCCCAGGCGCGCCACAAGCCGAACGGAAAGCGGGTTTCGATGACGATCCGCGGTGCAGGCAGTCGACCGCGCTCGGGCGCCGTCAACGGAACACCAATCGTTCGGTCGCCGCGCGCGGGAATTTCTCTCGAGACCGCCGTCGTCGTCGACGCGCGTCGGGAGCGCCAGGAGAACCAGCGCGAAGAAGCCGCCGGATCGATGAAGGCGAAACGCAACGCGAAGCGGTCGACCGTCGTCGGATTGGCTGCGGTGATCTGAAATATCGCCACGTCGCCGGCAAACACAGGCTCGACCCGCACGCCGCGCAGCACGATTTGAGCCAGGTTAGCGTGGGTCGTATGCATGCCGACCACTGCCATGCTGGACACCAGGAAAGTCAGCATGTAGCCCAACTGCAGGCTGTAATTGATCGATCCGATCAGCAGCACCAGCATCGCTGCGCCGAACACCAGACCGGGTGTCGTCGGCAGGATATAGACACGGCGGCGATCGAGCACGACCGAACCGGTCTCCGGGCCGCGCCCTCCCGCGATCCACTGGCCCAGGCGCACGGCGAGCGGGTGCGCGGTCAGGCTCATCGTTCGCGCCTCGCGGTGCCCCCGGTCACGGCACCGGCACGGCGCTGATCAGCTGGCTGACCAGTTCCCTGCCGTGCAGCGCGCGCCCGCTGTCGCGGCTGACCGCGTGCAGACGGTGCCCGGCGACGGCCGGCATCACGTTTTGCACGTCTTCTGGGATCACATGATTGCGTCCATCCAGCCAGGCCCAGGCGCGTGCCGCCGCCAGCAACGCCAGACCGCCGCGCGGCGACAACCCCTCCGCGTACTTGCCCGAGGCACGCGTGTGCCCCATCAATGCCTGCACGTAGTCCAGCAGTGCCGCCGACACGAAGACCCGCTTTACCTCTGCCTGCGCCGCGATCAGATCGCCTGGCCGGGCCACGGACGGCAGGGCCTTCAGCATGTCGCGCCGGGGTTCTCCTGACAGCAAGGCGCGCTCGGCCGCGCGATCGGGATACCCCAGGCTGATGCACATGAGGAAGCGGTCGAGTTGCGATTCCGGCAGCGGAAAGGTGCCAACCTGCGACAGCGGATTCTGGGTGGCGATCACGAAGAACGGCTGTGGCAGCGGACGCGACAGTCCGTCGGTCGATACCTGGCTCTCCTCCATCGCTTCCAGCAACGCGCTCTGTGTCTTTGGGCTGGCGCGGTTGATCTCGTCGGCCAGCAGCACTTCGGTGAAGATCGGGCCCGGATGAAAGACGAACGCGCCGCTGGCGCGGTCATACACCGATACGCCGATCACGTCCGACGGCAGCAAATCGCTGGTGAACTGCATGCGACGAAACGGCAGGCCGAGCGAAACCGCCAGCGCGTGCGCCAGCGTGGTCTTGCCGACACCCGGGGCGTCCTCGATCAGCAAATGTCCTCCGGCCAGCAGGCAGGTGAGGCTCTGGCGGATCTGCAGGCTCTTGCCAACGATCACACTGCCAATCTGGCTGGCGGTCGCGCGGAATTTCTCTAACATTGGTTCAGGCGCCCAGATCGCATCCGGAGCGCGACCCAGACAATGGGCAGGAAGGAGACATGCTTCAGACCGGTTTCTTCACGCACGGTGCCTGCTCGGCGCATGAAATGGGATCGTGGCACCCTGAAAGTCCGGAACGGCTGGCCGCGATCCACGATCACCTGATCTCGACGGGCATCGCTCCACACCTGCAACATTACGACGCGCCGGCCGCATCCGAGGAAGCATTGGGTCGCGCCCATGACGCGGCCTACATCGACCGACTGAAATCCAGCGTACCACAGCAGGGATACTGGCCGGTCGATCCCGACACCTCGATGAATCCGCACACCTGGGCGGCGGCGCTGCGTTCGGCCGGCGCGGTCGTCGAGGCCGCCGACCGCGTCATTGCGCGCGAACTGGGCAACGCGTTCTGCGCGGTGCGACCGCCGGGCCATCACGCCCGCAAGGCGTCGGCGATGGGGTTCTGCTTCTTCAACAACGTTGCTGTCGGAGTACGACATGCGCTCGAGGTTCATGGGCTGCAGCGGGTCGCGGTCGTCGACTTCGATGTGCATCACGGCAACGGGACCGAGGATATTCTCGCCGGAGACGAGCGTGCATTGATGGTCAGTTTCTTCCAGCATCCTTTCTACCCGTACACAGGGGCTGACCAGTTGGCAAATAACATGGTGAACGTGCCGCTTCCGGCCGGAACCAAGGGCGACGTGGTGCGCCAGGTGGTCGACGAGATCTGGCTGCCGCGGCTGCGCCAGTTTGCACCGCAGATGCTGTTCATCTCGGCCGGGTTCGACGCGCATCGGGAAGATGACCTCGGTCAGATGGGGCTGGTCGAAGCCGACTACGTTTACATCACGCGCAAGCTGATGGACGTCGCGGACGAGTTCGGCGAAGGACGGATCGTCAGTTCGCTGGAAGGCGGCTACAACCTGAGTGCGCTCGCACGCAGCGTCGCTGCACACCTGAGAACGCTGGCCCAGCTTTGAGCACCGCTGCAGTTTGAGGGAAACGTCGTGCCCAACATGATCTACGACAACGGGCTGGACAGGAGTGCGGCGAATTTCGCGCCGCTCACGCCTCTGACGTTCGTCGAGCGCACGGCGACGGTCTTTCCAGATCTGCCGGCGATCGTGCACGGCAGCGGATTGCGCGCGATCCGCCGCAACTGGCGCGATCTGTATGCACGATCGCGCCGACTGGCGCATGCGCTGGTGAACGCCGGCATCGGTCGCGGCGATACGGTCGCCGTGATGCTGCCGAACACGCCGGAAATGGTCGAAGCGCATTACGGCGTTCCGATGGCAGGCGCCGTGCTCAACGCGCTCAATACCCGGCTCGACACGGCGTCGATCGCGTTCATGCTCGAGCATGGCGAGGCCCGCGTGGTTATCGTCGATCGCGAATTCGGCCCGACGGTGCGCGCCGCGCTGGGTGCGAGGCGCGACTCGGTGCTGCTGATCGACGTCGACGACCCGCTGTACGAAGGCGCCGAGCCGCGCATCGGGGGCATCGATTACGAGGCGTTCCTGGCGACAGGTTCGCCGGAGTTCGCTTGGCCGGCGCCGGCGGACGAATGGGATGCGATCGCGCTCAACTACACCTCGGGCACGACCGGCAATCCGAAGGGTGTCGTGTACTCACACCGCGGCGCGTATACGAATGCCGTTTCGAACGTGCTGGTGTGGGCGATGCCGCATCATCCGGTCTATCTGTGGACGCTGCCGATGTTTCACTGCAACGGCTGGTGCTTTCCGTGGACCGTCGCCGCCATGGCAGGAACGCATGTGTGCTTGCGGCGAGTTGACGCCGCGGCCGTGTTCGGGGCGATCCGCGAACACAAGGTCACGCATTACTGCGGTGCGCCGATCGTGCAGTCGATGCTCGTCAACGCGCCCGACGAACTGAAGCGGGGAGTCGAGCATCGGGTCAGCACGATGGTGGCCGCCGCCGCGCCGCCGGCGTCGATGATCGAGGGGATGGACCGGCTTGGCTTCGACCTCACACACGTTTACGGGCTGACCGAGGTCTATGGGCCGGCGACCGTCTGCGCCAAGCAGCCGGCGTGGGCGAGCCTCGACGTCGGCGAGCGAGCGATGCTGAACGCGCGCCAGGGCGTGCGCTACACGCTGGAGGAGGGCGTCGCGGTGCTCGATACGGAGACGATGCAGCCGGTGCCCTGGGACGGCGAGACCATCGGCGAGGTGATGTTCCGCGGCAACATCGCGATGAAAGGCTATCTGAAGAACGAGGCGGCCACGCAGGAGGCGTTCGCGGGCGGATGGTTTCATTCGGGCGACCTGGCGGTGGTGCACGCCGACGGCTACCTGCGGATCAAGGATCGCAGCAAGGACATCATCATCTCCGGAGGCGAGAACATTTCCTCGATCGAGGTCGAGGACGCGCTGTACCGGCACTCCGATGTCATCGCGGCGGCGGTGGTCGCGCAGCCGGACGAGCGCTGGGGCGAGGTGCCGTGCGCATTCGTCGAACTGAAGGATGGGTCGACGCTGACCGCCGAGGCGTTGCTCGCTCACTGTCGCAACCATCTGGCCCGCTTCAAGATACCGAAGCGCGTCGTGTTCGGGCCGCTGCCCAAGACCTCGACCGGCAAGATCCAGAAATTCATGCTCAGGCGGCAGGCGAAGTCGGCTTCCGCCATCGATGTCTAGGAGACCGCAATGAACGCACCCGAAGTCCGCGCCGTCGCCGAGCCATATGTGACGGTCGATCGCTCCGGCGACGGTGTTGTCACGCTGACGCTGAACCGACCGCAGCAGTTCAACGCGCTGTCCGAAGCAGATGATGGCGGCGCTGCAGGAATCGCTGGACGCAGTAGCGGGCGACGAGATGGCGCGCGTCGTCGTCATCGCAGGGCGCGGCAAGGCTTTCTGTCCGGGCCACGACCTCAAGCAGATGAAAGCGACGCCGTCGGTCGACTACTACCGCAAGCTCTTCGCCCAATGCACGAAGCTGATGCTGACGATCCAGCGCATGCCGCAGCCTGTCATCGCGCGTGTGCACGGCATCGCAACAGCGGCTGGATGTCAGTTGGTCGCGATGTGCGATCTCGCGGTCGCGTCATCGGATGCAAAATTCGCGGTCAGCGGCATCAACGTCGGATTGTTCTGCTCGACGCCAGGCGTCGCGCTGTCGCGCAACGTCGGCCGCAAGCAGGCGTTCGAGATGCTGGTGACCGGGGATTTCATCGACGCTGCCACCGCACAGTCGCGCGGACTGGTCAACCGCGTGGTCGAACCGGACGAACTCGATGCCGAGATCGAGCGGTTGGCAGCCGGCATCATCGCCAAGCCGCGCATCGCGGTTGCCATGGGCAAGGAACTGTTTTACCGGCAACTCGAAACCGGCATCGAAGCGGCCTATCAGGTCGCCGGGCAGACGATGGCCTGCAACATGATCGACGCCTCAGCGCAGGAGGGCGTGCAGGCGTTCATGGAAAAACGCAAGCCGACCTGGGCGCCGTGATTCGGCTGACCACGGCTGCGCGATCAGTCGTCGAAGGTCAGGGCTTGACCGGTTCCTGCGATTCGACCGCTGGCGGCGCATTGACCGCGCGCCGCAGGAAATTCATCAGCGGCGACTCCGACGTGTCATTGGCGACTTCCGGTGCCGTTGGCGCATCAGGTGCGGGTGCTACGGCGGGCCCACTCTTTGCGGCCGCCGGGCGCGGCGGCCGCGGCGCTGTGGTGGCTGCGGCGGGCGAGGCGCGCGACTCGCTCGACGCGGCGGCCGGTCGCGGTTCGCTCGGCAGCGGCAGAGCCCGCGTGTAGATTGCAAGCGCGATCCAGCCGACGACCACCATCAGCGGTAGACCGCGGGTCGATGCTTGGGCTAGCAGGGCGGTCACGGCCCCTTGGCGGGCAAACGCCGGCGGGCGGCCAGCAACGCGCTCGAGCGCATCTTCCACACGCTGTCGCTGTGCCTTGAGCGGACCGACGCGGTCACGCGCCGCACGCAATCCGAGGTACGTGGCGCCGACCGAACAGACAGCGAAAATGGCGATGCCCATCAGCAGCCCGCGCTTGCCGGGCAGCGGAAGACCCCAGCCGACCACCAGGACGATCAGGTACGAGGTCAACAGCAGCGCCTGAGCGACCAGTAGCCACGACAGATGCTGACCGAACGCGGCCGCCGAGCCTTGCACGGCCGTATTCAAGCGATCGAGCTCGCGCTCGAGCGCAGGTCGACTATCGGAATGGGACAGCGCCTCATCGGCGGCATTGCGCACCGCATCGGCACTGCCGTCGGACGGCGAGAGTTCCCGCATCGCGTGCTCCGTAAGCATCGTCTGCACGGAGTGTCGGCAGGGGAACCGGGTGCAGGGATCGCCCGTCCGGGGGAGGGCGCGTCACTTCCTCGGGCGATGGTTGGCGCTCGCCCTCTGCGTCATGCCTACGGCTTGTGCTTCATGCAGCCCGACGCAGTTCGTCGAAGTCGTCCTCGTGGAAGGCGGGCAAGGGCCGTTCGGCCCCTGTGGTGTTGTTGAGCCGCAGCGTCAGGCAGTACGCCGCACCCCCCGAGCGGTTGAACGAATCGAGCGGGACACGATGCACGCGGTAGCCGCGTGCCGCCAGCGCGGCCTGGGTCGCGGCCGACACATGGCACATGACGACATCGCGCCCGATGCACACCGAGTTCACTCCGAGATGGAACGCGTCGTCATCGGTCGCCTCGATCAACCGGTCCTCGCCGACGATCTCGCGTACCGCTTCGGCGGCCGAGGCGGAAAACGCCGGCGGATACCACAGCACCTCGCCGCCCTCCAGCACGCACAAGCAGGTATCGAGGTGATAAAAGCGCGGGTCGACCAATTCGAGCGCGATGGCGGGCACCCCAAACTCTTGCTCGATGACGCGGAACATCTCTCGGCTCGACCGTTGCCCGTATCCGGTCCAGACGAGCTGCCGCGAAGCGTCCCAGATCGCATCGCCCGCGCCCTCGAAACTCAGGCCGGCCGGCGGCTCGATGATCTCGTCGATCACCCCCCGCGCGCGCAGCGCCTCGAAGAAAGCGCGGTTGTGTACTTCCTCGCCCTGGCGCTCGCCATGCAGAAAGCGCGCCAGCAGCACCTTCCGGTCCAGGACCATCGCCGCATTGGCCGTGAAGACCATGTCGGGCAGGCCGCGTACCGGTGCCTGCACATCGACGATGGCGCCGAGCCGCTCGTAGGTGGCCCGCAGTGCTTCCCATCCGCGCCGCGCGTCGTCAGCAAGCCGGTCGGCCGAAACCGCCCATTGCGATGGCTCCATCCACGGGTTGATCCGGTAGCTGACCTCGAAATGCTCGGCCGAACTCATCATTAAGTGCGGCGTCGGCCGCGATCGCGTCGGCTGCCGGGTCGGCGCCGTCGCACTCTCGCGCGCTGGAGCGCGGAGAGCGTCGGTCGCGACGGGATGCCGGCCAGCGTGCCGGCGACGCGGATCGAAGTCCGCCAGCACGTCGGCAAACACGTCGATGCCCCAGTCGAGCGCCTCGCGCGAGATATTGAGCGGCGGAGCGAAGCGGATCACCGTTTCGTGCGTTTCCTTGCTGAGCACGCCGCGTGTGGCCATGCGTTCGACCACCGCTCGCGCCGAGACGGTTCGCCGATCGAGTTCGACTCCGACCCACAGTCCGCGGCCGCGCACGTCGACGACCAGCGGTGAATCAATCCGGCGCAGCCGGCCAAGCAGATGGCCTCCGAAGTCGCGGCTGCGCTCGACCAGATGCTCTTCGATCAGCACGTTGATCGCCTCGAGACCGACGCGCGCAGCGAGCGGGTTGCCGCCGAAGGTCGAGCCATGGCTGCCCGGATCAAAGGTGTCCATCACGTCGGCGCGAGCGATGAACGCCGACACCGGCAACAGGCCTCCGCCGAGCGCCTTGCCGACGATCACGCCGTCCGGCCGAATGTCCTCGTGCATGTACGCGAACATCGCACCGGTGCGACCGAGCCCGGACTGCACCTCATCCAGGATCATCAGCACATTGCGCTCGTCGCACAGGCGGCGCACGGCCTTCAGGTAGCCCTCAGGAGGAAGGACGATGCCAGCCTCTCCCTGGATCGGCTCCATCAGGACCGCCGCCGTGTTTTGGTTAATGACGGCCGCCAGCGATGCGATGTCGCCGAAGTCGTAGTGACGGAATCCCGAGCCGAATGGACCGAAGTCGGCGCGATACGAAGGCTCGGTCGAAAATCCCACCACCGTGCTCGAGCGCCCGTGGAAATTGCCGCGAGCCACAGCGATCTCGGCACAATCGGCGGCGACTCCCTTGACGCGATAGGCCCAGCGGCGCGCAGCCTTGATTGCGGTTTCCACCGACTCGCAGCCTCCGCTCGCCGGCAGGGCGCGCGCGACCGTTCGCAGATCAGCGACTTCGACCAGCCGGGCCAGGAAGGGTCCCAGCTCGGTCGAGTGATACGCGCGCGAGGTGACGGCGACGCGTTGCGCCTGGTCGATCAGCGCGCGGACCAGCCGCGGATGTGCATGGCCATGGCTGACCGCCGAGTAGGCCGACATGAAATCGAGATAGCGCTTGCCGTCGGCGTCCCACAGCCAGGCGCCGTCGCCGCGCTCGATGATCACGGGTATCGGTGCATAGTTCGGCGCCGCGAAGGCCTTCTCAACCGCGATGGCGGAGGTCGATCTAGTGCTCAGTTGGCCGAGCTTTGCATCCATGGCGTCACTCCCACTAGGTGCTTTCGCCAGTGTAGGAAGACTGGTCACCATGCAATGCAAATCTCGGACCGCGGAACTGACCGATGTTGCGGTCCCGCGCACTCACAACCGCCGAATCGGCGGCGAGGCTCGTTTCAGGGCACCGGATAGCCGCGGAACGGTTTTACCGTCTGAAGCTCAGGCTTCGAGCTGATCTTCTCGACACCGAGCGTCGGATCGTCGGTCCACGCGTTGGTGAGCTCGCGGTAGTGATCGAGGTCGCGGCACGCGAGTCGCAGCACGTAGTCGCACTGGCCCGATACCAGGAAACATTCGACCACTTCGTCTGTCGACTTCATCCGTTGTTCGAAGCGGCTGTGAGTGGCCTGCGTCTGGTCCTTCAGCGTCACTTCGACGACGATGGTCAGCAGCCCGCCTAGACGGCGCGGATCGATGACCGCCATGTAGGCCGCTATCAGGCCCGAGCGCTCGAGCCGGCGCACGCGATCGAGACAGGCGCGTGGACTCAGCGCGATGCGCTCGGAGAGCGCCTGGTTGGTGATCCGCCCGTCGGCTTGCAGGATTTCGAGGATCCTGCGGTCAATGCGATCGAGGTCCGTAGTCGCCATGGCTCGCAGTATACGAACGCACCTCGACAGTCCGAGTGCCGCGGCCGCGCTCGCGTAGCATGCGTCGCGCCATCCTCCCGCCGATTGCCGTCCACGCCATGCGCATCTTCGATCCCGCCGCACTCAATCCGGGCGTGCGGCCGCGCGAGGTGTTCGCGTGGGCGGGCTACGACTTCGCCAACTCCGGGTACACCACGGTCGTGCTGACGGCGGTGTTCAACGCGTATTTCGTCGGCGTGGTCGCAGCCAACGCCGAATGGGCGACTTTCGCCTGGACACTGATCCTCGGGGTATCCAATGCAGCGCTGATGATCGCGATGCCGTTGATCGGTGCCTACGCCGACCTGCGCGCGCGCAAGAAGTGGCTGCTGGCCCTCAGCACGGCGGGGTGCATCGTCGCCACGGCCGCATTGGCGGCGGTCGGGCCGGGCGACCTGGTTCTGGCAGCACTGGCGATTTCGATTTCCAACTTCTTTTTCATGACCGGCGTCGCGCTGGTCGCCGCCTTTCTGCCCGAGCTCGCGCGCCCGGATGCGCTCGGCAAGGTCTCTGGCTGGGGCTGGGGCTTCGGCTATGTCGGTGGGCTCATCACGCTGGCGCTGTGCCTCGCGTACGTTCAATGGGCGCAGGCTGCCGGCAGCACGGCGCAGCAGTTCGTACCGATGACGATGCTGATCACGGCGACGGTGTTCGCGCTGGCCGCCGCGCCGGCGCTGCTGATCGTGCGCGAGCGCAGCATGGTGCAGGCCGACGAACGGGTCGGACACTTTGTCGCGCAGGCGATGGCGCGGCTGGCGCACACGCTGCGGCATATCGGAAGGTATCGCGACTTCGGAATGCTGCTGCTGTGTGGACTGTGCTACCAGGCCGGCGTGATGGTGGTGATCGCGCTGGCGGCGATTTACGCGCAGGAAGTGATGAAGTTCAGCTTCGTGCAGACGATGACGCTGGTGCTAGTCGTCAATGTGACCGCCGCCATCGGCGCATTCGCCTTCGGCTATGTGCAGGATGCGATCGGACACAAGCTCGCGCTGGGACTGACGCTGCTGCTGTGGCTGGCGATGGTCGCAGTGGCCGCAACGGCGACCAGTGCGGCGATGTTCTGGCTGGCCGCCAATCTGGCGGGCCTTGCGATGGGGTCGAGCCAGTCGGCCGGGCGCGCGATGGTGGGGCTGTTCGCGCCGCGCGACCGGCTGGCCGAGTTCTACGGGCTATGGACCTTTGCGACGCAGCTGGCGGCGATCGTCGGTCCGGTCAGCTACGGCGCGGTGGTGTTCGCGACGGCCAACAACCATCGACTGGCGATCGGTGCTGACGGGGCTCTTTTTCGTCGGCGGGCTGGTCGCGCTTGCGGCCATCGACGTCGCGCGGGGCAGACGCAGCGCCGAGTAGGTGGCAGCCGGCGGAGCTGCGCTTGGGTTCAAAATTCAGTCAAGATGCGAGCGCGGCAATTCCTGCACGCGCGATCAGCACGTCCTCGCTCGACTTCACGCCGGAGACTCCGACCGCCCCGATCACGTGCCCATCGACGATGACAGGCACCCCGCCCTCGAGCATGCCGTCGAGCGGCGCAGAGAGGAACGCAGTGCGTCCCTGGTTGATCATGTCCTCATACAGCTTGGTTTCCCGTTTGCCGAGCGCCGCAGCGCGGGCCTTGGCCGGGGCGATCATCGACGACACCGGCGCGGCGCCGTCGAGGCGATGCAACAGCAGCAGGTGTCCGCCATCGTCGACAACGGCGATCGTCACGGCCCAGCCGTTGCGAGTTGCCTCGGCCTGGGCCGCCTGAGCCATCCGTTCGACATCGTCGAAGGTCAGCATCGATCGGGTCTTCATTTGTCCTCCCCCGGTTCACTGGCGTGAAGCGTCGCCATCACGCAAGGCATAGAACCAGCTGCGAAAACCATTCGCGCAGCGCCATGTTCGACAGGTGCAGCGCGGCGAGCTCCTGGCACCAGCTGATACCAGCTCGAACGGCCGCTGCCCGGCGTAGGCGGTCGGGCACGCGATGACTTCGAGTCCGGCGCGTTCGAAGGCCTGTCGCGAGCGAGGCATGTGGATCGCATCCGTCACCAGCGCTATACGCTTGATTCCGTCCGCCTTCAGTGCCTGCGCCGCCATCAGCGCGTTTTCGCCGGTCGTCATCGCTTCGACTTCGATCCAGCGCACGCCGAGCTTGTACTCGCTCGTGAGGACGTCGCTCATCAGCTCGCCCTCGGCGTACTTGCTGCGCAAGGGCCGGCCGCCGGTGACGAGGATCGGCAGACCGGTTTCGCGGGCGAGTCTCGCGCCATAGCGCAGCCGCTGCAGCGTGGTGGTCTTCACGGTTTCGCCACCCCATTCGGGCGAGCCGCAGGTTGTTGCCGCCCGCGAGGATCACGATCGCTTGCGCTCGCTTCAGCTGCTCCGAGGTGACTGGAGGCGGCTCGAGCGAGCGCGCCAGCGCATTGGCGACGACCGGCAAGCACAATGCCAGCGAGCAGCAGTTGCGAAGCCACGACAAGCGTCAGTCCAACGGCGCGGCGCCGTTTCGCCAGCGCCACGCCGACCAGAGTCGCGACCAGCAGCGAGGTTGGCGGCAGAACCAGGTCCGACAGGGCGTAGTTGAAGGTCACGGAAAGCGGCCGTGGAGAACCGCCCGCGAGCTTACGCGAGCCGCGGCGCGGATCCCGTTGCCGGCGTCAGGCGTGCAACGCGCTGCGGATCTGTTCGAGTGCGCTTGGGTCTTCGATCGTCGTCAGGTCGCCGGGATCGCGCCCCTCGCACAGCGCCTGAATCGACCGGCGCAGCAGCTTGCCCGAGCGCGTTTTGGGCAGCACGCTGACGAAGTGCACGCGCGCCGGGCGTGCGACGGCGCCCAACTGGCTGTCGACGGTTTTCATCATCTCGCCTTCGTGCGCGAGCTTCTTCTCCGGCGTGTCGGCCCTGGTCGGGTCCTTCAGGATCGCGAACGCCATTGCGACCTGCCCCTTCAGCTGATCGGCGACACCGACGACCGCGACTTCGGCGACGTTCGGGTGTGACGACAGCGACTCCTCGATTTCGCGCGTGCCGAGGCGGTGCCCGGCGACATTGATCACGTCGTCGGTGCGGCCCAGGATGAAGAAGTAGCCGTCCTCGTCACGGATGCCCCAATCGAAGGTCGAATAGACCTGCCGGTTGGGAATCGTGGTCCAGTAGGTTTTCACGAAGCGGTCGTCGTCGCCCCAGACGGTCGTCATGCATCCGGGCGGCAACGGTCCCTCGATCGCGACCACGCCTTTGACGTGATGCCCTGTGATCTCCTCGCCGGTCGCCTCGTTGTAGAGCTTGACGTCGTAGCCGTAGGCCGGCACACCGGGCGAGCCAAACTTCGACGGCAGTGCTTCGACGCCGCGAGGAATCGCCAGGATCGGCCAGCCGGTCTCGGTCTGCCAGAAATTGTCGATGATCGGCTTGCCAATGCCCTCGCTTATCCAGCGCGCGGTCGGCTCGTCCAGCGGCTCGCCGGCCAGGAACAGCAGACGTAGGCTTGAGAGGTCGTACTTCTTCAGAAACGCCGGATCCTGCTTCTTCAGCACACGGATCGCCGTCGGCGCCGAGAACATCGTCGTGACCTTGTATTTCTCGACGATCTTCCACCAGATGCCGCCGTCGGGTCGTATCGGTGTGCCCTCGTACATGACCGTCGCCATGCCGGCGAGCAGCGGCCCGTAGATGATGTAGCTGTGCCCGACCACCCAGCCGATGTCGCTGGTCGCGAAATAGGTCTCGCCGGGATTGCCGCAGAAGATGAGCTTCATGCTCGCGGCCAGCGCGACCGCATAGCCGCCGGTGTCGCGCTGCACGCCCTTGGGTTTCCCGGTCGTGCCCGAGGTGTACAGGATGTAGCTGGGCTCGCTCGACTCGAGCCAGGTGCACGGCACCTCGGCGTCCATGTGCTCGGCGCGCAGCTTCGCGTAATCCACGTCGCGACCCGGCACCATTTTGGCTTCGGCCAGGCCGCGGTCGATCATCAGCACACTTGCCGGTGGAGACTTCGCCAGCGCAATCGCCTCGTCGAGCAGGTGTTTGTAAGGTACCGCCTTGCCGGCGCGCGAACCGGCGTCGGCTGACACGATGACTTTTGGCTGCGCGTCGTCGATGCGGGTGGCGAGGCTCACCGCCGCGAAGCCGCCGAAAACCACCGAGTGGATCGCGCCGACGCGCGCGCAGGCGAGCATCGCGAACGCGGCTTCTGGAATCATCGGCATGTAGATGAGCACGCGGTCGCCGCGACTGACGCCGAGCGACTTCAGTATTGCAGCCATCCGGTTGACTTCGCGATAAAGCTGCCGGAAGTCGTAGATTCGCTCTTCGCCGATTTCCGTCGAGACGTAGATGAGTGCCGGCTGCTCGCCGCGCGTTGCCAGATGACGGTCGACCGCGTTGTGGCACAAATTGGTGGTGCCGCCGACGAACCAGCGGGCGAACGGCGGCCTCGAATAATCCAGAACGCGGGAAAATGGCTGGCGCCAGTCGATCAGCGCGGCCTGCTCGGCCCAGAACCCGCTCGGATCCGTCAGCGATCTAGCGTGAAACTCCCTGTACTGCCCCATGCGCGCCTCCGTCCGGTGTGGCCTGCAATTCTCGCTGTTGCCGCACCAGTTTCAGCATCGGGGCGATCTGCTCCAGCAATCGAGGCAGATGCGGCACCACTTCAGCCGCCCGGCCGGCGCGGATCAGCGCCAGCGCGAGATTGATATCCATCGAACCGTCCTCGGGCTTCGGATCCATGCTGCCCGGCGCGACGCCGTCCGACGTCCCGAGGATGATGCGGCGCGACCGATTTTGCTGGGCTTGCGCCGCACGCTTTTGAGCCAGCGCACGAAGTTCTTCTGCGCTGCGCCGCAATTCCTCCGAAAGAGTCGACAAACCGATGCAGGTCCACACCTCGACCCCGGGTCCGGCTGCTTCGACGTTTTCCAGCACTTTTCGCAGTCGCGCAGCGAAGCGCAACACGCCCGACAGGCCCGACGACGGTGTTGCAACGCAAAATTCGAACTTGTCCGAGCGCGTTCCTAGGTCTTCGAGTCGGATCGAGGCGGCCAGGGTTCGCCCAACCAGCTTGATGCGTTGATCGATTTCGCCTTCCCACGTGGCCTGCTGGGGCAGCGACAGTTCGACCCGCACGCAGATCAATGCTACGTCCGACAGATTGCGCCGCGCAAACGAGATCAGCTTTTCGACTTGCTTGTCGAAAAACGGCATGTTCAGCAGCTCGGTCTCGCCGTCTACCGTACGCGACGACTCGAGCGCGGCGTGGCTCTCGGCCAGCGCTTCGCGCGTGGCGGACAGCCGCACCAGCACTTCCAGTCGAGCGATTAGCTCGGCGGCGGCCACGCCCTTCTGGATGAAATCGGTGGCGCCCATGGTGGCGGCGCGATCCCGTTCCGCACCTTCGTCTTCGCCGGAAATGACGACGATCGGCAGCTCGCGGATCCGCTGAACCTTCGAGCTGCGCACCCGGTTCAGCAGTTCGAAGCCGTCGACTTTCGGCATCGTCAGGTCGGTGATCACGACCCGAATCGACGAGTCGAGCAGGATGGCCTGCCACGCCGCTTCACCGTCGAGTACCTCGCGAATGTCGAATCGATCGCGAATGTGCTGGACGATCGAGGCCCGCACGATGCGCGAATCATCGGCGATCAAGACGCGCGGCTTCGGAGGTGCGCTAGGCGCGGAAGTCTTCTGGGTATCGGTGGGCACGCCAACCTCGTGACGGACCTTGGGCCGGCGCTCCGGCTTTCCCCGTCCGTGCTCAGTGCGGTGGAATTTAGCCTAAATGATCGGTGTAAACCCCGGTCGGCTTTAGGATTTCTCGCTGGAATGCGCTATGGTCGCGGCCATTGTGGCAGCCGCGCGCGATCTCGATGCTGCGAAGCGGACGGTGGAAACGGGCTTGCCTTGCGTATGGGGCGACGCTCATCGTGGCGTTTGGCTTCCCCGTCCGTGCGCAGACGGCTGTCGAGGACAGCGCTGCTGACCTGGTACTGCGCGCACTGGCGTTGCTGGAGACACCCTACCGCCCCGGTGGGCGTACGCCGACGGGATTCGACTGCAGCGGTTTCGTCGGCTATGTCTTCAGTGAAGCGGTGGGCGTGGTGCTGCCGCGCCGCTCCGAGGACATCGGACGAATCGGCGAGCGGTTGAGCCTGAACGACCTGGCCGCTGGCGACCTCGTCTTCTTCAACACGCTTGGCCGGCGCTACTCGCACGTCGGGATCTACATCGGCGGTGATCACTTCGTGCATGCCCCGACGCGCGGCGGTCGAGTGCGGGTCGAGCGGCTTTCGGATCCGTACTGGACCGCGCGCTACAACGGGGCACGCCGCGTTGACAGGCGGAGTAGGGCGCCGTCCGGATTCTCAGCGGCCGCAAGCGTCGGTAGCACAACAGGCGACATTGGCCTGGATCTTCGCGTAACTCCCTGAGGCGGCACTCCGACTCGCACAGCGGGGCAGGCGCGCTGGTTTTGATCTACGTCACTGAACGCAAATGAGAACCATTTGCATTTGAGTATCGTTTTCGTTAGGATTCGTTCCGGTTGGCGTTGCCGACCACCCTTTCGAACCGGAACGGAAGCCAATCATGACCCGCCTTTCATCGATCGCTGAGCGCTGGTTGCGCCGCGGATTGCAACTCACTGTCATATTGAGCATCACCGCGGCAGCCTGGTCCCCGCTCGACGGCTATGCACAGGACAAGGTCCTGAACCTGTACTCCGCCCGCCACTACCAGACCGACAACGCGCTGTATGACAACTTCACCAAGCAAACCGGTATCAAAATCAACCGCATCGAACTCGGCGATGAAGCCCTGGTGCAGCGGGTCAAGACCGAAGGAGCCAATAGCCCCGCCGACGTGATCCTGCTGGTCGACGCCGCCCGGCTGTGGCGCGCGCAGATCGACGGGCTGTTCGTGCCGGTCGAGTCCAAGCTGCTTGCGGAGCGCATTCCCGTCAACCTGCGCTCGAACGACGGCACGTGGTACGGCTTTTCGACCCGTGCCCGAGCGATTGTTTACGACAAGTCGCGCGTGAAGCCGACCGACGTCGATACCTACGAGAAGCTGGCCGACCCCAAGCTCAAGGGCCTCGTCTGTACGCGGTCAGGTTCGCATCCATACATGCTGTCGCTGATCGGCGCGATGATCGAGCGCAACGGCGAAGCGAAGACGGAGGAATGGGCGAAAGGCATGGTCGCCAACATGGCGCGGCCCCCGCGCGGCGGCGACACCGACCAGATCAAAGGCGTCGCCTCGGGCGAGTGCGGCGTGGCGCTCACCAACACCTACTACTGGCTGCGGCTGGTGCGCTCCGACGATCCGAAGGACAAGGAGGTCGTGGCCAAGGTCGGTTTCCTGTGGCCGAACCAGGCGACGACCGGCACGCACATCAACATCTCGGGCGGTGGGGTGGCCAAGAGCGCGCCGAACCGGGCTAACGCTGTGCTGTTCCTCGAGTATCTATCCGCCCCGCAGGCGCAGACCTACTTTGCCAACGGCAACAACGAGTGGCCGGTGGTCAAGGGCGTCAAGACCGACAACGCCGCACTGGCCGCGCTGGGCACGCCGAAATTCGAGAACGTGCCGATTTCATCGATTGGCAAGGACCAGATCGCTGCCCAGCGCATCCTCGACCGCGTCGGCTATCGCTGAGCCGAAGAGCGGAACGCCATGTACATCTGCATCTGCAACGCGATCACCGATCGGCAAATCCGCGCTGCGGTTGCCGGGGGTGCGTCCTCGTTCTCCGAGGTGTCGATGCAGCTCGGCGTCGGTGCGGGGTGCGGCTGCTGCCGCGAGGCGGCGCAGCAGGTGATCCGCGACAGTTCCTGCGGTGGCGATTGCTCGACCTGCGTCCGGCGTGACGGTACGCTTGCGATCTCCCAATCGGACGGGGACCCCGATGGACGGCGACAAAGCGGTCATCGCACAGCTTAATAGTCAGCTCAAGAACGAACTTACCGCAATCAATCAGTACTTCCTGCATGCCCGCATGCTGCGCCAGTGGGGGCTGCAACGCCTCGGCAAGCGCGAGTACGAAGAGTCGATCGAGGAGATGAAGCACGCGGATCGGCTGATCGAGCGAATTCTTTTGCTCGAGGGTCTGCCGAACATGCAGGGCCTGAGCAAGCTGCTGATTGGGCAGAACGTTCCGGAGATCCTCGACGGCGATCTGACGCTAGAGCGCGGATCGCAGAAGACGCTGAAGGCCGCGATCGTCGTCTGCGAACAGGCGCAGGATTTCGTGTCGCGCGAAATCCTCGTCGACATCCTCGACGACACCGAGGAACACATCGATGCGATCGAGACCCAGCTCGAGCTGATCGAAAAGGTCGGACTGCAGAACTACCTGCAGTCGCAGATGGATCCCTCAAGCTGATCGCCAACACGAGCCTGTGGCCGGGCCGCGCCTGACCGACGCCGAGATCGCATCGTCGCCTTCCTGAAGACGCTGACCGACTTGCCGCGCTGAGTCGCTCAGCGGTCGGCCGTTACGAGCCGCACGCTTCGACCCGATCGGCGGTCCATAGGGTCCGCGGCCCGTAAACTCCGCCGCCATGCGCGGTGGTTCGACGGACGTCATCATCATCGGTGCCGGTCACAACGGTCTTACGTGCGCCTGCTATCTGGCTGCGGCCGGACTCAAGGTCCACATCGTCGAGCGGCGCGCGGTGGCGGGCGGCGCGGCGGTCACTGAGGAGTTCTATCCCGGCTTCCGCAACTCCACCGCGAGCTACACGGTGAGCCTGCTGCAGGCGCAGATCGTCCGCGACCTGCGACTGGTCGAACGTGGGTTGCGCATCGTCGAGCGACCCTACTCGAACTTCTTGCCGCTACCCGATGGCGGCGCGTTGCGATTCGGTGGCGACCTGGCCGCGACGCAGGCGGATGTCGCGCGGTTCTCGGCGCGCGATGCCGATCGCCTTCCGCAGTACTACGCGCGACTCGATCGGCTCGCGCAACAGTTGAAGCTATGGGTGCTAGAGGCACCGCCCAATCTGGGCGGGCCGTTTGTCGTCGAAGGCTGGCGCGACTTGGTAGCTGCTGCCCGCCTGCTGCTGCAATTCGGGCGGCTGCCACGCGAGGGCCAGCGTGACCTGATCGACATCTTCACGAAGAGCGCCGGCGACTGGCTCGACGACTGGTTCGAGAGCGAGCCGCTGAAAGCAGTGCTCGGCTGGGACGCGGTGGTCGGCAACTACGCGAGCCCATACGCGGCAGGCTCCGCTTACGTGCTGCTGCATCACTGCTTCGGCGAAGTGAACGGCAAGCCGGGCAAATGGGGCCATGCGATCGGCGGCATGGGGGCGATCACGCAGGCAATGGCCGCCGAGGCGGTAGCGCGCGGCGTGCAGATCTCGCTGGACGCTCCGGTGTCGCGCGTGCTGGTCGAAGGCGGCAAAGCTGTCGGCGTCCGACTCGCTTCGGGGGAAGAGTTGCACGCGCGTGCCGTCGCAGCCAACGTGAACCCGAAGCTCTTGTACCAGCGCCTGCTGGACGCGGGCGAACTGCCGGCGGAGTTCAACGAGGCGATCGGCCGTTACAAGTGCGGGTCGGGCACGTTCCGCCTGAATGTCGCGTTATCAGCGCTGCCGGATTTTCGCGCGGCGCCCGGCACCCAGCCAGAGTTGCACCATGCGAGCGGCATCGTGTTCGGATCTTCGCTGGCGTACATGGATCGCGCGTGGCACGACGCCGAGGCGCAGGGTTGCTCGCTGGCGCCGATCGTCGAGATGCTGATTCCCAGCGTGGTCGACGATTCGCTAGCGCCTGCCGGACAGCATGTCGCGAGCCTGTTCTGCCAGCAGTTCGATCCGGACGCCGACTGGTCGACGCTGAAGCCGACCGCGATCGAGCGCATCTTCGACGTTGTGCAATCGCACTGCCCGAACTTTCGCTCCGTGCTGCTTGGTTACCGTGCGCTGTCGCCTTCCGACCTGGAGCAGGAATTCGGGCTCGTAGGCGGCGACATCTTTCACGGCCAACTGTCGCTCGATCAGCTCTTCTCGATGCGGCCGATCCTCGGTTATGCGCGATACCGCGGTCCGCTGAAAGGGCTTTATCACTGCGGCTCGGGAGCACACCCAGGAGGCGGTGTCACCGGGGCGCCGGGCCACAACGCGGCGCGCGAGATCGTGCGCGATCTGAGCTAGACGTCAGCACTCCGCGGTCGCACATGCGCCCGGCGCAGCCGCGCGTGTTACCAAGGTGCATCACGCCAGCAGTTCGACGTTGCCCCCCGCGGCCGCGGTGTTGATCGTGACGGTGCGCTCGGCGCAGAAGCGCAGCAGGTAGTGCGGGCCGCCGGCCTTTGGCCCGGTTCCCGACAGCCCTTCGCCGCCGAAGGGCTGACTGCCGACCACCGCGCCGATGATGTTGCGGTTGACGTACAGATTTCCGGCGCGTGCGCGTTTCGCCACGTGCTCGACGCGCCGGTCGAGCCGCGTGTGCAGCCCCATCGTCAGCCCGTAACCGGTCGCTTCGATCGCGTCGATCACCGCGTCGATCTCGCGCCTGTCGTAGCGGACGATGTGCAGGATCGGGCCGAAATTTTCGGCCGCAAGGTCGCTGATCGATCCGATCTCGTAGGCGATCGGCGCAAAGTAGTGACCGTTCAGTCCGGCCGGCAGTTCGCACTCGAACAACCGGCGGCCGCGAGCCCGCAGCCAATCGCGGTGCTCGTGCAGCAGCGCGAGCTGGTTCGCATCGATGACCGGGCCGACATCAGTGCGCGGGTCGGCCGGGTCGCCGATCACCAGTTCGCGCATCGCGCCGGTGATCATGGCAGTGATGCCGTCGGCCACATCGTTCTGCAAGAACAGTACACGCAGCGCAGAGCAGCGTTGCCCGCATGAGCGAAACGCGCTCGACACGACGGCGTCGGTCACCTGCTCGGGCAGCGCAGTCGAATCGACGATCATTGCGTTCTGGCCGCCGGTCTCGGCGATCAGCGCGCCGATCGGCCCATCGCGTGCCGCCAGCGCTCGATTGATCGCGCGGGCGGTGGCGGTGGAACCGGTGAAGGCCACCCCGGCCACGTGCGGATCAGCGGTCAGCGCGCGGCCCACCGTGTCCCCGTCGCCGAGCACGAGTTGCAAGGCCGTCTCCGGCACACCGGCCTGGTGCATCAGCTGCACCGCTCGGTACGCGACGAGCGGTGTCTGCTCCGCGGGCTTGGCGACCACCGTGTTGCCGGTGACCAGCGCCGCCGCGATCTGCCCGCCAAAAATCGCCAGTGGGAAGTTCCACGGGCTGATGCAGACAAACACGCCGCGTCCGGCCAGCCGCAGTTCATTGGATTCGCCCGCCGGTCCCGGAAGCGGTCGCGGACGCATCTGCGCGCGCGCCTGCATCGCGTAATAGCGGCAGAAGTCGACCGCTTCGCGCACCTCGAGGTGGGCGTCGTTCATCGTGCGGCCGCCCTCGCGGACGATCAGCGCCACGAGTTCGTCGTGCGCGTCCTCCCACGCATCGGCCGCACGTTCGATGATGCCGGCGCGCGCGTCCGGACCCAGTTCGTTCCACGCGGGCTGATCGGCGAGCGCGCGGTCGAGCGCTTTGGTGGCTGCGGCGGCATCGCACTCGGCGACCGTGCCGACTCCCTGGTCGAGCCGTGCCGGATTGGAGATCGGCCGCCGTGCTGCGCCGTCGACCGTTAACGATGGCACCGCGTCGATCGGCGCGGCGGCCGTGACCGCGCCAGCGAGGCGGATCAGCTCGGGCGCAAATTGCAGGTCAACGCCTTTCGAGTTGCGCCGGTCGGTGAACAGGCGCGCGCCGCTCGGCAGCGCGGAAGCCGGCGCGTCGTTCGCCGCGACCAACCGCCGCGCCTGCTCGTAGACGTCCTCGACCAGCGAGATCGACGGCACGCTGCGGTCGGTGATCTGGTGAACGAACGACGTGTTCGATCCGTTTTCGAGCAGCCGTCGCACCAGGTAGGCGAGCAGGTCGCGGAATTCGCCGACCGGTGCGTACACCCGCACGCGCACATCCGGACTGTCGGCGAGCAGTGCGTCGTACAGCGGATCGCCCATCCCGTGCAGACGCTGGAACTCATAGCGCCGTGCAGGTGCGAGTTCACGCGCGAATTCAACGATCGAGGCGACCGTCAAGGCATTGTGGGTGGCGAACTGCGGATAGACTGGAGCGCTGTGGCCGAGCAGGCGGCGCGCGGTCGCCAGGTACGAGACGTCGGTCGCCCACTTTCGCGTGTAGACAGGAAAGCCGGCCATGCCGAGTTCCTGAGCGCGCTTGATCTCCGCGTCCCAGTACGCGCCCTTGGTGAAGCGCACGGTGATCGGGCGTCGCAGTTCGCCGCTGACTGCCAGCAGGTGGTCGATGACATTCAGTGCGCGTGTCTGGTAGGCCTGGACGGCGAGGCCGAGCCCGGGCCAGTCCGCGAGCGACGGCTCGTGCATCAGTCGTTCGAACAGGCCGATGTGCAGCGCGAGGCGCTCCGACTCTTCGGCGTCGATCGTCAGGTTGACGTCGGCGCTGCGCGCGAGCTGCCCGAGCTCGACCAGCCGCGGATAAAGCTCGCGATCGCTGCGCTCGACCTGCGCCGTCTCGAAGCGAGGATGGATCGCCGACAGCTTGACCGAGATGCCGTCGCGCGACATCCAGTCGCTGCCGCCGGCCGCCTTCAATGCCGACAGCGCGTCGACATACGAGCGATACGCGCGGTCGGCATCGCTGCGGGTGCGTGCCCCTTCGCCCAGCATGTCGAACGAATACATCACGCGCGCATCGGGCCTCCGTGCCGCACGCCGCAGCGCATCGGGCAGCGTGGTCGCGAACACGAACTGGTCGCCGAAGCGCCGTATACCTTCGATCACCAGCGGCCGCAGGGTGCTGCGCGCCAGCCAGGCCCTCAGCGTAGGTGTGTCGGCGCCGGCTTCGTTGAGTTCAGCCTCGGCGGCCGTGTGGCCGGCGATACTCAGCGCTGTCGCCAGGACGCGCGTCACGAAGTTGCCGTCGCTGCCGGGCCTGCCCTGGCGAAACGCCGCGAGCTTTTCGGCGATCAGCCAGGTCTGGGTATCCGCATCGGGAGCGCGCAGCAGGGCCTCGGCGAGCCGCAGCAGGGCAATGCCCTCGGGGGTGGCGAGCGGAAACGAGTTCAGCAGGTTCTGCGCCGACAGCAGTCCGGGATCAAACGCGCGTACCGCGTCGATGTAGCGCAGGGCGCGCGCACGCGCCGCGGCCCGCACGTCGGCCGACGGGACACCCGCGGCGAGCAGGGTCACAACGGCACCGCGTTCGTCTGCGTACGGATCGCCGAGGTCGGGCAGCCGTCGCAGCGCTTCCAGCACGTCTGGCATGCGAACTCCAGCGAGGAAAGTGCCCAGGAAATGTAGCAGGGCCTTCATTGTGAACAGGCCTAGACTGCGGCGCTCGCGACAGCCGCGCCCATGCTCGACCTTTCCATTACGACGATGCTGACGACGCTGTTCGCCGTCAGCTTCGCTGCCGCTACCGTGCTGCCCGGGGGATCCGAGCTCGCCCTGCTGGCCGCTATCCACAGTCACCCGGAACTGCTGTGGCCGGCCATCGCGATCGCGACCGTCGGAAATACGCTGGGGGCAATGACCTGCTATGGCGTCGGTCGGCTGATTCCGAACCGCATCCGCCATACGTCCGTCGTTCAACTGCAGCGCTACGGCTACTGGGCGCTGTTGCTGGCATGGCTGCCGGTGGTAGGCGACGCGCTGGCGGTGGCGGCAGGCTGGTTGCGACTGAACCCCTGGTTTTCGATGGCGGCGCTGGCGGCCGGCAAGCTCGCGCGCTACCTGCTCGTTGCCGGCGCGTGGATCGGCTTCGCAAAGTGGTTCCTGCGATGACGCCCCCGATCGGGAGGGGGGAGTCGACCTGCATGTGACTCCTATAATTGAGAGCTTCATCCACGAACGAGCGGCGCGCCGGCTTCGGCCGCGCGGTCAACCTCAGAGGCGAACCCCATGAAGGTCCTGGTCACGGTCAAGCGCGTGGTCGACTTCAATGTCAAGGTCCGGGTCAAATCGGACGGCACCGGAGTCGATATCGCCAACGTCAAGATGTCGATGAATCCGTTCGACGAGATCGCCGTCGAAGAAGCGGTGCGGCTGAAGGAGGCGGGCACCGCCACTGAAGTCGTCGCCGTATCGTGCGGCATTCCGCAGTGCCAGGAAACGCTGCGCACCGCAATGGCGATCGGTGCCGATCGCGGCATCCTGGTGGAGACCGATGTCGAACTGCAGCCGCTGGCGGTCGCCAAGCTGCTGAAGGCGGTCGTCGATAAGGAGAAGCCGCAGCTGATCATCCTCGGCAAGCAGGCGATCGATGACGACGCCAACCAGACTGGACAGATGCTGGCGGCGCTGCTCGATGTCCCGCAGGGGACCTTCGCATCGAAGCTCAAGCTGGCTGACGGCCGAGCCGAGGTGACGCGCGAGGTCGATGGCGGCCTCGAGACCATCTCGATCAGCCTTCCAGCAGTTGTCACGGCCGACCTGCGGTTGAACGAGCCGCGTTATGTGACGCTGCCAAACATCATGAAGGCGAAGAAGAAGCCGTTGGAAACGCTGAAGCCCGCCGATCTCGGTGTCGACGTCACCCCGCGTCTGAAGACGCTGAAGGTATCGGAGCCGGCGGCACGCAAAGCTGGCATTCGCGTGCCGGATGTCGCCACGCTAGTCAGCAAACTGAAGAACGAAGCCAAAGCCATCTGAGAACGCCATGACAGCACTCGTCCTCGCCGAACACGACAACACCTCCCTCAAGGGCCCGACTTTCAACACGGTGACGGCTGCCGCCAAGGCGGGTGGCGACGTCCATGTGCTCGTCGTCGGCCATAACGCCGCGTCAGCCGCGCAGGCGGCATCCCGCATCGCCGGAGTCGGCAAGGTGCTGGTGGCCGACGGCCCGCAGTTCGCCGACGGGCTCGCCGAATCGGTCGCCGCGCAAGTGGTGGCGCTGGCCGGCGGCTACACGCATGTATTCGCTCCGGCGACCGCGTACGGCAAGAACATCCTGCCACGGGTGGCCGCCAAACTCGACGCGGCACAGGTTTCCGATATCAGCAGCGTCGAGTCGGCCGACACCTTCACGCGCCCGATTTACGCCGGCAACGCGATCGCTACCGTGCAGTCGAGCGACAAGATCAAGGTCATCACCGCGCGGCCGACCAACTTCGACGCTGCACCGGCCGAGGGAGGATCGGCGGCGGTCGAGAACGTCACGGCGGTGGCGGCTGCCGACAGCTCTCGTTTCGTCGGCCGCGACGTCGTCAAGTCCGATCGCCCCGAACTGCAAGGCGCCAAGGTGGTCGTGTCCGGCGGCCGCGGAATGGGTTCGGCCGAGAACTTCAAGCTGCTCGAGCCGCTGGCGGACCGCCTGAACGCGGCGATGGGCGCATCGCGCGCGGCGGTCGACGCCGGCTACGCGCCCAACGACTGGCAGGTCGGTCAGACCGGCAAAGTAGTCGCGCCGCAGCTTTATGTCGCAGTCGGCATCTCGGGGGCGATCCAGCATCTGGCCGGGATGAAGGATTCGAAGGTGATCGTGGCGATCAACAAGGATCCCGAGGCGCCGATCTTCTCGGTCGCCGATTACGGACTGGTCGGTGACCTGTTCGAGGTGATCCCGCAGTTGGTGAAGGAACTGGGCTGACTCTTGTTTCGACTGCACAACCCCCTGATACAACGCTAAGCGATGAGCTACACGGCGCCCTTGAAGGACATGCTGTTCGTGCTGCACGAACTGGCCGGGTTGAAGCAGGTTCAGCATCTGCCCGGCTGCGAAGAGGCGACGGACGAGATCGTGCAGGCCGTGCTCGAGGAAAACGCGCGCTTCATGAGCGAGGTCATTGCGCCGCTCAACTGGAGCGGCGATGTTCAGCCCGGGCGCTGGGTTGACGGCGAGGTCAGCACGAGCCCCGGATTTCGCGAGGCCTTTCGCTCGTTCGTTGAAGCCGGCTGGCAGGGTGTGCAGCACCCCGCGCAATACGGCGGCCAGGGACTGCCGAAAGTGGTCGGTGCTGCGTGCATGGAAATGATGCAGGCGGCCAATCTGTCGTTCGCACTGTGCCCGCTGCTGACCGACGGCGCGATCGAAGCCATCCTGGTCGGCGGTTCCGACGAGCAGAAGGACACCTATCTGCCGCGGCTGATCGACGGTTCATGGACCGGAACGATGAACCTGACCGAGCCGCAGGCCGGCTCGGACCTCTCGCAGGTGCGCACGCGCGCGGTGCCGGAGGGCGACGGCACGTATCGCCTGTTCGGCGAGAAGATTTTCATCACGTACGGTGATCACGATCTGGCCGAGAACATCATCCATCTGGTACTGGCTCGCACGCCGGACGCGCCCGAAGGCGTGAAGGGGATCTCGCTGTTCATCGTGCCGAAGGTTGTCGTCGGCGCGAACGGTGCGCTAGGCAAGCGCAATGACGTCTACTGCGCGTCGATTGAACACAAGCTCGGCATCAAGGCAAGCCCGACCTGCGTGCTGCTCTACGGCGACGACAAGGGCGAGGTCGGTCCGGGAGCGATCGGCTATCTGGTCGGCGAGGAAAATCGCGGCCTCGAGTACATGTTCGTGATGATGAACGCCGCGCGCTTCCAGGTCGGCATGCAGGGCGTCGCGGTCTGCGACCGCGCCTACCAGAAGGCGGTGGCCTACGCCAAGGACCGGGTGCAGAGCCGGGCCGTCGAAGGCTCGAGCTCGCCAGTACCGATCATCCGCCATCCCGATGTGCGCCGGATGCTGATGTTCATGCGCTCGAACACCGAAGCGGCGCGCGCTGTCGCGTACGTAGCAGCCGGTCATCACGACGTTGCCCATCATCATCCCGACCCAGCGGTCCGCAAGGAAGCGCAGACCGCCTATGAATACCTAGTGCCGATCGTCAAAGGCTGGTCGACCGAGATTTCTATCGACGTCGCCTCGGCGGGAGTTCAGGTGCACGGTGGCATGGGCTTCATCGAGGAAACCGGCGCCGCGCAGTTCTATCGCGATGCGCGCATCCTGACGATCTACGAGGGAACGACGGCGATCCAGGCGAACGATCTGGTTGGACGCAAGACCGCGCGCGATGGCGGATCGGCGGCGAAAGCCTTCATCGCGCAGATGAAGGCCACCGCGGCCGAGCTCGAAAGCGCCGGAGGCGACCTGGCGGCGATTGGCCGGCGCCTGCAGACGGCCATTGAATCGTATCGCGAGGCGGTCGAGTACATCGTGGCGCGATACAAAGGCGATATCCGCTCGGTGTTCGCCGGTTCTGTTCCATATCTGAAGCTCGCCGGCATCGTGCACGGCGGCTGGCAGATGGGCCGCGCGGCGCTCGCCGCGAACCGCCTGATCGCGGAGCATCGCGATATCGCCTTCGCGCAGGCGAAGATTGCCACCGCGCGATTCTTCGCCGACCACATGCTGGTCTCGGTGCCGTCGCTGGCGGCCAGTACCGTTGCTGGCAGCACCGGCACCCTTGCCCTGGCCGAAGAGCAGTTCTAGGGGGTGCTTCAGCCGCGGAAGTGGCACGCGACCCAGTGCCCTTCGCTGCTTTGCTTCAGCTCCGGCTTCTCGCGCGAGCAAATGGGCTGCGCAATCGGACAGCGCGTGTGAAAGTGGCAGCCCGACGGTGGCTTGATGGGACTTGGCACTTCACCCTGCAGCCGGATGCGGCTGCGCCTTATCTTCGGATCGGGAATTGGCACGGCTGACAGCAGCGCCTCGGTATACGGGTGCAACGGGGTCGTGTAGAGCTTGCGCGCGGTT
Organism: uncultured beta proteobacterium; assembly: GCA_963775635.1. Taxonomy (GTDB): domain Bacteria; phylum Pseudomonadota; class Gammaproteobacteria; order Burkholderiales; family Burkholderiaceae_F; genus JALORV01. Next base: position 372,093 of record CAVZJO010000003.1, on the reverse strand, counting down.
GCGATCTCAACGATGCGGCCGAGATACATGACCGCGACTCGATCGCTGATGTGCTCGACGACCGACAGGTCGTGCGCAATGAAAAGGTACGTCAGTCCGAGCTTGCCCTGCAGATCCTCCAGCAGGTTGATGACCTGGGCCTGGATCGACACGTCGAGAGCAGAGACGGCCTCGTCGCAGACGATGAACTTCGGATCGACCGCCAGCGCACGCGCGATGCCGATTCGCTGACGTTGCCCGCCTGAGAACTCATGCGGATAGCGTCGCATGTGGGCAGCGCTGAGCCCCACGGTCTCGAGCAGTTCGACGATGCGGTCCTCGTACTGGCGGCGCGTGCTTGTCAGCTTGTGGATCGTCAGCGCCTCGCCGACGATCGCGGTGACCGTCATGCGCGGATTCAGCGAAGCATACGGGTCCTGGAAGATGATCTGCATGTCGCGTGCCATTTCGCGCAATGCGGACTTGTCGAGTCGCGTGATGTTCTTGCCGTCGAACCAAACCTCGCCCGACGTGGGCTCGATCAGCCGTAGCACGCAGCGGCCGGTCGTGCTTTTGCCGCAGCCCGATTCGCCGACGACCCCCAGCGTTTCACCGGCCGCCAGATCGAAGCTGACACCGTCGACTGCATGCACCTCATCGAACGTGCGCCGCAGCAGCCCGGACTTGATCGCGAACCGCTTGACCAGCTGATCGACCTTCAGCAGCGGCTCACTTTTAGCAGGCTCCGGCATTGCGCCGGGCTTCAATGCGGCGCTCATGTTGTTGCCCCCTTCACCCTGCGGGCTGTCCCCCCAAGGGGGAGCGAGCGCCTTCGGAGCGGCCGTGCGGCGCTCATGCGTTCGCCTTTGCCAGCACGCACGCGACCTTGTGTCCTGGCGCGATCTCGCGCAGCGGCGGCGTCGCCGACACGCATACCGCTGTTGCAAACGGGCAGCGCGGGGCGAAGCGGCAGCCTTCAGCGGGCTCGATCAGCTTCGGGACCGTCCCGGGAATCGCTTCGAGCCGGACCTTGTTCACGGCTGCGGTGTCAATGCGCGGAATCGAACGAATCAGCCCCTGCGTGTACGGATGAAGGGGATGCGCGAAGAGCTGACCGACCGGGGCCTCCTCGACCACCTTGCCGGCGTACATGACGACGACGCGCTGCGCAACCGCGGCGACGACACCCATCGCATGCGTGATCAGCATCACCGCCATGCCGAGCCGTTCCTTGAGTTCCGCCAACAGGTCGAGTATCTGCGCCTGGATCGTGACGTCGAGCGCGGTGGTGGGTTCGTCGGCGATCAGCAGCTTGGGATTGCATGCCAGCGCAATGGCGATCATCACGCGCTGGCGCATGCCGCCGGAAAACTGATGCGGATAATCGTCGACGCGCCGCTCGGCCATCGGAATGTGGACGAGTCGCAGCATCTCGATCGCCCGATCGTTAGCCGCCTTGTGTGACAAACCCTCGTGCAGTCGCAGGCTCTCGGCAATCTGCTCCCCGACCGTATAGACCGGATTCAGAGACGTCATCGGCTCCTGAAAGACGATGGCGATTTCCTTCGAGCGGATCCTGCGCATTTCTTCGGCCGTGGCCGGAACGAGGTCGCGCCCCTGCCACAGCACTTGGCCGCCGGCAATCCGTCCCGGCGGCATCGGAATCAGTTTGAGGACGGTCATCGCCATGACGGTCTTCCCGCAGCCCGACTCGCCGACGACGCAGACGGTTTCGCCGCGATCGACGCTCAAATCGACGCCGTCGACGGCGTGCAGCCAGCCATCGTCGGTCTTGAAATAGGTCTTGAGGTCACGGACCTCGAGCAGCATCTCAAGGCCCCCAGGGTTCCTGCCGCATCACAACACCTTGCGCGGATCGAGCGCGTCGCGCAATCCGTCGCCGACGAAGTTGATCGTCAGCACCGTGAGAAAGATGGCCAGGCCCGGAAACAATGCCCAATAGGGCGCGATGTCGAGATAGTCCTTAGCGTCGTAAAGGATCCGTCCCCAGGTCGGGATATCGGGCGGGAATCCGAGGCCGAGAAACGACAGTGTCGATTCGGCAATGATCGCCGCCGCCACATCGATCGTTCCGGCAACGATCACCGGGCCGAGCGAGTTCGGCAGAATGTGTCGCATGACCTGGCGCGGCATCGATGCGCCGAGCGCGCGCGCCGCTTCAACGAATTCCTTTTCGCGCAGCGAAAAGAATTGCGCCCGTACCAGGCGCGCGACCGGCATCCAGCGAAACCCTCCGATGACTGCAACGATCAGGATGAAAGTGCCGACTTCGACGCCGAAAGTCGCCTTCAGACTGTCGCGGAAGAGATAAATGATGATCAGCAGCAGCGGCAACTGTGGCAGCGACAGGAATAGATCGGTCAGCCACATCAGGGCGGTGTCGACCGTGCCGCGCGAGATGCCGGCGGTCGCGCCGATCAGCACGCCGAACACGATCGCCATCAGCATCGCCGCCAATCCGACTGCCAGCGAAATGCGCCCGCCGTAGAGAACGCGCGCGAGGATGTCGCGCCCGAGGTCGTCGGTGCCGAGCGGGTGCGCCAGCGAGGGCCCGACCAGCCGCGCCGTGAAATCGATCTCCTCGATCGAGTGACGCCATATCAGCGGACCGAAGATGACCCCGGCGACCATCAACGCGAGCACCGTCAGGCTGACGAGCGCCATCTTGTGACGGCGAAAGCGCCGCCACGCCTCGGCCCACGGCGAGCCATCCGTCACGCGGCGAAGCGCCGCGTCAGCGATAGGAGATGCGAGGGTCGAGCCAGCCATACAGCAGGTCGGCAATCAGATTGAACAGGATGACCAGGCACGAGAACACGAAGGTCACCGCCATAACGACCGGCGTGTCGTTGCGCAGGATCGCGTCAATCAGCAACGAGCCGATGCCGGGAATCCGGAAGATCTGCTCGGTGACGATGGCGCCGCCGAAAACGGCAGGCAACTGCAGCGCGACCAGCGTGACGACCGGGATCAGCGCATTGCGTACGACGTGTTTCATCAGAATCACGCGCTCCGCGAGTCCCTTGCTGCGCGCGGTCGTCACGTAGTCGAGTCGGATCACGTCAAGCATCGCCGAGCGCACGTAGCGCGTCCAGCTTGCGCCCTGGAACAGCCCCAGCACGGTGACCGGCATGATCGCCTGCCGAATGTGCTCCCACCACCACTGCCACCCGGTGGCACTGATGTCGGCGCGGTAGACGAACGGCAGCCAATCGAGCTTGATCGAAAAGAGCAGGATCAGCAGGATGCCGGTGAAGAATGTCGGCAATGAGAAACCGATGAAGGCGAGGGTGCTGGCGATCCGGTCGAACCACGAGTAGGGGCGCGCAGCCGACAGGATTCCGACAGGCAGCGCGATCGCGATCGCCAGCAACTGCGACGCCCCGATTACCGCCAGCGTGACCGGAACGCGCTGCCAGATCAGCGTGTCGACGTCGACCCGGCTCATGAACGAATAGCCCCAGTCGCCCTGCAGCATGGCGGCCAGCCAGCGAAAGTAGCGCTGCCAGCCTGGGTCGTCGAGCCCAAAGCTTTTTCGCAGTTGCTCGCGTACTTCGGGCGGCACGTTCGGATTGAGCGTCAGTTCTCCGAACGGGTCGCCCGGCGCCAGCGCGAGCACCGTGAACAGGACAATGCTGATGCCCAGCAAGCTGGGCACCGCAATCAGCAACCGCCGCAGGATGTAGGAGCCCACGGCTAGGGATGGCGGGTTGGCGGACCGATGGCGCTTGCTGCTTCAGGCGTCGCGGCCCCCCTCGCGATACCAGTTGTGCAGGCCCGAGAAGTCGAGATCCCAGCCGGTCAGGTCGGTCATCAGCTTCAACGAGGCGCCGCTCACGCGCGGCCGGCTGATCAGCGGAATGATGTGTCCGTCCCCGATCGACCATGTCGTTCATCTGGATGAACAACGCGGCACGCTTGGCCGGGTCCATTTCGGATTCGGCGGAAACATAGACCTTGTCGTACTCCTCGTTGCGCCAGCGCACGATGTTTCGGCCCTGCCACTTGTTGGCTTTCGACGAGACCTCGCGCGTCAGGTACTGGTCCATGAAGCGCTCGGGGTCGGGCTGCGTCATCGTGGTCGTGTACATCTGGATGTCGCACCAGAACTTGCCGTAGGTGTCGGGGTTCGCGACATCCGACGAGAAAAAGACCGATGCCGTCACCGACTTAACTTCGAGGTCGATGCCGGCCTTCTGGCATCCCTGTTTGAAGATCGCCTGCTCCTTCTGCCGCGCCGCGTTGATGGACGTCTGATAGACGAACTTCATCTTCTTGCCGTCCTTCTCGCGGATGCCGTCAGCGCCTCGCTCCCATCCAGCGGCATCGAGAACTTGATTGGCTCTCTCGATGTTGAATTCGAACTTCGTGTTCGGCGAACGGAATCTCGAGGGCGAGTTGAGAAAATTGCTGGTCGCAGTCCCGGTGCGTCCGTAGATGAAGTCCTGCATGCCCTTGCGATCGGCGAGCAGCGCCATCGCCCGACGCACCTGGGGGTCGCTGAACGCAAAGTGCTTGGACTTGACGCTCGAGCGTTCGCCGTCGACCTCGTTCCACGGATCCGTGACGCTCAGCTGCACAAACTCGACGTTTCCGCTGGGTACGATGTTGGCGCGCCCCTTGCCGCCAGCCTCCATTCGCTTCAGCACCTCATCCTCGACCTGCAGGTTCCACGCATAGTCGTACTCGCCGGTCTGCAGGACCGCGCGCGCCGCCGAGGTGGCGTCCCCGCCGCCCTTCATTTCGATCGCATCGAAGAACGGGCGGTTTGGCATGTGGTAGTTGGTGTTGATCTCGCCGCGCACCATGTCGCCCGGCTTGAAATCGACGAACTTGTACGGCCCGGTGCCAACCGGCTTCAGGTTCGTCGGGGCTTCGCGAGACTTGGCGCCGATGTATGGTCCGAACAGGTGCTTCGGAATGATCATCCCTTCGGCGGCGACAAAGGCCGTCGCCCAAAAAGGCGTCGCCTTCTTGAACGAAACCAGGATGGTGTGCGAATCAACTTTGGCGACCGTCACGTCCTTGTAGATGCCGCTCGTGACCGCTGCAGTGGCCGGATCGCGCGCGTACTCCCAGGTGAAAACGCAATCGTCGGCCGTGAATGGCGTGCCGTCGTGCCATTTGACGCCCTGCTTCAACCGCCAGCGGACGACCTTGCCGCCTTCGAGGACGCCCCCGTTCTGCGGCGTCGGGATGTCGGCCGCCAGGATCGGTATCAAGTTGCCGTCCTTGTCCCAGCAGGCCAGCGGCTCGTAGAAGATGCGCGAGCCTTCCTGGTCCTTGGTGCCATTGGCAAAATGCGGCTGCAGCAGCGTCGTGCCTTGCCACCACAGGGCCTTCAGCGTGCCGCCGCCGCCCCGCTTGGTTGGTTTGTAGGTTGACTGCGGCTGCGCCTGCGCGACGCCGGCGTTGAGCAACAGCATCGAGGCCATCGGCGCCGACAGTCCAAGCGCGGCCATCCGCTGGATGAAATCGCGGCGTGGCAGGCGGCCCTCCCGCACGTCTTCGATCATGTGACGCAATTTCTGTTCAAGCATGGCGCTGACTCCCAGTCAGGTCGACGACAGACCATTGTGCAACAGCCGACAGGCGGAAGCCATTGGTAGGCCAGCCCGCCTCGCGGCCGGATTCGTCGGCGGCTTGTCCCTCGGGGAAAACCCTGCTGACAGCTAACAATAGGCAATAACTATAACGTCTAATTGAGACAATTAATTTGTTTGATGATAGATCGGCGGCGTAGGCTGCTCGCAGCCGTATCGCCACCGCATCGGCGGCGCTGCGGAGCGTGTCCGATCCATGCGAGGAGGATGCAAATGCAACTAAAAGGCTCGAAGACCGAACAAAACCTGAAGGACGCCTTCGCTGGTGAATCGCAGGCGAATCGTCGTTACCTGTATTTCGCCGCGAAGGCCGACGTCGAAGGCTACAACGATGTCTCGGCGGTGTTCCGTTCCACCGCCGAAGGCGAGACCGGCCATGCGCACGGACACCTCGAATATCTCGAGGCAGTTGGCGATCCGGCCACCGGCCTGCCGATCGGCCCGACCCGCTCGAACCTGAAGGCCGCGATCGCTGGCGAGACGCATGAGTACACCGACATGTATCCGGGCATGGCCAAGGCGGCGCGCTCCGAAGGCTTCGAGGAGATCGCCGACTGGTTCGAAACGCTGGCCAAGGCGGAACGTTCGCACGCGAACAAGTTCCAGAAGACGCTCGATTCGATCGTCGACTGAGTTGCCGGCGACTTTGTGATGACCTGACAGCGGCCGGGCCGCCGCCTCGGCCGACTGCGCCGTTTGCTGCTCCGGTCGTCGGGCCGGCGCGACTTCTGCCGAACCTGGAAGGATCGACATGACCGTGCGCGAGGGCAGCCTCGAAGCGCCGACGCGGCATCCGCTCGGCTGGAAGTCGCCGGAATTCTGGAGCGAGCCCGCGCTGCACCGGGAAATGGAGCGGGTGTTCGACATCTGCCATGGCTGCCGCCGTTGCGTCAGCCTGTGCGGTGCGTTCCCGACGCTGTTCGACCTGGTGGACAACGGCGCGACCGGCGAACTCGATGGCGTGCCGAAGGAGCAGTACAAGGCGGTCGTCGATCAGTGCTACCTGTGCGACATGTGCTTCATGACCAAGTGTCCGTACGTGCCGCCGCATCCATGGAACGTCGACTTCCCGCACCTGATGCTGCGCGCCAAGGCCGTCGATTTCAGGCAGCACGGCGCCAAAGGCACCGACAAGTTCCTGACCTCCACCGACAAGGTCGGCATCTTTGCAGGCATCCCCATCGTGACGCAGGTCGTCAACGCGGTGAACCGCACCGCGTCGGCGCGGGCCGGCATGGAAAAGGTATTCGGAATCGACCGCAACGCCTGGCGTCCCGACTTCGCGACCACGCGGTTTCGGTCGGCTGCGCGTTCCAATTCCAGTTCGAAGGTGATCGACGGCGCCAAGACGCCGGGCAAGGTGGCGATCTTCTCGACTTGCTACGTCAATTACAACGAGCCTGGCATCGGCCACGACCTGATCCGCATTCTCGAGCACAACGCGATTCCATACGTGCTGGTGGAGAACGAGGCCTGCTGCGGCATGCCGAAGCTCGAGATCGGCGATCTGGAGTCGGTCGAGCGGCTGAAAGACATCAACGTTCCGCAGCTCGCGCGGCTGGCGCGCGATGGCTACGCCATCGTCACCGCGATCCCGTCGTGCACGCTGATGTACAAGCAGGAACTGCCACTGATGTTTCCCGACGATGCGGAAGTGCAGGCGGTCAAGGATGCGATGTGGGATCCGTTCGAATACCTGGTCGCGCGCAATCGCGACGGGCTACTGAAGACGGATTTCACTCGTCCGCTGGGGACCGTTTCGTATCATGTCCCGTGTCACGCGCGCGTGCAGAACATCGGCCGCAAGACCGAAGAATTGCTGAAGCTGATACCCGAGACGCGCGTGCACACCGTCGAGCGGTGCTCCGGACATTCGGGGCTCTGGGGAACGCGCAAGGCGTTTCACGCGATGGCGATGAAGATCGGCAAGCCGGTGTTCAGGAACATGGCGAGTGTGCGGCCCGACTTTCTCAGCTCGGATTGCCAGTTGGCCGGACACCACATCGAGCAGGGCGTCGGCGAGTTTGCGAGCGAGGCTCTCGGTGAAAAGATGCCGCGGGTGGCACACCCGATCACGCTGGTGCGCATGGCCTACGGCCTGTAGACGGAGAAGGCGATATGAACCGGATCGCGCGCGACAGCCTGCTGACGCTCGAGGCGTACGCCAGGCAGCGCAAGGAATTTCGAGCGAAAGTGATCGCCCACAAGAAGGACCGCACCGTGCGGCTGGGCGATCACGTGATGCTGATCTTCGAGGACGAACTGACGGTCCGCTACCAGATCCAGGAGATGCTGCGCATCGAAAAGACGTTCGAGGAAGCCGGCATCCAGGACGAGCTCGACGCCTACACGCCGCTGATCCCGGACGGAGCCAACCTCAAGGCGACGATGATGATCGAGTACGAGGATCCGGCGGTGCGGCAGGTCGAGCTGGCAAGGCTGCGCGGCATCGAACGCCGTGTGTACATGCAGGTCGACGGAACGGCGCGCGTGTATGCGATCGCCGACGAAGACCTCGAGCGCGAGAACGAACAGAAGACATCGTCGGTCCATTTCCTTCGGTTCGAGTTCGAGCCCGCCGCCATCGCCGGATTCCGGCAGGGTGCGGCGGTCGCGATCGGAATCGACCATCCGGAGTACGCGGTGCGGATCGACGAGATTGCACCGCAGGTTCAAGGTGCCCTTGCCCAGGACTTCCACTGACGATCCGGTCGAGCGGATCCCTTCCGACGATCCGGTCGTCGAAGTTTCTGCGCCCGTCATCTTTGCGCGCAAAGGGCGCGGCGCTGTCTCGAATCTGCCGCATCGGTTCGAGTCGGTGCAGCGCGCGCCCGACGCAGACCGGCTGGCCGCGGAGGACGACGAGCCGCTGCCGCCGCTCGCCACGTCGGTCGCGATGGAGACCGCGCGCTCGGTCATCACGCGCAACGACTCGCCGGACATCGGATTCGACCGCTCCATCAATCCGTACCGCGGCTGCGAGCACGGGTGCATCTACTGCTATGCACGTCCGTCGCACAGCTACCTGAACCTGTCGCCCGGACTCGATTTCGAAACGAAACTGATCGCCAAGAGCAACGTAGTCGAGGTGTTGCGGCGCGAGCTGGCGGCACCGGGCTACGCGCCGGAGCTGATCATGGTGGGTCCGAACACCGATGCCTATCAGCCGATCGAGCGCGAACTCAGGCTGACACGCGGCATCCTCGAGGTGCTGGCTGCAACGCGCCATCCGTTCGGACTCGTCACAAAGTCGGCGCTGGTCGAGCGTGATCTCGACCTGATCGCGCCGCTCGCCGCCGAGCAACTCGCCTCGGTCAGCATCAGCATCACGACGCTGGATTCGTCGCTGTCGCGCATCCTCGAGCCACGCGCGGCCAGCCCGCAGCGGCGCTTGCGCGCGGTGCGCACACTGGCGGCGGCCGGTGTCCCGGTGCGGGTCAACGTCGCGCCGATCATCCCGTTCATCAACGAGCCCGAGATCGAGTCGATCATCGACGCCGCGGCCGATGCCGGCGCACGGAACTCGCACTACACCGTGGTCCGCCTGCCGTGGGAAGTGAGCCCGCTGTTCGAGGAGTGGCTGCAGGCACATTTCCCGGATCGCGCACAGCGGGTGATGAACCGGATTCGCGAGATGCGCGGCGGCAGGAACTACAACGCCGAGTTCGGTCGCCGGATGACCGGAGAGGGGGTCTGGGCAGAGCTGATCGCGCAACGGTTCCGGCGGGCGTCGGCGCGCCACGGGTTCACCGACGAGTTTCCGAAGCTGCGCCGCGATCTGTTCGTTCCGCCCCGGCCGGGCGGGCCGCAGCTCGACCTGTTCTGAACGCGTGTGCTCAGCCGGAAGTGCGCAGCGAGTACTCGAAATAGGTCTGGAACAGCAGCGCAAGCGTCGTCATCAGCGCGATCGCGCCGCCGGCGAACGTGACGACCGCCACCAGCACCGCGTCCCAGCCGCTGTGATTGCGGCGAGCCTGTCCGGAATTGAAGCGCGCGTCGAACCGCTCGTCGGGCATTAGCGACAGAACGAGGGCTCGGATGAAGCCGGCGGTGACCGGAACCATCAGGATGAAGAATGCCGTGGACTGGTACCAGTTCCGATCGCCGATCAGCCAGGGCAGCGTGGCCGTGCTGATGCCCAGCGGCAGCCACCAGAGCGACTGGCCGAGGTAGAGACGGTCGGTCCCGAGTGCGCCGGTCAGCGCCGCGAGCAGCGCGGCGAGGGCCTTGTGTCGGAATCGCGCCACTGGCGTTCGGCTTGCTTGGGTAGGCTCGTGCCGGATACAATCGCGGGTTTTCCGCTGGGACCCCTTAGCCGTTGGACTGGCAAGTCGCAGTGAAGCAATTCGAGAAACGAAACGGATAAGCAAGGGAACTGATTATGGTCGTGATTCGACTTGCCCGCGGCGGCGCAAAGAAGCGGCCGTTCTTCAACATCGTTGCAACGGATTCGCGCAATCCGCGCGACGGCCGCTTCATCGAGCGTGTCGGCTTCTACAACCCGGTCGCTGCGGAAAACGAGCCGAAATTGCGGATCGCCGCGGACCGTCTGAGCTACTGGACCGGTGTCGGTGCGCGCATGTCGCCGACGGTCGCCCGTTTGGTCAAGGAGCACACGCCGGCTGCGGCGTAGTGCCCGAGCAGTGCCCGGGTCAGGGGCCGGCGAGAGCGAGCCGCCAGCCGATCTGGTGGAAGTGGGGGCGCTGCGTGGTGCTTATGGACTGAAGGGCTGGGTCCGCTTCGTTCCGCATGCCGCGGCGAGTGAGGTCCTGCCGGTCGCGCGCCGATGGTGGCTCGATGGCTCTACCGGCGCCCGCGATGTAATGCCGGAGGGTGTGCGACGGCATGGCGACGCGATGCTGGTGAAGTGGGTCGGGTGTGAATCGAAGGAACAGGCCGACGCGTGGAAGGGTGCCACGCTGGCGGTCAGCCGCAGCGAGTTTCCGCCGCTGCGCGATGGCGAGTACTACTGGACCGACCTGCTTGGGTGCCAGGTCATCAATCGCGACGGCGCTCAGCTGGGTGTCGTTTCGGGACTGCGCGAAAGCCCCGGCCGGCAGTGGCTGGAAGTGTCAAAAGGCCCGGGGGGTGAGCCGATGCTGATTCCGCTGGTCGAGCAGTATGTTGAAGCTGTCGACCCGCTCGCAAGGCGAGTGCAGGTCGACTGGCAGGAAGACTGGTGATGCGCTTCGATGTTGTCACGCTGTTTCCCGGCATGTTCGCGGCCCTCACCGAGCACGGGATCACGCGGCGCGCCCATCAGCAGGGCCTATGGTCGCTCGCGACGTGGAATCCGCGCGACTACACGACGGACGCTCATCGCACGGTGGACGACCGCCCGTACGGCGGGGGTCCGGGCATGGTGATGATGGCCGAGCCGCTTGCGTTGGCCGTCGAGGCGATACGGCGGGACGGCGGCGCAGCGCGCGTGCTCGCGCTCGCGCCGAATGGCCGCCCGGCGACCGATGCGACGGTCCGTCGCTGGGCCGGCGCACAATCGTCGCTGACGCTGGTGTGCGGTCGCTATGAAGGCATCGATCAGCGCTTTCTCGACGAGTGCGTGGACGAGGTGGTGTCGGTCGGCGATTACGTGATGTCAGGCGGTGAACTGGCCGCGATGTCGCTGATCGACGCGGTGGTGCGGCAGTTGCCGGGTTCCTTGAAAGACGAGTCGACGGACGATGAGTCGTTCGTGGCCGGGCTGCTCGACGGACCGCATTACACTCGGCCGGAACTATGGCGTGGCCGCGCCGTGCCGCCGGTGCTGTTGTCGGGGCACCATGAGGATATCGGCACATGGCGGCGTCGCAATGCGCTGCGGGCGACATCGCATGAGCGGCCCGACCTGATTGAACGTGCGCGCGCGGAAGGTCGACTGTCCGCGGGCGACGAAAGGGAACTGCGCGAACTTTCGCGCATGGGTGCGGCGGATTCGAAGTCCGCCGCTTGACAGCAACCATCCTCTCGGGCGGCATACCAACCATGACAGCCGCACGATGATGGGATCAGGAGTTGGCAATGAACATCATCGAGAAGCTTGAACAGGAAGAACTGGCGCGAGTGACGGCCAGCAAGACGATTCCCGAATTCGCCCCGGGCGACACGGTGATCGTCAACGTCAACGTCGTCGAGGGCACGCGCAAGCGGGTCCAGGCATACGAAGGCGTGGTGATCGGCCGGCGGAACCGCGGACTGAATTCGTCGTTCGTCGTGCGCAAGGTATCGAGCGGCGAAGGCGTCGAGCGGACATTCCAGCTGTATTCGCCCAGCATTGCCTCGATCGAGGTCAAGCGTCGCGGCGACGTGCGCCGCGCCAAGCTCTATTACCTGCGCGATCGCTCCGGCAAGTCGGCCCGCATTCGCGAAAAGCTGTCGCACAAGAGCGCGGCCGACAAGGCCGCGGCGGACAAGGCCTCCGCCGAGGCATCGGAGTAGTCACGTTGGTTGCATGGCAGGGCCGCCCCGGGCGGCCCTTTGCGTTTGTGATCGATTGCACGGAGGCGCCGGCACGATGACAGCGCCCTCGGTTCCCCCGCCACGCCCGCTGTTCGATCCGGAATCCGTTCCGCTGGATCCGACGTTCGACGACCCGGCCGTCCGCGGCGGCAGCGTGGCGCGCGGACGACTGACGCCAGTGGCACTGCGTGAGCGCTTCGCCGCGCCGGGCGAATGGCAGCCGGAACTGCGGTCGGACCCGCGGCTGTACCAGATCGATGTGGCGCCTCGTCCGGCGGCCGTGCTGATGCCGCTCGTCGTTCGCGGCGACCAGGTCCAGGTGCTGCTGACCCAGCGCACTGCGCACCTGACTGACCATGCGGGGCAGATCAGTTTCCCCGGCGGACGGGTCGAAGAGCACGATGCGAACACGATCGCGACCGCGCTGCGCGAGACCGAGGAAGAAATCGGCCTGCGCGCCGAGCGGGTCGAGGTGATTGGCACGCTGCCCGAATACACAACAATTACCGGGTATCGCGTGACACCGGTGGTGGGCATGATCCAGCCGCCGGTTTCATTGGCGCTGGACACCTTCGAGGTCTCGGAGGCCTTCGAGGTGCCGCTGGGATTCCTGATGGATCCGGTGCATCACGAGCGCCGCATCGTTACGCTGGACGACATCTCCCGCACTTTCTACGCGATGCCGTATGAGGCGGGCGGGCGGCGATACTTCATCTGGGGCGCAACCGCCGCGATGCTGCGCAATCTTTACCATCTGCTGCGCGCATAGGCCCTTAGTCACCACCGCCCCTACAATCCGGCGCAAGGAGAATGTCATTGGCCTGGCTGTCGCTGGTGATCACGCTGCTCCTCGAGCAGCTTCGCGCGCTGCCGAGCGAAAACCCGGTGTACGCGTCGGTCCGGCATGTGTCGTCGTGGGCCGAGAGCAACCTGAACGCCGGTCGGCCACGACACGGTTTCTACGCGTGGTTGCTGGTCGTCGTTGGACTGACCCTGGCAGTCGGCCTCCTCTATTCGCTGCTGGTTTCGGTCAGCTGGGTGCTGGGCCTGCTGCTCAACGTAGCCGTGCTTTATTTCGCGCTCGGCTTTCGCCAGTTCAGCCATCGGGGCTCCGAAATCCAGATCGCGCTGGCCAATGGCGACCTCGCCGCGGCGCGTCGTGAGCTGACTGCCTGGAAGCGCCTAAGCGATCCCGCCTACAGCGCAGCGGACCTGACATCGGAAGAGGTCGTACGGCAGGCGATCGAACACGGCTTACTGCTGGCCCAGCGACACGTGTTCGGGGTGTTCTTCTGGTTCGTCGTGCTGCCCGGCCCGATGGGTGCCGTGTTCTATCGCCTGGCGGAGCACTCGGCACGAGTCTGGAACCGGCCGCCCGCGCCACCCACCCCGCCCGATCGTTTCGGTGATTTCGCGCGCCGTGCATTCGCCTGGATCGACTGGGCTCCTGCTCGGCTCACCGCACTCGGCTACGCCATCGTCGGCGACTTCGAAGGAGCCATTTACTGTTGGCGTCAGGTGTCGCGTGAGCCGCCAGTGGACGGCTTGCCATCGCCCGACTCCCGCACGCTGATCCTGGCCGCGGCCGGCGGAGCGTTGGGCCTGCGACTGATGCCCGAGGCCGAGAGCGTCCGTTATTTCGACGAAGCCGGCAACGAGGGCGCGGGCCTGGCCGAGCCTAGCCCGTCGGCCGTCCGTTCCGTCGTTGGATTGGTCTGGCGCTCGTTACTGTTGTGGCTCGCGCTGCTGCTGCTGCTGACGCTGGCGCGCTGGATCTCCTGACGAGGATCTCGCGCTCAATCAGGCCGGCCGGGCCGCACCGCACTGCCAGCACGCGCCGAATTGCGGCTCGGATGTTTCTCCACAGTCCGCGCAGCGCCACGCCGGTCCTTGCGAAGGGCGTCGCAATTCCTGCAGGATTTCACGCGCGCGTGACTCGTCGGCATCGCGTTCGATCCACAGCTGCGGCGCGCACTCGAGAAACGGAATCTCCCCAATCGCACCGGATAAACTCGTATTGCGAAGCTCGCAGCGGATTCCCGCCGCGCGCAGCGATTCGGCCCAGATCGTCGCCAGCACTAGATGGTCCGCGCGCTCGAGCAGCTTCATCGTGCCGCCTGCTGCACCAGGTGACGATAGAACTCGTAGCGCGCTGGGGCGATGCCACCCGCGGCCACTGCGCTGCGGACCGTGCAATCGGGTTCAGCCAAGTGCCTGCAGTCCAAAAAACGACATCGTCCCAGGTACGGAGCGAAATCCGGAAAGCCGTCCATTAGCGCGCTCGCATCGACGTGTGCCAGACCGAACTCGGAAAATCCCGGAGTGTCGACCAGAGCGCCGCCATCCGGCAGCGCGAACCAGCGCGCCGCTGTGGTTGTCTGTTTGCCGCCGTCCAGACGCTCTGAAAATTCCCGCGTCCGCGCCTGGGCATCGGGAACGAGCAGGTTGAGCAGCGTGGACTTGCCCATGCCAGACTCGCCAACGAGCAACGAACGGTGCCCGCTCAGTAGCGGGCGCAGGATTTCGATCGCCTGTTCGGGCTGCGCGCGTGCCGACACGGACGCTGTGCGCAAGCCGAGCGCCGCGATCTCGTCCAGCGTGGCCTGCGCTGCGGCCGCGCCTTCGTCGAGGTCCGCCTTATTGCGGACGACCAGGGCGTCGATGCCGGCTGCGCGGGCGGCGAGCAGTGCCTTCCACACGAACCACTGATTGAATGTCGGCCGCGAGGCGAAGACGATGACCACCTGGTTGACGTTGGCGGCGAGTTCCTTGGTTCGGAACGCATCCGCGCGATACAGCAGCGTGCCCCGGGGATCGATCGATTCGATTGCCGCCTGGCCCGGGCCCGCGCGCGTCGCCGACACCCGGTCACCAACGACGACGTCGCTGCGGCGGCCGCGGCGTACCGCGGACCACAGGACGCCATCATCATCCTCTAGTGCGCTGTGACGGCCGTAGGTGGCCGTCACGCGTGCGCCGAACCTGTCGCCGATGCGAGCGGCCGGGCGCGCGACGGCGCACATCACGTCATGCCGCCGCGAGACCGGTCAGCCGCTCCACGCGCAACGATGCGGGCGGATGGGTGTCGTAAAAGGCCGAATGGATCGGATCGGGCGTCAGCGTCGAGGCGTTGTCCTCATACAGCTTGACCAGTGCCGTGACCAGATCGTCGGCAGAGGCATGTTTGGCGGCGAAGGCGTCGGCTTCGAACTCGTGTCGGCGCGACAGGTAGCTGCCGAGCGGTGCGAATGCGAACGTGTAAACGGGCAGCACGAGCATGAACAGCACCAGCGCCACGCCCTCGTTGCCGCCCACCAGCGCTGGCTCGACACCTAGGCCGGTGTAGAACCACGGCTGCCCGGCCAGCCAGCCCAGCAGCGCCAGCACAGCCAGACTCGCTACGAAGGAAAACACGAGTCGCTTGGCAACGTGCTTCAGTTTGAAGTGACCGAGTTCATGCGCGAGCACGGCCTCGATTTCGGACGGCTGCAAACGTTCGACCAGCGTATCGAAGAAGACGATTCGCTTGGCTCGTCCCAGTCCAGTGAAGTACGCATTGCCGTGGGCCGAACGGCGCGAGCCATCCATCACGAACACGCCCTTGCTCGAAAAGCCGGTCCGGCTCAGCAGTTCGGCGATCCGCTGCGCCAGGCCGGCATCTTTTAGCGGCTCGAATCGGTTGAACAGCGGCGCAATCAGCGTCGGATAGATGACCAGCACCACCGCGTTGAAGCCGACCCACAGCAGCCACGCGTAGACCCACCAGTAACTTCCCGCGCTGCGCATCAGGCCAATGATCGCGGCCAGCAGCGGCAGCCCGAGCAGCGCGGCGAGCACGAACGACTTGCCGAGGTCAGTCAGCCACAACCCAAACGTCATCCGGTTGAAGCCGAACCGCTGTTCGATGCGGAACTGGCGATACCAGGAGAACGGCAGGTCTACCAAGCCGAGCAGCACTGCGACACACACCACGAACGCCAGCTGGTAGATGAAGCCCGGGCCAATCCAGGCGTCGAGCGCATCGGCCAGCCACTGCAGCCCGCCGAGCAGCGTCAATGCAACCAGCACGGCGGCGGTGATCGAGGTTTCGAGCAGCGCGAGGCGCGTCTTGGCGATCGTGTACGCCGCTGCCTTGCGATGCGCGTCCAGCGAGACGCGGCCCGCGAATTGCGGCGGAACGGCAGCCGCATGTCCGCCGACATGGCGCACCTGCCGCCAGCCCAGCCAGTATTTGAGGCCGACCATCAACAGCAGGAATCCGACGAACGACAGCGAGAGGACTTGGGGCATGAAAACGGGAAGCAGCGGCGCGTTGCAATGGCCCGACCGACGATGCAATGCGCGCAACAAGCCATGCGACAATCGCGCGCCGAGCAGCTTCGATCGCAACGCCTCGATCGAACGCTTCAAATTATGTCACAGCCCTCCGAGCAGAACCCCTTTCGCCACGAGCGTTACAGCGAGACCAACCTGGTGTGGGTCGACATGGAAATGTCGGGACTCAATCCGGATTCGGACCGCGTGCTCGAAGTGGCCGCGGTGGTCACCGACGCCCAACTCGAGGTGATCGCCGAAGGTCCGGTCGTGGTCGTCTGGCAATCCGAGCGGGTGCTCGGCGGCATGGATAGCTGGAACACTGCGACACACGGGCGCTCCGGACTCACCGAGAAGGTTCGCGCCTCGCGTGTGGACGAAGAAGCCGCCTCAGCGCTGATCGTCGAATTCCTGCAGCTGCACGTGCCGCGCGGCAAATCGCCGATGTGCGGCAACTCGATCTGCCAGGATCGGCGGTTCATGGCGCGCTGGATGCCGCAACTGGAGGCGTACTTCCACTACCGCAATCTCGACGTCAGCACCGTCAAGGAACTGGCGCGCCGCTGGAACCCGGAGGTCTATCGGTCGTTCGAGAAGAAGAGCCGGCACGAAGCGCTCGCCGACATCTACGAATCGATCGACGAACTCAGGCACTACCGCACGCACTGGTTGCGCAGCTAGGCGCGGTCGGCGAAGGTCGGATCAGTGACCGCCTCGGCAGCGGGACCCGAAGCAACGGCGCCGGGCGGCACGGGCTCCGCCACCCGCACTTCCTGCGCGCTGATCCAGGCCCGGCCCAGCGCGAATCCAAGCGCGAGCAGCACGGGGCCGAGGATCACCCCGATGAATCCGAACGCCAGCACGCCGCCGAGCACGCCGAGGAAGATCATTCCGAGTGACAACGTCGAGCCGCGCGCGATCAGAATCGGCTTGAGGAAGTTGTCGATGCTGCTGATCACGACTGCGCCCCAGATCACCATGAAGATGGCCCAGCCTGTTTCGCCCTCTGTGTACAGCCAGATAGCTGCGCCACCCCACAGCAGCACGGGACCCATCGGCACCACCGACAGAACGAAAGTCCCCACGGCAAGCATGAAGGCGCCGGGAACGCCAGCGATCAAAAAGCCGATGAGTGCCACCAACCCCTGCGCCGCCGCTGTGCCGACGATCCCGATGACGACGCTGCGCGTCGTGCCGGTGACGATCGTCAGTACTTCCGAACTCAGATGTCCGGACAGCCGGTCCATCACGCGACGAGTCAGCGTCGTGATGCGATCTCCATCGCGGTAGTAGAAGAAGACGATGAACGCAACCAGCAACAGCTGCAGGATGCCGTCGCCCAGCACCCGCACAAAGGCCAGCGCCACCCGTCCCGCCGGCTCGATCGCTTTCTGCAGCAGGGCGGCCAGCTGAGCGCGGTCGATCAGTAGCGCTTCGATCTGCGCGAAGAGGCGCTCGCCGACCAGCGGGATCTTCTTCAGCTGTTCGGGGGAATGCAGCCCGCCCTGCGTCCAGCCCTTGAATAGTGCAACTAGCGCCGGAATCTGGTCCGCAGCGGCGGCCGACAGCAACGTGATCGGGATGATCACCAGCACCATGATGAGCACCAGCATGGCGGTCGCGGCCAGTGTCGCGTTACCGCCTACCGCGTGCCGCACCCGCTCGAAAACCGGCCAGGTGGCGATCGCAAGAACACCGGCAAACAGCATCGCCGACAGGAACGGGTACAGCACCATTAACACGCCGATCGCGATGATCGCCGCGCCGCCGTAGCGGAACAGACTGTCGAAATTGGCCTGGATCGAGGGCATGTAGGGCCTGAGCACCGGTTGGAGGGTGGAGCTTAGCGTCGATGCGAGAGCCATAGCTATACTGCCCGCGCTCCCCGTAGTTCAACGGATAGAACAAGTGCCTCCTAAGCGCTAGATCTGGGTTCAATTCCCGGCGGGGGGACGCGCGCACAGAGCGCCTCCAGTATCAAATCGTCTCCCGTAGAATCCGCGCGCGATGCCGTGGTGGGACTCTGCACAACGCGTGACAACAACCTTCTGACGATGCGAATTGATGGCCGGCAAGCCGCGCGCTGAGACCCGACGGGCCGCCGACTACGGCGAGGCCTCGATTCGCGTCCTCAAGGGACTGGAGCCGGTTCGGCAGCGTCCCGGCATGTACACGCGCACCGACAGCCCGCTGCACATCATCCAGGAGGCGATCGACAACGCATCCGACGAGATCCTTGCGGGCTTCGGACATCGGATCGACGTCACGCTGCATAGCGACGGTGCAGTGAGCGTCGAAGATGACGGCCGCGGCATACCGGTCGGTCTGCATCCGGAAGAAAAGCTGCCGGTCGTCGAAATCGTGTTCACGCGACTGCACGCCGGCGGCAAGTTCGACAAGCGCGCAGGCGGCGCCTATTCGTTCGCCGGAGGGCTGCACGGCGTCGGCGTGTCGGTCACCAACGCGCTGTCGTCCCGTCTGGAGGTGACGGTCTGGCGCGACGGCAAGGTGCACACGGTCGGATTCGCCGACGGTGAGGTCAGTCAGCGCCTGAAATCGGTCGCCGCAAAATCGCAAGCGCCCGCCAGCGGGACGCGCGTGCGCGCGTGGCCGAATCCGAAATACTTCGACTCTGCCCAAGTTCCTCTCGATGAACTGGAACGGCTGCTGCGCAGCAAGGCCGTGCTGCTGCCCGGCACCATGGTGACACTGACCGTCGAGAAGTCGGGTGCTCAGCAGCGTTGGCTTTACCAGGGCGGGCTGCTCGAATACCTGCTGGGCTCGCTTGGTGAAGAGCCGCTGCTGCCGCCGTTCGAGTCGAGCGGCTATGCCGGCGCCGACGACGACACGTACGCTGAGGGCGAGGGCGCGGCGTGGGTCGTCGTTTGGACCGAAGACGGTGCAGTCACGCGCGAGTCGTATGTCAACCTGATCCCAACCTCGGCCGGCGGCACGCACGAAGCCGGGCTGCGCGAGGGATTGTTTGGGGCCGTGCGCGCTTTCGTCGATGCCCACGGTCTGCTGCCGAAGGGAGTCAAGCTGCTGCCCGAGGACGTGTTTGCGCGCGCCAGTTTCGTGCTGTCCGCAAAGGTGCTCGATCCGCAGTTCCAGGGGCAGATCAAGGAGCGGCTCAACAGCCGCGACGCGCTGCGCCTCGTCGCCTCCTTCGTCAGGCCGCAGCTGGAGTTCTGGCTCAACCAGCACCCCAATGAAGGACGTCAACTCGCTGAACTCGTTATCCGGCAGGCGCAGGCGCGCGCGCGGGCCGGGCAGAAAGTAGAAAAGAGGAAAGGCTCGGCCGTCGCCGTGCTGCCTGGCAAGCTGACCGATTGCGAGTCGACCGAGCTGGCGCGCAACGAGCTTTTCCTGGTCGAAGGCGATTCGGCGGGGGGCTCCGCCAAAATGGGTCGAGACAAAGAGTTCCAGGCAATTCTTCCGCTGCGCGGCAAGGTGCTCAATACGTGGGAGGTCGACCGCGACCGGCTGTTCGGCAACGCCGAAGTGCACGACATGGCGGTCGCGATCGGCGTTGATCCGCATGGTCGCGACGACACGATCAGCCTGGACGGCCTGCGGTACGGCAAGGTCTGCATCCTCGCGGATGCCGATGTCGACGGCTCGCACATCCAGGTGCTGCTGTTGACGCTGTTCTTCCGTCACTTCCCGCAGCTGGTCGACCGCGGACACATTCATGTCGCGCGACCGCCGCTTTACCGGGTCGATGTTGCGGCGCAGGGCAAGCGTCCCGCGCGGCGCCTGTACTGCTTGGACGACGCCGAACTCGACGCGACGCTGGTAAAACTCGGCGATGAAGGCGTGAAGGAAAGTGCATGGAGCATCGCCCGCTTCAAGGGACTGGGAGAGATGAGCCCGGCCCAGTTGTGGGAAACCACGATGAACCCCGACACGCGGCGACTGCTGCGCGTCGGGCTCGGCGACTTGCCCGCCGAACGCACTGCATCCACGCTGACCATGTTGATGGGGCGCGCCGAGAGCCAGGCGCGGCGCGCCTGGCTCGAAGAGCACGGCAACGAAGCCGAAGCTGACGTCTGAGGGAACAGGGCGGAGATTGGCCACTTACTGCCGTAACCCGGGTGTACTGATCGGCCGTTTGTGCGTGCATACTTGCGCGCGATTCCCACGCGGAGGCCTCGGCGGCCCGCTCCACCGATGAAGGAAGCCTCGACCCCTGCTGGTTCGTCAGGCGCACCGCTGACGGCGGATGCGCTGCATGACGCGCCGAGTCTTGGCTGGTTGCGCTGGACGGTCGGGGCGCTCGCCATTGCACTGTTGGGCACGCTCGCCATGTCATGGCTGTTGCCGGATGGCGTACGCGCCTCCAACCCGGCCGCGATGCACGCGCTTGAGTGGTCGCATAGCGTGGTCGCGGGCGTGCTGGGCACGTTTCTGGTTGGCTGGCTGGCGCACGCGCAGTTCATCCAGCGGCAGGCGCGGTCGCGCGCGCGCCTGTGGGAACAGTCGATCGAGACGATGAAGGTCGGTGTCGCTCTGTACGACGCCGAGGATCGGCTGATCGGATGCAACGATGCCTATCGTGCGCTGTATCCAGAAGTCGCAGACCAGCTGCAGCCCGGTCGCACCTATCGCGACCTGATGACGGCGTATTACGAGGTTGCGCCAGCCGACATCGTCGACGGCCGCACGATCGAGCAGTTCGTCGCGGACGGCGAGCGGCGCCGGCGGAGCGGATCCCAGGTGAGCGAGGTCGTCCGGCATCACCGTGGCCGCTGGATGCTGATGACCGATTGCCGCACGGCCAGCGGCGGCATCATCTGCTTCCGCAGCGATGTGACCGAGCAGAAGGTCATCGATCACGAGCTGACTCAGCGTCGCAAGCTTATCGACGACCTGGCGGACCTTACCTACGACTGGTTCTGGCGGCAGGACGTGGAAGGGCGCTTCATCGAGTTCTCGGCAGCGATGGAGCTGCACGTCAAGGCATCCCCCGACCAGCTGATCGGCCGGCGTCACGAGGACATGCCGGGTTTCGAGGCCGATCCCAACCAGTACGCCGAATACCGGACGCACCTCGCGCACCGACAGCCGTTCCCATGGTTCACCTACCGGGCGCGCCGCGGCGACGGCACGCCGATGTGGGTTGCAGTGACCGGCAAGCCGATCTTCGATGAGAAAGGGCAGTTTCAGGGCTACTACGGTGCGGGTCGCGACGTCACCGAGCGCGAGGACATCGTGACGGCTCTGCGGCGCAGCGAGGAGCGATTCCGCGCTCTCACCATGCTGGCCACCGAGTGGTATTGGGAGACTGACAGCGAACTGCGCGTGACGTCGGTCCGCGGCGATCCGACCAATCAGCAGCGCGTCGCCGAGTGGACTCTGAACCGCCGCTTCTGGGAGTTCGATCACATTGATCCGGCGTTTCCGATCGATTGGAACGCGTTGCGCGATCGGGTCGCCCGGCGCGAATCGTTCCGCAACGTCAAGCTGAAACTGCGCAACGATCCCGACGTCTCCTACTACGAACTGGCCGGGCAGCCGGTGTTCGAACGCGGCGAATACCTTGGTTATCGCGGACTCGCCTGGGACGTGACCGAACGCGAGTCGCTGATCGCCCGTATCTCCGACAGTGAGGCGCGCTTCCGAGCACTGACGGAGCTGTCGTCGGACTGGTACTGGGAGATGGACGAGAACCTGCGCTTCACCCAGCTGCGGCAGGGCGCGCGGGGCTCCTTCGGACTCAGCGATGACGAGGTAATCGGCAAGCACCGCTGGGAGCTGCCGGGCGAACTGATTCAGCCGTCGTCGTGGGACGAGCACCGGGCAACGCTGATGGCTCGCCGTCCGTTTCGCGACGTCATGTTCCGTCGCTGGATGCCGGACGGCTCCCTGGTTTACTACCTGACCAGTGGTGATCCGGTATTCGACGCCGACGGGAATTTTCAAGGCTATCGCGGCATCGGCAAGAACATCACCGACCAGATCCGCGCACAGGAACGCATCGAGCGTCTGGCCACCGTCGACGCGCTCACCCAGCTGTCGAATCGGCAGACCTTCGATGAACGCGCCGGCCGGCTGCTCGCGACGTCTTATGCGGCCGGCAAGCGCTGCTCGCTGCTGTTCATCGACCTGGACAACTTCCGCCTGCTGAACAATGGTTACGGACACCGGGTCGGCGACGAGATGCTCGCGATCGTTGCCAGCCGCATGCGCGACATCGTCGGCGACCCGCACCTGATCGGGCGGCGCGGAGGCGACGAATTGGTCGTTCTTCTCGTCGATCTGCAGCGCCCCGACGCGGCGGTCGACGTTGCGCGCCGGCTGATCGATTCGATCGCCGAGCCGGCCCGTATCCTCGGCATGGAGATCACGGTCACGGCGTCGGTCGGCATCAGTTTCTTTCCGCAGGACGGCATCGACCTCGATTCACTGCTGAATGCAGCGGACGCGGCGATGTACCAGGCCAAGGACAGTGGGCGCCGGACGTATGCCTTCTACACTCAGACGGTCGCGCGCCGGGTCGATCTGCGTCTGCGCCTCGAACAGCGTCTGCGCAAGGCGGTCGAGTCGCGTGACTTCAAGCTGTTCTTCCAGCCGCTGGTGTCGCTGACCGACGGCAAGATGGTCGGAGCCGAAGCGTTGATCCGCTGGCGCGACGCCGAGCTGGGCGACATCTCCCCCGCCGAATTCATTCCAATCGCCGAGGAATCAGGGCTGATCGTCGGGCTGGGTGACTGGGTGTTACGCGAAGCATGCCGGTGTCGTCAGGAGTGGCGCCACATGCAGCTCGACATCCCGCCGGTATCGATCAACATGTCGGGCGTCCAGTTGCGCCAGCTCGGTTGCGTCGAGGGACTGCTCGATGTGCTGAACGCCTACGACGTGGCGCCAACCGAGATCGAGGTCGAAGTGACCGAGACCGGCTTGCTCGATACCTCGGCGGTGTCGCGCGAGAACCTCGTTCGGATGCGCAACGCCGGCGTGCGGCTCGCGCTCGACGACTTCGGCGTCGGATTTTCGAGCCTCTCTCACCTGCGCGACCTGCCGATCCACCGCCTGAAGATCGACCGCAGCTTCACCGTCGAGTGCATGCGCGACGCTCGCACGCTGACCATCGTCAAGGCGGTCATCGAGATGGCGCGCTCGCTCGGCATCAGCGTCACCGCAGAAGGCATCGAGACGCAGGCGCAGCAGACGTGGATGCAGCACCTGGGATGCGATGCTGCGCAAGGCTATCTTTTCGCGCGGCCGATGCCCGCCGATGACTTCATCAAGCTGTTCATCGACCGGCGCGGTGTCGGACGCGAACGTTCGCTGATGCACTGACGGCGGAGCCGCCCCTGTACACGACCTGGTTCGAAGGCGTGTGGCGCGATGGCAACGTGCCACTGATCGGTGCGATGGATCACAGTGTGTGGCTCGGCTCGTCGATATTCGACGGCGCGCGGTCGATTCACCGGATGGCGCCCGACCTGCGCGCGCACTGCCAGCGCACCTACGACTCGGCGCAGCGCATGGGATTGCAGCTCGAGACTCCGATCGACGAAATGATGCGGCTCGCGATCGAGGGCATCCATCGCTTTCCGGCAGAGGCCGATCTGTACATTCGTCCGCTGGTGTTCGCGACCTCGGGGCTGCTAGTGCCCGAAAAGTCGGCTTTCGCGATGTCGCTGTTCGAGGCGCCGCTGCCGCCGTTCGAGGGGTTCTCGGCGCACCTGTCGCAGCGCAGGCGGCCGTCGCCATTGGCGGCCACGACCGATGCCAAGGCCTCGGCGCTGTATCCCAATGTCGCGCGTGCGCTGCGCGAGGCGGCCGCGGACGGCTACCAGAACGCGGTCGTACTCGACCCCGATGGCAACGTCGCGGAGTTCGCGACCGCCAATCTTTTCTTCGTGACGTCGGGCGGGACCGTCGTCACACCGGCCGCCAACGGTACGTTCCTCGCCGGCATCACACGCGCACGCGTCATCGCGTTGCTGGCTGAAGCCGGCATCGGCGTCGAGCAGCGCGTTGTGGCAGCGGACGAACTGGACGCTGCGGCAGAGATCTTCAGTACCGGCAACTACGGCAAGGTGATGCCCTGCACGCGATACGGGCAGCGCACTCTGCCGATCGGGCCGGTCGCCACGTTGGCGCGCGAGCGGTATATGCGCTACGCCGAAGGCTGCCGCGTGTAGGGCGTAGCGCTTGGTTCGCGGCCGCTCGGTCTTCAACGTTTCCACGTCCGCGCCGGGGTCGCCCGGCAGGCGAGTGACTTTCTTTGCTTCGCCAAAGAAAGTCACCAAAGAAAGGCGACCGCACGCGGCCGGCCTCCGCTGCGCTCCGGCTGCCCTTGCGCTGCGCAGCGTCAGCGGGCCAGGCGCGAAACTCGCCCGATCACGCTGCGCGTGCCACGGGCTCAAACACACGCCCGGCACAGCCCCGCAGCCGCCGCGCACCGCCGCGGCGTCCCCGAGCGGACTCACCCCGTCGCCGTGCCAGCGCCGTAAGCAACCTCGTTCAACGCGACGCCGTTGGATGCCTTCGAAGGCGCCGCGCAGCGCAGGGGCGCGGGAGTCTTTGAGGGCCTGCCTGTCTGAGCGCCTGTAAGGCGCGAGTTTGCAGGCCCGCCCGCGACCGCGAGCAGCACAGGGCACCCTGCAGGGGCGCCTTCGTAGGCGCGCGTTTCTTTGCCCACTTTCTTTGGCAAGACTGGCAAGACAAAGAAAGTCACCGGCCCGCGCCGTCAGCGTCGGTCGTGGAACGACGAAGAAGTGCCGCCGCGCAGCGACTGCAGACCAGGCTACCGCCATCGCAGCCCGTAAAATCCTCCCGATGCTCGAACAACAGACCTTATTCCCGCCCGGCGGCGGCGATTCCAACGACGCGCTAACGCTGGCTGATTTCGCCCAGCGCGCCTACCTCGACTACGCAATCTCGGTCGTCAAGGGTCGCGCGTTGCCCGATGGCGCCGATGGGCAGAAGCCGGTCCAGCGTCGGATTCTCTATGCGATGAACGAAATGGGACTCGCCGCTGGCGCGAGGCCCGTCAAATCCGCGCGCGTCGTCGGTGACGTGCTGGGCCGGTTTCATCCCCACGGCGACCAGGCCGCTTATGACGCCCTGGTGCGCATGGCGCAGGCGTTCACGCTGCGCTATCCGCTGATCGATGGGCAGGGCAACTTCGGCAGCCGCGACGGCGACGGCGCGGCCGCGATGCGCTACACCGAAGCGCGGCTGACGCCGATCGCACGGCTGCTGCTCGACGAGATCGGCGAAGGCACCGTCGACTTTATGCCGAACTACGACGGTTCGACGCAGGAGCCGAGGCTGCTGCCGGCTCGCCTGCCGTTCGTGCTGTTGAATGGCGCCTCCGGCATCGCAGTCGGGATGGCTACCGAAGTGCCTTCGCACAACCTGCGCGAAGTGGCTGCGGCGGCCTTGTTGTTGCTTGCCAACCGCAAGGCGGGGCTGGACGAGCTGATGGCGAAGCTGCCCGGACCGGACTTCGCGGCAGGCGGACAGATCATCTCGTCGCCCGACGACCTGCGCGAGTTGTACGTCAGCGGACGCGGCAGTCTGAAGGTGCGCGCGCGCTACGAGTTCGAGGACCTGGCGCGCGGACAGTGGCAGCTCGTGGTGCGCGAACTGCCTCCTTCGACCTCCGCACAACGCGTGCTCGAAGAGATCGAGGAACTGACCAACCCGAAGGTCAGGGCTGGCAAGAAGGCGCTGGCGCCCGAACAGCAGCAGACCAAGCAGATGATTCTGGCGATGCTCGACACGGTGCGCGACGAATCGGGCAAAGACGCCGCGGTCCGCATCGTCCTGGAACCGCGCACGTCAAGGATCGACCGCGACGAGTTCGTGCGAACGCTGCTCGCGCAGACGAGCCTCGAGGGCAGCGTACCGGTCAACCTGGTGATGATCGGCCGCGACGGGCGCCCGCGCTGCAAGCCGCTGCTCGAAATCCTGCTCGAATGGATCGAGTTCCGGGTCGACACGGTGCGGCGCCGGTCGCAGTTCCGGCTGCAGAAGGTCCAGGACCGCATCCATATCCTCGAGGGCCGGCAGATCGTCCTGCTCTCGATTGACAAGGTCATCAAGCTGATCCGCAACTCGGACGAACCGAAGCCCGACCTGATCAAGGCGTTCAAGCTGACCGAGCGGCAGGCCGAGGACATCCTCGAAATTCGCCTGCGACAGCTGGCTCGGCTCGAGGGCATCAAGCTCGAACAGGAACTCACCCAGCTGCGCAAGGACGAGGCTTCGCTGCGCAAGCTGCTGGGCTCCGATGCGGCGCTGCGCCGGCAGGTAGGTGCCGAAATCGAGGACGACTCGAAGAAGTACGGGGACGCACGGCGCACGCTGATCGCGCAGGCGGAGCGTGCAGCGGTCGAGGTCAGGTTGATCGACGAACCGGTAACGGTGATCGTGTCCGAGAAGGGTTTCGTGCGCTCCCGCTCGGGCCACGGCCACGATGCCACGCAGTTCACCTTCAAGACCGGCGATGCGCTGTACCGCGCGTTCGAGTGTCGCAGCGTCGACCAGCTGATCGCGGTCGGCAGCAACGGTCGCGTCTATTCGGAGCCGGTTTCCCAGTTGCCGCCGGCACGTGGTGACGGAGCGCCGGTCAGCTCGATGATCGATCTCGAGCCCGGCACGCGGCTGGTCGGCTATGTGGCGGGTCCGTCGGACCTACCGTTGCTGATCGCGACCGGTAACGGCTACGGATTCGCGGCGATGCTGGGCGACATGGTGTCGCGGCAAAAAGCCGGCAAGCAGTTCATCACGGTCGAAGAGGGCGCCGAGCCGCTACGGCCGGAGATCGTCCAGCCGGCGACCGATCGCCAGATCGCATGCCTGTCGAGCCGCGGGCGCGTGTTGGTGTTCGACGCGACCGAGATCAAGGCGTTGTCGGGGGGTGGACGCGGCGTGACGCTGATGGATCTCGACGAAGGCGAGACACTGCTTGCCGCGCAGCCGATCGGGGCAGGTGCACTCCTGCGGGCCACGCGGGGTTCTGCCGGCAAGCCGGTCGAAGTCCGGCTGGTCGGCGCGGCACTCGAGGCGCAGCGCGGGCATCGCGCGCGCAAGGGCAAGCTGGTCGATTCGAAACTCAAGCCGCCGTTCGCCTTGCTCAGGCTGCCCGACTGATGCGATTGCTGTATACGTTGCTGCTGTTCGTCCACCTGATCGGTGTGATGGTCTGGGTCGGCGGCATGGCGGTGCTGCACTTCGCTGTGCGGCCGGCAGCGATCGCGCAGCTGCCTCCGCCGCAGCGACTGCCGCTGCTGGCGAACGTCCTGCAGCGCTTCTTCTACTGGGTCACGCTCGCCATCATCGCGATCGTGGCTAGCGGCCTCGGCCTCATTCTCGGTGCCGGCGGCTTCGGCGCGGCGCACGTGTCGGTGCATGCGATGCTGGCGCTGGGTCTGCTGATGGTCGCGATCTTCCTGCGCATCCGGTTCGGCCCGTTCCCGCGGCTGGTCACCGCCGTGGCGATGTCGGACTGGCCGATTGCGGCAAGCCATCTGGACACGATCCGCCGGCTCGTCGTGGTCAACCTGACGCTCGGCGTGATCACCTCGCTGGTCGCGACAGTCGGGCGCGCGCTGCTGTAGGGCGAACCGCGCGATCACTCGCGCATGCGGGCCAGCGCCTGCTGCGAGCCGGCGGCCATCAGCCGGGCATCCGATCCCACTGTCACGAAGCGGAAGCCCTTGGCGACGCGCCCGCGAGCCACCTCGGGACTGCCGTTGTGGATGCCCGCCACCACCTTGTGCGCCTGGGCTCGCGCCAGGATGTGATCGATGGCAGCCGCCACCGGCGGATCGACTTCATCGAACGCCGGCTTGCACCCGAGTGCCAGCGACAGGTCCGACGGTCCGATATAGATCGCATCCAGGCCTTCGACCGACAGGATCGAGTCCAGGTTGTCGAGTGCCTGCGCGGTTTCGATCATCGCGAAACGCACGATGGTCCGATCGGCGTGCTGCGGATAGTCCGCGCCACCGTACAACAGCGCGCGCACCGGGCCGAAGCTGCGCGTGCCGCGCGGTGCGTAGCTGGTCCAGGCGATGAAGCGCGCGGCATCGTCGCGCGTGTTGACCATCGGGCAGATCACGCCATAGGCGCCGGCATCCAGCGACTTCATCAGGATGCCGGGCTCCAGCCACGGCACCCGCACGACTGGAACCGTCTGCGTCGTCGAGATCGCCGTCAGCATCGAGACAGCCGCCTGGTAATCGATCACGCCATGCTGCAGGTCGATGGTCAGTGAGTCCCAACCCTGGTGCGCCATGATTTCGGCGGAGAACGGGCTGGGGATCGCGAGCCAGCCATTGATCGCGGCACGATCCTCGGTCCACAGCGCACGCAGTCGGTTTTCACGCATGGCGGATGCACACCCCTGAACGGGCGCCGTCGTGCCGGCGCATCGTCGCGATATCGGAACGTCCGTACGATACCGCGCGAGCGTCGCGTCGGCCGCGTCGCCGGCGCCGGACGTGCCGCGTTCAGCCTGCCGCGGGCTTCAGCGAAGCTTGATAATTCGAGTTTCGACCACATTCCCTCGACGGCGGCCGCGATCGATCGGCCGGATTTCCGACAGGAGCTCTTGATGCAGGCAACTGAGACTGCCCCGAAACAAACCCTCGGCTTCCAGGCCGAAGTCAAGCAACTGCTGCAGCTGATGATTCATTCGCTGTACAGCAACAAACAGATCTTCCTGCGCGAGCTGATCAGCAACGCATCCGATGCGCTCGACAGGCTGCGTTTCGAGGCTATCGGACGGCCGGAGCTGCTCGAAGGACACGCCGAACTTGCTATCCGCGTCACGCATGACCGGTCGGCGCGCACGATCACGGTGTCCGATAACGGCATCGGCATGACGCGCCAGGAGACGATCGAACATCTGGGAACGATCGCGAAGTCGGGCACGCGCGAGTTTTTCGCGCAACTGACCGGCGACCAGCAGCGGGATGCGCAGCTGATCGGTCAGTTCGGCGTCGGGTTCTACTCGAGCTTCATCGTGGCCGATCGGGTCACCGTCGTCACCCGCCGCGCCGGAACAGCGAGCGACGACGCGGTCCGCTGGGAAAGCGACGGCGGCGGTGAATTCACCGTCGAGCCGGCGCAACGCGACGAAAGCGGGACCGACGTGACGCTGCACCTGCGCGAGGGCGAGGACGATCTGCTGAACGGCGCCGCGCTGAAGTCGATCATCGCGAAGTACTCGGACCATATCTCGGCGCCGATCAAAATGCGCAAGGAGTCCTGGGACAAGGACAAGGGCGAGATGGTTGCGGGCAGCGAGGACGAGACCGTCAACCAGGCGAGTGCGCTGTGGGCGCGTCCAAAGAACGAGATAACCGAGGCGCAGTACCAGGAGTTCTTCCGACACGTCTCGCACGATTTTGGCGAACCGCTGGCCTGGACGCACAGCCGGGTCGAGGGCCGCACCGAGTACACGCAGCTGCTGTACCTGCCGGCGCGCGCCCCGTTCGATCTGTGGGACCGCAACCACCGCCACGGCATCCGGCTCTACGTGCGGCGCGTCTTCATCATGGACGACGCCGAGCAGCTGATGCCGCCGTACCTGCGATTCGTGCGCGGCGTCGTCGACAGCAACGACCTGCCGCTGAACGTGTCGCGCGAGATCCTGCAGGAAAGCCGTGACGTCCGCGCGATCCGCGAGGGATCGACCAAGCGAGTGCTGTCGCTGCTCGAGGACCTCGCCGAAAATCAGAAGGAGAAATACGCGACGTTCTGGACCGAATTCGGCCAGGTGATGAAAGAGGGGTTGGCCGACGACGCGACGCATCGCGATCGCATCGCCGCGTTGCTGCGCTTTGCCTCGACGCACGAGTCTGCGGCCGGGCAGACCGTGTCGCTGCGCGACTATGTCGGACGCATGAAGGACGGGCAGGACAAGATCTACTACGTGACCGCCGATTCGCTCGAGGCGGCCAGCGCCAGTCCCCACCTCGAAATCTTCCGCAGGAAGGGCATCGAAGTGCTGCTGCTGGTCGACCGCGTCGACGAGTGGATGCTGTCGTTCCTGCACGAGTTCGACGGCAAGCCGCTGGCTTCGGTGGCCAAGGGCGGCCTCGAGCTCGGCGCGCTGGCCGACGAAGCTGAGAAGGCCGAGCAGGCGCAGACCTCCGGCGAGTTCCAGGACCTCGTTGAGCGAATCAAGACGGCGCTGGGCGAGCAGGTCAAGGACGTGCGAATCACGTTCCGTCTCACCGATTCGGCCGCCTGCCTGGTCAGCGACGAGCACGATCCCAGCGCGCATCTGCAGCGCTTGCTAAAGGCAGCCGGCCAGAAAGTGCCGCAGGCGCGCCCGATTCTCGAACTCAATCCGCGTCATCCGCTGGTCGTGCGGCTGAAAGGTCTGGGGGCCGACCTGGCCGACTGGCCGCAGCTGCTGCTCGACCAGGCGGTGCTCGCCGAGGGCGGACAGCTCGACGACCCGGCGGCGTTCGTCCGCCGCGTCAATCGCCTGCTGCTGGATGCGCAGTCGGGCTGACGGCGCGTCCGCGCAGCCGCGTGCCCGCAGCCCTGCGAAAACGCGCCTGCGCGGCTTTCCGCCGATCATCGATGCCGGAATCGAGCGGCTGATCCTCGGCAGCTTTCCCTCGGTGGCTTCGCTAGCGGCCGGTCAGTACTACGCCCATCCGCGCAACCAGTTCTGGGTCATCCTCGGCCGGCTGCTGCGCGAGCCGCTGGAGGCGCTGCCCTACGAGGAGCGCACGCGGCGGGTACTCGCTCACCGGGTGGGGATCTGGGACGTCTATGGCGCCTGCGTTCGGCCGGGTAGTGGCGACGCGGCGATCCGCAAGGGCAGCCCCAATGCGCTGCGGGGGTTGCGGCGACGGGCGCCGGCGCTCTACACGGTGGCTTTCAATGGCATGGCAGCCGGTCGATTTCGGCCCCTTTTCGACCAAGCGGGGCTCGTGACCCGGGTGCTACCTTCCACCAGTCCCGCGCATGCCGCCCGCGGCCTCGACGAGAAGCTTGCCTTGTGGGCGGCATGGTGGAACGCGCCGCGCGGACCGCACGCCCCGGGCGGCTCGGCACTTCCGGCGCCGCGGTAACAGCGTGACCCGCGGGCCTGGGATGGGCTACCCTTGCGGCCGCGCGTGCGTGAGGCATGAAGGTCCGAATGAGCAGTACGACAACCACAGCGGGTTCCGGGCGGGCGAGCCGCGCCAATGCGCAGCGCGCCCTGGTCGCATTGCGCGCCACGATGCGCAGCACGCTCGATCCGCTGTTGCCGACTGCAGCGCGCGACGCAATCCAGGTGATCGACGCGGATGCGGAGACGTCCGGAACGCTGAAAAAATCGGTACGACGTCTGCTGGTCGACCAGCGCGAGTTTTCGAGCACCTTCTTTTCAGCAGTCGAGCGCGAGATCGACAACGCGGTCGACGATCTGTTCCACGCCGATCGCGATGCCAAGGCGGCCAAGGAAAAGGCAGACGGCACGCCGGCCGCATCGCTGTCGCTGGTCGACTACGACCAGATGGAAGAGAACATGATGCTCGATCGGTTCGCGGCGCGGATACGCAACGCGGCCGACGAGCATTACAAGCCGCTGACGCAGCGGCTTGCGGTCGTGCTCAGCGTGCCGGGACTGAACGATCGCGAGAACCCGTTTAATCCGCTGCGCTTCTGTCGCGCCCTCGGCGAAGCGGTCGACAAGCTCGGCTTCAAGGGCGATCAGCGCCTGACTGTGGTCAAGGCGTTCGAAGGCGCGCTCGGGCGCCCGCTGACCGACCTGTACGTCGAGTTGAACCGGAGCCTGCAGGAGCAGGGGGTCGAGGAGCGCACCACCGGTGCAGCGGCCGCTTTCAAGAACTCGATGGCCGGTTTCCGCAACACTTTCGTCGCCGCCGGCCGACCGTCGCAGGGTGGCGCGGCCGTGGGTGCAATCACCGGCGCCACCGCGGAGCAGCTGCTCAATGCGCTGTATCAGCGGATGCAGGTGCCGCTAGCCGGTGCGACGCCGCATGGTGTTCCGGTAGCGCCCGCCACTGCGATACCGCCGCAGCCGCTGTTCGATCGCGCCGATTTGGCAGTGCCGGCCACGCCGGTGGCTCCAGGGGCGGCATCGTTTGGCAACACCGGCATGTTTACAGCGCCGCAAGGCGCGGCGGTCGCCGCTGGCACGCCGGTGCAGTTTGCGGCGATCGACCCCGGGCTGCTCGCTTCGATCAACGAGGTCCAGCGGCTCAACGCGCTGGCGGCCGTCGCCGCGCGCAGCGGATCGGCCACCGCCACGGCCATCAGCGAGCGCGATGAGGCGCAGCTGCGCGCGCACGTGTCGGAGCGCGCGACCAAGCAGATCGACAAGCTGGTGATCGAGCTGGTCGGCATGCTGTTCGATCGGATCCATCAGGACAAGCACCTTCCGGCCGAGATCAAGACCGCGCTGTCGCGGCTGCAGTTCCCGATCATGAAGGTCGCGCTGTCGGATTCGGATCTGTTCGTTTCGCCCTTGCAGCCGGCGCGGCGCTTGATGGACCGGATCGCCAGCACGGCCATCGGCTGGATCCCGGAGGGCGACGAAAACCAGCGGTATCTGGTCGAAGTCAACAAGGCGGTCGATACCGTCGTCGTGGCCATCAACGAAGGGCCGTCGATCTTCGAGAAGGCGCTCGACGAGTTCGAGAAATATCTGAACGAAGAGCGCGTGCGCGACGATGACCCGATCACCCGGGCCAAGCGGGCGCTCGAGGAAGCCGAGACCCGCGAGGTCAT
Source organism: uncultured beta proteobacterium (assembly GCA_963775635.1). Lineage (GTDB taxonomy): Bacteria > Pseudomonadota > Gammaproteobacteria > Burkholderiales > Burkholderiaceae_F > JALORV01. The sequence continues at coordinate 338,998 of CAVZJO010000003.1, read as the reverse complement.
GGCGATCAACGCGGCGATCGGCGTGCGCCGTGCCTTCGACGGCGTGCAGCTCGAGTCGTACCTGCGCGAGTTTCTACTCGACACCTGGGTCAAGGTGCTCGTTGCGGCAACGCTGCGCGAACGCAGCCAGCCGGATTACGCCAAGAAATTCCGCGACACGGTGCCTGAGCTGGTCTGGAGCGTGCAGCCGAAGATCAATCCCGACGACCGCAAGCGGCTGGTCAAAACGATTCCCGCCGTGCTGAATACGGTGCGCGAAGGTCTGCAGCTGATCGAGCAGTCACCGACGCAGACCCAGGAGTTCTTTACCCGCCTGATGGGCTCGCATGCCCAGGCCGTCAAAGCGCTCGAAGTGGCCTACGGTGCGCCGCCGCCGGTCGATGCCGGCGTCCTGAAGAAGCGCCTCGACGAAGTCAAGATCGTCGAGCCACCGCCGCCATCGGCGGACGATTTTGACGAGGGACCGCTGACCATTCCGGCATCGGTGGTGCGCAGTGCCGCGGCGGCCAACAATGCCGATGTGAACGTGCTCGATTCGCCGCCCACGGTGGCGCCGGAGGAGATGATTCCGATCGAGCAGTTGTCTGACGCGCAGATCGACCAGATGATCGAGGACTGGGAGCGCGGCTCGTGGTTCGACCTCTACACCGGCGAGCAGGTTGAGCGCGTTCGACTGCGATGGATCAGTCCGCGCCGCAATTTCTACCTATTCACATCGGCCGAAACCGGCAAGGCGCACTCGCTCGCGCCGCTCGTGCTGCGCGGCTATGTACGGGCCGGGCGGATCCGGGCCGCGGAGAGCGCGCCGCTGTTCGAGCGCGTTGTCGGCGACCTCATGCGTGACCTCGGCGCGCCGGCGGCGCAGCCGGCCTGACGTGACCCGCCCGGCGCGGCGGCGCAGTTCGGTGACGCTTTCGGAAGAAGACGGCCTCCGCTACCTGCACTTCGGCACTGAGTGGATCCAGGGCGGCATGCGGATCGCCCGTCCGTGGCAACTCGAACTCGAGTACCAGAAGCAGATGATGGCCGTTGCGCTCTTCGTGCCGGAACCGAGCCGCATCGTGCAACTCGGGCTCGGTGCGGCGGCCCTGACGAAGTTCTGCTACCGGAATGTTCCAAGCGCACGCATCACCGCAGTGGAGATCAGCAGCGCCGTGGTCGACGCGGCACATCAGTGGTTCGCGCTGCCCGCCGACGACAGCCGGCTCGAAGTCGTGCTGGCCGATGCACGCGACTATCTGGGCAACCGTCGCGGCGCAGGTCGCGCCGACTGGCTGCAGGTCGACCTCTACGATGCGGCGGCACGCGGTCCGGTGCATGACGACCCAGCGTTCTACGCGATGTGCCGGCGCGTGCTGCAACGGCCGGGCGTGGCCTGTTTCAATCTGTTTGGCGGCCGTTTTGAACCCAGCTTCGCCGCGATTGCATCGTCTTTCGGGGATCGCGCGCTTGCTCTGCCCGAGGTCGACGAGGGCAATCGTATTGTGTTCGCCTTGAACGGACCGCGCGGCCCGATGACATCCACGCTTGCGCAACGGCGCGCAAAGGCGCTGGAAGATCGCTGGAAACTGCCCTTTTCTCGCTGGCTCGCCGACCTCGCCGAGGCCAATGGCACGCCGGATCCGCTGAGCATCTGATCCGACGCGAACAATTGGCATGTTGCTGGCGCCCATATGTAACTTGACACGCCGCCCCACCCAGATAGAGTCGAAGCCTCTTTCAAGGCTGTGAGGCCGCGCAGCCGTTCGCCATCCATGGAGTTCACACCCAACACCGACGCCCCCCGACCCGCCGGCGAGTTGCCGTACGTCACCGCCGCGCAGGCCTCGGCATTGATAAAGTCGGCGATGGCGATCTCGAACGAGCTGATCTCCGCAGCATTTCCCGAGATCACGAGCTCGATCGTCGAAGGCCTCTCCGGCACCTGGGACTTCGACGTCAGCTCGCCGCTGGTCCAGCGGCTGCTGGTATCGAAGCCGGACGACCTGCACCGGTCGTTCATGGAACAACTCCAGCACGCGCAAGACGCGGCGTTCCAGGAGATCACCGTCGGCCGCGTGCAACCGCCGCCCGGGTCACTCGACGCCGAAACGTTGTCACTGGTCGATTCGGTGTCGGTCGAGAGCAATACCTGTCGTCGAGCGCCATGCCGGCAAGGTAGCCGGATTCGCGGACCTGGCGTTGCGCGACCTCAACCTGGTGGTCGCGTACGTGCTGGGCCGCAGCTCGGTGCGCAACTCCGAGAACCCGCTCGGCCCTAACGTCTATGTGCGGGCGCTGCTGCGCGCTGCCGAGGACTGCGAGCTGCACAAGGAGGCCTGGGACTTCCTGCTGACGCGCTACGAGAAGCCGCTCGGCGAGGAACTCGGACAGATCGTCCGGCAACTGCTCGAGCACTTTGCCAATCACGGGGTCGACGTACGCTCGATCCGTCGCAGCCTGGCCGTGCCGAAACCTCATGCGGCGGGCTGGCAATCACCGGGTGTATCCGGTGGCGGTACGCCGGGCGAGTTGGGCGGGCAGGCGGGCGCCACCGCCGGTGCGGCCGCGCGCGCCAACCGGCCCGGGGCGGTCGCCGCCGCCGAAGGCGGGCCGACACGTGCGCCTGGGGCGGCGGAAGAACCGGCCCAGCTGCTCGGCGGACTCCTGACCCGGCTGCAGTCGAATGCGCGGGGCTCGCGGCTGCCGCCGTTGCCTTCGCTGGGCTCGGCGCCGCCAGACCTGCTGAAGTCGATCGGCGAGATGCAGCGCGACGGTACCGAGCAGTTCATCGAGACCGGCGACTTCGCGATGCTGCCCCCGGCACAGTCGATCAGCGCGGTGCGCGAAGACCTGATCTCGAAGTCGACTCGCACGGTCGACAAGCTGACCATCGAACTGGTCGGCATGCTGTTCGACCACGTGATGCAGGACAAGCAGGTGCCGGCCGAGATCAAGGCGCGCATCTCGCGCCTGCAGTTCCCGGTGCTCAAGGCGGCGCTGATGGACGCAGCCTTCTTCGCGTCGAGCGCACATCCGGCACGCAAGCTGATCGACCGGATTGCCGGCACGTCGGCCGGGTGGGAGCCGTACGGCGACGACAATCAGAAATACCTGAAGGAAGTTGAGCGCGTCGTCGCCCAGATCCTGAAGAGCTTCGAGACCGATCTTTCTGTCTTCGAGAAGATCTACACCGAGTTCGACCGCTTCGTTTCGGAAATCACGGCCGAGGACAGCGACCCAGTGTCGCGCGCCAAGAAGGCACTCGAAGCGGCCGAAAAGCACGAGATCCTGACGATCAACACGACGATCCAGGTGCGGCGCGCTTTCGAGCGGGTCGACCTCGAGCCGTACATCAAGGAGTTTCTGCTCGGCGCATGGGTGAAGGTGCTGGTCGCGGCGACCGTTCGCAGCGAAACGCAGCCCGGATTCGCCAAGGCGTTCCGCGACGTGATCCATGAGCTGGTCTGGTCGGTGCAGCCGAAGGCGAGCACCGAGGATCGCAACAAGCTGGTCAAGATGATTCCCGGTATGGTGCGCGTACTGCGCGACGGCCTTGGGCTGGTCAACCAGCCGGAACGCGAGCGCGAGCAGTTCTTCAGCCAACTGATGGAATCGCACGCGATGGCGGTCAAGCCGGTCGACCAGGCGAGCTACATCAAGTCGAGCCTGCTGACGTCGGAGCTGCGCGCCAAGATCGATGGCATGCAGTTGTCGGGCATCTTCCCGGTGACGACGGTGCCGGGTGGCATCCGGGTATCGACCGGGCTCATCATGCGAGCCGCCCAGGAACATCACGCCGATATCCAGATGCCCGATCCGCTGACCGATATCGCACGCCTCGATCCGGTCGAGGACGCGCGCGTGCAGGAAGAGATCGGGCGCTGGCAGCGCGGCAACTGGTTCAAGATGTGGAACGGCATGGACTTCGTGCGCGTCAAGCTGCGCTGGATGAGTCCGCTGCGGACGTTGTTCCTGTTTGCCAGCGAGCACGACCAGAAAGCGCACGTGCTGTCGTCCGACATGCTGAAGTCGTATTTGGCACGCAAGTACATCGAGCCGCTCGAAAGCATCCCGCTGACCAAGCGCGCCGTCGACGCCGTGGTGGCCGATTTCGAGGCCGTGCCGAACCGCGCAGCGTCGATGGCCGATCGTTACAAGGCGTCGCAGCCGGCGGCATGACGAGCTGCGCATGAACCCGAAAGAGGGGGCCGTCGCGATCAAGGCTGCCGCGCCGCGCGAGCGACACAGTTCGTCGGCGGTGCCGAATGGCCGCGTGACCGGCGGCTACGTTCTGAAGCAACTGGTCGCCGATGGGCTGCTGGCGACGGCAGACGCCGAACGCTTCAAAATCTCCGGCGGCCGCGATCGCGCCGGGCATCCCCTGGCCAACCTGGCCGAGATGAATTTCCGCACGCCGAATGCCGAGCGGCGGCTGCTCGACCTAGAGATGCTGACGCAATGGCTGGCGCAGAAGGCCGCGCTGCCGTACTTCCACATCGACCCACTACGGGTGGACTTCACGCGCGTCGTCGACGTGATGTCCTCGTCCTATGCGACGACCTATTCGATCCTGCCGGTCGCGATCAGCGGCGACGAAGTGACGATCGCAACCTGCGAGCCGTTCCAGACCGGCTGGGAACGCGAGATCGAGCAGATCACGAAGAGGTCGGTCAAGCGCGTCGTCTCCAACCCGCACGACGTCGCGCGCTATACGACCGAGTTCTACAAGCTCGCGCAGCAGGTCAAGGGCGCGGCGAAGTCCGGTGCGGCACCGCTGGTCTCGAGCTTCGAGCAGCTGGTCGAACTCGGTGGCAAGGTGGCGGCGGACGACGCGCATGTCATCCACATCGTCGACTGGCTGCTGCAGTATGCCTTCGATCAGCGCGCCAGCGATATCCACCTCGAGCCTCGTCGCGAGCAGGGCATCGCGCGCTTCCGCATCGACGGCGTGCTGCACCAGGTTTACCAGGTGCCGTCCGGCGTGATGGCGGCGATGACCAGCCGCATCAAGCTGCTGGGTCGCATGGACGTGGTCGAGAAGCGGCGGCCGCAAGACGGGCGCATCAAGACCAAGGTCGCCACGGGTTCCAATGCCGGCCGCGAAGTCGAGATCCGGCTATCGACGCTGCCGACGGCATTCGGCGAGAAGCTGGTGATGCGGATCTTCGATCCGGAAGTGGTCGTCCGCAGCTACGCGGAACTTGGCTTCACCGCAGAAGAGTCCAAGGTCTGGGAAGAGCTAATCCACCGGCCGTCGGGCATCGTTCTCGTGACCGGACCGACGGGATCGGGGAAGACGACGACGTTGTACTCGACGCTGAAGCAGTTGGCGACCGACGAGGTCAACGTCAGCACGGTTGAGGATCCAATCGAGATGGTCGACCCGGCGCTGAACCAGATGCAGGTCCAGCACGGCATCGACCTGGGGTTCTCCGACGGGCTGCGCGCGCTGATGCGGCAGGATCCGGACATCATCATGGTCGGCGAAATCCGTGACAAGGAAACGGCCGACATGGCGGTGCAGGCCGCGCTGACCGGCCACCTCGTCTTCTCGACCCTGCACACCAACGATGCAGCGGCATCGATCGCGCGCCTGCTCGAACTCGGCATCCCCAACTACCTGGTCAACGCCACGCTGATCGGCATCCTGGCGCAGCGACTGGTCCGCACACTGTGCCCGCACTGCAAGGCGCCGGGCGAGCCGATCGAGCCAACGCTGTGGAAGGAACTGGTGGCGCCGTGGCGCTCGAACGTGCCGGAGAAGACCTATCACCCGATCGGCTGCCTCGAGTGCCGCCGCACCGGCTACATGGGCCGCACCGGCCTGATCGAGATGCTCGTGATGACCGATGCAATGCGTAAGCTGATCGCGGAAAAGGGCGACCTGGTCCAGTTGCGTGGGCAGGCCGCGCGCGACGGCCTGCGCTCGCTGCGCGTCTCGGGCGCCGAGAAGATCGCGAAGGGCGTCACCACGATGGAAGAAGTGCTGAAGGCCGCACCGCCGTTCAGCAACTAGCGCGAAGTGCCGGGTGGGTCGGTCCGGCCAACATGCGCTGCAGACAGCAGAACTTGACGGCCTACGGGATCTCCGCCGGTACGGTACCCTTGCGTATCGGCGGCACGACCGGCGGTTGCCCGGTGTCCTTCAGAATCGCCTGGGCTTCCGGCGACAGCAGGAAGGCGACAAACGCGATCGCGTCGGCTGCATTGCTCGCGGTGCCGGGAACGGTGGCGGCATTGCGGATCGCCTCGCTCATGTTGACGCTGTCGGCGAAGCGAAGGATCTCCACGTCGTTGCGTGCCGCGACCGCCGCCGAGTAGTAGACGACCGCAGCGTCGGCCTTCCCCTGCTTCACAGCTTCCACTGCCGCTGGCACTGTGACCGGCTTGCCGGGCTCGCCCACCGCGTCCAGCGCGCTGGCGATGATCTTCTGCGCCATTGACGGGTCCCCTTCGGCCGCGGCTGCCCGCTGCAGGAAACTGATCGTGCGGCCAGTCGCCAGGTCCTTCTCGCCGTTGACCCGAACAAAGCGCAGTCCACTGCGGGCAAGATCGGTCACTCGCTTGATGCCGAGTGGATTTCCCTTGGCGGTGATGATCACCATTTCGTTGGCGGAGAACACGACGTACCAGGTGGCCGCGGGCCTGCCCGCAGAGCCTGCGCCCGTGATCGGCTTGTTCATCAGGTCTTCGTCGATGATCGCGGGGGACGATGGCGCGAAGACGTCAACGACGTCGCCCTTGATGATCCGCTCTGCCAGCTGGCGCGATACGCCGGAGGTCAGCACGACGTTCGCTCCCGGTCGCTTCAGCCTCGAATGCCTTCTTGACTTCGCGCATCGGACCGGCCAGCGAATCCGCATGAAATACCTGTAGGTCGGCCGCGCTTGCGGCGGCGGCGGCCAGGCCCAGCACGAGAATCAGCGTCGGGCGTGCCCGGCCTTGCATCGATTTGGTCCGCTCCATGTGTATCTCCTCAGTGGGCGGCGTGGCTGCGATCGTTTGCCAGAGGGCGATGAGCTCTGTCAGCGATAGAACGCCTCGACCTTGCCCTTGAGCTTGATCAGCAGGGGTTGGCCCCGTCGGTCCAGCGTCTTGCCTGCAGGCACTCTAATCCAGCCCTCGCTAATGCAGTACTCCTCGACATCGGACCGCTCCTTGTCGTTGAAGCGAATGCCGATGTCATGTTCCAGCACGGCCGCGACGTAATGCGGACTGTGCGAGTCGGTTGAAAGACGGTCGGGTAGCGGCGGGCGGCTGGCGGGTTCATTCATCGTGGATTCCTTGGAGTTCACGTCGACCATCGTCGACGCGAGCTCACTTCGACAGCTGGCGCATCGCGCGGGTCAAACCGTCGAGCGTCATCGGAAACATCTTGCCGCCGGCCAGCTGGCGAATGATCGAAATCGACTGGCGGTACTGCCACAGTCCCTCGGGCTCCGGGTTCAGCCAAACCGATTTCGAGTAGGCAGAGAAGAAGCGCTGCAGCCACACGGCGCCCGTCTCGTCATTGTTGTATTCGACCGATCCGCCCGGCTGCAGCACCTCGTACGGACTCATCGTCGCATCGCCGACGAAGATGAGCTTCCAGTCGTGCGGATACTTGCGCAGCACGTCCCAGGTCGCGAAGCGCTCGGTGTAGCGTCGTCGGTTGTTGCGCCACAGGTACTCGTAAACGCAGTTGTGGAAGTAGTAGAACTCGAGGTGCTTGAACTCCCCCTTTGCCGCTGAGAACAGCTCCTCGGTGCGCTTGATGTGTTCGTCCATCGTGCCGCCGACGTCGAGCAGCATCAGCACCTTGACGGTGTTGTGCCGTTCGGGGATCAGCTTGAGGTCGAGCCAGCCTGCATTCTTCGCGGTCGACTCGATCGTGTCGTGCATATCGAGTTCGAGTTCCGCTCCTTCGCGGGCAAAGCGGCGTAGCCGCCGCAGCGCAACCTTGATGTTGCGCGTGCCGATTTCGACTGAGTCGTCGTAATCGCGGAAGCCGCGCATCTCCCACACCTTGACCGCCGATTTCGCGCCCTTGCTGGGTCCACCGACGCGGATGCCTTCCGGGTTGACGCCGCCATGCCCGAATGGGGAGGTGCCGCCGGAGCCGATCCAGCGATTACCTCCGTGATGCGCGCCCTCCTGTTCCTCCAGCCGCTTCCTGAACTCCTCCATCAGCTTGTCCCAGCCGAGCTTCTCGAGCTTCGCGATCTCCTCAGGGGTGAAAGCGCGCTCGAGCAGCTGCTTGAACCATTCCTCGGGGATTTCGCGGGCGAAGTCGAGCGCGGTCGTCACTCCCTTGAAGTATTCGCCGAAAGCACGATCGAACTTGTCGAACTGCGTCTCGTCCTTGATCAGTGCCGCGCGCGACAGGTGATAGAACTCGTCGATCGACGGACCGATCACGCCGCGCTTCATCGCTTCCAGCAGGGTCAGCAGTTCGTTGATCGACACCTTGAGCTTGGCGGCGCGCAGGTGGAAGAAGAAATCGATCAGCATCGCCGTCAGCCCCTCGCCAGGCGCAACTCCAGGTGGCGCCTTACATCGCGCCACTCGTGCGCGAGGATGCTGAAGAGCACGGTATCGCGCGCCGTGCCGTCACGCCGCGGCTGATGATGGCGGATCACGCCGTCCCTCTTTGCGCCGAGCGCGGCGATCGCGCGTTGCGAGGTGAAGTTGAAGTTGTCGGTGCGGAAGCCGACCACCGCGCAGCCGAGCCCTTCGAATGCATGCGCGAGCAGCAGCAGCTTGCAGGCGGAGTTGATGTGTGTCCTATGGCAGCGACGCGCATACCAGGTGTAGCCGATCTCGACGCGATGAATCGACGCCACGATGTCGTGGTAACGCGTGCTGCCGACCAGCGATCCACTTGCGAGGTCGCGAACGGCCCACGGCAGCATGTGGCCCGACTGCTGTCCGGCCAGCGCCGCAACGATGTAGCCGTCGGTCTCTTCCGGAGCGGGCACTGACGTGTACCAGAGCTGCCAAAGTTCGCCATCACGCGCTGCGGCTACCAGGCCGTCGTGGTGTTCACGCGCCAGCGGCTCGAGTCGCACACCGTGGCCTTCGAGCGTCACGGGCGCAGGTGCAATCACCGCGCCCCCGAGCGTTGACCGGCGAGGCCAGAGCCGCGTCGCCTCGTCCGCGTCGAACGCGAGAGTAGTTTGCGGCGGCCCGGATCGCACTTCATCGGAACACCTGACTTCCGTCCGAAACCTACCGGTTGCTGCGCGCCATGAAGACCAGCCGCTCGAAAAGGTGCATGTCCTGCTCGTTCTTCAGCAATGCGCCGGCGAGCGGCGGCACCGTGAGCTTCTCGTCCTTGGAACGCAGCACCTCGGGCGAGATCTGTTCCGCCACCAGCAGCTTCAACCAGTCGAGCAGTTCCGAAGTCGATGGCTTCTTCTTCAGTCCGGGCAGATCACGCACACCGAAGAACACGGCGAGAGCGTTGGCCAGCAGCTCCTTGCGCAGCCGCGGAAAATGGACGTTGACGATGGACTGCATCGTGTCCTTGTCCGGGAACTTGATGTAGTGGAAGAAGCAGCGGCGCAGGAAGGCGTCGGGCAGCTCCTTCTCGTTGTTCGAGGTGATCACGACCAGCGGGCGATGGCGCGCCACGATCGTCTGCCGCGTCTCGTAGACGTAGAACTCCATCCGGTCGAGTTCGCGTAGCAGATCGTTGGGAAACTCGATATCTGCCTTGTCGATCTCGTCGATCAGCAGCACAGAAGGCTGGTCCGACGCGAACGCCTGCCACAGCACGCCCTTGACGATATAGTTCTCGATCGCCTGCACGCGCGCATCGCCGAGCTGGGAGTCGCGCAGTCGGCTCACCGCATCGTATTCATACAGGCCCTGCTGGGCCTTGGTCGTCGACTTGATGTGCCACGCCAACAGCGGCATCCCGAGCGCCCGTGCCACTTCTTCGGCCAGCATTGTTTTGCCGGTGCCGGGTTCGCCCTTGATCAGCAGGGGCCGCTGCAGCGTCAGTGCTGCATTGACGGCGAGCTTAAGGTCGTCGGTGGCGACGTAGGTGGAAGAGCCTTCGAAACGGGACATTGAAAAGTGCGATCCAGAAGTGCGCCAACGAGCTGGCTTGCGTCGATCGAGTATACGCAAGGCGATGCGCGGCTTGCCCGCGGGCGATCGACCGCGAGCGCTTCGTCCGAGTTGATTACAATCGCTGGCCAAGTGCGGGAGGTCGTCCGATCCAGACGGTGCCGCCGCCGAATCGAACGCGGATCACAAGTACACGAAGGTGCCGGATGAAGGCTAACCGCTATCTGATCGTTGCGATCGTGGCCAGCGGTCCGCTGCTGGCCTGGGCACAGGACAAGAAGGCAGTGACGCCGGGTGCGACCGCCGATGCTCCGGTCTCGATGTGCATCGGTTGTCATTCGATACCCGGGTACCAGGCGTCGTTCCCGCAGGTGTATCGCGTGCCGAAGATCGGCGGCCAGTCGCCGCAGTACCTCGAGGCGGCGCTGAAGGAATATCGCGACGGCCAGCGGACGCATCCGACGATGACCGGAATTGCCAAGGGACTCACGGACCAGCAGATCGCCGCGGTGGCCGCGTATTACGCTGCGCGCGGCAAGTAACCGGGCGACGCGATGAAGACCAGAATCCTCTTTGCAGCGTGCGCGGTCGGCGCAGCCGTCAACGTTCACGCGAGCGACGTGGCGAAGGGCCAGCAGCTGGCGCAGGCTCAATGCGCGGCCTGCCATGGCAAGGACTTCGCCAGTCCAGTGGATCCGGCGTATCCGAAGCTGGCCGGGCAGTATCCGGACTACTTGGTCAAGGCGCTGCGCGACTACCAGACCGGTGCCCGCAAGAACGCGATCATGGCCGGCATCGCCAAGCCGCTGTCGCGCGCTGACATCGAGGACGTATCCGCCTACCTCGGCAGCCTGCCGGGACCGCTCGACAACCAGAAGCGGTAATCGTCGAAGTCGCTTGGCTCAGCGCGACGCGCGGCGTTCGATGCAGCCGAGATAGCTCTCACTCATTTGCTCGGGCGTCAGCGATGAGCCCGCACGCTGCGCGGTCCACAGCGTCTCGCCGAGGCACTCCATCACGTCGTGAGCTGCCGCGTGGGCGTCTCCGCGCCGTGCCACCAGTTTCTGGTAGGCGCTGCGCACGCCGTGCGGCTGGTCGATCGACAACTGTTCGGCGATCGCCAGGTGCATCGAAAGATGCAGGAACGGATTGGTGCGGCCGTCTTCCACCCGGTATTCCGCGTCCGACGCCGCCTCGGGGCTGGCGAGGTCAGCGTGATACTCCGGATGCTCGACGATCCAGTCGAGTGCCATCGCCTCGAGCGGTGTCAGCACTTCTCCGTCCCGGTGTTTGCGCCACGTTTCGCAGAAGAAGCGCCGCACCTCGTCCTTGGATGGAGAGAACATCGATGGCCCGATCATGCTGCAGCCGTGCGCGGCGGTGGCGTCTTCGACTTGTATTCGCACCACTCGGCGATCGGGCAGCGCCAGCACTCGGGCAGACGCGCTTTGCAGATGTAGCGTCCGTGCAGGATCAGCCAGTGATGCGCGTCCTTGCGAAACTCTTCGGGCGTGAACTTCTCGAGGCGCTGTTCGACCTGCAGCACATCGGCGCCAGGCGCCAGGCCGGTGCGATTCGCGACGCGGAAGATATGCGTGTCGACTGCAATCGTCGGCTCGCCGAACGCCGTGTTGAGGACCACGTTGGCGGTCTTGCGGCCGACTCCCGGCAGCGACTCGAGCGCGGCACGATCGCGTGGAACCGCCCCGCCGTGGTGATCGACGAGTTGCTGCGATAGCCGGATCACGTTCTTTGCCTTGGTGCGGTACAAGCCGATGGTGCGGATGCGCTCGGTCAGGCGCTCCTCGCCGAGTGCGACCATCGCGGCCGGTGTGCGAGCAAGCGGGAATAGTGTCCGCGTTGCCAGGTTGACACTGCGATCGGTCGCCTGGGCCGAGAGCACGACCGCGACCAGCAATTCGAAGGGCGACGAATATTCGAGTTCGGTCGTCGGATGAGGTTGGAGGGCGCGCAGGCGTTCGAAGATCGCACGGCGCTTGGCAGGATTCATGCGGGGCGGCCGTTGCGTCGCCGCTGGCGAGCGCGATCGATCGCCGCCTGCACGATCGTCCTGCGGCGCTCGGCGTCGTCCGCCGCGAGGTCGGCTCGCTGCGACAGTTCGTCGAGCTTGCCGTGTGCTTTGGCCAGCAGTTGCGCTTCGCGCTCGGCCGCCTCTCGAACGAGCCTGCGCCGGCGCGCCAGGTACCTTGCGCGGGAGTTGCGCGCATCCTCGTCGCTCCACACGCGTTCGGGCTCGACTAGAACCATGACGATGCAGTCCATCGGACAGGGCGCGACGCACAGGTCGCAGCCGTTGCACCAGTCAGGAACAACCGTGTGCATCCTGCGCACCGCGCCGACGATCGCATCGACAGGGCAGGCCTGGATGCACAGAGTGCAGCCGATGCACAGTGGTTCGTCGATGACGGCCACCCGCAGCGGTTGTTCGACCCCGCGCGCCAGATCGAGCGGGATGATCGGCCGCCCGGTCAGCTCCGACAACCGCACGATTCCCGCGGATCCTCCCGGCGGGCACTGGTTGATCGCTGCCGTGCCTGCCGCGATCGCTTCGGCATAGGGACGGCAGCCTTGATAGCCGCATTTTGTGCATTGAGTCTGCGGCAGCAGCTCATCGATACGGTCAGCAAGAGAAGAGGTGGCGCCGGCCATCGGTGCTGGGACGTCGACTGCGGTCACCGGATGCGGCACCTCGCAGCGTGGCCGCTGCGACATAGAACCCAATCTCAGGCGTGGGCCCGGATGAACGACTTGATCTGCGGCGCGATCTGCTCGCGCCAGCGGCGCCCGCTGAAGATCCCGTAGTGTCCGGCGCCTTGCGCGGTCAGGTGCTGCTTGCGGGCCTTGGGAATGCCCTTGCACAGATCGTGCGCCGCCTGGGTCTGACCGCTGCCCGAGATGTCGTCGAGCTCGCCCTCGATGGTGAAAAGCGCGACCGTCTTGATGTCCTCGGGCTTCACCAGTTGTCCGCGCACTTTCCAGGTGCCTTTGGTCAGGCGATGCTCCTGAAACACGATCCGTATCGTGTCGAGGTAGTACTCGGCCGGCAGGTCGATCACCGCGTTGTACTCGTCATAGAACTCGCGATGCCCTTCGACGTCGTCCATGTCGCCCTTGACGAGATCGAGGTAATAGTCCCAGTGTGAACTCAGGTGGCGGTCGGGGTTCATCGCAACGAAACCCGCGTGTTGCAGGAAGCCCGGGTAAACCTTGCGCAGGTAGCCGGGATACGCCGACGGCACCTTGAAGATCACGTTGTTCTCGAACCACCTGAAATTCTTGCGCTTGGCCAGCGCGTTGACTTCTGTGGGCGATTTGCGGCTGTCGATCGGCCCGCCCATCATCGTCATCGATTTCGGCAACTTCGGATCGCTTTCGCTGGCCATCAGCGACACCGCCGCCAGGACCGGCACGGTCGGCTGGCACACCGAGATCAGATGAACGTCCGGACCGAGCTGGCGGATGAACTCAATCACATAAGCGACGTAGTCGTCGAGATGAAACGGACCCTCGGCGATCGGAACCAGTCGCGAGTCGATCCAGTCTGTGATCCAGACGTCGTGGTCCGGCAGCAGCGCGCGCACAGTGTCGCGCAGCAGAGTGGCATGATGGCCTGACAGCGGCGCAACGATCAGCACGCGCGGATCCGACGGGCGCTTGGCCTTGGCCGGGAAGACGCGGCGGAAGTGCAGCAGACGGCAAAACGGCTTCTTGAGGGTGACTTCCTCGACGACCTGGATCTCGGCGTCGCCGACCTGCGTGGTCTTCAGCCCGAACTCGGGCTTCTCGTACTGCTTGCCGATGCGGTGCAGAAGGTCATAGCCCGCCGATAGTCGACGCGACAGCGGTGTGTAGGCGAGGGGGCTGTAAGGACTCGAGAAAAGCTCTGAAGTCGCCTGCGCCCACACTGAAAGCGGGTTCAGGAAGCGACGCTGAAGTTCATGCAGGTGATAGAGCACACCTGACTCCGATCGTGGCCCAGAACTGCATTCGAGAATCCCTCCGTTTGCGCCGGGCTGATTCTCTCTGTCGTCGAATTGGTCAGACCGGTTGTGGCAATTATTATGCGCGCGCCGGCCGCACCGCGCAATTTGATGCCGCTTGTTGGTCGGCTAAATAACCACAGTATCCGGCGTCAACCGGCCAAAACGGGACTCAACGCTCGAGCAAATGACGCTTGTCCTGCACATCCTTCCACTCGTCGGCGTCGGGTGGGTGCGGTTTCATCCGGGTGATCGATGGCCAGCCCTTGGCCAGCTCGACATTGAGCTTGATGAAGTCGCGCTGGTCTTCCGGCACGTCTTCCTCGGCGTAGATGGCGTTGACCGGGCACTCGGGAATACACACGGCGCAATCGATGCACTCGTCGGGGTCAATGGTCAGAAAATTGGGACCCTCGCGAAAGCAGTCGACCGGACAGACATCGACGCAATCGGTGTATTTGCACTTGATGCACGATTCGGTGACGACGTGCGTCATCGAGTAACTCCTGGCCCTTCGGCGGTCCAGCCCTGCGGGCAGCGCCTCGAATCCGGGGCCTTGGCCGGGGCACTTTGCAAAGTCGGTATTCTAGCCGACTGAGGCTGATAACTCGGCTTCATCCCTCTGTATCGAAGGGCTTGCGGCATGACCACCCGACGCGAACTCCTGCTGTTGCCGGCTGCTGTCCTGGCCATGCCGCTGCGCGCACAGACTCAGCCGATCCGCATCGGCGAGATCAACAGCTATTCGACGATTCCGCAGTTCACGGTGCCGTATCGCATGGGTTGGCAGCTCGCGGTCGACGAAGTGAACGCGGCGGGCGGGTTGCTCGGCCGCAAGGTTGAAGTGGTCTCGCGCGACGACGCTGGCAAACCGGATGATGCGATCCGGCTGGCCACCGAGCTTGTATCGAACGAAAAGGTTCATCTGCTGACAGGGACATTCCTGTCCAATGTCGGCCTGGCGGTCGCCGAGTTCGCGCTACGAAACCGCGTGCTGTTCGTCGCCGCTGAGCCGTTGACCGATGCGCTGGTGTGGGACAAGGGCAACCGCTACACCTTCCGCCTGCGGCCGAGCACCTATATGCAATCGGCGATGCTGGTCGACGAAGCCGCGAAGCTACCGGCCAAGCGGTGGGCGATCGTCGCGCCGAACTACGAGTACGGGCAGTCCGCAGTGACCAGCTTCAAGGCGCTGCTGAAGGCGCGCCGCCCGGACGTCGAATTCGTTGCCGAGCAATGGCCGGCGCTCGGCAAGCTCGAGGCGGCCGGTACCGTACAGGCTCTGATCGCGGCGCGGCCCGAGGCGATCTTCAACGTGACTTTTGGGGCCGACCTGCCGCGGCTGGTACGCGAGGGCAACCTGCGCGGACTCTTTCCGCGGGTGCCGGTGGTGAGCCTGCTGTCGGGCGAGCCGGAATACCTCGACGTGCTGAAGGACGAGACGCCGAAAGGATGGATCGTCACCGGCTATCCGTGGGACCAGATCTCCACGCCCGAGCATTCGAAGTTCTTCAACGCGTATTACAAGCGCTACAACGAGACGCCGCGACTGGGTTCGGTGGTCGGATACGCGACATTCACCGCGATCTTCGCTGCGGTCCGCAAGGCCAACTCGATCGACACCGAGCGTCTGATCACCGCGCTGCGCGGACTCGACTTCGTGACGCCGTTCGGGCCGGCGACCTTCCGCGCGATCGACCAGCAATCGACCATGGGCGCGTATGTCGGCAAGCTCGACCTGCGCGAAGGCAAAGGCACCATGGTCGACTGGCGCTACGCCGACGGCCGCGCGTTTCTGCCTACCGATACCGAAGTCCGCAGTCGCCGCCCCGCCGAGGCCATGAAGTAGCTTGTAACGCCGAGCGGCTCCGGCCCGATGGATCTCGCCCTCGGTCAATTCCTCGCCGGGCTGTCGTACGGTTCCACACTATTCCTCGTCAGCGCAGGGCTCACGCTGATCTTCGGCGTTACACGCGTCGTCAACTTCGCCCACGGCGCGCTCTACATGCTGGGCGCCTACCTCGCGTTCAGTCTGACGGCGGCGCTGCCGCCGGCTGGGTACTTCGTCGGGCGTGCTGGTGGCTGCGCTCGCGGTCGCGTTGGCCGGCATCGTGGTCGAGTGTCTCGTACTGCGCAGGATCTATGCGGCGCCGGAGATCTTCCAGCTGCTCGCAACCTTCGGTGTCGCGCTGATCGTGCAGGATCTCGTGCTGGCGGTATGGGGGCCCGAAGAACGGTTCGCGCCGCGCGCGCCCGGACTCGGCGGAGCCCTCACGATCGGTGAAGCCCGCGTTCCTGAGTACAACCTGTTCCTGACGCTCGTCGGCCCTGCGATCTACGGCGCGCTCTGGTGGATCGTCAACCGCACGCGGTGGGGCACGGTCGTGCGCGCGGCGACGCAGGACCGCGAAATGGCCGCCGCGCTCGGCGTCAACGAACGGCTGCTCTTCACGATGGTGTTCGCCGCGGGCGCGGGACTCGCCGGGTTGGCTGGCGCACTGCAGATTCCCCGCGAGACAGTGAATCTGCAGATGGACCTGACCATTCTGGTTGAGGCTTTCGTTGTTGTCGTCGTCGGCGGCCTGGGTTCGATCACGGGGGCGTTCTGGGCGTCGCTCGCCATCGGCGTTCTGCACGCGTTTGGCATTTGGTGGCTGCCGCAATCCACGCTGGTGCTGGTCTTCATCGTGATGGCGGTCACGCTGATCGTCCGGCCCTATGGTCTGCTCGGCCGGCCGGAGTCCGCGCCGCCCGCGGTGCGCGCGATGACGCATCCGCCCTTCACGGCAATGAGGGGACGCGCGCGCTGGCTGGTCGTCGCAGCGCTGGTGATCCTGTGCGCGTCGCCGCTGCTGTTGGGTGACTATGCGCTGGTGATCGCAACCGAGATGGCGATACTGGCTCTCTTTGCCGCCAGCCTGCAGTTCTTCATGGGGAACGGCGGCCTGGTGTCGTTCGGCCACGCGGCGTTCTTCGGCCTGGGCGCCTATGCGGCCGCGCTGCTCTCGCGTTCCCTCGACGCTCCGTTCATCGCAGCGCTTACTGCTGCTCCGCTGGTCGCCGGTGGCGCCGCGCTGGCTGCGGGCTACTTCGTGCTGCGCGCGCACGGGGTCTATGCGTCGATGCTGACGCTGGCGTTCGCTCAGATCCTGTGGTCGATCGCCGTGCAGTGGGTCGAGCTCACCGGCGGTGACAACGGTGTGCTCGGCGTGTGGCCACCGAGCGCATCGCGCGCGGTCTACTACGCGATCACGCTGGGCATCGTCGCGCTTGCATTGATCGCGCTGCGCCGGGCTGCGCTCGCGCCGTTCGGCTACGCGCTGCGAGCGGCACGCGACGCCCCGCTGCGGGCCGAAGCGCTGGGCATTGAAGTTCGCCGAGTCCGCTGGGCCGCCTTCGTCGCGGGTGGCGCGTTCGCCGGCCTTGCGGGCGCGTTGCAGGCCTTTCAGAAAGGCGCGGTGTTTCCGAATTCGCTGTCGATTCCGGTATCGGTCGACGCACTGGTGATGGTGCTGCTCGGTGGATTGCAGACGCTCGCCGGGCCGATCGTCGGTGCGATCGCCTACCACGGTCTCGCGACCGAACTGATCCGCCACAGCGAATTCTGGCGGGCGCTGCTCGGAGGCGCGATCGTGCTGGCGGTGATCGCGTTTCCCCAGGGCCTGGTCGGCTTCCTGCGTGCGCGGGCTGCTGCGCGGCGATGAGCGAACTGCAGGTCACCCGTCTGGCGAAGGCCTTCGGTGGCGTACGCGCGGTCGATGACGTGTCGTTTGCGCTGGCGAGCGGCAGCGTGACCGCGCTGATCGGTCCCAATGGCGCCGGCAAGTCAACGCTGTTCAATCTGATCGACGGTCAATGGGCGCCTGATTCCGGCGGTATTGAATTCGAGGGACGCAGCCTGATCGGCGTCCCCACCGCAGCGCGCGCGATCGCGGGCATCGGGCGTACGTTTCAGGTCGCACAGACTTTTGCCTCGATGACTGTCCTGCAGAATGCGCAGCTCGCGATCGTCGTTCACACGGGCGAGGCGAAGTCGATCGGACCTCCGCTGGATGCACGGGCCGTCGACGGCAGCCGGCGCCTGCTGGCGCAGGTCGGGCTGGCGAAGCGTGAAAGCGAATCGGCAGCCGCGCTCGCCTATGGCGACCTGAAGCGGCTGGAGCTCGCACTGGCCCTGGCCGCCGCACCGCGCTTGCTGCTGATGGATGAACCGACCGCTGGCATGGCGCCCGGCGAGCGCGGCGAGCTGATGGCACTGGTCGTCGCGCTCGCCCGCCAGCTCAGGATGACCGTGCTGTTCACCGAACACAGCATGGACGTGGTGTTCGGCTCGGCCGAGCGCGTGCTCGTGATGTCGCGCGGGCGCCTGATCGCCGATGGCGCACCGGAAGCGGTCCGCGCAGATCCCGCGGTGCAGGCCATTTATTTGGGACCTGCTGGATGACATTGCTCGCCCTGCGTTCGCTCGACGCCTGGTACGGCGCCGCGCGCGTGCTCCATTCTGCAACGTTGGCGGTGAGCGCCGGTGAAGTGGTGGCGCTCATCGGGCGCAACGGCGCGGGCAAGACCTCGCTGCTGCGTGCCGTGATGGGACTGATGCCGCGCACACTCGGCGAGATCGAACTCGACGGAAGCTCGATCGCACACCAGCCGACCTACGTGCGTGCACGGCGCGGCCTGGGCTACGTACCCGAGGATCGGCGCATATTCACCGACCTCACAGTGCGCGAAAACCTCGCGTTCGCGGCGCGGGCCCGCCCCGGCGGGTTTGCCGAAGCAGAGCTGCTCGCCATCTTTCCCAACCTGGCCGAGCTGCTCGATCGCCCGGCGGGACGGATCAGCGGCGGCGAGCAGCAGATGCTCACGGTCGCCCGCACACTTGCCGCCAATCCGCGCGTCGTTCTGCTCGACGAGCCATCGGAGGGCATCGCGCCGCTCGTGGTCGCGCGCATGAAGGAGGCGGTGGTCGCGATGCGCTCGCGCGGGGCGGCGATCCTGCTGTCGGAGCAGAACCTAAGCTTCGTGCGCGAACTCGCCGATCGGGCAGTACTGATCGAGCAGGGCCACATCGTCGGCGAGGCAACGCGCGAAGAGGTTGCCGCGCCGGGGCCACAAGTGCGCAGCGTTCTCGGCATCGGTTAGCACGGGCCGTCGGGCCCTACAATCGACGCATGATCATCCAGTCGCTGCTCGACACCGATCTGTACAAGTTCACGATGATGCAGGTCGTGCTGCATCACTTCCCGGGGGCGCAGGTCGAATATCGCTTCAACTGTCGCACGCGTGGCATGGACATCTCGCCGTACCTGGACGAGATCCGGGCCGAGCTCGAAAAGCTGTGCACGCTGCGCTTCACCGAACCCGAACTCGAGTATCTGCGAGTGATGCGGTTCATCAAGAGCGACTTCGTCGACTTTCTCGGGCTGTTCCAGTTGAACATGAAGTCGATCCGTATCGAGCGCAATCCCGCCAGCAGCGGTGGCATCGATATCTCGATCGTCGGCCCGTGGTTGCACACGATCCTGTTCGAAATCCCGGTGCTCGCGATCGTCAACGAGGTCTACTTCCGAAACACCCGGCCCGAGCCGGACTACGCCGAAGGTCGGCGCCGACTGAGCGACAAGATCGCGCTGATCCACGACAACCCCCGAATGACAGGCTGCCGGATCGCCGACTACGGATCGCGCCGCCGCTTCTCGCGCTCCTGGCACGACGAGGTGCTCGCCACGCTGAAGACCGGGCTCGGCGAGAACCTGGCGGGCACCAGCAATGTCCTGTATGCGCGCAAGCATGCGCTGACGCCTCTGGGAACGATGGCCCACGAGTACCTGCAGGCCTGCCAGGCGCTCGGGCCGCGGCTGCGCGACTCTCAGACCTTCGGCTTCGAGATGTGGGCGCGCGAGTACCGCGGCGACCTGGGGATCGCGCTGTCGGATGTCTACGGGATGGATGCGTTCCTGCGCGACTTCGACATGTACTTCTGCAAGCTGTTCGATGGAGCGCGCCATGACTCGGGCGACCCGGTCGTGTGGGGCGAGCGTCTGCTCGAGCACTACGAGCGCAATCGCGTCGATCCGCGCACCAAAACCCTCGTGTTCTCCGATTCGCTGGACTTTCCGCGCGTCATCGAGCTGTACACGCGGTTCAAGGATCGCGCGCGTATCGCCTTCGGAGTCGGCACCAACCTGACCAACGATCTGGGCTACACGCCGATGCAGATTGTGATCAAGATGGTCCGCTGCAACGGTCAGCCGGTCGCCAAGCTGTCGGATTCACCCGAGAAGAACATGTGCGACGACTCGGCCTACCTCGCTTACCTGCGGCAGGTATTCGAGATCAAGCCGCCGGTCCGTGAACGGGCGCCATTGGTCTAGAACCTATCTCAGAGTCCCCGATGGATCGCGTTGCCACGAGAACCCGGCGGATGCAAGGCGGCTGGCGAAGGACAGTAGCCGAGCCTACGGCCGAGCCGGCCAACACCGCAGACGCCGGGCAACGCAGCGGCCAAGCCGCTGCGTTCCCGATACGGGCTTTC
Organism: uncultured beta proteobacterium; assembly: GCA_963775635.1. GTDB lineage: Bacteria > Pseudomonadota > Gammaproteobacteria > Burkholderiales > Burkholderiaceae_F > JALORV01. The sequence goes on along the minus strand of CAVZJO010000003.1, from coordinate 318,427 downwards.
ACGCCGCACGCGCGCAGCGCGTGCGCAGCGTGGCAACCCTACGGGGCGGGGTCGCATGAGGCGCATGGCGTTGTTGCGCCTCGGGTCCTTGCAGTAAGCAATGGTCCCCTCGTCGCGCCTAGCCCTGCATCCCCATGCGACCCCGCCGCGACCACCGGGGACTCTGAGATAGGTTCTGGGAAGGCACGATGAAGCTCGCCCGTTTCCCGCGTGTGCGACTGACGCACGCCCCGACACCGCTGGAGCCGATGCCAAACCTGACGCGGCTACTCGGTGGGCCGCAACTGTGGATCAAGCGCGACGACTGCACCGGACTCGCCACCGGTGGCAACAAGACCCGCAAGCTCGAATATCTGATGGGCGAGGCGTTGGCACAGCGGGCCGACGTGGTGATCACGCAGGGTGCAACGCAATCGAACCACGCACGCCAGACCGCTGCCGCGGCGGCGAAGCTCGGACTCGGCTGTGAAGTCCTGCTGGAGGATCGCACCGGTTCGACCGAAAGCGACTACCGACTGTCGGGCAACGTGCTGCTCGATCGCTTGCACGGCGCGACGGTCACGCACCTGCCGGGCGGTACCGACATGGACGCCGCGATGGCGCGGCGCGCGGACGAACTGCGGTCCGCGGGCGGCAGACCGTACGTCATCCCGGGCGGAGGGTCGAATCCGGTCGGCGCATTGGGCTACGTGACCGCGGCGCTCGAACTCGTGAACCAGGCGAACGATGCCGGCCTCGACATCGACCTGCTGATCACCGCCACCGGCAGCACCGGCACGCAGGCTGGCCTGCTCGCAGGACTGAAGGGCTGCCGGAGCGGAATTCCGGTGCTCGGCATCTGCGTTCGTTCGCCGAAGTCCGTGCAGGAGGAGAAGGTCTATTCGCTCGCGCAGCGCACCGCCGCGCTGCTCGGCACGCCGGACGCGGTCGACCGCAGCGATGTCGTGGCGAATTCGGACTACGTCGGCGCGGGTTACGGCATTCCGACCGAAGGCATGTTCGAAGCGCTCGAGATTGCGGCTCGCACCGAGGGCGTCGTTCTCGACCCCGTGTATTCCGGCAAGGCGATGGCAGGGTTGATCGATCTCGCTCGCCGCGGCGCCCTCGCCCGCGGGAAGAACGTCGTTTTCCTGCACACCGGCGGCGCGGCGGGACTGTTCGGCTATCTGCACGCGTTCGCGCCACGGCTCGGGCTGGCGTGATGCTCGGCGTGCTCGGCGGCATGGGGCCGCTCGCGACCGCCGATTTTTTCAACAAGCTGCTGGCGGCCACGCCGGCGACGCGCGACGAGGACCACCTCCCGACGCTGATCCACTCGGTGCCGCAGATCCCTTCGCGGCCGGCAGCGATCCTGCGCGGCGGTGTTTCGCCACTGCCGCACCTGCTAGTCGCGCGTGATCGGCTGCTCGCCGCCGGCGCCAGCATGCTCGCGATGCCCTGCAACACCGCCCATTACTGGTATGCCGACCTGGTGCATGGGACCGATGCGCCGTTTCCGCATATCGCCGATGCCGTCGCGTCGGAACTGCCGCTGGACGCACGGCGGGTCGGCATCATCGCTACGGCCGCCACGCTCGCGGCGAACATCTACGCGCCACGCTGCGACCCCCGCATCGAATGGCTGGCACCGCCGCACGACGAATTCGAGCGGGTGGTCCAGCCCGGCATCGACGCGGTCAAGCGCAATGCAGCGGACGACGGCGGGCGCCTGCTCGAACCGGTCGTCGCCGGACTGCTGCAGCGAGGAGCGAGTTGCGTGGTGCTGGCGTGCACCGAAGTGCCGGTGGCACTGGACGCGATCGCTTCGCCGTTGCGTGTGCGCTGCATCGATTCGACGGCCGCGCTGGCGCGGACCTGCGTGCGCCTGTGGCGCGAACGCGCGGCCAACGTGACGAAGCCGAAACTATAATCGCGCGCCATGCCCGCCCTCAGCCGCCGCGCCGAGTCACTCGGCACCGAGAACGCTTTCGTCGTGCTGGCGGAAGTGAATCGGCTGATTCGCGGCGGCGCCGACATCGTTTCGTTCTGCATCGGTCAGCCGGATTTTCCGACCCCAGCCCATGTGCAGGATGCGGCGATCGAAGCAGTGCGCGGCGGACGTCATGGCTACACGCCATCGGCCGGCATCGACGAACTGCGTGCGGCGGCGGCCGCGTCGATGGGCGCAGTGCGAGGGATCGAAATTTCACCGGATGATGTGGTCGTCGGCGCGGGTGCCAAGCCATTCATCGGTTACACGATCGCCTCGGTGACCGACTACGGTGTTGGCGACGAGGTGATCTTCCCGGTTCCGGGCTTTCCGATCTACGAATCGCAGATCATCGCTAACGGTGCGGTGCCGGTAGCACTGCCGCTGCGCGAAGCGCGCGCCTTCGCGTTCGATCCGGCCGAGCTGGCTTCGCGTATCGGTCCGAAGACGCGACTGCTGATTCTGAACACGCCGCACAACCCCACCGGCGGCCTGCTGACCCGTTCCGACCTCGAAGCGATCGCCTCCGTGCTGCGCGAGCATCCGCAGGTCTGGATCTACGCCGACGAGATCTACAGCAAGCTGGTGTACGACGGTGCGTTCGTCTCGATCGCGTCGCTGCCGGGTATGCGCGAACGCACCATCGTCTCGGACGGCGCATCGAAGACCTACGCGATGACCGGATGGCGCATCGGATTCACGGCCAACCGGACGCTCGCGCCGGTTTTCACGCGCTGGATCACCAATACCGAGTCGTGCGCCTCGCAGATCAGCCAGTGGGCGGCACTGCAGGCACTGACCGGACCGCAGAACGACGCCGAGGCGATGAAGCAGCGCTTCCACACGAGGCGCGACCTGATCGTGAAACTGCTGAACGATCTGCCGGGCTTTCACTGCGCGGCGCCGGGCGGTGCGTTCTACGCGTGGCCGAATGTCACCGAGGCGTGCCGGCGGGTCGGCGTGCGCGACTCCGAGGAACTGCGTCAGCGGTTGTTGACCGAAGCCGGCGTCGCCGTGCTGGCCGACGTCCACTTCGGCCCGCCGGTGGCCGGCGAAGGGCAGCACATCCGCTTCTCGTACGCCACCAGCGAGGCGGCGATCGAGGAGGGTGTGTCACGGATCGCGGCGTTCCTGAGGAAGGCAACCCGATGAGCTTCGATACATCACGCGCACGCGCCGAGATAATGCAGCGCATCCGGGCCGCACAGCGGCGCTCCGCGCCGACGACGTCCGATCTGAAGGCAGCCGACGACTACCTGACGCAGCACCCGCCCGGTCCGCAGCCGTCGCCCTACGCCGACTGCCGTGCGCAGTTCTGCGCGATGGCCGAGCGCATGTCGAGCACCGTCGAGGCGGTGGCCTCGATGGCCGAGGCGCCGGCCGCCGTCGCCCGCTATCTGACGAGTCAGTCGATCGCGCCGCGCGCGGTCGCCTGGCCGGCGCTCGAAGGCCTGCCGTGGCAGCAGGCCGGCATCGAAGTCGAGTGGCGCGCGCCACGTCGCGACGAGTCCGGCGGCGCCGACCTGGTCGGCGTGACCGGCTGCTTCTGCGCGATCGCGGAAACGGGAACGCTGGTGCTGCTGTCCAGCCCGGAATCGCCGGCCTCCACCCACCTGCTGCCCGAAACCCATATCGCACTGGTCGACTCCGCGCGCATCGTGCCGACGATGGAGGACGCGTTCGAGCTGATGCGGCGCGAGCGGGGCGGTCCCGAGCGCATGATGCCGCGTGCGATCAACATGGTGTCGGGCCCGTCGCGCACCGGCGACATCGAGCAGACCATCGTGCTCGGCGCACACGGACCGTACCGGGTTCATATCGTGATCGCCACGGGCGAGCCCAATTGAATCCGCGCCAACGGAGAGCGTCGATGCACCGATGCGCGCGCGCGGCGATGGCGCTGGTCATGCTGGGGTCGTCGTCGCTGGCGCTGGCCGCGGAAACTGCGTTTGCCGGTCCAACGGTCGTCGGCATTCCGGTCGAATTCATCCTATTTGCGATCACGCTCAGCGGGGTGGCGCTGTTCCACCATCAGACGATGCCGATCGCGGTGACCGGGGCAGCGGTGATCGCGCTCTACAAGATCGCCTTCTCGCCGTTTCGCACCGGTGCCGGGGTCGGCGGATTCTTCGTCCATCTCGGCCACGAATGGGTCGTGCTGACGAATCTCGGCCTGCTGCTGCTCGGCTTCGCCCTGCTGGCGCGCTATTTCGAGGAAAGCCGCGTGCCGGCCGTGCTGCCGAAATACCTGCCCGCCGGTTGGCCGGGCGGTTTCGTTCTGCTCGCGCTGGTGTTCGTGCTGTCGAGCTTCCTCGACAACATTGCGGCGGCGATGATCGGCGGCGCGATCGCCGCGACCGTCTTCCGCGGCAAGGTGCACATCGGGTATCTGGCCGCCATCGTGGCCGCGTCGAACGCCGGCGGTGCCGGCAGTGTGGTCGGCGACACGACCACGACGATGATGTGGATCTCGGGGATCTCGCCGCTCGAAGTGATCGGAGGCCTTCATCGCATCTTTCGTCGCGCTGCTGATCTTCGGCTTCTTCGCCGCGCGCCAGCAGCACGCGCTGCAGCCGATTGAGCGCGAGTCGGCGGCGGGAGTGCGGATCGACTGGTGGAGCGTCGGCGTCGTGGCCTTCATCCTGGTCGCCGCGGTCGCCGTCAACGTGCTGGTCAACGTCTTCTGGAATGAGATCGCGGACCGCTTCCCGTTCATCGGTGTGGCGGTCTGGTCGGCCATTTTCATCGGCGGCCTCGTGCGCCGCCCCGACTGGCGGCTGATCCCGGCCACGCTGAAGGGGACGATCTTTCTGCTCTCGCTGGTGCTGGCGGCCTCGATGATGCCGGTCGAGGAACTGCCGCCCGCTTCCTGGCAGACCGCGCTGGGGCTAGGCTTTGTGTCGGCCGTGTTCGACAACATTCCTCTGACCGCGCTCGCGATCAAGCAGGGCGGTTACGACTGGGGCTTCCTGGCCTTCGCGGTCGGCTTCGGCGGGTCGATGATCTGGTTCGGCTCGTCGGCCGGCGTCGCACTGTCGAACATGTATTCGGAGGCGCGCTCGGTCGGTCAGTGGCTGCGCCACGGCTGGCATGTCGCGATCGCGTACGTCGTCGGCTACTTCGTGATGCTGGCCCTGATCGGCTTTCATCCGGGATCATCGCCCAGGGGCAGCGTGGCTGCTCCTGCCGGCGTACAGCAGACCAAGTGATGGGAGGTGCGCCGTGCATCGCATCACCGTTAGCCGCCGCATCTTTCCCGCGCTGATCGACGAACTGCGCGGCGAGTTCGACGTCCTCGACAATCAGGACGACGTCGCCTGGGGCGCGGCAGAACTCGCGGCGGCGCTGACTGACGCCGACGGCGCGCTGCTGACGCCGGGGGACCGGATCGACGAGGCGCTGCTCGCGCAATGTCCGCGTCTGAAGGTTGTCGCCAATATCGCGGTCGGGTACAACAACCTCGACCTCGCCGCCTGCACGCGCCACGGCGTGCTGGCGACCAACACGCCGGACGTCCTGAACGAGGCGACCGCCGATCACGCCTGGGCGCTGCTGCTGGCTGCGGCACGCCGTGTCGCCGAATCCGAGCGCTGGCTGCGCGCCGGCCTGTGGAAGCGGTGGACTTTCGAGATGTTCATGGGCGCCGAAGTCAGCGGCACCACGCTCGGCATCCTCGGCATGGGTCGGATCGGACGCGCCATCGCGCGGCGTGCCAGCGGCTTTTCGATGGCGGTCATCTATCACAACCGCACGCGGTTGCCGCCCGAACTGGAGGGCGGAGCGCGCTATGTCGAATCGCCCGAGCTGCTGCGCGAGTCCGATCATCTGGTGGTGGTCGTGCCGTACACGCAAGCGACGCATCACCTGATCGATGCAGCCGCCCTGGCACAGATGAAGCGCAGCGCGGTGCTTGTCAACATCTCGCGCGGCGGTGTGGTCGATGATGCCGCGCTCGGCGCAGTCCTGCGCTCGGGCGGATTGGCTGCCGCCGGACTGGACGTCTTCGAGAACGAGCCGGCATTGCATCCGAGCCTGCTCGAAGTCGAGAATGTTGTGATGACCCCGCATATCGCGTCGAGCACGCGCGCGAGCCGCTCGGCGATGGCCGCGCTCGCAATCACCAATCTGCGTGCGGCGCTGGCCGGACAGGTTCCGCCCTCGCTGCTCAACGCCGACGTGCTGACCCAGCGTCGAACATAGGAAGAACGATGGCCGACATCGAGCTGATCAAGCACCACTCGCTGCCGCTGGCGGCAGCGCGCGCGTTGGTGCAGCGGACAGCAGATGATCTGGCCAAGGAGTACCACCTCGTCAGCCATTGGACCGGCAATACGCTGCACTTCACCCGCACCGGCATCCAGGGTCAGATGCAGGTGACCGAATCGGAAATCCGGCTGGAAGTCACGCTCGGATTCCTGTTGAAGTTGCTCAAGGCGAAATTCATCGAAAACATCGATCGGAGCTTCGAGACGCTGCTCACCAAGGCGCACGCGACGCACCGTCCGGCCGCCAAGTCGAAGACAGCGGCGCGCGCCAAACCTGCCGCCAAGGCGACGAAGAAGACACCGCGCAAAGGTTGAGCGCTCTGAAATCCAGAAACAGGCGAAGGGAATCCGTGCGCGGAGAATTCAGCATCCGTCTGGGACAGTTGGGCCGTGCAATCGCGCTGGCCCTTTTCAGCGTACTGATGGCCGCCGGTGGCGTGGCTCGGGCGGCCGCCGCCGAGGCCGCCGCGCAGTGGGATTTGCGTGACCTGTATGCGAGCAACGCGGCCTGGACATCGTCCTACCAACGCACGCGCGCGTCGATCGACAAGCTCGATCGCTACAAGGGAACCCTCGGAGGAAGCGCCGACGCCATGCTGGCGGCTCTGGTCGCGATCAGTGATGCCCGTCGCGAGACCGCGCGCCTGTTCGCCTATGCCTTCCTGCTGTCGGACGAGGATCTGCGCATCGCACCGAACCTCGAACGCAAGCAGGAGGCTCAGTCGCTGTACACACAGCTCGCTGAGAAGACCGCGTGGCTCGCGCCCGAGATCCAGGCTCTCGGCGACGCAAAGGTGCGCGCGTTCATCGGGCAGTCGCCCGCTCTGGCGCGCCGCTTCGACTTCTATCTGATCGATACGCTGCGATTTGCGCCGCACACGCTCGGGCTCGAGGCCGAGGGCGTGCTGGCCGCCACCGGCAACGTGCTGGCACAGCCCAACAACGTCTTTCAACAGCTGGTCGACGCCGAGTTGCCGTATCCGACGATCGAGATCAGCGGCAACAAGGTCCGCCTGGGCCAAGTCGGAGTACGAGAAGTACCGCAGCTCGCCCGACCGTGCCGAGCGCAAGGCCGTATTTGACGCATTCTGGGGCGCGTTCCAGTCTTATCAGGGCACGTTGGGTGCAACGTTGACGACGCAGGTGATGGGCGACGTGTTTTCAGCGCGGTCGCGCCGTTTCGACAACTCGCTGCAGCAGGCGCTGTTCGAGGACAACATGCCCGAGCGCGTCTACCGCACGCTGGTGGCGCAGGCGAATGCTGGCCTGCCGACGCTGCACCGTTACCTCCGCTTGCGCAAGCAACTGCTCGGCATCGAGGGCGAGCTGGCGTACTACGACAACTACCCGTCGCTCTTCAAGATCGCCGAGCAGCCACGCTTCACGCTCGAGGACTCGCAGAAAATCACGCTGGCTGCGCTGGCGCCGATGGGCGACGAATACCTTTCGCTGCTGAAGCGTGGCTTCGCCGCGCGTTGGACCGATCCGTATCCGCGCGCCGGCAAGAGATCGGGCGCCTATGTGGCCGGATTGGCGTATGACGTGCATCCGTATGTGCTGCTCAATCACAACGACGACTTCGCGTCGCTCACTACCGTGGCGCACGAATGGGGACACGCAGTGCATTCGCTGCTCGCCAACGCGAACCAGCCTTACGAAAAGGCTGCCTATTCGACCTTCATTGCCGAATCAGCATCGATCGCCAACGAACTGCTGCTCGGCGATTACCTGGTGGGGAATGCCGCGAGCCGCGAGCAGAAGCTGTTCTACCTCGGCGAGCAACTTGAACTGATCCGGCAGACATTCTTCCGCCAGGTGATGTTCGCCGAGTTCCAGCTGACGATGCACGAGTTGCGCGAGCAGGGACTGCCGCTGTCCGGCGCTACGCTGACCGAGAAGTACTGCGTGCTGCTCAAACGTTATTACGGCGAAGCGCAGGGTGTGATGAAGATCGACCCGCTGTACTGCAACGAGTGGACGTATGTCGGGCACTTCTACTATGGCTACTACGTGTGGCAGTACGCGACTTCGTTGGCGGGCGCGGCGCAATTTGCAGACGGCATTCAGGGCGCGAAAGGCGCCGCCACGCGCGACCGCTTCGTCACCATGCTGAAGGCCGGCGGATCCGACTACGCGTACGAGCTGTACCGCCGCGCGGGCGTCGACCTCGGCGAGCCCGCTCCCTACCAGGCGCTGATTCGACGCATGAACCGCGTCATGGATGAAATCGAAGCGCTGGTCCGCAGCAGTCGCTGAAGCGAAGCTATGAGGCGCGAGCGGTCGTCGCGCCTAGCCGTGCGCCCCATGCGGCCCCGCCCGCGACCACCGAGGATTCTGAGATGGGTTCTGACAACGGGAGGTGCGATGAAACGGGTACTCGGAATTGGTGGAGTCTTCTTCAAGGCGAAGGATGCCGCCCGGCTGCGAGAATGGTACGGACGCCATCTGGGTATCCCGGTCGAGCCGTGGGGCGGCGCTGCCTTCAGATGGCGGTCCGACGATAACCCCGACGGAGTTGGGACGACTATCTGGACGGTCATGGATGCCGACACCGACTATCTGGCGGCAAGCGCGTCGCCGTTCATGATCAATTACCGGGTCGCCGACCTCGGGCAACTGCTGCAGACGCTGCGGTCGGAAGGTTGCGATGTCGACCCGAAGGTCGACGAGTCCGAGTACGGAAAGTTCGGCTGGGTCACGGATCCGGAGGGCAACCGGATCGAACTGTGGGAGCCGCCCGCCGGCCAGTAGGTCGCGGTGTTCGCAGCAATTGCGCGGAGGCGCGCTCGGTCCGTTGCGGACCTTTGGCCTGTCGGCGATCAGCCCTTCAGTTCGTCGATCAGCGAGACGTACTGGTTCATCGCGTCGGTGTTCGACGTGCCCTTGATCTCACTCCACGCGTCCCACTTCGCGCGCCCGACCATGTCGGTGAAGCCGGGTCGCTTCCCTTCCACGTCGCCGGTCGAAGCCTGCTTGTAGAGCGCATACAGCTTGAGCAGCGTCTGGTTGTCCGGCCGCTCGGGCAGGTTCTTGGAGTCGGCCACTGCCTGCTCGAATTTCGCCTTCAGGTCGCTCACGGTGTCTCCTTCGGTGTCAGACGCGTTGCGCGGGCCTGTGATGCGTGAGCGCTTCGTCCCGCGGGTTCGCGAGGATAGCGCGTCGTATGATAGTCAGCGACGCGCGCAGACCACGCACACGGAGACAGCATGGGCAAGCGGGAGCGGATGTCGTCGATCGACACGGCATGGCTGCGGATGGACTCGCAGGCTAACCTGATGATGATCGTCGGCGTGTACGAGTTCGACGGCAGCATTGACTACGAGCGCCTGCGCCAGCTGTACGAGGAGCGCTTTCTGCCGCATGCACGTTTCCGCAGCCGGGTCGTGCGGGATGCGACCGGGTACTACTGGGAAGTCGACGACAACTTCGACCTCGACGTGCATCTGGCGCGCACCGCACTGCCAGGCAAGGGCACGACGGCCGACCTGAAACGGCTGGTCGGGCGGCTGGCCTCCACCTCGCTCGATTCGAACAAGCCACTGTGGCAGGTGCACCTGGTCGACAACTACAACGGCGGCCAGGCGCTGATTGTCCGCATCCACCATTGCATTGCGGACGGCATCGCACTGATTGGTGTGCTGATGTCACTGACGTCGGACGATCCGACGGAGGACATCGGCGAGCGGCCGCGCGCGGCCTCGCGGGCGCCTTCGTCGGCGGGGATGCTGAACGCGTTTCTGCGTCCGTTGACTAGTGCGACGGTGCGTGCGATCGGGACGACCGGCGATGCCGCGGCGCGCGCGCTGCATGCGTCTGCCGCGATGCTGGAACATCCCAACTCGGTGGGCGGGGCCGCCGGCGACATGGCGCGCGTTGCCGCGCAGGTCACGAAGGACCTGGCCGGGATCGCGCTGATGGACAACGATGCGGTCACCAGCCTCAAGGGGTTGCCGTCGGGCTCGAAGGTCGTAGCCTGGAACGAGCCACTGGCGCTCGACGACGTGAAGGCGGTCGGCAAGGCGCTCGGCTGCTCAGTCAACGACGTGCTGCTCGCCTGCGTGGCCGGCGCGATCCGCTCGTACCTCGAGCACCAGGGCGAGGAAGTCGACGGTATCGAGTTGCGGGCGATGGTGCCGGTGAACCTGCGCGATCCGCGCAAGTGGAAGGATCTGGGCAACAAGTTCGGCCTAGTTCCGTTGCTGCTGCCGGTTGGCATCGAAAATCCGATCGCGCGCGTCTACGAGGTGCGGCGCCGGATGGACGAGCTCAAGCAGGGTTACACCGCGGTGCTCTCGATGGGCATCCTTGCGGCCGTCGGGCTCGCGCCGCGCGCAGTCCAGAACCAGGCGCTCGACTTCCTCGCGAAGAAGGCAACGGCGGTGATGACCAACGTGCCGGGGCCACAGCAGCCGCTGTACATGGCCGGTGCACACGTGAAGCGCATGATGTTCTGGGTGCCGCAGTCCGGCAACATCGGCATGGGCGTGTCGATCCTCTCGTATGCCGGCGGCGTGCAGTTCGGACTGATCACCGACAAGCGGCTGTGCGAAGAACCGCAGCGGATCATCGACCGTTTCAAGCCCGAGTTCGAGAAGCTGGTGCTGGCGTTGTGCATGCTGCCGTGGGAGGGTGCCGTCGACGCCGACGGTGCCGAGAACTGGATCTTTCCGCGCATCGAGCCGCAGCCGCGCGCTCAACCGTCTAAGACGCGCAGGCGGCGCACCATCCGAAAGAACGCTGCAGCTGCCGTGCCTGGCGAGGCCACTTCGACGAGCTCCGCGCCTGAACTCAGCGCGGCCGGCGCTTCCGACACCAACTCCGAGCGGCCGCCAGCGTCCGAAGGCTCCGAGGCGCCTGCCTCGCAAAGCCCACCGGCATTGCGACGACGCAAGTCGGCGTTCGCCAGCGCGCGCCGGGCGACATGACCACGCAGGCACTGTTCCGCAGCGACTCCTACCTCACGACCTGCGATGCCGTCGTCACGAGTGTGACGGACGACGGCGTCGAACTCGATCGAACCGTGTTTTATCCGCTCGGCGGTGGACAGGCCGGCGACTGCGGCTGGCTGACGATGCCCGATGGGTCGCGCTGGATCGTCACCGATACCCGCAAAAGCCGTCGCGAAGACGCCACACCGGATGATGCCTTGCACCTGCTGGACGCGGCGGGCGACTGGCGCGCGCACCTGGTCCCGGGTGTAAAAGTGCGCGCCGAGATCGACTGGGAGCGGCGCTACCGCCACATGCGGTTCCACACGGCGACCCACCTCCTGTGCGCCGTCGTCAGGCAACTGGTCGATGGCTGCAGCATTACCCGCGACTATGCCCGGCTCGATTTCGCGATGACCGACCTGCTCGACAAGTCCGAGGTGCAAAGCGGCCTGGACCGGCTGATTGCGGCCGGGCACCCGGTGTCGAGCGAGTGGATCACCGACGAACAGATGCTCGCCAATCCGCAGCTCGTAAAGTCGATGAGCGTCAGTCCGCCGCTCGGTTTCGGGCAGGTCCGGTTGCTGCGCGTGCAGGACGTCGATCTGCAGCCATGCGGGGGCACCCACGTGCGCAATACGGTGGAAATCGGTGATATCCGGGTCGCCAAGATCGAAAAGAAAAGCGCACGGACGCGGCGCGTCGTGCTCGAATTCGGCTAGTTGACCAGCGCAACGGCCTTAAGGGCGGCCGGGTCGGCCGCGAGCCGACCCTGCGCACGGGACTCAAGAGCGGGCGGCTGCGGCCGATAGCCGGGAGATGGGGGACAGACCATGAAGATTCCGACAGGTTGGTTGGTGGCCTTTTTCGCCGGCGCACTGCTGAGTCCGGCTACGGTTGCCGCACAGGCTCCGGCCAGCGGGACACTCAGGGCGGTCGTGGTGATCGATTCGTCGGACACGGCGAGCGACTTCCTGACGCTGGCGGTGGCCAATACGGGGTTGGGCAAACTGGCCGGCATGCGCGCGGTGGTGCTGCCGCAGCGCGATCTGACCGACGCCATGCGGTCGACGCGAACCGGCGAGAACGACGTCATCATCGCGCCACCGCACGTGGTGGCTTCGGCCTTGATCCATGGCTACGAACTGGTCGCTTCGACCGGCCAGATCTCGCGTTACGTGCTAGTCGGTCGCGGCGACGCCAAGGCGGTGACGGACCTGAAGGGCCGGCGAGCCTACTTTCCACAGCAGGATTCGCTGCGCAGTTACGTTGCGCGCGGACTGCTGGCGCAGGAAGGCATGACCCCCCGAACGCTGAAGCAGGTGACTTACGGCCTGACCAGCGGGGCCGGACTGTTGTCGATGGCGGGCGGAGCAGCCGACGCGACGATTGCGCTCGAAAGCGAGTGGATCGAGTGGTCGAAGTCGCAGAAGACGCCAGGCCAGGTGCTGGCGGTCTCGCGCGCGATGCCGGGCGGGCTCAGCGTGGTCGTCAAGAAGTCGCTGCCGGCGCCGGTCAAGGCGGCGGTCGTGCAGTGGGTCACGTCGCCCGACTTCGTCATACCCGATGTGCCGCGCTTCCGGCCCAACACCGACGCGGCGCCGTACGAATACGTGGCCAGCCTGGGCATCTTCACTCCGTCCGAACTGACCGGGGTGAAGCGCGTCAGCGCACGCGAGGCGCAAGATCTGGCGGAAAAGGGCGCCAAGCTGGTCGACGTGCGCACCGAGAAGGAATACATCGCGCGGCACGCACGCGGATCGGTAAACCTCCCTTACGTCGAGAAGAGCCTGAAGGAGATCGACTACGACGCGAAGAAGGACCAGTTCCCGGGACTTGCGAGCCTGGGCAAGGCCGATGCGGTGGTGTTCTTCTGCAACGGCCCCGAATGCTGGAAGTCGTTCAAGGCGTCGAAGGCTGCGCGCGATGCCGGCTACACGAAGGTCTACTGGCTGCGGGGCGGCATGCCCGAGTGGGTCGCCCAGAACCTTCCGGCCGTGCCGTGATGGTCGCGCGCTGAAATCGGTGCGGCCTGCCCCTCCGGCGGGCCGCTCTGCCGTACCTTCCACGCGCGGGCCTACCTGCCGCGTCTGCCGTCAACGTGCGAGACTAGAACGTTCTGGCTCCGGCGTGCCGGTTCGCGCCGACGGGAGACGACGATGAATGCACCGGCCGAAACGGCGCGGCTCGCGGCCGATGCCCGTTACGACGCGCAACGCGAAATCCGGGCGCCCCGCGGCACCGCACTCTCGTGCAGAAGCTGGCTGACCGAGGCGGCCTACCGGATGCTGCAGAACAATCTCGACCCAGATGTGGCCGAGGATCCGAAGCGGCTGGTCGTCTACGGCGGGATAGGGCGCGCTGCGCGCGACTGGGCGTGCTTCGACGCGATCCTCGAGACGCTGCGTCGTCTCGGCGATGACGAATCGCTGCTGGTGCAGTCGGGCAAGCCAGTCGGGGTGTTTCGCACGCATCCCGATGCGCCGCGTGTGCTGCTGGCGAACTCCAACCTGGTGCCCAAGTGGGCCACCTGGGAACACTTCAACGAACTCGATCGCAAAGGCCTGATGATGTACGGCCAGATGACCGCTGGTAGCTGGATTTACATCGGCAGCCAGGGCATCGTGCAGGGCACCTACGAGACCTTCGCCGAGGCGGGCCGCCAGCACTTCGGCGGCGACTGGGGCGGCCGCTGGATCCTGACCGCCGGACTCGGCGGTATGGGTGGTGCGCAGCCGCTGGCAGCCACCTTTGCCGGCGCAGTGTCGCTGACGATCGAGTGCCAGCCGTCGCGGCTCGAATTCCGCCAGCGGACGCGCTACCTCGACAAGCAGGCGCGCGATCTCGATGATGCGCTGGCGCTGGTCGCGCAGCACTGCGCGCGCAAGGAAGCGGTATCGATCGGGCTGCTGGGCAACGCCGCCGAGATCCTGCCCGAACTGGTACGGCGCGCGCGTTCAGGCGGGGTGAAACCGGACCTCGTCACCGATCAGACCTCGGCCCACGACCTGGTGCACGGCTACCTGCCCGCGGGCTGGACCATCGACCGCTGGCAGGCTGCGCAGGCCGATCCGGGCGGGCATGCGGAGCTGGTCGCCGCCGCCGCGGCATCGTGTGCAACGCACGTACAGGCGATGCTCGACTTCCAGGCGCTGGGCGCGAAGGTCGTCGACTACGGCAACAACATCCGGCAGGTTGCGCGCGATCACGGCGTCGCCAACGCGTTCGACTTCCCCGGTTTCGTGCCGGCCTATATCCGGCCGCTGTTCTGCGAGGGCAAGGGGCCGTTCCGCTGGGTCGCTCTGTCCGGCGACCCGGAAGACATCTACCGGACCGACGCAAAGGTCAAGCAGCTCTTTCCGAACAACGCGCACGTGCACCGCTGGCTCGACATGGCGCGCGAGCGCATCGCGTTCCAGGGGCTGCCGGCGCGCATCTGCTGGCTCGGGCTCGGCGAACGCCATGTCGCGGGGCTGGCATTCAACGAGATGGTGCGCACCGGCGAACTGAAGGCGCCGATCGTCATCGGGCGCGATCACCTCGACACCGGCTCGGTTGCCAGTCCCAACCGCGAGACCGAATCGATGCGCGACGGCAGCGACGCGGTATCGGACTGGCCGCTGCTCAATGCGCTGCTGAACACTGCCGGTGGCGCGACCTGGGTCTCGCTGCACCACGGCGGCGGCGTCGGCATGGGCTACTCGCAGCATGCAGGCGTCGTGATCGTCGCCGACGGTACCGAAGAGGCCGCGCGACGCCTGGCGCGCGTGCTGATCAACGATGCAGGATCGGGTGTGATGCGGCACGCCGATGCCGGCTACGAGTCGGCAATCGCCTGCGCGCGGCGCAACGGGCTCGACCTGCCGATGCTGCCCTCGTGAGCGCGCACGGCCGCTCCGAAGCGCTCACCCCGACGCGCGCGGCGCGGAGGTTAGTCCCATGAACACGACGCTGACGATCGAGCCGGGCCGCCTGCGGCTCGCCGATCTGCGCAGGCTATGGCGGGAGCCGACGCCGCTTGAGCTTGCGACGGATGCATGGCCGGCGATCGCGGCGTCGTCGCAGGCGGTGCAGCGCATCGTCGCGCGCGGTGAAGCCGCCTACGGAGTCAACACCGGTTTTGGCCTGCTGGCGAAGAAGCGGATCGCGGATGCCGAGCTGCAGCAACTGCAACGCAACCTGATCCTGTCGCATTCGGTCGGCACCGGCGATCTGCTGTCCGATGATGTGGTGCGGCTGGCGATGGCGATGAAGGTCGCGAGCCTGGCGCGCGGCTATTCGGGCGTGCGGCCGATCATCATCGAAACGCTGATCGCGCTCGCCAATGCGGGCATCGTGCCGTGCATCCCAGCCAAGGGTTCGGTCGGGGCTTCCGGCGACCTCGCGCCGCTGTCGCACCTGACGCTGGCGTTGATTGGTGAGGGTGACGTGCGCGTGAACGGCGCGCAGCAGTCCGCGCGGCAGGCGCTCGCCGCGGCGAAGATTGCCCCGGTCGTGCTCGGCGCGAAAGAGGGCCTCGCGCTGATCAACGGCACGCAGATATCCACCGCGCTCGCGCTGCACGGCCTGTTCATGGCCGAGCGCGTGTTCGAGGCGGCCGTGGTGGTCGGTGCGATGGCGGTCGATGCCGCCAAGGGCAGCGACGCGCCGTTCGATCCTCGGCTGCACGAACTGCGCGGTCATGCCGGCGAGATCGCCACCGCGCGCGCGTACCGCGAGCTGCTGGCAAGAAGCGCGATCCGCGCCTCGCATCTGGTCAACGACGACCGCGTGCAGGATCCCTACAGCCTGCGCTGCCAGCCTCAGGTGATGGGTGCGTGCCGCGACCTGATTGTGCAGGCCGCAGCGACGTTGCTGACCGAGGCCAATGCGGTGACCGATAACCCGCTGGTGTTCGCGCGTGCCGACGCGAGCCGCGCCGACGAAGTCCTGTCGGGCGGCAACTTCCACGCCGAGCCGGTCGCGTTTGCCGCCGACACGCTGGCACTGGCGATCGCCGAGATCGGCGCGCTGTCCGAACGCCGCATCGCGCTGCTGATCGACGCGACGCTCTCTGGGCTGCCACCGTTCCTGGTGCGCGATCCCGGCGTCAACTCGGGATTCATGGTCGCGCACGTGACGGCGGCAGCGCTTGCATCCGAGAACAAATCGCTGGCGCATCCGGCCAGCGTCGACAGCCTGCCGACCTCCGCCAACCAGGAAGATCACGTCAGCATGGCGACGTTCGCGGCGCGTCGGCTGCACGAGATGGCTTCCAACAGCGCAACCATCGTCGGCATCGAACTGCTGGCCGCGGCGCAGGGGATCGATTTTCACAGTCCGCTGACGACGTCGCCGCGCCTGTTAGCGGTACATCATGCACTGCGCCAGCGCGTTCCGTTCTACGAAGTCGATCGGATCCTCGCGCCCGACATCGCTGCGGCAGCGGACATGGTGTCTTCCGGCACGTTGAGCGAGGGATGTCGCGACCTGTTTGCGGAGATCGCGTGACGAGCGGCGATCGGAGCGTCGACATGTCCGTCTGGCAGGGGCGCACCGATGATGCCGAAGGATCTCTCGGGCGACGCTGGCACCAGCTGATGCAGCCGCTTACGGGCGGCACGCCGCGCGGCCACGACGGTGCTGCTGGGCTTCGCCTGCGACGCCGGCGTCGCACGCAACCATGGGCGAGTCGGCGCGGCCGGTGGTCCCGCCGCGATACGTCAGGCATTGCGCAACATCCCGGTGCACGATTGCCGCGCGCTGGCCGACGGCGGCGACATCGGTTGCGACGGCGATGCGCTCGAATCGGCGCAGCACGCGCTCGGCGAAGCGGTACGGCACGAACTCGACGCCGGCCGCTTTCCGCTGGTGCTCGGCGGCGGACACGAAATGGCGTATGCGTCGTTCAGCGGTCTGGCCCGCCCATGCGCAAGGTGCGGCTGGCATCCCGCGCATCGGCATCGTCAACTTCGATGCGCACTTCGATCTGCGGCAGGATGTACGGGCCACGTCGGGTACGCCGTTCCTGCAGATCGCACGCGATTGCGAGGCGCGCGGTTGGCCGTTCCGCTATGCCTGCCTTGGCGTCAGCCGCTATTCGAATACGGAAGCGCTGTTCGCGCGCGCGCAATGAGCTTCGGGTGCTGTCACAGCTCGACGAGGCGCTCGACCCGGCTCACACGGCGCCGGCGCTGCAGGCCTTCATCGCCGATGTCGATCACGTCTACCTGACGTTCTGCCTCGACGTGCTGCCCTCCTGCGTTGCGCCCGGCGTCAGCGCGCCGGCTGCGCGTGGTGTCGGGCTCGATGTGGTCGAGCCGCTGATCGACGTGGTGTGCGCCAGCGGCAAGGTGCGCGTGGCCGACATCGCGGAGATGAATCCGCGCTTCGACATCGACGGCCGCACGGCGGCGGTCGCCGCGCGCATCGTCGCGCGCATCGCCGACGGAGTCGCGCGTGGCGTGCGATAGCTGCGATAGCCTGTGGACTGCACGTGCACCTGGCGACGATGGCCGCTGTCGCGCTGCCGGCTACGGCGAGATCCATGATGCGGCAGTCGCCGTGCGCGGCGATCGCATCGCGTGGATCGGACGGGAGGCGCGATTGCCGGCTGGTCTGCGGGCGGAACGCATGGTCGACGGTCGCGGTGCGTGGATCACGCCCGGCCTGATCGATTGCCATACGCACATCGTCTACGCCGGCAACCGCAGCGACGAGTTCGAGGCACGGCTCGCCGGGGCGACCTATGCCGAGATCGCGCAGCGCGGTGGCGGCATCCTGTCGACGGTGCGCGCGACGCGCGTCGCTCCGAGGACGAACTGTTTCGTTCGAGCGAATCCGCGGGTGCGACGGCTGCTGGCCGAGGGTGTGACCACGCTCGAGATCAAGTCGGGTTACGGCCTCGACCTCGACGCCGAGCGCAAGATGCTGCGCGTCGCGCGCCGCATCGGTCGCGAACTACCGGTCACGGTGCGCACGACGTTCCTCGGCGCGCATGCGCTGCCGCCCGAGTACGCCGGGCGCGCCGACGCCTACATCGACGAGATCTGCGATGCGATGCTGCCCGCGCTGGTGGGCGAGGGTCTCGTCGACGCCGTTGATGCCTTCTGCGAGACGATCGGATTCACGCCGCAGCAGACCGAGCGCGTGTTCCGCGCGGCGCAGGCGCTGGGCGTGCCGATCAAGCTGCACGCCGAACAGTTGTCCGACCAGGGTGGCGCCGCGTTGGTGGCGCGTTTTCACGGTCTGTCGGCCGATCACCTCGAGTGGCTGTCGCCGGCCGGGATCGACGCGATGGCGCGCGCGGGCACCGTGGCCGTGCTGCTGCCCGGCGCGTTCTACTGCCTGCGCGAGACGCGGCTGCCGCCGATCGACGCGCTGCGCCGCGCCGGCGTGCGGATGGCAGTGGCGACCGACTGCAATCCGGGCACGTCGCCGCTGACCTCATTGCTGCTGGCGATGAACATGGCGTGCACGCTGTTCCGGCTGACGCCCTCGGAAGCGCTCGCCGGCGCGACGGTCGAAGCTGCGCATGCGCTCGGACTGCAGTCCGAAGTCGGCACGCTCGAGCCGGGCAAGCGCGCCGACTTCGTGCTGTGGGACATCGACCGGCCGGCCGACCTCGCGTATGCGATCGGCTTCAATCCCTGCCGCGCAGTCGTGCGCTCGGGCCGCGTCGTCAACGGATCGACCTCGGCCGCATGAATCAGCCGTCGCACCGGATCGTGATCGTCGGCGGCGGCGCCGGCGGGACTGCCGCTGGCGACGAAGCTGGGCGAACGGCATGGCCGCAAGGGGCCGGTCCGCGTGACGCTGGTCGACCGCAACGCGACGCACGTCTGGAAGCCACTCTTGCACGAGGTCGCTGCCGGCCGCATGGACGCCGACGCGCACGATCTCGACTACCCGGCGCTCGCGCACTGGCACGGCTTCCGTTTCGTACAGGGGGCACTCGCTGGTCTCGATCGCGCGCGCCGGTGCATCCGGCTCGACGCAGTGCATTCTGTCGACGGCGAGGAAATCCTGCCGCGGCGCACGCTCGATTACGAAACGCTGATCGTCTGCATCGGCAGCGTCAGCAACGACTTCGGTGTGCCGGGTGTGGCACAACATGCGATATCACTCGACATGCCGGACGACGCCGAACGGTTTCATCGACGCTTGATCGCGGCCAGCGTGCGTGCCGACGCGCGCGCCGCCGCGGGCGAGCCGGCGCAGGTGCACATCGTCATCATCGGCGCCGGCGCGACCGGCGTCGAACTCGCGGCGGAGATCCGCCAGACGACCCGCGCGCACGCCGGCTATGGCCTCGATCATCTCGATCCCGCGCGCAACATCCGGCTGACGCTGCTTGAGGCGGCGCCGCGCATCCTGCCGCAGCTCGGCGAACACCTGTCCGAAGCGGCCGCCGGGTTGTTGAAACGGCTCGATGTCGACGTGCGCGCCGCGCAGCGCGTCACCGCAGTGGATACCGAAGGCGTCCGGACCTTGTCCGGCGAGTTCTTCCGGGCCGATCTGGTCGTCTGGGCCGCGGGAATCATGGCGCCGCCGGTCCTGCGCAATCTTGACGGCCTTGAAGTGAATCGCGCCAACCAGCTGGTCGTCGGGGCCACGCTGCAGACGACGCGCGATGCCGACATTTTCGCGTTCGGCGATTGCGCCGCTGCGCCCTGGCTCGGACATCCGGGCTCGGCGATCCTGCCGCCGCGCGCTCAGGTCGCGCATCAGCAGGCGACGCTGCTCGCGAAGTCGATGAAAGCGAGGCTGGCCGGGCGGCCGCTGCCGGAATTCCATTTCCACGACTTCGGCTCGCTGGTATCGCTCGGCGAACTCTCCGCCGTCGGGACGCTGATGGGCCGGCTGATCGGCGGCAGCATGATGATCCAGGGGCTGATCGCGCGGATGATGTATGCGTCGCTCTACAAGATGCACCAGATATCGATCCACGGCGTGCTGCGGGTGGCGCTCGACTCGATGAGCCGACTGTTGCGCGAGCGGCTCGAACCGCGCGTCAAGCTTCACTAGCAGCAGAACATCGAGTAGCGTGGCCTCATCGTCTTGAACATGCTGGCGCAGAGGTGTCGAGATGCTGGTCAAAAAGGCAGCCGATCGCGAGTGGAGTCCGACCGACTATCCAGGCATCGAGCGCAGCCTGTTTCGCAACAATGACGCGGGTGGGCGTTCCTCGGTCGTGCGGCTGGCGCAGGGTGCCAGGTTCCCGCGCCACGCGCACCACGGCACCGAGGAGGTCGTGGTGCTGAGCGGCGTCGTCCGCATCGGTGGAGTGGAACTGGCGGCCGGTGATTACCTGTTCACCCAGCCCGGCGAGGAGCACGACGTGGTCGCCGTATCGGACGCGACGATATTCGTCTCGTCGCAGAAGGCGACGCCGGTGGTCGAGTGAGCAGACGGCGGCCGACGGGCCGCGACGGATCGCAGCGATCCCTCTGCGACTGTCAGCTCGCAAACACGCCGCCGGGACCCAAGCACACGTCGGCATCGGGCTCGGGCACGCGCGCGAGGATTGCGCGCCGCGCGGCGTCGCGCAGTGCGAGCGCAGCGTTCCAGTCGTGGTTCGCCGAGCAAATCGGCGCGCCGATCTCGATCACGATCTGCGACCGGCGCGGCAGCCACTCGCCGGCGCGCAGCAGCGAGCGCGTCCCCACCAGCGCGACGGGGATGATCGACGCTCCGGTATGTGCCGCGACCACGAAAGCACCGAGCTTGAAGGGCAGCAACCCCGGCGCACGCCGGAACGTCCCCTCGGGGAAAACGACCAGGGGTTCGCCCGCGCGGGCGCGCGCTTCGAGCGCGGCCGTGTCCTCGACGCCGCCGGCCGCATCGAGACGCTCGACGAAGACCGCGCCCAATCTTCGCAACGCGGGGCCGACAAATGTCGCGCCTGCGAGCTCTCGCTTGGCGGCATAGCCGAAACGCGGCGGCAGCGCGGCCGTCAGCAGAATGGAATCGATATAACTCGCGTGATTGGCGACGACGACAGCATTCGACCGCGGCAGGCGTTCCAGCCCTTCAACCCGAACATCGATTCCCGCCATGGCGATCGCAGCGCGCGCCCACGCTCGTGCCGCGCGCCGACGCCGGCTGACGCCGGGCAGGATCATCGTCGTTATCCAGGCACCGAGTCCTGAGATCACGAGCGTCAACCACGCCCAGCATTGCCCAAACCGTGTGGACGACGCCCCGGCTGGCGCGCCGGACCTGCGCGGCAGCGGTGCGCGCAGCGAAACGCGCCAGCTGCCACCAGGGCGCGCGCTGCGTGCGGCCAAGCGCACCGTGCTCGTAGAGCTCGCGACAGGTGGTGCGGCGAATCTTGCCGCTCGATGTCTTGAGCAGCGAACGTGGTGGTGCCAGGACGACGTCGTCGGGCGGCATGCCGATCTGATCGACCGCCAGTTGAGTGATCGATTCCGTGATCCGCCGGCGCTCCTCGGCATCCGTCGCGCGCACTTCTGCCAACACAACCAGGCGCTCGGTGCCCGACTGCGAATCAGTGGCGGGAAATACAGCCACGCCGCCTTTGCGTACGCCGCGGACGTTTGCGACCGCAGCCTCGAGCTCCGCCGGATGAATGTTAGCCCCGCGGCGGACGATGATGTCCTTTTCGCGACCGGTTAGATACAGCTCCCCGGCAGCGAAATAACCCAGGTCGCCGGTATTCAGCCAGTCGCCGTCGAACAGACTGGAGTTGGCCGAAGGATTTTTGTAGTAGCCCCTGGTCGCCGACGGGCCGCGGAACTGAATCCGACCCTGCGCGCGTTCGGGCAGTTCGTGCCCCGCCGCATTGACGACGCGCACTTCGTGTCCGGTCAGCGGCACGCCGCACGACACGAAACGCATCGCATGCACGTCGTCGGCCGTGGCCGGTTTCGCCGTGCCGTCGAGCATTAGTGCGGCACGGCTCACGCGATCGATCAAGGGTTCGCGCTCGAGCGGAGGGAAGGTGACGCCGAGCACGCCTTCGGCCAGACCATAGACCGTGAACATCGCTTCGCGCCGAAAGCCGTAGCGCCCGAAGCGCGACGCAAAACGCTCCACGGTGCCCGGGCTGATCGGCTCGGCGCCGTTGAAAGCGAGACGCCAAGAGCTCAGATCCAACCCTTCGAGCTCGGCGTCGGACAGCTTGTTCAGACACAGCTCGTACGCGAAGTTCGGCGCCGCCGACACCGTGGCCCGATGGCGGTGGATCGCCCACAGCCAACGTGACGGCTTGGCAAGGAAAGCGAGCGGCGACAAAAGTACGAGCCGATAGCCGACGTAAAGACTGCCGATGCAGGCGCCGATCAGGCCGAGATCGTGATACAGCGGCAACCACGACAGGAAGGTATCGGCACTGCTGATGCGCGCCGTGCGCCCCATCGCACGCACGTTCGCGAGCAGGTTGGAGTGACTGATCACCACGCCTTTCGGATCGCCGGTACTGCCGGAGGTGTACTGCAGGAACGCGGTCGCGTCGGCAGTCAGGGCAGGGCGCGCAATCTGCCTGCACGGGAGAGCGAGGTCGGAGACGGTGGCAACTGCGCGCAGTGACTCGATCTGCACGCGCAGAAGGTGCGCGAGCGGCTTCGCCTGGCCGACCGTGATCAGTACGCGCGCCTCGGCGTTGCGGACAATGCCGGCGATCCGCCGCAGATGATCCTCCAGTTGTGACAGGCGCGCCGGCGGATAAAGTGGCACCGGGACACAACCCGCGTACAGCGCACCGTAGAACGCGGCGAAGAAGTCGCTTCCGGTCGGCAACATGATGGCCACCGCGTCTCCGGCGCCGTAGCCCTTGTCGGTCAGGCCCGCCGCGACCGCGAGCGCGTCGATGCGCAGCCTTCCATACGTCAGATGAGTCGCCGCGCCGTGCTCGGAATCAAGCGTGATCAGCAACCGGTCGCCGTGGCGCTCCGCGTGCCAGTCGAGCACGTCGACCAGCGTCGCGATCGAATCCGGCGGGTATTGGATCTCGGATTCGTTGCTTTCGGAGATGACGCCAGACGGCGCAGACGCCGACGCGCTCGAGGTCCCAGCCGGCGCGGCAGCCAAGACGCGCAGCAGATCGCGCGGCGTCTCCGCCTCCGACAGCAGCGTTTCCTCCGGCTCGACGCCAAGTTCGCGTTCGATCCGCAGCAAGAGCTCCGCGCGTGACAGGCTGTCGAGTCCATAGTCGCGCTCCAGCGAGTGATCGAGGCCGAGGCGTCTGGCGAACTCGGTTCCGGGGCGTACTTCGTCGGCGAGGTCCCGAACCAGCGTGCAGGAGCCGAGGCGCCAGATCCTGGATGACGCGCTCTTCGCCTACATCACGAATAGGGTTTTGTGCCATCTTGGATCGAGTTGCTGGTCGATCTGAGTCCAAGATACGCGCCGCTACGTTTCGTGCAACCGCGCCTGTAGTTCAAAATCCGATCAGCGGGACTCACCGAGCAGAAAAGCAATCGCTCCACGCCACCACGTGTCGTCGGCGCTGGCAACCCAGTCGTTGTGTCCCACAGCCTTGAACACTGCGAGTCGCTTGGGATCCGCCAGCGCTTCGTAAAGTGCGATGCCGAAGCGCGTGGGGACGATGCTATCCCTCTCGGCGACCGCCACCAGGATCGGGCGGCCGAACGCCGCGAGGTGGGTGACAGTCTCGTAATGGTCCCGCAGCAACCACTTCACCGGCAGCCATGGGTAGTGGTAGACGGCGACGTTCTCGAGCCGATCCCATGGCGTAATGAGCAGCAGCCCCGTCGTCTTGTCGCGTTGGCGCGTACTGGCGGCGGCCGCGACGCCGGCCCCAAGCGACTCGCCGATCAAGCAGCAGCGGCGCTCCATAGAGCCGATGGGCGAGCGCGATCGTTTGCTCGGCGTCGGCGACCAGGTTTTCTTCGCCGACCGCGCCGTCGCGTGGTCCGTAGCCCGGATATTCGGCAAGGATCACGCGCAGGCCCAGTGGCGTGAGCGCAGTGGCGTAGAAGGCGCGGTGACCGGCATGCCCGGCGTTGCCGTGAAACACGATGGCGGTGCCGCGCACGGGGCCAACCGCCTCCGCCACGAGGCCGCGAAAGTCCTGCGGCGTCGGCCAGGCGCGCAGCCGTTCGGAAACCATGTCCCGGACAGCGGCCTTCTCAGGGAAGTAGAGCAATCGGTCCTGGAACATGGCGATCCCCGCCAAGGTGATCAGGCCGGCAATGGTCAGGCGCGTCGCCATCGCGGTGAATTTCATCGACGCGAGCGCGCGCCCGCTGCTGCCCTGGATTGCGACCGATCCTCGCTCAGGGGCGCCCTTCGCATTTTGTGACGCGCTCCGCCAGGTGTGGTCCGCCCGCTCAGCGCCCGTTACTTCCACCCTTCAGCAGGGACTCGAGATTGGCGAACAGCGGTGCCGCGTCGGCACCGGCAGCGCGCCCGACCGAATCGTACCCAGTCAACGGACCGCCGCGGTGTCCTGCCGGCCCGTGCCTGGTTAGCCCGCCAACGACGCTCGCCTTGCCGCGGCGCCGCCCTGCAGGCCCAGCGCCGGACGAGTCGTGCCAGCACCAACGACGCGATTCAACTTGGTGTGGTTGGATCTGGCCTCTTTGCGGTGATCGTCAACGCTGACCGGTTCCACGGCCGGCGGCAGGTTCGCGAGAATCAGTTTGGCCAGACCTTTGACAGTGGCTTCGCGCGGATAGCCGTGACGCCACGCAACGCCGATCGTGCGCCTCGGTGCGGGCGGCGCCAGCGGGCGAATCTGCACCATCGTGCTTTGCACCGAACCGACGCCGGGTAAGGCGGCGAGCTTGGGCAACAGCGTGCAGCCGACGCCGGCGGCAACCATCTGCCGCAGCGTCTCGAGGCTGGTCGCCTTCAGTTCTTCGCGTTGTTCCGATGAACTCGCGCCGCAGATTGCCAGCGCTTGATCGCGCATGCAGTGGCCCTCCTCCAGCAGCAGCACATTTTGCTGAGCGAGTTCGGTTTCGGTGATCCGCGCTTTTGCCGCCAACGGATGATCGACGGGCAAGGCGACCATGAACGCCTCGTGGAACAGACTCATCACTTCGATGTCTTCGCCGCGTACCGGCAGGGCCAACAGCAGCGCATCAAGTTTTCCCTGGCGCAGTCGTTCCAGCAGATGAGCGGTCAGGTCTTCGCGCAGGAACAGGTTCAACTGGGGAAAACCCTCACGGATCGCCGGCAGCACGAACGGCACAAGATACGGACCAAGCGTCGGAATCACGCCCAGGCGCAAGGGGCCGTTCATAGGATCGTGGTCTGCGCGCGCCAAGTCCTTAATCTGATCCACGACCTCGAGCGCGACGCGCGCACGCTCGACGATTTTCTCGCCGATGGGAGTCGGTCGCAGGTGGTGCTTGTTGCGCTCGAACAGCGTGACGCCAAGGTAATCCTCGAGCTTCTTCAGTTGCGTGCTCAACGTCGGCTGCCCGACGTTGCAGACATCCGCCGCCCGCGCGAAGTGACCCTTGTCCGCCAGTGCGACTAGATACCGCAGCTCCTGCAGAGTCATCGTCTCCTCCGTTCTTGTCTGTCGAATCAGACGAGTAGTCACTCTACGCGTACTCGCGTCGGTGATCTCGCGCCGGATGGTCATTGACAACGTCGATTTCGGATATTGACCGACGCGCAAGCGTACCCCGATAACGGATATGAAGACATTCAATTTGTCAGTCGCTGGTCGCGCTGCTTAGCATCGCCGTCACAGATGGGAGACGTCCATGAAGGCACCGCTGCGAAAGGCAGGGCTGCTGCAGGTCGTTGTGGTGTTGCTCGCCGCTGGCCCAGCACTCTCCTATGAAGTAACCACCGTTTCCGGTGGCGGCAGCATCGAAGGCAAGGTGCTGTTTCAGGGTTCTCCTCCCGTCAGAAAGATCATCCCCACCAAAGACCGCGAAGTCTGCGGCGGCCCGCGCGACGAACCGCAAATTCGCGTCGGACCGGACAAGGGCGTGCAGGACGCCGTCGTCTACCTGAAGGAAGTGGCGAAGGGCAAAGACTGGGGCAAACCGGACGCGATCCCGGTGCTCGACCAGGAAAAGTGCATCTTCAAGCCTGCCGTCCAGGTGATTCGCCCCGGCAAGATCGTTATCACGAGCTCCGACCCGATCCTGCACAACACGCACGGCTTTTACGGCAAGCGCACCGCGTTCAACCTGGCGCTGCCCGACAAGGGGGAGAAGATCACGCGCGAGTTGCCGCGGCCGGGGCTGGTACGGGTCGAATGCGACGCTCACGGCTGGATGCTCGCGCACATCTACGTTGCCGACAGCCCTTATTACTCGCTGACAGGAGTAGACGGCGGCTTCAAGATCACCGACATCCCACCTGGCGACTACACGCTGGTGGTTTCGCAGTACTACGCCGGTGACACCGAGATGCCGGTGAGCGTCAAGAGCGGCGAGACCGTCAAGAAGTCGATCGATTTGAAGACGAAGTAGCGGACAAGACCTTAGGCGCGACTGTCCTTTGCGGTTTCGATTCGGCATACCTCGAAGGGAGGTTCACAAATGAGCGAACGTGATCGGCTGCGACGTGAAATGGATCGGACACTGCGCGCGCCGCGCGAGAAACCCGACGCTTCGACTGTGGTGACCCGCCGCACTTTCCTGCACAAGTCGCTGTTGTACGGGACCGCGGGTGCCGCGACCTATGGGCTGTTTCCGCTGCTGAACACGCTCGATATGGCGTTCGCGCAGACCGGGCAGAGTTTCCGTTTCGCCTGGGTCTCGGACACGCACTTGTATCCGAAGGACGTCAACACGCGCTTCGTCGAGAAGGCCACGCGCGCCTTCAGAGAAGTGCAGGCGATGAACCCGCCGGCCGACTTTATGGTTTTCGGCGGCGACCTCGCTCAGCTCGGCGATCCGGTCGAGTTGCAGCTCGGTGCCGATCTGTTGAAGGAAGTGAAGATCCGCAAGGTTTTCATTCCCGGCGAGCACGACTGGTACCTCGACATGGGGGCGACCTGGAACAAGCTTTTCGGCAAATCGCCGTGGAGTTTCGACCACAAGGGCGTGCGCTTTCTCGGGATCGATACGGTCAGCCGCGCCGACGACTTCTGGACATCGCGCAAGTTCAGCCCAAAGGACCGCATGGGCCACATGGCGACGCTGGACGGCACCCTCGGCGGCGCATGGGCGTTCGTCGGCCGCGAGCAGTTACAGTGGATGAACAGTGCGCTTGCTAACTGGCCGAAGGACCGACCGGTCGTCGTCTTCAGCCACAACCCGCTGTACGAGTACTACCCGCCGTGGAACTTCTGGGTGCGCGACTGGCGCGAGGTGCAGGAGGTGCTGAAGCCCTTCGCCAACGTCACCAACATTCACGGTCATACGCACCAGGTGCTCTACAACGAAATCGGGAAACTCCGCTCGATCGGCATGCTGGCCACGTCATGGCCGTGGCCATACGCGCCCGAAGGCGTGCCGACCCTGACCAAGGCGATGATCCGCGCCGATCCGGGTGATCACCTCGACGGCGTCGGATGGTCCATCTTGACCGAGGGGGCGAACGCTCGCATCGAGAACGAATACAAGATGTGGCGCAAAGACGTGTTCGGCGAAACGGATTGGGATTCGGGCACCGGCGACAACCGCAACCAGATCTTGACGCCGCGCATCGCCGATCGAATCTAGGTTCTGCCGTGCCAAAGTGCCAGGAGAGATGACCATGAGAAGCAAGAGACTGAGTTGTTGGCTGAGCGCGGCGACGGCAGCCAGCGCGCTGACCCTGCTGGCCGGCACAGAGCTGGCCTTCGCCCACAAGGAAAAACACACGGCTGAACAACTGAAGGCATTCGAAGATGTGTTCATGGAACAGGTGCGCATCGGCGATCTGCTGTTCCACGGCGACGCGGCGACCGAAAAGAGTTTGGGCGTCAAGTTGTCGAATACCGGCATGGCCTGCGCGATGTGCCACCCCTATACGTCGGACAACCACCCGCACGAGTTTCCGAAGTTCCAGGAACAGATGAACGAGTTCGCCACGCTGCGCGACATGATCAACTGGTGCATCGAAAAGCCCAACGAGGGCGAGAAGATCGACGTCAACAGTCGTGCGATGAAGGCGTTGGAGGCCTACATCTATTGGTCGAATCGCAACTCGAAGCTGGATCCGGGGCGGCATTGAGACTGACTTGACGCCGCGGCGCGCCGCGGCGTCATTCCTGCGTGCGCGGTCACGGCGAGGCCCGACCGCTGCTTTGCTGATCGTCTTTTGCGAGTCGGATACCACATGGCCATAACCATCGCAGCGCGCGACGACTTTCCGGATCTTGATTCGCTGATCGACCGCGAGCTGATTCTGAAGTGGATCTACTGGGGCTTGTTCTGGCTGATGGTTACGCCCAGCATCGGCGTGACGATTTCCAGCCTGTTCAACTATCCCGACTACCTCGGCACGTCCAAGTTCCTGACCTTCGGCCGGCTGCGGCCGATGCATGTGAACGGCGTGATCTTCGGCGCGTTCTCGACGCTGTTCATCGGGCTGTGCTACTACCTGCTGCCTCGCTTATGCGGCGTGCCGGTCTGGAAAGGCCGCTGGGGCCACTGGCTGGTGTGGGTGTGGAACTTCGGCCTGATCGCCGGCATGGCGTCGCTCGCGCTCGGCTACAACCAGGGGCTGGAAGCGGGCGAGTTCCCGTTGCTGATCGACGCCGTGATCTTCGTCGTGGTGACGATCATCACGGTGCAGTTCCTCGTCACCATCGCGCAACGCAAGGAGCCGCAGCTTTACGTCGCCGTCTGGTACCTGATCGGCGCATTCGTATGGACGGTGCTGAACCTGATCCTCGGCAGTTTCATCCTGCCGTACGCGATCACCGGCATCAACAGCGCGGCGTTCCACGGGCTGTTCATCCACTACATCGTCGGTCTGTGGATCACGCCCGCGGGCTATGTGCTGATCTATTACTTTCTTCCGGCCAGCGTGAAAAATCCGATTTACAGCCACAAGCTGTCGCTGGTTGGCTTCTGGTCGCTGGCGCTGTTCTATCCCTTCGTCGGCATCCATCACTATCTGTTCAGCCCGATCGCCGACTGGGCGGAGACGCTTTCGATCATCACCTCGATGCTGCTCATCGTCCCGGTGTGGACGGTGCTAATGAATTTCTTTGGCACGATGATCGGCCGTTGGCACGCATTCGGGCAGAACCTGCCAGCCAAATTCCTGATCATGGGCTCGCTGATGTACCTGGCGGGCTGTTTTCAGGGTTCGACTGAAGCGCTGCGCTCGATCCAGGAGCCCACGCATTTCAGCGACTTCGTGATCTCGCATTCGCATCTGACCGTGTTCGGCACGTTCGTCGTCTGGGCGATCGCCGGGACGATTTACGTGCTGCCAAAGATCGTCGGGCACCCGCTGTGGTCGTTCAAGCTCGGCAACTGGTCGTTCTGGTTGATCACGTTCGGCATCACGTTGATGGGCCTGGACCTGACGCTGGCTGGACTGCAGCAGGGTTTCATGCTGATGGCAGGCGCGGAATGGCTCGACTCGCTGGTTGCGATTCGGCCTTACTGGCTGGTGCGCACGACCGCCGGCATCTCGATGGACATCGGCATGTCGCTGTTGGTCTTCAATCTGATGCGCACCGTGCTGGCGGCGCGCGCCGCAGGATCGGAGACCGTGTCGCCAGCCGCGGCCGCCGCCGGCGCGCTCGCGCAGGGAGCAACGCCGTGAGCAAACGCCGCTACGGACTGCGCTTTTACGCGCTGGTGGGCGGCTTCGGCTGCATCTCGCTAGCCGCATTCGTGCAGGGCGTGCTGCCGATGCTCGAGCCGCAGTCGCGCACGAACAAGGTCACCAAGGTTGTGCGCACGGACCTCGGCGAACTGAAATGGATGGAGCATGTGGCCACCGACTACACGCCGCTCGAACTACGCGGGCGCGAGGTCTATACGCGCGAGGGTTGCTGGTATTGCCACTCGCAGTACGTGCGTCCGGTCACCGGCGAGACGCGGCGTTGGGGTCCGATTACGCAGGCGGGCGAATACGCGTACGACCTGCCGCACATGTTCTCGACGCGCCGCATCGGGCCGGATCTTTCGCGCGTCGGCCTGAAGTTCAGCGACGCCTGGCATCTGGCCCACTTTTGGAACCCGCGGATGCTGTCGCCCGATTCGATCATGCCGCGCTTCACCGCGCTGTTCGACGGCCCGTATCGCGCCAAGATCGTCACCGACGCCAGCGGCAAACGCACGCTGGAAAAGACGCCGGCCACCGAGAAACTGTTCGACTTTACAGCCGAACAACAACTTCTCCTGACGCCCAATGCCGACGGCCTGCTGTATGTGCCCGAGCGCGGCCGCTATCCGGTCATCCTCACACCCAACAAGGAGTTCGAAGGCGACACGGTGACCCTGGTCGCCGACACCGAAGACTTGAAAGGGGTGGTTGCCTACCTGCAGAAGCTAGGCACCAACCGCGGCAAGTGGCGCGATCGCTTCGAGCCGCAGTTGATGGAAGCGTCGCAGGTCACGGTGCCGCGCTCGGAGGAGTGGATCGGACACGGCAAGGAGGTGTACCAACGCCGCTGCCAAGGCTGCCACGGGGAAAAGGGCGACGGCAACGGCCCGGCCGCAGCTTTCATGCAAAAGGACCGGCCGCGCAATTTCACGCTTGGTGTCTTCAAGTTCCGGCTCACACCGTCGGGTTCGATGCCGGACGACGGCGATCTGCTGCGCACGATCACGCGCGGTGTGCGTGGTACCGCGATGCCGAGCTGGCATGAGTTGCCGGACAAGGATCGGCTGGCAGTGATCCAGTACATCAAATACGAACTCGCCGCCGACCGCAGCGATCCGAAGAAGCCAATTCTGTATTTCGTCGAAGAACCGCCGCAGCCACCGATCTACATCGGCGAACCGCCCAAGCCCTCGAAGGAAATCGTGGCGCGGGGCCAGGCGGTGTGGAAGCAAGCCAAGTGTTGGGAATGTCACGGGCAAGAGGGCAAGGGCGACGGCGAAAAAGCGCCCGGCCTGAAAGACGATTTCGGTTTTCCGATACCGCCGGCCAATCTGACCACCGGGCAATTCAAGTCGGGGCCGGGCGTGAAGGACATCTTCCGCACGATGAGCACGGGGCTGTCCGGCACCCCGATGCCCTCGTTCAGCGACACCGTGTCCGAAGCGGACCGCTGGGCGCTTTCGTATTACGTGCTGGCGTTGTCCGCATTCAAGGATCCGCTGACCGGCGAGCCGATGAAGATTTCGGCCAGGGACCGCGCGACACTCAACGACCCGTCATTGCGTGCGTCCGAATCCCACTACGCCTACAAGTCGCAGACGGAGGAGGGGGAGCGGCCCGCCTTCTTCGCCGGCGAGGCGTGGGCGAGGAAACACGGTTTCGATTTCGCCGCCGCGCGAAGCGACACGGCGGTGAAGACCGATGCACGTTGAGGAATTCGATGGCTGAACTGACACTCGTTCAATTCCTGGTGGCGCTGTTGATGAGTTTAGGCGCCGTGTGTCTGTTCATCTGGGGCGTGTTGTCCGGCATGTTCAATGACGTCGAGGCGATCAAATACCAGGCCTATCGCGCGGAAGTGAGGGACGAGGAAGACCACGATGAGCGACAAACCTGACACAGCCGATCCGTCGCAAC
Organism: uncultured beta proteobacterium; assembly: GCA_963775635.1. Lineage (GTDB taxonomy): Bacteria > Pseudomonadota > Gammaproteobacteria > Burkholderiales > Burkholderiaceae_F > JALORV01. The sequence continues at coordinate 286,703 of CAVZJO010000003.1, read as the reverse complement.
ACGTGCCTCACGACCAGCTGACCGAGGATTACGGCGGCGGTCACATCAAAGCGCGCCACGGCCGCATCAACGGCTGGCTGCTGATCGTCTATCTGGTGATCTTTGTGTGGGCGCTTTACTACGGCTATGCCTATTGGGGCGGGCTAGGCCCCGGACTGGATCTGAGTCGATGAAGAACGACCTGGTGGCGAGGTTCGTGCTGGCATTGGCGGTCCTGAATCTGATCTTTCTGAGCGTCGAGCTCGCGCTGAACGTGCTTGGCGTCAGGCTGCTTTAGGCGAAAGAGATGACTCTTCCGGAATCGATCGCTTTCTGGATCTTTGTGATCATGACCGTCGGCTTCTTTGCGTGGGTGGCGTATCTCGCGCGGCGGAAATAGGCGCACGCAGTACCTGCGAGCCGTGCCCCGAGGCGATGGCGAATGGCCGAAAGCCTGCTTCTCTTCCCCGCTCTGTTTCTCATCGGTCTAGCGGGAAGCATGCACTGCGTCGGCATGTGCGGCGGCTTCGCCTGCGCGGTCGGCGGCGACGCACGCGGCGGCGTGGCGACGCTGCAGCGGCAGCTGATCTACAACCTCGGCCGCGTTACCACCTACTGCTTTCTCGGCGCCGTGGTCGGCCATATTGGCTTTCTGCTCGTCGCGCTGTGCGGCGATGACTCCGTCGTCAGCCTCGTGCAGCGTGGCCTGGCCGTGTTGTCCGGCGCGCTGATGGTGTTTATCGGTCTCCAGTTTTTCGGCGTGTTCCGGCTTCGCGGTGCGGTCGGCTTCGGCGGCGAAACGTTGAGTCGGGCGCTGCGCGATTTGATCAAGGCACCGGGCTTCGGCGCCCCGCTTGCCTTTGGTGTGCTTAACGGTTTTCTTCCTTGTCCGCTGGTGTACGCGGTGGCCGCGCAAGCTGCGGCAAGCGGCGGACCCTTGCCCGGGTTTTTGACGATGGCGGCATTCGGGCTCGGCACCTTTCCTGCCATGCTGTTGATGGCAGGCATCGGTGTGTGGTGGCGGCGCGGTCCGACCGCGGCGCTGGTGCAGCCCGTGCACGCGAGTTTCCTGCCGCCGGTGCGTGCCATTGCATGGACCGACTGGCGGCATCGCGGCGTGCGGCTGGCCGGAGCATTCATCGTGCTGCTGGGCCTGATCACGTTTGCGCGGGGCGTGCTGCCCATCAGTGCTCATTTGCATGGCTAAGGACGCCCGATCGATAGACGCCGCGCAATCCTGCGCGCACTGCGCGTTGCCGATCGGCCGGCTGGGGCAGCAGCGCGAAGTCGATGGCGCTCTGCGTGCCTTCTGCTGTTACGGCTGCTGCCTCGCCTACCAGATGCAGCATGGCGAACGCGAAGAGCCGCAAGCGGCCGCGCTGCTGATTCGCCTTGGCGTCGGCGGCTTCCTGATGATGAACATCATGCTGTTCAGCCTGTTGTCCTACACGGGGGCATTCGTGGGGGCCGACGCGTGGCTCAAGACCCCCGTGCATGTGCTGATGTGGCTGCTGGCCACGCCGCTCGTAGCCTTGCTCGGCGCACCGTTTTGCGTCGGCGCGTGGCAGGCGCTGCGCCAACGTCGGCTGACAACGGACGCGCTGGTCAGCATCGGCGTGCTGGCAGCTTACGGGTATTCGGTCGTGCAGCTGCTGCTCGGATCCGACCTCGTTTATTTCGACACCGCGAGCATGGTGCTCGTGCTTTTTACGCTCGGCCGTTACATCGAGGCGCAGGGGCGGGTGCAGGCCGCGCGCAGCCTCGCTCCGATGCTGGCCGCCGAACGGGCCGAGGTTCGCGTCGTTCGTTCGGGCGGGATCGGGGCCGGCATCGAATCGCAATGCCCGGTGCGCGACGTGGTGCCCGGCATGCTGGTGCGTGTCTTCCCCGGCGAGCGATTCGCGGTCGACGGCGTGGTCGTGGAGGGCCGCTCCGAATGCGACGAGGCGATCCTCACCGGCCAGCCGCATGCGCGCGCCAAGGCACCGGGCGCGACGATTCATGCCGGCAGCATCAACGGCAGCGGACCGTTGCTGATCCGCGCTACGGTGGCGGGCACGCAGACACGGTGGATTCAGATCAGCCGCCTGGTGCGGGATGCACTGGCGCGTAAATGCATGACCGGCGAAACGGTCGATCGTGTGGTCGCGGTGTTCATCCCGGGCGTGCTGTTGCTGGCGGTGGCGACGGCGTGGTTCTGGAGCGGCCGCGCCGGTTTCGATGTCGGCTTGATGGCAGGGCTAGCGGTGCTGGTCGTGGCATGTCCGTGCGCACTCGGCCTGGCCGCGCCGCTGGCGAACGCGCTCGCGATTGGCGCGGCGGCCCAGCGCGGCATCCTGGTTCGCGGCGGCGGCGTCCTCGAAAAACTCGCGTGTCTGAACGGTGTCGCCTTCGACAAAACCGGCACGCTGACATACGGCGAATTCCGACCGCTGTCGGTGTCTGTCGACGGCACGTCGGAAGCCGAACTGCTGCGCCGCGCGCACGCGCTGGCTTCAGGCTCCGATCATCCGGTCGCGCGCGCGATTTGCGCGCTGACCGCAAGCCGCCAGGCATCCGCATTTCCGCCCGCGCAGCGCATCGAGGTTCGGGCTGGCGCGGGCGTGGTCGGGGACATCGATAGCGTGCCGTGCGCGTTGGGATCCGCCGCGTTGATGACGGCGCTCGGCTGGTCGCTACCTGGGTCATTGCAGACGAACGCAGCGCCGGGTAGCACGCACGTGTACGTCGGCTGGGCGGGACGAGTGCACGGCCGCATCGAACTCGCCGATACACCGGTCCCCGAAGCCAAGGACGTGATCGCCACGCTGCGCGGCCGTGGTTTGCAAACCGTACTGCTGAGCGGCGACGCGCGGGACGCGGTGGCCCAGGTGGCGGCGGCGCTGGCCATTCCACACTGGTACTCGCAACTGCTGCCGGAAGACAAGGAGCGCCTGCTGCGCCAGTGGATCCAAGGGCACGGCCTCGTTGCAATGGTCGGCGATGGTTTGAACGACGGCCCGGTGCTCGCTGCGGCGTCGGTCGGTATTGCAGTGGGTAGTGCCAGCGATCTTGCCAAAGAGAGCGCCGACGTGATCCTGCCGCGCGGGGGACTTGCGTGCCTGCCGTGGCTGCTGCAACAAGCCCGGTACGCGCGACGCTCGCTGCGTGCCAATCTGATCTGGGCGTTCGCGTACAACGCGCTCGCGCTGTCTCTCGCCGCGAGCGGCTTGCTGCAACCCGTGATCGCGGCGGCGTTAATGGCGGGATCCAGCCTGCTGATCGCGTTGCGCTCATGGCGCGCGAGCCGTCGAGACGGCGCCGTCGCTGCACCACGCACCCCGCGCGCGATCGCGGCTGCAGAGACGTTGGTTGGGTCGCATGGTTGGGAGGCATAGTCGGGAGGAAAAGCATGGATCGGCCGCAGGGTTTCGTCCGTCGGCTACACGCACTGAGCGCACTGAGCGCCACCGTCGCACTGAGTTTCATGCTCGGTGGGCCAGCGCTGGCGCATCATGCTTCGACCGAGCAGGAGAATCAGCGCGAGAACCGCACCGTCGCCGGATGGCCAGTAGGTGCATTTACGCTGTTCGATCATCTCGGCAAGGAGTTCACGCAAGATCGGCTGCAGGGACGATGGACCTTCGTTCTGTTCGGCGACTCTCGATGCGCCGATCCCTGCACGGCAGCGCTGTCCGCGCTAGGCGGGCTTATCAAGCGCATTGCCGGCACTGCGGCGGCCAAGACGACGCAAGTGCTGTTCATTTCGCTTGATCCCGAGCGCGACACGCAACTGCGCTTGCGCCAATACCTCGCGCCGTACGACCAGCACTTCATCGGCGCCACCGGAGCACGGCCGATACTGAAGCAACTCGCTGATGAGATGGGCGCGGCTGTGACTGTCACCGCGGCGCCCGGTCTGATACCCGCGGCACAATCGAGCCACAGTGGCTCGCTGGTTCTGATCGGCCCCGACGGCGTGATCCGGGTGGAGTACCTCCCACCGTTCGACACCAAGCGGTTAACCGCTGAGTTCCTGAAGATGCGGGCGCGAGGGTGACGCCTCCGATCGGACAGACATGGCAACGGAAAGCGTAGCAACTCATTTCACCGCTGGCAGCTGCGACGGATTTCCCGTATGAGGCACTTCGGGTGACCGAAGCCGCCGGCGCTGTTGCCGGTGCCGCCGTTCGGGTTCGGCACGATGTCGTAGACGATGTTGTCAGGGCGCGCCGTGTCACCCGCCACGCCGCCAACACCTTGCAGGTTGTCGAAGTTCAGACGATTCCGCAGGCGCCAGCCGACATGTGATCGGCGCATGACGTATCGCCGCTGACGCCGAGTGCGCCGACCACCTTGCGCCGCGCGTTGTACAGCGCGAGGCCGCCACCGAATACGTTGACGCCGCCGATGCGACTGCCCACCATCGAGTCGCCGGGGGTGCCGAACTGTTCGGCGGCTCCTTCATAGGCGACCTGTCGGCGGTGCGATCGGAAGGTGCCGCCGTCGTGGCCCAAATTCATGCGCTGTTCACGCACCGTGCGCTCGCCTAGCCGCCGCACAGCAATGATCAGCGCGGTGTGTCGAGTGGATGCCCTTGAGCACGCTGGCGTGATTGCGGTTTATCGGCAATCCCGACATTTTTCCAGCACCAAGTCATCGCCGCCCGCGATGCGCAGACGCAGGATGGGCCAACCGGTCTGGTCCTGCGCGTGTGTCATGGCGTAGGTTGCGGTACCGGTCGGGGCGGGGTCGATGTATTGGAATTTGCCGCAGGAGTCCGTAATGATGTTGGAGGCGTGCGTCGACGTGAAGGTAAGGTTCGCCTCTGCGACGCTTGCCCCGCCTGACTCGCTCCACTGCGTAGTGCGGAAGCAGTTGCCGCCGAAATACCTCGAGGCCGTACTCAGGTCGAATCGGTAGGCGCCGTTGGACTGGAAGTACACCGTGATGGCAATCGAGCCGATGAAGTCGGTGGTGCTAAGTGGAACAAGACCGGTGTAATAGGCCGGGATGTAACCCAGGGTCGTCTTCCACTGGCCGACCAGATCGTTCGGCAGAGCCGTACTTGTCGCTGGAGGTGAAGTCGTCGCTGGAGGTGAAGTCGTCGCTGGAGGTGAAGTCGTCGCTGGAGGGCGTGCTCGTCGGTTGGTCCGTCTCGCCTCCGCCACCACCGCCACAGCCATAAACCACCAGCAGCAGAGGCAAAAGTAGGAAGAGTCGCCATCTCTTGACGTGGGCACGACTCAGGTTTTTCGAATCGGCTTTCGCCATGTCCGTCAGTTCTTTCATGCTGTTCACTCCTCAGGTCAAGGACAAAGTCAAGATTCCGCCCGGCGCACGCCGGTGCGGGCGGGCGCCACTGCCACTTTCTCCTACGCATCTCGCCGCGTCATGAAAGAGGCACTGATGTCTCCGGGAGGAGCAGCCTTAGTCGCGGTGGTCGTACTCGGCGATCAGGCTGCCCCCCTCGTGCACCTCACGAGCGACCAGCGCGCTCCAGCGCTGCAGTTGCGCTGGCGTGGCCGACCATTGGGCGCCGGACATGGAAGGGCGGTAGGTCACCATCGCCAGCGCCATCAGAGCCGAAGGCGCGTGGCCTTGGTCCGCCAACGCTGCGAAGCGACCGTAGGCAGCGGAGTAGCGCTGCGTACTTAGGGCATGCACGGCATCGTCGTACCTTTGCGTGTGCTCGGTGCCTGGCGAGCGCAGTTCCTCTGCACGGGCTCGAAGCAATGCCAAATACATTCGCCCCGACAACGATCAGCGGCATTGCGATCGTCATCGCGAGTGTCAGTGAGGGCCGCGACGGGCGGTTCGCGGCGGGGAAGGCGGATTGGTTCATGTCGGGTCCTGTTCGTTGTTAGAAGGCGGCGAACAGTAGGCGGCAGCATTGGCGCGCGGGTGGCGGCTTTCGCCACAAAAGTGACACAGCGGAGTTTGGCCCGCGCCGCGGTCCGCGCGAGGTGATTCCCGCGCTCGTCGGTGCGAGCGTGCCGTCTGCGCTAGTGGAAACGCAGGCGGGGTGCCTGCGCGCGACCTGTCAGCGTTCGTGCGCCGCTCTGCGCACCCTCACGCAGACTGTGCGCGGCGCTCGACAAGTCCCATCTTCTCGAGAAAGGGCCGCCAGCGCGGATCTCCGTGCAGGTTGCGCAACAGCGGCCACGATTGCATCTGCGGCAGTCCGGAGTCGCGTTGCAGGTAGGCGCGCTCCAGCCACTCGAAGGCGCGATCGGCATCGCCACAATAGGCAAAGGCTTCGGCAACCTGCAGGGCTCCCTCGCTGGCACACCGGTCGATCACTTGCTTCAGCGTCGCTTCGGATTCGGCGCGCTGCCCAAGGGCGTGCTGGGCCATTGCGATTCCTGCCAGCCGCAATGCCTCGATATTTTCACGCTGAAAGGCTGCGAGGGCCTCGTCCAGCCGCTCCTGTTGCAGACGCAGTGTGCCGAGTACCGCTGGCAGCAGACCGGCACGCGGGTTGAGCTTGAAGGCCTGATCGAGCGCAGTGTCGGCCTCCTCCAGCAAGCCGGAGTTCAGGCACCGGAGCGCCAGATTGCCGTGTGCGATATAGCTCAATGGATCCAGCGCGGCCGCGCGGCGCGCCAATGCCACGCTTTCTTCTTTGCGTCCCAAGCTGTCGGCGAGCACCGACGCGGCGATGACGGCGCTGCGGTCGCTGGCGCCCAGTTCTAGCGCGCGCGCGCTAGATGCAGCGGCGCCGTACCAGTCCCATTCGTGGCACATCTGAACCCAGGCAAGTTCGGTGTGTCCCTCCGCCATTTCGGGCTCCAGTTCGACCGCGTGCAGTGCCGCGGCGCGGGCCAATTCGAACGTCTGTGCCATCGGCGCCCAGGAATAGTCCGCCTGGTTGGAGTACGCGCCCGCCAAGCCGGCCCACGCGAGCGCATAGCGCGGGTCGAGTTGCAGTGCCTGCCGGTAGTAGCCGATAGCCGTCATCGTGTCGTCCGGGTTCATGCGGTCGACCAGGAAACGTCCGAGCAGATATAGCTCATGTGCCTGCGCGTTCAAGGTACGCCCGCGAGTCGCCGCCCGCACCTGTTCCCGCACGCGCGCGCTCGCCGCCGCGTCCGCCTGCTCGCCGAGCAACGCCGATCGCAGCTCCTGCACGACCGAGCGCGCGATGTCGTCCTGCACTGCGAAGATGTCGTCCAGCTCGCGGTCATAGGTCTGCGACCACAGGTGCGCATCCGTCGTCGCCTGGACCAGTTGCGCGGTGATGCGCACGCGGCGGCCCGACTTGCGCACGCTGCCCTCGAGCACCGTCGAGACGTTCAGCTGGCGCGCGATGGTCGGGATATCCACGTCCCCCTTTCCCTTGAACGAAAAGGCAGACGTTCGCGAGGCGACCCGCAAGCCGGGAATCTTCGCGAGCACGTTCAACAGTTCCTCCGACAGGCCGTCGGCGAAGTGCTCGTTCGCCGCGTCGTCGCTCAGGTTAACGAAGGGCAGAACCGCAATCGACGGCGCTGACGCGTCGAAGGCAGCGATCGCTGGTGGCGCCGCATCGCGCGTCATCAGTGGCGGAGGCAACGCGACAGCAGCGACCTCGCCCAGCCGATCGACGCGCCGCTCGCCCCGCGCGATCTCGACCAAGCTCGCCCGCTCGGTCGGGGGTACCTGCAGGCAAGCCGCCAGCCGTTCGGCCAGCCGGTGCGACGGGCGCCGCTCGTCAGCTTCGATCTTTCGCAGCGCCGAGACCGAACAGTGCGCCGATTCGGCCAGTGCGGCATGTGTCAGCCCCAGCGCCCTACGGCGCCGACGCAGCCACAGACCGAACGACACGGAGCTGTCCACTTCCATCTTGCGGGGAAACCGGCGCTGCCCGCCGGGCGCGGACCCGGGGCGCCAGTGTGTCACTTTTGGGGCGAGAACCGCCACCTACCGACTGCGCACGCTGCCTACTGTTCGCCGGCGGTCAGGGACCGGCGACTGCCTCGAACGGCGGGCCGATGCCCCCGACCCTCTCACTCATCAGCCTCGGCAAGCAGGAGTCGCCATGCGGTCCACGTTGTTTCGTGTCGCAAGTCTGAGAGCCGGTGGCGTGTCCGACGCCTTCAGCAGCCCGCTGATGGCGCGCGCAGGGCTGGTCGCTGTCTCGATCTGGGCCATGCTTGCCTTCGGTGGCATTGCAAGCGCGATCGCCGAAAACCGTCAGGATGCATGGGTCACCATTGGCACAGCGGCGGTCGTACTCTTGTCCGCGCTGTTGTCGAGCATCGTCGGGTTTGCGTTTTCGGCGATCGCCGGCAGCGCGCTGGCGTACTTCAAGCTCGACCCGGTGAGCGCGGTTCGCACGATCGTGTTCTGCTCGTGCGCAATCCAGCTGTACGCGGTGTGGAAGTTGCGCGCTTCGATTCGCTTCAGGCCGCTATGGCCCCTGTTGCTTGGCGGCGCTTTCACGGTGCCGTTGGGTGTCTGGCTTCTCGTGCGGATCGATGCATCCATCTACGCGGCGGCTCTCGGCCTGTTTCTGGTCGGCTACGGCGGTTACGTATTGATGCGCCGTGAACCACGCGTCGCGCCCGGCGGACGTTGGACCGCGGCTATGGCTGGTGCGCTGGGGGGACTGTCCGGTGGCCTCGCCGGGCTGCCCGGCGTGAGCGTCACGATCTGGTGTTCGAGGCGCGGATGGGACAAGCACCAGCAGCGCGCAGTTTTCCAGCCGTACATCCTGGCCATGCAGCTCCTTACGATGGTCTGCCTGCGCTGGCAGTTGCCGATCGGCGTGCAGGTGATACAGGACCTCGCGTTCGTGCCGTTCGCATTGTTCGGGGCGATCGGGGGCCTGGCCCTGTATCAGCGGCTGAACAACGCGCAATTCCACCGGGCGACCAGCGCGCTGCTGCTCGTCTCGGGAGTCGGTCTGCTCGCCCGTACGCTCTAGAGGAGTCCGGCGAGCGTCGCCTTCTCAATGAAAGTCCCGGCTCGATACGGTCAGCGCGCCCAGCAGTGACGAGTGATCTTCCAGCCGTGCCGCGATCAAGTGCACGATCGGCGTGACGCCGGAGGTGACGCGCTCGACATGGCCGTAGACCGTCAGCAGCGTCGACTGCAGCATCGCGCGGCGATATTTCTCGCCGGTGGAATTCCAGACGACGACGTTGACGGTGCCGGTTTCGTCCTCGATCGTGACGAAGGTGACGCCGCTCGCGGTCGACGGGCGCTGGCGGCAGGTGACGATGCCGGTGGTGCGCACGCGCTGCTGGTCGCGCGCTGCACCGATCTGCGCGGCGCTCAATAAGCCCTTCGCGTTGAAGCGGTCGCGCAACAGCGCAAGCGGATGGCGGCGCAGCGTCAGCGCAGTGTGGTGGTAGTCGGCGACGATGTCCTGGCCCTCGGTCGGCGGCAGCAGGTCGACCGGTGCCTCGCGCTGCGAGCGGGAAGCAAGCGGCGCGTTGCGCGGCGCCTCGGCGTCGACGCCGAGCGTGGCCCACAGCGCACGGCGACGGTGGCCAGTCAGCGGCGCCAGCGCGTCGGCGGTAGCCAGCCGCGAGAGGGCGCCGCGGTCGAGCGCGGCGCGGCGCGCGAGGTCCTCGACGTCGGTGAAGGCCTGCTCGGCGCGCGCGGCGACGATGCGCTGCGCGGCCGCTTCGGTCAGCCCGCTGACGAGTTCGAGTCCCAGTCGCACCGCCGGCCGCGCGGGATCGGCGGTCGACGGCGCGAGCGTGCAGGTCCAGTCGCTCGCCGTCACGTCGATCGGTCTCACTTCGACGCCGTGGTTCATCGCGTCACGCACGATCTGCGCCGGGGCATAGAAGCCCAGCGGCTGTGAGTCGAGCAGCGCGGCGCAGAACGCTGCCGGCTGGTGGCACTTGAGCCACGACGACACGTATACCAGCAGGCCGAAGCTCGCCGCATGGCTCTCGGGGAAACCGTATTCGCCGAAGCCCTGAATCTGGCGGTAGATCTGCTCCGCATATTCGCTCGTGTAGCCGCGCGCCAGCATGCCGGCGATCAGCTTGTCGCGGAACGGTCCGATGCCGCCCTTGCGCTTCCACGCCGCCATCGCGCGCCGCAGCTTGTCGGCCTCGCCCGGCGTGAAGCCCGCGGCGACCACCGCGAGCTGCATCACCTGCTCCTGAAAAATCGAGACGCCCATCGTGCGTTCGAGCACCGACTTCACGGCCTCGGACGGGTAGCTGACCGGCTCGAGCCCCTGCCGCCGCCGCAGGTAGGGATGCACCATGCCGCCCTGGATCGGGCCGGGGCGCACGATCGCGGTTTCGATGACGAGGTCGTAGAAGCAGCGCGGCGCCAGCCGCGGCAGCATGTTCATCTGCGCGCGCGATTCGACCTGGAACACGCCGAGCGAATCGCCGTGGCACAGCATGTCGTAGACGGCCGGGTCCTCGGCCGGGATGTCCTGCAGCCGCCAGGCGCGGCCGCCGAAGCGCTGCAGGTGATCGAGCGCGCGCCGCACGCACGACAGCATGCCGAGCGCGAGCACGTCGATCTTCAGCAGGCCCAGCGCGTCGAGATCGTCCTTGTCCCACTGGATCACCGTGCGCTCGTCCATCGCGGCGTTCTCGATCGGCACCATGCGGTCGAGCCGGTCGCGCGCGATGACGAAGCCGCCGGAGTGCTGCGACAGATGGCGCGGAAAGCCGACCACCTCGTGCGCGAGCTCGGCCAGTTGCACGATGACCGGGTTGGCCGGGTCGAAGCCGGCTTCCTCGAGCCGCTGGCCGATGATGCGACGGCCGTCCCACCATCCGAGCGATTTCGCCAGACGGTCGACCTGGTCGAGCGACAGGCCAAGCGCCTTGCCGATGTCGCGCAGCGCGCCCTTGGGCCGATAGGTGTGCAGCGCCGCCGTCAGCGCCGCGCGATGCCGCCCGTACTTGGCGTAGATGTACTGCATCACTTCCTCGCGCCGCTGGTGCTCGAAGTCGACGTCGATGTCCGGCGGTTCGTTGCGCTCCCTGCTGATGAAGCGCTCGAACAGCACGCTCATGCGCGACGGATCGACCTCGGTGATGCCGAGGCAGTAGCACACCGCCGAATTCGCCGCCGAGCCGCGCCCCTGGCACAGGATGCCTTGTGAGCGCGCGAACCTGACGATGTCGTAGACCGTCAGGAAGTACGGTTCGTAGCGCAGGTCGGCGATCAACGCGAGTTCGTGCTCGACGATGGCGCGCACCTTCTCCGGCATGCCGTCCGGGTAGCGCTGACGCGACTCTTGGTAGGTCGCGCGGCGCAGCCAGGTGGCCGGTGTCTCACCGGCCGGCACGATCTCCTCCGGATACTCGTAGCGCAGTTCGTCGAGCGAGAAGGTGCAGCGCTCGGCGATCGCCTGCGTCTGCAGCAGCAGTTCGGTCGGGTAGATGCGCGCGAGCCGGTACAGCGGCCGCAGGTATCTCTCCGCATTCGGCGCAAGTTCGCGTCCGCATTGTGCCAACGGTGTTTTCACGCGCACCGCGGTCAGCACGTCGTGCAGGCGCTTGCGGCGGCGTGCATGCATCTGCACGTCGCCGGCGGCGACTAGCTGAAGGCCAGTGGTGTCGCTGATCGCCTGTAGCGCTTCCAGTTGCGCTGCGTCGTCCGTGCCGCGCGTCAGCTCGCAGGCGACCCAGCTCGCACTGGGTTTGAGCTGCGCCAGCCAGCGCGCTTCGTTCGCCACGCGCGCAGCGTCGAGCGGCTCGCGCCAGTGGCGCAGCGGCAGCAGCAGCGCCAGCACGTCATCGAGCCACTCGGCATGGGCCTCGAGGTCTGCACTCGACAGCCGATAACTGCCCTTGACCGCCTGGCGTCGGCCCAGCGTCACCAGCTGGCTCAGGTTGCCGTAGCCGGCGCGCGTCTGCGCCAACAGCACCAGCTTGGCGCCCGGCGCTGCGCGCTTGCCTTCGCCTTCGGTCAACTGGATTTCGGTGCCGTGGATCAGCCGGAAGGCGCGTGCCAGCTCGTCGTCCTCGCGCGCTTCCTTCAGCGCCAGGTGCGCGCGCACCGAACCGGCGAACGAGCATTCGTCGGTGATCGCGAGCCCGGTGTATTCGAGCGCGAGCGCGCGTTCGACCAGTTCCTCGGGATGCGATGCACCGCGCAGGAACGAGAAGTTGCTGAGGCAGTGCAGTTCGGCGTACGAAACCTGCATGGCGTCAAATCTTCCATCCCTGTTCGCGCGCGTAACGGACGGCTAGTTTCAGATCGGCGACGAACTTCGCGTACTCGGTGTCCTGCGCCTCCGGCGGCACCCGCAGCAGGTAGGACGGATGCACGGTGACCAGCACGCGCACCGTCGGCGTCAGTTCGATCAGCTTGCCGCGGTTGGCGAGGATCGGCAGTGCATGACCAAACACTCCGCGCACCGCGGTGGCGCCGAGCGCGATGATGAGCGGTGGGCTAATCGCAGCGAGTTCGTGTTCGAGCCAGGGATTGCAGGCGTCGATCTCGGCGTCCGACGGTTTCTTGTGCAGCCGACGCTTGCCGCGCGGCTCGTTCTTGAAATGCTTGACCGCGTTGGTGACGTACACACGCGAACGGTCGATGCCGGCATCGGCGAGCGCGCGGTCGAGCACGCGGCCCGCGGGTCCGACGAAAGGGCGTCCTTGAATGTCTTCCGCGTCGCCGGGCTGTTCGCCGACCACCACCACGCGCGCATCACGCGGCCCTTCGCCGAACACGGTCTGCGTGGCGTTCTTGTACAGATCGCACGCGGTGCAGTCGCGCGCCTGCAGGCGTGCGGCGTCGAGATCGAGCGGGATCTCGCGCGCGGTAGCGGGTCGGCGACGCGTCACCATTGCCTATGCAAACAACCCGTGCAGGAACCAGCCGCGCGGGGCGGCCAGTTCGCGGAAGATCCACAGCCACTGACCGCGCGCGTTGCGCGCCACGAAGTAGTCGCGGTGCACCGCCTTCGTGCCCGGGCTCCCGAGATCCCACCAGCCGCATTCGATGCGCTCGGGGCCAGCAACCAGAGTCAGCGGATCGCGGTACAGCGGCTGGTCGTCCTTCATCGGCAGCGGTTGCGGAGTCGGCAATAGCAGCAAAGGCCGCGGCGCGGCAGGCAGGGCAGGCGGGCACTCACCCGCTCCGTCGATCGATAGCGGCACGGCACGCCACGCCCGCTCGGGTCGGTGGTCATCGACCGCCTGCAATTGGAATACCCGCTCGGAGCCGAGGCGCGCATGCAGCGTCTCGGCGAGCTGCAGCCAGTCGACGCCGCGTGTGGCGTCGTGCGCCGGAGGCAGCAGGCTGGCGTTCAGCGCGGCGAACGGATGCAGCCGGTCGACCGTCAGCGCGAGCGTGATCGCCGGCGCCGGCAGTTGCACGCGTGCCAGCCGCTCCTCGAACAGGGCCGCAAGGCGCCGCGCATCGCGCTCAGGCGCGGCCAGCGCCAGCGTGATCGTGGTCGGCGGCACATCGACGCCGCGGCGCGCGCTGTGCGTGGCCGAGAAGAGCAGCGCGGTCGCGCCGGCATTGCGCCCGCGCAGGAAGCCTTCGAGCGAGGCGAGCAGCCGCCGCGCCGGGAACATCAGCTGTGCGGTTTCGGCGAGATCGGCCGGCAGTTCGAGCCGAGCATCAAAACGCGCCGGCGGCTCGTACAGCGGTTGCGGATCGCTGCGAACGCCGAGCGCACGATCCAGATCAACGAGCCGTGCAGCCCCGAAGCGTCGCGCGAAGGCATCGCGCGGGAGCGCCAGCACGTCGCCGATTGTCGCGAGGCCGAGCGCGCGCAGTGTCTCGTTCGTCGTCTCGTCCCATTCGAGCGAACAAATCGGCAGACGGCGCAGCTCGTCTTCGCTCGCGAGCGGCGGTGGGTCGAGGCGGGAAGCGTGTTGGCGTTGAGCCGCCTGCGCCAGCGCACACACGCGTGCGGTGCGCGGCGCGGCGGCATACGCGAAGGCGGCGCGGTAGCCGAGTGCGTCGAGCCCGTCGTCAATCGCACGATGAAACCGCGCGCGGCCGCCGAACAGCCGCAGGCTGCCGCCGACCTCGAGCAGCAGTCCGTCGGGCTGCAGCACCACGTGCGACGAGAACTGGTAGGCCCAGCCGGCGAGTTCGGCGAGCGCCGCCTGCTCGCGCTCCGTGTTGCGTTCGAGCGCGATCAGCTCGCGTGCCAGCGCCTGCGCGGCCGCGAGCTTGATGCCGGGCGCCACGCCGGCGGCCTGCGCCGCGGTGTTGCAGTGGATCACCACCAGCCGCTGCGGTGGCCCCTCGACGATCGCCAGCGGCCCGATGCAGGGCAGCGCGCGCTCAGTCAGCTGCAACGGCAGCGCGGGCAACAGCAACGCCAGCCACAACATCGGTACTCAATGGACGTACGACGAGATCGGCTCGGCGCAGCGCAATAAGTCGAGCGGCGAGGCCCTTAGGCTGTAGTGGTCATAACGTATGCGCTCGCGCAGTTGGTCCAACAGGCGCGCCGAGCGCAGCGGTGGAAGAGGGGAGGAAGCGGAATGACGAGGGAAATGAGGAGCCATGGGCGCACCTCCATTGATACTGAATATTTATACAGTATCAGGCTGGAAGTCAAGTGCTGGCGCGCCTTGCCGGCTGTCGGAGCGGCCAACTTATCCTGCATGCGCCAAGTTATCCTGCACCCGCAATGCAGACTAAAACGAGTTGAACTAAACCGCTGGCGCGGTGGGAACTAGCGGAGGTTGGTCGTAGGGATCGTCGTAGCTTGATCGATGCGGGCATGTGCCCGCGCGGGATCGAGGACACGACGATGACACCACTTCGGCAACGCATGCACGATGCGCTGGTGCTGCACGGCAAGGCCGCGCGCACGCAAGACGCTTACATCGAGGCCGTCGCAAGGCTGGCGCGGTACTACCGGCGCAGCCCGGACCGACTGAACAACGAGCAGGTGCAACAGTACCTGCTGCACCTGCTGCAAACGCGTTGCTTGTCGCGCTCCACTGTCAACCAGGCCGGCTGTGCGTTTCGCTTCTTCTACGGCACCGTGCTGGGTCACGCTGGCGAGGCGTTTCAGATTCCGCTCGCCCGCGCACCGCAGAAGCTGCCCGAGATCCTCGCGCGCGAGGAGATCGCGCAGTTGCTCGCATGCGCGCCGCACTTCAAGGCGCGCACCCTGCTAGCGTGCGGCTATGCGCTGGGGCTGCGCGTGAGCGAGCTGTGTGCGCTGCGCCCCGAGCACATCGACAGCGCTGCCGACCGCATGTGCGTGCGCGTCGTGCAGGGCAAGGGCGCGAAGGATCGCTACGTACCGCTCGCGCCCGACCTGCTCGATACGCTGCGCCTGTACTGGCGCAGCGTGCATCCGCGGCGGTGGTTGTTCGCCGCCGCCACCGACGCGAGCCGGCCGCTCGCCATCGAGCAGGCCCAGCGCTGGTATCACCGCGCCCGCGATGCCGCTGGCGTCACCAAGGCCGGCGGCATTCACACCCTGCGTCACTGTTACGCCACCCATCTGCTGGAAGCTGGCGTCGATTTGCACAGCATTGCGCAGTGGCTCGGTCACGGCCACGTGAGCACGACTGCGCGTTACCTGCATCTGGTGCGCCCGGATGCGCCCGATGGGGCGCGCCGTTCACCGCTGGCCTTGCTGGCGAGCTTGCCCACGCCGCCGTGCGACTGAGCGCGACCCGCGCCGAGTCGCACGGCGATGCCGGCTACCCTGGCCGAGGTGCTCGCGCACTTCGGGCCGCAGTATCTTGCCACGCACGCATTGAGCCACGCGCAGGCGCGGGCCTGGCGCGCTATCGCTGCGTGCCGCACGGCTGCGCTCGGCGGCGAGCGTCTGCAATGCGACGGCTGTGGCCGCCAGCAGTGGCGCTGGCATTCGTGCCGCAACCGTCATTGCCCGCGCTGCCAGAAGCAGGTCGCCGACGCGTGGCGCCGGGCGCGCATCGCCGAACTGCTCAACGTGCCGTATGCGCACCTGGTCTTCACGCTGCCACACGAGATCAACCCGCTGGCGCGCTGGCATTCGCGTTGGGTGTACGAGACGACGTTGGCGTGCACGGCGGCCACGCTCACCGAGTTCGCGGCCAACGCGCGCTGGCTCGGCGGGCAGGCCGCCTTCACGCTGGTGCTGCACACGTGGTCGCAGGATTTGCGGCTGCACATCCATGCGCATGCGCTCATTGCGTGCGGTGCGTTGGCCGCCGACGGACGCTGGCGGCGGCCGGCGCGCTCGGAGCGCTTCCTGTTTCCGGTGCACGCGTTGTCCAAGGTGTTCGCGGGTAAATTCTGCGCCGCGCTGGCCGCGGCCGAGCACCACGGCGCCCTGGTTGACGACCCGGCCGCCACGGCGCACGCGCGGCAGCGGCGCCGGCAACGACTATGCGCCACGCCGTGGGTGGTGTACGCCAAGACGGCACTGGCCGGACCCGCCGCAGTGCTGGACTATCTCGCGCGCTATACCCACCGCACTGCGGTCGGCCACGAACGCATCGTCGCGCTCGACGACCAGAGCGTGCGCCTGCGCGTGCGCGCCGACGCTCACGGTGGCAAAAAAGTGCGGCCCATCGACGGCGCCGAGTTCGTCGGCCGCTTCCTGCAGCATGTGCTGCCGGCCGGCTTCAAGCGCATCCGCCACTACGGGCTGCTGGCACCGGCGCACAAGACCCAGCGGCTGAGCGCGGCGCGCGCGGCGCTCTCGATGCCGGCGCCAAATCCGGCAGCGCGCGAAGCGGTGGCTGAGTTCGTGCGCCGGGTGGCGCAGATCGACATCGAGCGTTGTCCGCACTGCCATGCGCGCTGGCGCCTGCTGCAGCTGTGCGCACCCGTGCGCGGGGCGCTGTGGCCCCCGGTTGGCAAACCCGCGACCGTTGCCGTGCCGCAGGCGCCGTGAAGGCGATGCCGCATCCCTTAACTGCAACCGCGCCCAACCTACGCCGCACTCACCGGCGTCCCGCACGCGCGCGCGCCGCCAGCAGCCACGCGAAGCGCCGTATCAGACCGCTGCCATTGGACCCACACCCAAGCCAATCGCCACCCGCTACGGCGCCGCGTGTCCGTTCGGCGCAACCACGTGCGTGCGTGCCCGTGGCGCCGCAGGTCGACTGAACCTTACACTGCCCATTCAAACTCCCGTTCGGCAACACCGAGCGGCGGTTCAGTCCAACGAGGTTTATCAGCCGCTATGTCGCACTCGTGCCTGCTTCGCCCCTTCCTCAGCGGCTGATAAACGCTATTCGTTAGGCATCTCTGTGACCGAGGAAGTAGCTACCGTCGTTTCCCTTGGTCTGGCGGGCGGTCAAAGGCCTAACCCTTCGTATATGGACTCCCCCCGAGAAGCAAGAGCCTGATCGATTGTTCTGGCATTGGGGTTGAGCCTGCAGTCGTATATCCGGCATCGTGAGTGGGCTCTGTGCGGCCCGTGCCGACATGGAAGCTGCGAGCACCGCGGTGCCAATCGCTGCAAGCGGCGGACATGAAGTCGCCGGAAGAGTTAACGGCATCAATCGGTGTGGGGGCGACCCGGGGTGCCATGATGGGCGATCAGTCTCTGCGCAAGGCTCGGGACAAGTTCATCGTTTCAGTTCTTCAGTTTCAGTTCGGCAGCGCGTAAGTCGTGCGCATCTTGCGCTCGATGCGAGCGCTGCCGTAGTCGGCGTGATCGCGCAGCACCGCGTAGCAGATGCGCGCCATCTTGTTGGCCAGCGCACAGGTGGCGCGGTTGTGATGGGTTCGGCTTTGCACGGCGAGCGCCCAGCGGCGCAGCTCATCCACGGATCGTCCCTGCCGATCCGCCACCGTGGCCGCCCGTAGCACGCTTCTCGCCCCATGCGTGAGCAGCATGCGCAGGTAGCGATCGCCGCGCTTGGAGATGCGGCCCAGCCGGCGCGTCATGCCCGACGAACTTTCCTTCGGCGTCAGGCCGAACCAGGAGGCGAAGTGGCGTGCGTCCTTGAAGTGCGTCACCTCGCCACTGGTGGCCGCCACCATGGCGGTGGCGGTCAGCAGGCCAACGCCAGGCACGGTGAGCAAGGTTGCGCACGCGGGCGACTGTCGCGCCAGCTGGGCCAGTTCGACCTCGAGCTGGCTGATGCGCGCCTCCAGCAGCCGGATCTCCTCGAGCAGCAGGCGCATGGTCGGCCGCAGCAACTCGGGCAGGCCGCTCGGCCGGATCGGCGATCTGGCGCGCCGATCTGTTCCAGCCCAATACGGCTGCCCTGGCTGATTGCGATGCCGAACTCGCGACAGAAGCCACGCAGCGTGTTAATCCGCGCGGTGCGCGTCGCCATCCAGGCGCTGCGCGACCGGTGCAGGGCCTGCAGCGCCTGCTGCTCGACGCTCTTCACGCGCACCGGCGCGAGGTCGTCGGCACGCGACGCTTCGATCAATGCCGCCGCGTCGGCCGCATCGGTCTTGTTGCGCTTCACATAGGCCCGCACGTAGCGCGCCGGCAGCAGACGCACCTCGATGCCCATTCCTGCCAGCCAGCGACCCCAGTGATGGGCGCTGCCGCACGCTTCCATGACGACCCAGCCCACGGCCCGATTGGCAAACCAGCGTTCGAACTGGCTGCGGCTCAAGCGTGCACGCTCGACCACACGCCATTGCTCATCGGCCACAGCCAGCTCGAAGACGTTCTTGGAAAGATCGACTCCAACAACGGCAGCAGTAGAAGTAGCATTCATCTCGGACTCTCCTTGGCAGCGTTGCGCTGACACCCCACACCACATGAGGCCAGCTGGCACGATGATGCCGAGACAAAGCCGGGGGGAGTCCATCCCATCATTCAAGCCGACGCTGCGAAGCAGCGCGGCTTAGCTCAATCATTAGGCCGCACATTCGAGTATCGGTGCCGCGTTTTCTTGTCGAGCTTCCTCAAGCCGAAACGCACGAAGTGGATACGATCATGACTGATGTCGAACGCCTCAGCTATTTGAAACTTGCGCTCCTCGTTGTGGGGCTCGTCTTCTTGTTTGGTGTTTACCCGCTCACGATCGTCTGGCCGTCTGGTTGGGCGTGGCATACCGGCCAGTCCGAGTATCTGCAAATGATTCTCTCCATCTACGCCACGCTCGGGGTGTTCCTAATACTCGCTTCGCGCGACCCCCTCGCACACCGTAGCCTGATCTGGTTTACGGTCTGGTCCAGCGTTGTGCATGGGGCGGTGATGGCCGTTCAGGCGGTCGTCCATCCGCAGCACATCGCCCACCTTTGGGGCGATGTTGCCGCATTGTTCGTGGTCGCGGGCGTGCTCGCGTTTCTCATGCCGCGAGCCGGCACGTCCGCAGTTCAACGTGAGGCCTAACCCGTCGGTCAGCCGGACGCGCCGGCAAGTGGCTCCGATCGACATGAACGGTCGGTGGCGGCGCGCCGGTTACCTTGGACGTTGAGCATCAGGTACGTCGTAGGTGCTTGACCAATGAAGCGGAGGACGCTCTCCAACACGACAGTGCGGAAGTGAAGGTGTCCGTACCGACGACGACGGAAAGATCTACGAGACCGCGCTCGACCGTGGACCCGAACACTACAAGGGCGCGCTCAACGGCAAGCCGATCGACTTGCCCGTCAAGGCCTTCCTCGCCTCGGTCTGGCATTACGCGATCGTGGACCGGTCGCTGCTCTTCGATCTCCAGGTGTTCAAGCTGATGAACGTGAAGATCGCGCGCTCGGAAGAAACGCTCACAGTCGCGGGCAAGAAGATCCCGGCCGAGCGTTTCGACTTCTCGGCGACTGGCAGGCCAGGGTGTGGTTCGACCGGAACCGGAGGCTCGCGCAATTCAAACACGTGGTCGACGGCCACGAGGTCGTAGTGCGGCTCGACGAGTGTCAACGCTCGCACAGGGCGATGATGTATGCAGATTTCAGTTCAACAAGATTTGAACGGCCTAACCACGCGTTCAACCAAACGATTGGCCTGCTCGTTGCCGCAAGAGTGCATGCGATGTTGCGAAATTGGTCGCGGTCCCAAGTCGTGCCAAGCGTTAGGGCTTGTCTAGAGAAACACGGAGCTGAGGAGCGCAATGGAGAACGACCCTGGGCGCCAGCCAACGCCGACTCCGGAGCCACAGCATCGCCCGCTGCCTCAAGGCTATCGGCAGGGAATCATTACGGCGATCACGGTCCTTTTGGGTTTCTCACTGGCCTTCTTCCGGTTCTGGGGTTTTGAAGCCTCGGGCGAGTGGGGGGTGCGATCGATCATCGCGGCTGGCACCCTGGTTGTTGCCGTCCTGCTGCAGATCGTCGCGCTGTTTCGCTCCCTTCGACTTGAAGATGACGATCCGCGTGAGTATCGAAGGACCGTCATCTGGTTCACGACTTCTGCGGTCGTATTAGTGATTGGATTGTTGTTCGCCACGGTAGTGTTCGCTGGCACGCCTGAGCCGAAATGATCAATGCGTTCACGTCACACTCCGGGGGCCGTGCGGTGCCCCAGGGGGAGGCCGCATCGAGGATGTCAGCCTGCGGGGCTCGTGGTGGTGCGGGAGATCGGCCTGATGTGGGCGAACATGCTGCGGGCGTTCCAGGTTGGGAAGGCTCTTACCAGCGACGGGAGGCCGTCGAGTTGGATGCGGCCCTCGCCGGTGGCTTGGGCCCAGGTGAGGTGGCCGGCGTGCCATTTGACGAAGGCTTCGGCTTCCGCCGTGATGTAGAGGTCCTCGTCGAGGCCGGGGTATGTCTTGCAGATCTCGGTGTCACCGAGCTCGATGAGTAGCCAATAGCGCTCACGGCGCGGGCGGCCGGTGAAGTCGAAGCGGATGACGACGCGTCGATCCGGCAGCCGGTCTCGGCGGAGCGCATTGCACATCGACCACAGGGCTACAAAGGGGTCGAGGTGCTGTGGGGCGATCTCGAGCCAACGCGCACCCCACTCGCCGAGCGATTGGCAGACCGTAAAGAGGTCGTGGCCCGCAGACGTGAGCTCGTAGTGGTGACCGTGCCCGTCGGGCTTGGGTGCCGACTTGACGACACCGAGCCGTTCGAGCTGCTTGAGTCGCTGTGTGAGCAGGGTACGCGAGAGTCCGGGCGCGCCCTCCACGATCTCACTGAAGTTTCCGCAGCCAAGGTGCAGGTTGCGGATGATCAGCGGTGTCCAGCGCTCGGCGAAGATCTCGGAGCCGCGGGCGATAGGGCAGTACTGGCCGTACGTCCTCATGATGCAAGTGTTGCGCGCCCGGACTCGGTTGTGAAGTCCAGTTTTTAGACTGTACAGCCGCGGTACGCGGTGGTTCGATGTTGCCGTCGAGAAAGGAGGACCCGATGACGACACTGACCACCGAACGAGTTGGGTACGTGAGTGAAAGGGCAACGGCGATGGAGATCGACGGGTTCCGAGGCCGGCTGATCAGTGCCGACCACGCCGACTACGACATCGCCCGTGCAGTCTGGAACGGCGCCATCGACCGGCGCCCGCGCCTGATCGCACGATGCATCGGGACCGCCGACGTGGTCGCGGCCGTGCGCTTCGCCCGTGACCACGATCTGGAGATCGCCATAAGAGGCGGAGGCCACAGCGTGGCGGGCACCTGCGTTTGCAACGACGGGATCGTCATCGACCTCTCGGCGATGCGGGGCGTGCGAGTCGATCCCGCCGGGCGCAGGGCCTGGGTGCAGGGTGGTGCGCTATGGGGTGACGTCGACCACGAGACGCAGGCGCACGGTCTCGCCACCACCGGAGGAATCGTGAGCCACACTGGAGTCGCCGGGCTCACCCTCGGCGGTGGTGTCGGCTGGCTGATGCGCAAGCAGGGCCTCGCGATCGATAACCTCCTCGCCGTCGACGTTGTGACGGCCGACGGCGAGCTTTTGCGGGCGTCAGAGGACGAGCACCCCGACTTATTCTGGGCGTTGCGAGGCGGCGGCGGCAACTTCGGCGTGGTCACCTCGTTCGAGTTCCGCCTCCACGCCGTCGGGCCCACCGTCCTGGCCGGGCCCATCCTCTGGGACGCAACCGACGCCGGCGAGGTTCTCCGTTTCTACCGCGACTTCGTTCGCGACGTTCCCGACGAGCTCGGCACGATCGTGAAGTTCGTCACCGCGCCGCCGCTGCCGGTCATCCCCAAAAATCTGCACGGGCGCCAGGTGGTGATGGTCGGTACCTGCTACGTCGGGCCGATCGAGGACGGTGAGCAGGTGCTCCGCCCGCTCCGAGCATCCCGGACTCCGCTCCTCGACCTGGTCGGGCCCACGCCGTACGTGGGACTCCAGAGCGGACTCGACTCGACCGTCCTCCACGGTTGGCACTACTACTGGAAGGCCACCCACCTCCCCGAGCTCAGCGACGACCTCATCGACGTGATCGCCGAGCACGCGTTCTCCTGCTCGTCGCCGCTGTCGTACGTGGCGATGTTCGATCTGAAGGGGGCGGTGAGCCGAGTGGCCGAGGGCGGGACGGCGTTCGGGAACCGGCAGGCGTCGCACGCGATCATCCTCCATGGTGCGTGGCGGCCCGGCGAGGACTTCGGCGACTGCGAAACCGCTTGGGCGAGGGAGTTCTTCGCCGCCCTCGGTCGCTTCCGCGAAGGCGTCTACGTCAACTTCCTCGCCGGCGACGAAGACCCCGATCGGGTCCGCGAGGCGTACGGCGACTCCGTCTACGAGCGGCTCGTGGAGGTGAAAACCAAGTACGACCCCGACAACGTCTTCCACCACAACCAGAACATCCGCCCGAGGTTGAGTGCGCGGGCGCTTGCAAGCTAGGGTCGTGCTTGGCTGGCTAACCAGTCGCTGGACCGGGCGCGGGCCTGCGGCCCGCGCCGGTAAGCTCCGGGTCCGCTAGGTCGCACATCGGAAGGGGAGCGCGGTTCATATGCCAATGAAGAAAGCGGTCGCGGCGGAGAGTCCCGATGCGTACGTGGCGTCGCTCAACGGTTGGCAGCGGCACTACGTGGAAGCCTTGCGCTCGGCAGTCATCAGCGCCGCACCACTGCGGGAGGCCATCAAGTGGGGCCATCTCGTTTATTTCTCGAATGGGCCGGTACTTCTCATTCGAGCAGAAGAACGGCGTGTCCTGTTCGGGTTTTGGCGAGGCAAGCGCCTGCGGGGCATCGAGCCTCGTCTCAAGCCTGGCGGCAAGTACGAAATGGCAACACTAGAGCTTGTGGAGGAAACGCCACTCGCGCGCTCCATGGTTGTCGAACTGGTCAAGCAAGCAGTGGCCCTCAATGCGTCCCACGGCGATCCCACAGATCTCACATACAGTGCGGCCTAACCATGCCGCCTAACTCCTTCTTCTTCCGGCTCCGCCAACGACGGTCCGCTTAGTCAAGCGTTAGGCCGCACTTGGGGAAGTTTTATGCAGGTCAACTACCTTGCTGTTCTTGTCGCGGCTCTGTCCAGCTTCTTGCTAGGCGGGCTGTGGTACTCCCCTTTCCTGTTTGGTAGCGTCTGGCAGCGCGCCGCGGGTGACTCTCGAAAGCAAGGTGACGCTCATCCGGCAAAGGTTTTCGGGCTGAGCTTTCTGTTCGCCCTCGTTGCCGCCATCGCGTACGCGCATCTGGTGCCACCCCCAGCGAGCCCGGTTGCAGCGGTTGTGCAAGGTCTTCTGCTGGGTGCTGGTTTGGTCGCAGCGTGCTTCGGCATCAACTATCAGTTCGCCAACAGAAGCACGGTCATGTGGCTCATCGACGGCGGGTACCACACTGTCCAGTTCGGCATCTACGGCCTCATTCTTGGCGTGTGGCGGTATGACCGGTCGGGGAGATAGGTAACAGAAGAGTCCGGCGACATGGGTAACACGGGAAGTCTCCGGTTTTCTTGCTGCATCAGCAGCGGCACGTCGACTTGTGCACGGGCGCGCGTGCCGTGCCCTCGTGAGCACAGGGGCGCGCGCGCCGGTGCACAAGTCGGGGATCATGCTAGGCGCGGTCATGCATGTCGTTTTAGGCGGCCGAGCGCGTCTTCGATGCGCATGTGGCGCTCCAGCAGCCGCCCCAGCTTCAATGGCCCGAAGTACACATTCCACACGCCGTCGTCGATTTCCTCCAGGCCGACGTATTCACCCATGCAGGTGATCGAGACGTTGACCCAGCGCTTGTTCCAACGGATGCCGCCGTTGGCACTCACGTAGCGCACCTCGAAGCGATCGGGATACTGCAGCGGTGGCAGTTTGTCCGGCATCGGTCGCGGCGAGGGCTCAAAGCGCGCGGCCGGCGTTTGCATGTCGAGCGCTTCGTGCGGCCGCTCGTGATTGAACTCCTGCCGAAAGCGATTGAACTTGCGTTGCTGCGCACGACAGTTGGCCGCGGGCGGGCGCGTCGTTTCGGCCTTCAGGGTGCGGTGCATGCGCTCATGGCGGCCGTTCTGCTGCGGCTTGCCCGGCTCGATCAACTCCGGCAGGATGCCCAGTCGCACCCACCAGGCCGACAGCTGCGACAGCCGCGCCAGGGTGTTGGTGGCAAACGGCACGCCATTGTCGGTGCGGATGCGCCGAGGTAGTCCGAACTCCTTGAACAAGCGGGTGAACACCGGCTTGGCCTCGTGCCCCGCGGTCGAAGTCAGTGCCTGGCAGCCGAGCACAAAGCGGCTGCAGTTGTCGGTCACGGTCAGCGGATAGCAATACCGGCCGTCGCCGGTCTTGAACTGACCCTTGTAGTCCGCACTCCAGACATCATTGGGCGCGCGCATTGGGCTCGCGGGTGGTCCGGGATGGCCGATCGCACGGCGCTGACGCTTCTTCGGCACCAGGCCGCTGCGGCTGAGGATCTCGCACACGGTCGATCGGCCAGGTAAATCCCAGCGCGGCTGCCGCCGCTCGAGGATCGACAGCAGCTTCTTCGCACCCCAGCTCGGGTGATGGGTAGGCAGTTCAACGAACGCTGCCACCATGTGCGCGGGCGTCGCATGCGGGCTGCCATGCGGCTGGCGCGATCGCTCAACGAGTCCGGCCGGACCTTGCTTCACATAACGATCGATCCACTTGTAGCCGGTCTTGCGACTGACGCAGTACAGTTCGCACAGCTCGCTCACCGACAGGCGGTCGCGCAGGTAATCGGCAATGAATTGCGTCTTCTGGTCCATAGGCGATGTCTGATTCCATGGCATGACGCACCTCCCGCAGGTGCCGCCATCGTTGATCAAACTGTTACCTATGTCCCCAGACTACTTTGTTACCTATGTCTCTGGACCGTACCGCCAGCCCCCTAACTCTGCGTTCGAGCGGACTCACAAAGACTGGAAGCGCTACCCTCTGCTCTTTTGTCTATTCTCCAGTTCACGCGGCCCGGCCTTGCGGTCCCCGCTCAGCTCAAACGCTAAACGTCAATGGAGGCACCGTGGAAGTAGCGCTGATCTCCGTCCTTACCTGCCCGGAGTGTGGGGCCACCGCGGTTGAGGAAATGCCTGCCGACGCGTGCATCTACTTCTACGAGTGCACAGGTTGTCGCAAGGTGCTGAAGCCAGTGGCAGGCGATTGCTGCGTGTTCTGTTCCTTTGGGAGCGTCAAGTGTCCGTCCGTGCAGCTCGAGAAACGATGTTGTGCGACAGCGGTGGCCAAATGACGTCTACCAACGCGTTGGAGCGGATAGGCTACCGGGCAGCGTCTTCGGTTTGCCTGGTCGCCGCTCAACTTGGTCGTGAGGCAACGAAGGGCACGCAAAGGAGGCAAGAGTGATCGACACGAAGACGGCACCTTACGGAGCGTTGCTGCTGCGATTGAGCATGGGCGTCCTGTTCATCTTGCACGGCGTCTACCTCAAAGCCTTTGTCTTCGGAATGGCGAACGCTGGGAAGTTTTTTGCCACGTTGGGCCTACCAGAGTGGTTCGCTTGGCTCGTCATGCTTTACGAAACGATCGGCGGGCTGGCGCTCATCTTCGGGATCTACGCGCGATGGGTTGCGCTATTTCTCGGAGTGCACCTTCTCTTTGCTGCCTACCTAGGCCATGCTGACAGCGGTTGGATGTTCTCCAACAAGGGCGGTGGCTACGAATTTCCCCTGTTCTGGGCAATCGCCTGCTTTGCGCTCACGCTTCTTGGCGATGGTGCGCATTCTTTGAAATCGGACGCACGCTCGAGGATGGTTGGCTAGAGCCTGCGCCGATGCGAAGCGTTTGATCGAGACCGCTGCTTCGTGCGCGCATCGGTGGCGGCGGCCGGTTAGCTTAGCCGCTAGGCCTCGGATCTACCGGGAGGATTGATGGCTGACGAGCCGATGTACCACGATGGAATGCGCCAGCTTCAGGACGTTCGCGAAACGCGATCTCTGGCTGACCGCCTAGAGCAGGTAACCGTCCGCACGGCATTTACCGGCGAGGATCGTGCGTTCATTCAGCGGTGTCCCATGTTTTTCATAGCAACAGCCGATGAGCGTGGTCATCCTGACTGTTCCTACAAGGGTGGTTTGCCCGGGTTCGTGCGCGTCCTGGACGATTGCACCCTTGCCATTCCGGATTACGACGGCAATGGCATGTATCGAACATGGGGAAACGTACTCCTGAATCCGCATGTTGGGCTACTGTTCATAGACTTCGAAAACCAAAAACGACTCCGTGTGAACGGCGCAGCGCAGGTCAGGGAAGATGATCCACTGCGTTCTGAGTACCCTGGATCCGTCTTCATTATTCGCATAACGGCAGCGAGAATCTTTCCAAATTGCCCTCGCTACATACACACGATGCAACTGATCGAACACTCTGTGTACGCACCACGTCCCGAGTACACCCCGCCAGTCCCGGCGTGGAAGACATTTGACGCCTTTCGTGATGCTCTTCCGGCTCGCGACCGTGCCGTTGATAAGCACGAATAAGCCTAACCGTCAGGTTGCAGCCGACCCACTCCGGGGGCTTCGTTGGCCTACGCGGGGCGGCTGAGCTGAGTCTACAAGGGCTTCCCCGTTCTGCAAGCGATTTTGATCTATCTGTTTCGTTCGTCGTGTGACGCTGTGCGTTGCAGCCGAGGCGGAAGCGGACTGCGGTACTACAAACGGCCATTGGTGCAGCGATGTGATAGCTGCGGGCCCTGATGAACAAGACGCGCGCGGGGGCCTCATTCGTTAGTCGGGATCGAGGTCACCCAAAGTTCATCAGGCACTCCCCGCGCAGGTCCTGCAACCTTCTCGCATCAACGCATGGCAGTCACGGCGGACGGTGTCCTCCTGTTCGTTGATCGTGGAGGGTGATGGCGCGCTAGGAAGCAGCCACCTCGCGCAGCCTGAAGTCTTCACCCCGTCGCAGCATCGCCCAAGCCAGCCGCGCGTTCTTGGCGGCGATCGCCACCACCGCGCGCATGTAGCCGCGCCGTGCCTGCACGCGCCAGAGCCCAACGGCTGATCCGATCAGTGCGACCCGCTGCTGCGGCGAGTACGGCGCGGGCGCCCATGATCAGCAGTGTGCGCAGGTAGGCGTCGCCGGCCTTGGTGATGCGGCCCAGCCGCGCCTTGCCGCCGGAGCTGTACTGGCGCGGCACCATGCCCAGCCAGGCGGCGAACTGCCGGCCGTTGCGGAACTCGTGCGCCGAACCCACGGTGGCCACGATCGCGCTGGCGCCCACCGGACCGACCCCGCGCAGGTTCATCAGACGCCGCGCCTGCTCATCGTCGCGGGCCGCCAGCTTCAGCTGCGTGTCGTACTCACCGATGCAGCCGTCCAGGTAGGTCAGCTGTGCCAGCAGATCGCCCAGGGCGCGCTGTGCAAGAACGGGCAGCGCCTCCAGCATGCATGGCCGCTCGCCGGCGCACCGTGGCCGCCTTCAGCGGCAGCACGACCCCGAACTCGCTGAGCAGGCCGCGCAGCCGGTTGATGGTGGCGGTGCGCTCTTCAACCAACCCCTGGCGCACGCGGTGTACGGTGAGCAGGGCTTGCTGCTCGGCCGTCTTCATCGGCACGAAGCGCATGTTGGGGCGGCCGGCCGCCTCGCAGATCGCGGCGGCATCGTTGGCGTCGTTCTTGCCCTGCTTGCCACTCATCCGGTAGGGCGCGACGAACTTGGGCGCGAGGATGCGCGCGGTGTGACCGAGAGCAACGAGCCGCCGCGCCCAGTGGTGCGCGCCGGAGCAGGCTTCCATCGCCACGATGCACGGCGGCACCGCGGCCAGTACCTCGAGCAGCTGCTCGCGCCGCACGGTGCGCCTCAGCTGCAACCCGTCCGGCCTCATCCACCCCGTGCACGGCGAACACGTTCTTGGCTAAATCAACTCCGATCCTGATAATGGCCATGGACTTCCCCTCTCGACTCGTTGATGGACTGTTGCAAGACCATCTTGGCACTTCGATGCCGTGCGGCTTCCACGCCGCTACCTCGGGACGGGGAAGTCCCTTTCATTCGTTAGGCGTCGCAACCGGCGCCGATCTGCCTTTGCTCGCGGCAGTAGTGTCATCATCTGCCTCGCGGCCCAAGCGCCTTTCCGGTCGGCGTCCGCCCAGTTCTAATGCTAGGCGGCAAGCTCGGGCGAATGGATCGCGCGCTGACTGCGTTGCGGAGGCCCAGATGGCCATCGGGAAGTTCCGCTGTATTGTCATGAACGTCACCGATCTGGAAAGCGGGGAGCGCTTCTGGACGGCAGTTACCGGGCTTCCTGTCCGATTCAGTGCGGTCGGATACCCGACGCGCTTCTCCAGGCTCGGCGATATTGCATCTCACTCAATCTTGCTCCAGCTTGTTCCAGAAGATCGTCCGCCTCCGACCAATAATGCACATCTCGATCTAACCGTAGAAGATGTTGACTTGGCGGTACAGCATGCGCTGGAATTGGGTGCGACCCTGTCTCGCGAGAAGGGGACGTATCCGCTCGACTCGCCTAGGCCGTATCTCGAATGGGCCGTCATGAAAGACCCGTTCGGAAACGCGTTTTGCCTCATTAAAGATTTGGTCTAGGGGGATTCGTAGAGAGCGAAGCTGTGACATTGATCGCGAACATCGTCGTTGCAGCGGTCGCGCTGCTGCATATCTACTTCCTGGTCCTTGAGATGTTTCTCTGGGACAAGCCGGCCGGACTGCGGGCGTTCGGTCAGACGCTTGATGCTGCAAAAGCTTCAAAGGTCCTCGCGGCAAATCAAGGGCTCTACAACGGCTTCCTGGCCGCCGGCCTACTGTGGGGCCTGATGCTTGGGCCCAGCGGTACGCACATAAAGCTCTTCTTTCTCAGCTGCGTGCTGATCGCGGGACTCTATGGCGCTGCAACGGCGAGCCGGAAGATTCTCTTTGTTCAAGCGCTTCCTGCTGCAGTGGGCCTTGCTCTGCTGTTGGCTGGTTAGCTTTGTCGCGTTCGCAATCTCGATAACGCCAGCCCCGCACGGAGGTATCTGACCATGCCGAAGAGTCCGAGTGCGATCCTCCGGAGGGCACGCGCTTCCGCCCGCCGGTCGGCCGAGCGCATGGACCGGCTTGCGGGCTGCGCGGTGCTTGTTTGCGCCAGCGTCGCCGTCGCGGCATGCGCCACCATGGACGCCAAACAACCCGCGTTGCGAGCAACGCCCGCACTGCGACCAGTTAACGCGGCCGAGATGCAAGGCACGGTAGAACGACTGGCAAAGGAAATGCTCGTTCCAGGCGCGGTCGTCATCCTTCGCACGCCAAACGGAAATTTCGCCACCACCTATGGCGTCACGACCTACCGCGGCACTGCGCCGCCTAGCTTCGACCAGCACGTCCGCGTGGGCTCGAATACGAAGACCTGGACCGGTATGGTGATCCTGCAGCAGGTCCAGGAAGGCCTGCTCCGCCTCAGCGACCCCGTCTCGAAGTACCGGCCTGACGTTCCGAACGGCGACAAGATTACGATCGAGCAGCTGCTGACGATGCACAGCGGTCTGTACAACTACTCGACGACGCTGGAACTCAACAAGACGCTCGACGACCAGCCCACCAAGGCCTGGACACAGGAGGAGTTGCTGGCGCTCGCCTACAAGTACAACAAGGCGAACTTCACTCCTTCCGGCGGATCGTTTTCTTACTCGAACACCAACACGGTCCTGCTCGGTCTGATCGCCGAGCAACGCGAAGGTGGCAAGCCGCTCGCCGCAATCATGCGAGACCGTTTGTTCGCGCCCCTTGGTCTGAAGAGCACGCTCTTCCCCGACATCACGTCCAACTCGATACCCACACCGTACGCGCGCGGCTACATGTACGGCAGCAACGTGCTGACGATGGACTCGCCCCCGGCCCTGCCGGAGCCGATGCAGGCCGCGGCCCGCGCGGGTACGCTGGCGCCCGGCGACCAGACCAATGCGAATCCGTCATGGGGCTGGGCGGCCGGTGCGGGCATCTCGACCGCCAATGACCTCGTCACATGGGTGCAGGCGTTGGTCGGCGGCAAGCTGCTGAACGCCGATTTGCAGGCGCGGAGGCTCGCCAGCGTGGTGCCGACCGACCCGAACAACCCGAACAGCGCGTCGTACGGCTGGGCGATCGCCAAATTCGGCAACCTCTACGGTCATACGGGTGAATTGCCCGGCTACAACTCGTTCATGGGACATGATCCAGTGAACAACGTGACACTGGTCGTGTGGACCAACCTCGCACCGACCGTCGATGGACGCGATCC
Organism: uncultured beta proteobacterium; assembly: GCA_963775635.1. Lineage (GTDB taxonomy): Bacteria > Pseudomonadota > Gammaproteobacteria > Burkholderiales > Burkholderiaceae_F > JALORV01. Next base: position 256,379 of record CAVZJO010000003.1, on the reverse strand, counting down.
CGCGACTACGATCGCAGCGGCGTTGATCGGACTGCTCTACGCTCCGGCAAAGTAGATCGTATGAGACTGAAATGATTCATGGCTCCTGCCTTTGCGGTGCCGTTCAATGGCAGTTCGAGGGTCTGCCCGAGGCGGCCACCGCGTGCAATTGCACGGCATGTCGACGCTACGGCGTGCTGTGGGCGTATGACTACGAAGGCGAAGGCATCAAGGTGTCGGGGCCGACGCAACCCTACATCCGGGGCAAAGCACTCGCGTTTCATTTCTGTCCCGCATGTGGCTGCGTGGCCTATTGGCGCTCGCTGAAGCTCAACGAAGAGGGACGGCGCCGGATCGCGGTCAACCTGCGGCTGACCGAACCGGACGCCGTGGCGAAGGTTCCCATCGACCATTTCGACGGGTTTGGGAGCTTCGAAGACCTGCCACGAGATGGGCGATGCGTCGCTGATTACTGGTTCTAAGTCATTTCGAACCGCGGAGCGCCTATGCGAGTTGCTGTCTTGAAGCTGACGCTGTTCTGGCCTACCTTTGTATGAGGTGATGAATGTCAAAGATCGATAACGACCAGATCGTTGGTGTATTGAATCGATTGCTCGAGGTGGAGCTGGCCGGCGTTGTGCGCTATACGCACTATTCGCTCCTTGTCTTTGGCTTCGGTCGCATTCCAATCGTTTCGTGGCTGCGCGAACAGGCGAACGAATCGTTGCTGCATGCCCAACAGGTCGGGGAATGGATTACCACGCTCGGAGCCTATCCATCGCTGGCGATCGGTCCTCTCTTGGACTCACACAAGCATGACATCGCTGCGATGCTGCGCGAGTCATTGGAAGCCGAGGGGGAATCGCTCAAGCTCTATCGGGAGTTGCTGGCACTGGTCGAAGGACGGTTCGTGGCGTTGGAGGAGTTCGCGCGGCAGATGATCTACGTCGAGGAACTGCATGCCGCGGAAGTGGACAAGATGCTCCGGAAACCGGGGGAACTTGCGCCTTTTGCGCAACGTTCGGGCTAGCCCGCGGCAGTCTGTAACGGACGCCTAACTCCTACTTCTGCCTAGAATGCTTCCGCTTGCGAAGGATCTCGTAGGTCAACCGAGGAGAGAACCATGAAACTCGCACTCCGTCGACCAGCAAGGCTGCTAGCGGCATGCACCGTGGTCGCAGCTTGCGCCTCTGGCGCTGCCATGGCTCAACAGCAGCGTTGCCTGACCGATTCCAAGTTCGGACCGAATGACGAGCTCGGCAACCTCAACCACGTAACGCCGGCCAAGACGCTCGCCGCCTCGAAGCTGGTGACGCGAGGCAAGGCGTATCGGTTGGGGATCGAGACGAACAAGGACACTCCCGCTTTCCCGCCCCGCACCTTCTCGCTCACGATCCTGCAGCCGGGCCAGACCGCCGGCGGCTCGCTCGGCCCGACGAAGACGACCTATAACGACGACATCATCACGGGTTGGGTCGGCATTGGTTCGCAGCTCGATGGGCTCGGCCATATCGGCATCGACAGTCTCTACTACAACTGCAACAAGGCCGTGGATTTCGCCATGACCGACGGCCTGAAGAAGCTCGGCATAGAAAAGGTCCCGGCGATCGCCACGCGTGGTGTGCTGCTCGACATGGCCGGCTACTTCAACACCGACATCGTGAAGGAAGGAACGGCGTTCAACCGCGCGGAGATCGAAGGCGCAATGAAACGTCAGAACATCAAGTCGATCGAGAAGGGCGACGTGGTGCTCTTCTACACCGGCTGGACCAAGTTGATCGGCAAGGACAACAAGCGCTACGGCTCCGTCGAGCCTGGACTCGGCGTGGACGGCGCCAAGTACCTCGCTTCGCTGGGAGTCGCGATGGTCGGCGCCGACACCTGGGGGCTCGAAGTGATCCCATTCGAGAAGGACACCGGCGTGTTCGAGGTGCACCAGGTTCTGCTTCCACTGAACGGCATCTACATCCTCGAGAACATGAATACCGAGGAGATGGTGAAGGACCAGGCGTGGGAGTTTCTCTTCACGCTCGGGCCTGCGCGCATCACTGGCGCCGTTCAGGCGATCATCAATCCGATCGCGATCAAGTAGCTCCAAGGATCGAGCGGACCGCTTCAGGGCGGGCTTCCGCCGCCTCTTCGCGGCCGCTCATCGTGAGCCTTCTGCGGACCCTGTGAGAAAGTAGCGACGACCCACCGAAGTAGATGGCAATCGGAGGATCCGATGAATGCAAGATATGTGCTGACGCTTGTGGTTACATTCTCCTTGCCGGTGGCAGTCTTTGCGCAGGCATCCGGAAAGACGACCACGAAGCCCGCCACGAAACCGGCGGAAAGCCGACTCGTTGTCATGCCGGCTAGCGACATGAAGTGGACCGATCTCGACCCCGGCGCGCCGGGGGTCAAGGTGGCAGATCTGTGGGGCAATCATGCGAAAGGCGCGTTTGGTGCGCTGTTCAAACTGCCGGCGGGATTCGCGGCTCCCCTCCACACGCACACCTACGACATGAAGGTCGTGATCCTGTCGGGGACATACGTCCAGTCTCCGGAGGGAAAGCCCGAATTTAGGCTAGGCCCCGGTTCTTACTTCCTGCAGCCCGGCGGGAAGTACCGGCACACGACATCCTGCGACAAGGCGTCCGACTGCGTGTTCCTTGTCGAAAGCAAGGGACCCTTCGATCTCAAGCCGGTCGATTTGGGAAAGGGCACCACGAAGTAGAGCCGTTGAAGCTACGGGCCGCAGAAATTCGAGGAAGAGGGCAATGGAGGACGAACCTGGGCGCCAGCCAACGCCGACTCCGGAGCCACAGCATCGCCCGCTGCCTCAAGGCTATCGGCAGGGAATCATTACGGCGATCACGGTCCTCTTGGGTTTCTCACTGGCCTTCTTCCGGTTCTGGGGTTTTGAAGCCTCGGGCGAGTGGTCGGCGCGATCGATCATCGCGGCTGGCACCTTGGTCATTGCTGTCCTGCTCCAGATCGTCGCGCTGGTTCGCTCCCTTCGGCTTGAAGATGACGATCCGCATGAGTATCGAAAGACCGTCATGTGGTTCACGACTTCTGCGGTCGTATTACTGATTGGATTGTTGTTCGCCTCGGTAGTGTTCGCTGGCACGCGTGAGCCGAAATGACCAGTGCCTCTCCGGCATGTAGCTCATGAAGGGCGACTCGCCTAACCTGTCGTTCAGGTGCCGACGCTCTGGGCGCGGCTTAACTCGGTCGTTAACTATCTAACGGCCGGCTCGCCATCTCGGCAGGAGGTCGCGAATGAGCACACCGAACGTCGAATTCAGGGGGATCACGCCGTATCTCCACTATGACGACGTACCTCGCATGATCGAATGGCTCACCCGGGTTTTCGGTTTCAGCGAGAAGGGTCGCTGGTTGGACGCGCAGGGCGCGGTCCAAAACGCGGAGCTTGTTGTCGGCTCAACCGAAGTGTGGCTGGATGGAGATCCGCAGTGGTGGAAAGCGAGGGGTCGGCGTCCGGAGGAATGGATTGGAGTCTGGGTCGACAATGTGGACGCCATGTACACGCGAGTGAAAGCGTGTGGCCTGAACCCTGAGCCGCCGCAGAACAAGTTCTATGCCGTGCGCGTGTTGCAGGTCACTGATCCAGAGGGGTACATATGGGGGTTCATGCAGCGCAGCCCCTATGTGGCGCGTTCCCCGGATTGAATCGCTTTACAGCGGTTATCGGCTACGCCTAACTCGGCGTTGAACCCGACGCCCGCGAGCAATACCTGCTTCTTCCCCAAGCCGGAGTCCACATGGAGCCTGTGATCGACCACATCCAGATTACGGTCAGAGATTTTCCGGTTGCGGTCGCGTTCTACGATCGATTGATGCCGCTTCTCGGATTCGACCCTGAAAAGAGAACAAGCGCCACGATTTCAGCTCACGACTTCCAAGTCGTTGAGTACAGCCATCCTCTCCTGGCGTTCGCGATCACATCTCCTCGCCAGGGTTTCAAGAACGACAACGTCCACCGACGCCGGCCCGGCTCTCTTCACCATCTTGCGTTTCGGGTGAAATCGCGCGAGGAAGTCGACGAGCTGCATCGGGAAGTCGAAGCAATCGGAGCCGTGATCGTCTCGCCACCACGCGAATACCCCGAATACACGCCGGCGGGCTACTACGCGTTATTCTTCAAGGATCTCGAGGGTATCAAGTATGAAATCGTCACCCACACTAAGTGCCAATAATGGGTGTCCTACAACTCGAGCGTTGGGCTGCGCAAGTGTTGCCTCTCTGCGGAGATGACTATGGCCCCAGACCCCACGACCCCCGCCGGCGCTAATTCGAGCTCTGACACCCTGTTGCGTCGCCTCTTGGGAGGCATGTCGATCTTCACTCTGCTCATGACCGTTCCGCAGGTTCTGACGATATGGGTAGGTCGACAGGCGGCCGGGGTTTCCGTGCTGTCGTGGAGCGCTTATCTCCTTTCTGCCGTCCTCTGGTTCTGGTTCGGGGTGCAAAAACGCGACAAGAACATCTACCTACCTTGCGTGGGATGGATCGGCCTGGATGGCGCTGTAATCGCAGGTGCACTCATCTATGGATAGCTATGAAACATCACACTGCTAAATCGACGATGCTCATTCACCGTCCTGTAGCGGAAGTGTTTCATGCCTTCGTCGATCCCGACATGATCACGGGTTTCTGGCTGGAGGCGACAACAGGGCCGCTGGCCAAGGGGGCCCAGGTTACTTGGCGCTTCATGGTGCCCGGTGCGACCGAGACGGTGACGGTGACCGAGTTCGACGATCAAAGGCACATCGGGTTTGACTGGTCTGGCGGGATGAAGGTCAGTATGACCTTCGAGGCTTATGGCAAGGGCTCAACGAAGCTGGCCGTTGAGGCGACCGGCTTCCAGGGTGAAAACGCCGAGATGGCCGCTGTGGACGCAACGGAGGGATTCACGATTGTTCTGTGTGACCTCAAGACGCTCTTAGAGACAGGCCGTTCGGCGAACCTAGTAAGAGACAAAGCCCAACTCATCGTAGCGAGCCAGCAGAGTGACGCCTAACCCCTCGCTCCATGTGACGCGCTACGGCTTCCGCCCCACTTCCATGATCCTTCGCGCCGTTGATCCGATGAAACACCATCCCTTTGCTACGTCCCGTGCCAATGAATCGATTGCTTCGCGCACTGGCGCCCCGCTCAGCGTCGGCGCTCGCGCGTTAGGATCAGTGGCCCTGGGCGCGCTAGCGGTCGGCGCGCTGGCGCTTGGCGCAGTTGCCATTGGTCGCCTGGCGATCGGGCGCGCGCGGATACGGCGCGTTGAAATTGATGAGCTTGTCGTTCGCAGGCTTCGTGTCACTGAAGACCTGAGCGTGCCCGAAGCTCCGCTTCCGAAGTGACACATGAGCGTCATCTCTTTAGCTCTGTCGCAACCTAACCGCTCGTCCGAGCGGATCCGCCAGGTGGGCAGTTCCCGCAAGCGCGCTTTGTCTGCTAGCAAGGCTGCCGACCTTGCGCCCCATCATCTCGCCTCGACTCTTCTGCATCACGACTGGACCCGGCAATGCCCGACACTACGCCCCCTACCGAGTTCCTCCTCCTGTCCCGAGGCAAGTGGGACCGAGCCAAGTCCCCGGACGAGATTCAAGACGCCATCGACCGCTTCTACATCTGGTACGAGAAGCTTGTCGCCGAAGGCAAGTTCAAGCCAGGCCAGAGGCTCGCCGCCGGCGGCAAGGTCGTCTCGCGTTCCGGTATCACGGACGGACCGTTCACGGAAACCAAGGAAGTCATCGGCGGGTATTGGTTCATCGTTGCCGGCAGCCTGCAAGAGGCTGCAGCGCTGGCGGCCCAGAACCCGTGCCTCGCGTGCGGCCTCACCTACGAGGTTCGGCCGATCGAGACCGTGCGTGCGAGTGCCTTTAGGGCAAGCAACGAAACACCGACGAGCATAGAGGAGTCGTAGCGTCCACCGCAGCGCGTGTTCCAGAGGAGAACACCATGCCGAAGGGCTATTGGATTGTCCGCGTCGACATCGCGGATCCTGAGCGATACAAGGCGTACATAGCAGCGAACGCCAAGCCGCTGGCCAGATACGGCGCACGGTTCATTGTTCGCGCTGGCAAGTTCGAGAACCCTGAGGGAGGAAGCCGAACCCGGAATGCGGTCATCGAGTTTCCCAGCTACCAAGCCGCAGTCGACTGTTGGCATTCTGCGGATTATCAGGAAGTTCTCAAGCTTCGCCAGCCCGTTTCCACGGCCGACCTGGTCATTATTGAAGGCTACGAGGGGCCACAACCTGCCGGCTGACCTTCGCTCGAACGTACCTCCAACGGCTTGGCCGGCGAGACGGTTGTGGTTCATCATCTGCCTCGCAGGCCATACCGTCACGGCAATGGGAGGCATTCGGCATGAGCAAGAGTCGCCCAGTCACCATCGCCAAGGTGAACATTGTCGCGAGAAGGTACGACGAAACACTGGAGTTCTACCGGCTACTTGGAGTCAGTATTCCGGAGGTGCTGGCCCAACCATCCGAAACCCGCCATGCGCCTGCAGCCGGTCACGGCAACTCCTCCTTCGCGCTCGACAATCCGGCCTTGGCGAAGATCTACAACGCGGAGTGGCGCCGGTCGGCAATCCCAAACTCTGTCCTGCTTACCGCACAGCTGCCCACGCGCGAGGCAGTCGACTCGACCTACGCGGCGCTCGTTGCTGCCGGCCACGAAGGCGTTCAGTTGCCCTATGACGCGTTCTGGGGGGCAAGATATGCGGTCGTCCGAGATCCCGAGGGCAACTCCGTCGGGCTTGAGAGTCCGCCGGATGAAGGCAAGAGATCGTGGCCGCCCGTGCAGTCGCCAGATCCCTAGCGCCGCCTAACTCAAACCTTCTTAGACGTCAGGCTTCGCGCGCGTCATCGGACGAGGTGCTCTATGTCTTCCCGAACAGCCTCTTGTTCCTGCGGACAACTGCGCATTCAAGTCGAGGGCGAACCACGAGGCGTGGGTATTTGCCACTGCCTCGCGTGCCAGCAAAGGACCGGTAGTGTCTTCGCAGCGCTGGCCAGTTTCTCGGCTCCGTTCAAAGTCTTCGGCGCCGCCACCGAGTACGTTCGCATTGGGGATCAAGGAGCCAAGTTCAAATTCCGGTTCTGCCCGGTTTGCGGAACTACCGTCTTCCACACCGAAGACGGTCAAGATGAGTCCGTGAGCGTCGCCGTCGGTGCGTTTGCCGACCCCGGCTTTCCAGCGCCTCGAGCTTCCGTCTACGACGGCCGCAGGCACCCGTGGGTTCAGTTGCCGCCAGGCACGGAAACGTTCGACAGGGATCCCACTTGATCACGCAGTTGAGAGCGCCAAATAGACATGTCACTTTCCGTCCCGGTCAACATTCGCCAGCTTGCATCCGACGACGCGGCACTGATGGAAGCAATGTTGACGACTTTCGGCGAGGCGTTCGACGAGGTGGAGACCTATAGCGTGGCTCGGCCAAGTGCGGCATATCTGGAGCGCCTACTCGGCAGCGATCATTTCATCGCGCTTGCAGCGTTGAAAAATGGCTCCGTAATGGGCGGCATCGCCGCATACGAACTTCAGAAGTTCGAGCGGGAGCGCAGTGAAATCTATATCTATGATCTGGCTGTCGCGCGAACACACCGGCGCGAAGGCATCGCGACGGCGTTGATCCAGGAACTCAAGAAGATTGCCGCGGCACGGGCGGCCTATGTCATCTTCGTGCAGGCGGACCGCGGCGATGCACCCGCCATCGCCCTCTACACGAAGCTGGGAGTCCGCGAAGACGTGCTGCACTTCGATATTGCCGTAGCAGGCGGCGGTATCGCTGCATGACATTGGTTGCGGCTGGCATCGAACCTACTGCCGGCCGCACCTGAACCAGGGCATTTTCCGGCACAGCATGAGCGCCACCAGAGGTTCCCATGAAGTGGAGAGTGGGGTTTTTAGTTCCCGCAGTTTGCTCGAGGGTTGACGGTGTTACACGGTATTAAAAATGCTGGTAGCACATTCACCACGACCCACACATAGGAGGACGCATGCTGCAAGATACCCCGATGTATTCATATATACCGGCCAAGGACGTCGTCCGCGCACGTAAGTTTTACGAGGAGAAGCTGGGCTTCAGGCCCCAGCAGGAGACGGCGGGCGGCGTGGTCTACGAGTTCGGAAAGGGAACCGCCTGTTTCCTCTATCCGACGCCGAACGCCGGCACCTCCCAGGCAAGCCAAGCGTTCTGGCAGGTCGAGAACATCGAACGTGAGGTCGCGGAGCTGAAGTCACGCGGCGTGAAATTCGAGAAGTACGACATGCCAGAGATGGACGAGAACGGAATCTCGACCGGCGGCGGTGCCAAAGCTGCGTGGTTTAAGGACACGGAAGGAAACATCATGGCGCTGATCCAGAGCCTCTGAGCTAACGGACCTGGTGCTTGGCCTGCGGCCCTTGGCGACGCGGACCGCTACTTGAATAGAGGCGTCGTCCAGCGCGTGTAGGAAGCAATGCGGCTCATGAGCGGCGAAAGGAATTGACATGCCGACAGCAGACGTTGAGGGCGGTTGCATTTGCGGCGCGATTCGATACCGCGTTGGCGGTGAACCGACAAACAGCATGGTTTGTCACTGCCGGACCTGTCGGCGAGTCGCGGCGTCACCGGTTGTCGCATGGGTCACGTTCTCGACGGCGCAGTTCCGACTGCTTCAAGGGCATCCGTCGGTGTTTCATTCGTCTCAGCCCGTGCATCGAACGTTCTGCCCGGCCTGTGGAACCCCTCTGACATATGAGCACAACGATTCGGTCGGATTCGTCGACGTCACGACCTGCAGCCTCGACAAGCCGGAATTGTTTCCGCCAACCCATCACTCGTGGCTGAGTCACGACCTTGCGTGGGTACGTTTCGGCGATGGCTTGCGCACATTTCAGCAATCGCGAGAGGACCCCGCTGGCTGACCCGCCGATGCGATGCGTTCATATTCACGGCGATCCGGACGGGTCGACGCAGGCATCAACTTGGCGGCCCGACGGCCGGCTGGATTGGGCAGGCCACCCCTGAACGCCCACTGTCATGCCGCATCATCTTCGCATCGCACGACCGGTCAGCAATCTGGCCCAGACCAAAGACATGTACTGCCGGGGTCTTGGCTTGCGCGTTGTCGGCAGCTTCGAGAATCATGAAGGGTTCGACGGCGTCATGCTCGGTCGGCCTGGCTCCGAGTACCACTTTGAGTTCACACACTGTCGTGCGCATCCTGTCGTGCCATCGCCCACGCCCGAAGACGTGGCTGTCTTCTACGTTGCGGCCAAGGCCGAGTGGGAGAGCGCATGCAGCAGGATGCTGGCCGCCGGGTTCAAGCAGGTCGCCTCGCTCAATCCGTACTGGGATGTTCGCGGCCGTACGTACCTCGACCCCGATGGCTATCGCGTCGTCCTACAAAACGCCGAGTGGATCAATGTTCAGGTGCCTTGAGTAGGTGCCGCCGGTTGGGTCGGGCATCGTCATCGCCGCGAGGAGGAAACCGTGAAGCTTCTCAAGTTCGCGATCCTGAGCGCAGGTTTGCTAAGCGCTGGCTGCACGTTGACGCCGGGTAGTCCGGAGCGCGCGACGGAGGAGCTGCTTCGTACAGACCACGCCTGGGCTGCTGCGGCATCAGAAGGTAGAGACGCAGAACGCATCATCTCGTTTTGGAGTGATGACGCCACCGTTACGCCACCGGGGGCTGCCTTGGTCAAGGGAAAGGCAGCCATTCGCGCCTTCGTCAACCATAGCTTGGCAATTCCCGGTTTCCGCATTAACTGGCGACCTGAACACGCCTCGGTGAGCAAAGACGGAACGATGGGCTACACGACCGGCGAGAACACCACGACACTTCCTAGTCCCGATGGAAAGCTGGTGACCGTCAAAGGACGCTATGTGACAGTTTGGCGCCGCGATCAGAACGGTGCTTGGAAGTGTGTGGCGGATATTTGGAACTCTGGGCCGTCGTGACCGTTCATGCGCATTGATGAGCTGCCTGCATTCAGTGCCTGCCGAATGGATCGCCGGCGGGTGACTCGGTGTGGACAACGCATACCCAGTCGCCGCCGCGTTTCACCCAGACGCTCGAGTCAAAGGCTTCCAGTTTGACTCTTTCACCCTCGACTGTCAGGTCCTCGTTGATCCGGTACGCGAGCGCCACCACGTTATTCCCCAGGCGGCGAAAGTGCACGTCCTCCAGCGAGAATTCACGGAGTTCGTAGCTTGCGCCTTCAAGCATCTTCGTCAGTGCATTCCTGCTCAACTCGCAGACTCCCTGCGCGCCGACGACGATGCACGGGTCATCACTGAGGCCCGTCGCGACTCGAGCGTTCTTCTCCTTGATCGCATTCCAGTAGTCCTGTTCGCGCGCTAGCAGTTCCTGCTTGAGTACATCGTGCTGTTCCATATCGAGGCCTCCCGGAAAGAACTCGTCAGTTCGGCAAGCGGCGTTCCCGACGATTGTTCGCTTGGCCCACGTCGCGCTCTGGTTCATCATCGCCTCGCAGGCAACGCAGGTTCCCGTCCGCTCTTCTCAACCGTCACGCAAGCAACGCCATGTCTAAGTTCAATTTCGTGCAAGTCAATGTTTTCTCGGCCGATCCGCTCGGCGGAAATCCCCTTGCGGTGGTGCACGCCGCGGTCGGACTCGGCGAAGCCCGGATGGCCGCGCTCGCTCGTTGGACCAACCTGTCCGAGACGACCTTTCTTCTGCCACCTTCGGATCCAGGTGCGGACTACCACGTGCGCATCTTTACGCCCGGCCGCGAACTCCCCTTCGCCGGACACCCTACGCTCGGGTCGTGCCACGCCTGGCTTGCAGCGGGCGGAAAGCCGCGTCGGCCGGGCCTGGTCGTCCAGCAATGCGGCGTCGGCCTGGTTCGCGTGCGATGCGATGGTCCGCGCCTGGAGTTCGCCGCGCCGCCGCTGCTGCGGTCCGGCGCGCTTGAGCCGGAGTTGGTGACGAAGATTGCAGGCGCGCTCGATGTTTCGCCGTCCGACATCATCCATCATCAGTGGGTCGACAACGGCCCGGGCTGGTGTGCCGTGATGCTGCGGTCCGCGCGCCAGGTCCTTTCGCTCAGGCCCGACTGGGCCGCGCTCGATCCTCTCAAGCTGGGCGTGGTCGGTCCGCACGAGGCGGGCCACGATGCGGCCTTCGAGGTGCGCGCATTCATCGGCGGCGGCGGCTATGAGGACCCGGTCACCGGCAGTCTGAATGCCAGCCTTGCGCAATGGCTAATCGGCGCCGGGCTCGCAGAACGTTCGTATGTCGCGGCCCAAGGCGCCGCGCTGCAGCGAGCAGGCCGCGTGCACCTGCGCAAGGACGGCGACGACGTGTGGGTGGGCGGCGAGGTCGTGGAGGTGGTTCGCGGCGAAGCTGACCTGTAAGCCGCGATGACCAAGCCTACTAAAGGGCGGGCCGAACGATGATTTCCAGGCATTGGCGCGGCTTGGCAAAAATCGATGCGGCGGCTGCGTACGAGAATCACTTGCGGACCGAAACGCTGCCCGCCTTGCGGCGCATCAGCGGTTTCATCGACGCTGTCATTTTGAGACGTGTCTTGCCGAACGGGATCGAATTCCTCGTCGTGACTCGCTGGGAATCGATTGCAGCGATCGAGAGCTTTGCCGGCGTCGACATCGAGGCTGCGGTGGTCCCGGAAAGCGTGCGCGCGATGATGGTCGAATACGACCAGCGCGTCAGGCACTACGAGGTCGTCGAATGATGGTCTCGCTGTTCGCTTTCCTCCACCACGTCGCTGCGTTTGCTTTAGTCGCTGCGCTGGCAGTCGAGTTCGTACTGATCAGAGGCGAACTGACCATTGCGAGCGCACGCAGGCTTCAGATAACCGATCAAGTTTTCGGCGCCGCGGCTGGCGTCGTGCTGGTTGTGGGATTGCTCAGGGTGTTCTATTTCGAGAAGGGGGCAGCCTATTATTTTCACAGCGTGCCGTTTATCGCGAAGCTCTCGTTGTTCATCATTGTCGGGCTGCTGTCGATCTATCCGACCATTGAGTTCTTCTCGTGGAAATCCGCTCTGAAGAAGGGCGTCACCCCTAGCGTGGCCGCCGCCAAGATGCATGCCATTCGCACCATCATTCATTGGGAGCTGATCGGCGTGGTTCTGATACTGCTGTGCGCGGCACTGATGGCGCGCGGAATCGGATACGTCGGGGCCTGACTAATCAGTCAATGAAGCCACGATGAAACCTCGAATTACCCTTGTCACTCTCGGCGTGGACGATCTGCAAAGGGCGGTCCGGTTCTATCGTGACGGTCTTGGCCTGAAGACGGAGGGCATCGTCGGCACGGAGTTCGAGCATGGTGCGGTGGCCTTCTTCGACATGCAGTCCGGATTGAAGCTCGCGCTTTGGCCGAGAAGAAGCATTGCCCACGATGCGGGCATCGCGCTTGGCAGACGGAACGCGACCGACTTCACGATCGGGCACAACGTCTCCTCGAAAGCCGAAGTCGACGCGGTAATGGAACAAGCCCAGCGCGCAGGTGCAGTCGTCGTGAAAGCGGCGCACGACACCTTTTGGGGCGGTTACGCGGGCTACTTCCAGGATCCCGACGGCCATCTGTGGGAAGTGGCATGGAATCCCCAGTGGGTCGTCCAGGAGTGATGTCGGTCCGCCAGCGGCGGGTCACGTTCGCACGACAGGAGCCAAGCCTATGTACGGTCTCATCGGAAAGATCCAGTGCGTACCCGGTCAGCGCGACGCGTTGGCATCGACCCTGCTCCAGGTTACCGTTGCCATGCCGGGCTGCCGCAGTTATGTCGTAGCGGCCGATGCGTCCGACCCGGACGCGTTGTGGGTGACCGAGGTCTGGGATTCATCGGCGAGTCACAAGGCGTCGCTGTCATTGCCGGTGGTTCAGCAGGCCATCGCCAAAGGCAAGGCATTCATCGCCGGCTTTGGTGAGCGCTTCGAGACCCGCCCGATCGGTGGAACTGGTCTCGCATAACGGGCGTCGTTGACGGAATGCCATGAGCAAGGACGAGCAGGCCATTCGGAACCTGGTCGAATCGTGGCATCGCGCGACTGCCGCCAACGATGTCGACACCGTGCTGACGCTGATGGCCGATGACGCGGTCTTTCTCGTTGCCGGTCATCCGCCGATGCGAGGCCGCAGTGCGTTTGAACGCGGACTGCGCAACCTGCTGAGCCAAAACTGCATCAACTCGACGGGCGAAATACAGGAGGTCGTGGTCTCCGGAGACCTGGCCTATTGCTGGAGCGTTCTCACCGTTCGCGTGACTCCACTGGCGGGCGGAGCGGCGACCGTTCGCAGCGGGAACGCGCTTTCGATTCTTCGCAAGCAGTCGGACGGCTCGTGGGTCGTCGTGCGCGATGCCAACCTGCTATCGGAGGGCGCATGACGCCTGAGGTCGAACGTCGGGTGTGCAGATGACAGCGCGCAGGGCGCTCGTCCCGTACCTCGTCACCGTCGTCGTCGGAGCGGCGCTCTGGGTCGCCACTTCGATGCTTACCGGAAGGCGCGAGCCGTGGGACGCATCGGGCTACTGGGCCGTTGCATACCCGCTTGCCATTTTGGCGTCTGCCGTGCTTGGCTACTTTTATCCCGAGCGTTCCTGGCGCTGGCCATTTGCCCTGTTTGCCGCGCAGTTCGTCTCGATGGGTGTACTGAACGGCGAGCTGGGCAACCTGTGGCCGTTGGGCCTAGTGTCTTTGCCCTTCTTGCGTTACCCGCCGTGCTGGCAGCCGCGCTCGCCGCGCGGCTTGCCGGCCGATCGCGCGAAGGAGTGTCCTAGCGACATGCCGCGTTTCGTCGCCTTGCTGCGCGGTGTCAACGTCGGCAAGGGCAGACGCGTGCCGATGGCGGAGCTCAGAGCACTGCTCGCCGAGCTGGGATATCGCGATGTCAGGACGCTTCTCAACAGCGGCAATGCGATCTTCGAAGGACCGAGCCGTTCGGCGGCGGCGCACGCGGCCCGTATCCGGGCTGTCATCGCCGAGTCGATGAGCATCGACGTCCCGGTGATCGTCAAGTCCGCCAGCGACTTTGCTGCCATCCTGGCGGAGAACGAACTGGCGGCGGAAGCTGATGATCCTGCTCGTCTGCTGGTGGCCTTCACCGACGGCGCGCAGAACTTGCAAGATCTTTCCGCACTGGCATCGTTGACTAAGCCGCCCGAGCGGTTTTTGCTGGGCAGGCACGCGGCCTACCTATGGTGTCCCGACGGGATACTCGAAAGTCGCGCAGCCGAAGCCCTGCTCGGCAAGACCGGCCGTGCGGCCACGTCGAGGAACTGGGCGACGGTCGGCAGGATTGCGGCGCTGCTGGATTGCAGATGACCGAGGCAACCCTGGTCCACCGGCTTGCCGGCCTCACCAATGGATCAGTTTCGTCTGATGCTGTGCTAGCTGCCGGAGGCAACACCATGCTCGAACTGCGCCCGACCTGCGAACACTGCAACAGGCTGCTTGCACCGGATTCGCTCGAAGCTCGCATTTGCTCCTATGAATGCACGTTCTGCGTTGCCTGTGTCGAGCAGGTCCTAGGCAACGTCTGTCCGAACTGCGGCGGCGGATTCGTTCCGAGGCCGATCAGGCCGTCCATGAACTGGAAGGGCGACAACTATCTTGGCAAGAATCCGGCGAGCACCACGATCAGGCACAAGCCCGTAGATCCTGCTCTCCACGCAGTGTTCTCGGCACCGATCAGGAATATTCCGCCAGAGAAACGTTAGGAGGCACCAGCATGGAAATCGCTGCCATTTGCAGGAACACGACGACCGGCCACGAGGTGGAAGTGCGCACCGGTGGATCGACCCGATCGCTCGCGGTGCCTGCCAAGCCCGCCGGTCGAGGCTCGAGCGTCAACGGCGGCGAATTTCTGATGCTCGCCTTGGCGACGTGCTATTGCAACGACCTGTATCGCGAAGCCGAGCGAATGGGAGTTCCGATCGACGGCGCCGAAGTCGAGGCCGTCGCCGAGTTTCCGGGCGTCGGTCTCGCTGCGACCCACATCCGCTACCGAGCCAAAGTGAATTCCTCGGCTCCGGATTCGGAGATCACCCGGCTATTGCGTGCAACCGATGCCGTGGCAGAAGTCCACAACACGGTCCGCGCCGGTGTTCCGGTCGATTTGGTGGCGGACACGCGCGCTGTGTGATCGCCGATGGAGAAGCCAATCAGCGCTACCAATGCTGTGCCTGCGGGCTGGCACACGGTGACTCCGCGTCTCGTGGCCCATGAGGCGCAACAGCTCGTCGAGTTCCTCGGGCAGGTCTTCGGAGCCGCAGGGGAATATCGAAAGGATGCTCCCTCGGAAGTCAGAATCGGCGACTCGGTAGTCATGGTCAGCGACGCTGGCGTTCGTGACCCGATGACAGCCTTTCTCTACGTTTACGTCGGCGACGCCGACGCGACGTATCGACGGGCGCTCGATGCCGGTGCACGTTCACTGGAAGAGCCACGCGACGTGCCCTATGGCGATCGCCGTTGCATGGTGAAGGATCGATGGGGAAACACCTGGCAAATCGCCACGCATCGCGGCAGGGCGTGACTCCGCGCGTTAGTGATCCAGTAGCGCCTGCAGCGAGCGTGCGGCGAGCAGCGCGGTTCTCGATGCCGGCTGCACATTGAGCACGACGTCTTCGGCGGGAACCTGCGCGTTGTTCCAGTGTGCCGGCCGCAGCGCGAGCGTTATCGGTTCAAGCAACGGACGACCGCGCCGCTTCAGCAGCGTAATAGCGAGCTGTGCGCCATCGCTAGCCAGTTGCAGCCGCAGCACGGCGGGCGAGGGCGCCTGCGCGTGGCGCGTCGAGCGCAACACGAACGCCAGCGCTTGGTGGCGTTGCGCCAGCAGATGCAAGCGGCGCAGCGCGCGGAAATCGCCGTCCCCACCGCCGGGAGACGGCCAGCCGACCACCGCGCCCAGATGGCGTGCGCGCAGCGACTGCTCGATCGCCCACAGGTTTTCGCGCGGCGTGGCCGGCTTGACGAAAATGGTGCGCGCAAGATCGATTCCGGCCGTGGCGAGCGCGGGTGCGTAAGGCATTGTCTGATCGGGCGCCGCGTCGGCCGGCAGCACCCACACCGTGCAGCGCCGCACCTTCGACAGTTGTGCCAGCGCAGGCGCCAGCAGTGAGAGCTCGCCGATGCCGGCGTCGTCGGTCAGCAGTTCGATCAGTTGCCCCTGCGGCCAGCCACCGCCCGGCAATTCGCGGTCGAGCGCGGCAAACCCGCTGGCGAGCGTTGGTCCGCAGACCTCATCGGCTGGTCGCTCGTCGGCGCGCCACAGCGGAGCCCCACCGGCGGCGTGCAGCAGGGAAAGCAGATCCGTGACCGCACGCATGCGCGTCTTTCTCTTGACAGTGGTGGAGGCGGGCTACAGCGCGGGACGGATCACGCCCACGGCAATGCCTTCGATCGCGAACGGCTCGCGCTTCAGATCGACCACGATGGGCGCGAAGTCCGGGTTCTCGGCGATCAGCTCGGCGCGCGCACCGCGCAGCTTCAGCCGCTTGACCGTGACCTCGTCCCCAAGGCGAGCGACGACGATCTGCCCCGATTGCGCCTGCGAGCGCTTGTGGACCGCCAGCCAGTCGCCTTCCAGGATGCCGGCATCGCGCATGCTCATGCCGCGCACCTCGAGCAGGTAATCGGCGCGCGGCTTGAAAGTGTCGGGATCGACCGCGGGGCGAGCCAGCACATTTTCCTGCGCCAGCAACGGGCTGCCGGCGGCCACCTTGCCGACCAGCGGCAGCCCGACTTCCTGCGCGGCTGCCATCAATTCGCGCACGCTGTCTTTCAGACGGATGCCGCGCGAAGTGCCGGCGACGAGTTCGATCAGTCCTTTTTTTGCGAGTGCCTGCAGGTGCTGTTCGGCAGCGTTGAGTGAACGGAATCCGAAGGCACGCGCGATTTCGTCGCGCGTTGGCGGCGCGCCGCTTTCGGTCAGCGCCCGGCGGATGAACTCGAGGATCTCCGACTGGCGCGGAGTGAGCAGCGGTGATGCAGGCGAAGGCAGGGCCATCAGACCTCTCCACAGTTGCAGTGTTACTGGGAATGTATACAGTACTGAACGGAATGGCAAGGGCTGCCCGTAGATCGCCAGCGGTGGACGGCTTCCCGCGCGCTATTTAGGCTGCCAGTTGGCAGCAAGAGGCTGGGAACCCATGAGCGTGCAACTGAATCACACGATCGTCTGGTGCCGCGACAAGCAAAAGTCGTCCGCCTTCGTGGTCGAACTGCTGGGACTGGCGGCGCCGAAACCTTTCGGGCCGATGCTCGTCGTGGCACTCGACAACCGCGTCTCTCTCGACTTCTACAACTACGAGGGAGAGATTGCCTCGCAACACTATGCTTTCCTGGTCGACGAGAGCGGATTCGACCAGGTGTTCGCCCGCGTGCGTGAGCGGGGCCTGCCGTATTGGGCCGACCCGGGGAAGCAGCGCCCCGGCGAGACCTATCGACACGACGGGGGCCGTGGCTTCTATTTCGACGACCCGGACAGGCACCTGCTCGAAGTCATGACCCGGCCCTACGAGGGCAGTGCGGATTTTGGTTGATGGGCACCCGACCGATGCGCAAGTACCGCGGCACGTGTCACTGCGGCGCTGTCCAGTTCGAAGTTGAAACTGACTCTCCCGAACTGACGATGTGCGACTGTTCGATCTGTCGTCGCAGGAATGCGCTGATGGTGAAGGTGCACGAGAGCTGCTTCACCCTGCGCGCTGGAGCGGAATCGCTGACGGAGTATCGCTTCCATACCGGCACCGCACGCCATTACTTCTGCAAGGTGTGCGGCATCTATCCGTTCCATCGCAAGCGCGTGACTCCGGATTATTTCGGTATCAATGTCCATTGCCTGGAGGGCTTCGAGCCGACCGGAATCCCGGTCCGCCAGGCCGATGGCGCCGGCATGGCATGAGCGGACCGGCAGTGCTCCGTCAGGCGACTCGCGCGGACATCGCCGGGATCCAGCGCGTGCGCCATGCGGTGAGGGAGAACCGCCTGAGTTCACGCGTTATCACGGACGTGGAGGTCCAGCACTCCATCGAGATCACAGGACGCGGCTGGGTGATCGCGGTGGATGACGAGATCGTTGCCTTTGCGATCGGCAACGCACGCGATGGAAACATCTGGGCGCTGTTCGTCGATCCCCGGAGCGAAGGCCTTGGCTATGGCCGTCGTCTGCATGACAGGATGGTCGACTGGCTCAAGTCGCGTGGCCTGCGTCGGCTCTGGCTGACGACTGAACCCGGCACGCGCGCGCAGCGGTTTTACGAGCGTGCCGGCTGGCGGGACTGCGGAGTTACGGCGACGGGCGAGCGGCGTTTCGAACTCGACGTGGCAGGTTGACCTGGCGTCAGGGTTCCTCGCTCACTATGAGCCGAGGGCGTAGACATGCGATGGCATCTGCAGGGAGGTGCATGTGAACGCTGAAGCGAAGACGGTCCACGAAGGCGGATGCACGTGCCGCGCCGTTCGATACCGGATGGCTTCCGCGCCGATGTTCGTTCACTGCTGCCATTGCCGCTGGTGTCAACGCGAAACTGGATCGGCGTTCGCGCTGAACGCGATGATCGAGGCCGAGCGCGTGGAGTTGCTCAGCGGCGACATCGAAATCATCGATACGCCGTCGCTGAGCGGAAAAGGACAGAAGATCGCGCGCTGTCCGATCTGCAAGGTCGCGCTGTGGAGCAACTACGCCGGTGCCGGCACCGACGTGCGATTCGTGCGGGTCGGGACGCTGGACGAGCCGGATCGCCTGCCGCCGGACATCCACATTTTCACGGCATCCAAGCAGCCTTGGGTCCGTCTGTCGAGCGGAACGCCTGCCGTGCCCGAGTACTACCGGTCGGCCGATCACTGGCCCGAGGAAAGCCTGATCCGCCGCGCCGCCATCCTGGCACGTCGGACACGCAGCGCCTGACGCCTCCTCGAGTGATCACCTGCCGCGCATCTCGGCTGCTTGATATTCGCTTGCCGGCACGCAAACTGCTGGAAGTCACGGGCTGGAGGCCGGGACCGCTGATGGCGACTCGGCCGATTGGATGAGTGGCGTTCCGGCGGCTGGTGGTCGGCGAAGTTGCTGTGATAGACTGAATTCCAAGTCAGATTTCAGTCGGTACGTCGGGTACTGGAGGCTAATAGCTCCACCCGCGCCGACAGAGTTGCCGGATCGTCCGATTCCGCGCTCGGCAGGCTCCATAAAGCAAACGCCTGCCGCTCTCCGCGGTCCTCGACTTCCGCCTCCAAGCTTTCCAGGCCAGTGATCGCGCCGTACCGACGTGCCCTTGGGCTCGTGACAGCCGTGCAATCGCTCGGCCGCGTCACCACCTGACTTCTCCGAACGGGAGATGATGAACACACACGAAGCCAAAATCGTGCTCGAGACCGCACTACTGACAGCCGAACAGCCGCTGTCGATGTCGGACATGAGAAGGCTTTTCGACGACGAAATTGCCGCGGACACTGTCCGCGCGCTGCTCGACGAGTTGCGGGCCGATTGGAGCGGTCGCGGCATCGAACTGGCCGCACTGGCCTCCGGCTGGCGCTTTCAAAGTGCCGCACAAATGCGGCCGTATCTCGATCGCTTGCATCCGGAAAAGGCGCCGCGGTATTCGCGCGCCGTACTCGAGACGCTGGCGATCATCGCCTACCGCCAGCCGGTCACGCGCGGAGACATCGAAGAGATCCGTGGTGTCACCGTGTCGACTCCGGTTATCCGGACGCTCGAAGACCGCGGATGGATCGAGGTGATCGGCCACCGCGAGGCGCCGGGCCGTCCCGCTCTGTTCGCTACGACGAAATCATTTCTCGACGACCTCGGATTGCGTTCGCTGGATGAACTGCCCGTGCTTGAGGACGGCGCGACCGTTGCTCCGGAATTCGAGCTGCAGTTCGCCGAGGCGACGCGCGACGAGTCCCGGACGGAGCCGAATCCCGTGCCGGTCGACAACGATCCGGATGTGTCTGCGCCGATAGCCGACGCCGACCCGGAACTCGCATCCTCCCCGAACCGCCCGCTGCCAACGCCTGCCTGACCCTTGCCTGATGAACTCCTCGATTCCTGACGAAGACGAACTTCCCCGTGAACCGGCTGATACGGCCGAGCCGCGCACGCCGGCTGCCATGATCGACGATGGCGAGTCGGACCGGCCCGACGATGTCGACGGTAACGTTGACCCCGAGCGGGATGTTGAAGGCGCCGACGCGCCTCGCCAGCGCGGTCCGCAAGGCCGGCGCCGTCGCGGACGCGGCGGCCGTGGCGAGGGCGAACGCGCGGCCCCGGCCGCGAGCACGGCCGTACCGAGCGCCGCGCTGCCGCTGGCCGGTGAAGGTGACGAAGTCAATCCGGCGGCGATGGCCGATGCGGCACTGGCGCGCGAGGTACTCGAGCGCGGCCGTCGCGCTGCCAAGCAGGCACTGAATGCGCAATCGGAGAAGCTCCACAAAGTACTGGCCGACGCGGGGATCGGCTCGCGCCGCGACATGGAAGAGATGATCGTCGCCGGGCGGGTATCGGTGAACGGTCAGCCGGCGCATATCGGACAGCGCGTCATGCCGAGCGACCAGGTGCGCGTGAACGGAAAGCCGTTGCAGCGACGACAGCCGGGACGTGCGCCACGCGTGCTGCTGTATCACAAGCCGGTCGGGGAGATCGTCACGCAGGATGACCCCGGCGAGCGTCCGACGGTGTTCGAGAAACTGCCCAAGGTCAGCGGCGGCCGCTGGGTGGCGGTTGGACGGCTGGACCTCAACACCGAGGGACTGATTCTGTTCACCACATCGGGCGAACTCGCTAATCGCTTGATGCATCCGCGTTACGAAGTCGAGCGCGAATACGCGGTCCGCGTACTCGGTGAACTTGCCGAGCATCAGCGCCAGCAACTGCTCGACGGTGTTCAGCTCGACGATGGTCCCGCCAAATTCTCCAAGGTCGAGGATGCCGGCGGCCAGGGTGTCAACCATTGGTACCGCGTCGCTCTCAGCGAGGGACGCAATCGCGAAGTGCGGCGCATCTTCGAGGCGGTCGGCCTGACCGTCAGCCGGCTGATCCGCATCCGCTACGGCGCGATTCAGTTGCCTCGCTCGCTCGCACGTGGCCGCTACCAGGAATTGGCTCCCGAGTGGGTGCAGGCCTGGGTGCACGACTTGGGCATTGCGATGGAGGAAATTCGGAGCAAGGGCGGCAACCCGTCGCAGGGCAAGGGCGGACGCCGTGGCAAGGGCGGCCAGAATCGTGGACGACCGCAGACGCCGCCGGCCTTCAACCAAGGGCAAAGCTACAGTCCGATCAGTGGCTACGGGCAGGCCCAAGGCTATGGCAATGGGCCGGGATATGGCCAGGGTCAGGGCGCGGGCCAGGGTCAGGGCGCGGGCCAGGGCCGCGGCCGGGGAGGCAAGCCGCAGGGCAACCGGCCGCCGCGCCAGCCGGATCCGATGACAAGCAGCGTCAATTACATCGCGGCCGGTCACGGCTTGCCGAACAACGGGCGACCAGCCCGCTTCAAGCGCGGCAAGACGCAGCGCAGCTACTAGATTCCCTAGGGGCGGGGCGGGCCCCGGCGCTTGTTGCGGCGCGGTTCCGCCCCTATAATGCACGGTTGCCGAAGTGCGCGCCGATCGAGATTCGATCAGGCGGGCGTCGGTTGCGCCGGCAGGCGAGCATGCGACGGCATGCGACAGAAGTCGCCGGCGCAAGCCTGTTGAATTCAACGGATGGGCTCTCGAGCCCATTTTTTATTGGCGCGTAGGAATGGTAGGCGTGTCGAACGCGGTTGCTGAGACCATCGGCCGGACGGTCGAAGGTCTCGGCTACGAATTCGTCGACGCCGAACGGCTGGCGGCGGGCCTGTTGCGCGTGACGATCGACCGCGTCGGAGGCATCGGCCTGGACGACTGCGAACGGGTCAGTCGGCAGCTGACGCATGTGTTCGCGGTCGAGGATGTGGACTACGCGCGGCTTGAGGTGTCGTCGCCGGGGCTCGACCGGCCGTTGAAGCGGGCACGGGACTTTGCACGTTTTGCGGGTTCGGAAGTCAGCGTGCAGTTGTACGCACCGCTGGCCGCCGCCGGAGGACGCAAACGCCTGCAGGGGCGGCTGCTGGAGTTGCAGGGTGCACCGGGCGCCGAACGGGTGCGCATGCAGTATGTCGCCGAGCCACCGGCGGCGGCTGGCCGGACGAGGGCAGCCGGAAAGAGGGGCTCGGCCAAACGCCGGGCCGACGATAGTGATGCGATGGCCGGCGTGATTGTCGAATTCGCGCTCGCCGAGGTGGAACGAGCGAAGCTGGTGCCTGAACTGAAGTTCAGGAGCGGGAGCAAGGAGTAGACCGCGATGAGCCGAGAAATACTGCTGTTGGTCGATGCGCTGGCGCGCGAAAAGAACGTGCCGAAGGAAACCGTCTTCGGTGCGCTTGAGTCCGCGCTCGCGATGGCCACGAAGAAGCTATTTGCCGAAGACGACGTCGACATCCGCGTGGCAGTCGACCGCGAGACCGGTGAGTACGACGCCTATCGGCGCTGGCTGGTCGTGCCCGACGAAGCCGGACTGCAGGAACCCGGTCACCAGATCATCCTCAGCGATGCACGCGAGCAGATCGCCGACATCGAAGTCGAGGAGCACATCGAGGAACTGCTGCCGCGGCAGGACGTCGCGAGCGGCCGCCGCTTCGCGCAAGACACCAAGCAGGTGATCCTGCAGAAGATCCGCGACGCGGAGCGCGAGCAGTTGCTCAGCGACTTCCTCGCGCGCGGTGACCAGATCGTCAGCGGCACGATCAAGCGGATGGACAAGGGCGATGCCGTAATCGAGATCGGCAAGGTCGAGGCCCGCCTGCCGCGCAGCGAAATGATCCCGAAGGAGAACCTGCGCATCGGCGACCGCGTGCGCGCGTTCGTGCAGAAGATCGACCGGCAGGCGCGCGGCCCGCAGGTGATCCTTTCGCGCACCTCGCCCGAATTCCTGATGAAGCTTTTCGAATTCGAGGTGCCTGAGATCGAGCAGGGCCTGCTGGTGATCAAGTCAGCAGCGCGCGACCCGGGCGTACGCGCCAAGATCGCCGTATGGACCAACGATCGGCGCATCGATCCGATCGGCACCTGCGTCGGCATGCGCGGTTCGCGCGTGCAGGCCGTGACCAACGAACTGGCCGGCGAGCGCGTCGACATCGTGTTGTGGTCCGATGATCCCGCGCAGTTCGTGATCGGCGCGTTGGCACCGGCCAACGTCAGCTCGATCCTGGTCGACGAGGACAAGCATGCGATGGATGTCGTGGTCGACGAGGACAACCTCGCGATTGCGATCGGACGCAGCGGTCAGAACGTGCGGCTCGCCTCGGAGATGACAGGCTGGCAGATCAACATCATGACCGCCGAGGAATCGGCACAGAAGCAGGAAAGCGAACAGGTCGGCGTGCGGCAGACGTTCATCGAGAAGCTCGATGTCGACGAGGAGATCGCCAACATCCTGATCCAGGAGGGCTTCTCCACGCTCGAGGAGATCGCGTATGTGCCGGTCAACGAGCTGCGCGAGATCGAGTCGTTCGACGAGGACACGGTCGAGGAACTGCGCAACCGGGCTCGCAACGCACTGCTGACCGATGCGATCAAGCGCGAGGAGAACCTCGAGCAGGCGGAGAAGGATCTGCTCGAGCTCGAGGGCATGGATGCCGACCTGGCCGCCAAGCTGGCAGAGAACTCGATTCGCACCCGCGATGACCTCGGCGAGCTGGCAGTCGATGAATTGACCGAGATGACGGGTATCGACGATGAGCGCGCCCGCGGCCTGATCATGGCAGCCCGCGCGCATTGGTTCGCGTCCGCGGAGCAATAACCGGCGGCAGGAGCCGACCGAACAGCAGGCAGAAGGAACGCTATGGCAAGCACTACCGTGTCCCAGTTTGCGACGGAACTCAAGGTTCCGCCGCAGTTGCTGCTCGAGCAGCTGCGGGCGGCCGGCGTGGTCAAGGCGACCGAGACAGACGCGCTGTCCGACGACGACAAGTCGCGCCTGCTGGGTTCGCTGCGCAAGGCGCACGGCGGCGAGACGGTGGAGAAGAAGAAGATCACGCTGACGCGCAAGCAGACCACCGAGATCAAGCAGGCCGATGCGTCGGGCAAGGCACGCACGATCCAGGTCGAGGTGCGCAAGAAGCGTATCTTCGTCAAGCGCGACGAGGCCGTGGTCGAAGCCGACGCGGCGCCGGCCGAACCGCTGGCGCCGGTGATCGACGAGGCGGAACTCGCCAAGCGCGAGGAAGAGGCGCGCCGGCAGGCCGAGTTCACTGCGCGCCAGATGCAGGAAGCACGCGAGCGCGCTGAGCGCGCGCAGCGCGAGCTGGCAGCTGCGCAGCAGAAAGAGGTGCAGGGTGTCGAAGGCGCGCGCGAGCGCGAGGCCGCGGCAGCGGCCGAACTGGTGCGCGCCGAACAGGCGCAGCGTGACGCCGACCGCGCCGCCAAGGAAGCCGTCGAGGCGCAACAGCGCGCGCGTCGGGCGGTCGAGGAGGAAGTCGCCGCCATCAAGACAATGATGTCGGCGCCCAAGAAGGTGGTCGAGAAGGCGCCTGAACCGGCTGCGTCGGCAGGGACACTGCACAAGCCCGTGGGCAAGGCCGATGCCAAGCCAGGCGAGGCGAAGAAGGACGACAAGAAGCCGGGCGTCAAGGAAGTCAAGAGCGGCAAGCTCGCGTCGAGCTGGTCCGAGGAGCAGCAGAAGAAGCGGACGCTGAAGACGCGGGGAGATTCGTCTGGCGGCACTGGAGCATGGCGCGGGCCGAAAGGCCACCGCAAGCACGGTCGCGAAGATGGCGAAGGCGCGCCGGTCACGATGCCGTCGGAACCGACGGTGCGCGATGTCTCGATTCCCGAGACGATCACGGTTGCCGAGCTCGCCCATAAAATGTCAGTGAAGGCGGCCGAAGCCATCAAGGTGCTGATGAAGCTTGGCCAGATGGTGACGATCAACCAGGTCCTCGACCAGGACACCGCGATGATCGTCGTCGGCGAGCTCGGCCACAATCCGATTGCCGCCAAGCTCGACGATCCGGAGGCGCTGCTCGCCGAGAGCGAGGCGACGGCCGCGGCCTCCAGCGGCGTGGAGGCAGAGCCCGAGGCGCGTCCGCCGGTGGTCACGATCATGGGTCACGTCGACCACGGCAAGACGTCGCTGCTCGATTACGTCCGCCGCACCAAGGTAGCGGCCGGCGAGGCTGGCGGTATCACGCAGCACATCGGTGCCTACCATGTGGAGACGCCGCGCGGCATCATCACGTTCCTCGATACACCGGGTCACGAGGCGTTCACTGCAATGCGCGCCCGCGGCGCCAAGGCGACGGACATCGTCATCCTGGTGGTCGCGGCCGACGACGGCGTGATGCCGCAGACCAAGGAGGCGATCGCGCACGCGAAGGCCGCCGGTGTTCCGCTGGTGGTCGCCCTGAACAAGATCGATAAGCCGGAAGCCAATCCGGATCGCGTCAAGCAGGAGCTCGTCGCCAACGGGGTGGTGCCCGAGGACTACGGCGGCGAATCGCCGTTCATCCCCGTCTCGGCCAAGACCGGCATAGGCGTCGATGAACTGCTGGAGAACGTCCTGCTGCAAGCGGAGGTGCTCGAGCTCAAGGCGGTCAAGGACGGTCCGGCTAAGGGCCTGGTGATCGAGTCGCAACTCGACAAGGGGCGTGGTCCGGTCGCCACCGTGCTGGTACAGGCGGGTACGCTGAAGCGCGGTGACGTCGTGCTCGCCGGTTCGAGCTTCGGCCGCGTGCGCGCGATGCTGGACGAAGCCGGCAAGCCGGTGCAGCAGGCCGGACCATCGATCCCGGTCGAGATCCAGGGTCTGTCGGACGTGCCGGCAGCCGGCGATGAACTGATCGTGCTGGGCGACGAACGCAAGGCGCGCGAGATCGCGCTCTATCGCCAGGGCAAGTTCCGCGACACCAAGCTCGCCAAGCAGCAGGCGGCCAAGCTCGAGAACATGTTCGAGACCATGGGCGAGGGCGCGGTGCGCACACTGCCGCTGATCATCAAGTCCGATGTCCAGGGCTCGCAGGAGGCGCTGACGCACGCCCTGACGAAACTGTCGACCGACGAGGTCAAGGTTCAAGTGGTGCATGCGCAAGTCGGCGGCATCACCGAGAGCGACGTCAACCTCGCGCTGGCGTCGAAGGCTGTCATCATCGGCTTCAACGTGCGCGCCGACGTCTCGGCGCGCAAGCTGGCGGAAGGCAACGGCATCGATATCCGCTACTACAACATCATCTACGACGCGGTCGACGATGTGAAGGCCGCGCTGTCGGGCCTGCTCTCGCCGGAGAAGCGCGAGCAGATCCTGGGACTGGTCGAGATCCGCCAGATCTTCCGCGTGCCCAAGGTCGGCGCCGTGGCGGGCTGCATGGTGCTCGACGGCGTGGTCAAGCGCACCGCCAGCGCGCGCCTGCTGCGCGACAACGTCGTGATATGGACCGGCGAGCTCGATTCGCTCAAGCGCTTCAAGGATGACGTCAAGGAAGTCAAGGCCGGCTTCGAATGCGGTCTGAGCCTCAAGGGCTACGACGACATCAAGGAGCGGGATCAGCTGGAGATCTTCGAGGTCCAGGAAGTCGCGCGGACCCTTTAGCCAGACCGGCGAAGGTACAACCTACTTTCGCCGGGTCGAGTTTGAAGAAGTTCGCTGGCAAAGCCAGTCGAACTTTGTGTCACAACGGCAAAGCAGATGAAACCGAGCAAGAAGCCGGGCCGCGGGCTGCGGGTCGCCGACCAGATCCAGCGCGACGTCGCGGAGATGATCCAGCGCGAAGTGCCGACCGAGCGCGCGGGGCTGGTGACGCTGACCGGGGTGGAGGTGAGCCCTGATTACGCGCACGCCAGGTTGTATTTCACGACGATTGGCGCACCGGTCGCATCGGCCCAGCAGATCCTCAACGACAAGGCCGGGTACTTTCACTCGCTGCTGTTCAAGCGGCTGTCGATCCACACGATCCCCAAGCTGACTTTCGTGCACGACACGTCGGTCGAGCACGGCATCGAGATCGATCGGCTGATCGCCGAGGCGAACCGGGGCCGACCCGATTAGGAAGGCTAAATGGCCAAGCCGCGCGGCGAGCGAGTGGACGGAGTGCTGCTGCTCGACAAGCCGGGCGGCATGACGTCGAATCGCGCGTTGCAGACCGCGCGGAGGTTGCTCAATGCGGCACGCGCCGGACATACCGGTACGCTCGACCCGATGGCCACTGGGCTGCTGCCGTTGACGTTCGGCGAGGCGACGAAGTTCGCCGCGGACCTGCTGGCGGCAGAAAAGGGCTATCGGGCCATCGTGACGTTGGGCGTGACGACGACGACCGGCGACGCCGAGGGCGAGCCGGTCACCATTGTGCCGGTCGATGTGACGGACGAGGCCATCGATGCCGTACTAGCGCGTCAGGTCGGCAGTGTCGAGCAGGTGCCGCCGATGCATTCGGCGCTGAAACACGAGGGGCGCCCGCTGTATGCGCTGGCGCGGGCGGGGATCGAAGTCGAGCGCGCACCGCGCCGCGTGACGATCCACCGGCTGCAGCGGATTGCGCGCAGTGGCGCCGAGCTGACGTTCGACGTCGACTGCAGCAAGGGCACTTACGTCCGTGTGCTTGCCGAGGACATCGGACGCGCACTCGGCTGCGGCGCGCACTTGAGCGGATTGCGGCGCACACGAGTGGGGCGGCTCACGCTGGATGACGCGCTGACGCTGCCGGCGCTCGAGCAGATGCCGGCCGGTGCGCGACGCGAGTGGTTGCAGCCAGTGGACTCACTGCTCGCTTCGCTGCCGAGGATTGAGCTCGACGCGTCGCTGGCGGCGCGCTTCAGGCTGGGACAGCGGTTGGCGGTCGACGCGCAGCCGCGCGCGGCGCGCGTGCGGGTATACGCGCCCGAGAACGCATTGCTGGGCACGGCGAACGTCAATGAATGGGGTGTCGTCGCACCGGAACGTTTGATATCGAGCGAAATATTCGAGAAAGAGCAGTCATGAAACGCCCATTGCGCAACGTCGCGATCATCGCGCACGTCGATCACGGCAAGACCACGCTGGTTGACAAGCTGCTGCAGCAGTCCGGAACGTTTCGCGCTAATCAGCAGGTGGCTGAGCGCGTCATGGATTCCAACGACCTCGAGCGCGAACGCGGGATCACTATCCTGGCCAAGAACTGCGCGGTCGACTACGAAGGCACGCACATCAACATCGTCGACACGCCGGGGCATGCCGACTTCGGCGGCGAGGTCGAGCGCGTGCTGTCGATGGTCGACGGCGTGTTACTGCTGGTTGACGCGGTCGAGGGGCCGATGCCGCAGACGCGCTTCGTCACGCGCAAGGCACTGGCGCAGGGACTGAAACCGATCGTGGTGGTCAATAAGGTCGACCGGCCGGGCGCCCGGGCCGACTGGGTCGTCAACCACACGTTTGACCTGTTCGACAAACTGGGCGCGACCGAGGAACAGCTCGATTTTCCGGTCATCTACGCGTCCGCGCTCAACGGTTACGCCGGCACCTCCGCGGACGTGCGAAGCGGCGATCTCCGTCCACTGTTCGAAGCGATTCTCGCGCACGTGCGCGTGCGCGACGACGATGCCAACGGCACCTTGCAGCTGCAGATCTGCTCGCTCGACTATTCGAGCTACGTCGGCAAGATCGGGATCGGACGGATCACTCGCGGACGGCTGCGTGCGGGACAGGAAGTGCTGGTGATGCACGGCCCCGAGGGCGAGCAGAACGCGCCGACCACGAAGGGCAGGATCAACCAGGTGATGACCTTCGAAGGCCTCGATCGCAAGCTGGTCGACGAGGCGATCGCCGGCGACATCGTTTTGGTGAACGGACTGGACGACATCGGCATCGGCTGCACGCTGACACCGGTCGACGCGCCCGACGCGTTGCCCCTGCTGAAGGTCGACGAGCCGACGCTGACAATGAACTTCCAGGTCAATACGTCGCCGCTGGCCGGTCGCGAAGGGAAATTCGTGACAAGCAGGCAGCTGCGCGAACGCCTGGAGCGAGAACTGAAGTCGAACGTCGCGATGCGGATGCGAGAGACAGCCGACGAAACCGTGTTCGAGGTCGCGGGCCGCGGCGAACTGCATCTCACCATCCTGCTGGAGAACATGCGGCGTGAAGGCTACGAGCTCGCGGTGTCGCGGCCGCGCGTGCTCTACAAGGACATCGATGGGGAAAGGTTTGAGCCGTTCGAGATGCTGACCGTCGACGTCGAGGAAGCTAACCAGGGCGCGATCATGGAGGAGCTTGGGGGCCGCAAGGGTGATCTGCAGGACATGCAGCCCGACGGCAAGGGCCGCGTACGGCTCGAGTACCGGATACCGGCGCGCGGCCTGATCGGTTTTCAGGGTGAATTCATGACGCTGACGCGCGGCACCGGGATCATGAGCCACGTGTTCGACGAGTATGGCCCGATCCGCGCCGGCGAGGTCGGCGAGCGACGCAATGGAGTGCTGGTCAGCCAGGACGACGGCGAAGCCGTCGCGTATGCACTGTGGAAGCTGCAGGAGCGCGGCCGCATGTTCGTCAGCCCGGGCGACAAGCTGTACGAGGGCATGATCATCGGCATTCATTCGCGCGACAACGACCTGGTCGTCAACCCCGTGCGCGAGAAAAAACTGACCAACGTGCGGGCCTCGGGCAAGGACGAGCACATCGACCTGGTGCCGCCGATCGCGCTGACGCTGGAATCCGCCGTCGAGTTCATCGCAGATGACGAACTGGTCGAGATCACTCCGCTGAGCATCCGACTGCGCAAGAGGTTTCTCAAGGAACACGAGAGAAAGCGTGCCCAACGCGAGGCAGCCTAAGCGTGTTCCTTGAGGAACCGCTGCGCGCTTCGCGCGCTTGAGCGGTATCAACGACTCCCTCCCCCGCCCTCCCTCCACGAGGGAGGGGGCGTTGAAACCATCCCAACAGTGATAGACGACTCCGCCCACCGCCGCGCGCTGATCCTGATGGTCATCGCGCCGCTGCTGTGGAGCATCGCGGGCGTGGTGACGCGCAGCCTGTCACCGGAGTTGCAGGCGCAGGGACGATTCGAGATCACGTTCTGGCGCAGCCTGTTCGCCGCGCTCTGCGTTGGCGCCTACCTGATGTTCGTGCGCCGTGATTTTGTTGGCGCGCTGCGGCGCGCCGGCCGCGCAGGCCTCATCTCGGGTTGCATGTGGGCGACGATGTTCATCTGCTTCATGCTCGCGCTGACGCTGACCTCGACGGCCAACACGTTGATCGTGCTCGCCGTGGCACCGCTGCTGACCGCCCTGCTGGCCTGGGCGGTGCTGAAGTCGCCGATACCCGCGCGGACCTGGTTCGCGATCGCGATTGCGATGGCCGGCATCGGATGGATGTTTGCCGGCAGCCTGCGCATCGAATCGGCGACCAGCGTGCTGGGGATGCTGATCGCGGCCGGCACCCCGCTCGCCTCCGCCATCAACTTCGTCGTGCTCAAGCGCAGCGGGCATGTGGTCGACCTGATTCCGGCCGTCTTCCTCGGCGGAGCGATCTCGGCGGCGGTCGTGCTGCCGCTTGCCTGGCCGTTCATCGCGACACCGAGCGACGTGCTGCTGCTCGCCGTCCTCGGCATCTTCCAACTGGGGGTTCCGTGCATGCTGCTGGTGGTCGCCGCGCGCAGCCTGTCGGCCACCGAGTTGTCGCTGCTGGCGCTGCTCGAGGTACTGCTCGGTCCCTTGTGGGCGTGGCTCGGTGCCGGCGAAGTTCCTGCGGCGTCGACCGTGTCAGGTGGAGCGCTGGTGCTGACCGCGCTCGTCGTCAACGAACTGGCCGCGGCAAGGCAACGAGCCGCCGCTGCGGCTCGCTGACCGATGACGTCGCGCGATAATCGACGCGACATGCGTTCCGCTCCTGCACCGCACGATGCGCCGCTCGCGGTGAATCGCGTCGCGGCGTGGCGGCCGTTCACCTGGCTGTCGCAGGGCTGGCAGGACTTCGTGCGCAGTCCGCTGGTGGGGGTGCTGCACGGACTGTTCGTCGCAATCGGCGGCTGGGTGGTCCTGTGGGCTTCGACGCGCTACTGGTGGCTGGCTCCCGGCGCATTCTCGGGCTTCGTGTTGCTGGGTCCGATCCTCGCGACCGGGCTCTACGAGATCAGCCGACTGCACGGCCGCGGAGAACCTGCGGGAGTGACCGAGGCGATCGCCGCATGGCGACGCGGCACGCGCCCACTGATCCGCGTCGGCCTGCTGCTCGCCGTCCTCGGCACACTGTGGGTGTTCGCCTCAGCGCTGCTGTTCACGTTGTTCATCCCGATGCCGCTGCGCGGGCCGATCGAGTTCCTGCGTTACGCGGCCGTGGAACAGGGCAACCTGCTGTTCACGCTGTGGGCTCTTTTGGGCGGCCTCGGTGTGGCAATCGTCTTTGCGCTGACGGCGGTTTCGCCACCGCTGCTGCTCGGTCGTCAAGTCGGGTTTCGGCGGGCGCTGCTCACAAGCGCCCGAGCGGTCGGAGAAAACCCCGGGCCGATGACGCTGTGGGCGCTGGTCATCCTGATCGCGACCACGCTGTCGCTCGCAACCGGAATGCTGGGCTTCCTAGTCAGCGTTCCGGTGCTGGGCCATGCGAGCTGGCATGCTTACCGCGACCTCGTCGTCACCGACGGCGTACCGCTGCGCAACGCCTAGAACCTATCTCAGGGTCCTCAATGGATCGCGTTGCCAAGACAAGCGGGCGGATGCAAGGCGGCTGGCGAAGGACAGTAGCCGAGCCTACGGCCGAGCCGGCCAACGCTGCAGACGCCCGCCACCGCAGCGGCACAGCCGCTGCGTCGTCGGAAACCATCGCAAGATGCGCACGCGCGCAGCGCGTGCTCAGCGTGGCAACCCTGCGGGGCGGGGTCGCATGGGGCGCATGGCGTTGTTGCGGCTCGGGTCCTTGCACACGCAATGGCCCCCTCGCCGCGCCTAGCCCTGCACCCCATGCGGCCCCGCCGCGACCACCGCGGACTCTGAGATAGGTTCTAAATGGAAGGCACGCTGTTCGGCCTGACGGAAGAGCGCATCGCGGAACTCGGCATGACCTGGGGCGTTGGCGGCTTCATCGCGCTGATGCTGTTCATCATCTGGAAGCTCGCCATCGAATCGCGCGCGGGCAAATTCGGCACCTTCGTGCTGTTCTTCGTCCTCGCGTTCGGCATCCTCGGCTTCGTCGCGAAGTCGGTTTTGCAGTGGCTGCTCGAGCCGTAGGTCTAATCGAGGCGCCAGTGCAAAACGAGTCCGAGTCATTGGTGGCGCCGCCCGCATCCGCGTGGCGCTTCTGCGTCGCGCCGATGATGGACTGGACCGACCGGCATTGCCGCTACTTCCACCGTCAGCTGTCGGCCAACGCGCGGCTCTACACGGAGATGATCACCACCGGCGCGTTGCTACATGGTGATCCGCTGCGGCATCTGGCGTTCGACGCCGCAGAGCATCCGGTGGCGCTGCAAATTGGAGGCTGTGAACCGGCCGAACTGACGCAGGCAGCGAGGCTGGGCGAGGCGGCCGGCTACGCCGAGATCAACCTGAACTGCGGCTGTCCGTCGGAGCGCGTACAGCGCGGCGCCTTTGGTGCCTGTCTGATGGCCGAGCCGGCGCTGGTGGCCGACTGCGTGAAGGCGATGCGTGACGCCGTCGCGGTGCCGGTGACCGTCAAGCATCGAATCGGCATCGACCGCGGCGAAAACTATGGCCTCGTGCGCGACTTCGTCGGCGCGCTGGACCAGGCCGGTTGCCAGGCCTTCATCGTCCATGCGCGCAACGCCTGGCTCAAGGGCCTGTCGCCGCGCGAAAACCGAGACGTGCCTCCGCTGCGCTACGAGGTCGTGCTGCGGCTGAAAAGAGACTTTCCGTACGCGACCTTCGTCCTCAACGGCGGCCTCACATCGCTCGAACAGGCGGCCCGTGAGTCGGCGGGGCTGGACGGAGTAATGCTGGGCCGCGCGAGCTACCACGACCCGTACCTGCTGGCCGCGGTCGACACCGACTTCATTGGGACGATGACGGCTGCGCCGACGCGCTCCGAAGTGGTTGCGCGCATGTCGAACTATCTGAGGCGTGTCGTTGCGCAAGGAGCCGCGCCGCGCCAGGTGACTCGGCACATGCACGGTCTTTATCAGGGACTGCGCGGGGCCCGCCAGTGGAGGCGTATGTTGAGCGATGCGGTAACGCTCGAACGCTACGGCGCAGAGATCCTGGATCACGCACTGCAGGCGGTCGAGCAGCCGCACGCCGCCGTAGTCTGATCCGCGTTCGGTCTTGGCGCGGACTGGCTAGCCCGTGCAGGCCTTGGTCACCTCGGCCTCGCGCTTGCTGATCTCCCGGTCGGCTTTCTGCATCTGTTCGATCGTGGCCGCCTTCAGCTGCAGCGCCGCGCGCGCATTCACCGCGCGTTCGACATCGTGCTTTGCGCGATCGCACTTCTCGAGCTGCTTGGCCTGGGCTTTCTGCTGCTCGGCGGCCGCGCGCTCGGCCTTCTGCTCGGCCTTCTGTTCGTCCTTCGCGCGCACCTTTTCGATTTCCTTGACTTCTGCCGCATCGCGGCGCGCGCGATCCTTGGCCGCTTTTTCGTGGTCGACCGCAACCGGCGGCGAGGTGTTGACCTTGCGCGTCGCCGACGTTCCCGCGGGACATTGCGTGTTGGAGTAGGTGACCTTGCCGTCCGCCGACTCGCATCGTTGCACGGTCTCAGCGAGGACCGGGGCAGCGGCAGCGAGCGACAGCGCCGCCAGCGTCAGGCGGCCAAGGCGCTGCCGGTGCGACGTCGGATTCATCCCGACGTGCAGGCGCGGCGGTACTCGGACATCAGTTGCGCGGCGTGCTGATCCATCTGCGTCGAGATCATCCAGCGAGTAGTAGGGCCGGTTGACGAGCGCATTGCGCATGCGACGAACCGAGTCGGCTTCGCCGCGCAGATAGGCGCAATCCGCAGCTCGCTGCGACTCACGCTGTTCCTGCACCTGGGTCTGCTGAACCTGGCGCTCGGCCGCCAGCTGCTGGGCACGCTTGGCGTCGCTGTCGGATCGGGCACGTGAGGCCTGCTGAGCCTCAGGGGAGGGTGACGGTGCGGGTTGCACGGAGCGGACGGCCTTGGTGCCTTCCGGACAGTCATCGTTGGAATAGGTGATCTTGCCGCCGGCACTCTCGCAGCGCTGGATCGGCTGGGCGCGCGATTCGGGTAAGTGGCAGGCAACAGAGACGAAGGCGAGCGCGAAGGTCAACCGGATCATCGACCCAGTCTATCCAAGCGTGCCACCGGCGTCACCGCGATCCGACCAAGGGGCGGCGACGCCGGGTCGTGCGTGCAGTTACTGCGCTCCAATCGCCTGGCGCACTGCGTCGGCCGCGACCTTGTTGAAGCGGTACTGGTAGTCATACACGCTCGCTCCCGCCTGGTAGAGCTTGCCGGGACGCACACCCGGCAATCCCTTGGTCGGTTCGACGAATGCGATGCGCGCGGATTCGCGCTCGACGTTAGATACGCCCGTGTCGAGCGGATCGACCTGCGCCGGGAACGACAGCACGATCGCGCGCGTTCCGGCGATCGTGCGTTCTTCCCATTCGCCCCGGCCGATCACCTTCTCGCCGACTCGATCGCAGAACAGCGTCCCGGTCTTGGCAGGGTACAGGTCAACCTCGCCCTTTTTCGCATTGCCGATCGCCTTGAAGAACATCGCGTACGGCTTGGCTTCCTGGCGGTCCTCGTAGGAGAGGCAATAGGGAATCTGCTTGGAGAAATTGCCAATGAACTGTGCCGTGTTGCTGGCCCCGGTGAACGACTCGCGGCGAGGCAGCATCAGCACGTCGTCGAAGAAGCGGCCGGTGGCGAGGTAGGCTACCGACCCCTTCGGGAAGCGCACGTTGCCCGCCTTGTTAGCCTCCGGCTTCGGATAGTTATCCGGAGTGCGCAGGAAGTGCGAAATCCACATATCCGAAACGTCATAGGCCTGCAGTGTCACGGCGATGCGCAGTGGGGCTTGGCCCGCGTAGACGATGTAGACCGAATCATCGTTGGCCGGGATCGCGAAGTTGGGGCGCCCGAGCGCGCGCCGCTCGCCATTGAGCACCGCGTGCGCTACGTCGATCTGCCCGTTCAGTGTCGTCTGATTGGCATCGCTGCTGGTTTCCGTCAGCGCATATCGGTTGCCTTCACCGGGCGTGGCCGCTGCCCGGATGTTCGACACACGGGTGCCCTGAAAGTGATAAAGCCCGTCGCCCTTTAGTGCATCGAACGACGGCGCTTTGATCGGCTTTGCACCGGGAACGACGACCGGTTTGGGCGCGGGGCCGTAGACGACGGTCTCGGCGCGTTCCTGGGCAATCGCGTTCTGCACGGCCAGCGCGGCCAGCACGACGGCGCAGAAGCGGAAAGTCTGTCTTGCCATGAAGTTCTCCCGTGATGTCTTTTTGCCGGGGCCAGCCGGTTGGCGCGAATGGTACTGGTTTGGGCAATCCCGCGGTCGTCCGAAAAAGGGGTGGATCGATCTCCCGCGAAGTTGGGACTCAAGCCGCCGACTGCGCGGGCAGCATCTTGCCGGGGTTCATGATGCCAAGCGGATCGATCGCCTGCTTCAGCGCGCGCATCAGCCTGAGTTCAACAGTGGACTTGTAGCGGGCATTCTCCTCGAGCTTGAGTTGCCCGATGCCGTGTTCGGCCGAAATCGAACCGCCGAAGGCATGTACCTGATCGTGCACCGTGGCGTAGATCTGCGGCTGCAGGGCGACAAATTCCTGCTCCTCCATGCCGACTGGTGGACTGACGTTGTAATGCAGGTTGCCGTCACCCAGGTGGCCGAAGATGACCATGCGAACCGCGGGAAAGCGCTGCTGCAGCAACGCGTTGGTTTCCGCCACGAACTGGCCAATGGCCGAAACCGGGACGGCGATGTCGTGCTTGATGTTCCGTCCTTCGGCCGCCTGTGCTTCGGAGATCAGTTCGCGCAGCGCCCACAGCCCGCGTGCCTGCGCGACCGACTGCGCGATCACGGCGTCGTTCACGTGACCGGCGTCGAGCAGGCGGGAAATCAATGATTCGAGCACAGCGATCGCATGAGCCTGGTCGTCATGGTCGCTCAACTCGAGTAGCACGTACTGGGGGTGGCGCTCGCCAAAGGGCGACTTGTGCGCGGCAAAGTGTCGTTCGACCAGCGTCAGGCACAAGTCGCTGAAGCATTCGCACGCAGTCAGCGTCGGGCCGCAGGAATGCTGCGCCTCGTTCAGCAGTTCGAGCGCGGCGGCGAGCGACGGCAGCGCCAGCAACGCCGTCACCTGCGCGCGCGGCAACGGGAAGGTCTTGAGGGTCGCGGCCGTGATAATGCCCAGCGTGCCTTCGGCGCCGATGAAGATGTCCCTGAGGTCGTAGCCCGTGTTGTCCTTGCGCAATCCGCGTAATCCGTCCCACAGTTCGCCGGACGGCAGCACCACTTCCAGCCCGAGGCACAGCTCGCGGGCGTTGCCGTAGCGCAAGACCTGGACGCCACCGGCATTGGTGCTGAGATTGCCGCCGATGGTGGCGCTGCCTTCCGCAGCCAGCGACAGCGGGAAAAGGCGGTCGTGCGCGCGCGCTGCCTGCTGCACGTCGCTCAGCACGCACCCCGCTTCCACCGTCATCGTGTTGTTGGCGGCATCGACATTGCGAACGCGTCGCATTCGCTTCAGCGAAATCACGATCGCGTGTCCCGATCGATCGGGCGTCGCGCCGCCGACCAGGCCCGTGTTGCCGCCCTGGGGAACGACCGGCGTGCGGGTCGTCGCGCACCAGCCGACAAGTTGCTCTACTTGGGTTGCGGTTTCCGGAAGCACGATCGCCTGTGCTGCGCCGGTGTAGCGGCGACGCCAGTCGACCAGAAACGGCGCCATGTCCTGCTCCGCGGTCAGTACATGAGCATCGCCGACGATGCTGCGCAGCGCGTCGATCGCGCTCACGACAGTTCCTTTGCGCGGCGCGCGGCGATCTTCAGCGGACGCAGGTAGGTGACGGCGGCAGCGAAGAACAGCAGTGCCAGCGCAGTCTCGATGCCGGCAAGCAAAGCGGCGGGCATCGGTTCGAACAGGCGCGCGCTGCCTTCGAGCAGGCACAGCATCACGACGAAGAGCGCCAGTTGCATTGCATAGGCGCTGCGCCGTCGCATCGCCGGCAGCAGGACAACGAGCGGCAGCACCTTGAGCACCAACCAGGATCCGCCCGGCCGCACCGGCGACAGCCAGGCTTCCCATGCGATGCCGAGCACGATCAGCGCGACCCAACTTGTCATCGCCAGCCGCCAAGCGATGCGCTGGACGCGGCGAGCCGAAAGGTAGCGGTGCGGATGACACGGATTAGGGCGGCCTAAGCGGCCAGTCGCAGTGCCGTGCGCGCCAGGCGCGCACCGAGTGCGCGTGCCATGCGTCGCTCCTCATCGGTCAGCTCCGACACAGTTCCCTGCGGTGAGGTGTGACTGGCGCCGTACGGTGTGCCGCCGCTGCGGGTGCGCATCAGGTCGGCCTCGGTATACGGAATGCCCAGCAGCAACATGCCATGGTGCAGCAGCGGCAGCATCATTGACAGCAGCGTCGCCTCCTGTCCGCCGTGCAGGCTGCTGGTGGTGCAGAACACGGCCGCGGGCTTTCCGGCCAACGCACCCGACAGCCACAGGCTCGCGGTGCTATCGAAGAAATACTTGAGCGGTGCGGCCATGTTGCCGAAGCGAGTCGGCGAGCCGACCGCGATCGCTCCGCATTCCTGCAGATCGGTCAATTCGGCATAGGGAGCGCCTGCCGGCGGCACGGGCGGAGCCGCGGTCTCGGTAATCGGCGCCACGGGCGGAACCGTGCGCAGTCGCGCACGTGCGCCGTCGATGCTGTCGATGCCGAGCGCGACGGCCTCGGCTAGTCGGCGTGTCGCTCCGTGGCGGGAGTAGTAGAGGACTAGGATGTCCAAACCGGACTCGAGTGGCGCTTGAAATGGCGGGCGGCTTTGCGGGCGGGCGTTGTGGCAGTGGTCGAGTCGCCATCGTAGGCTGGCCGCTATTATATGAATGCGCATTGCGGGCGGCGTGCGGTCCGTGTGCCGCCGACCAGGGCGCTCCCACACCGTCATGCGCCGGCTTACCGTCTACCTCGATCGCTTTCCGTGGTTCAAGGCAGTGCGTGAGGCCGCGCTGTTCGCGGTCCGACGTGCGCGCGAAGTCAGACTGCAGCAGGTCGCGAGCAGCCTCACGTTCACTACCTTTCTCTCGATCGTGCCGTTGTTCGCGGTCGCCCTTGCGCTGTTCGCGGCTTTTCCGCTGTTCGCCGAATTCCGTGAGGCACTGCAGACGCTGATCCAGAAGACGCTGCCCGCGCAGATTTCGACGACCGTACTGCGTTACATCACCGAGTTCGCGCAGCAGGCGACGCGGCTGACGGCGGTCGGGCTGCTGCTGCTCGGACTTGCTGCGCTGGCGATGGTGATGACGGTCGATCGCGTACTCAATGACATCTGGCAGGTCCATGAACGCCGGCCGTTCGGTCAGCGCATGACGATCTACTGGGCGATCATCACACTCGGTCCGGTGCTGATCGGGGCCAGTCTGACAGCCAGTTCCTACCTATGGTCATTGTCGGAGGATGCCGTCGTCCGCATGCCGAAGCTGCTGCGCAACGTGCTCGATTACGCACCGCTGGTGCTGAGCGGAATCGCCTATTCGGCCCTGTATGTGTTCGTGCCGAACCGCCTGGTGCGATGGCGGGACGCGCTGATCGGAGGTTTCGTTGCCGCGATCCTGGCCGAACTGCTGAAAGTGGGATTCGCCATGTTCATCTCGCGCGGCAGCGTGCGGTCGATCTACGGCGCGTTCGCGGTGCTGCCGTTGTTCCTGCTATGGGTCTATCTGTCGTGGTACGCGCTGCTGTTCGGGGCGGCGATCGCGGCCACGCTTCCGAGGCTGCGCTCGACGCGCTTTGCCGACGATGAGCGGGCCGGCAATGCATTCGTCACCGCGCTCGCTCTGCTACGCGAACTGATGGCCGCGCGCAGGACGACGGTGCCGGTGCTCGGAACGCTGGAACTCGGGCGCCGCGCGCGCACCGATCCGGTGGATTGCGAGCGACTGCTGGAACGGCTGGAGCGACTCGGTTATGTGCGACGCCTCGCAGCGGCGCGCCGGCGCGGCGACTCGTCCGAGTGGCTGCTGACCTGCGATCCCGCGGCAACTTCGCTACGGCCTGCCTTCGAACGCTTCGGCGTCGATCCGGCCAATAGTCTGCTCGGGCTCGACCGCGACGGGCTCGGCACGGTGTTGGCCAATTGGATGTCAAACGACGACTGGCTCAACGCGCCGCTGCAATTAAGCCTATCGCCGGCGGCGCAGCCCGGCTAGGACGTGACGCCGACGACCAGCGCCGCGGCACCGAGTACCAGCAGGCCGGCCACGCGATCGGTCCAGCGCGCATAGCGCGCATCACGTGCGACCCGCGCAGCGCGCGAGGCGAGCCATCCATAGCCGGCCAGGATGAAGAATTCCGGGATGATCGATCCCGCTGCGAGCCACACCATCTGCGGACCGATCGCGAGCCGCGGATCGACGAACTGCGGCAGGATCGCGACGAAGAAGATCAGAGTCTTCGGATTGGCAAGTTGCAGCGTCAATCCGGCCAGATAGAGTTCTCGCGGCGGACGCGGACCGGCGCTGGATACTGAAAGCGGGGACGGGCGACCAAAAAGCGCAGATAGCCCGACGTAGACCAGGTAGGCCGCACCAGCCCATTTAACCGCGATGAAGAACTCGCGCGAGGCCGCCAACAGCGCGCCGAGGGCGGTGGCAGAAATACCGAAGTAAATGGCGTTCGCGCTGAGTATGCCAAGGCTCGCCCACGTCGATCGGCGGGCGCCGTAGGCGAGACCGCACGCGATCACCAGCATCACCGCCGGCCCCGGCGACAGCGACAGCGCGATTTCGGTGAGAACGTATAGCCAGTACGTGTCCCAGTTAACGGCGTTCAGCAACGAGAGAGTTCTCCGCTGCCGCTCATTGCGCTGGCGCTGCGACCGGCGCCAGCACGCGTGCGGCGAATGCCTTCAGCGCCTCCAGCACCTCGTCCGGCCGCTCGGCCATCAGCGAATGCCCGCCGCCGTCGATCAGCACGACCGTCGCATCGGCGCACGCGTCGACGAGTGGCTTCGCCGCCTTCGGTGCGGTCATGACGTCAAGCGATCCGAGGATGAAGAGCACCGGGCAGCGTAGCTCGCGCGCCGCGTCGATGCCGCGGGCGTAGTCATTGCATGCGGCGAAGTCGGTCGCGAGCACCGCGGGGCCGTCGCGCTGCGCGATCCGTTGCATCAGTCGCAGGTTCTGCCAGACATTGGAGAAGCCGGGTCCTGGATTGCATGGCTTGCGCTCGAAGGCCGTGGTCGACGCGCTGTGCGACCAGACGTTGATCATGTCCAGCGCCGCGGGAACATCGGTCCGCGTGGCAGCGAGCAACGCATCGGATACGCGCATCGGAAAGGCGGTGGCGATCAACGCAACGCCGGCCACGCGATCCGGCAGCCAGCGCGCCACCTCGAGCGCGATCAGCGAACCCATGCTCTGCCCGACCAGCAACAGTCGCTGCGCTCCGCTCGCCTTCAGTCCTTCGGCGACGCGCTCGGCGATCGCCTCGACGCTCGCGAGAACGGGCCCCTCGCTGCGCATGTGCCCCGGCAGGTCGAGCGCGAGCACCGAGTATCCGTGGTGCGCAAGATAACGGCTCTGCAGGATCCAGACGCTGTGATCATGCTGTGCGCCGTGCAGGAACACGATCGTCGGCCGCGCCGGATCGAACAGACGCCCGCCGGTGTAGGCGTACAGCCGCGGCGACGGCAGAAGGTTCATCTAGCCGATTTTCTGCGCGCGCTTCAGCGCCTGCGCAAGGTCGTCGAGCAGATCGTCCCGATCCTCGAGTCCGATTGACAGGCGGATCGTGCCCTGCGTGATGCCGGCCGCCGCGAGTTCGTCATCGGGCACCCGGAAATGCGTGGTCGAGGCCGGGTGGATCACCAGCGACTTGGCGTCGCCCACATTGGCGAGGTGCGAGAACACGCGCAGTGACTCGACGAACGCGCGGCCCGCGGCGCGCGATCCTTTCAGGTTAAAGCTGAACACGGCACCGCAGCCGCGCGGCAGCAGGCGTTGCGCGAGCGTGTGATCGGGGTGGTGCGGAAGCTCCGGGTAGTAGATCGATTCGACCTGGGTTTGCGCGGCGAGAAACCGCACGACGGCGCGCGTGTTGTCGACATGCCGCTGCATCCGCAACGGCAGGGTCTCGAGTCCCTGCAGCAGCAGGAATGCGGTGTGCGCGCTCATGCAGGCACCGAAGTCGCGCAGGCCCTCACGGCGCGCCCGCAGCAGGAAGGGAGCGACCGTGCTTTCCTCCGCGAAGTTCATCCCATGGAAGCCCGAATAGGGCTCGGTCATCGTCGGAAAACGTCCGGAGGCAAGCCAGTCGAACGTACCCCCGTCGATCAGCACGCCGCCGATCGCCACGCCGTGACCCCCGAGGAACTTGGTCGCCGAGTGATAGACGAGATCGGCCCCATAGTCGAAGGGAGTCATCAGCCACGGCGTGGTGAAGGTCGAATCGACCAGCAACGGGACGCCGTGCCCGTGGGCGATGCCGCTCACGGTCGGGACGTCGAGCACGTCAAGCCCGGGATTGCCGAGCGTTTCGCCGAACAGCAGCCGGGTTTCCGGGCGCAGCGCGCTGCGCCATTGATCGTGATCACGCGGATCGACAAAGGTCGTCTCGATCCCGAATCGCGCCAGCGTGTAGGCCAGCAGGTTGTGCGATCCGCCGTAGAGCGCCCGGCTGGATACGATGTGGGCGCCGGCTCCCATCAGGGTGGCGATCGCCAGGTGCAGTGCAGCCTGGCCACTCGCAGTCGCGATTGCACCGACTCCCTTTTCAAGGGCCGCCATGCGCTCCTCGAACACGGCGACTGTCGGGTTGGAGATGCGCGAGTACACATGACCCGCGCGCTCCATGTTGAAAAGCGCCGCCGCATGGTCGGAGTCCTCGAACACGAACGAGGTGCTCGCGTAGATGGGAACCGCGCGCGCGCCGGTCGCGGGGTCCGGCGGCTGGCCGGCGTGCAGCGCGAGCGTGTCGAATCCGGGATAGCGGACAGTCATGGTGGTCGGCCTCGGCTCGGCAAGCGGCGATGATGCCAGCGTTCCCGAAGTGACGCGTCGGTCCGGGCCGGACGCGCTCTTCGTTAAACTGCCCCGCGACAATGGACAGTCGCACCCTGCTTTATCCGCCGATCGAGCCGTACGACAGCGGCACCATGGCGCTCGACAGCCTGCACACCATGTACTGGGAAACCGTCGGCAACCCGAATGGCGTCCCGGTTCTCTTCCTGCACGGCGGACCGGGCGGCGGCTGCTCGCCCGAGCACCGGCGTTTCTTCGATCCGGAATTCTTCCGCGTCGTGCTGTTCGACCAGCGCGGCGCAGGCGCATCGACGCCGCTCGGCGAGGTACAGGCGAACACCACGCAGCAGCTGATCGACGACATCGAAGTGCTGCGCGAGTATCTCGGAGTCGACCGCTGGCTGGTGTTCGGCGGATCGTGGGGCAGCACGCTCGGGCTGGCCTACGGGCAGGCCCATCCGCAGCGCTGCCGCGGGTTCGTGCTGCGCGGCATTTTTCTGGGGCGCCAGAGCGAGATCGACTGGTTCTTGTATGGACTGCGTCAGGTGTTCCCGGAAGCCTGGCAGAAATTCGCCGGCATGCTGCCCGAGGCAGAACGCAGCGACCTGCTGCGCGGATACCTGAAGCGGCTGTTCGATCCGGACCCGCGCGTCCAGCTGCGTTACGCACGCGCCTGGAGCGAGTACGAGGGAACCTGCTCGACGCTGGTACCCAATCCGGAACTGGTCCGCCACTTCGCCGACGAGGCGCTTGGCCTGGCACGGCTGGAGGCGCACTATTTCGCTCACCGCTGCTTCCTGGCTCCCGACCAGCTGCTGCGTGACATGGAGCGCATACGGCACCTACCGGCGTCGATCGTGCATTCGCGCTACGACATGGTGTGTCCGATCGTCAGCGCCGACGAACTGGCGCATGCCTGGCCGGCCGCGCGCTATACGATCGTGCCCGATGCCGGGCATTCGGTGTGGGAACCCACGGTGCGCGCGACCATCGTCACGGAACTCGAGCGCTTCAAGGCGCTGATGGACTAGGACGAGACCAACATGCCCCGCTTCGCCGCCAACGTCAGCACGCTGTATCCCGAGCACCAAATGATCGATCGCATCGGCGCGGCGGCTCGCGACGGGTTCGCTGCGGTCGAAGTGCAGGGACCGTATCTGGTCGACGCGAACGAGTTTCGTCGCGCGATCGACGATGCCGGCGTCCAGCTGGTTCTGATGAATGCGGCGGTGGGGGACTTTCCGGGTAGCGAGAAGGGCCTCGCCGCGCTGCCCGGTCACGAACGGGCGTTCGAGG
Source organism: uncultured beta proteobacterium (assembly GCA_963775635.1). Lineage (GTDB taxonomy): Bacteria > Pseudomonadota > Gammaproteobacteria > Burkholderiales > Burkholderiaceae_F > JALORV01. The sequence goes on along the minus strand of CAVZJO010000003.1, from coordinate 212,968 downwards.
CATCGATCCAGCGAACGCTGGATTACGCGCGCACGGTGGGCGCGCCACGCGTTCATGTGATGGCGGGCACGCCGGGGCCCGAGGTTCCGCACGCCGACGCGCTCGCGGCCTATGAACGCAATCTCGCCCACGCGGGCGAGACGTTCCGGCCCCACGGGATCGCGGTCACAATCGAGCCCATCAATCCGCGCGACATCCCGGGCTACTTCCTCAACCGGCTACCGCTGGCGATCGAGATCATCGGGCGGCTCACCGACCCGCAGCCGGCGCTTCAGTTCGATTTCTATCACCTGCAAGATCATCCAGGGTGATCTCGTGCGCCACTTCGAGCAGTGTTCGGGGATGGTCGGCCACGTCCAGATAGCCGGTGTGCCGGAGCGACACGAGCCAGACAGCGGGGAGGTCAACTACGCCTACGTGTTCCGCGAACTCGACCGATTGCGCTACGCAGGCTGGGTGGGCTGCGAATACCGACCGGCGGTGGCCGGCCCGGGTGGCACATCTGCGGGATTGGGGTGGCTGCGTCGCCTCTGAAGCTTGTTTAGGCGGTGCGGCGGGTCTAGCATCGGTTTGACCGATCGTCGTGACCCGCGTCCCGGAGGACCCCCATGAAAGTCAGCGACATACTGCGCGTCAAGGGCAGCGCGATCTATGCGGTGACTCCTGATTCTCCGCTGGCGCAGGCCGTCTCCATCATGGCCGAGCAGGACATGGGGTCGGTGGTCATCATGGAATACGGCGAACTCGTGGGCATGCTGACGTTCCGCGAAGTGATCAATCGCCTGCACGACAATGCCGGCAACATCGGCGACATCAGCGTGCGGAAGGTGATGGACGATGCGCCGCTGACTGTGACCCCAGAAACCGAGGTAATGGAAGTTCGGCGTCTGATGCTCGAACGCCATGCGCGTTACCTGCCGGTGCTCGACGGCCGCACGCTGGCCGGTGTCATCTCGTTCTACGACGTGGCGCGCGCGGTGCTCGAGGAACAGAGCTTCGAGAACCGCATGCTGAAGGCCTACATCCGCGACTGGCCCGAGCCCGAGGACGCGCGCACCAACTGACGTTTCTCGAGTAGCACGCGGCCGAGGCGTTCTCAGCCGCGCGCAGCGGCATCGACCACCGCCACCGCGGACATGTTGACGATCCGGCGCACCGTCGACGCCGGCGTCATGATGTGCACCGGCTGCGCGGCGCCGAGCAATATGGCACCGATTGTGATCCCGCCGCCGGCGGTGGCGCGCAGCGCGTTGTACGTGATGTTGGCCGCATCGATGTTGGGCATGATCAGCAGGTTCGCTTCGGCCGCAAGCGGGGTGTCGGGCATTGAGCTCGAAAGGACCGTGTACGACAGTGCGGTGTCCGCCTGCATCTCGCCGTCCACCGGGAAATCCGGCCGGCGGGCCTGAATCAGCGCCAGTGCCTCTCGCATCTTGACTGCTGACGGCAACTCCGAGCTGCCGAAGTTGGAGTGCGACACCAGCGCGACGCGCGGGGCGATGCCGAAGCGGCTGGCCGCATCGGCCGCCAGTACCGTCATTTCCGCCACCTGTTCGGCAGTCGGGTCCGGATTCACGTGCGTGTCGCAGATGAAGAGCTGCCGGTTGGGCAGGATCAGCAGGTGCATCGCTGCGAAGGTCTTCACGCCGGGTGCCAGCCCGATCACGGTACGCACATAGCGCAGGTGATCCGCGTAAGAGCCGACGGTGCCGCACAGCATCGCTTCGGCCCCGCCCCCGCGCACCAGCATCGCGCCGATCAACGTGGTACGCGTGCGTATTTCCGTCTGAGCCAGTGACCGCGTCACCCCTTGGCGCTTACCGAGTTGGAAGTACTCCATCCACGTGTCGCGGTAGCGCGGATCGTCGAGCACGTTGACACACTCGACATCTGATCCCAGTTTCAGCCGCAGTCCATAGCGCTCGATGCGCATCGAGATCACGTCGGGGCGGCCGATCAGGATCGGCCGGGCGATTCCTTCGTCGACAACCACCTGGGCCGCGCGCAATACGCGCTCTTCCTCGCCCTCGGCGTAGATGAGCCTGCGCGTGGCGGCCTTTTTCGCCGCGGCGAATACCGGCTCCATCGTGCTGCCTGACTGGTAGACGAAGCGTCGCAGGCGTGCTCGATACGACTCGATATCGCGCAGCGGGCGGGTCGCGACACCACTGTCCATCGCCGCCTGCGCCACCGCCGGTGCGATGCGTTCGATCAGGCGCGGATCGAACGGCTTCGGAATCAGGTACTCGGGCCCGAAGCGCAACCCTTCCGCGCCATAGGCTTTGGCGACCTCGTCCGGAATCTCCGCGTGCGTCAGATCGGCCAGTGCGTGCACGGTCGCCAGCTTCATCGCCTCGTTGATCGTCGTCGCACCGACGTCCAATGCGCCGCGGAAGATGAACGGGAAGCACAGGACGTTGTTCACCTGGTTCGGATAGTCGGATCGCCCGGTGCCGATAATGACGTCGGGTCGCGCGGCGCGCGCCTCCTCCGGCATGATTTCCGGCGTCGGGTTGGCCATTGCGAGGATCAGTGGCTGTGGAGCCATCGCCTTGACCATGTCTGGGCTCAGAACGCCGGGACCCGACAGCCCCATGAAGATGTCGGCACCGGGCATGGCGTCGGCCAGCGTGCGGGCTCGAGTATCGCGTGCATAGCGCGCCTTGCTCTCATCCAGCCCGCTGCGGCCGGTGTGCAGCACGCCCTTGCTGTCGGTCACCAGGATGTTCTCGCGGCGTACGCCGAGGCTCACCAGCAGGTCGAGACAGGCGATCGCGGCCGCGCCAGCGCCCGAGCAGACCAGCTTGGCCTGCGCGATGTCCTTGCTGACGCAGCGCAGTCCATTTAGCACCGCTGCGGAGGCGACGATCGCAGTGCCGTGCTGGTCGTCGTGGAACACGGGAATCTTCATGCGCTGGCGCAGCTTGCGCTCGATGGTGAAGCACTCCGGCGCCTTGATGTCCTCCAGGTTGATGCCGCCGAAGGTCGGCTCGAGTGCCGCGATGATGTCGACCAGCTTGTCGGGATCGTTCTCGTCGAGCTCGATGTCGAAGACGTCGATGCCGGCGAACTTCTTGAACAGGCAGCCTTTGCCTTCCATCACCGGCTTGCCAGCCAGCGGGCCGATGTTGCCGAGTCCCAGCACCGCGGTTCCGTTGGTGACCACGGCGACCAGATTGCCGCGAGCGGTCAGCGTGTGCGCTTCGCGCGGGTCGCGCACGATCTCGTTGCAGGCCTCAGCCACTCCCGGCGAGTAGGCGAGCGAAAGATCCCGTTGAGTCACCATCGCTTTGGTCGGAACGACCGAAATCTTTCCGTGCGTCGGCAGGCGGTGATATTCGAGCGCGTCGTCGCGCAGCGTGTCCGACATGGCGTCTCCCTTTTGGCTCGTGCTCGGCGGCGATGCAGACGGATGCCGCAGTGACCCGGGTTGTTGTTGCGCTCTAGGTTACGGCGTTGGACCGGGGATGCCAATCCTGCGGCCGCACCGGCTTCGTTCGCTGACATAATCCGGCGCGACCTTTGCGTGAGCAACGGCCCGCCCGCCAACTCGAACGCCAAAGACAACTCGAGCGGCCATATTCAATGTGAGCGCCAGCAACCAGTTTGCCCTGCTGCGGGAGCGCCGATTTGCGCCGCTATTCTGGGTGCAGTTTTTCGGCGCTGCCAACGACAACATCTTCAAGTTCGCCTTCACGCTGCTGGCGACCTACGCGGCGTCGCGCTGGGGCGATGTCGATCCGCAGACGGCGGGATTCCTGATCGCGGGGCTGTTCGTCGCGCCCTACGTGCTGTTCTCGGCCACCAGCGGCCAGCTCGCCGACAAGCTGGAGAAGTCGATGTTCATCCGCCGCGTCAAGGATGCGGAGATCGCTGTGATGGGCATCGGCGCGGCAGGGCTGCTGCTGCATGAGCCTTCGCTTGTCTATGTCGCGATCTTCCTGCTGGGATTGCAATCGACCGTATTCGGCCCGGTCAAGTACTCGTACCTGCCGCAGCACCTCGATGCGCGCGAGCTGATCGGCGGTAACGGCATGGTCGAGATGGGGACCTTCGTGGCGATCCTGCTCGGGACGATCGGCGGGGGCATGCTGATCAGCCGGTTCGGCGACACCGGCGCTCACGCCACCGCAGTGGCCGTGGTCGTCGTCGCGCTGCTGGGTCGTCTGGCCGCGCAGTACGTTCCGCATTCGCCGGCCGCCGATCCCGGCCTAACGATCAACTGGAACCCAGTTTCCGAGACGCTGGCCAACCTCAGGCTGGCTCACCGCAACGTTGCGGTGTTCAATTCGATCATCGGAATCTCGTGGCTGTGGTTCTTCGGCTCGATCTTCCTGACGAGCTTTACGCCCTATACGCGCGAGCACCTGGGGGGCAACGAAGCCGTCGTCACGTTTTTGCTGGCGGTGTTTTCGATCGGCATCGGCATTGGCTCGCTGGCCTGCGAACGACTGTCCGGGCGGCGGGTCGAGATCGGCCTGGTTCCGTTCGGTTCGATCGGCATGACCGTCTTCGCGGTCGACCTTTACTTCGCGTCGGCGTCGTTCACGCCGATGCGCGCCGGCGGCGTATCCGAGTTCCTGGCGCACGCGGGGGCCTGGCGGATCATCGCCGACCTGGCCTTGCTGGCTCTGTTCGCCGGCCTGTATTCAGTGCCGCTCTATTCACTGATCCAGACGCGCGCCGACCGCTCGCGCGTGGCGCGCATTGTCGCCGCCAACAACATTTTGAACGCGCTGTTCATGGTGGCCGCCTCGCTGGCGGCGACCGCATTGTTAGGCGCAGGCCTGACGATTCCCCAGCTCTTTCTCGTCACCGCGCTGATGAACGCGGCGGTCGCGATCTATATTTACCGCCTGGTGCCCGAATTCCTGCTGCGTTTCCTCGCCTGGGTGCTGGTTCACACGCTGTACCGCGTCCGCTCGATCGACACCGACCGCCTACCGGTCGACGGCGCCGCCGTGCTTGCGTGCAACCACGTGAGCTATGTCGACGCGGTCGTCATCATGGGCGAGAGTCCGCGGCCGATCCGCTTCGTGATGGACCACCGGATCTTCAAGATTCCGCTGCTCAACTGGTTCTTCCGGCATGCCGGGGCGATCGCGATCGCCCCGGTGCGCGAGGATGCGGCGATGCTCGAACGGGCCAACGAGCGGATCGACGCCGCGCTGGCCGACGGCGACCTCGTCTGCATATTCCCGGAGGGAAGGATCACCGCGACCGGCGAACTCAACGAATTCAAGCAGGGCGTGCAGCGCATCGTCGAGCGCACGCCGGTGCCGGTGTATCCGATGGCATTGCGCGGCTTGTGGGGTTCGTTCTTTTCCCGTTATGGCGGCGCGGCGTTTTCCGAGCCGGTGGGTGCAAGGCTGCGTCGCGGGCTGCGCTCGAAACTCGAGTTCGTCGTCGGCGAACCGCTGCCGCCACAGGCCGTGACGCCCGAACTGCTGCTGCAACGCGTGGCCGCACTGCGCGGCGAAGAGCGCTGATGGTGGCCGCCCGCCGCCCGACCGCGCCGCGTCGCGGACACAATGGTCCGCCGACCGTCGATCTGGCGCTCCAGGGCGGAGGCTCGCACGGCGCGTTCACCTGGGGCGCGCTGGATGCGCTGCTCGACGATGGCAGGCTGCAGGTCGAGGGCATCACTGGTGCGAGCGCCGGGGCGATGAACGCCGTCGTGCTGGCCGAGGGCTGGCGGCTGGGGCTTGCCTCCCGCGCCGACCCGCGCCAGAGCGCGCGTGCGCACCTGCGCCGCTTCTGGGAGGGTGTGGCCGCGCTGCCCAGTGCGTTCACGCCGCTGTGGTTCAACCCGGCGTTGTCGGCAGGCGCAACGACGCTGGTCGATGTCTGGTCGCGGCTGTACTCGCCGTACCAACTTAACCCGTTCGACTACAACCCGCTGCGCAACCTACTGGAGCCGCTGATCAACTTCGAGGCCCTGCGCAAGGCATCGCCGTTCAAGCTGTTTGTCTGCGCGACCAACGTCCGCAGCGGCCGCGCCCGCGTGTTCCGCGAGCGCGAGCTCACCTGCGACATGCTGCTCGCGTCGGCCGCGCTGCCAACGTCGTTCCGCGCGGTCGAGATCGACGGTGACGCGTACTGGGATGGCGGTTACATGGGCAATCCGGCGCTGTATCCGCTTTTCTATGCGACCCGCAGCGCCGACGTCCTGCTGGTCCCGATCAATCCGCTGCAGCGCGCCGACATCCCGGACACGCCGCAGGAGATCCTTGAACGCATCAACGAGATCAGCTTCAACGCATCTCTGCTGCATGAGCTGCGCGCCATCGCGTTCGTGCAGCGACTGCTCGACGAACATCGCGTCGACCCCAAGCTCTACAAGCGCATCCATCTGCACATGATCGAGGCCGAAGAGGCGCTGCGGCGCTACGGTGCCAGCACGCGGTCGAACACGGCGCGCAGCTTTCTCGAGGAACTCTACGAGCTGGGCCGCAACGCCGCGCGCGACTGGCTCGAAAGCTCGTTGCACTACGTCGGGCATGCGGCCAGCGTACGGATCGGCGACCGCTTTCTATGACAGCGCGTCGCTGGCACTTACAATCGGCGCCTGCGCGTTCACCCGCTGACACTTCCACATGGCCGGCTCCACCTTCGGACATCTGCTGCAGGTCACCAACTTCGGCGAATCGCACGGACCTGCGATCGGGTGCGTGTTCGACGGCTGTCCGCCGGGCATGCAACTGGCGGAATCGGACCTGCAGCCGGATCTCGATCGTCGCAAGCCGGGCACTTCGCGTCATGTGACGCAGCGGCGTGAATCGGACCGGGTCGAAATTCTGTCGGGTGTCTACGAGGGCATGACGACCGGAACGCCGATCGCCTTGCTGATTCGCAACGAGGATGCGAGGAGCCGGGATTACGAGGACATCGCCGACACCTTCCGGCCCGGCCATGCCGACTACAGCTACTGGCGCAAGTACGGTGTCCGCGATCCGCGCGGCGGGGGTCGCTCTTCGGCGCGGTTGACGGCGCCGATGGTCGCAGCCGGCGCGGTCGCGAAAAAATGGCTGCGCGAACGCTATGGCACGCAGATCCGCGGCTGCATGCAGCAACTGGGCTCGATCGTTATCCCGTTCGAGTCGTGGGACGAGGTCGAGCGCAATGCGTTCTTTGCTCCGAACGCGGCCATCGTCCCCGAACTGGAAGAAGCGATGGACCGCTTGCGCAAGAGCGGCGACTCGGTCGGCGCGCGGTTGCGTGTATCGGCCAACGCGGTTCCGCCCGGCCTCGGCGCGCCGCTGTACGACAAGCTTGACGCCGACATCGCCTACGCGATGATGGGGATCAACGCGGTCAAGGGCGTGGAGATCGGCGCGGGATTCGCCTGCGTCGAGCAACTCGGGTCGGAGCATGGCGACGAGCTGCGTCCCGACGGATTCGTCGGCAACAACGCGGGCGGCGTGTTGGGCGGGATCTCGAGCGGGCAAGACATCGAGGTGTCGATCGCGGTCAAGCCGACATCCAGCATCCGCCTGCCGCGCCGCTCAATCACCCGCGCCGGCGAGCCGACGATCATCGAGACACACGGCCGACATGATCCCTGCGTAGGCATCCGTGCGACGCCGATCGCCGAGGCGATGCTCGCCCTGGTGCTGATGGATCACGCGCTGATGCAGCGCGCCCAGAACGCCGACGTCCATCACGCGCTCGCCCCGCTGGCGGCGCGTTCGCCGTCGGCCTGATGCCGACGGCAGCTTCATCCGATCCGTCCTACCTGCGGCTCGGCGCGCTGTTCGCTGCCTACTTCGGACTGGTGGGGGTTATCGCGCCCTACCTGCCGCTGTATTTCCAGGCGCGCGGGCTCAATGCATTCGAAATCGGCGTGTTGATTGCGGTCGGCCAGGGCATGCGCGTCATCGGACCGAACCTGTGGGGCTATCTCGCTGATCATGCGACGCGACGCACCTCGATCCTGCGCCTAACGGCTGTCGCTCTGCTCGCCTCGTTCTGCCTGTTGTTCATTCCCGGCGGTTTCGTGTTCGTCTTCGGCGTGATGCTGCTGGTTAACCTGTTTCAGACCGCGCAGATGCCGATCGCCGAGGCACTCGCATCGGCCAGCATGCGAGGAAAGCACGATGCGGCGGTCCGCTATGGCCGGCTGCGGCTATGGGGATCGGCGGCTTTCATCACGGTCGTCATGGCCGCCGGTCCGCTGTTCGACCGGACCGGCATCGACAGCGCGGTGTGGCTGGTAGCGGCGCTGGCGAGCCTGCTGGTGTGGGCGGCCTGGAAGGTGCGCGATGAGCCATCGCACGAGCTCGCGCACGAGCGCGTGTCCGTCAGGCGGCGCCTGCGCGAGGCGCCGGTGCGCTGGTTTCTGCTGTCAGCGGCGCTGATGGTGTTCGCGCATGGCGCGCTCTACAGCTATCTGTCGATTTATCTGGCCGAGCTGGGGTACAGCAAGACCGCGATCGGCGCCTTCTGGGTCCTCAGCGTGGTGCTGGAGATCGCGTTCTTCTTCACGCAGGGGCGCTGGTTCGCGCGCTTCGGCCTGTATCCGCTGCTGCAGGCCAGTTTCATCGTAGCGGCGGTCCGTTTCTTGCTGATCGCCGAGATGGCGACGCTGTGGTGGGTCCTGGCGTTTGCGCAGATCTTGCACTCCGTGACCTTCGCCGTTCACCACAGTGCTTCGGTACTGATGATCCAGCGCTGGTTTCCCGGGCGTGCGGCGGCGCGCGGACAGGCCGTCTATATCAGCGCGGCCTATGGTGTCGGCGGGACGGCCGGCACGCTGACCGCCGCGTACGCCTGGACGCTGGGTGGACCGGTGTGGTCGTTCGGCTCGGGCAGCGTGGCCGCGCTGCTGGGTGCCTGGGCGATACGCAGGGCGCGGCGTCACGACGCGGCCTGGCGAGGGCCGCATCTGGTCGCCTGACCGCGGAACGGAGCTCTGACCATGATCGATTCAGAAGTTGGCCGCCTGCTGCGCGGTGCTGCGATCGCCGCACTGACGATCGCCCTGGCGTCATGCCGGACGGTGCAGACCACTGAGGGCGGCGAGGTCGGTGTCACCCGCAAGCAGCAGATGACGTCGCTGATCAGCAGCAAGGAGATCGAGCAGCAGGCCAGTGAGCAATATGCGCAGTTGTTGGCTCAGGCGAAGCAGAAAGGACTGCTGAACCAGAACCCGCAGCAGGTACAACGGGTTCGTGCCGTGGCGGCGCGGCTGACCCCGCAGGTCGCGGTGTTCCGCAAAGACGCCGTCGCCTGGAAATGGGAAGTCAACGTTCTCACCTCGAAGGAAGTCAACGCGTGGTGCATGCCTGGGGGCAAGATCGCCGTCTACACCGGCCTGCTTGAGAAACTCAACCTGAGCGACGATGAGCTGGCGGCAGTCATGGGTCACGAGATCGCGCACGCGTTGCGCGAACACGCCCGCGAAAGAATGGGCCGCCAGCTGGCGACTCAGACTGCGACCGTGGCCGGTGCCGTGGCGCTCGAGATCTTCACCGGCGTCCGCATCGATCCCGAGATCGCAGGCACCTTCTCGCAGGCGATGTTTGTGCTGCCAAACAGCCGCGAGAACGAGCAGGAAGCGGATTTCATCGGCGTCGAACTTGCCGCCCGTGGAGGCTACGACCCGCGCGCGGCGCTGACTCTGTGGCAGAAGATGGGGCAGGCGTCGAGTGGCGGTCCGCCGGAGTGGCTGTCGACCCACCCGAACAACGAGACCCGGCTGCGGGACCTGCAGACCTACGTGCAGAAGGTGACGCCGTTGTACGAGAAGGCGCGCCAGGGCGCGCCCGTAAAGTGACGGTATCCAGCCGGCTCGTCAGGCAAGTACGAGTTCGACCCGCGCTGTGAACCGCGTGTCGCGCGCCAGCGGATGCGTGGTTTGCGTGGTGGGTTCGAATGCCAGCAGCAGCTGGCGCTGCTCCTGCGGGCTCAATCGGCTGAACAGAAAATCCCGGGCATTGTCCGGGCTGTCCGCCAGATAGAGTTGTGTCGCCAGCGTCGACCCGCTCTGCGGCTTGACCCGGACGTGGATGTGCGCGGTGCGGCCCGGGTACGGCACGGGACGGATCGTGCGAAACCGGAACTCGCCGGATTCTGCCGTGCGGTCGATGCCGTACCCCTGGAATCCGGGGTCGCGTTCGCCCTCGGCGCCGCCCGCCGGATGGTGGTAGACCGCTTGCGCGTCGCATTGCCAGATCTCCACTTCGGCGCCGCTGACGGGTTCTCCGCGTCGGTTCAACACCCGACCGACCAGAAAGATCGGCACGCCCTGCGCAAGCACTCGCTGGCCTTCGACAGCGAGCAGATCGGCATCGCTCTCGCGCGGCCGTTCCGAAGCATTGCGCGGATAAAACGGCCCGAGCGTCTGCGTCGGGGTCGGCGCGCGACTACCGGCCTGTGCCAGACCCGCCCGCCCGAACGCAGCCAGGGGCAGGCCGGCAACGCCAGCGAGCAACTGGCGACGCGCCAGCGTCGATCGATTGTTAGGTCGCTCCATGATCGGCATCCTGGATCGGGTCGTTGCAGTATGGCTCAGACCGCGAGCCGACGGTGTCTGTTCCCCCGGCCAGTTCACGGCATCTCGACGAGTGCTGGATGGCATAATCGGCTGCACCTGCATCTGCTGCACGCCGACGCTGGCCACCTGCCAGCGCGCGACACCTCCGATGTTTGCACGCACGCTGTACGACAAGCTGTGGGACGCCCACGTGGTCCACGTCGAAGACGACGGCACCACGGTGCTTTACGTTGACCGCCACCTGGTGCACGAAGTGACCAGCCCGCAGGCCTTCGAGGGCCTGCGGACCGCCGGGCGCACGCCGTGGCGAGTCAGCTCGATCGTCGCCACCGCCGATCACAACACTCCGACCACCGGCTGGGAACGCGGCTACGACGGCATCACCGACCCGGTGTCCAAGGAGCAGGTGGTCACGCTCGATGCGAACATCCGCGAATTTGGCGCCGCCGCGTACTTCCCATTCCTCGACAAGCGGCAAGGCATCGTCCATGTGATCGGGCCGGAAGAAGGCGCCACGCTGCCGGGGATGACAGTCGTGTGCGGGGATTCGCATACAAGCACGCACGGCGCGTTCGGCGCGCTCGCGTTCGGCATCGGCACCAGCGAAGTCGAGCATGTGCTCGCGACGCAGACCCTGCTGATGAAGAAGGCGAAGAACATGAAGGTCGCGGTCGACGGCAAGCTGCCAGCCGGCTGCACCGCGAAAGACATCGTGCTCGCGGTGATCGGAAAGATCGGCACGGCCGGCGGCACCGGCTATGCGATCGAATTCGCGGGCGGCGCTATTGAAGCCCTGTCGATCGAAGGCCGCATGACTGTCTGCAACATGGCGATCGAGGCGGGCGCGCGTTCCGGCATGGTGGCAGTCGACGAGAAGACGATTGAGTACGTGCGCGGACGCCCGTTTTCGCCGCAGGGTGCACTGTTCGAGCAGGCGGCAGCTTTCTGGCGCACGTTGTGGTCCGATCCGGAAGCGCGGTTCGATCGCGTCGTCGAGTTGCGCGCGGACCAGATCCAGCCGCAGGTCACCTGGGGGACTTCGCCCGAGATGGTGGTGTCGATCGAAGGAGCGGTGCCCGATCCCGAGAGTGAAAAAGATCCGGTAAAGCGCGAGGGCATCGAGCGGGCACTGCGCTACATGGGACTCGAGCCGCGGACGCGCATCGGCGACATTCGCATTGACAAGGTGTTCATCGGCTCGTGCACCAACTCACGGATCGAAGATCTGCGTGAAGCGGCGTGGGTGGTCAAGCGGCTCGGCCGCCGCGTCGCCCCGAACGTCAAGCTGGCGATGGTCGTTCCCGGCTCGGGGCTGGTGAAAGCCCAGGCCGAGCGCGAAGGATTGCACGAGGTGTTCAAGGCCGCCGGCTTTGAGTGGCGCGAGCCGGGCTGCTCGATGTGTCTCGCGATGAACGCCGATCGGCTCGAGCCCGGTGAGCGCTGCGCCTCGACCAGCAACCGGAATTTCGAGGGCCGGCAGGGTGCCGGCGGGCGCACGCATCTGGTTTCGCCGGCGATGGCCGCGGCCGCCGCCATCGAGGGGCACTTTGCCGACGTCAGGAGATTGCAATGAGAACGCTGGCGCTGCTGCTCGCCGCGACGATCGGGCTGACCGCCTGCAACACGATGGCCGGTTTCGGCAAGGACATGGAGCGAGCCGGCGAGAAGATCCAGGACAAGGCGAAAAAGTAGTCATGGACGCCTTCACCGTGCACAACGGCCTGGTGGCGCCGCTTGACCGCGCCAATGTCGACACCGACGCCATCATCCCGAAGCAATTCCTGAAGTCGATCAGGCGAACCGGTTTTGGACCCAACCTGTTCGACGAGTGGCGCTATCTGGATCACGGCGAGCCGGGGATGGATCACTCGCGGCGGCCGCTGAATCCGGACTTTGTGCTGAACCAGGCGCGCTATCGCGATGCCTCGATCCTGCTGGTACGACGGAACTTCGGCTGCGGGTCTTCGCGTGAACACGCGCCGTGGGCGCTGCTGCAATCAGGCTTTCGCGCGCTGATCGCGCCGAGCTTCGCCGACATCTTCTACAACAACAGCCTGAAGAACGGACTGCTGCCGGTGGTTCTGCCGGAACTGGTGCTCGACCGGCTGTTCCACGACGTGTCGGCACATCCCGGCTATCGGCTGACCGTCGATCTGCCGCGCGAGCGCGTGGTCGAGCCCGACGGCCGCGAGCACGACTTCGAGATCGCAGCATTTCGCAAGCACTGCCTCGTCAACGGTCTGGACGACATCGGACTGACGCTGCGGCACAAGGACAAGATCGAAGCGTTCGAGAAACAGCGGTTAACGCAGCAGCCCTGGCTCGTCAAGACGAGCTGACGCCATACCCTTTTCCGGCCGGCGGGGAGGAGCGGGGTAAGGCAGCAAAGCCCCGCGCGAGGACCACATGAAGATCGCAGTGTTGCCGGGTGACGGCATCGGCAAGGAAATCGTCGCCGAAGCGGTCAAGGTGCTGCGCGCGCTCGGGGAGCGCTTCGAGTTCGAGTTCGCGGAGGTCGGAGGCGCGGCCTACGACGCGAGCGGAAATCCGTTGCCAGCGGCCACATTGGAGTTGGCGCAGGCGGCCGACGCTGTGCTCTTTGGCGCGGTCGGCGACTGGAAGTACGACGTGCTGCCGCGTGCTTTGCGCCCGGAACAGGCGATCCTCGGCCTGCGCAAGCACCTGGGCCTGTTCGCCAACCTGCGTCCGGCGATCTGCTATCCCGAACTGACGCAGGCATCGAGCCTGAAGCCGGAGCTGATCGCCGGCCTCGACCTGCTGATCGTGCGCGAGTTGACTGGTGACATCTATTTCGGCCAGCCGCGTGGGCGTCGCACGGCACCCGATGGCGCGTTCGCCGGCGAACCCGAAGCGTTCGACACGATGCGCTACAGCCGACCCGAGATCGAGCGGATCGCCCATGTCGCCTTCCAGGCCGCGCGTCGGCGCCGTTTCCAGGTCACCAGCGTCGACAAGGCCAACGTGCTCGAAACCTTCCAGTTCTGGAAGGACATCGTGTCAGAGGTTCATCAGCAGTATCCGGATGTGGCTCTCGAGCACATGTACGTCGACAACGCCGCAATGCAGCTGGTCAAGGCTCCGAAGAAGTTTGACGTGATCGTGACCGGCAACATGTTCGGCGACATACTCTCCGACGAGGCGGCCATGCTGACCGGGTCGATCGGCATGCTGCCGTCGGCGTCGCTCAACGAGCGTGGCCAGGGGCTATACGAACCGTCGCACGGCAGCGCACCGGACATTGCGGGCAAGGGGATCGCCAACCCATTGGCGACGATCCTGTCGGCAGCGATGATGCTGCGCTATTCGCTCGAGCGTCCCGAGCAGGCCGAGCGAATCGAGGCTGCAGTGCGTGTTGTCCTCGCCCAGGGATTGCGCACCGCCGACATCGCCGCGGCGGGCGCGGCCACGGTCGGAACGGTCGCAATGGGTGCCGCAGTGGTCGCGGCGTTGGCATAGGTCGGAAATAGGAGTTCGAGGCAGACATGAAGGTAGGGATCGTCGGGTGGCGCGGAATGGTCGGCTCCGTGCTGATGGATCGGATGAGCGCGGAGCGGGACTTCGACCTCGTTGACACCGTGTTCTTTAGTACCTCGAACGTCGGCGGAGCTGCGCCCTCGGTGCCGCGCGCACAGGGTAAGTTGAAGAACGCGGACGACATCGCGGCGCTGGCCGCGCAGGATGTTGTCATCACCTGCCAGGGCAGTGATTACACGAAGGAGATCTATCCGAAGTTACGTGCCACCGGCTGGAACGGCTACTGGATCGATGCGGCGAAACCGCTGCGGATGCAGGACGATGCCGTCATCATCCTCGACCCGATAAACCGTCCGGTGATCGACGCGGCGCTGGCACGGGGGATCAAGAACTACATAGGCGGCAACTGCACCGTGAGCTGCATGCTGATGGGCGTCGGCGCACTGTTTAAGCAGGATCTCATCGAGTGGATGACCTGCACCACCTACCAGGCAGCATCGGGCGGGGGCGCGCAACACATGCGCGAGCTGCTGACCCAGTTTGGCACGCTGAACGCGGAGGTGCGCGACCTGCTGGCCGATCCGGGCAGCGCGATCCTCGAGATCGACCGCCGCATCAGCGGCCGCCAGCGGGCACTTGGCGACGACGAGACGCAGAACTTCAGCGTCCCACTGGCGGGAAATCTGATTCCGTGGATCGATGCCGATCGCGGTGACGGCACCAGTCTGGAAGAGTGGAAGGGCGGAGCCGAGATCAACAAGATCCTTGGCCGCGGGCCGGGGTTCAGCGCTGCCGCGACACCCATCGATTCGATCTGCGTGCGCATCGGTGCCATGCGATGCCATTCGCAGTCGCTGACGATCAAGCTGCGTCGCGACGTGCCGCTCGCCGACGTTGAACAACTGATCCGCGACGACAACGCCTGGGTAAGGCTGGTCCCGAACACGAAGGACGCGAGCATCCGCGAGCTGACTCCTGCCGCAGTGACCGGCACGATGTCAATCCCGGTCGGGCGGCTGCGCAAGCTCGCGCTCGGTGCCGATTATCTCGGCGCGTTCACCGTGGGGGATCAACTACTGTGGGGCGCGGCCGAACCGCTGCGGCGCATGCTGCGCATCCTGCTTGGCAAGCTATAAGAGAAAGCGGAAAGCGCGAAGTGCGGTGCTATGAAAACGAGAGCTGCAGGTTGCGCCAACGCGAGTTTCATTTCTCACATAAAGGCGTGAGTTACCGCCATTTCTAAGCTTGCTGCCCTAAGTCCATGATGTTATGTTCGAAAGACGACGTTAATACGGCAGGGGGCGGAATGCCATCCGACAAATTTCCGCGCGCGCCAATGTGGTGCGCGCTTTCGCTTGCGCTTGGTCTCGGGCTGACCGCCCTTGAGGCTAGCGCAGCGGGCCTGGGGCGCTTGTCAGTCCAGTCCGGGCTGGGTCAGCAACTCAAGGCCGAGCTGGAAGTCACCTCGGTCGGGCGGGACGAAGCGCCCACGCTGCAGGTCAGACTGGCGCCCCTGAGCGCCTTTCGCGCGGCCAACCTCGAATACAGCCCGGCGCTGACCAACCTTCGGTTCGTGCTGGACCGCCGGCCGGACGGTAATTATCTAGTACGGATCAGTTCGGGCCAGCCGGTCAACGAGCCCTACCTCGACATGATGGTCGAGCTGACGTGGGCGACCGGCCGGGTGATCCGTGAGTACACCGTACTGCTCGATCCACCGGCGCTGAAGGCCCAGCCCGACATCGTCGCCCCGGCCGCCCCTGCGGCTCCGCCGACCGCGACCGCTGCGGCCCCGACGCCGGCCGCGCCGCGCGCCACGCCCTCGGCGCCGGTTGCGACGGCCCCAAGCCCGGCACCTGCCGCGGCCCCGGCAACCCCATCGTCGCGGACCGCCGCTGCGCCCATCAGTACCTCGGGCGGGACCTATACGGTCAAGTCGGGCGACACGCTCGGAAAGATCGCGAATCAGAACCGCAGCAGTGCGTCACTCGATCAAATGCTGGTGGCGCTCTTTCGGGCGAATCCGGACGCCTTCATCAACAAAAACATGAACCTGCTGCGTTCGGGCGCGCAGCTCGCGATTCCTTCCGACGCTGAGGCCGCCGCGCTTGCGGCGCCCGAGGCTCGCAAGGAAGTGGTGGCACAGAGCGCCGATTTCGCCGCCTACCGCAGCCGCCTGGCCCAGGCGGCTGGCGCCGCGCCGGTTGCCGCCGCGCCGCCGGCTGCGGCGGGCGGAGGACGCGTCACCGCGAAGGTCGAGGATCGCAGCGCCACTACCAAACCGGGTAGCGATCAGCTGAAGATCGCGCGCGCCGATGACAAGGCGACCAAGGCAGCCGCTGCCGCAGCCAAGGCCGACGAGGCCGCGGCCAAGGCGCGCGCAGTCAAGGAAGAACAAGAGCGCGCAGCCCAACTGAAGAGAACCAACGAGGCGATCCAAAAAGCGCTGGAAGTCCAGAGCAAGGCCGGCGCACAGGCTCAGAAGCAGGCTGAACAGAAGGCAGCTCCCGCTGCGACTGCATCTGCGCCCGCTCCGGCTCCGGCGGCAGCGCCTCCTGCGCCCGCACCGGTGGCGGCAGCCACGACTGCTGCCCCGACGGCAGCAGCGCCTGCGCCCGCTCCAGCTCGCGGCCGACCCGGCCAAGGCCGACGCTCCGCCCCCTCCAGTCGCAGCAGCACCCGCTCCGGTGAAGAAGGCGGCGCCTCCGCCACCGCCGCCGGTCGAGGAGCCCAATTTCATTAGTGATCTGCTGGGCAACACGACCACGCAGCTCGGCCTGGCAGGCATCATTGCCTTGCTCGCCGGCTTGTTCGGATGGAGCTGGTATCGCAAGCGCAAGGCCGAGTCGAGCGGCAAGTTCAAGGACACCGGGGAGGGCCTGCAGGCCAATTCACTGTT
Organism: uncultured beta proteobacterium; assembly: GCA_963775635.1. Taxonomy (GTDB): domain Bacteria; phylum Pseudomonadota; class Gammaproteobacteria; order Burkholderiales; family Burkholderiaceae_F; genus JALORV01. The sequence continues at coordinate 196,079 of CAVZJO010000003.1, read as the reverse complement.
CGGCGCGACCGGCGGACAGAGCGTCGACACCGGCACCAGCACATTCAATTCGAGCTTTATCCCCGCCGCTTCGCAACTCGATTCCAACGAAGTGGATCCGGTCGCAGAAGCCGACGTGTACATCGCCTACGGACGCGAGGAGCAGGCCGAAGACATCCTGAAGGAAGCGCTGCGGATGCAGCCCGACCGGCATGCCGTGCGCGTCAAGCTGCTCGAGATCTTCTCGCGCCGTGGCGACAAGGCGAGCTTCATGTCGATGGCCGAAGACCTGCGCGATCGGACTGGCGGTGCCGGCGAAGAGTGGGAGAAGGCCATCAAGCTGGGCCACGCGGTCGATCCGTCCCATCCGATGTTCGCCGGCGCCGTGCTGACCGACACGATGGGACGCGGACCGGCCACAGGATTCCGGCTCGACCCGAACACAAAGACTCGCGGCCCGTCGACACTGGGCGGTGGCCCGACCTCCGGTCTCGACCTCGGCGGACTGCGTGGCGCCGATTCAGTCGGAGCGCCTCCGCTGACCAAAATGGTGGTCGACACCCGCATGACGGGCGCCGACACGACGATGTCGACCGGCGATACCAAGATGCCCGCCGACACCAAGATGTCGGGACCGACGACGACCTCGGCGCCGACGACCCAGTTCCATGCGACGTTGCCCGGCGGCCAGCCGACAACCGGCCTCACGCCGCGGACGCCTGCCCCCACTCCGGCCGCCGCGGCGCCCGACTTCGCATCGCTGGATTTCGACCTCGGCCCGACCAAGATGAACCTCGAGCCGCCGACCAAGATGCCGACGCTCGACTCGCCGCCGGCTACAACGGATGTCGACTTCGGGTTCAAGCCGACCAGCCCGGCCATGGGCCGTGCGGAACCGCCGGCCATCGCGGATCTCGATATCGCCATGCCGACCTCGCCGGCGCTGGCGCCGACCGCGACCGGAATGGGCTCGATCCCGGACCTGGACCTGAACATCCCGCCGTCGACCAGGATGCCGATTCCGGCCGCCGCCGAGGCCCTGTCGCGGCCCACCGTCATCGGCAAGAAGCAGCCCGTTACGGTGGAAGCCGGAGCGCTGCCTGACGAGCAGGCGCAGCGCCTGATGGCCAACACGGACCAGGCGACCGTTCCGCTGATCGATTTCGACCTGTCTGCCGTCAGTCTCAGCCCGACGACGCGTCGTGGCGAGACCGAGCCGGGCACTGCGCTCGCGCAGCAGATGGCGACCAAGCTCGACCTGGCTCGCGGTTATATCGATCTCGGCGTCAAGGATGGCGCGCGCGAACTGCTCGACGAGGTGATGCGTGACGGCACGCGCGAGCAGCGTCAGGCGGCGGTCGAGCTGATCAAGCAAATCGAAGGCTAGACGCAGCGGGCCGTGGGCCCGCTGCGCATTAGGGACCGTCCGTGCGCATCGCGCTCGGTATCGAGTACGACGGCGCCGGCTTCAGCGGCTGGCAGACGCAGCCTGACGGGCGCGCCGTGCAGGATGCGATCGAGAGCTCACTGGCTTCGATCGCCGGCCATCCGGTCTCGACTGTCTGCGCCGGGCGCACCGACGCCGGCGTCCATGCGCTCGATCAGGTTGTGCACTTCGATACCGAGGTGTCACGTCCTCTGACCGCCTGGGTGCGCGGCACCAACCGTTTCCTGCCGTCGGCGATCAGTGTGCGCTGGGCACGCGAAGTCCCTGCGGACTTCCATGCGCGATTTGGCGCGCGCCGCCGTCGCTACGACTACTGGCTGCTGAATGATCCGGTGCGATCGCCGCTGGCCCACGGACGCGCCACCTGGGTTTTCCGCCCGCTGGACGAGGCAGCGATGCAACGAGCCGCCGCACTGCTGGTCGGAACGCACGACTTCACGTCGTTCCGCTCGACCGAGTGTCAGGCGGCGTCCCCGATACGCGAGCTGCACCAGCTGGAAGTCCGGCGATTCGGTCGATGGTTGCGGCTGAGCGCCACCGCAAATGCCTTTCTGCACCACATGATGCGCAACATCGCTGGAACTCTGGTCGCGGTTGGGATGGGGCGGCAGCGACCGGAATGGGCGGGCGAGGTGCTGGCAGCACGCGACCGCTCGGTCGCGGCGGCTACGCTCGCCGCCGACGGACTTTACCTAGCGCGCGTCGAGTACGATGATCGATTCGACTTGCCGGCGCCCGGTGCGCACGCGCCGTACTGGATCGATGCGAACACGGATCAAGATCTGCGGGCTGACACGTGAGGCTGACCTCGCGGCCGCGATTTCGGCGGGCGCGGATGCGGTGGGCTTCGTCTGCTACCCAAAGAGTCCGCGCCATGTGACGCCGGCGCGCCTACGCACACTTGCGCGCACCCTCCCACCATTCGTAATGCCGGTGCTGCTGTTCGTGAACGCGGCGACTGATCTCGTCGAAGACGCGCTGGCCGCAATGCCAACGGCGATGCTGCAGTTTCATGGCGACGAGCACGAGCAGGCCTGCAGCCGCTATGGACGACTCTACCTGCGCGCGATCCGCATGGACGCGGGTGTCGATTTGTTAGACTCGGAACGGGTGTTTCACTCGGCCGCCGCGCTGCTCGCCGATGCGCCGAGCGATGCCTACGGCGGCAGCGGCACTTCATTCGACTGGAATCGCGTGCCGTCGAGGCGGACCAAGCCGCTGGTGCTTGCCGGCGGGCTCGATGCCGGCAATGTCGGCGACGCAGTCCGGCGCGTGCGGCCTTATGCAGTCGATGTCAGCAGCGGCGTCGAGGAGACGCCGGGCGTGAAGAGCGCGATCCGCATCAACCAGTTCATCGCGGCAGTTCGGGCTGCCGACCAAGGCCTGTCTGGATGAAGCCCTACGACCTCCCTGATCCCAGCGGGCATTTCGGTCCATACGGCGGCATCTTTGTCGCCGAGACGCTGATGCATGCGCTGGCCGAACTGCGCGATGCCTATGACCGCTACCGGCAGGATCCCGAGTTCGTCTCCGAATTTCAAGACGAACTCGAGCACTATGTCGGTCGACCGAGCCCGATTTATCACGCGCGGCGCTGGAGCGAGATGCTGGGCGGTGCCCAGATCTACCTGAAGCGCGAAGACCTCAATCACACCGGCGCGCACAAGATCAACAACACGATTGGCCAGGCACTGTTGGCGAAACGGATGGGCAAGCCGCGCGTGATCGCGGAAACCGGCGCCGGACAGCACGGTGTGGCGACCGCGACCGTCGCGGCGCGCTACGGCATGGAGTGCATTGTCTACATGGGCAGCGAGGACATCGGCCGCCAGGCGGCGAACGTCTATCGGATGAAGCTGCTCGGTGCCGAGGTTGTCCCAGTCGACAGCGGCTCGCGCACGCTCAAGGACGCGCTCAATGAGGCGATGCGGGACTGGGTGACGAACGTCGAGAATACTTTTTACATCATCGGCACGGTCGCAGGTCCGCATCCATACCCGATGATGGTGCGCGACTTCAATTCGGTCGTCGGCAAGGAGTGTCTGCGGCAGATGCCGGCGCTGATCGGACGGCAGCCCGACGTGGTGATCGCCTGCGTCGGTGGCGGCAGCAACGCGATGGGCATCTTCTATGACTACATCCCCGACGAGCGGGTGCAGTTGGTCGGTGTCGAAGCCGCCGGCGAGGGGCTGACAACGACGCGACACGCGGCCAGCCTGCAGTGCGGATCTCCGGGTGTGCTGCACGGCAATCGCACGTACCTGTTGCAGGATGAGAACGGACAGATCACTGAGACGCATTCGGTGTCGGCCGGCCTCGATTACCCCGGCGTGGGCCCGGAGCATGCGTGGCTGAAGGACAGCGGGCGGGCCACCTATGTCGGGGCGACCGACGAGGAAGCGCTCGCCGCGTTCCACGATTGCTGCCGGATCGAAGGCATCATTCCGGCGCTTGAATCGAGCCATGCGCTGGCGTACGCGGCGAAACTTGCACCGACAACGCCAAAGGACAAGGCGCTGCTGGTCAATCTGTCGGGCCGCGGCGACAAGGATCTGCATATCGTGGCCGAAGCCGGCAAGCTGGAGTTCTATTGCCGCGCTTCGTGTCGCGAGGCTACTGTCGAATACCACCAGCGGCACGCAAAGGAGCGGTGATGTCGCGTATCGGACCGCGATTCGCGCAGTTGAGAGCGGCCGGGCGCAAAGGCCTAATTCCCTACATCGCAGCGGGCGACCCCGATCCGGAACTGACGCTCCCGCTGATGCAGGCACTGGCGCGCGCCGGGGCCGACGTCATCGAACTCGGCGTGCCGTTTTCCGATCCGATGGCGGACGGTCCGGTGATTCAGCGCGCGACCGAGCGGGCGATCCGGCATGGAGTGGGGCTCCGGCGGACTCTGGAATTCGTGGCGGAGTTTCGCCATGCTGACGCGACGACTCCGATCGTGCTGATGGGCTATGCCAATCCGATCGAACGCATGGGACGGGCCGAGTTTGCATCCGCGGCGCGCGCGGCAGGCGTTGACGGCGTGCTGGTGATCGACTATCCACCCGAGGAATGCCATGAGTTTGCCGTTGCGATGCGCGCGGCGGATATCGATCCCATTTTCCTGCTGGCGCCCACATCGACCTACGGGCGGATCGAGCAGGTCGCCCGCATGGCGGCCGGCTATCTCTATTACGTCAGCCTGAAGGGGATCACCGGCGCGTCGCACATCGACGTATCGAGCGTCGCCGCTAGGCTGCCGCTGATCCGGCGCTGCTCGCAGGTGCCGGTCGGCGTCGGCTTCGGTATCCGCGATGCGGCGAGCGCGGTGGCGGTGGCGCAGTTTGCCGATGCCGTCGTGATCGGTTCGCGCATCATCCAGGAAATCGAGTCGACGCCGCGCGAGCACGCGGTGGCGTCAGTGGAAGCGCTGGTCCGCGAGATCCGGGCCGCGCTCGACGGCGCGATCGTCAGGGAGGCGGCATGAACGTCGATACGCGGCTGCCACGGGAAACGGAGCGGGGAGGTTCAGGATGAGCTGGATCGACAAGATCCTTCCGCCGCGCATCAAGCGCGAAGAGGGCGCTGCGCGCAAAAGCGTTCCCGAGGGCCTGTGGACCAAGTGTCCGGGCTGCGAGGCGGTGCTCTACAGCGCCGAGCTCGAGAAGACGCTGATGGTGTGCCCGAAGTGCGCGCATCACATGCGCATCCGCGCGCGGGGACGGCTCGACGCACTGATGGATGCCGAGGGACGCTACGAGATCGGTCAGGAGGTGCTGCCGGTCGACGCCTTGAAGTTCAAGGACAGCCGCAAGTACACGGATCGGCTGCAGGAGGCGATGGAGCAGACCGGCGAGACCGATGCGCTGATCGTGATGGGCGGATCCATCCGCGCGCTGCCGGTGGTTGTGGCGTGCTTCGAGTTCGAATTCATGGGCGGCTCGATGGGCTCGGTCGTCGGCGAGCGTTTCGTGCGCGGCGTCGAAACCGCGATCGAGCAGAAGGTGCCTTTCGTCTGCATCACCTCGACCGGCGGTGCGCGCATGCAGGAAGGGCTGCTGTCGCTGCTGCAGATGGCCAAAACGACTGCGATGATCGCGCGGCTTGCGCAGGCGCAGCTGCCTTTCATCTCGGTGCTGGCCGATCCGACCATGGGTGGCGTTTCCGCGAGCTTTGCCTTCATGGGCGACGTGGTAATCGCCGAGCCGAAGGCGCTGATCGGCTTCGCCGGCCCGCGCGTGATCGAACAGACGGTGCGCGAGAAGCTGCCGGAAGGTTTCCAGCGCGCGGAGTTCCTGCTGACCAAGGGCGCGGTCGACATGATCGTCGACCGTCGCGAGATGCGCGACACAATTGCCCGCTTGCTCGCGCTGTTGCTTAGACAGCCGGCCGACGCCATCAGTTAGCGTTCAGGGGCGCCGGCCGCTGCGCGTCCGGCCACGGACTCTGTTGAAAACACCTTCGCTGGCAGACTGGCTAGCGCGGATCGAGCGGCTGCACGCCAGGCCGATCGAGCTCGGGCTGGATCGCGTGCGCCGCGTCGCCGACAGGCTCGATCTCGCGCTGCGCGTTCCCACCTTCGTGGTCGGTGGCACCAATGGCAAGGGCTCGACCTGCGCGATGCTGGAAAGCATCCTGCGCGCCGCCGGCTACAAGACGGCCCTCTACACCTCGCCGCATCTGCTTGATTTCAACGAGCGTGCTCGCATCGATGGCGTTAACGCGGCGGACGACGCGTTGATCGAGCAATTCTCCGCGGTCGAGGCTGCGCGGGGTGATACCACGCTGACCTACTTCGAATTCACGACGCTCGCGATCCTGCGGCTGTTCGCGCGCTCCGCGGTCGACGCCGTCGTTCTTGAGGTCGGACTCGGCGGGCGGCTCGATGCCGTCAATCTGATCGATGCCGATGTCGCCATCGTCACCTCGGTCGACATTGATCACACCGAGTATCTTGGATCGACGCGCGAGGCGATCGGCCTGGAAAAGGCACACATCTATCGAGCGGCGCGACCGGCGATCTGCAGTGATCCGCAGCCGCCCGAGGGGCTGATCGACCATGCGGCACGCATCGGCGCGGACCTCTGGCGCTTTGGTCGCGACTTCAACTATCAGGGGGATCGTCAGCAGTGGGCGTATGCGGGCCGCTCGACACGCCGCAGCGGGCTGCCGTATCCCGCGCTGCGTGGCGCAAACCAGCTGCTCAATGCGTCCGGCGCGCTCGCTGCTCTCGAGGCGGTAGCCGATCGCTTGCCGGTGTCGCAGCAGGCGGTCCGTCAAGGGTTGCTGACCGTCGATATCGCCGGTCGGTTTCAGGTACTACCCGGTCGTCCGGCCACCGTGCTCGATGTCGCCCACAATCCGCATGCCGCTGCGGTGCTGGCCGAGAACCTCGATGCGATGGGCTATTTTCCATTTACGCACGCCGTGTTCGGCATGCTGCGCGACAAGGATGTCGACGCCGTGGTCCGTAAGCTCGGCTTGCGAATTGATCACTGGCATGTTGCAACCTTGGGCGGCGCGCGCGGATCGACCGCAGCGGAGCTCGGTGCGAGGTTGCGTGCAAACGGAGTGGGCACCGCAACTGGACAGTCGATCCGCGAGTACGCGTCAGTAGCCGACGCCTACGATGGAGCGCGTGATGTCGCTGGGGCCGATGATAGAATTCTTGCCTTCGGTTCCTTCCTCACCGTTGCCGATGTGATGCGCGCGATCGACGCGCGCCGGCGAGCGGAAGACTGAGGATCACGACTGGGGCTCGGATGTCTCTGGCTTTCTGGCGTCGCAAGAAAATCGCTCCCGCCGCTTCTTCCTCCCGTTCCCCGCGTTCCAGTTCCGACGACGACTCCGGCGTTCGAGTCGATCCCACCGCGGCTCTCCGAGTGCGCGCCCGGCGCCGCCTGATCGGTGCAGCGGCGCTGCTGCTCGCGGTGATCATCGTCGTGCCGATGGTTCTCGACCCGGAACCCAAGCCGGTTCCGGACAACATTCCGATAGATATCCCGAGCGAGAAGACGAAATTCACGCCTCGGCTCGCGCTGCCTCCTGTACCTGCGCCGGAAAACGTGCCGCTGGCGCCACCAGCCGACGCTCCACCGCCCGCAACGGCTCCCGCCAGACCGGCGCCAGCCGATGCCGCGAAGGGCAAACCTGCTACGGGCGCCGAAGCGATCAAGGCGGAGGAACAACGGGCTCGCGCGGCACTCGAAGGCAAGGCAACAGTCGACAAACCGGTGGTGGCGGCAAAAGGCGGGAAGTTCGCCGTGCAGGCTGCCGCGACTGCAAACGAGGTCGCGGCCCGCGAAATGTCGGAGCGACTGAAGAAAGCGGGGCTGGCCGCCTACACCGAGCGATACGAAACCACTGAAGGCGCGCGGTTTCGCGTGCGCGTCGGGCCGTACGCCACGCGTGAAGAGGCGGAGCGGGCGCGGACGAGCCTGAAGTCGCTTGGCATCAGTGCCAACGTTGTGACGTCGTAGCGCCGATGACCGCGGTCGACTGGGCCATCGTCGCCGCGTTGGGTTTGTCGATACTGCTGGGAGTCGTGCGCGGTGTGGTCCGCGAACTGTTCGCGCTGGCCGGCTGGATCGTCGGGCTGGTGCTTGCGTGGCAGTTTGCAGCACCGCTGGGTGCATGGCTCCCGCTGGAATTGCCACTGGAGGCACGAACGGCGCTGGCCGGTGTGGCCATCGTGGTCGGAGTCCTGCTGTCCGCCGCACTGCTGGCGGCTCTGCTGCGAGCCGTGCTGACTGCGGCGCACGTGTCGCTTGAGGATCGGATACTCGGCGGCATCTTCGGAGTGTTGCGCGGGCTGATCGTGATCGGCCTTGCGGTTTTGCTTGCGGTTGCTGCCGGGGCGCCTCGCCAGCCGTGGTGGCAGGCGTCAGTCGTCTTGCCGTGGGTGCAGGCCAGCGTACGATTCGCCTCGCCGTTTTTGCCGCAGGCGTTGGCGCGCTATGTGCCTCGCTCCGGCACGCAGGGACAATAGGATGGTCCGACACTCGGACCGATAGCAGCCGCCTGGGGAGGCGCTGACATGTGTGGAATCGTCGGGGTGGTCGCCACCGGACCGGTCAACCAGCTGCTGTATGACTCGTTGCAGCTGCTGCAGCACCGTGGCCAGGATGCGGCCGGTATCGCGACCGGTGCCGGCAGTACCTTTTCGATGTGGAAGGGCAACGGCATGGTGCGCGAGATCTTCCGCACCAGGAACATGCGCAACCTGACCGGCAACGCCGGCATCGCACACGTGCGCTATCCGACCGCCGGCTCGGCCACCAGTCCCGAGGAAGCCCAGCCGTTCTATGTGAACGCGCCGTTCGGTATCACGCTCGGACACAACGGCAACCTGACGAACGCCGAACAGCTAAAGGGCGAGATGTTCCGCATTGACCGGCGGCACATCAACACCACATCCGATTCTGAAGTGCTGCTGAACGTCCTGGCGCACGAGCTGCAGGAGCGCGCTTCCAGCATCACCCTCGATCCCGCGACGATCTTCGGCGCGGTGGCCGGGTTGCATCGCCGAGTGCGCGGGGCATACGCTTGCGTCGCGCACATCGCCGGCCATGGCATCCTGGCGTTTCGCGATCCTTACGGCATCAGGCCGCTGTGCTACGGGATCAACGAAACCGACGGCGGCACCGAGTACCTGGTCGCCAGCGAATCGGTTGCGCTGGAAGGTTCCGGTTTCAAGTTCGTGCGCGACGTCGCGCCGGGCGAGGCGATCTTCATCGACCTCGACGGCAACTTCTACGCGCAGCGCTGCGCGGAGCGCTTTTCGCTCAATCCGTGCATCTTCGAGTACGTGTACTTCGCGCGGCCCGATTCGGTGATCGACGGCGTCAGTGTCTATGCATCGCGGCTGAAGATGGGTGAGCACCTGGCCGAGAAGATCCGCCGTGAGTTCCGCACCGGTGACATAGACGTGGTGATGCCGATACCGGACACTTCCCGGCCCGCCGCGATGCAGCTCGCGAAGAAGCTCGGGCTCGAGTTCCGCGAAGGGTTCTTCAAGAACCGCTACGTGGGTCGCACCTTCATCATGCCGGGCCAGTCGGTGCGTCGTAAGAGCGTGCGCCAGAAGCTGAACACGCTGCCGACGGAATTCAAGGGAAAGAACGTGCTGCTGGTGGATGACTCGATCGTTCGCGGCACGACCTCGCGCGAGATCGTCCACATGGCGCGCGAATCCGGTGCCAACCGCGTCATTTTCGCGTCGGCCGCGCCACCGGTCCGCTTTCCGAACGTCTACGGCATCGACATGCCGACGCGCGGCGAATTGATCGCGCATGGCCGCTCGGACGAGGAAATCCGCACGATGATCGAGGCCGACGGCCTGGTGTACCAGGACATCGACGCGATGAAGCGCTCCGTGGCAGAACTCGGTCCTCACCTGACGAACTTCGAGGCCAGCTGCTTCGATGGCGTCTACATCACCGGTGATGTCACGCCCGAATACCTCGACCGGCTCGAAGCGAGCCGCGAAGCGGCCGGTGTCCTCCTGGATGGCGAGCCCCGCGCGCAGCTCAACCTGAATCTGGCATCGGCCGACTGATATACAATCCGTCCATCGCGCCGATTTGAAGTCTCAGCTTGCGGGCGCTTAACAAATGCGGCTAAAGCGAGGGGCTCAATAAACCCGCTGCGCTCATGCCGGCGGGTTTTTTTATGGCCGATGATCCTGATCATGACTTTGATACGCGCGCGGTCCGTGCCGGCACGCTGCGCACCTCGTTCAGCGAGCACAGCGAGGCGCTGTTCCTGACGTCGAGCTTCGTGTTCGACAACGCCGCCCAGGCCGCCGAGCGGTTTTCCGGCGCCGATGAGGGCTACGTCTACTCGCGCTTCACCAACCCGACGGTCCGGATGTTCGAGCAACGCCTGGCCTCTCTCGAGGGGGCCGAGGACTGCTTGGCGACAGCCTCCGGCATGGCTGCGATCATGGCGACCTGCCTCGCCACGCTGAAGGCGGGCGATCACGTGGTGTGCGGCGCCAACGTGTTCGGCGCAACGGTGCAGCTGTTCTCCACTGTTCTGCCGCGCTTCGGTGTCGAAGTGAGTTACGTGGACGCCAGCAAGCCGTCGTCCTGGCGTGCGGCTGCCTCGCCGCGCACCCGCCTTCTGTACTGCGAGACGCCGTCGAACCCGCTGATGGAGATCGTCGACATTGCCGCGTTCGCGGCACTGGGTCGCGAGATTGGCGCGCTCAGCGTGGTCGACAACTGCTTCTGCACGCCGGTGCTGCAACGGCCATTCGAGTTTGGCGCCGATGCCGTAATCCATTCGGCCACCAAGTACATCGATGGCCAGGGACGTGTTCTGGGTGGCGCAGTACTGGGCTCGCGGAGGTTCATTCGCGAGCAGTTGCTGCCGGTGTTGCGCACGACCGGACCGAGCCTGTCGCCATTTAACGCCTGGATCCTGCTCAAAGGCCTGGAAACGCTCGGCGTGCGCATGCGAGCGCAGTGCGCATCCGCGCTCGAACTTGCGCGCTGGCTGCAGGCGCAGCCTTCGGTCTCGCGCGTGCATTTCCCCGGCCTCGAGGGTCATCCGCAGGCCGAACTATGCGCACGGCAGCAGGCGATGGCCGGCGCTGTCATCGGCTTCGAAGTTGGCGACGAGTCGCCGGAAGCGGCCCGCGCGCGGGCCTGGGCGATCATCGATCGGGTGCGACTGATGTCGATCACCGCCAACCTTGGTGACACGCGCACGACGATCACGCATCCGGCCACGACCACTCATGGCCGCATCGGCGCCGACGCGCGCCGGCGGGCGGGCATCCACGAAGGACTGATCCGCATCGCAGTCGGACTCGAGTCCGTGGAGGACCTCAAGCGCGATCTCGCTCACGCGCTAAGCCCCTGAACCCTCCGTTGGTTCGTTCCGATGACCCGTCGGGGCTAGGACATAAGGCGGATCGAAAGACCCTCTTCGCTCGCAGAAAATCCGCTCTGCGCCGCGCACCGCGCGCGGTCACGATCGTCCGCGGTGAACTCCGGCCGCGGGCAGACTCCTCAGAAGGAATTCGTGCTGCGCATTCGATACACCTTTGCCGCGCGCATTCTCGGTGCCGTCCTGCTTGTCACGGCGGACGCGCCCTCCATGGCTCAGACGACCGGCGACTCGACTGTGGGCCAGCAGCTTTTCACGACGACGCTTTCGCCGCCGTGCGAGGGATGTCATTCGACGACTAACTCCGCCGCTGCGAATTCGCTGACCAGCATACGCAACAGCATCACGAACCGTGCGACGCCGGCAGGTGCAGCCGGCACGATGAGCTTCGGCAAGGCGCTCGAGGCTCTCAACGCGGCGCTCAACGGCACCACGCTTGGCGGTGCGGTGACGGGAATGAACCTCCTCTTCCCGGCCCTGACGGCGACGCAGCGCGGTGATCTCGCGGCATATATCGCGGGCCTGGCGGGCCCGGCGCCGTCATTGCAGTATTCGCCACTGAGCGGACCGATCTTTCCGGCGACAGCGGTGGGCGCAACCGCGTCTTCAACCGTCACCATTTCGAATGTCGGCACCGCGGACCTCGTGTTCGTCACCAACAGTGCCGTGACGATCGCGACTGGCGGCGACGCGGCCGACTTTCGTGTTACCGCCTCGACGTGTCCGGGAGTGACGTTGCCGCCGTATACCGGCAACTGCACGGTCAATGTGACCTTCACGCCGGCTGCCGGTTCGTCGCTGACGCGCACGGCGTCGATCGGCCTGACGACCACGAACGGAACCACGCTGGTGCCGTTGGCCGGATCGGTCATGGCCGCTGCACCGCCATCGGCGGACAGCGCCGCCAATGCGCCGAGCTCGGGCGGTGGCGGGAGCGTCGGACTGGTCTGCATGGTGGCGCTGCTGGGACTACTGGCGGGGCTTGGTACCCGCTATTCCGGTGATCGACGGAACTCCCCCGCCCGAGGGTTGTTTTTCGGGTCGGCAGATCCCCCTGACGGCCGTGACGCTTTGGTCAAGTCCTCAACGAAGGAAATCGAATGATCTCCCGCACCTTGATAGGCCTGCTGCTCGGCCTAGTCGCGTCCTCGGCGTGGTCGCAGAACGCCGTACGAGGCAAGCTGCTCTACAACACCAAGCTGAATCCGGCCTATCTGACCTGCTCGGATCCGAACGTCTGTCACGGAGCGGACCCGAACGGCAACCTGCGCAACATCAAAAGGGGAACGAATGGAAACGTGATCCTGGCTGCGATCAACAGCCAGGATTTGATGAAGTCACTGATCGGTTTCGTCAATGCGACCGACGCGGCCGACCTTGCCGCATATATCGTCAACCCGGCCGCAGCCAATGGATCGGCGATCGCGCTCAGCGGAACCACACTGACGTTTGTCTCGACGCAGATTGCGGTCACCAACTCGACGTCGACGCCGGCCAACGTGGTTCTGACCAACTCAGGTGGCGGTCCGCTGACGATCACCGGCATCGCCAAGGCGGGGACCAATGCAGCCGAGTTCACCGCGACCGGATCGTGCGTGGGAGCGTCGGTCACGGTCGCAGCGGGCGGCACCTGCGCGGTGGGCGCGGCGTTCACGCCGATGGCCGCCGGCATGCGCACGGCGACCTTCACATTCCAGTCGAACGCGGCGACGAATCCGACGATCACGCTGACCGGTACGGCTTCAGCCGTCGCTACGCCGAGCATCGCGCGCAGTGTGACTTCGATTGTTTTCAACACGCAGACGGTGGGGACCACCAGCGCCGCGCGGCCGGTCGTGGTCACCAACAACGGGACTCTGGCGGTTTCGATCACGGCAGCGACCTCGACGCCCACTCCCGAATTCGCCTCCACTGGCAACTGCGTCGGAAATCTTGCGCCGGGAGCCAGTTGCACGATCAACGTAACCTTCACGCCGGCCGCAACGGGAGCGCGCAGCGGCAATCTGACGATCACTTCGAACGCGACTGGATCGCCGCATACGATTCCGTTGAGCGGACCGGGCGTCATCACGCCGGTGGGCGCTGCGACGGTTGCCGCCAGCGCGCTGAGTTTTCCGGCGACTGCCCTCGGTGCACCGTCGACCGCACAACGGACCACGCTGACCAATACCGGCAATGCCGCACTGATGATCAACTCCGTTCAGATCGGCGGGACCCACGCTGCGGACTTCAAGATTGGCGGCGCGAGTACCTGTGCGGCGGGCACCATGGCGGTCGATGCCAGTTGCGAGATCGAAGCGGAATTCAAGCCGCAGAGCGCGGGCAGCAAGAGCGCCAACGTGGTGATCTCGCATAGCGTTGGAACGGCCTCGGTTGCCCTGGGCGGAATGGGCAACACGGCGATCTCGACCTCGGCCGGCACCAACGTCGCTCCTATGGCCCCGTCCTCATCGGCACTGTCGCCATCCAACGTTGGCGGTGGTGGGGCAGTCGAGCCGTGGCAACTGGCGTTAACCCTGTTGATGCCATTTCTTATTTCGCTGCGCGCCCGGCGAAAACCCGCTCGCCTTTAAGGGTTCTCGGCAGATCGGGAACGGCGCCTGCGGGCGCCGCTTTCATTTCTGAACCGATGGCCTAAAAGTTGACTGTATTAGTCGGGATTAGTACAATGTCCTACGAAATCCGTCGGGAATTTTTAGTCATCGCGGAAGGTCACATACCAACCTTCCACCCACTTAGGAAAGCCTGCGATGAGACTGACCACGAAAGGACGCTTTGCCGTGACGGCGATGATCGACCTCGCATTGCGCGAACACAACGGGCCGGTCACTTTGGCGGGAATCAGCCAACGCCAAAAGATTTCGCTGTCATACCTAGAGCAGCTGTTCGGCAAGCTGCGCCGGCATGAACTCGTCGAGAGTACTCGCGGACCGGGTGGTGGGTACACACTGGGCCGCGTAGCTCGGGAGGTCACCGTGGCTGACATCATCTTCGCGGTCGACGAGCCGCTTGATGCCACGCAGTGCGGGGGCAAGGAAAACTGTCTCGACGATCAGCGCTGTATGACTCACGATTTGTGGGCCAATCTGAACGCCAAGATGGTCGAATATCTGGATTCGGTCAGCCTGGCCGACCTGGTCGAGCAGCAAAAGGCCCGCGCAAGCAGAGCTGGCACGCCTGCCACGTTGCACGATAATCGCGTGTCGGCGCGGCCCGAGGTTGACCAGAAGAACGAGACCGCGTTGACTTAAACGGGGCAGGGAGATATGCAGCTTCCGATCTATCTCGACTATTCGGCAACGACGCCGGTAGATCCGCGCGTCGTGGATGCGATGGTTCCGTGGTTGCGAGATCATTTCGGCAATGCGGCCTCTCGCAGCCACGCGTTCGGCTGGGAAGCGGAAAAGGCGGTCGAGGATGCACGCGGCCACGTCGCCGCGCTGGTCAACTGCGATCCGCGCGAACTGATCTGGACCTCCGGCGCCACTGAGTCGATCAACCTCGCGCTCAAGGGCGCTGCGCACTTCTACAAGGACAAGGGCAAACACCTGGTGACGGTGAAAACCGAGCACAAGGCGACGCTCGACACCATGCGCGAACTCGAGCGCGAGGGCTTCGAGGTCACGTATCTGGATGTGGAGACCAATGGACTGCTCGATCTCGGCAAGCTCGAGTCGAGCCTGCGTCCCGACACGGCGCTGGTGTCGGTCATGTATGTCAACAACGAGATCGGCGTCATCCAGGACATCCCGGCCATTGGCGACATGTGCCGTGCGCGCGGCATCATGTTTCACGTCGACGCCGCCCAAGCCACCGGCAAGGTGGTGGTCGACCTCGAGCAACTGAAGGTCGACCTGATGTCGTTCTCCGCGCACAAGACCTACGGGCCGAAAGGCGTCGGGACGCTGTTCGTGCGGCGCAAGCCGCGCGTCCGGCTGGAGGCGCAGATGCACGGCGGTGGCCATGAACGTGGCTTGCGCTCGGGCACACTGCCCACACATCAGATCGTCGGCATGGGCGAAGCTTTTCGCATCGCCCATGAGGAAATGGCGACCGAGAATGAGCGCATCCGCATGCTGCGCGATCGCCTGTGGACGGGGGTATCGCAGATCGAGCAGGTGTATCTGAACGGGGACCTGGAGCGGCGCGTTCCGCACAATCTGAACGCCAGCTTCAACTTCGTCGAGGGCGAGAGCCTGATCATGGCGATCAAGGACATTGCGGTGTCGTCCGGCTCTGCATGCACGTCGGCTTCGCTCGAACCGTCGTACGTGCTGCGAGCACTCGGGCGCAGCGATGAACTGGCGCACAGCTCGATCCGGTTTACGGTCGGGCGCTTTACGACGCAGGACGAAATCGATTACACCGTGAACCTGGTCACACGCCAGGTGGCGCGGCTGAGGGAGATGTCGCCGCTGTGGGAAATGTACAAGGACGGCATCGACCTGAACTCGGTGCAGTGGGCAGCCCACTGAGGCCGCAGGAGTAACGCTATGGCATACAGCACGAAAGTCATCGATCACTACGAGAATCCGCGCAACGTCGGTTCATTCGACAAGGGTGACGACAGCGTCGGCACCGGTATGGTCGGCGCACCCGCCTGCGGCGACGTGATGAAGCTGCAGATCAAGGTCAACGAGCACGGCATCATCGAGGATGCGCGCTTCAAGACCTATGGTTGCGGTTCGGCCATCGCATCGTCGTCGCTGGTCACTGAATGGGTCAAGGGCAGGTCGCTCGATGAAGCCGCGACGATACGCAACACGCAGATCGCTGAGGAACTCGCGCTGCCGCCGGTGAAGATCCACTGCTCGATTCTCGCGGAAGATGCGATCAAGGCGGCGGTCGAGGACTATCGAGTTAAGCACGGCAAGTCGGCACAGTCGGCTACTGCGAAGTCCTTTGAACAGAAGGCGGCGGCCTGAGCCGTCGATCGGAGAACCCAGGCCAATGGCGGTCACCATCACCGAACGTGCGGCGCAGCATGTCGCAGGATTCCTCGAGAAGCGCGGCAAGGGCATCGGCGTGCGCCTCGGCGTCCGCACGACCGGCTGTTCGGGCATGGCCTATAAACTCGAATACGCGGATTCGGTACATCCGGAAGACAGCGCGTTCGAAAGCCATGGCGTGAAGATCCTGGTGGATCCCAAAAGCTTGGCCTACATCGACGGCACCGAACTCGACTTCGTCCGCGATGGCCTGAACGAAGGCTTCCGGTTCAACAATCCGAACGAGAAGAACCGCTGCGGTTGCGGCGAGTCCTTCAACGTCTAGTCCCGCCGGCGGAGGCTCCCAGCGAGCCGACTTCGCCATGTCGCATCCAGACCACTTCGCGTTGTTCGCGTTGCCAGCCCGCTTTGCGATCGACGAGGCGGCACTGGAGCGCGCCCACAAGGAGGTGCAGTCCAAGGTGCACCCCGACCGCCACGCGGCCGCCAGCGCGGCCGGGCGACGTGTCGCGATGCAGTGGGCAGCACGCGCCAACGAGGCATTCCGCACGCTGCGATCTCCGCTCCGCAGGGCGCAGTACCTGTGTGAGCGGGCCGGCGTGCCGGTAGACGCCGGTTCCAATTCGGCGATGCCCGCCGAATTCCTGGTGCAGCAGATGAACTGGCGCGAGTCGCTGGAAGATTCCAGCCGCGATCCGACGTCGCTCGACTCGCTCGAGTCGACGATGAAATCGGAGCGCGATCGCCTGATCGCCGAAATCGGGCAGGCCATCGACGAGCGCGGTGATCACGCCGCGGCGTCCCAGCTCGTCCGGCAACTGATGTTCATCGAACGCTTTGCCGAAGACATCAGTGCGGCGCGCGAAGCGCATGTCGCCGGGCGCCGGCAGGCATCGGCCTAATGGCACTGCTGCAGATCGCCGAACCCGGCGGCGCAGCCACCGCTCCCCATCAGCATCGGCTCGCTGTCGGGATCGACCTCGGCACCACGAATTCGCTGGTGGCCACGGTGCGCAACAGCATCCCGGTCGTCATCGACGATGACGAAGGGCGTTCGCTGCTGCCGTCGGTGGTGCGCTACCTCGGCGACGGGACGACTGAAGTCGGTTACAGCGCTCAGCGCCATCAGTCGAGCGATCCGCGCAACACCGTCGTGTCGGTCAAGCGGTTGATGGGCCGCGCCAGAGCCGATGTGCAGTATGTCGAGAACCTGCCGTACGACTTCGCAGAAACCAGTGATCACGAGGTCGGCATGCTGCATCTACGCACTGCCGGCGGCGTGAAGAGCCCCGTCGAAGTCTCGGCCGAGATCCTCAAGGTGCTGCGGGCCCGGGCCGAACTCTCGCTGGGGGGCGAACTCGTCGGCGCCGTCATCACGGTTCCGGCCTACTTCGACGACTCGCAGCGCCAGGCGACGAAAGACGCGGCTCGGCTGGCAGGCATTAATGTCCTGCGTCTGCTGAACGAACCGACCGCTGCGGCGGTGGCGTACGGTCTCGATCACGGCGCCCGTGGCATCTATGCCGTGTACGACCTCGGTGGGGGCACCTTCGACATCTCGATCTTGAAACTCAGCAAGGGTGTGTTCGAAGTGCTCGCCACGGGTGGCGACTCGATGCTGGGTGGCGACGACTTCGATCACCGCTTGTTCTGCTGGCTGATCGAGCAGTCGAAGCTGCTGCCGCTGTCGGCGCACGATGCGCGCGCCCTGATGATGAAGGCGCGCGAAGTCAAGGAGCGGCTGTCGGTGGAGACCGAAGTGCGCGCCAATGCCGTGCTGGCAACCGGCGAGGTCGTTGATGTCGCCACGCCGAGCGACGAATTTGTGCGCATCACGCGGCCGTTGGTGGACAAGACGCTCGCCGCATGCCGCAAGGCACTAGCCGACGCGGGTGTCGTCGCGTCCGACATCGACGGCGTAGTCATGGTGGGCGGTGCCACGCGCATGCCGCACGTGCGCAAGGCGGTGGCGACCTTCTTCGGACAGACACCGCTGACTAATATTGATCCGGACAAGGTGGTCGCGCTCGGAGCCGCGATGCAGGCGAGCTTGCTTGCAGGAAACCGTGCGGCGGGCGACGACTGGCTGCTGCTCGACGTGATTCCGCTGTCGCTCGGCCTCGAAACCATGGGCGGGCTGGTCGAGAAGATCATCGCGCGCAACTCGACGATCCCCGTCGCACGTGCGCAGGAATTCACGACGTTCCGGGATGGCCAGACGGCGATGGCTATACACGTGGTGCAGGGCGAACGCGAACTCGTGTCCGACTGCCGCTCGCTGGCGCGCTTCGAACTGCGCGGTATTCCGCCGATGGTGGCGGGAGCGGCCCGCGTGCGTGTCACGTTCACCGTCGATGCGGACGGGTTGCTGTCGGTGGCCGCGCGCGAAACGGTCAGTGGCGTGGAGTCGGCGATTACCGTCAAGCCGTCCTACGGGCTGTCGGACGACGAGATCGCCCGCATGCTGCGCGAATCCTTCGGGTCCGCCGACGACGACATGCGGGCGCGTGCTCTGCGCGAGCAGCAGGTCGAAGCACAGCGGTTGCTCGAGGCGACACTGGCGGCGCTGGCCAGCGATGGTGACCTGCTGAATGCCGACGAGCGCAATGCGATCGAGCGCCTACTGGCCGACCTTTCGCGCCATCTGCACGACAACGATGCCGCCGTCATCCGCGCGGCGACCGAAGCGCTGATTGCCGGTACCGACGATTTTGCGGCACGCCGGATGGATCGCTCGATACGCGCGGCGCTTGCCGGCCGCACCATCGAGGAACTCGCGAAGTAGCGGGCGCCGTGGAACCGTATGCCGAAGATCACCGTGCTGCCTCACGACGAGCTGTGCCCGAACGGCGCGCAATTCGAGGCCGAGACCGGCGGCTCGCTCGCGGATGCGCTGTTGGATCATGGGGTCGACATCGAGCACGCGTGCGGCAAGGTGGCCGCCTGCACGACCTGCCACTGCATCATCCGCTCGGGCTTTTCATCGTTGCCGCCGGCGTCGGACACCGAAGAGGACCTGCTCGACCGCGCCTGGGGACTGACGCCGGTGTCGCGGCTGTCGTGCCAGGCCATCGTGCGGGACACCGACTTGACCGTCGAAATCCCGAAATACAGCATCAATCATGCGAAAGAAACCAAATAGCGCGAGCGGGCGCCCCGATAGCATGATGTCGTGTCGCGCGTCACCGGCACCCACGAGACAAGATCGAGCAGGCGGAGGCTTTTGAATGGTGAAGACTCATGCTGCTCCTGCTCTGCCAATCGGCGCTCTGGCGCCTGCTGTCGCGCGATATCTGGCCCGAGATCATCGCGGTGACGTGTTGCGTAGCGCCTGGCGCGACGATCCTGCTGCTTGCCTGGTCGAAGGCCGGATGACATGAAGTGGACCGACATCCCGGAACTCGCCATCGCGCTCGCCGAGGCACACCCGGAGGTCGATCCGCACACGATCCGCTTCACCGACCTGCATCGCTGGGTCTGTGAACTAACGGGTTTTGCCGATGACCCGAAACGGTCGGGCGAGAAGATCCTCGAGGCGATCCAGGCGGCTTGGATCGAAGAGGTCGGCTGAGCTACTCCGATTATCGCGGTCCGACGACGACGGCGTCGACGATCACTCGTAGAGCCCCGGCGGAGTGTCGAAGCCGCCGCGACGGGTCAGGCTCTCGAGCGTAACCAGCGCGGATTCGAGTGTGAAATGGTCGCGCTCGATCTCATCCAGCACGTCGCCGATCGAATGGGACTCGATTGCATCCACCTCGCCATCCTGATTGGCGCATCGGATGTCGGCGCTGAGCGTGGTCTCGTAGATGCGGATCCATTCCGACTGGTAGCCCTCGGGCACCGGTCGCCGCACGTGAACCGACCGCCCGCGGTGAACCTCCATGCGATCGAGTTCCAGCCCGGCTTCTTCCCACGCCTCGCGTTCGAGCGCCTGTTCGCGCGTTTCCGCGGCCGGCACCATGCCGCCGACCAGGTTGTCCCACAGCCCGGGGTCGATCGACTTATTTGCCGCGCGCCGCGCCACCACTAGCGTGCCGTCATCGGCGAACGCGTTCAGGTGCACCGCTTCGGTGGTGATGCCAAGTGCGCGGCACGCCGCGCGCTCGATTGATGCGAGTGTCGGACCGCCGGGGCTCTCGCGCACCGCCAGTGCCTCGTCGCGCCATCCGCGGATCAAACCTGCATCGCGTAGGCGCCGTGTCGCTTCGAACAGCAGGGCACTGCGGCCCGAGCTATCGAGCCCATCGTCCATCATCAACAGATTGCCCGCGCGTTGGCTGAAACCGGTCGCCTGCGCGCACAAGAAATCGGAGATCGCCGGAGACACCCAGCCGATGGTCGCTCCGGCCGCCAGCAGCGGGCGCAGGTTGGCGGGGCGTGGCGGCTGCGCGCGCGGCTGCAATAGCGCGACGATCGCAACCAGTCGGTCAGCCCGGGGCATCAGACTTCGGGCCGCATATGGGGAAACAGGATCACGTCGCGGATGCTTGGCGAGTCGGCTAGCAGCATCACGAAACGGTCGACTCCGACCCCGCAGCCGGCCGCGGGCGGCATGCCGTATTCGAGGGCACGCACGTAATCGGCGTCGTAGTACATCGCTTCCTCGTCACCGGCGGCCTTGGCCCGTGCCTGCTCGTTGAAGCGAGCGGCCTGGTCCTCGGGGTCGTTGAGCTCGGAAAAGCCGTTCGCGGTTTCGCGACCTGCGATGAACAGTTCGAAGCGCTCTGTGACCTCGGGCCGCGTGTCGGATGCGCGCGCTAGCGGTGAAACTTCGACCGGATAATCGACGATGTAGGTCGGCTGAACGAGCTTCGCTTCCGCCACTTCCTCGAACAACGCG
Source organism: uncultured beta proteobacterium (assembly GCA_963775635.1). Taxonomy (GTDB): domain Bacteria; phylum Pseudomonadota; class Gammaproteobacteria; order Burkholderiales; family Burkholderiaceae_F; genus JALORV01. The sequence continues at coordinate 174,982 of CAVZJO010000003.1, read as the reverse complement.
AGCTGCAGCGCGCCGAGGCCGGCTTCCTCGGCATGCGTGCTGCCACGGTCCCGCAGCTCGTGGTGCAGCCAGGCGCGGTCGGCCAACCGCTCGTCGGTGTATTGCGGTGCGTGCGCACAGATCGCCTGCGCGATGGTCATGCGGGCAAACGGCTGATCGAGGTCGATCGTCTGCCCCTGGTACTGCAGCACGGCCGAGCCGGTGGCGGCGATCGCCGCATGGCGCAGCAGCCGTTCGGTGAAGTCCATCAGCCACGTGTATTCGTGGTAAGCGGCGTAGAACTCCATCATCGTGAATTCCGGGTTGTGCCGCGGGCTGACGCCTTCGTTGCGGAAGTTGCGGTTGATCTCGAACACACGCTCGAAGCCGCCGACCACCAACCGCTTCAGATACAACTCCGGCGCGATGCGCAGGAACATGTCGATGTCGAGCGCGTTATGGTGCGTGACGAAGGGCTTGGCCGCGGCACCGCCCGGGATCACCTGCAGCATCGGTGTCTCGACTTCCAGGAAGCCTTCGGCCACCATGAATTCGCGCATCGCTGCGATCGTCTTGCTGCGGATCAGGAAAGCAGCGCGCGCTTCCTCGTTCACGATCAGATCGACATAGCGCTGACGGTAGCGCTGCTCGCGGTCCTCGAGCCCGTGGAACTTATCGGGCAGTGGCCGCAGCGACTTCGCCAACAGCCGCAGCTCGTTGACGCGGACCGACAGCTCGCCCTTCTGCGTCTTGAACAGCACGCCACGCGCGGCGATCAGGTCGCCGATGTCCCAGCGCTTGAACTCCTCTAGCGCGGCTTCGCCGGCGTCGTCCTTCGCCACGAAGAACTGGATGCGGCCGCTGCCGTCCTGCACCGTGGCGAAGCTCACCTTGCCCATCAGCCGCTTCAGCATCATGCGTCCGGCCACCGCGACCGAGATCGGCCGTGCCTCGAGTTCCTCCCGAGACAGATGGCCGTAGTCGGTGTGCAGCCGGCCGGCTTCGTGCGTGCGCCGGAAATCGTTCGGAAACGCCGGTCCCCGCGCGCGCAGCGCGGCAAGCTTGGCGCGCCGCTCGGCGATGATCTGGTTCTCGTCGGCGGGCGGCGGAGCGTTGCGATCGTTCATGAGATAGGTTCTAGGCGTCGCGCACGTCGGCGACGGGTTGGGTTCCGAAATCGGGTCGCGCCAGATAGGCAAGCACGCGCGCCGCGGCGGCTTCGGGCGTCGGCAACTGCCCGCTCGCCTTCAGTTCGACGAAGTGATGCTGTTCGGGGAAGCCAGCCGATTCGGCCGAGCGCAATTCGCCTTGCATGTCGGTGTCGATCACGCCGGGTGCGAGCGCGACGATACGTGTCGGGTTGGGCAGCCGCGTCTCGTCGAGCGCGACCACGCGCGAGAAGTGATCGAGCCCGGCCTTGGCTGCGCAATACGTCGCCCATCCGGCGACCGCGCGTTTGCCGGCGCCCGATGAGATGTTCAGCACGCGCTTGTCGATCGCCCAGTCGCGCGTGGCGCGCAGGAACGCGGCGGTCAGCAGGATGGGCGCCTCGAGGTCGATGCGCAGCACCGATGCGAGCAGGTCGGCTTCGCTGCGTTCGATCGGGCCGACACGCCCGACGATGCCGGCGTTGTTGATCAGTGCCGCCGAGACGAGCTGCGCGCCCGCACGCTGCTGCAGCCAGGCTTCGAGCCGGGCTGCGGCCCCGACGTCGTGGCCGACGTCGATCGCCCACTGCTCCAGCGCGGCGCCCGCCGTGCGCGCGGCGTCGTCGAGCGCGGTATTGGGCCGACGCGACAAAGTCAGCAGCAGCACGTCAGGCTGCAGCAGTTGCCGAGCGATCGCTGCCCCCAGGCCGCGTGAGGCGCCAGTCAGTATCACCAGCTTTTTTGCATTCATGCGCTACCCGCAAGGTATTCGAGATCGGACATGCCCTGCGCCGCCGACCAGGCGGGATAGTCGGTGATCGTCAAGCCGAAGACCAACGTGTCGCGCACCGTGCCGTGATGATCGCGCGTATCGGCGCGCAGCAATCCTTCCTCCACCATGCCGGCGCGCCGCATCACGCCCGCGCTGGCACGGTTGGCCGCGTCGCACGAGCCCCAGATGCGATTCACCTGCATCTGGTCGAACGCATAGTGGATCTGCAGCCGCACGACATCGCTGGCGATTCCTGCGCCGCGGGCCGGCGGCACCAGAAAGTATCCGATCTCGGCCTTAGGTGTGGTCCAGTCGGGGATGTGGTAGCCGGCGCCGCCGAGATAGCGGCCGTTGGCGGCTTCGAAAATGGCCATCGGCATCGACCGGCGAAGCATGAACTCGGCGTGCATCCGCCGCGCATACGACTCCGAGTCCTCGACGCGCTGGTGCCTCCGCGGCCACTCCATCCACTGCATCAACTCGTCGCGATGCGGGGCCAGCGCAGTGAATAGCGCCGCGCCGTCGCCAAATCGGTAGCAGCGCAGCACGATGCGACGGCTCGCCGCGCCTGGGGCGAGCGGCAGCAGTTCCGGTTGCTCGATGGCCGGGCGCAGCATTAGACGCCCTGCTTGAGGCTCGCCTCGATGAAGTCGTCAAGATCGCCGTCCAGCACCGCCTGGGTGTTGCCGATCTCGACGTTGGTCCGCAGGTCCTTGATGCGCGATTGGTCGAGAACATACGAACGGATCTGGTGGCCCCAGCCAATGTCGGTCTTGGCTTCTTCGAGCTTGTTCTGCTCGGCTTGCCGCTTGCGCAGCTCCAGTTCGTACAGCCGCGACTTCAGCATCGCCATCGCCTCGGCGCGGTTGCGGTGCTGCGAGCGATCGTTCTGGCTCTGCACGACGATGTTGGTCGGCAGATGCGTGATGCGCACTGCCGATTCGGTCTTGTTGACGTGCTGCCCGCCGGCCCCGGAGGCACGATAGACGTCGATGCGCAGGTCAGCCGGATTGATTTCGACCTCGACCGACTCGTCGACTTCCGGGTACACGAACACGCTGGCGAACGAGGTGTGGCGGCGTGCGTTCGAGTCAAATGGCGACTTGCGCACCAGCCGGTGGATGCCGGTCTCGGTGCGCAGCATGCCGTAGGCGTAGTCGCCACTGATCTTCAGTGTCGCGCCCTTGATGCCGGCGACCTCGCCTTCCGACTCGTCGAGCAGTTCCGGCTTGAAGCCGCGCCGCTCGGCGTAGCGCAGGTACATGCGTTCCAGCATGCCGGCCCAGTCCTGGGCCTCGGTGCCACCGGCGCCCGCCTGGATCTCGATGAAGCAATTGTTGGGATCGAGCGGATTGTTGAACATCCGCTGGAATTCGAGATCGGCCACGTGTCGCCCGAGCTCGGTGACGTCGGCTTCGACCGAGTGGAGAGTGGCGTCGTCGTCGTCGCTGCGCGCCATCTCGAACAGTTCGCCGGCGTCGCGCACGCCGGCCGCGAGCTCGTGCATCTTCTGCACGACGAGATCGAGCGTCTTCTTTTCCCTGCCGAGCTCCTGGGCGCGCTTCGGGTCGTCCCAGACCTTGGGGTCTTCGAGCGCGCGGTTGACTTCCTCGAGCCGGGCTTCCTTCACATCGACGTCAAAGATACCTCCGCAGTTCAGCCAGGCGCCCGCGCAGGTCGGCGACGGTACCCTCGATCTGGTTCAGGCGCTCGGATTCCATCGTGTACCTTCGGCTTGTGTGCGCTGAAAATGGCGCGAATTATAGGCGGCGTGATCCTCTGGAGCGAAAGGCCATGTTCGAGCTGCGCGAATTTCTGAGCAGGCAGGCCCTGGTCCCATCACTGCGCCTGATGCGCGATCGTCTCGCCGTCCGTCCCGACTACCAAGACCTCCGGAAGTGGGGCGCGCGTTTCGACCGAGCCTACCCGAAGACACCGCACGAAGCTCGCGTGACTGAGGTCGCGATCGGCGATGTCAAGGCTCTGTGGATCGGCGCTAAAGGGGCACGCAAGAACCGCGTGATTCTTTATCTGCACGGCGGCGCCTTCGTCATGGAAACGCCGTCGCTGCATTCGTCATTAGTTGCGCGAATCGCGAAGGAGGCGAGGGCGCGGGCGCTGATGCCCAGCTACCGGCTTGCTCCCGAGCATCCGTTTCCGGCTGCGCTCGACGACTGTATGTCGGCCTACCGCTTTTTGCTCGACAGCGGATTCCGGCCGGCCGACATCGTGGTGGCCGGCGATTCGGCTGGCGGCAACCTGACGCTGGCCTTGCTGCTGCGCGTGCGCGACGAAGGTTTGCCGTTGCCGGCGGGCGCAGTCGCCATGTCACCGCTAACCGACGCTACCTTCGGCGGCGATTCGATTCGCCGTAATGAGGGCCACGACGCGATGTTCGCGCCGGCCCTGTTTTTTGCATTGGCGCCGCTGTATGTGCCGGATGAGAAGCTCAGAGAAAATCCGTATGCATCGCCATTGATGGGCGATTTGGACGGACTGCCGCCTATCCTGATATTGGTCGGAAGCACCGAGCTGCTGCTCGACGATTCGGTCCGCTTTGCTTCACGCTGTCCCAGCGCCACGCTCGAGGTGTGGCACGACATGCCTCACGTGTTTCCCAGCTTCGAGTTTCTGCCGGAGGCCGTCGATGCGACCGAACGCATGGGCCGTTTCATGCGCGAATGTTTCAGTGCAGCGCACGCCGCGAAAACAGCGAACGGAGTCGAGGAGGCTCTCGCCGACCGAGCGGGCGCTGACGAGGACGCTACGGAAGGCGAAGTAGAAGTTGCAGGCGATGCAAAGGCGCGTGCCATTGTGTCGCGGCACGTGACCTCCGCTTCACTGTCGCCGCTTGCGTGGGTCTACCTTGCCCTGGCCATTGTCGCTGCCATCGCCGCCATTGCGCCGCTCATTCCCACGTTCGCGGCGTTTGGTGGCGCGCCGCAGGGATTGCTGGCTTGGCTGTGGGCCGGCGCAGGTTCAGGCCGCGCCGGCGTCAACATCTGGGTCGGGACTGCCGCGCTGCTGATCTTCGCGGTGTCCAGTGTTTCGAGCATCGGCTGGCGCCGGGTTTGGCTACCGGTGCTGGCGACCCTGTTGCTCGGATTGGCTTGCGGGCTCGCTCTACTTCTGTTCGAGCGTCAGCGAAGTAATACCTAGACGCGACGCGACTCCTTCACACCCGCGCTGTGCCGCGCACCGCGCACCGACGTAAACTGCGCGCGCTTGCAACGTAGGACACGAGCAAACCGGTGCGCTGATGATGGAGTCAATTGCCACCACGGTCACGTACCTGTTCTCGGATATCGAGGGCAGCACGCGGCTGTGGGAAGCCGACCCGGCACGCGCCGCTCGCACGGTGGCGTGGCACGACGGGATCTCGCGCTCCGCGGTTGAGCGTCATCGCGGCACCGTAGTCAAAATGACCGGTGATGGTGTCCACGCCGCGTTCGAGGATCCGGCCGACGCGGTCGCGGCGGTGATCGATCTGCAGTTGGTACTGGCCGAGCCGCACCTCGATCTGGTACCGCTCAGAGTTCGCTGCGGCCTGCACCTCGGTGCCGATCAGCGACGCGACAACGATTTCTATGGTCCGGCCGTGAACCGCGCGGCGCGCATCATGAGCGCGGCGCACGGCGGCCAGGTCTTGCTCTCGCGGGCGGTGGCCGACCGTGTGTCGGGCCGGCTACCGCAGGACGTCGTACTGCGCGACCTCGGCGCCGTCCGCTTGCGCGACCTCGGCACGGCCGAGCAGCTGTTCCAGATTGTGCACTCGAAGCTGCGTACGGAATTTCCGCCGCTGCGTTCTATGGCGAGTACGCCAAACAATCTCGCCCAGCAGCTGAACTCCTTTGTCGGCCGCGAGCGCGAGATGGAGCAGGTGAAGCATTTGCTGGCGAACAGCCGGCTGCTGACCCTGCTGGGCATGGGCGGTCTGGGCAAGTCCAGGCTGTCGATGCAGGTGGCGGCCATCGTGCTCGACGACTATCCGGACGGCGTGTGGTTCGTCGAACTGGCCGCGCTGTCCGATCCTCTCCTGGTGCCGCAGGCAACAGCTTCCGTGCTCGGAGTCAAGGAAGAGCCCGGCGGTACCGTCACGGACGCGCTTGCTCACCATGTTCGCGACCGGAAGCTGCTCCTCGTTCTCGACAACTGCGAGCACCTGGTGCACGAGTGCGCTGACCTCGCGAAACGGCTGTTGCAGGCGGGTCCGCAGATCCGGGTGCTCGCCTCGAGCCGCGATTCGCTGCGTATTGCCGGAGAAACGGTGTTCCACGTCACGCCGCTCCCGTCGCCGGGCGCTGAGATGCCACCCTTGCCCGAGGCGCTGTTGCGGCTGGAGTCGGTGCGGCTCTTTGTTGACCGCGCATCGGCCGCGCAGCCCTCATTCCAGCTGACCAAGAAGAACGCGGCGGCGGTGGCGGAGATCTGCCGACGACTGGATGGGATTCCGCTGGCGATCGAACTCGCTGCCGCGCGGACACGGGCGATAGCGGTGGAAGCCATCGCAGCTCGTCTGCAGGACCGCTTCAGGCTGCTGACAGCCGCCGACCGAACAGTATTGCCCCGGCAGCAGACGCTGCGGGCGCTGATCGACTGGTCGTACGACCTTCTGCCGCCGCCTGAGCAGACTCTGTTCCAGAGGTTGTCCGTGTTCGCGGGCGGATGGACACTTGAGGCGGCCGAGGCGGCCTGCAGCGGCGGCACGCTCGAAGCCCAGGATCTGGTCGACCTGTTGGCCAACCTGGTCGACAAGTCGATGGTCGTGCTGGAGGCAGAGGGCAATCGCTATCGGATGCTCGAAACCGTGCGTCAGTATGCGGCCGAGCGGCTCGGCAAGTCGACCGACGGTGGTGCGACGCGATCACATCATCTGGCGTGGTGCCTCGCCCTCGCGGAGCGGGCGCGCGACGGTCTCGTCGGTCCTGAGGCCGGGCGGTGGCTGACCGAACTCGACGTCGAACGCGAAAACCTGCTCGCCGTGCATCGCGGGTGCGACGAGGTGGAGAACGGGGTGGACCTCGGCCTTGAACTGATGCATTCGCTGAAGCTCTACTGGTACCAGCGTGGGTTGTTGTCGCTCGGACATCGCCTGACGGTCGAGGCTCTCGCACGTACTGCGACGGCAGAGCACAGCGTCCGGCGTTGCCGGGCACTGGCAGACGTCGGCCAGTTTTGTGGCTTCATGGGCCGCCACTCCGAGGCGCAGCGCTACCTCGAGCAAAGCCTTGCGATCGCGCGCGAACTGGGTGACCGTGATCGCATCGCGCCAGCTTTGCAGTCGCTGGGATTCGCCTGCCAGGCGGTGGGCGATCTCGATCGAGCGCGGGAATTGTTCGATGAAGGCGTCCAACTGGCACGTGAGGTGGGCAATCCGCGCCAGCTTGCGTCGGCGCTGTTCTGCCGCGGGCAACTGATGCGCCAGCAGCGCGATTTTTTCCAGGCCGAAGCGCTTTACCGCGAGGCCACCGAGATCGTGCGTGGTCTTAAGGATCAGGAGAGCGTGGCGATCGGCCTGCTCAATCTGGCGATGGTGGCCATCGAGCGGCAGCGTGTCGAGGATGCGAGGTCGCTGCTGCGCGAGGCGCTGGCAGACACCTTGGCGACAGGCTCGCAGCTGGCGGGGCAGGCGGTGCTCGACGTGATGTCCGGCTACTGCGCGGCCAGAGGTGGAAGCGAAGACTGCGCCCGATACTATGGCGCGGCCGAAGCGCAGGCGGAGCGTTCCGGTCTGCACCGGGACAGCACCGACGCGGCATTCCTGATGCCGCGCGTCGATGAATGCCGCCTGGCCATGGGCGCGGAGCGGTTCGCTCACGCCCAGGCAGATGGGGCCCAGTGGGGCTATGAAGAGGCCCTGCAGAGCGTCGTTGGGAAGTTAGCCTGACGCTCCGCCGCTGCCGGCCGCGCTACTGGTTGACGATGATCGGATCCAGTTCGACAAGGTTGCGGCCCCGGTCGAGAAGGCGAATCGTGTACTTGAACTCGCCCCGTTTCGTGTTCTTGTTGAGGCACGTCACGTGTTTCGGTCCGCCGTGGCACGTAGGTGGCAGTTGATCCTGCGGCCGCAGCCCGCCTCCCCTTGTCTTCTCCCCGTTGACGACGATCCCAGTTGGATCGAACGAGTAATCCGCGTCTGGCGGCAGCTGCCATCGAATGACGACATTGCGCCCCATGCGCTGTTCAACGACCACCGGATTCGGGTCGGCCCGAATCTGATTGCCGACCAGCGTGACCGTCACCGCCTGTGGTTGCGCGGATGCGCCGGCAGTCCAGGCGCCGATGGCCAGCAGCGCACCGGCAAGCAATGTGTTCTTCATCCTCTCCGCTCCTCGTTGTTTGCTCTTGGGTCGGCCCGACTGACGCCGATACGGCGAACTTTCAGGGCTAGCGTAGCTGCCGTCAAGCGTCGCCGAGGTACTCAATGACCAAAGTCAGGCGCCGCTGGCCATTGAACTCGTCGACGGTCGGCCGGTAGGCGAGTGTGGCCTGCCGCGGCAGGGGCTCGGTTCGGCGGAACCAGATGGCGTTGAAGCGCCGGCCGTCGAGGTCAAGCGCGAGCTTCAGATGCTTGTCATTGACGAGCCGCTGTTCGAGCACCATGAACTGGTTGGCGAACAGCGGCGGCGGGAAGCCCTGGCCCCAGACATGCTGCTCGCACGCTTCGACCAGTCCGATCGAAAATTCGCCAGGTTCGAGCGCACCGTCGGTAACGACCGTGCGTTCGAAGATCGAGCGGTCGCATGACGACCGGGTCGCTTCCTCGAACGCCGCGACGAAGTTGTCGTATTCGTCGGCCGCGAGCGTGAGCCCGGCTGCCATCGCGTGGCCGCCGAAGCGCTTGACCATCGTTGGCGCGACCTTGGTGACGAGATCGAGGGTGTCGCGCAAGTGCACCCCGTCGATCGAGCGGCCGGAACCGCGCAGCTCCGCTTGGTCGCTGCGCGCAAAGGCAATCGTCGGGCGATGGAACTTCTCCTTGATGCGCGAGGCGACCAATCCGACGACGCCCTGGTGCCATGACTCGTCGAACAGGCAGATCGTGGTCCGACCGGCAACCGCGACGTCGTCGATCGCGGCGAGTGCGTCCAGCTGCATGTCGCTCTCGATCTCGCGTCGCTCGCGGTTCAATGCGTCGAGCTGCTGCGCCAATGCCAGCCCGCGTTCGAAGCTGTCGGTGGTCAGGCACTCGATTCCAACCGTCATGTCGGTCAGCCGTCCGGCCGCGTTGATGCGTGGGCCGATCGCAAAGCCGAGGTCTGTCGCGCGCGCCGTCCGCGCGTCACGGCCGGCCACCTGGAACAGTGCCGCGATCCCCGGATGCAGTCGGCCGCTGCGGATGCGCTGCAGCCCCTGGGCAACCAGCACGCGGTTGTTGTGATCGAGGCGCACGACGTCGGCGACGGTGCCGAGCGCGACGAGGTCCAGCAGCGCATCGAGCCGCGGCTGGGACGCGACATCGAAGCGGCCGCGGGCGCGCAGTTCCGCGCGCAGCGCCAGCAGCACATAGAACATCACGCCGACGCCCGCGAGGTGCTTGCTGGGAAAGCCGCACCCCGGCTGGTTCGGATTGACGATGCACGCGGCGTCCGGCAGTACCGCGCCGGGCAGATGATGGTCGGTGATCAGCACTTCGATGCCGAGTTCGCCGGCCCGTGCAACCCCTTCGACACTGGCAATGCCATTGTCGACGGTGATCAGCAGGTCGGGCTCGCGCTGCGCGGCGAGATCGACGATCTCGGGCGTCAGACCGTAGCCGTACTCGAAGCGGTTGGGCACGAGGTAATCGATCGATGCCTGCGTACCGGCCGCCAACATGCGCAATCCGCGCAATCCGACCGCGCAGGCGGTCGCGCCGTCGCAGTCGTAGTCGGCAACGATCAATAGCCTGGCATCGGCCTCGATGGCGTCGGCCAGCAGGATCGCCGCCTCGTCGACGTGGCTCAGCGCCGCGGGAGCGGTCAAGCCTTCGAGTGAAAGCCGCAGGTCGGCATCACTGGTTACGCCGCGCGCGGCGAGCGCACGGGCCAGTGGCATCGGCATGCCGGTTGACGCCAGCCTGCGGGCAACGGCAGGGTCATAGTCGCGCGTGGTGAGCCGCGTCATTCGGCGCAGGCCTCGGCCAGGGTTCGCGCTCGCCACCAACGCAGCCGATCGCTGTTCCGTATCCGCCAGCGCTTGATGGATCGCCGGCCCGTCAGTACGAGCTCAGTCACCGACGACACGGGCAACGCTGCATAGCGCTGCTCGATCTGCAGCATCGCTTCGCGCCAGTCCGACCAGTCGTGCGTTCGAGAGGGCTTCAGTGCGTCGTCCCACACGATCAGCGCAGGGTCGATGACACGCTCGCCCAACGGCGCGGCGGCTGCACCCGCGGCTCGCGCAGCTCCGCGAAGTTCCGGACGGTCACTGAGCACCTGCGACCATCGCAGCGCGGGCAGTGGACGATGGTTGCCGCCACCGTGCAGCCACAGACCGCTGATCGTTGGCAGGCCGCGTTCCTCCCGTGCCACGTTGGCCGGATGATCGTGCCAGCTCATCTGCACCGCATTGTGCAGGCGGCTCCAAGCCAGCGCATCCTCGTCATCGCGCGCAGTCAATGCGACCGGTAGGCCGATCGATGCAGCAAGCGAAGGCGTGTTGAAAGTCCACTTGCGGACGGTACGCAGGAACCAGCGATCGCCGAGCCGCTCGAGGTGACAACCCGCCGGCTCCAGGTGCTCGCGCGCGGCGCCTATCAGGACATCGGACTCGGAGACGTCGGGTGGTGTCGCGTCGAGCGACTGCACGACGGCGCTGTCGAGTCCGATGGCCAGATGAACCGGATCTGCATGCCAGACCTGATCGCTGACTGCCGGGTCGCCGCCGAGCTCGGCGCGCGCATACGGTGCCGTCGGAATGGGCAGCATTCCCGCGAACAACTCGCCCGACAGCCAGACTTCGTCGGCCGTACCTGACTGCCCGACGCTCGAGCTCTCGACTTTCGCGCGGGTGAGCCGGCGCGTCAGGGCTCCCGCACTCAATCCGCTGCTGAATTCGGCAGCAACTTCGGCGGGCACCAGGGCACCGGCAATCATCAGGGTCAAGCGCATTTCGACGATTCCATAGACCGAACAGTATCGCGCCGGCGATGTGACGTCGGCCCACAGTGCCCTATGGATACAATCGGCCCGCTCCGGCTCGAACTGCCTTGAACCTTCCGTACGAACTTCGCATCGGCTTGCGCTACACGCGTGCCGGACGCCGCGCCCGCCGTCGCAACGGGTTCATTTCGTTCATCTCCGGCATATCGATGCTCGGCATCGCGCTCGGCGTGCTGGCGCTGATCGTCGTGCTGTCGGTGATGAATGGCTTCGTCTCGCAGGTGCGCGATCGCATGCTGTCGGTGGTGTCGCACGTCGAGGTGTTCGCGTTGAATGGTCCGATCGACTGGCGACAGGTCTCCGAAGACGTGCGGCGTAATCCCGACGTGATCGGTGCCGCTCCGTACGTCAATGCGCAGGGTCTGCTGACCCGCGGTGACGCGGTGCGCGGCGTGCTGGTGCGCGGCGTTGATCCGGCAGCCGAGCCGGCGGTGTCCGACGTCGCGCGTCAGGTGCGTGGCGAGCCGCTGACGGCGCTGAAAGATGGCGAGTTCAACATCGTTCTCGGCGGCGAGCTGGCGCGCGCGCTCGGTGTCAGCCTCGGCGAGAAGATCACGCTGATCGCGCCGCAGGGGCAGGTCACGCCGGCTGGTGTCGTCCCGCGTCTGAAGCAGTTCACGCTGACCGGCACCTTCGACTCCGGACACTACGAATACGACAGCGCGCTGGCGCTGATTCACATAGCTGACGCGCAGCGGCTGTTCCGCGTCGACGGTCCGACCGGGGTCCGACTGAAGGTTGCCGACATGCAGCGCGCGCCGGAAATTGCCGTCGCGCTTGCACGCAACCTGCCGTCCAACTTGCTCGTGCGCGACTGGACCAAGCAGAACCGCAGCTGGTTCGCCGCGGTGCAGGTCGAAAAGCGCATGATGTTCATCATCCTCGCGCTGATCGTTGCCGTCGCGGCATTCAACCTGGTATCGACGCTGGTGATGACGGTGACCGAGAAGCAGGCCGACATCGCGATCCTGCGCACGCTGGGCGCGACGCCGCGCAGCGTGATGGCCGTGTTCATGGTTCAAGGCGCGCTGATCGGCGTGTTGGGCACGCTGCTGGGAGTGGCTGGAGGTCTGATCGTTGCGAACAACCTCGATTCCATTTTCCCGACCATCGAACGGCTCGCGGGATTTCCGCTGATCCCGCAGGACATTTACTTCATCTCCTCGCTGCCGTCCGATCCGCGCGCCAGCGATGTCGTTCCGATCGCGGCGATCTCGATCGTGCTATCGCTGGTCGCGACGCTGTACCCGAGCTGGCGCGCGTCGCGGGTGCGTCCGGCCGAGGCGCTCCGCTATGACTGACAGGCCAGTCCTGTCGGGGCGCGACCTGCACAAGGCGTATCGCGAGGGCGGCCTGGCGGTCGAGGTGTTGCGCGGCGCCGAACTCGACGTTGCATCCGGCGAGATCGTAGCGATCGTTGGGGCGTCCGGATCCGGCAAGAGCACGCTGCTGCACGTGCTCGGCGGCCTGGACGCGGCTGACCGTGGCGAAGTGGTCATCGAAGGCCGCGAACTGGCGCGCCTGAGCGACGCCGAGCGCGGCCAGATTCGCAACGAGCGGCTGGGCTTCGTCTATCAGTTCCACCATCTGCTGCTCGAATTCACCGCGCTCGACAACGTTGCGATGCCGCTCGCAATCCGCCGCACTGCGTTGGGCGCGGCGCGTGCCGAGGCGGAAAAGGCATTGACTGCAGTCGGCTTGCAAGCACGCATGCAGCATCATCCGACCGAACTCTCGGGCGGCGAACGCCAGCGGACTGCCATCGCGCGCGCGATCGTAACCCAACCGGCATGCGTGCTCGCCGACGAGCCGACCGGCAACCTCGATCGCGATACCGCGCGCACGGTGTTCGGCGCGTTCGTCGCGCTGGCGCAGGACATTGGCACCGCAGTCGTGATCGTGACGCACGACCCGGAATTGGCGTCGCGTTGCGATCGCGTGTTGCGCCTCGAGCACGGTCGGCTCGGCGCGACCTCGATCACGGCTTATTGACGGTCCAGCTTCGGCGTCAGGACGATCGACCCGCGCGCAGGGCCTTGCGCCGCAGCCAGGCGCGGCGCAGGTGGGCGCTCCAGAGCGAGCGCACCACCACATAGCCGAGCGCGGACAGCAGGCAGGCGAGCAGGAACACGCCAAGTGCCAGTGGCGGACCCAGCCCGAAAGTCCAGTGACCGATGGCCTCCATCGATCCCAGCGGGTGCGACCAATCCCAGGCGGGCGGGGCGGTCACCGGATGCTTGGCCGAGCCGCCGAGCACCAGCGAGCCGAGCTGGAAGGCCACCAGGTAGAGCGGCACGATGGTCAGCGGATTCGTGTACAGCGTGGTGACCAGCGCCACCGGCAGGTTGACGCGCAACAGCACGCACGCGATCCCCGCGCCCAGCATCTGCAGCGGCCCCGGAATGAGTCCGCAGAACATGCCGACTGCGACGCCTCCGGCAGCAGAGCGTCGATTCAGGTGCCAAAGCGCCGGGTGAAACAGCATGTCGCCGAACATCGACAGCACACGCACATCGCGCACCTTGTCGACACTCGGCATCACCCTGCGGAAGAACTTGCGCGGCATTCGGAAAGTCTAGAGCCTAACTCGCGGCCCCCGGGGTGCGGACGATCCGTGCTTACACTCGCTGCGATGTGGATCGACACACATTGCCACCTGGAGGCCGCAGAGTTCGATGCAGACCGCGATGCCGTCGTGGCGCGGGCGCGCGCGGCCGGGGTCACGATGTTGGTGATTCCCACCGGCGAGGTGGACGACGGCGCAGCGGCATCGGAATTCGCGCATCGTTACGGATTCGCCTACGCGCTGGGTATCCATCCGCTCTGGCTGCCGGAGGCGGGTCCGGGCGAGATCGAGCGGCTGCGCGACGCGGTTCAGGCCGCGACAAGCGACCCGCGCTGTGTCGCGGTCGGCGAGATCGGCATCGACCTGGCCGTCGCCACGGCGTCGATCGAGCGGCAGGAATGGTTCTTCCGCGAACAGTTGCGCATCGCGCGCGACTTCAGCCTTCCGGTCGTCGTTCACGTGCGCCGTTCGGCCGATCATCTGCTGAAACACTTGCGTCGGATCGAGGTTCCGGGCGGCATCATCCACGCGTTCAACGGCAGCAAGCAGCAGGCCGACCAGTTCATCGAGCGGGGATTCCGGCTGGGTTTCGGCGGTGCGCTGACGTACAGCGGTTCGCAGCGGATCCGGCGGCATATCGCGACGGCCTGCGTCGCATGCCTGGGTGCTTGAGACCGACGCGCCCTACATCGTGCCGTCGTGGCGTCGCACGCCGGAAGGCGCGGGGCGTACCGAGCCGGCCGACCTGGCGCGCATCGCGGCCGAGGTCGCGGTGCTGCGCGGGCAGCCGGTCGACGAACTGGCGCAGCAGGGCCGCGCCAATGCATCAGCCGCGCTGCCGCGCCTCGCTGCACTGCTGGATCGCGTGCCGGACACATGCTGATCGTCGCGCTCGCGGGCTTCGTGCTCGGCGTCTGCATGCTGCAGGCGCAGTCGCAGCTGGGCCCGATGGCGATGCTCTGTCGCGACCAGCCTCGGCGGAATCGCGGTCTTCGCCGCCGGAACGCGCTCGAATCACGGCTTGACCGCTGTGGCGCTGATTGCGTGCGGCGCGCTGATGGCGGGATTCGGTTACGCGGGCGTACGCGCGCAGCTGCGGATGGCCGAGTCGCTGGTGCAGGAGCACGAAGGTCGCGACGTCCAGGTCACCGGCGTCGTGGCCAGTCTGCCGATCCGGTTGGAGCGGGGGGTGCGCTTCGAGTTCGATGTGGAAACGCGCGACGTGGAAACGAGCGGTGAAGCGGTGGCAGTCCCGTCGCGCATCCTGCTCGGATGGTTCGACGCCGGCGAAGCGGTGCGCGCCGGCGAACGCTGGCGCTTCGTCGTCCGACTGAAGCGTCCGCACGGAACGCTGAATCCCGGCGGATACGATTTTGAAGCGTGGATGCTCGAGCGCAATCTGCGCGCGAGCGGCACGGTGCGGGCAGCGGACGAGCCGCCGGTCCGCCTGCAGGCTTTCGTGCGTTCGCCGCGCTACGCGATCGAACGCGCACGCGGCGACTTGCGTGACCGGATCCTCGGCCTGTCGGGCCAGCAGCGTTACGGCGGCGTGCTGCTGGCGCTGGTGCTCGGCGACCAGCGCGCGATCGACGAGGCGGACTGGAGCCTGTTCAATCGCACCGGCATCGCTCATCTCGTCAGCATCTCCGGGCTGCACATCACGATGATCGCGGCGCTGGTCGGCGGCATCGTCAGCGCCGGATGGCGCCGCGTGCGCTGGTTATTGCAGAGAGCGCCGGCGCAAGGCGCCGGCATCGCTGCCGGTGTGCTGGCGGCACTCGCCTATGCGCTGCTTGCCGGATGGGGCATCCCGGCACAGCGGACGGTGCTGATGCTCGCCTGCGTGGGAGTCGCCTGGCTCGCGCGACGCCGTCTCAGTGCCGGCGCCGCGCTCGCGCTGGCAGCCGCGGTGGTGTGTCTGTTCGATCCGTGGGCGGTCACGGCGGCCGGCTTCTGGCTGTCGTTTGGAGCGGTGGCGGCGATCGTTTGGGCTCTACTGGGCCGCCCGGTCGACGATCGCCCGCTGATTTCCTATCTGGCGCTCGCGACGCGCGTGCAAGTCGCCGTGACGCTGATGCTGGTGCCAGCAACCGTGATGCTGTTCCAGCAGGTCTCGTTGGTGTCGCCGCTGGCAAATGCGATCGCGATTCCGGCGGTCAGCTGGGTGGTAACGCCGCTGGCCCTGCTCGGATCGGCGGCCGCGGTGTTGCCCGAGCCTTTGTCCGGACTGGCCGCACCGCTGCTCGCGGCGGCCGACCACAGTTTCGCTGCGCTGGCCTGGCTGCTGCGGTGTCCTGGCGGCGCCTGAGTGGGCCACTGCAGCGATCCCGGCGCCACCGTTGATGTTCAGCCTGCTCGCCATCGCCGGCGTCACCTGGCTGCTCGCTCCGCCGGGCTGGCCGGCGCGCGGGCTGGGGGCGATTGCGACGTTGCCGCTTTTCTTCTGGCCCGGCGAGCGACCGCCCGCCGGCGCGCTGTGGGTGACCGCGCTCGACGTCGGGCAGGGTGCGGCCGTCGTGATCGAGACACGTGAGCAGGTGTGGCTGTACGACACCGGACCGCGCTACTCGCAGCGACACAGACGCCGGTGCGCGCATTGTGTTGCCGTATCTGCGCAGCCGCGGCATCGCTGCGACTCGACGGCTTGGTGGTCTCGCATCTCGACCAGGACCATTCCGGAGGCGCCGCGTCAATCGTCCGCGGAATGCCGGTCGCGCGTATTCTGACGTCGATTACGCCCGGCCATCCGGTGTTGGGCGGCCACCCTGCCGTGAGCGCTGCTCGCCGGACATGCGTTGCCGACTCGGTGATCTGCGCTTGGCATGTCCTCCACCCGGTCGCCGCGGACTATGGACGGCGCTTGTCGACCAACGCGATGAGCTGCGTGGTGCGGTTCGCGGTCGGTCCGCATCGGGTGCTCCTCACCGGCGATCTGACAGCCGACGAGGAGCGCCGCCTCGCCGCGCGCCAAGCCGACCTCCGGGCGACCCTGCTGATGGTCCCGCATCACGGCAGTCGGTCGTCGTCGAGCGCAGGAACTTATCGACGCGGTCGGGGCGACTGCGGCATTCGCGCAGGCAGGCTACCGGAACCGTTTCCACCACCCGGATCCGTTGATCGTGGCGCGTTATGCGGCGCGCAATACCGAGTCTCGCGCACCGACCGCGACGGCGCGCTGCAGTGGCGCTTCGCGGCCGACGGATCGCTCGACCGGCGGCGCTGGCGCGCTGTCGCGGTGCGCTATTGGCACGATCGCCCCGTGGACGGGCGCACCGAGGCGACGGACGACTATGGCGAGGCGGCGTTCGACGAAGGCGACCGTGCACCTATCTTCGGGATGCCGTAGCGAACTTTGACTGGCGTGCATCTTGCTAGACTGCTTCGGCAGCGCAGCGGCGGCGCCTGCGGTCGCCGCGACAAGACCGCAACGATCCAGGCGGGCCGAATGGGCATGCCGTTCGACGAGATGTATGGCGTGGATGCGGGGGTGCGCGAGCACTACCGCGAGTACGAGCGCTGGTCGTCGGAGCAGAGTCCAGAGACGATGCGCAACAAGCGGGCAGAGGCTGACCTGGTCTTTCGGCGCGTCGGCATCACTTTCGCGGTCTATGGCGAGCGTGACGAGGAAGGCAACGGCACCGAGCGCCTGATTCCGTTCGATGTGGTACCGCGCATCATTCCGGCGGTCGAATGGCGGCAGCTCGAAGCCGGGCTGCGTCAGCGCGTGCGCGCGCTGAACCGTTACGTGCACGACGTCTATCACGGCCAGGAGATCGTCCGTGCCGGCCGCATTCCGGCGGACGAGATCTTCCGCAACTTGCAGTACCGGCCCGAGATGCACGGGGTCGACGTCGCCAACGACATCTACGCCCACATAGCCGGCATCGACGTCGTGCGCGCCGGCGTCGGCGAGTACTACGTGCTGGAGGACAACTTGCGGGTTCCGAGCGGAGTTTCATACATGCTCGAGAACCGCAAGATGATGATGCGGCTTTTCCCCGAGCTTTTCGGGCGCAACCGCGTGGCGCCGGTGGCGCACTATCCCGACCTGCTGCTGGAAAACCTGCGGTCGGTCGCGCCGAAGGGGGTCGACGACCCGCTCGTCGTGCTGCTGACGCCGGGCATGTACAACTCGGCGTACTTCGAGCACGCGTTTCTGGCACAGCAGATGGGCATCGAGCTGGTGGAGGGCCAGGATCTGTTCGTGCAGGACAACAACGTCTACATGCGAACCACGCGCGGGCCGCAACGGGTCGACGTCATCTATCGCCGCATCGATGACGACTTCATCGACCCGCTCGCGTTCCGTCCCGATTCGCAGCTCGGCGTACCGGGGCTGCTGTCGGTCTATCGCGCCGGGCGAGTGACCCTGGCGAATGCGGTCGGCACCGGCATCGCCGATGACAAGTCGGTCTATGCGTACGTGCCCGACATGATCGATTTCTATCTGGGGGAGAAGCCGATCCTGGCCAACGTGCCCGACCTATCGCTGCCGCCGGGCGGAAGATCTGGCGTACACGCTCGCTCACATGGCGGAACTGGTGGTGAAGGAAGTTCACGGCGCGGGCGGCTACGGCATGCTGGTCGGACCGGCAGCGACGCAGGGCGAGATCGAAGACTTCGCCCGCCGTGTCCGCGCCAATCCCGCCAACTACATCGCCCAGCCGACGCTGGCGCTGTCGACGTGTCCGACCTACGTCGACAACGGAATCGCTCCACGGCACGTCGACCTGCGGCCGTTCGTGCTGTCTGGGGCCGACGTCACGATGGTTCCCGGGGGGCTGTGCCGCGTCGCCCTGCGCGAAGGATCGCTGGTGGTGAACTCTTCGCAGGGAGGCGGTACCAAGGACACCTGGGTGCTCGAGCGATGAAACGCAGTTCAGAACATTCCGCCGGTGGCGATGGCGCAGGCGCCGAGGGGACTGCGCGCCGGGTCACCGACCAGATCGATCCGTATGCGCTGATCGAGCGCGCTGAGCGCCTGCTCAATACCGACCCGCACGATGCCGTGATGTTCGCGCTGCGTGCACAGAGCGTGTCGCGCGCGCGTGGTGCCGAGTCGCTGATGGCGCGCGCGCACTATGTCGCGGGTGCCGCGCTGGCTCAGACCGGGGACTGGTCCGGCGCGATCCGCCAGCTCTCGCATGCCGAGCACATCTATCGCGCGCAAAACGACATCACGGCGCAGTGCCAGGTCATCATGCAACTGGCGGCGGCCTGCGGCGAACTGGGTGAGTATCCCGAAGCGCTCGACGGATTCGCGCAGGCCGAGCGACTTGCGCGCCAGCACGGCGATCACGCTGCTGTCCGGCGGGCGCTGGTGCAGACGTCCGGCCTACACACGGTCCTCGGCGATTTCGCCGCCGCGCGCGAGTGCCTGCGGTCGGCGCTCGAGCTGCCGTCGGGCAGCGCCGGTGACGAAGGCATGGTCGTGCTGCAATTTGGCCTGGTCGATGTCAACGAGGGGCTGCAGGCGGCGCTCGATGGGGATGCGGTGACGGTGTCGCGCCGGATGGCCGAAGGCGAGGAACACTTCGAGGTCGCGCTCGAATTGCTGTCAGGCACCACCGATCGCTCGACCACGATCGCTGCACGCACGCAGCGCGGCGCCGCGCGCTGCTGGCTCGGCAAGTTCAACGACGGACTGGCCGACCTCGAAGAGGCCGGAGTCGAGGCCGCGCGCGGCGGATTCCGTCTGCGCGAGGTGCAGGCGCGGCTGGAGCAGGGCTATCACCTGGTCGCTGCCGGCCGCGAGGCGGACGGCATCTCGCTGCTGCGTCCGGCTTTCCTGCAAGCCGAGGAACTGGGCGACCTGCGCCGTCCGGCCGACATGCACGAGCGCCTGTCCGCACTCTACGAGGCGCGCGGCGACTTCCAGCGCGCCCTGTTCCATCACAAGCGCTTCGTCGAAGTGAAGACGCGGCTCGACGGCAAGCTGTCGACGCAGCGAGCACGGCTGCACGAGGCGCGCTCGGAACTGATGAAGCTGCGCACCCAGACGGCGGTGCTGCACGCGCGCACGCAGGACCTGGAAAAGTCGCGCTCGCGGCTGGAGCGTCTGGCGCTCGAGGACGAGCTGACCGGCCTGGCCAACCGCCGCGCGTTCACCAAGGAGCTCGAGAACTGGTGCGTGCGCGCCCGCGCGGGCCAGCTCCGTTTCGGACTGGTCGTGGCCGACATCGACGGCTTCAAGCAGATCAACGACCGCTTTTCCCATATCACCGGCGACGTCGTGCTGCGCCAGCTCGGCAACGTGATACGCGCGAACCTGCGCGACATGGACTTCGCGGCCCGCCTGGGCGGAGACGAGTTCGCACTGCTGCTGGCCGACAGCGAAGGCGGCGGTGCGCGCACCGTCATCGAACGCATGCTGCAGGCGGTCAGGACGATGCCATGGAGCCAGCTCGGCGACGGACTTGCGGTGACGCTCAGCGTCGGCCTGTGCGAGTCGGCGGAATTCGGTGATTCGAGCGAGCTGGTCCGCCGCGCCGACGAGGCGCTTTACGGCGCGAAGGATGCTGGCCGCGACCGGCTGATCGTGTGGAGCGCGGAACGTGCTTAGCCGCACGGCCGACCACCTGTTCTGGATGGCGCGCTACATCGAGCGGGCCGAGAACACCGCGCGTCTGCTCGACGTCAACCTGTCGACCAGCCTGCTCCCGCAGTCGCCGCAGGTCGCCGAGAGCGGCTGGCGCGCGATGCTCAGCATCTCGGAGCTGCTGCCCCAGTTCGACGCGCGCTATCCGATGCTGTCGCCGCGTGAGGTCATCGACTTCATGGTGCGCGACCCCGCCAACAGCTCTTCGATCTACTGCTGCCTGCAGGCGGCGCGCGAGAACGCGCGCGCGGTGCGAGGCGCGCTGACGACGGAAGTGTTTGAAACGCATAACGACACCTGGCTCGGGCTGCAGAAGCTGCTGCGCGAGCGCATGCTCGAGCGCGATCCGCAGGAGTTCTTTGAGTGGGTCAAGTTCCGCTCGCATCTGTCGCGCGGCGTGACCATTGGCACCATGCTGAAGGACGAGGCTTTCTTTTTCGTCCGGCTCGGGACGTTCCTTGAACGCGCAGATAACACCGCGCGTCTGCTCGACGTCAAGTATCACGGGATAGCACAGGCCGGCAGCTTCTACTCGAATGCACGCGGTGAGGACGCCAACGATCAGTACCTCGATTTCTACCACTGGGCCGCCGTGCTGCGATCGGTTTCTGCCTTCGAGACCTACCGGAAGGTCTACCGCGATGTGATCACACCGGCGCGGGTCGCGGCATTGCTGATCCTGCGTGGAGACATGCCACGCTCGCTGCTGTCGTGCGTGAACGAGGTGAGCCTGAATCTCGAAATGGTGCGGAACAGCCGATCGGGCGAGACCGAGCGGCGCGCCGGCCTGCTGCGGGCCGAACTTCGCTACGGCAGGATCGAGGACATCCTGGCGCGCGGCATGCACGAGTTTCTTACATCGTTCCTCGAACGCGTCAACGACATCGGCGGCCGCATCAGCCAGGACTTCCTGGTGCCGCTGGCGGCGCACTGAAGCTGGCGCGCGAAAGCCAAAGGCGAGACATGCGGTACCGCATCGAGCACCTGACCGAGTATCGCTATGCGCGTACCGCCCGCAGCGAGCGCGTCCCGAAGAGGTAACCGCATGACTTATTGCGTCGGCATGCAGCTCGATGACGGGCTCGTGTTCCTGTCGGACTCCCGCACTAATGCCGGGGTGGACCACATCTCCACGTTTCGCAAGATGACCGTGTTCGAGCACCAGGGCGAGCGCCTGCTGGTGTTGCTGAGTGCGGGCAATCTCGCCATCACGCAGGCGGTTCGACAGATCGTGTGCGAGCGCGTCGGACCTCATGATGACAGCGTGTGGAACGCCAAGACACTGTTCGAGGCGGTGCGCGTGGTCGGCGAGGCGGTGCGTGAGGTACAGCATCGCGACGGTGCGGCGCTGAAGGAAGCGGGGATCGAGTTCAACTGCACCTTCATCTTCGGCGGGCAGATCCGGGGCGAGCGGATGCGACTGTTCCAGGTCTATTCCGCCGGCAACTTTATCGAGTCCACGCCCGAGAATGCATACTTCCAGATCGGAGAAGCCAAGTACGGCAAGCCGATCATTGACCGCGTGATCTCGCCCTCGACGTCGCTGGAAGAGGCGGCCAAGTGCGCGCTGATTTCGATGGACTCGACCCTGCGCTCCAACATTTCGGTGGGACTTCCGCTGGACCTGCTCGTCTACGAACAGGGCGCGCTGCGCGTCACCAAGTTCGTCCAGATCGACCAGCAGAACCAGTACATGCAAATGATCCGCAACACCTGGGGCGCGCGACTGAAGCAGGTCTTCCAGGAAATTCCTGAACCGACCTGGCGCGATGCGCCGCGCGACAGCGGATCGCCGCGTTTGGAGACCGAGCCCACGCAGCCGCCGCGTGCTCCGCTGCCGACGAGCCTTGACGGTGAATCGGCGACGAATTTCGCGATGCAGCTGGTCGCAGAAAGCGGGTCGCAAACCGCGCCGCGCTGAGAACCGCAAGGAGCGCAAGCATGGGCACACCCTGCGCGCCGGGCTGCGCCGCGCGGGCCGGCAATTTCGGCGCCGGCACGATGAACCACTGAACGGAACTGCCGTGTCGATCCACGTCGCACTCAACCACGTCACCGAGTATCGCTATGACCGCAGGGTGGCGCTGTCGCCCCAGGTCATCCGTCTGCGGCCGGCTCCGCACTGCCGCACGCCGGTCCTGTCGTACTCGCTGCAGCGTCGAGCCCGACCTGCACTTCATTAACTGGCAGCAGGATCCGTTCTCGAACTACCTCGCGCGTCTGGTATTTCCCGAGAAGACCACCGAGTTCAAGGTTACGGTCGATCTAGTCGCGCAGATGGCCGTCTACAACCCCTTCGATTTCTTCCTTGAGCCCACCGCGGAGTCGTTCCCGTTCAGCTATGAATCGAACCTGCGGCACGACCTGCAGCCTTATCTGGCACAGGAGTCGCTGACACCTCGATTCAGGGATTTTGTCGCCGCGGTCAACGTCAGCGAGCAACGCACGATCGACTTTCTGGTAGCACTGAATCAAAGGCTGCAGCACGAGATTCGCTACCTGATCCGACTCGAACCCGGAGTGCAGACGCCGGAGCAGACCCTGAGCATGGCCGCCGGCTCGTGCCGCGATACCGGGTGGCTGCTGGTGCAGGTCCTGCGGCGGCTGGGACTGGCGGCACGTTTCGTCTCCGGCTACCTGATCCAGCTCAAGCCCGACGTCAAGGCGTTGGACGGTCCTTCGGGAACCGACAACGACTTCACCGACCTGCATGCCTGGTGCGAGGTCTATCTGCCGGGCGCGGGCTGGATCGGCCTGGATCCGACCTCGGGTCTACTAGCCGGCGAGGGCCATCTGCCGGTGGCCTGCACGCCGGAACCAACCACCGCGGCGCCGGTCAGCGGACTGGTCGAGGACTGCAAGGTCGAGTTCGAGCACACGATGCGCATATCGCGCATCTACGAAGCGCCGCGCGTCACCCGCCCGTACTCCGACGACCAGTGGCAGGCACTCGATGCACTCGGACAGGCCGTCGATGCCGACTTGCAGTCGATGGACGTGCGCCTGACGCAGGGCGGTGAACCGACCTTCGTCTCGATCGACGACCGCGACGGCGCCGAGTGGAACACGACGGCGCTGGGCCCGACCAAGCGGGGTTGCGCGATCGATCTGCTGCTGCGGCTGAAGGAGCGCTACGGCGGTGGCGGCTTCCTGCACTTTGGGCAGGGCAAGTGGTACCCGGGCGAACAACTGCCGCGCTGGGCACTGTCGGCGATCTGGCGGTCCGACGGCGAACCGTGCTGGGGAGATCCGCGGCTCCTCGCGGACGAGCGATCGCCGACGGCTTACGTGACAGACGATGCCGAACGCTTCATCCGTGGGCTGGTCAAGCGGCTGGGCATCGATCCGAAGTTCGTTCTTCCCGGTTACGAGGACGCGTGGTACTACCTGTGGCGCGAGCGGCGCCTGCCGATCAACGTCGACCCGTTTGATTCGCTCCTCGATGACGAACTCGAGCGTGCCCGCCTTCGGCGTGTGTTCGAGCACGGCCTGTCAAGTCCGGTCGGATATGTGCTGCCGATTCGTCGTGAGAGTTCGAACGGCGGCAAGCCTGGCTGGGCCAGCAGTGCGTGGCTCCTGCGCGACGAGCGCATGAACCTGATCCCCGGCGATTCGCCGATGGGTTATCGGCTTCCGCTCGACTCGCTGCCATGGGCTGCTCCCGAGGATCGTCCGTGGCTGGAAGAACGCGATCCGTTCGCACCGCGCGCTGCGCTGCCGTTGCACGCCGACATCCGAGCTCAGTACACCTCGCATGCGGTGGGAGGTGGATTCGCCGAAGGCGGCTCGGTGGCATTGCAGGCTGGCTTCGGACCACAGGCGCGTGCCGACGAACGCTCAGCAGGAACGAGGACAGGCCCGCGGGTCACTACACCGGATCGAGCACCGCAGCGCTTTGAATCGGCCACCGGCATCACGCATACGGCGCTTTGTGTCGAGGTGCGCGATCCGCGCCGTGCCAGCGGACCGGCCGCCGAGGCTAGGGGCTCACAAACCGGAGTGCTGTATGTCTTCATGCCGCCGCTGCCGGCGCTGGAGGACTACCTGGCACTGCTGGCCGCGGTCGAGGCGACTGCCGCCGAACTGGGCATGAGGATCGTGCTGGAGGGTTACCCGCCACCGCGCGACCCGCGCCTCAAGGTGCTGCAGGTCACGCCCGATCCCGGCGTCATCGAAGTCAACATTCATCCGGCGGCTAGCTGGGCCGAGCTCGTCGACCACACGTCGTTCTTGTACGAAGCAGCTCGGCTGTCTCGACTGTCGACCGAGAAGTTCATGCTGGACGGGCGGCACACGGGCACCGGTGGCGGCAACCACATCGTGATGGGCGGAGCAACCGCGGGCGACTCACCGTTTCTCCGACGCCCTGATCTGCTCGGCAGCCTGATTGCGTACTGGCACAACCATCCGTCGCTGTCGTACCTGTTCTCGGGTCTGTTCATCGGGCCGACCAGCCAGGCTCCGCGTGTCGATGAAGCGCGGAACGACCAGATTTACGAGCTAGAGATTGCGCTGGCAGAACTGCGGCGACGCGGCGGCAACACCGAGAATGCTCCGCCGTGGCTGGTCGATCGCGCATTGCGCAACATCCTGATCGACGTGACTGGCAACACGCACCGTGCTGAGTTCTGTATCGACAAACTCTATTCGCCCGACGGGCCCAACGGGCGGCTCGGACTGCTCGAGATGCGCGCGTTCGAAATGCCGCCGCACTGGCAGATGAGCCTCGCGCAGCAATTGCTGCTACGCGCTTTGCTGGCGCGCTTCTGGCGAACGCCGTACTCAAGGCGGCTGACCCGCTGGGGCACCGAGCTGCACGACCGCTTCCTGCTGCCGACCTTCGTCGCGCTCGACTTCGACGATGTGCTGGTCGAACTGGCCGAGGCGGGTTACCCGATGGACGCGGCGTGGTTCGCGCCGCATTTCGAGTTTCGCTTCCCCTTGCTGGGCGAAATGGCGGTGCGCAGCGTGCGCATGACGATCCGTGGCGCGCTCGAGCCTTGGCATGTGATGGGCGAGGAGGGCGCGGCCGGCGGCACGGTCCGCTATGTCGATTCCTCGCTGGAACGCGTCGAGGTCAAGGTCAGCGGGCTCAATGACAGTCGGCACGTCGTGACCGTCAACGGACATGCCATTCCGCTGAATCCGACCGGGCGCGCGGGAGAGTTCGTCGCCGGGGTGCGTTATCGCGCGTGGCAACCTGCCGTCCGCGCTGCATCCCACCATCGGCGTCCATGCGCCGCTCGCCTTCGATCTCGTCGACACCTGGATGGAGCGCTCGCTCGGCGGCTGCCAGTACTACGTGGCCCACCCCGGTGGGCGCAACTACGTCACCTTTCCGGTGAATGCCTACGAAGCCGAAAGCCGGCGCCTGGCGCGGTTCTTCCAGACGGGCCATACGCCCGGACGCATGGTGGTGACGGCGCCACAGCCGAACCTCGAGTTTCCGTTTACGCTCGATCTTCGTCGGTCATGTAGATCGTGCGCGTTCGTTGCGGACCTGACTTCAACTGACGCCGACCCCGCCCAAGGCGTGACGCAGAGCCTGTTCGACCCGGATCCGGAGCGCGATGTCGCGCGCTTGTGGCAAACCTCGCCGCGCCGGCGCCTTCGGGCCATTACGATGAACTGCGCGCACCCGATGGCGCGCTGCGTCCGGGCTGGCGCAAGTTCTTCGGGCACCTTGGCGCCGGCGGCTTCCGGGACATGTCGCGGCGACGCGCGACCATCGGACGCCAAGTTCGCGAAGACGGCATCACCTACAACGTCTACAGCGAAGACGGTCTGAGCGAGCGGCCGTGGTCGCTCGACCTGCTGCCATTCCTGATCAATGCCGAGGAGTGGTCGCAACTCGAATCCGGGCTGGCACAGCGCGCCGCGCTGATGTCGGCCATCATGCGCGACATCTATGGTCCGCAGCGTCTGCTGGCCGAGAACCTGCTGCCGCCGGCCTTGGTATTCGGTCATCCGGGTTATCTGAGGCCGCTGGTCGGATCGCGGCCTGCCGGCGGAACATTCCTGCACATCATGGCGTTCGACGTTGCGCGGGCCAGCGATGGGCGGTGGTGGGTCGTCGGCAACCGCACGCAGGCACCCTCGGGGCTGGGCTACGCACTGCAGAACCGGCTGATCGTCTCACGTCTGTTTCCGGAAGCGTTCCGGCGCATGAAGGTGCAGCGGCTGGCGGCGAGCTTCCGCGGCCTGCTCGATACGCTGCAGCGCCGCAGTCCATGTGGCGACGCCGAGTTGGCCCGGCTCGTACTGCTGACTCCAGGCCCCTACAACGAAACCTACTTCGAACATGCATACCTGGCGCGCTATCTCGGCATTCCGCTGGTCGAGGGCAGCGACCTGACGGTGCGCGATGATCGCGTCTTCCTGAGGGCGCTGCATGGCTTGCTCCCGGTGCACGGCATCCTGCGGCGTCTCGACGATGACTTCTGCGACCCGCTCGAGTTGCGCCAGGACTCCACGCTTGGAGTGCCCGGATTGCTGCAGTCGATCCGTGCCGGCAAGGTCCTGGTAGCCAATGCGCTGGGCTCCGGATTCCTGGAATCGCCGGCGATCAACGGTTTCCTGCCAGCGATCGCGCGCCGTGAACTGGGCGAGGACCTGCGCCTGCCCTCGCTCGCGTCGTGGTGGTGCGGCGAGGAGGCAGCGTTCCGTCAGGTCGCCGAGGACCTGACGGACAAGGTGGTCAAGCGCACCTACCCGCCATCGAGCCGACGACCGGGACTGGAAGCGGTGATCGGCGCCTCGCTCGATGCTTCGCAATCGCGGGCGCTGCGCGAACGCATCGAGTCCGATCCGGATGCGCATACGGTGCAGGCGTACCTGCCCTTGCCACAGGCCCCGACGTGGCGAGAAGGCGCACTGGTGCCGCGCGCGGCAATGGTGCGGGTATTCACGATCCGCGATGGCGACCGCTGGCATGTGATGCCTGGTGGACTCACACGAGTCGCCCAGCGCGAGCAGAGGATCGTTTCGATGCAGCGCGGCGGCGCGAGCCAGGATACGTGGGTGCAGACCGCGGGAGCGGTCGATACCTTTTCGATGCTGCCGACTCCGCTGCGGGCCGCGGAACTGGTAGTCAGGCGACGCACCGTCTCGAGTCGCGCCGCCGAGAACCTGTTCTGGATGGGCCGCTATTCGGAACGTTGCGATCACTCGGTGCGTCTCGCGCGTGCTGCCCTGACGCTGCTCGGCGACGACATGCGTGCGCCGTCCCCGGTGCTGGCCGCGCTGGCGACGATGTGCGAGGAACAGGGCCTGGTGCCGGCCGGCGTGCCGGCGCCGTCGCAGTCGGTGACTGTCTTCGAGCGAACGCTGATCTCCGGCCTGGCCGACGCGAAGGAACGACCGAGCGTGGCGTTCGCGCTCGATGCGCTGGAGCGGGCCGCTGGGCATATCCGTGATCGGCTTTCGGCCGATCATTGGCGCCTGATCGCCGCCACCGCCGAGCGCTTCCGCGCGGATTGTGCGACTGCTGCCGAGAAAAAAATCTTCTCACCCGACGAAGCGGTGTCGATCCTCGGGCACCTCGCCATCCAGTTGTCGGCAATCACCGGAGCACAAATCGATCACATGACGCGCGACGACGGCTGGCGCCTGATGACCATCGGGAGACAGATCGAGCGACTTGGCGTCCTGGCGAGGACACTCCAACTATCGTTCTCGACCGGTGCGGTCGCTCGCGACGACGGCTTCGATCTGCTGTTGCAGCTCTTCGACAGCACGATCACCTACCGGGCGCTGTACCAGCGCCGCCTCGAGGCCGCCCCGCTGATCGACTTGCTGGTCCAAGAACACGCCAACCCGCGTTCGCTGCGTGGTGTGGCACGCCGTGTCGTCGAGCAGATCGAGCGGCTCGGTGCGCCAGCGGCCAGCGAGCTGCTACTGCACCTGCCGACGCAGCGTGACTGGCCGTCGCTCGACGCGCTGTGCCAGCATGAAGGGGTCGGCCCGGGTGGGGTGCTGCTGAACCTGTGCGAGCGGCTCGCCGACGGCACGCGAGCGCTGTCCGATGACATCGGTGAGCGCTACTTCAGCCACGCCTCGGCCGAGTTCCGGATGGTGCATGCATGAGATGAGCCCCGGCATCGATCTGGACGTTTCGCACCAGACCGTGACGCGCTATACGTCGCGAGTCGAGGTTGCGTATCACTGCGCCTATCTGCGTCCGCGCGATGGCGGCCGGCAGCGTGTCCACGACTTTGCGCTGATCATCGACCCGCCGCCCTCGCAGAGCGCGAACGCGCTCGATTCATTCGGCAACGTCCGCACCGAGTTTGCGCTGTATGTCCCTCACGAGACGCTGAGCGTGCGGGCAGAGAGCCGCGTCTGGCTGGAGGCGCCGCCTGCGCCGCCCGATCCTTCGATCGGTTTGGCATGGGACGCGGTGGTGTCCGGTATGCGCTATACCTCCGGCGGGCCGTTCCTGCCGGCGAGTGAGTTCGTCTATGAATCGCCGTATGTTCCGCTCGACTCCGCGCTGCGCGACTATGCGGGACAGAGCTTCCCGTCGGGCCGCCCGTATCTACAAGCGGCGATCGAACTGATGGAGCGGATCCACAGCGACTTCACCTACGAGCCCGGTGTCACAGATGTCAGCACGCCACTGGTCGAGGTGTTCCGGCAACGGCGCGGCGTGTGCCAGGACTTCGCGCACCTGATGCTGGGCATGCTGCGCGCACTCGGACTGCCGGCACGCTACGTTAGCGGCTATCTGCTGACTCGACCGTCACCCGGTCAGCCGCGCCTGGTCGGGGCCGACGCTTCGCACGCGTGGGTGTCGATCTGGTGCCCGGTCCTCGGTTGGGTGGATCTGGACCCGACCAACGCTGTACTGCCCGCGGCCAGCCACGTGACGGTGGCCATCGGGCGCGACTATGGCGATGTGGTGCCGCTGCGCGGAGTCGTCCGTGGCGGTGCGGACCACGAGCTCGAGGTTGCGGTCGGCGTCACCCCGGTCGTCGAGCGCGCGGCGTGATCCCGGGTTCTGCGGAGCTCCGACTACTGCGCAAACCAGCCGCCGTCGACATTCCAGGCCACGCCGCGCACCTGGTCGGCCGCCGGCGAACACATAAACACCGCAACGCCGGCGAGCTGCTCGGTCGTGACGAACTGCATCGACGGCTGCTTCTCGCCCAGCAGCGCCCTCTTGGCTTCGTCCTGGCTCAGCTTGTCGCGCTGCGCACGCGCTTCGACCTGGGTCTGGACCAGCGGAGTCAACACCCAGCCGGGGCAGATCGCGTTGCACGTGATCCCAGTCGTGGCTGTTTCGAGCGCAACCGTCCTGGTCAGTCCGATGACGCCGTGCTTGGCCGCGACGTAGGCCGACTTCTCGGCTGAAGCGACCAACCCATGAATCGAGGCGACATTGATGATCCTGCCCCAGTTGGCCTGCTTCATTTTCGGTAGAGTCAGCCGCGTCGTATGGAACGCCGAGTTGAGGTTGATTGCGATGATCGCGTCCCAGCGTTCGACCGGAAACTGCTCGACCGGCGCCACATGCTGGATGCCGGCGTTGTTGACCAGTATGTCGATGCGCCCGAACGCCGACTCCGCCGCACGGACCATCTCCTCGATCTGCCCGGGCTTGCTCATGTCGGCGCCGTGGTAGAGCGTCTTGATTCCGAACGCCTGCAGTTGCTTCTCGGCCGCCGTGATCATCGCTGGTTCGCCGAAGCCGTTGATCACGATATGAGCGCCTTCGCGTGCAAGCGCGCTGGCGATTCCCAGTCCGATCCCGCTGGTCGAACCGGTGACTAATGCCGTCTTGCCCTTGAGCATGATGCCTCCTCTCCTCGATCGCGGAAGTGAGTATGCCATCGGCGCCGTTACAATTTCGCCGGGGAGGACAGGGTGAACGAAAACAACGCATCGACGCCGGCCACCGGCCAGGCAGACGAACCCCGGATTCGGCATGTGACCTGCGCGAGCCCGGTCGGGCTGCATCGCATGGCGTACGCCGAGTGGGGTGACCAGGACAATCCCGACGTGCTGCTGTGCGTGCACGGCCTGACGCGCCTCGGCCGGGACTTCGACCGGCTTGCCCGTGCCATGCGCGACCGCTATCGCGTGGTGTGTCCCGATGTCGTTGGCCGCGGCGCGAGCGACCGGCTGAAGAATCCCGCGTATTACGCGATTCCGCAGTACGTGGCCGACATGGTCACGCTGATCGCGCGGCTGGATGTCGAGCGCGTCGACTGGGTCGGCACGTCGATGGGCGGCCTGATCGGAATCGGATTGGCCGGGCAAACCGGATCGCCGATACGCCAGCTCGTGCTTAACGATGTCGGTCCGACGCTCGGCCCGGAGGCGATCGCGCGCATCGGCACCTATGTCGGCCAGCCGATTTCGTTCGCCAGTATCGACGAGGCGACGCAGTACCAGTCGGTGGTCGCTGCGCCATTCGGTCTGAAAACGATGGATGAATGGCGCGAGCTGGTGACACCGGCGCTGCGTCTCGACGGCGGCCGTTACGTGTTTCGCTACGACCCGTCGATCGCGGTCCCGTTCCGTGCTGTGACGCCGCGAATCGGCTGCAGCCGCCGAGGCCGCGACTTGGCAACTGTACGACCGCATCACCGCGCGGACGCTGCTGGTGCGGGGTGCCGAATCAGATCTGTTGTTGCCGGAGACCGCAGCCGAGATGTCACGGCGAGGGCCCCGACCGGCTGTGGTCGAAATTCCCGGCGTCGGGCACGCGCCGACATTAATGCCGGTCGAGCAGATCTCGGTGGTAAGAGAGTTCCTACTCAATAGGTCCTAAAAGATTCCGCTTGCCAGTCCCGCCGCGAGCGCCTCGCCCAACTCGCGCGCGCGCGCAAGTTCGGACGCTGGGACCTGTTTGGGCGCCAGGATGGCCTCCGGCGTCTGGGCACCATTGACGACGATTAGCGCCGGAGCCACTTCGCGCAGCCGCAGGCCGGTCGCAATCCGCTGGATCTGCCGCTGGGCGCCCGTGCCGTCGGTGCCGGCGGCGATCAACGCCGCATAGGGCCGCCCATTGACGCGATCGAGCACGGCGTAATAGATGCGGTCGAAGAAATCCTTCATCAGTCCTGCCATCGATGCCAGGTTCTCGGGCGTCGCGAACAGATATCCGTCGGCATCGAGCACTGCGTCCGCATCGGCATCTGGCGCGTGCAGCAACGTTGTTCGCACCAGGCTCTCGCTTTGCGCGCCGTCGGCAGCGGCGGTTGCGAGCTGGCGCGCCGCCCCGGTCATCGAGTGGTAGACGATCAATAGCTGCTTCATCGGTGCAGCGGATCCTGACGATAGAACGCGGCGAGCTGCTGATACCAGTCCGGAAACGCTTGTTGCAGGCGCGCCGGATCGACGAAAAACGTTTCCGACGACACCGCGAAGAACTCGGCCGCGTCGTCGCCAGCGTACGCATCGAGCGGCAGCCGCGCATAGTGCGCGTCGGCCTCCGGAGAATCGGGGTCGATACCTGCTGGCAACTCCATTTCGATCAGTTCCAGTTCGGCAACGAAGCGCTCGTAGGTCTCGCTGAGTATCGACGACCAGTGATCGGCGCGCAGTCCGACATGCAATGCCGCGGCGAACGGCGGGATGCCGTCGGCGTCGCCGTCGAGCAGATCGATCTTGTGCGCGAACTCGTGGATCACCACCGAATAGGGCAGCCCGCCCTCGGTCGTGGCGCGTTGGGCATCCGCCCACGACAGCAGCAACGGACCGCCGTGCCACGCTTCGCCCGACAGTGGCTCGCTGTACTCGTGCATCACCCCGGCATCGTCGGTGACCGTGCGCGGCACCAGGAATTCATCCGGATAAACCACGATGCTGCTCCAGCCTCGGTACCACTCGAGCCCCAGATTCAGCACCGGCAAGCAGGCCTGCACGGCGATGTTGACCTGGATCGCCGCTGTCAACTCGAGCCCGCCGGCCCCGGCCATCTGCTTGGTTTCGAGCAGTCTGCAAGCGAGACTGCGCAGCGTCGTGCATTCCGCCACCGACAGCCGCGCAACGAACGGCAGCATTGCCAGCGTCGCCTCCCACAGCGGATCGGGAATCTCCACCGTGCGCCCTTGCAACCACCGGCCGACCAGGGCTTTTAGCATCGAAGAATTGTGCCGCAACGTGCTCGTCCGTCAGGCGGGATAATCGGCGACATGCCAGACGAACCGCTCGAAACAACGCCGGATGCGTCCGGCACCGGGCGCGGACACGACGCCGCGGCGACGCGTGCGCTGGTCGAACCGCTGTACGCCGGCAAGGCGCTGCGCACCGGCGAGCCCTTCATCGACCACGCGGACGGCACGGCCGCCATCGTGGCGACGCTGCGGCCGGATCCGGACCTCGCAAGCGCGGCGCAGCTGTTCGGCGTGCACGACGTGCTGCGCAACCCGGACGACTGGCTGCGCACTCGGTTCGGCACCGCCGTGGCGCAGCTGGTCGCCGACTTGCGCCAGCTGATGCGGCTGTCCGAACTCACGCGCGCCCGTGACGCATCGCGGGCGCGCGCCGGAGCGGGAGCCGCCGACCAGGCCGAAGCGCTGCGCAGGATGCTGCTCGCGATGGCCAACGACCTGCGAGTGGTGTTGCTGCGGCTCGCGTCGCGATTGCAGACGCTGCGTTACTTCGCGTTGAGCCGTCACGCCGGTGCAGAGCCGATCGCACGCGAGACGCTCGATCTCTATGCACCCTTGGCGAGTCGGCTCGGCGTTTGGCAGATCAAATGGGAACTCGAGGATCTGTCGTTCCGCTTTCTGCAGCCGGAGACCTACAAGGCGGTCGCGCGAATGCTGGAGGAAAAGCGTGTCGAACGCGAAACGTTCATCGGCGCGGCGCTGGCGAAGCTCAGGGCGCTCGTCACCGACGCCGGAATCCGAGCCGAAATCAGCGGACGACCCAAGCACATCTACAGCATCTGGTCGAAGATGCAGACGAAGGGCCTCGCGTTCGAGCGCGTATACGACGTGCGCGGTCTGCGCGTTATCGTCGACGAGGTCGCGCAGTGCTACCAGGTGCTGTCGCTGGTGCATGCCGCCTGGACGCCGGTCGAGAGCGAATTTGACGACTACATCGCGCGACCGAAGGCGAACGGCTACCAGTCGCTTCACACCGTGGTCGGCGACGAAGCCGGCCGCACGCTCGAAATCCAGATCAGGACCCGCCGCATGCACGACCAGGCCGAGCTGGGGCTGGCAGCACACTGGCGCTACAAAGAGGGCGGCAAGGGACGCGATGACGACGACCAGCGGGTCGCTTGGTTGCGACAGCTGCTCGCCTGGCGTGCCGAAGTGGATGCGCCGCTACCCGGAGGGCCGGTTGGCGAGGAACGGATCTACGTGCTGACACCGCAAGCGAGGGTCGTCGAACTACCCGCCGGCGGCACGCCGGTCGACTTCGCCTACCACATCCACTCGGAGCTCGGACACCGCTGCCGCGGTGCGCGTGTCAACGGGGTGATGGTCCCGCTCAACACGCCGCTCGCCACCGGGCAGACCGTGGAGATCGTTTCGGCCAAGACCGGCGGTCCGAGCCGTGACTGGCTGAACGCGGAACTCGGCTACCTGCACAGCGCGCGCTCGCGCGCCAAAGTGCGGCAATGGTTCAACGCGCTCGAGTTCGAGCAGTCGGTGATCGCCGGCCGCGAGATCGTCGAAAAGGAGCTGCAGCGACTCGGACGCACGGCCGTCCGGCTCGAGGACCTTGCCAAGCGGCTCGGCTTCGACCGTGTCGATGAACTGTGTGCAGCGGCGACCAAGGAAGAATTCAGCCTTCGTTCGATCGAGCAGGCGCTCGCGCCGCCCACAGCGGAACCAGAGCCCGCACCGCCGCTGATCGGCAAACCGCGCGAGGCGCCGCCGGGCAAGGGCAAGGTGCTGGTGGTCGGTGTCGATTCACTGCTGACGCAACTCGCACGCTGCTGCCGACCGGCACCGCCGGATGAGATCGGCGGCTACGTCACGCGTGGCCGCGGCGTTTCGATCCACCGCGCCGCATGCTCCAACCTGCAGGCGCTGATACGGCGGCAGCCCGAGCGTGTTGTGGAGGTCGCGTGGGGGCGACAGGCCGAGGCGGTGTATCCGGTTGAACTGCTGGTAATCGCGCAGGACCGACAGGGATTACTGCGTGATATCTCGGAAGTGTTCTCACGTGAGAAGCTCAACGTGATCGCGGTGGGCACCCAGAGTCAGCGCGGCGAGGCGAAAATGGGATTCACCGTCGAGGTGCGCGACGCGGGCGAAATCGCACGCGTCTCGGCTCAGGTGCGTGAGGTACCGGGTGTGTTCGCGGTCAGGCGGCGCTGACAGCTCACAGCGTGCTGCACGACATTTGACGCATCACTCGCGCTTGGCCACCTGCTCCGCCAGTTCGCCCTGCGTCGCCAGCAACTCGAAATGCCGCGCGTAGCGCGGGTGCAAATTCGGCAGCGCCAGCCAGACCAGGAAATCCGCGGTATTGAAATCCGGGTCCCACGCCGGTTCACCGCAGATCTTCGATCCGATCCGTAGGTAGCCCTTCAGCAAAGGCGGCAGTTCCGCAGTCGTTGCCGGAGCGATCCGCTCATAAGGGAATGCCAGCCGCGGGAACACGCGATATTCCGGGTCCGACAGGTACTTCTGGAGTTCACCGCGGATGCGCGCGGCGCTGCGGCCGCCATCGGCCAGTGGCACACTGGCGCAGCCGATAAGGTGCGAATAGCCGCCCGCTCTCATGTAATGCGCCATCCCGGCCCAGAGCAGCAAAATGGTGCTGCCCGACCGGTAATCGCGATGGACGCAGGACCGCCCCACCTCCACCATCGTGGGCGCGATCATCTGCAGGCGCGACAGATCGAACTCAGTGTCGGAATACAGCCGACCCAGTTCGCGTGCGCGATGCGGGGCCATGATGCGGTAGGTGCCAACCACGCGCAGCGTATCGACATCACGAACAATCAGGTGATCGCAGTAGGGATCGAACTCGTCCGCTTCGATGCCGCTGGCGGCGTCGCCAATTTTGGCGCCCATTTCCTCGGCGAACACTTTGTAACGCAGGCGTTGCGCATCTTCTATGTCGGCTGGCGAGCGCGCCAGCGCGACAGCGAGCCGCGGCTCAGTCCGCGCTTCGGTCGCCTCGCGGACGGGAGTCGTGTCGTCCGATGTCGCCATTGATGTCGTATGCAGTGATCTGCGCCAGTTTCCCAACCTGCTCGCGGCACGCGACCGACTGTCGTGCCGCGTCCGGCGCTCGGCGATATGTTGTTCGATCGTGACGCGCCGTGTCAACGTGGCAGCGCGAAGCCCACGACGTCCCGCTGATATACTCCTTCGTCTTGCAGGCGCGTAGCTCAGCTGGTTAGAGCACCACCTTGACATGGTGGGGGTCGTTGGTTCGAGTCCAATCGCGCCTACCAGACCCTTCGGCAGACTAGAGCAGATGAAAGGTCACGGAGAGATGCTTCGAACTCGGTGCACGGACGGTTGATCCCCGGGGACGAGTACGCCTTTCGAAAGGAAAAGTGTGGCTCGACCGCACTTTTTTTTCGCTTGGAGAATGCTGATGATCTCGATTCGACTTCCGGACGGCTCGCAACGCAGCTTCGACGCTCCGCCGCGCGTGGCCGATGTCGCGGCGGCGATTGGACCGGGCCTGGCGAAGGCGGCGCTGGCAGGACGCGTGGACGGAAAGCTGGTCGACACGTCGTACCGGATCGATCGTGACGTCGAGGTGGCGATCGTCACCGACCGCGATGCAGACGGCCTCGAGATACTGCGCCATTCGACGGCGCACCTGCTGGCATACGCCGTCAAGGAACTCTATCCGGAGGCGCAGGTCACGATTGGACCCGTCATCGAAAATGGC
Source organism: uncultured beta proteobacterium (assembly GCA_963775635.1). Lineage (GTDB taxonomy): Bacteria > Pseudomonadota > Gammaproteobacteria > Burkholderiales > Burkholderiaceae_F > JALORV01. The sequence goes on along the minus strand of CAVZJO010000003.1, from coordinate 138,954 downwards.
TTCTATTACGACTTCTCGTTTCCGCGCGGCTTCACCCCTGAGGATCTCGTAGCGATCGAGAACAAGATGGCGGAGCTCGCGCGCAAGGACGAACCGGTCGTGCGCGAAGTCTGGAAGCGCGACGACGCCGTCAAGTTCTTCGAGTCGATCGGCGAGAAGTACAAGGCGGAGATCATCGCGTCGATCCCGGCCAACGAGGACATCTCGCTCTATCGCGAAGGCAGCTTCATCGATCTCTGTCGCGGCCCGCACGTGCCGTCGACGGGGAAGCTCAAGGTCTTCAAGCTGATGAAGGTCGCCGGCGCCTACTGGCGCGGCGACAGCGCGAATGAGCAGTTGCAGCGTGTCTACGGAACAGCCTGGGCGAAGAAGGACGACCAGGACGCCTATCTGAAGATGCTCGAGGAAGCGGAGCGCCGTGACCATCGCAAGCTGGGTCGCGAGCTCGACCTGTTCCACTTCCAGGAAGAGGCGCCGGGGCTCATTTTCTGGCATCCGAAGGGTTGGGCGATCTGGCAGGCGGTTGAGCAGTACATGCGCGGCGTGTACCGCGACAACGGCTATCAGGAAGTCAGGGCGCCGCAGATCCTCGACCGCTCGCTGTGGGAGAAGTCCGGTCACTGGGAGAAGTACCGCGAGAACATGTTCACGACGGAGTCGGAGAACCGGTACTACGCGCTCAAGCCGATGAACTGCCCGGGCCACGTTCAGATCTACAACGCCAGTCTGCACAGTTACCGTGAACTGCCGCTGCGCTATGGGGAATTCGGCGCCTGCCATCGCAACGAACCGTCTGGTTCGCTGCACGGCTTGATGCGGGTGCGCGGCTTTACCCAGGACGACGGCCATATCTTTTGTACTGAGGAGCAGATTCTCGTCGAATGCGTGGCGTACACCGCACTGTTACAGCAGGTCTACCGTGACTTCGGTTTCGAGCAGATTCTCTACAAGGTCGCAACACGACCAGCGCAACGCATCGGCTCGGACGAAAGCTGGGACAAAGCCGAGCGCTCCCTGATTGAGTCGATGCAACGATCGGGAGTGGAATTCATCACCTTGCCAGGCGAGGGCGCTTTCTATGGCCCCAAGATCGAGTATCACCTGACAGACTCGATCGGACGGCCCTGGCAGTGCGGCACGATGCAGGTGGACTTTTTCATGCCGGGCCGTCTCGGGGCCGAGTATGTGGCCGAGGACAACAGCCGCAAGACGCCGGTGATGCTGCACCGGGCGATCGTCGGATCGCTCGAGCGCTTTATCGGGATGCTTATCGAAAACTATGCCGGCGCGATGCCGCCGTGGCTAGCGCCGATCCAGGTGGCGGTCGCGAACATCTCCGAAGGACAGTCCGACTATGCGGCCCACGTTGCTCAATTGCTGAAAAAACAAGGCTTTAGAGTTGAAAGTGATTTGCGCAACGAAAAAATCACCTATAAAATCCGCCAGCTTAGCCTGCAGAAAATCCCCTATGTCCTGGTAGTCGGCGACAAGGAGAAGAACGCTGGCTTGGAAGAATTGCGGGTGGCCGTGCGCGCCCGCGGCGGGGCCGACCTGGGCGTGATGCCGTTGGCGGCTTTCGTGCAACGACTGCAGGACGACGTTGCACTCCGTCGCGACATCGGCAGCGCGGCTTGACGATTGAAACCAGGAGAAGCCAACCATCGCTCAGGATCGTGCGCACCGGATCAACGGTGAAATCAGTGCTCCCGAAATTCGCCTGCTCGGCAAGGAAGGCGAGGCCCTCGGAGTCGTGAACCTGGCCGATGCATTTCGCATGGCCGAGGAAGCCCAAGTCGATCTGGTGGAAATTGCTCCCACCGCCGTGCCGCCCGTCTGCAGGTTGATGGACTACGGCAAGTTCAAGTACCAGGAGCAGAAGAAGGCCCACGAGGCCAAGCTGAAACAGAAGCAGGTCGTGGTCAAGGAAGTTAAGTTCCGTCCGCAGACGGACGACAACGACTACCAGACCAAGCTGCGCAATCTGACGCGCTTCCTCGAGGAAGGTGACAAGGCAAAGATCACGCTGCGGTTCCGGGGCCGCGAAATGGCGCACCAGGAGTTCGGATACAAGCTGCTGGAGCGGGTGCGCGACGACTTGACCACGCTGGCCCAGGTCGAGTCGATGCCTCGATTGGAAGGGCGACAGATGGTGATGATCCTGTCGCCGAAGAAGAAGAAGTAGTCGGACGTCGCCGCTTCGCGGCGGCGATTGAAGCGAAGGCCGCACGGCGGCCATACAAGTGGTTTCAGGCTCAAAGTCTCGCGAGAGCGCCTGCAGCCATCAAATAATGAAAGGGACGGCCACCATGCCGAAGATGAAGACAAAAAAGAGCGCGTCGAAGCGCTTCGAGATCCGCGCCAGCGGCTCGATCAAGCGGGGACAGGCGTTCAAGCGCCATATCCTCACCAAGAAAACTACCAAGGCGAAGCGCCATTTGCGTGGCTCCGTGCAGATCGCCGAGGCCGACGTCAAATCCGTGCGTCGCATGATGCCGTACGCGTAAGGGAGAGCCGACATGCCTCGAGTCAAACGTGGTGTGACCGCCCGCGCGCGGCACAAGAAGGTTCTCGCCCAAGCCGCGGGTTTCACGCGTCGCCGCAAGAACGTCTTCCGCGTCGCCAAGCAGGCGGTGATGAAGGCGGGCCAGTACGCGTATCGCGACCGGCGCAACAAGAAGCGGGTATTCCGTTCGCTGTGGATCGCGCGCATCAACGCGGCGGTACGCGAGCACGGCATGACGTACAGCGCGTTCATCAACGGGCTGGGCAAGGCCGAGATCGGCATCGACCGCAAGGTGCTTGCCGACATGGCGGTGCTCGACAAGCCGGGTTTTGCGGCGGTCGTCGAGAAGGTCAAGGCCTCGCTCGCTGTCTGACCGCGCGCTGCGGGCGTTCCGCGACCGGCAAGTCTGCCAACGGGGCCGTCTTTGCGACGCCCCTTTTTTTGCTCGAAATGGAACTCGAACAACTGGTCAATGAGGCGCGCGAGGCCTTTGCCGCCGCATCGCAGCCGGCGGCCCTTGAGAACGCCAAGGCGCGTTTTCTCGGCAAGACAGGAGCGATCACCGATCGGTTGAAATCGCTCGGAAAGCTTTCCGCCGAGAAGAAGCGCGAGCAGGGTGCTCTGATCAACCGCGCGAAGGAGGCCATCGAGGCGCTGCTTGAATCACGCCGCGCCGAGTTGGTCGACGCACGGCTCAACGAGCAACTCGCCGAGGAAGCGATCGATGTCACGTTGCCGGGCCGCCTACGCAGCGGTGGCGGGATTCATCCGGTGATGCGGACCTGGATGCGGGTCGAAGAGATATTCGCGTCGATCGGCTTCGACGTCGCCGACGGGCCGGAAATCGAGACGGACTGGTACAACTTCACTGCGCTCAACAACCCGGAGAACCATCCTGCGCGCTCGATGCAGGACACGTTCTACGTCGACGCGCGTGACAGCAGCGGCAAGCTACTGGTGCTGCGAACGCATACGAGCCCGATGCAGGTCCGCTACGCGCGCACGCACACCCCGCCGATCAAGGTCATCGCGCTCGGACGCACCTACCGCGTGGACAGCGATGCGACCCACTCGCCAATGTTCCACCAGGTCGAGGGGCTCTGGATCGGCGAGGATGTCACCTTCGCCGACTTGAAGGGCGTCTACACGAACTTCCTGCGCTGTTTTTTCGAGACCGACGATCTGGCAGTGCGGTTTCGTCCATCGTATTTTCCGTTCACCGAGCCATCGGCCGAGATCGACATGATGTTCACCAGCGGACCTGGGCGGGGCAAATGGCTCGAGATCTCGGGCGCCGGCCAGGTGCATCCCCGCGTCGTGGCCAACTTCGGCCTCGACCCGGAAAAGTACATCGGCTTTGCGTTCGGCTCGGGGCTGGACCGCCTGGCGATGCTTCGCTACGGCGTCGATGACCTGCGCGTGTTCTTCGAGGGCGACCTGCGTTTTCTGCGCCAGTTCAACTGACGATGGATATTTCGGAAAGCTGGTTGCGGCAGTACGCGGATCCCGCGATCGACAGCAACACGCTGTGCGAGTCACTGACGATGGCAGGGATCGAGGTGGAGGCGAGCCGGCCGGTCGCTCCACCATTTTCCGGCGTCGTGGTGGGGCGAGTCGCTGAAGTGCGCCGCCATCCGAACGCCGATCGGCTCACCGTCTGCGGCGTCGACACGGGCGACGGCACTATGCGGTCCATCGTCTGCGGAGCGCCGAACGTCGCGGAAGGCATCAAGGTGCCCTGCGCATTGCCGGGCGCCAGTCTTCCAGACGGAATGCAGATCAAGGTGACGACGATGCGCGGCGTCGAGTCGAACGGCATGCTGTGCTCGGCGCGCGAACTCGGGCTGTCGGACGATGATGGCGGACTACTGCTGCTGCCCGAGGACGCGCATATCGGTGCGGACGTGCGAGCTGCACTCGACCTCGACGACCATGTACTGTCGATCAAACTCACGCCCAACCGCGCCGATTGCCTCAGCGTGACCGGAGTCGCGCGCGAGGTGTCGGCGATCACTGGTGCTCCTCTGACGATTGCGCCGATCGAACCGGTCATGGCGACGATTGCCGATCGGCTGCCCGTGTCGGTCGAAGCGGCCGACCTGTGTGGTCGCTTCTCGGGTCGCATCGTGCGCAACGTCGATGCGCGTGCGCCCACGCCGCACTGGATGCAGCAGCGGCTGCTGCGCAGCGGACAGCGCCCGATCTCTGCGCTGGTCGACATTTCCAATTACGTGATGCTCGAGTTCGGGCGGCCGTCGCATGTGTTCGATCTCGACAAGGTGCAGGGCGGATTGACCGTGCGCTGGGGGCGTCCGGGCGAATCGGTCGAACTGCTGAACGGCCAGACGGTCGAGGTGGACGGCGAAGTAGGCGTGATCGCCGACGGGCGTGCCGTCGAGGCGCTAGCGGGCGTGATGGGCGGCGAGGCGACTGCGGTCTCGCTCGATACCCGAAACATCTACGTCGAGGCGGCCTTCTGGTGGCCGGACGCGATTCGCGGTCGCGCGCGCCGCTACAACTTCTCGACCGACGCCGCACACCGGTTCGAACGCGGAGTCGATTTCGCCACCACCGCAGAGCATGTCGAGTACATCACGCGGCTGATCATCGGCATCTGCGGCGGCCAGGCCGGCCCGGTCGACGACACCATCGTCAGCCTGCCGACACGCTCGCCCATCGAGATGCGCATCGCACGATGCCGCAAGGTGCTCGGCATCGACATCAGCGCCGATGACATGGAGCGGGCGTTCGCGCGTCTGCGGCTTCCGCACCGACGCTCGGACCATGCCTTGGTCGTGACCCCGCCCAGCTACCGCTTCGATCTGGAGTCCGAGGAAGACCTGATCGAGGAAGTCGCCCGCCTGCATGGATATGTGAGCATCCCCGCCCACGCGCCGCTGGCCCCGGCCAAGATGCATGCGAGGTCCGAGTCCCGTCGCTCGCAGCACGAGATCCGTGGACTGCTCGCAGCACTCGGCTACCAGGAACTGATCAACTATTCATTCGTCGACCGTACGTGGGAGGACGACTTTGCCGCCGGCGGGCAGCCGATCGCAGTCGTCAACCCGATCGCTACGCAGATGTCGGTGATGCGCAGCACGCTGCTCGGCGGACTCGTCGCGTCGCTGGTCTACAACCTGAACCGCAAGTCGACGCGCGTGCGCGTCTTCGAAATAGGTCGCACGTTCCGCCATGATCCTGGCGTGCTCGATGGTCCGCTGGCGGTCCAGGGCATCGCGCAGCCGCTATGCGTCGCCGGACTGGCATACGGACCGGCAGACGACGAGCAATGGTCGGTGGGCAGCCGGGAGGTCGATTTCTTCGATGTCCGCGGCGATGTCGAGCGACTGTTTGCGCCGAGATCGGCACGGGTATGCGCCGCGACGCATCCGGCATTGCATCCCGGCCGCAGCGCGTCGATCGAGGTGAACGGCCGCAGCGTCGGCGTGATCGGCGAGTTGCATCCGCGACTGCGGCAGAAATACGAACTCCCCCGGAGCGCGGTGGTATTTGAACTGGAGCTCGAGCCGCTGCTCGAGCGTGCCGTACCGATCGCTCGCCCCGTGCCGAAGTTCCAGGCTTTGCAGCGCGATGTCGCCGTGGTAGTCGACGAGACCCTGCCATATGCGTCGGTGCTGGAGGCCATCGACAGCCGGTCGCGCGCGGATGACCGATTGTCGGCACTGCGGGAAGTGCGACTGTTCGACGTGTATCGTCGGCGAAAAGACTCGGACTCCGCCGCAGAAGCAGGCGCTAACACCTTGTTAAATAAAGAAAAAAGCCTTGCCTTCCGGTTAGTTCTGCAAGATACTGAGCGGCCGCTCAGCGATACTGATGCCGATGCAGCAGTGAGTGCCATCGTGGAAGAACTGACCCAGCGATTTGGCGCCCGCCTGCGCCAGTGAGAGCGATGCGAGACGATCCCCACATGACCACGGGCTTCAAGTTCCCTGATCTGCCCTCTGCAGCGGCAGCCGGCCGTGATGGCGATCGCGGCGCCAAGACGATGACCAAGGCTGAGTTGGCCGAGGCGCTGTTCGACCGGCTGGGCCTGAACAAGCGCGAGGCCAAGGACATGGTCGACGGCTTCTTCGACGAGATCCGCCAGGCGCTCGAGCGCGGGGAGTCCGTCAAGCTTTCGGGGTTCGGGAACTTTCAGCTGCGCGACAAGCCGACGCGGCCGGGCCGCAATCCGAAGACCGGTGAAGAGATCGCGATCACAGCGCGCCGCGTCGTGACATTCCATGCGAGCCAGAAGCTGAAGGCCGCGGTGGCCCGCGTGACCGGCACGCACTGATCCGGCCCGTTCCGAATCGAGCGACCGGATCACCAACCTGCGCGATGCAAAGACACGAGACATCGCAGCTGCTGCCGCCGATTCCGGCGAAGCGCTACTTCACGATTGGCGAAGTCAGCGAACTGTGCGGAGTCAAGCCGCACGTGCTGCGCTACTGGGAGCAGGAGTTCACGCAGCTGCGGCCGGTCAAGCGGCGCGGCAATCGCCGTTACTACCAGCACCACGAAGTACTGCTGATCCGTCGCATTCGTGAATTGCTGTACGAGCAGGGATTCACTATCAGTGGAGCGCGCCATCGCCTCGAGGAAGGCGAACGCCCGGCGCGTCTCGATGGCAACAACGGCAACGGCTCCGACACGCCGCTTGACCCGCTTGAGCTGCGGGCCGAGTTGGCTGCCATCCGCAAACTGCTCGGTCGCAACTGAATCATCACCCGTGTCGGCATTATGGGGTGACGCGGATATAATGCCGCGCTTCGGGGCGTAGCGCAGCCTGGTAGCGCACTTGCATGGGGTGCAAGGGGTCGCGAGTTCGAATCCCGCCGCCCCGACCACATCCAGCCGAGGTAGCCGGCGCGTCACTGCGACCGGCTATTTCTTTATGCGCATCCTGGTTTCCAACGACGACGGCTACTTCGCCCCTGGACTGGCCGCGCTGGCGCAGGCGATGCGCCGCTTCGGTGACGTCACGGTGGTTGCGCCCGAACAGAACAGCAGTGGAGCGAGTAACTCGCTGACGCTGTCGCGGCCGCTCACGGTATCGAATGCCGACAATGGCTTCATCTACATTAATGGCACCCCGAGCGACTGCGTGCACATTGCGTTGACCGGTCTGCTCGCCGACCGCCCCGACCTGATCGTGTCCGGAATCAACAACGGGCAGAACATGGGAGATGACACCATCTATTCGGGTACCGTTGCGGCCGCCATGGAAGGCTATCTGTTCGGCATCCCGGCGATGGCGTTTTCGCTCGTCGACAAGGGCTACGCGCACCTCGACGCAGCGGCGGCGATGGCCTCCCGGGTGGTGCAGCGTCACATCGAGCGTCCGCTGCCGGGCCCTTTCCTGCTGAACGTCAACATTCCCAACCGTCCGGTGGATGAGATCAAAGGCCTCGCTGCGACCCGGCTGGGCAAGCGCCATCCCTCGGAGCCTGTCGTGTGCACGACCAATCCGCGCGGCGAGGCGATCTACTGGATCGGCCCGGCGGGCAGTGCCAAGGAAGGCGGTCCGGGAACCGATTTTCATGCAACCGCAGACGGCTACGTTTCGGTCACGCCGCTGCAGATCGACCTGACCCACGCCGATCAGTTGCACGGCGTCGCTGACTGGCTCGACCCACGCTGAACATGACCAAATCCGGCCCGCCGACTGTCGACACGACCGCAATACATGCGGGACTCGCCTCGGCGCGAATTCGCGACCGTATGGTCGATCGCGTGCGCGAACTCGGAGTGCGCGACAGCCGCGTGCTCGAAGCACTGCGCGCGGTACCTAGGCACCTGTTCGTCGACGAAGCGCTGGCCAGCCGTGCATACGAGGATACGGCGCTGCCGATCGGGCAAGGCCAGACGATCTCCCAACCCTACATCGTGGCCCGCACCGCCGAACTGGCGCTGGAAGGCCTTGCCGACGCACGCAGCGCGCGCCTGCTTGAGGTCGGTACCGGTTGCGGATATGCCGCGGCGGTGCTCGCACTGCTCTTCGGCGAGGTGGTCAGCATCGAGCGTCTGCGCGCGCTGCACGAACGCGCCCGCGCGAATCTGCGCTCGATGCGACTTCCCAACCTGAGGCTCGTGTTTGGCGATGGGTCGCAAGGCGTGCCCGCGGCCCCCCCGTTCAACGTCATCGTCGCGGCTGCGGCGTCCGATGAGATACCGTCCGCCTGGGTCGAGCAGCTTGTGACCGGCGGCCGCATCGTAGCGCCGCTGGGTAACGGCGAGCAGCGACTGACCGTTGCGCTGAAGGATGAGCAGGGACGCCTGGTGCGTAGCGGCAAGGAAGCGGTGCGTTTCGTGCCGTTGCGTGGCGGCGTGGGCTAGCAGGAGGAGCAGGATGTTGCGCTTGGTCGGAAGGTGCGTCGTCTTTGCCCTGGCTACTACGCTGGTCGCGTGCGGTACACAGCGGCCAGCGCCGGTGGTCGACCGCACTGGAACGCCGTCCACCCGACCGCCGCCGCCGACCGCTAAGCCATCAACGCCGCCCGCGCGAATAGCCAAGGATGGCGTCTATACCGTGCAGCGCGGCGATACGCTAAACGGCGTCGCGTTGGCGTTCGGCGTCGATGTGCGGGATCTTGCCAGCTGGAACAACATCAGCGATATGGCCGTGTTGACGGTCGGGCAGTCGCTGCGGGTCGTGCCGCCGCCGCAGACAGCCACGGTCACACCGGTCGCGCCGGCCGGCTCACCTGAAGTGAGACCGTTGCCTGGTCCGGGCGCGGAGGCGAATCCCACCCCTCCGGCGCCCGCCGCACTGCCGCCGCTTCCACCCGCGGCGCCAGCAAAACCCGACGCCGCCCCGGCACCCAGTGCGGTGCAGTGGCAGTGGCCTGCGCCGGGCAAGATCATCGACACCTTCGACGAGACGCGGAACAAAGGCATCGACATCGCGGGCAACGAGGGCGATCCGGTCGCGGCGGCGGCGGACGGCGAGGTGGTCTACGTCGGTAGCGCGCTGCGCGGCTACGGCAACCTCGTGATCGTCAAGCACAGCGAGGAGTTCATTTCGGCGTATGCCCACAATCGGCAGATCCTGGTCAAACAAGGCCAGGCGGTCAAGCGCGGGCAGCGCATTGCCGAGTTCGGCCGCAGCGATGCTGACCGCACCAAGCTGCACTTCGAGGTTCGCCGTCAGGGCAAGCCGGTGGATCCGCTCAAGTACCTGCCCTCACGTTGATGCCATGGGAAAACCGACCGGCGGTTCTTTAGCGCCAGCGGCCGGTTGCCTGCAGTGACACCAATCCTGGTCTTCGACATCGAAACCGTGCCGGACATCGCCGGTGCGCGACGATTGCGGCCGGAGTACGGCGCTCACCCGGATGCCGCGGTCGCGCAGCTGCTCTTCGACGAGCGTCGCGAGAAAACGGGCAGCGATTTCCTGCCTCTGCACCTGCATCGCGTCGTCGCCATTTCGTGCGCGTTCCGCGATGACGGCGGTTTCCGCGTGCGGTCGATCGGCGCTCCGGACGATGGTGAAGGCAAGCTGATCCAGGCGTTCTTCGCGACCGTCGATCGCTATACGCCGCAGCTCGTCACGTGGAACGGCAGCGGTTTCGACCTGCCGGTGCTCCACTACCGCAGCCTGATCCATCGAGTCCATGCGCCGCGCTATTGGGAGCTGGGCGACGATGATCGAGACTTCCGCTACAACAACTATGTCAACCGCTATCACACGCGCCATATCGACCTGATGGACCTGCTGGCGATGTACCAGCCGCGCGCCAGTGCGCCGATGGACCAGCTGGCGCGGCTGTGCGGTTACGCCGGCAAACTCGGCATGGACGGCAGCAAGGTATGGGACGTATTCCAGGCCGGCGGCATCGATCAGATCCGCGCGTACTGCGAGACCGACGTCGTCAACACATACCTGCTTTTCTCGCGATTCCAGCGTCTGCGCGGCGTGCTTGACGACGGCCGCCTGGACGCCGAGGAACGCCTGGTGCATGACACGCTTGCGGCTCTGCCGGAGCCGCATTGGCGCGAGTACCTGGCTGCCTGGGCCAGGGCCTGAAATGAAGCCCGCAGAGGTGTTCGAGGTCGAGATCGAATCGCTCGACCAGGACGGGCGCGGCGTCGGCCATCGCGACGGCAAGGTCGTCTTCGTCGAGGGGGCGCTGCCGGGTGAAGCGGTCAGCTACGAACGTCGCCGCAACAAGGCGAGCTACGAGTCAGGCCGCGTTGTCGGCGTTGCACGCGGCTCGGCTCTGCGGACGACGCCGCGCTGCCCGCACTTCGGGCTGCACCAGGGTGCGTGCGGCGGCTGTTCAATGCAGCACATCGAGCCGCGCGCCCAGATTGCGATCAAGCAGCGCGTCCTCGAAGACACCCTGTGGCATATCGGCAAGGTCCGGCCGGAGCGCATGCTGCGGCCGGTCGGCGGCCCGTCGTGGCGCTATCGCTATCGGGCGCGCTTGTCGGTGCGCGATATCGCGAAGAAAGGCGGCGTGCTGGTCGGATTCCACGAACGTGCCAGCAGCTATGTCGCGGACATGGACTCGTGCGAAGTGGTGCCCGAGCGGGTCAGCCGGCTGCTATTGCCTCTCCGGCGACTCGTCGAGTCGTTGTCGATCCGGGATCGCCTGCCGCAGATCGAACTCGCGGTCGCCGACGGGCAGGGCAGCCAGCAGATCGTGCTGGTTCTGCGGGTGCTGCGTGAGCCGACGCCACAAGATCGCGGATTGCTGGCATCTTTCGCCCAGGGCGAGGACGTCCAGTTGTGGCTACAACCCGGCGGGCCCGAGAGCGCCGCACCGCTGAGCGAGGATCAGCCTTCGGAACTTGAGCTTCGGCTGCCGGAGTTCGGCATTTCGCTGCCGTTCCGTCCGACCGATTTCACACAGGTCAATCACCAAGGCAATGCAGTGCTGGTCAGTCGGGCGCTGCGGCTGCTGGAGCCCGCTGCGGACGACAAGGTGGTCGACTTCTTCTGCGGTCTCGGCAATTTCACGCTTCCGCTGGCGACACGCGCCGGCGCAGTCACCGGACTGGAAGGCAGCGAGCCGCTGGTGGCGCGGGCACGGGAAGCGGCAGCGAAAAATGGCCTGTCATCCCGCGTGTCGTTCGAGGTTCGCAACCTGTTCGAGTGGCGCGCGGAAGACTGGCAACGGCTCGTCGATATCGGCCAGGGAATCGATAAGGCGCTGGTCGACCCGCCGCGTGAAGGTGCACTCGCGATCGCGCGTTCGCTGGCCGCGTCAGCGTCGCCACCGCGTCGCGTGGTCTACGTGTCGTGCAACCCGGCCACGCTGGCGCGCGACTGCGCGGTTTTGGTTCACGAGGGCGGCTGGGCTCTGAGGGCGGCGGGGGTTATCAACATGTTTCCGCAGACTTCGCACGTGGAGTCAGTCGCGCTGCTGGAACCCGCCAACAGTCACGCGAGTTCCGCCGAGCGCGCGTGAGTTCGCGTGCTAAAATTTAAGGCTGCTTCGGCGCCGCAAGTGCTTAATTTGTCGAGGTTTTCGGTTTGGCGGTCGGCGTTGCGTCCATGCGCGTGACCGTCGAAATCCCTCTCCTAGATAAGAAAAGGTTGAAGTCATGGCGGTGGAACGCACCCTGTCGATCATCAAGCCCGACGCTGTCGCGAAGAACGTCATCGGGAAAATCTATTCTCGCTTCGAGAGCAATGGGCTCAAGATCGTCGCGGCGCGCATGACGTGGCTGTCGCGCAGCGAAGCCGAAGGGTTCTATGCAGTGCACCGCGAGCGCCCGTTTTTCAAGGATCTGGTCGAGTTCATGATTTCCGGGCCGGTGATGATCCAGGTGCTCGAGGGTGAGGGCGCGATCGCCAAGAACCGGGAACTGATGGGCGCAACCGATCCGCGCAAGGCGGCAGCCGGCACCATCCGGGCCGACTTCGCGCAGAGCATCGACGCCAACGCGGTCCACGGCTCTGACGGCGATGAGACCGCACGGGTCGAAGTCGGCTACTTCTTCCCGCAAATGGCGGTGTACTCGCGCTGAGCACAAGGCGGCGATGCAGCGGACCAACCTCCTTGCGTTCGATGTCGCGGCCTTGACCGACTACGTCGAATCGATCGGTGAAAAACCGTTTCGGGCGCGCCAGCTTGCGCACTGGGTACATCAGCGCGGCGCGCACGACTTCGCGGCGATGACCGACCTCGCGCGTTCGCTGCGCGCCAAGCTCGAGGAATCTGCTCAGATCGTCGCGCCGGCGGTCCTGCGCGACTCGGTCTCGGCCGACGGCACGCGCAAATGGCTGCTCGACGTAGGTGTGGGCAACGCGATCGAGACGGTGTTCATCCCGGAGGAGGACCGCGGCACGCTGTGCGTCTCGTCGCAGGCCGGCTGTGCGGTGAACTGTGTGTTCTGTTCGACCGGGCGGCAGGGATTCAGCCGCAACCTGACGACCGCGGAGATCGTTGGCCAGCTGTGGTGGGCCGAGCACACTCTGCGGCGGGGTTTGGGACCTGAGGACTCCGGTCGCGTGATCAGCAACGTGGTGATGATGGGAATGGGCGAGCCGCTGCAGAACTACGAAGCGTTGCTGCCTGCCTTGCGACTGATGCTCGACGATCACGCCTACGGGCTCTCACGCCGGCGCGTAACGGTATCGACCTCGGGCATGGTGCCGCAGATCGACCGGCTCGCGGCGGACTGCCCGGTGGCGCTCGCGGTGTCGCTGCACGCGCCCAACGATGCGCTGCGCGACACGCTGGTACCGCTCAACCGCAAGTACCCGCTGAAGGAGCTGATGGCAGCCTGCCGGCGCTACCTGCGTGTCGCGCCGCGCGACTTCATCACGTTCGAATATGTGATGCTCGATGGTGTCAACGATGCGGACTCGCATGCCGACGAGTTGGCTGCGCTGGTGCAGGATGTCCCGTGCAAGTTCAACCTGATCCCGTTCAATCCGTTCCCGGATGCTGGGCTGTCGCGCTCGCCGGCAGACCGCATCCGTGCCTTTGCGCAACGACTGTCTGACGAAGGCATCGTCACTACCGTGCGTCGTACACGCGGCGACGACATCGACGCGGCCTGCGGCCAACTCGCCGGCGAGGTGCACGATCGAACCACGCGCGCGTCGCGCGACGGCCGACGTGCGATACCGATCGCCACTGCGCGAGCCAACTGACGAATCACCGGAGCCAGCATGCCTGCCCAGTTGTCGCTAACGCTCACTGTTCTCGTGCTGGCTGCTGCGCTCGCAGGATGTACCACCACGACCGTGACGAAGTCCAGCGGCGAAGTCATATCGCAGTCGAGCAATGCGCCGGCGTCGCCGGCCGCGATGCGCAGCCGCGCGCGCGCACGCATCGATCTGGCGGCGGGCTACTTCCGCAATGGCCAGATGAACGTCGCGCTGGAAGAGGCACGCCGCGCGGTGCAGATCGACCCGACTTTCGCGGACGCCTATGGGCTGCTCGGGCTGATCTACCTGGAGCTGAACGAGCGGGGCGATGCCGAGGCCAATTTCCAGCGTGCGTTGCAGATCGAACCCGCAAGTTCGGACCTCAACAACAACTACGGCTGGTTCCTGTGCCAGACGGGTCGTGAGCGCGAGTCGCTTGGATACTTCCAGCGCGCGCTGCGCGATTCTCTGTACGCAACTCCGGCACGCGCGAACTTCAATGCCGGCCACTGCATGATGCGCATCAAGGACTACGCGGCAGCAGAGCCTTTTCTGCGCCGCTCGTTCGAACTGGATGCCTCGAGTGCGAGCACCCAGTACGAGCTGACACGCCTGTATCTGGCGACCAACCAGATCGATCGGGCCGCTTTCTACTACGGCCTGCTTGCGAAGTCGACTGAATCGTCGGCCGAAACCCTCTGGCTTGGACTGAAGATCGCGCGGGCGCAGGGAGACCTTCGCAACGAAAGCCGACTTGCCAGCGAGTTGCGCAACCGGTTCCCGGCTTCGAAGGAGACCACGCTGCTGGCCCGCGGTGCATTTGATGAGTGACGAGATCGACAACGTCGAAACGCGTCGGGACGTCGGCGCCCCCGATCAGCCGCCACCGTCTTATGGGCTGCGGCTCAAGTGGGAGCGCGAGCGCGCCGGCCTGACAGTCACCGATGTGGCGGCGCGCCTACGATTGCATCCGAAGCAGGTGCGCGCGCTCGAGGAAGAAACGCTGGATGTCCTGCCCGAGGCGGCGTACGTGCGCGGCTTCGTGCGCAGCTATGCGCGCATCCTCGGCGTCGAACCGGCTCCGCTGCTCGCCGACCTGGGTTCCAAGCTCACCCCAGCCGCTTCGGTCGTCGACGGCATGGCGCGCCCGCGCGATTACTCGCCGGTGCGCGCCGCTGCACGCGAGCAGGCGTCGCGCACGCTCGTCATCGTCGGTGCGGTCGTTCTGCTGATCGTCCTCGGCACGCTTGGTTGGTACGCCACGCGAGGGACGCTGTCCGGTGCGCCGGCTCCCTCGGCGGCTGTTGCGCCTCCGGCGTCGGCCCCGGCGGCCGTTTCCCCTGTATCCACGCTTGTTCCGGTCGTCGCAGAACGGCCGGATCCGGCCACCGCAGCACCCGAACCGCCCGTGACGACGGAGCCGGTGTTGCCTGCGCCGCTGCTGAGGCTGCGATTCACCGGGCCTTCCTGGGTCGAAGTCAAAGACACCGAAGGCAAGGTGCTGCTGTCACAGCATGCAGGGACGGGTGCCGAGCACGTCATCGAGGGAACGCCGCCGTTCTATGTCGTGATTGGTGATTCGGGCAAGGTGGCGGTGGAAGTCCGCGGTGAGATCTACGAACTCGCGCAGCACACACGCCAGAACGTCGCGCGCTTCACTATCAACTGAGCGATGAACCAGCCGGTCGAAGCCTTCGAATGCCTGCCGATGCCAGCGGAGCCGGCGTTGCGTCGCGCGACCCGGCAGGTCGAGCTGCGCTGGGGTGGCTGCTCGGTCCGGATCGGAGGCGGCGCGCCGGTCATGGTGCAGTCGATGACCAATACCGACACGGCCGATGCGATCGCCACTGCAATCCAGGTCAAGGAACTCGCGCAAGCCGGCTCCGAGGCGGTGCGTATCACGGTGAATTCGCCGGAAGCCGCCGCCGAGGTGGCAGCGATCCGCGAACAGCTCGACAAGATGGGGGTCGACGTACCGCTAATCGGCGACTTCCACTACAACGGGCACAAGCTGCTGACGCAGTACGGCGGGTGCGCCGAAGCACTGTCGAAGTACCGCATTAATCCGGGCAACGTCGGCAAGGGTGCGCGGCGCGAGGACAACTTCGCGCAGATGATCGAAGTCGCGTGCCGCAACGACAAGCCGATCCGCATCGGCGTCAACTGGGGCTCGCTCGACCAGGAGCTGCTCGCGCACATGATGGACGAGAATGCCGCGCGTCCCGAGCCGTGGACAGCCAATGCGGTGCTGCGTGAGGCGCTGGTGTGCTCGGCGATCGACAGCGCACGGCGCGCCGAGGAACTCGGCTTGCCGGGCGACCGCATCTGTCTGTCGGCCAAAGTGAGCGGCGTGCAGGACTTGATCGCCGTCTATCGGTCGCTGGCGCAGCGCTGTGACTACCCGCTGCATCTGGGACTGACCGAAGCCGGCATGGGTGGCAAGGGCATCGTCGCTTCGACTGCGGCGCTCGCCGTCTTGCTGCAGGAAGGGATCGGCGACACGATCCGTGTTTCGTTGACTCCGGCGCCCGGCGAGTCGCGAACGCGGGAAGTCGAGACCGCGCAGCAAATTCTGCAAACCCTCGGCCTGCGCGCGTTCACGCCGATGGTGATTGCGTGCCCCGGTTGTGGGCGCACCACCAGCACGACCTTCCAGGAACTCGCCGAGAAAATCCAGGCGTATCTGCGCGAGCAGATGCCGGCCTGGCGAACGATCTACCCAGGTGTGGAAACGATGAATGTCGCGGTCATGGGCTGCGTGGTCAACGGGCCCGGCGAAAGCAAGCACGCCCATATAGGCATCAGCCTGCCGGGCACCGGCGAGCAGCCTGTTGCTCCGGTGTATGTCGACGGCGCGCGCAGCGTCACGCTGAAGGGCGAGCGAATTGCCGAGGAGTTCCAGGCGATCGTCGAAGACTACGTGCGCCGCAGGTTCGGGCGCGCGATCAGCCACTCCTGACCGTCATGGCCATCTCCCGCAAGCTTGCCGGCGTGCGCGGCATGAACGACCTGTTGCCCGGCGAATCGTTCCTGTGGGAGTGGTTCGAAGCGCGCGTCGCGGACTGGGTGCGCAGCTACGGCTACCAGCAGATCCGCACGCCAATGCTGGAGCACACGGAGCTCTTTGTACATGGCATCGGCGAAATCACCGACATCGTCGAGAAAGAAATGTATTCGTTCGAGGACCGTCTCAACGGCGAGCAGCTGACGCTGCGGCCCGAATTCACCGCCGGCGTCGTGCGGGCCGCGATCGAACACAACCTCGTATACGACGGGCCCAAGCGTGTCTGGTCGATGGGTCCGGCATTCCGTCACGAACGGCCGCAGCGCGGCCGCTATCGCCAGTTTCACCAGGTCAACGTCGAGGCGCTCGGGTTCGCCGGTCCGGACATCGATGCGGAACACATTGTGATGCTCGCGCGCCTATGGAAGGTACTGGGACTCGAGCGCGTTCGGCTCGAGATCAACTGCCTGGGACAGGCGGACGAGCGCGAACGGCATCGCGCCGAACTGATCGCGCACTTCGAGCGCAACGGGTCGATGCTCGACGCGGATGCCCGCCGCCGCCTGCACAGCAATCCGTTGCGCATCCTCGACAGCAAGAATCCGGCGCTGGCCGATGTAGTGGCCACCGCGCCGCGCATCACGGAGTTTCTGGGCACCGCATCGCGCGGCCACTTCGAGGCGCTGCAGAGCCTGCTGCGGTTGGCCGGCCTCGAATTCACCGTTAACCCACGGCTGGTGCGCGGGCTCGACTACTACAACCTGACGGTATTCGAGTGGATCACCGATGCGCTCGGCGCGCAGGGCACGATCTGCGGCGGTGGACGCTATGACCCGCTGATGGAGCGCATCGGGGGCCGACCGACGCCGGCGTGCGGCTACGCGATCGGGGTCGAACGCGTGATCGAACTGCTGCGCAGTTCCGACCGTGTCGACGCCGTGGCCGGTGCCGATGTCTACGTACTGCACCAGGGCGGCGTAACAGCCGAGCGGGCGTTCCTGCTGGCCGAGGCGATCCGCGACGGCGGTCTCGATGTGATCTGCCATGCGGGCGACGCCAGCCTGAAATCGCAGATGAAAAAGGCCGATGCCAGCGGAGCCGAGTTTGCGGTCATCGTCGGCGAAGCCGAGGCCGGTGCCGGCGCAGCCGCGGTCAAGGCGCTGCGTCCGTCATCGCTCGCGGGCGACTTCGGCGAGCAGCGTATCGTGCCGCTCGATCAGATTGCCGACCTGCTGGTGGACGCAATGACACGCAACGAAAATGGATAGCAACGACAGCGGATAGGAAGACGATGGCGTACGACCTTCAGGAACAAGAACAGCTGGCCGAGATGAAGGCCTGGTGGCAGAAGTACGGCAACTTCGCGCTGACGGTGGTGACCATCGTGCTGCTGGGTTTTGCCGCGCACAACGGCTGGCGCTGGTACGAGCGCGAGCAGGCGAAGAGCGCGGCCGGCATCTATGGCCAGCTGGAGCAGGCGGTGCAGGCGCGCGATGCCGCCAAGGTGCAGACGCTGACGATGTCGATCATCGAGCACTACGGTCGCACGGCGTACGCGGTGATGGCCGCACTGCAGGCGGCGAAGATCAATGCCGACGTTGGCGACCGTGCGAAGGCTGCCGAGCAGTTGCAGTGGGTGATCGACAAGTCCGGGCACGACGAACTCGCGATGATCGCGCGCGTGCGGCTCGCCGGCGTGCTGCTCGACGACAAGAAGTACGAGCAGGCGCTGCAGGCGCTGAATTTCGAGGCCCCGGTGGCCTACCTGCCAACCGTGCTCGATCGTCGTGGCGACGTCCTGGCGGCGCAGAACAAGACCGAGCAGGCGCGCGCCGCGTACAAGGATGCGCTCGACAAGGCCGATGCCCAGCATCCGCTGCGCGCCATCATCCAGCTCAAGCTCGACGCGCTGCCTGCGGCCACAGTGTCATGACGGTGTTGCGGCCAACGCGCGGGCGAACGCTGCGCACGCTGCTGTCAGGCATCGGCCTGATGGTGCTCGCAGGGTGTTCGTCGATGCCGTCGTGGCTGCCATCATGGCTGGGCGGCTCGAGCAGCAAGTCGGCCGAGCCGGCTCCGCTTACTGAATTCACGCCAACGCTCACGCCTCGCGTTGCCTGGCGCGCGACCGTCGGTTCGGCGCGCGGCGCGTTCCTGCAACCGGCAGTGGTGGAAAACGCGATCTTTGTGGCGAGCGCTGGTGGCGCCGTGGTCCGGCTCGGCCCGGACGGCGAAACGGTCTGGCGCACAGATACCAACGCCGCGCTCTCCGGTGGGGTCGGCAGTGACGGCTTTGTCGTCGCCGTCGGAACGCCGCGCGGTGAAGTCATTGCATTGGGGGCGGACGGCAAGGAACTGTGGCGCGCACAACTCACGGGTGCGCTGCAATCGCCGCCGCTAGTCGGCCGCGGCCTCGTTGTGGTTCGTGCTTCCGATTATCGGATCACCGCCTTTGACGCATCGAATGGCCGCCGGCGGTGGACGTACCAGCGCACAACGCCGCCGCTGACTTTGAAGGCCGTGATGCAGATGTCGTTCGCCGGCGATCTGGTCGCGGCCGGGTACCCGAGCGGTCGCCTGGTAATGCTGGCGAGCGCCAACGGCACAGTACGGTGGGACGTGCCGGTTGCCGAGCCACGGGGCGCCACCGAAGTCGAGCGACTGACGGACGTGCTGGGTACCCCACTGGTCGTCGGCTCGGATGTCTGTGCAGCGGCCTATCAGGGTCGCGTGGCGTGTTTCGAGGTCAGCAACGGCAACTTGCGCTGGGCGCGCGAACTGTCGGCCGGCAACGGCGTCGGCGGCGACCCGCGGCGAGTGTTTGCGGTCGATGCAAAATCGCATGTGGTCGCGTTCTCGATGTCCACCGGAGCCAATGCGTGGCGACAGGAACGCCTGCTGAATCGCGACCTGACGACTCCACTGGCGCTGCGCCGGGCCGTACTGGTGGGCGACTACGCTGGCTATTTGCACTTCCTATCGCCTGACGATGGCGCGTTGCTCGCGCGGGTGAATCTCGGAGCCGAGATCACGGCGACGCCGCGATCATTCGGCGGCGGCGCGATCGTTCAAACGCAGGATGGCACGGTCGCGCTGGTGACCGTCGAGTAGCTTGTTCCGAGCAGCGCCGTGAAGCCCGTTGTCGCGCTGGTCGGCCGACCCAATGTCGGCAAGTCGACACTGTTCAACCGCTTGACGCGGTCGCGCGCCGCGTTGGTCGCCGATTTTCCAGGACTGACACGTGACCGGCACTATGGCGATGGACGCGTCGGACCCTGCGCCTACATCGTGATCGACACCGGCGGGTTCGAGCCGCAGAACGCCGAGGGCATTGCGCGCGAAATGGCAGCGCAGGCGGAGCAAGCGATCGCCGAAAGCGACGCGATCATCTTCGTTCTCGATGCGCGTGAGGGCGTGACCGGCCAGGACCGGCGCATCGCCGAGCGCCTGCGCATCACGGGTCGCCCTGTCTGGCTGGCGGTCAACAAGTCCGAGGGGCTGCCGCCGGAAGCGCTCGCCGAGTTTCACGAATTCGGCCTGGGCGAGCCCCTGGCGATCTCGGCCGCTCACGGCGAGGGCGTGCGCGATCTGATGGATCTGGCGTTGCAGCCGTTCGCCGCCGCCGATGAATCCGCGGCCGCTGCGGAGGCCGAATCGGCGCGGCGCGTGCGGGTGGCGGTCGTCGGCCGTCCGAACGTCGGCAAGTCGACGCTGATCAACGCGCTGCTGGGCGAGGAGCGGCTGATCGCGTTCGACCAGCCGGGAACCACGCGCGATGCGATCGCTGTGGAATTCGACTACGACGGCCGTTCATACACGCTGATCGACACCGCTGGCCTGCGACGTCGCGGAAAAGTGTTCGAGGCGGTCGAGAAGTTCTCGGTCGTCAAGACGCTGCAGGCGATCGCCGACTCCAATGTCGTCATCCTGCTGCTAGATGCCTCGACCGAGATTTCGGACCAAGATGCGCATATTGCCGGCTACGTCCTCGAAAGCGGGCGTGCGTTGGTGGTCGCGGTCAACAAGTGGGACGGTCTCGGCGAGTACCAGCGCGAACGCATCAAGCGCGAGATCGATCGCAAGCTGCACTTCCTGCGCTGGGCACGCGTTCATACGATCTCGGCGCTCAAGCGCACGGGCCTCGCGGCCGTCATGCGGTCGGTGACCGAAGCGCACGCGGCCGCATTCGCGCGGCTTCCCACGCCGCGCCTGACGCGCGCGCTGCAGGCCGCGGTCGCCCGCCAGATGCCGCCACGGGCCGGGCAGTTGCGTCCCAAAATGCGCTATGCGCATCAAGGCGGTACCAACCCGCCGATCATCGTGATCCACGGCAACTCGTTGAAGCACGTGTCGGACACGTACCGGCGCTACCTGGAGGGGTATTTCCGCTCGGAGTTCGACCTCACCGGCACGCCGCTGCGCGTCGAATTTCGCACCGGGCGCAATCCGTACGTTGCATGAGGGCGGCAGAGATCAAGGCGCGACTTTTGCTTTAGGGCCTTTTGCTTTACATTGAATTGCAGGGCTGCGCCTCCATTTGCACGATCGTGGCCTCGGTTCATCCTTCCGGAACCGGCAACAACAAGCGGCGTCGAAACGCTGGAGCAAACAACATGAGCACCAAAGGGCAACTTCTACAAGACCCGTTTCTTAATGCGCTGCGCAAGGAACACATTCCAGTTTCCATTTATCTGGTCAATGGCATCAAATTGCAGGGACAGATCGAGTCGTTCGACCAGTATGTCGTGCTGCTGCGAAACACCGTGACGCAAATGGTCTACAAGCACGCCATTTCGACCGTCGTGCCGGCGCGACCCGTCAACCTGACCCCGGAGTCCGACTCCTGACTGTCTTCCAGGTCGAAAGCGAACCTGCTGGCCGAGCGGAACGCGCGCTGCTGGTCAGCGTCGCGGCGGGGCGTCGGCCGGACGCCGACGCGATTGCGGAGCTGTCGCAACTGGTGAGCTCCGCGGGCCTCGAACCGGTCGGACACCTCGAAGTCCGGCGCGAGCGACCGGACCCGGCACACTATGTCGGCTCCGGCAAGGTCGACGAGATCAGATCGCTTGCCGCGATGTCCGACGCGGGTCTGATCGTGTTCGATGTTGCACTGTCACCTGCGCAGCAGCGCAATCTCGAGCGCACTCTCGGGCTGTGGGTGCTTGACCGCACGGCACTGATCCTCGACATCTTCTCGCAGCGTGCGCGCAGTCGCGAGGGCAAGCTGCAGGTCGAACTGGCCCGCCTGCGGCACCTGGCCACGCGTCTGGTGCGCGGCTGGTCTCACCTGGAGCGGCAGCGCGGCGGCCTGGGCAAGACCGGCGGCCCCGGCGAAAAGCAGGTCGAGCTCGACCGACGGATGATCGGTGTTCGCGTCAAGCAGCTGCGTGAGCGACTCAAGCAGCTTGAGCGCCAGCGCCGCACACGGCGCCGCGCTCGAACACGCCAAGAAGTCCTCTCGGTGTCCCTGGTCGGATACACCAACGCCGGAAAGTCGACGCTGTTCAACGCACTGACCCGCGCCGGGGCATATACCGCCGACCAGCTGTTTGCCACGCTCGATACGACGGCGCGCCGTCTGCACCTGGAGCCGGGCGAATCTGCGGTCATCTCCGACACGGTCGGCTTCATCCGCGGGTTGCCGCACCAGCTAGTCGAGGCCTTCAAGTCGACGCTCGATGAGACGGCCGAAGCGGACCTGCTGCTGCACGTAGTCGACAGCGCTTCGCCGGCGCGCGACGAGCAGATGGCCGAAGTCGATCGCGTTCTCGAGGAAATCGGTGCGGCCGAGGTGCCCCGCCTGGTCGTGTACAACAAGATCGATGCCGCGGAGCGCGGCCCGGCGGTCGAACGCGACCCCTGTGGTAGGATCATTTCCGTTTCGGTCAGCGCAAAGACCGGCCAGGGCCTCGATCTGCTACGCGATGCGATCGTCCAAATTGCTCGGCAGATGCGCGAGACCTCCCACTCCGAACCGCTCCCCGCCTGGTCCGGTGCTGCTGCGGCCTAGCCGCGACGGTGCGCCGACGATCGGTATGCTGAGACCCACTTTTCGCTAGGACACGCATGTCGCTCAACGACCCCCAATGGGGCCGCGGTGGCGGTTCGGGCGGCTCGGGCAATAGTTCGGGTGGCTCGGGCAATGACGGCGATCGCGAGGAACCGCGTCGCCCGCAGCGCCCGAACGGCGAAGGTCCGCCCGATCTCGAGGAACTCTGGCGCGACTTCAATCGGCGTCTCAACGGTCTGTTCGGCAAGAAGACGGCGTCGCGGCGCGGCGGCGGTTTCGGCAATCTGGGAACGAGCCCGCGCGGAACCGGTATCGGCCTCGCGGCCGTGCTGGCGGTGCTGGCGCTGATCTGGATCGCGAGCGGCTTCTACATCGTGCCGGAAGGCCAGGTAGGTGTCGTCACCACCTTCGGCAAATACACCGAGACGACCCGCCCGGGATTCCGCTGGCGCCTTCCGTGGCCGGTGCAATCGAGCGAACTCGTCGACATCCTGTCGCTGCGCAAGGTCGAGGTCGGCACGCGCGGCCGGCCCGAACGGCTGAAGGAAGCGCTGATGCTCTCCGACGACGAGAACATCGTCGACATCCAGTTCGAGGTCCAGTTTCGCATCAAGGACGAGGGTGCGCGCGACTATTTGTTCAACAGCCGCAATCCCACGGCGTCCGTCATCCAGGCTGCCGAATCGGCGATGCGCGAGGTGGTCGGGCGCAAGACGATGGACTCCGTGCTCTATGAGTCGCGCCAGCAGATTGCCGACGAGGTGCGCAAGCGCATGCAGGAAATGCTCGATCGCTACGGCACCGGCATCCTGGTTTCCGCGGTCGCCATCCAGAACGCGCAACCTCCCGAACAGGTTCAGGCTGCGTTCGACGACGCGGTCAAGGCGGGCCAGGATCGCGAGCGTCAGATCAACGAGGGCCAGGCTTATGCGAACGACGTGATACCGAAGGCAAGCGGTGCCGCTTCGCGCCTGATGCAGGAGGCCGAGGGCTACCGTACCCGCATCGTGCAGACCGCCGAGGGCGACGCATCGCGCTTCCGCCAGATCCTGACCGAATACCAGAAGGCGCCCGCGGTCACGCGTGACCGCATGTATCTGGACACCATGCAGCAGGTGTTCGCGAACACGACCAAGGTGCTGGTCGATTCGCGCAACAGCAATCAGTTGCTGTACCTGCCGTTTGACAAGCTGATGCAGCAGGTGACGCAGGACGCGATGGGGCAACGCACGCCGCCCGCTGCCACCCCGGTGCCCGAGCCGGCACCGGCAACCAACGACGGACGGACGCGCGATTCGCTGCGCAGTCGCGACCGCGAGGCACGCTGACTCCCGCCATGAACCGTATCCTTGCCGCCATCGTCGGGCTCGTCATCACGGCCTTCATCATCCGCGCGAGCACCTTCATCGTCGATCAGCGCCAGTCGGCGATTGTCTACCAGCTGGGCCAGATCACGCGCGTCGTTTCCGAGCCGGGCCTGTATTTCCGCATTCCGTTGCTGCAGAACGTCGAGTACCAGGACCGACGCATCCTGACACTGGATACCCCAGTCACCGATCGCGTGCAGACGTCCGAGAAGAAGAACCTGCTGATCGATTCGTTCGTCAAGTGGCGGATTCTGGACCCGCGACTGTTCCGCGTCAGTTTTCCGGCCGGCGAGCGTTCGGCCGAGGATCGGATCGGCACACTGGTGCGCGACGCGCTCAACCAGGCGGTCAACAAGCGCACCGTCAACGAGATCACCTCGCGCGAACGCGACAAGGCGATGGAGGAGATCCGGGCATCGGTACAGGAGCGGACCAAGGGTTTCGGAGTCGAGATCGTCGACGTGCGCCTGAAGCGCGTCGACTTCGTTCCCGAGATCAGCGAATCGGTCTATCGGCGCATGGAAGCAGAACGCAAGCGGGTCGCCAACGAGCAGCGCTCGATCGGCGCGGCCGAGAGTGAAAAAATCCGCGCCGACGCCGATCGTCAGAAGGAAGTGCTGCTCTCGGCGGCATACCGGGACGCGCAGAAGCTCCGTGGCGACGGCGATGCCCAGGCGTCCGCACTCTATGCGCAGTCGTTCGGGCAGAACCCGGAATTCGCGCGCTTCTATCGGAGCCTCGAGGCCTATCGGGCGAGCTTCCGCAATCGGAACGACGTGATGGTCGTCGATCCGTCGTCGGATTTCTTCAAGTACATGAAGTCGCCGGACAACGCGCCGGCCCCGCGCCGCTGATGTTGGAGACCTTTGCGCTGGCGATTGGCCTGATGCTGGTGCTCGAAGGCCTGCTTCCGTTGCTGGCGCCGGCAACATGGCGTCAGATGTTCCAGCGTGTGACCGAGCTCAACGACGGTCAAATCCGCTTCTTCGGCCTGATTGCCGTGGCGGGTGGCGCGTTAATGTTCTGGTTTTTGAGCTGACTCGGACCGCCCACACTGCGGCACTGTCGCGGTAGAGGCACGCTCTCGCCCTCCGTCGCCGCCATGCCGCACTGGCTACTCCCAGAGAACATTTCGGACGTGCTTCCTCGCGAAGCGCGCCGTGTCGAGCAGCTGCGGCGCAGGCTGCTCGACCTGTATGCCAGTTACGGCTACGAGCTGGTGATTCCGCCGCTGATCGAATACATCGATTCGCTGCTGACCGGTACCGGCAGCGACCTCGACCTGCGCACCTTCAAGTTGGTCGATCAGTCGAGCGGACGCATGCTCGGCCTGCGTGCGGATGCGACACCGCAGGTCGCCCGCATCGATGCGCACATCCTCAACCGGCCCGGGACGGCAAGGCTGTGCTACGCGGGCAGCGTGCTGCATGCGCGGCCGCAGCACCCGCTGGCGGTGCGCGAGCCGCTGCAGGTCGGCGCCGAACTGTATGGCGCGTCGGGTTTGGCGGCGGATTCCGAAGTGCTCGAACTCGCGGTCCTGTCACTGCGCCAAGCCGGCCTCGATCGGGTGCAGCTCGATCTCGGTCATACCGGCGTCGTGCGCGGGCTGCTGGATAGCGCGCAACTGTCGGCGGGAGACGAGGACACCGTGCTCGCTGCGCTCAGCAACAAGGACATGCCCGCGCTGAAGCAGGCGGTCGACGGACTGCCGGCGGCGGTGGTAGACGGGCTGCTGGCTCTCGGACGACTCAGCGGTGGTGTCGACGTCATCGAAATCGCGCGTCGTTCGCTGCCGCGCGGGACGGCAATCGCCACGGCGCTGGACGAACTGCAGGAACTCGCAGCGCGCTGCGGCGCCGATGCTGTGTCGATCGACTTGGCCGATCTGCACGGCTACCGCTACCTAACCGGCGTCACCTTCGCCGTGCACTCTGCCTTGTTGCCGAGCGCGGTGCTGCGCGGCGGTCGCTACGACGACATCGGAAAGGCCTTCGGGCGTGCGCGGCCCGCGGTCGGGTTCTCCGTTTACCTGCGCGATCTTGTGGGACTGCTGGTCAGCGACACGCCGCACGCGATTCTGGCCCCGGCCGGCGACGAAGTTTCGCTGCGCTCCGCTATCCGGGAACTGCGCGCGCTGGGCCACGTGGTGGTTCAGCGGCTGCCGGGCGAGTCCGACAGCGCGGACCCTGGGGACTTCATCTTCGACCGCGAACTGCACTGCCGCGATTCGAAATGGCAGGTCATCGACCGCGAGGTTGCGACCAACGCGAAATAGGATCTGAAGATGGCACAGAACGTGGTCGTCGTCGGCACGCAATGGGGCGACGAGGGCAAAGGCAAGATCGTCGACTGGCTCACCGAGTCGGTCGACGGCGTGGTTCGCTTCCAGGGCGGACACAACGCGGGGCATACGCTGGTGATCGGTGGCAAGAAGACCATATTGCGGCTGATCCCGTCGGGCATTCTGCGGCCGAAAACGGCGTGCTACATCGGCAACGGCGTCGTGCTGTCGCCGACCGCCTTGCTGGCGGAAGTCGACGAACTGCAGGCCGCCGGAGTCGATGTCGCGTCGCGCCTCGCCATCAGCGGCAACTGCCCGCTGATCCTCGAGTATCACGTCGCTCTCGATCAGGCCCGCGAGATGCGACGGGGCGAGTCGAAGATCGGCACCACCGGCCGCGGCATCGGCCCGGCGTACGAAGACAAAGTCGGCCGGCGCGCAGTGCGCGCGCAGGAGCTGTTTGACGCGCGACGCTTCGCCGAGGGCGTGCACGAGGCGCTCGACTTCCACAACTTCATGCTGGAGCGGTACTACGAGGCGCCGCGTGTCGACCCGTCACGGGTGATCGACGAGACGCTCGCGTTGGCGGGCCGTCTCAAGCCGCTGATCACCGATGTGTCGTACCGGCTGAACAGCGTGATGGCCCGTGGCCAGCGGCTGCTCTTCGAGGGGGCGCAGGGCACGCTGCTCGACGTCGATCACGGTACCTATCCTTACGTCACGTCGAGCAACACGGTCGCGGGTGCCGCAGCGGCCGGCGCTGGTGTTGCACCCCAGCGGCTCGACTACGTTCTCGGCATCACCAAGGCGTATTCGACGCGCGTGGGTTCCGGCCCGTTTCCGACCGAGCTCGCGACCGCCACCGGGGAACATCTGCGCACGCGCGGCCAGGAATTCGGTTCAGTCACCGGACGGCCGCGACGCTGTGGGTGGTTCGATGCCGCCGGACTGCGCCGCGCCGTACAGCTCAACGGAACGACCGGGTTGTGCATCACCAAGCTCGACGTGTTGGACGGTCTGCCGAGCGTGATGCTCGGCGTCGGCTATCGCTTCGACGGCCGCGAAGTCGACATCCTGCCGTACGGGGCCGATGCTGTCGCGCGCTGCGAGCCGGTTTACGAGGAATTCGCCGGATGGTCGGAATCGACATTCGGCATTCGCGAGTGGGACTCGCTGCCGGCGAATGCGAGGCGCTATCTCGAGCGGCTGGCGGAAGTCCTGGGTGTGCCGATCGATCTGGTGTCTACAGGGCCCGACCGCGAACAGACGATCGTCCTTCGCCACCCGTTCCACTGACTCGGCGCCAACGTGAAAGACCTGTACGTTTCGTGGGACGAATACCACCGGCTGATCGAGCAGCTGAGCCTCGCGATCCACGAGTCAGGCTGGCATTTCGATTGCCTGCTGTGCCTTGCGCGCGGTGGACTGCGCGTCGGCGACGTGGTTTCCAGGATCTACGACCTGCCGCTGGCCATTCTGGCGGCGAGCTCGTATCGCGAGGCCGCGGGCCGCTCGCAGAGCGCTCTCGACATCGGCGAGTACATCACGATGACAACCGATTCACTGAGCGGCCACCTGCTGCTGGTCGACGATCTGGTGGATTCGGGTATCACGCTTAACCGGGTGGTCGACCACCTGAAGCAGCGTTACCAAGAGCTGGACGAGATCCGCACCGCGGTCATCTGGTACAAGGCGTGCTCCATCTTCAAGCCGGATTACTACGTCCAGCATCTGCCGACCAATCCCTGGATACACCAGCCGTTCGAGGTCTACGACGCGATGGGTCCGCAGAAGCTGGCTGCGCGCCTGCGCGGTGGTACCTCGGGCTGAGCGGATTAGCAAAAGGCCGGCGATGCCGGCCTTGGAGATGGTGCCCAGGAGAGGACTCGAACCTCCACACCTTGCGGCGCTAGTACCTGAAACTAGTGCGTCTACCAATTCCGCCACCTGGGCACAGGTGAGCCGGCGATTCTAGCGGCGACGAATGCGATGTCAAATGCGTTACGCTGGCCCGATGCTCTGCAACGGCGGCGCGACGCACAACAAAATCACAAGCAAAAGAAACCCTTGATACAGAAAAACTCGAACCCCGCCATAGACGGCAACTTCATCCTGCAGGCCTTGACGGCTGCACGCGCGCCGCTGACGCCGCAGGACCTCGCCGGGCGCCTGCAGATCAGTGACGAGGCACGCCCCGATTTCAATTCCGAGCTCGAAGAACTCGAGAGATCCGGCCGCGTCGTGCGCAACCGGGCCGGCCTTCTGCTCGTCGCCGCCCGCGCCAACCTGATTTCGGGCCAGGTGCAGGGCCATCGCGAAGGCTACGGATTTCTGGTCCGCGACGACGATGGCCAGGATCTCGTGCTGACGGAACATGAGATGAGCAAGGTGCTGCACGGCGATCGCGTGCTCGCGCGTGTCGCCGGCACCGATCGTCGCGGCAGGCCCGAAGGCGAGATCGTCGAAGTCATCGAGCGCCGCACCAACAAGCTCGTCGGCCGCCTGCTCAACGAGCGCGGCGTCACGATCGTCGTGCCTGAGGATCAGCGCATCCAGCACGACATCCTGGTGCCGCCCGGAGCCTCGCTGACGGCGGAGCCGGGTCAGGTGGTCGTCGTCGAAATCCTGCAGCAGCCGCAGCGCTATGTGCAGCCGGTCGGGCGCGTCACCGAAGTTCTCGGCGCGGTCGACGATCCCGGCATGGAGATCGAGATCGCCGTGCGCAAGTTTGCCGTGCCGCACGAGTTTCCGGCTGTAGCGCTCGAGCTCGCTGCGCAGCTGCCCGACGGTGTGCAGCCGCGTGACCTGCGCGGAAGAGTCGATCTGCGCGACATCCCGCTGGTCACCATCGATGGCGCCGACGCGCGGGACTTCGATGACGCCGTGTACTGCGAGCCGCTGCCGAGCCGGAAGAAGGGTTGGCGGCTGATCGTCGCGATCGCAGATGTCAGCCATTACGTGAATCCGGGCGACGCGCTGGACACGGAAGCGCAGAACCGATCGACCTCGGTGTATTTCCCGCGGCGCGTGATCCCGATGCTGCCGGAGAAGCTGTCCAACGGGCTGTGCTCGCTGAACCCGGACGTCGACCGCCTGGTGATGGTCTGTGACTGCGTGGTCGGCGCCAAGGGCACGATCGACGCATACCAGTTCTATCCCGCCGTCATGCACTCGCATGCGCGCCTGACCTACGACGAGGTGTGGGAGGCGCTGTCGATGCCCGGCAGCCGCGCCGCGCATCGGCTCGTCGACCTGCTGCCCCACCTGCAGGATCTGCACGCGCTGTACGAGACGCTGGCCAGCGCCCGCGACACGCGCGGCGCGATCGATCTCGAGACAACCGAGACCTACATCGTTTGCGACCCCAACGGCCGGATCGAGCGCATCGTTCCGCGCACGCGCAACGATGCCCACAAGCTGATCGAGGAATGCATGCTGGCGGCCAATGTCTGCGCGGCCGATTTCCTCGCGCGCAGCCAACACGCGGCGCTCTACCGCGTGCACGAAGGTCCTACGCCCGAGCGGCTGGCCAACTTTCGAGCGATGCTGAAGACGCTGGGGCTGCACCTGGAAGGCGCCGATGATCCGCAGCCGGCGGACTATGCGCTGCTGCTGAAGAAGATCCGACCGCGGCCGGATGCGCAGCTGCTTCAAACCGTGCTGCTGCGGTCGATGCAGCAAGCGATCTACAGCCCGCACAACGCGGGCCACTTCGGGCTCGCCTACGAGGCCTATGCCCACTTCACCTCGCCGATCCGGCGCTATCCGGACCTGCTGGTCCATCGCGCCATCAAGGCGTGTCTGGGCAGAAAGCACTATGTTCCGGTGGTCACCAGCGTGCCCGGTGCAGCAGTGGCACCGCTGGCCGCCCGCAACGCGATGCGTCAGCGGGAACGCAAACCCGCGGCCGACGGCGAACTCGGCGCGTGGGAGAAGTTGGGATTGATCTGTTCGGCCAACGAACGACGTGCCGACGATGCTTCCCGCGACGTCGAAGCCTGGCTCAAGAGCTACTACATGCGCGAGCGGGTCGGCGAAACCTACAGCGGGACCGTGAGTTCGGTCGTGCCGTTCGGTGTCTTCGTCGTTCTCGACGACCTCTATGTCGAGGGCCTGGTGCATGTCTCCGAGCTCGGCTCGGAGTATTTCCTGTTCAGCGAGGCGCTGCACGAGTTGCGGGGTGAGCGCACCGGCCTGCGTTACCGGCTGGGCGACCGCGTCACCGTGCAGGTGGCGCGGGTCGACCTGGAGGCGCGTCGCATCGAATTCCGTCTCGTCCGCGTCGACACGCGCAAGGCAATCCTCGCAGCCGGCCTGCCCGAAGCTCCAGAGCGCGAACGCAAGCGCGGAGAGTCGGTCGACGAGCGACGCGAGCGCCAGGCCAAGGTCGAGGCGCGCCGCCGCGCGCGTCGCGGCCAGTTGCACAAGATCGGCAAGAAGGGCGTCGGCGGAGCGCGCGAAGGCAGGGCACGCAAGCGTGGACGCTGAGTTCGTCGCAGCACGCGGTCGCACGGACCGAGGCGGATGAACGCCACGCGCGTACTCGCCGGCTTCCACGCAGTGACGGCCCGGCTGCGCGCGGCTCCGGAGTCGATCGAGTCGATCTACGTCGATGTGCGCCGGCGCGATGGGCGGATGCAGCAGCTGCAGCAGCTCGCGCGCGAGCATGGCGTCCGTGTGCACCCCGTCGACTCCGAGCAGCTGCGCGGCCTGAGTCGGGGCGCGGCACACCAGGGCGTTGTTGCCCTTGCCACCGAGATCGCACAGGTGCTGACGCTCGATGACGTCCTCACCGCAGTGCACGCTCAGACACTCCTGCTTGCACTGGATGGCGTGACCGATCCGCGAAACCTGGGCGCTTGTCTCCGGGTCGCCGACGCTGCCGGCGTCGATGCGGTCGTCGTACCCAAGGATCGCTCGGCCGGACTGACGACAGCGGCTCTCAAGGTTGCCTCAGGGGCCGCCGAAACCGTGCCGCTGATCGAAGTCACCAATCTTTCGCGCGCGTTGTCCGATATCGGTGCCGCGGGCATCCACACCGTCGGTGCGGCCGGCGGCGCCGAGGCGTCGCTCTTCGAGCTCGACCTGCGGCGGCCCGTCTGCTGGGTGCTCGGTGCTGAGGGTGCCGGACTGCGTCGCCTCAGCAAGGAGCATTGCGACGAGTTGGCGCACATTCCGATGCGGGGTCACGTTGACAGCCTGAACGTTTCGGTAGCAGCCGGCATCTGCCTGTTCGAGGCGGTGCGTCAGAGGGCGACCGACCATTCGGATGCGCCGCGTTCCGCTTGAAATGCACGAGGCAAGCGCGCAGCATCACGACGTGACCGCGGCATTCCTAGGCATCTTCTTCCTCGCTTTCTTCGCGTTGAGTCCGCTCGCGTGGGCAGCGATGGGAATGCCGTGGCTGACGCTCGTAATCACGTTCTTCCTGATCCCGCTGCTCGACGCTGCCGTAGGCACACCCGCTCCCGGGACGCCGCCGGTTATACCGGCGCTCGCACGGTGGATCCCGCGGTTGCAGCTGCCACTGCAGGCGATTCTGCTGGTGCAGGGCATCCGGATGTCAGCCGGAATGGAACCGCTGCACCTGATCGTGTTCGCGGTGGCGGTCGGTGCAGTAACGGGCGGCATGGGCATCACGATCGCGCACGAGTTGGCCCACCGCCCCTCGCGGCTGGATCAGCTGATCGCCAAGTCGTTGCTGGTCTCGGTGTGTTACGGCCATTTCACCGTCGAGCATATCCGCGGCCATCACGTGCGTGTAGGCACGCCGGAAGATCCGGCAACGGCGCCGCGCGGCATGAACGTCTACCGCTTCTTCGTCCGCTCGATCGTCGGAAGTTTCGTGCATGCGTGGACGCTCGAGGCGATCCGACTGGCACACTGTGGGCGGTCTGCGTGGCACCCCGCCAACTGGACGCTGACTGGCAGCGTGCTGTCGATCCTGCTGGCGGTGGTCGCCGGATGGTGGGCCGGCACCGCCGGTGTGCTGCTCTTTGTCGTGCAGGCGGTGGTGGCGATCGCCCTGCTCGAAACCATTAACTACATCGAGCACTATGGCCTGCAGCGGCGTCGCGTCGACGGCCTCTATGAACCGGTGCACGAGCGACACTCATGGAATGCGGACTTCACGGTCAGCAACTGGATCCTTTTCAATCTCCAACTCCACTCTGATCATCACACGCACATGCGGCGGCCGTATGAGCAGCTACGTTCCGCGCCTGATGCGCCACAGTTGCCAGCCGGCTATCCGGCGATGTTGATGCTGGCGCTGGCGCCGCCGCTGTGGTTTGCAGCGATGAACCGGCGCGTCCCGCCACCAGCCGCAATTCCACAGGGTTGAACGCTTGCTCGACCTGGTGACCGAGGCGCGCGGTTTGATATCCGCGGCCGATCGCATCTGTGTGCTCACCGGCGCGGGCATGTCGGCAGAAAGCGGCGTCCCCACGTTTCGTGACGCGCAGACCGGCCTGTGGTCGCGCTTCGATCCGATGCAACTGGCTTCCGAGCCCGGTTTCCGCGCCGATCCGCTGCTCGTCTGGCGCTGGTACGCAGTTCGGCGCGCAGTGGTCGTGCGGGCCGAGCCGAACGCCGGACATCACGCGCTCGCCGCTGCCGAGCGGTCGAAACATCGACTCTCAATCGTCACGCAAAACGTCGACGGCCTGCACCGGCGTGCGGGATCGACCGATGTCAACGAGATCCATGGTTCGATTACGCGCACGCTGTGCCTGGCCCGGTGCGGCTACACCGAAGACGATCCGTCGCGCCTGCCGCCTGGCGAACCGCCGCGTTGCCCACAATGCGGTGACTGGCTGCGGCCGGGGGTCGTATGGTTCGGCGAAATGCTGGACAGTGAACAACTAGGCGCTGCCGAGGTCGCCGCTCGAAGCTGCTCGGTGATGCTAGTGGTCGGTACCTCGGGACTGGTTTATCCGGCGGCGGGCCTGCCGTTAGCCGCACGACGGGCGGGTGCGGCAGTGATCGTGGTGAATCCGGCCGAAAGCGATTTGGACGACGTCGCGCGCTACGTCCTACGCGGCACGGCGGCCACCGTGCTGCCACGCCTGTTCGCCCATTGAAGCGCGGCTTGTGCCGCGCAGCATGGTTCCGCTAGAATCACGCGCTTTTCAAGCCTAGGCGGCGTTCGGCCGCTGAGGCATTCCTTGCCGCACCGGGATGACGCTCCTGGGTGGCTCAATTGCCGGACAGAGGCGGCCTCGGCTGCACCACCGGCGCATCCACAAGGAGAACCGATGCGTCACTATGAAATCTGTTTCATCGTCCATCCGGACCAGAGCGAGCAGGTGCCCGCGATGATCGACCGCTACAAGGCGATGATCGCGACCGGCGGCGGCACGCTGCACCGGATCGAGGACTGGGGCCGTCGACAGCTGGCCTATCCGATCGAGAAGCTGGTCAAGGCGCACTACGTGCTGATGAACATCGAGTGCGACGGCAAGACGCTCGATGAACTTGAGCATGCCTTCCGCTACAACGACGCCGTGTTGCGACATCTGACGATCAAGATGAAGAAGGCGGAGACGAACGCGTCGCCGATGATGAAGATCGTCGAGCGGGAAGAGGCGCGCAAGGCAGCCGCCGAACAGCAGCCGGCTGCCGCTTGATGGCTGAATGACGGGCTGCGCCGGCCTGACAACCGCGAGCCAACCGCGAGCGCGTGAATCAGCTGCACATCTCGGCGATCCCCGTGGCGCGCAGCGCGCTGCGCTACACGCCGGCTGGGGTCGCAGTAGCCGAGGGCAGTTACCGGCATGGCGGCGCGGTGCAAGAAGCAGGAGCGGAACGAGCCCTCGAATTCGAGTTCTCCGCGATCGCCGTCGGCCCCGTCGCTGTCGCGCTTGAACGGGAACCGCTGGGGCAACCGATCACGATATCGGGCTTCATCGCACCGCGTTCGCGTCGCTCGGCCAGGCTGATCGTTCACATTACCGAATACAGTAGACATTAGTACCCAGCAGAAACTAGATCCAGGAGCACCAATGGCAACCTCGATGCGAGGCAAGGGCAAGGGCAAAGGCAAGGGCAAGGGCAAGGGTGTCCGTCGGGCGACCCAGCAAAATGCGCTGTTCAAGCGCAAGCGCTTCTGCCGTTTCACTGCCGAGAAGGTCGACCAGATCGACTACAAGGACGTCGACACGCTGCGTGATTTCATCGGCGAGAACGGCAAGATCACGCCGGCGCGCCTGACCGGCACCAAGGCGCATTACCAGCGCCAACTTGACACCGCAATCAAACGCGCGCGCTTCCTGGCGCTGCTGCCGTACACCGACACGCACTGAGCGAGGACGACACAATGCAAGTCATACTGCTCGAGAAGGTCGTCAACTTGGGCCAGCTGGGCGACGTCGTCAAGGTGAGGGAAGGCTACGCGCGCAATTTCCTGATTCCGCAGGGCAAAGCCCGCCGTGCGACCGAGACTGCGATCAAGGAATTTGAAACTCGCCGCGCCGACCTCGAAAAGGCGCAGGCGGACCGGCTGGCCGCCGCCCAGACCGTGCAGGAGCGCCTGAACGGTGTTGCCGTGCAGGTTTCCGCCAAGGCGGGAGTCGATGGGCGGCTGTTCGGCTCGATCACCAACTTCGATATCGCCGAGGCGCTGGGCAAACAGGGATTCGAGGTCAACAAGGCGCAGATCCGCATGCCACAAGGTCCGCTGAAGCTGGTCGGTGAATATCCGATCACAGTGGTCCTGCATGCCGACGCGCTGGCGGAAATCACGGTCACCGTGGTCGGGGAACAGGCCTAGCGGAGGTCCCGTGACTGATCTCCTGGCAAAAAGGGCGGCCGCGTGCCGCCTTTTTGCTGTCCCTCACGGCAGACGCCTCGCTGCCCCGCGTTGCTTTAGAGTTCGACCTGCACGGACGTCCGTCCGCAGCCACCCCTTTCGTCCACCCGCTCCGTGAATCAGCCGGTCTCCGATCCGCAACTTGCGGCCGTACGCGCGCCGCCGCACTCGATCGAGGCTGAACAGGCGGTGCTCGGCGGGCTGCTGCTCGACAACACCGCCTGGGACCGGATCGCCGACCTGGTCGGAACCGACGACTTCTACCGTAACGACCACCGGCTGGTGTTCGCGTCGATCAGCCGGTTGATCGATGCCGGCAAGCCGGCCGACGTGGTGACGGTATTCGAGGCGCTGAGAAGCACCAACAAGGTCGATGAGGCCGGCGGGCTCCCGTATCTGAACGCGCTGGCGCAGAACACGCCGTCCGCAGCCAACATCCGGCGCTATGCGGAGATCGTCCGCGAGCGGGCGATCCTGCGGCGGCTCGTCACTGCCGGCGACGAGATCGCGACCAGCGCACTGAACCCCGCTGGCCGTGATACCAAGCAAATCTTGGATGATGCCGAAAGCCGGGTTTTCCGCATCGCCGAGGAAGGTGCACGCGGCCGCCAGGGCTTCATCGAGATCCAGCCGCTGCTGACGCGGGTGGTCGAGCGCATCCAGGAACTGTTCGAGCGCGCCAACCCGTCGGACGTGACCGGCGTGCCGAGCGGATTCGCCGATCTCGAC
Organism: uncultured beta proteobacterium; assembly: GCA_963775635.1. Lineage (GTDB taxonomy): Bacteria > Pseudomonadota > Gammaproteobacteria > Burkholderiales > Burkholderiaceae_F > JALORV01. The sequence goes on along the minus strand of CAVZJO010000003.1, from coordinate 103,144 downwards.
TCCAAGACCTCGGGATTTCAGGCGGGCGATCTGGTGATCATCGCCGGTCGCCCGTCGATGGGCAAGACCGCGCTCGCGCTCAACATCGGCGAGTACGTCGCGATCGAGCAGGGCATGCCGGTTGCAGTGTTTTCGATGGAAATGGGCGCTTCGCAGCTCGCGCTGCGGATGCTGTCGTCGGTCGGCCATCTCGACCAGCAGCGCCTGCGTACGGGACGGCTGCAGGACGACGACTGGCCGCGGCTGACGACGGCGATCCAGAAAATGCACGAAGCGCCGCTTTACATCGACGAAACGCCGGCGCTGACGGCGATCGACCTGCGGGCGCGCGCGCGCCGGCTGTCGCGTACCTGCGGCAAGCTCGGATTGATCATCGTCGACTATCTGCAACTGATGAGTGCCAGCGCAATGGGCGAGAACCGCGCCACCGAGATCTCGGAGATCTCGCGCGGCCTCAAGGCGCTGGCGAAGGAGCTGGGCGTTCCGGTGGTTGCTCTGTCGCAGCTCAACCGCACGGTCGAGCAGCGCACCGACAAGCGACCGGTGATGTCGGACCTGCGCGAATCGGGTGCGATCGAGCAGGACGCCGATGTAATCCTCTTCATCTATCGCGACGAGGTCTACAACCCGGACAGCAACGACAAGAACATCGCGGAGATCATCATCGGAAAGCAGCGCAACGGCCCTATCGGACGGGTTAATCTGCGCTTCGACGGGCAGTTCACCAAGTTCGAGAACCTCGCGCGCTCGGCGCAGTTCGCATGACATCCAACTTCGTCCAGGACCGGCATGAGCGACGCGGGATGCTGCGGCTCGGGCTGCGTCGGCTCGGGCGGCGCGACCGTCGCTTCTCTCCGCTGTTCAACGGCCACGCGCAACTGTGCGTTGAGGGACTGACTGCGCTTTCCGAACTGCTGGCCGATGTGCGCGATCCGTCTGGTCGTGTGCGCCAGATCGAAGCGATCGAAAAGCGCGCCGATTCGATCGTCAGCGAGACACGCCTGCTGCTGCGCCGGTCGATACTGCCGCCGTTTCCCCGGCCCGCGATCTACGCGCTGGTCAATCGACTCGACGACATCCTCGACCTGGCAGAGGACGTCGCCCAGTCGCTGCACCTGTATCACGTGACAGCGATCACGCCCGAAGCGCGGCGATTGGCCGACCTCGCTGTGAAAAGCGCGATCGCATTGCAGGCTGCCGTCGCCGGCCTCACCGCCGCCGATGACCCGCGTCCTGTGCTGGCGCTGTGCGAGGAGGTCGACTCGATCGAGGCGCAGGCCGATCACGTGTATCGCTCCGCGATGTCGAAGTTGTTCCGCGAGGAGCCTGACACGCGCCAACTGGTCAAGCTAAAGGCGATCTACGAGCTGCTGGAAGAACTCACCGACAAGTGCAAGAACGCGGCGGCAGAAGTGCAGTCGCTGGCGCTGCGCTGACGGGAGCACATGACCGCGGCGCTGTGGGTGCTCGCGGTGCTGCTGATCGTGGCAGGAGTCGCCGGCACCTTGTTGCCCGCCCTTCCGGGAGTTCCGCTGATCTTCGGCGGCGTGCTGCTGGCAGCCTGGATCGACGACTTCCAGCGCATTCCCGGCTGGGTCATCGGCGTGCTGGCCGTGCTGGCGGTGATAGGCATCGCGGTTGACTATGCCGCGGCGACGCTATCGGCTCGACGCGTCGGCGCCAGCCGATCCGGAATCATCGGTGCTGCGCTTGGCACCGTTGCCGGCATCGTCACCGGGCTGTGGGGCCTGGTCTTCATGCCGCTGGTGGGCGCGGCGATCGGCGAATTCCTGGCCCATCGCGATGCATTGCGTGCCGGGAAGGTCGGCGTTGCAACCTGGCTCGGACTGCTGGTCGGCACCGCTGTGAAGATCGCAGTAGCGTTCACGATGTTGGGTGTGTTCATCGCGGCATTGCTGATCTAGCGTCGCAGTGCATCGGCTTCGCCGATGCGCGTGCCCTCGCTTCAAAGCGAGCCGACCGAGTTGCCGCTTAGAGTATTTCCGCCGCGTGATCCGCCAAACGCGAGCGCTCGCCGCGCTGCAGGGTGACATGGCCGGAGTGCAGCCAGCCCTTGAAACGGTCGACGACGTAGGTCACGCCCGATGAACCCTCGGTCAGATATGGCGTGTCGATCTGCGCGATGTTGCCGAGGCAGACGACCTTGGTGCCCGGGCCGGCGCGCGTGACCAGCGTCTTCATCTGCTTCGGCGTTAGATTTTGCGCTTCGTCGATGATCAGGTACTTGTTGATGAACGTGCGCCCACGCATGAAGTTGAGCGACTTGATGCGGATGCGCGTGCGGATCAGGTCGTTGGTCGCGGCGCGTCCCCACTCGCCCGCCGCATCGTCGGTCTTGTTCAGCACCTCGAGGTTGTCCTCGAGTGCGCCCATCCAGGGCGCCATCTTCTCTTCCTCCGTGCCCGGCAGGAACCCGATGTCCTCGCCGACCGGCACGGTCGCACGCGTGACGATGATCTCGGCGAAGCGCTTGGTCTCCAGCGTCTGCGACAGCCCGGCTGCGAGCGCGAGCAGCGTCTTGCCGGTACCTGCCTGGCCGATCAGCGTGACGAAGTCGCACTCCGGGTCCATCAGCAGGTTCAGCGCGAAGCTCTGCTCGCGGTTGCGCGCGGTGATACCCCATACGGCATTCTTGGCATGCGTGTAGTCGCGCAGCACGCGCAGCACCGCAGACTTGCCGCGGATCTCGCGTACCTGTGCGTAGAAGTTCGTGCCGTTTTCCAGATAGACGAACTGATTGACCAGCAGGTCGCCGACGATGGGCCCGTTGATCCGGTAATAGCTGAAGCCGCCCGCCTGCCACGATTCCATGCCCTTGCCGTTCTTCTCCCAGAAACTCGCGGGCAGCTGGAACACGCCCGTGTAAAGGATGTCGGTGTCTTCCAGTACCTTGTCGTTGGTGTAGTCCTCCGCCGGCAGCCCGAGCGCGCGCGCCTTGACGCGCATGTTGATGTCCTTCGACACCAGCACCACATCGCTGTCGACATGGCGGTCCTTCAGCGCGCGCACCACGCCCAGTATCTGGTTGTCCGCCTTGCCGGCCGGCAGGCTTGGTGGCAGGACCGCGTTGACAGCCTGCGTCTGGAAATAGAGGCGCCCGGTGGCGTCCTTGTTGCCGAGCGCACTGAGCGGTATGCCGTCCTCGATCGGTGACTTGCAGCCGGCCACCAGCGAGTCGAGCGTGCGCGAGACCTGACGCGCACTGCGCGCGACTTCCGACATCCCTTTCTTGTGAGCATCGAGCTCTTCCAGCGTCATCATCGGCAGGAAGATGTCGTGCTCCTCGAACCGGAACAGGCAGGTCGGGTCGTGCATCAGCACGTTGGTGTCGATCACGAAGAGTCTCGGCCGCTCGCTGGTCCGCGCCTTCTTGCCGCCGTTGCGGGGGCGGGATTCGACCACCGCCAGACGGGTGGCCGGCGTCGGACGCACGGCGACCGGAATGTCCGGTGCACGCGCCTGCGGCGCCGGGTTGGGCGCCCGTTCGGTGCGAGCCGGTTCCGAAGGAATTGGGACGAGGAAAGTGGCGGGCTTGGTCGGTGCTTTCGGTAGAGGCATCAGGGGGCGGCTGGACCGTGGTCAGGAATCGGAATGCGGAAACTGGATCAGGCGAGTGATTCGACAAAGTCGACGACCTCGTCGACATGATTCGGCACCTTCACCCCGCGCCACTCGCGGCGGAGCTTGCCGTCAGCGTCAATAACGAAGGTGCTGCGCTCGATACCGCGCACCTGCTTGCCGTACATGTTCTTCATCTTGATGACACCGAACAGCGTGCACAGCGCCTCGTCCGGATCGGAAATGAGTTCGAACGGGAATCCCATCTTCGCCTTGAAACCCTCGTGCGAGCGCAGGCTGTCGCGCGAAATGCCGAAGACGGCCGCGCCAGCGCGCTTGAGCTTCGCATGTCGATTGGCGAAGTCAGTGCCCTCGATTGTGCATCCGGGCGTGTTGTCCTTCGGATAGAAATACAGCACCAGCACGGTGCCCTTGTGTGCCGACAGGCGGAATTCGCCGCCGGTGGATTCCGCCTTGAAGTCCGGCACCTTCTTGTCGACCGCGATGTTCACCGCTGCCTCAGCCTTCGAGCAGCAAGGCGGCCAGCACCTTGCGGCCTTCGCCCATCAGGATGTTGTAGGTCCGGCACGCGGCCTGCGTATTCATCGATTCGCAGCCGATGCGCGCCTCGGTCAGCGGCCGTGTAAGCCGTGGATGCGGGAAGCGCTGTCGACTGCCAGTACCGAGGATGACGAGTTCCGGGTCGCGCGCGCGCAGCCCGGCGAAATCCTCGACGGTGAGTTCCTCGAAATCCTTGACGTCCCAGGGCTCGACCGGGCGGTCGGGCGTGATCAGCACAGGCCTCAGATATCGAACCTGGTTGACTTCGATGAAGCCGGAGCCGTAGGCGGTGACCGTATTGAGCGCTGTCGGCGAGTCCGCGTGCAGTTTCAATTCGCTCCGGGCTTCCTTGCAACCGTTCCGGTCGAGAATCGATCGACGGAACGACGCGTAAACAGTTCGGGTACATTATAGGCACACGTTGCGCCGCACAAGCGAGTGCAATCGGAGGGAAATATCGCATGCCGGCGGCGACTTGCGGCATGTTTGCACCGGAGTGGTTCAGGGTCGGGAAATGGTCGAGTTTCCGCGCATCAAGCGGCTGCCGCCGTATGTCTTCAACATCACCGGTGAGCTGAAGATGGCCGCCCGCCGGCGGGGCGAAGACATCATCGACATGAGCATGGGCAATCCGGACGGGCCCACGCCGCGGCACATCGTCGACAAGCTGGTTGAAGCGGCGCAGCGGCAGGATACGCACGGGTATTCGGTTTCCAAGGGAATCCCGCGGCTGCGGCGCGCGATCGCCAACTGGTACCACGCGCGTTACGGCGTTGAGTTCGATCCAGACGCCGAGGCGATCGTCACCATCGGCTCGAAAGAGGGACTTGCGCACCTGATGCTCGCTACGCTCGACCGCGGCGACACGGTGCTGGTGCCGAATCCAAGCTATCCGATCCATATCTACGGCGCCATCATCGCAGGCGCGGACATCCGCTCGGTGCGGATGGATGGCCGGGTCGACTTCTTCGCCGAGCTCGAGCGCGCGATCCGCGAGTCGTTCCCGAAGCCGAAGATGATGATTCTCGGCTTCCCAAGCAACCCGACTGCGCAGTGCGTCGACCTCGAGTTCTTCCATCGCGTGGTCGATCTGGCGCGCCAGCACGGCATCTACGTGGTGCACGACCTGGCGTACGCGGACATCACGTTCGACGATGCCTTTCCGAACAACCGGGCGCCGTCGATCATGCAGGTGCCCGGTGCCCGTGAAGTCGCGGTCGAGTTCTTCACGATGAGCAAGAGCTACAACATGGCCGGCTGGCGAATCGGCTTCATGGTCGGCAACAAGGACCTGGTCTCGGCGCTGGCACGCCTCAAGAGCTACCACGACTACGGTAGCTTCACGCCGATCCAGGTCGCCTCGATCGCCGCGCTCGAAGGACCGCAGGATTGCGTCGAGGAGATCCGGCGCGAGTACCAGCGGCGGCGCGACGTGCTGGCGCGCGGACTGCATGAAGCGGGCTGGATGGTCGACATACCCAGGGCGTCGATGTACATCTGGGCCGAAATTCCCGAACCGTATCGTGCGCTGGGTTCGCTCGAATTCGCGAAGAAGGTGCTGGCGGAGGCCAAAGTGGCGATTTCGCCGGGCATCGGCTTCGGTGACTACGGCGACACGCACGTCCGTTTCGCGCTGATCGAGAACGAACACCGGATCAAGCAGGCCATCCGCGGCATCAAGGAGATGTTCCGCAAGGACGGCCTGCTGACGCCGCGTGCGGTCGACAAGGCTGCCGCTTAGGCAAACTCCCGATAACCGGCGCCGACGGCGTCGGAGTTAGAACCTATCTCAGGGTCCCCGATGGATCGCGTTGCCACGAGAAGCGGGCGGATGCAAGGCGGCTGGCGAAGGACAGTAGCCGAGCCTACGGCCGAGCGGCCAACGCCGCAGCCGCCCGCTCTCGTGGCAACCCTGCGGGGCAGGGTCGCATGGGGCGCATGGCGTTGTTGCGGCTCGGGTCCTTGCAGGAGCAATGGTCCCCTCGCCGCGTCTAGCCCTGCACCCCAGGCGACCACGCCGCGACCACCGGGGACTCTGAGATAGGTTCTGCATGAATCCGATCAAAGTCGGTCTGCTGGGGCTGGGCACCGTCGGCCGCGGAACGCTGAGCGTGCTTCGGCGCAATCAGCAGGAGATCCGCCGTCGCGCTGGCCGCGGCATCGAAGTGGCGGCGATTGCCGTTCGAGACGCTGCGCGAGCTAAGGCATTCCTCGGCGACACATCGCTGCTGTCGACTGATCCGGTCGACGTGGTCAGGCGCGACGACATCGACATCGTGGTCGAGTTGATCGGCGGCTACGAGCCGGCGCGTTCGCTCGTGCTCGAGGCGATCAGCCGTGGCAAGCACGTCGTGACCGCCAACAAGGCGCTGCTTGCCCGGCACGGCAACGAGATCTTCGAGTCCGCGCGTGCCAACGGCGTGATGGTGGCGTTCGAAGCCGCGGTCGCGGGCGGTATCCCGATCATCAAAGCGCTGCGTGAAGGCCTGACCGCCAATCGGATCGAATGGTTGGCCGGCATCATCAACGGCACGAGCAACTTCATCCTGTCGGAAATGCGTGCGCGCGGTCTGCCGTTCGAAACGGTGCTGGCCGAAGCCCAGCGGCTCGGCTATGCCGAAGTCGATCCGACGTTCGATATCGAGGGTATCGATGCCGCGCACAAGCTGACGCTGCTCGCCGCGATCGCCTTTGGCGTTCCGATAAATTTCGAGGCCGCTTACACCGAAGGCATTGCGCGGCTGGCTGCCACGGATATCAAGTACGCCGAGCAACTCGGTTACCGCATCAAGCTGCTGGGCATCGCCAAGCGGACCGCGCAGGGCATCGAACTACGCGTGCATCCGACGCTGGTGCCGATGCAGCGGCTGATCGCGAGTGTCGAGGGCGCGATGAACGCGGTGCTGGTCAAGGGCGATGCGGTCGGCGTCACGCTGTACTACGGCCCCGGTGCCGGGGCCGAGCCGACTGCGTCCGCGGTGGTCGCCGACCTGGTCGACGTCACTCGCATGCACACGGCGGATCCCGAAAACCACGTGCCGCATCTTGCATTCCAGGCCGACGCGGTGACCGCCGTGCCATGGCTGCCAATCGAGGACACGGTGACCTCGTACTACTTCCGCATGCGCGTCGCAGACCAGCCCGGCGTGCTGGCGGACATCACCCGCATCCTGGCCGACGGTCGCATCTCGATCGACGCGCTGTTTCAGCGCGAGCCATCCGAAGGCGAGAACCAGACCGACATCATCATGCTGACGCACGATGCGGTCGAGCGCGATGTCAACGCGGCGGTGCGCAGGATTGAGGCGCTGCCGACCGTGCTCGCACCGGTGATCCGGATCCGACAGGAAGAGCTGTCGTAGTGATTACGGTGAACAGGACCTAGCATGCGCTATGTCTCCACGCGCGGGCGGGCGCCCGAGCGCGCGTTCACCGACATCCTGCTCTCCGGCTCTGGCGGACGACGGCGGACTGTACGTGCCGACGCACTATCCGTCGGTGTCGCGCGCACAGCTCGACGCGTGGCGCGCGCTGTCGTACGGCGAGCTCGCCACCGAGATCATCGCGATGTACGCGACGGATATCCCCAAGCCGCGCCTCGCCGAACTGTGCCGCGCGACGTATACCTCCGCGACCTACGGCAACGCGCGCGCCGACAGCCGCGCCGCGGAGATCACGCCGCTACGCTGGCTGGAGCCAGGACTCGGTCTGCTCGAACTGTCCAACGGGCCGACGCTGGCCTTCAAGGACATGGCGATGCAGTGGCTGGGTGCGATGTTCGAGCATCTGCTGCGCGAGCGTGGCGGAACGCTGAACATACTGGGTGCCACTTCGGGCGACACCGGCTCGGCGGCCGAGTACGCAATGCGTGGGCGTAGCGGGCTCACGGTGTTCATGCTGTCGCCGCAAGGCCGGATGAGCGAGTTCCAGCGCGCGCAGATGTATTCGCTGCAGGACGCCAATATTCACAACCTCGCAGTCGCCGGGACATTCGACGACTGCCAGGATCTCGTTAAGGCCATTGCGGGCGATCTCGATTTCAAAGCGCACTGGCACATCGGCAGCGTCAATTCGATCAATTGGGGCCGCGTCGTCGCACAGATCGTCTATTACTTCCGCGGCTATCTCGCGGCAACCCGTGATTCGACCAAGCACGTCTCGTTCGCAGTGCCGTCCGGCAACTTCGGCAACATCCTGTCGGGCTGGATCGCCCGCCAAATGGGCCTGCCAATCGACAAGCTGGTGCTGGCCACCAACGAGAACGATGTGCTCGACGAGTTCTTCCGAACGGGCCGCTACCGCGTGCGCAGCGGCAGCGAGACGCACGCCACCAGCAGCCCCTCGATGGACATCAGTAAGGCGTCGAACTTCGAGCGCTACATGCTCGACATCGTCGGCCGCGATTCAGAGGCGGTCCGCGAACTGTGGTGGCAGATCGATACCCGCGGCCAGTTCCACCTGGGGGGCTCGCCGTTTTTCGACAAGGTGCGCAACTGCGACGTGGTGTCGGGACGTAGTACGCATATCGACCGGCTTCGAACCATCCGAACCGTTCACCAGCGCTGGGGCGTCGTCATCGATCCGCACACGGCCGATGGCCTGAAGGTGGCGCTCGAACACCGCGATTCAGCGGTACCGATGATCTGCCTGGAGACCGCACAGCCGGTCAAGTTCGAAGCGACCATTGTCGAGGCGATCGGCCACGCGCCGGATCGTCCGCCGGACTATGACGGCATCGAGCAGCGACCGCAGCGCTGCGTGCAGGTCGGCGTCGACGCGCAGGCGATCCGAGAGTTCATCGCCGCGAATGCGCACTAGGTCCTGATGAAGGTCATCGGCATCGTCGGGTATTCGAACAGCGGCAAGACCACTCTCATCGAACGGCTGATTCCTATCTTCCGCGCACGCGGTCTGACGGTGTCCGCCATCAAGAATGCGCATCACGGATTCGACATGGATCGGCCGGGCAAGGACTCGTACCGTTACCGCGATGCCGGCGCCAGCCAGGTGCTGATCGCGACCGCGCTGCGGTGGGCGCTGCTGACCGAAACGCCGCAGCGCCCGGCCACACTCGATGAACTGCTGCAAGAACTGGCGCCGTGCGACCTCGTGATCGTCGAGGGATTCAAGAGCGAAGGCCACATTCCGCGCATCGAGGTCTTCAGGCACGGCAGTGCCGAGCCGCCCATTTATCTGCATGACGAGAACGTCGTCGCCATCGCGACGGACGAGAAACTGGACGCGCGATTGCCGGTGCTCGACCTCAACGCGCCGGCTAAGATTGCCGAGTTCATTGCGACGCATCTGGATCTGGGGCTGCACTGATGTTCTCGGTGGAAGACGCGGTCGAACGCATGCTGGCGCGCGCGACCCCGCCGCCCGACGTCGAGTCTCTGCCGACGCTGCAGGCGGCCGGCCACGTGCTGGCTACCGCAGTGGTGTCGTCGCTCGACGTGCCGCCGCTCGACAATTCGCAGATGGATGGTTACGCAGTGCGCACGGTCGATGTGCCCGCAGTGGGCACGGTGCTGCCGATCAGCCAGCGCATCGCTGCTGGCTATGTCGGCGCTCCTTTGGAGCCCGGCACCGCGGCTCGCATCTTCACCGGGGCTCCGGTCCCGGCGGGCGCCGATGCGATCGTGATGCAGGAGGATTGCAGCGCGGTCGGTGACCGCGTGAAGATCAACGAGATTCCGCAACGCGGCGCTTTGGTGCGGCGCGCCGGGATGGATATCGCGGCAGGTGACACCGTCGTCGAAGCGGGTACGCGCTTGCGGCCGCAGGAGGTCGGGCTGATCGCGTCGGTCGGGGTCTCGCAGGTCACAGTCTTTCGGCCGCTGCGCGTGGCAGTGTTCTTCAGCGGGGATGAGCTCGCGATGCCGGGCGAATCGCTGCCTGCAGGACGCATCTACAACTCGAATCGCTTCGTGCTGCGCGGGCTGCTCGAGCGGCTCGACTGCCAGGTCGTCGACCTCGGAATCGTGCCGGACGACCGGATGCGCACCCGGGCTGCGTTCGTCGAAGCAGCAGCGCAGGCCAGACCTCGTGATCACGTCCGGCGGCGTCTCGGTCGGCGAAGAGGATCATGTCAAGCCGGCGGTCGAAGCCGAAGGGGCTCTCGAGTTGTGGCAGATCGCGATGAAGCCCGGCAAACCGCTCGCATTCGGGCACGTCCGCTCGGTGCCGTTCATCGGTTTGCCAGGCAATCCCGTATCGAGCTTTGTGACCTTCCTGCTGCTCGCGCGACCATTCATACTGCGCATGCAGGGCGCACGCGCGGCAACGCCGGTCTACCTAATGCGGGCTGATTTCGACTGGCCGAAGCCTGACCGGCGACGCGAGTTCCTGCGTGTGCGGCGCAATGCCGACAACGGGCTCGATCTGTACGCAACGCAGAACTCGGCGGTGCTTGCGTCGACGGCATGGGCCGACGGCTTGGTCGACCATCCGGCGGAAGCGACCATCGCGCGCGGCCAGATGGTCCGTTACCTGTCGTTCGCCGACCTGCTGAACTAGGACCGCGACCACAGGGGACTTTGAGATAGGTTCTAATGGTTGCAGCATGAACATCACGATCCGGTATTTCGCGGCGCTGCGCGAGCGCATCGGTTGCGCCAGCGAGGAATGTGACGTCCCGTCGAACATCGCAACGGTCGGCGCGTTGCGCGGGTGGCTCGCTGCTCGCGGCGATCCGTGGCGCGCTGCCTTCGGCGACACGAAAAAGCTGCGCGCCGCGGTGGACCAGTCGATGGCCAGCGAACAGACGCGACTGCACGACCGCGCCGAAGTGGCTTTCTTCCCGCCGGTGACGGGCGGCTAGCGGCGCGACTGACATGGTCCGCGTTCAGCACGAGGAATTCGATGTCAGCGCCGAGGTCGCGCGGCTGCGCGCGGCGAATCCGCGCATCGGCGCGGTCGCCTGCTTCATCGGCGTCGTGCGCGACGTCAATGACGGCGACACGATCGCATCGATGACGCTCGAACACTATCCGGGCATGACGGAGAAGGCGCTGGCCGAGATCGCCACCCAGGCACGCGCGCGCTGGCAGCTGTACGACGTGCTGATCATCCACCGCGTCGGTGAGTTGCGACCGACCGAGCCGATCGTGCTGGTCGTCACCACCAGCGCGCACAGGCACGACGCCTTCGCCGCGTGCGAGTTCGTGATGGACTACCTGAAGACCGAGGCGCCGTTCTGGAAGAAGGAGGCCACGTCGTCGGGTGCGCGCTGGGTCGACGCACGCGAATCCGATGACGCGGCGCGCGAGCGCTGGAGCGGGGAAGCGAAACCGTGATGACGCGCGACGGGCCGCTGCTGCCCGCGCTTGCGGCGGTCGCGGTCGGCGCCATCTTGGGCGCATGGCTGCGCTGGGCGCTGTCGTACTGGCTGAACCCGCGCGTCGCGCACCTGCCGCTGGGCACTTTGGCCTCGAACCTGATCGGCGGCTACCTGGTCGGGCTGGCGGTCGCGCTGTTCGCGGCGCACCCGTCAATCGGACCGGTCTGGCGCCTGCTGCTGATCACCGGCTTCCTTGGCGGCCTGACGACGTTTTCCACCTTCTCGGCCGAGAGCGTGGTGCTGTTGCAGGGCGAGCAGTGGGGAGCTGCGACGCTCCACATGGCCCTGCACGTCGTAGGGTCAGTGGTCGCTACGCTGGCGGGCATCGCGACGTACCGCATTTTGGTCTAGCCCCGAAGCCCGGAAGAGCGCCCCAGCCAGTTGACCTGGGGGCCGAACACTGGCTATATTACTGACCGGTCAGTTATTTACTGGTCAAACCCCATGCGTTCCGTTCCCATTGCCTTGCTGGCGCTCGTCGTCCTGATGGGTTGCCAGCGGACGGCTCCCCCGACGGAAGACGTCCGACCCGTGCGCACGATCGTCGTCGCTGCGGGCGTCAACGGTGCGAGTGCCGAGTTCTCCGGCGAAGTGCGGCCGCGGATCGAGACGCGCGCCGGCTTTCAGGTGCCTGGCCGATTGACGCAGCGCCTGGTCGACGTCGGCCAACCGGTGAGGCAGGGCCAGCCGCTGGCGACGCTGGACGCGCAGGACTACCGGCTGGCGCAGCAGGCTTCGGACGCGGCACTGACCGCGACGCGTGTCGAGCGTGATCAGCAGCGCGCCGATTACCGCCGCTTCGAGGAGCTGCAGCAGAAGGGTTTCATCAGTCAGGCCGAGCTCGATCGCCGCAAGGCGTCGCTCGATGCAGCGGACGCGCGGTTCCGGCAAGCCGATGCCAACGCGCGCACCAGCGGCAACCAGGCCGATTACTCGGTGCTGCGGGCACCGCATGACGCCGTGGTCGTCGGCGTCGACGCCGAGGTAGGACAGGTCGTCGCGGCCGGGCAGTCCGTGTTGCGGCTCGCACGCACCGGCGAAAAGGAAGTCGCGATCGGCATCCCGGAGCAGCAACTCGCGCTGCTTAGCGCGGCGAAGGATGCGCAGGTCAGACTTTGGGTCGGCGGCCCGTCGATCGAAGGACGAGTGCGCGAGGTTGCTCCGGTCGCAGACCCTGCGACCCGCACGTTCCCGGCGCGGATCGCGCTGGTGAATCCTCCCGCGACCGTCGCGCTTGGAATGACTGCGACTGTCACCTTCGTGGTTCCGTTGGCGCCCGCGACGATTGCCGTGCCGCTGCAGGCCTTGCAGGCCGAAGGCGGATCGACGCATGTGTGGCTGGTCGACACCAGCGCCAACACGGTGCGCCGCGCGCGCGTCGAGGTCGCCAACGTCGCCGGCAACGACATCGTGATCGGCAGCGGGCTCAGCCCGGGCGACGTGGTCGTCACGGCCGGCGTGCACCAGTTGAAGGAAGGCCAGAAAGTCCGCCTGCTGTCCGAATCGATGAACCTGCGCGCGGCGCCGTCGACCGTCAAGCCCGATGCGAGCGCTCAAGCGAGCCGCCGGAAGATCTGAAGCCGTGACCGAGCGAGCCGGTTTCAACCTGTCCGCGTGGGCGATCGATCACGCGCCGCTGCTGCGCTATTTGATGGTGGTGTTGTTGGTCGGCGGCCTGTTCGCCTTTACCAGCCTGGGGCAGGACGAGGATCCGCCCTTCACCTTCCGCGTGATGATCGTGCGCGCCTTCTGGCCGGGCGCTACTGCGACGCAGATGGCCGAGCAGGTCACCGATCGCATCGAGAAGAAACTGCAGGAGACGCCGAACCTCGAACGCATACGCTCGTACAGCAAGCCCGGTGAGACGCTGATCTTCGTGCAGGTCAAGGACTCGGTGCGCGGAAGGGATGTCGCCGATGCCTGGTACCAGGTGCGCAAGAAGGTCGGCGACATCCGCGGCACGCTGCCCCCCAATCTGCAAGGGCCGTTCTTCAACGACGAGTTCGGCGACGTCTATGGCGTGATGTTCGCGTTTTCGACCGACGGCTTCAGTTACCGCGAACTCAAGGACTATGTCGAGACTGCGCGCCAGCAGCTGCTGCGAGTGCCCAACGTCGCGAAAGTCGATCTGTTCGGTGTGCAGGACGAGAAGATCTTCGTCGAGATTTCCCACAAGAAGCTCGCGCAGATCGGGCTCGACATTCCGCAGCTGGCGGCCCAAATTGGCGCGCAGAACGCGGTCGAAGGTTCGGGTGTGCTGGTGCTGCCGACCGATAACGTGCAGGTGCGCATCAGCGGCGAGTTCCGCTCGCTCGAAGACCTGCGACAACTGCCGATCCGTGCCAACGGGCTGACCTACCAGCTGGCGGATATCGCGACGATCACGCGCGCCTACACCGACCCGCCGCGCGACAAGATGCGCGCCGGGTTCGCGGGCAGCGAAGGACGCGAAGTGATCGGGCTGGGCGTGTCGATGGCCAAGGGCGGCGACATCATCCAGCTCGGCAAGGACCTCGCGGCGGCGGAGCGGCGGCTCGAGGCGTCGCTGCCGATCGGCATCGACATGACCAAGGTCGCCGATCAGCCGCGCGCGGTCGGCACCTCGGTCAACGAGTTTCTGCGCGTGCTGGTGGAGGCACTGGTCATCGTGCTGGCCGTGTCGTTTTTGAGCCTGGGCCTGCACACGAAGCCGCTGCGGCTCGACCCCGGCCCCGGCTTGGTGGTGCTGGCAACGATCCCGCTGGTGCTGGCCATCACGATGCTCGGCATGTGGATGTTGGGGATCAATCTGCACAAGATCTCGCTGGGCGCACTGATCATCGCGCTCGGACTGTTGGTCGACGACGCGATCATCGCGGTCGAAATGATGGTGCGGCGGTTGGAGGAGGGCGCCAGCAAGGCGGTCGCAGTTACCTCGATGTACCAGACGACGGCGATGCCGATGCTGACCGGCACGCTGATCACGGCAGTGGGGTTCCTGCCGATCGCGCTGGCCAAATCGGTTGCCGGTGAGTACACGATGTCGATCTTCCAGGTCACCGCACTTGCACTGGTGATCTCTTGGTTCGTCGCGGTGGTGTTCGTGCCGCTGCTCGGCGTCTGGCTGCTGAAAGTGAAGCCGAAGGCCGGCGTGCACAGCGACGCGGAGCTGTTCGACACCCCGTTTTATCGGCACTTCCGCGCGCTGGTGGACCGCTGCATCGAATGGCGCAAGACGGTGATCGCGATCACGCTTGCCGCGCTTGCACTGGGGATCGTCGGATTCCGCTTCATCGAGCAGCAGTTCTTTCCTGATTCGAGCCGGCTCGAACTGGTCGTCAACCTGTGGCTGCCCGAAGGCTCGAGCCTGCAGGCGACCGAAGAGGAGGCGCGCACGTTCGAACGCTGGTTAGGCCGGCAGCCCGAGCTCGACTGGTACGTGACCTACATCGGCACCGGCGCACCGCGCTTCTATCTGCCGCAGGATCAGCAGTTCGGCAACACCAACCTGGCCGAGATCGTCGTGACTCCGCGCAATCTCGCCGCGCGCAACGCGCTGCGCGCGAAGATGATCGAACTGTTCCGCGACGATTTTCCGAACCTGCGCGGTCGCGTGAAGTTGCTGCCGAATGGTCCGCCGGTTCCGTACCCGGTGCAGTTCCGCGTGCAGGGGCCCGACGCTCAGATAGTGCGCAAGATCGCCGACGAGGTGCGGGAGGTGATGCGCGCGAACCCGAACACACGCGGCGTCAACGACAACTGGAACGAGAGCGTCAAGCGGCTCGCGCTGACGCTCGACCAGGATCGGGCGCGCGCGCTCGGCGTCTCGACGCAGACGCTGGCGCGCGCCGCGCAGACGATCCTGTCGGGCAGCACGATCGGACAGTTCCGCGAGGGCGACCAGCTGATCGACATCGTGCTGCGGCAGCCACTCGACGAGCGCGCCGTCATGTCGCGGCTGGCCGAGGCGAACATTGCGACCGCCTCGGGCAAAGCGGTGCCGCTTTCGCAACTGGTGAAGGTCGAGTTCGGTTGGGAGCCCGGCATCGTCTGGCGCCAGGACCGCGACTACGCGATCACCGTGCAGAGCGATGTCAGCGAGGGGATACAGGGACCCACGGTGTCGGCACAGATCGCCGCCGACCCGCACATCGCATCGCTGCGCGCGCGGCTGCCCGCGGGATACCAGATCGCCGTGGCCGGCGCCGCCGAGGAATCGGCCAAGGCTGGCGGTGCGATCGCCGCCAACATCCCGTTGATGCTGTTCATCGTCTTCACGCTGCTGATGTTGCAGTTGCATTCGTTCTCGCGGTCGATGCTGGTGTTCCTGACCGGACCGCTCGGCATCATCGGCGCCGCCGCAGCGCTGCTGGTGTTTCGCGCGCCGTTCGGCTTCGTTGCGCAACTCGGCGTCATCGCGCTGTTCGGCATGATCATCCGCAACTCGGTGATCCTCGTCGATCAGATCGAGCGCGATCGCGCGGCCGGACTGCCGGCGTGGGATGCGATCGTCGAGGCGGCCGTGCGGCGGCTGCGGCCGATCGTGCTGACCGCCGCGGCTGCCGTGCTCGCGATGATTCCGTTGTCGCGCAGCGTCTTCTGGGGGCCGATGGCGATCGCCATCATGGGCGGGCTGATCGTCGCCACCGCGCTGACGCTGCTGTTCCTGCCGGCGCTGTATGCCGCGTGGTTCCGCGTCAGCCGGCCGCGGACGGCGGCTGTCGAGGTTCCGGCTGCCCTCATCCAGCCGGCATAGGGCTGCTCACGCTCGATCGTGGAGCCGCGTAGCGTTCGGCGAAGAAACTTATACGTAGCGCTCGTCGGCCTTGATCCGCTCGACACAATCCTCGGCTGCACGCCGATTTAGTCAGCCGCATCAGCCGAAGAATTCGACCACCCCCGTCTCCAGGTTGTACATCGCTCCGACAATCTTGATTGCGCCTGACTTTTCGAGATCGGCCAACACAGAGCTGCGACGACGGATGTCTGCCGTCGTCAGCTCGACATTCGTGCGTGCCACCGCATCTACGAAGCCATAGTTACTGGCGGAACGCTCACCCTGATACTTGGTTGCGGCAACGGCGGGGCGGATCTTGCCGAGCAACCCGGTGAGATTTCCAAGCTGCGCGTTGTCGATTGCACCCTTGATGGCACCGCAGGCGGTGTGCCCCATCACAAGCACGACCTTCGCGCCCGCCAGCTTGCACGCAAACTCCATGCTCCCGAGGATGTCGTCGTTGGAGATGTTGCCGGCGACGCGGGCGTTGAAGGTGTCGCCGATGCCCAGGTCCATGATCGTCTCGGCCGGCGCGCGCGAGTCGATGCAGCTCAGTATCACCGCCGCGGGATACTGGCCCTTGGCGCTCGCCTTCTGCTGAGCGAGGTAATCGTGCGGCGATTCCTTCCCGAGGCGGAAGCGCTGATTGCCTTTCTTCATCAGCTCGATGATTTCATCGGGCGTCAGCTTGTCGCGTTGCGCCTTCGTCAACGCGGCTCCGTACGCGATGTTCCCGACCGGCGCCATCGTCACGACCGCTGTCACAGCTGCGGCGCTCGTCGTTTTGAGGAAAGAGCGGCGGTTCAGATGATGATTGCTGCACATGACGCAACCTCCCTGTGAAGTGTCCAAACGACTCTGGCGGCGCTAATCCGGCTGCAAGTCCGCCGGCGGACGATTGTCAGATGCCGCCGGTCTCGCCGCAGTCGCGGCTGCGGAACCGGCAGGCGGATACACCGCGGTTCCGCGGATTTGACGCACCTGCTCCGGCGAGAAGTCAGGAAATGGCAAAGTCCCCTTGTCTAGCCACTCCCGCACGCTCGCTTCTGCGGACTGCACCTTGCTCTCGTCCGGGCCTTGATCGCGACCGAGATACAGAGTCTGTGAGGGAAACGCGAAAGCAGTTCCTGCCTGCTCAACGATATCCATTACGCGCAACAAAATGTCCTCCCGAATCGCGGCAAATTCCGCGGAGTCGCTCGTCATCACGTAGCCGATCACCTCGAACGTCGAGCGAACTGACCCCGAAGCCGATGAAGCGCACGCGGACCGAGTCGGAGCCGACACGCGGGTGGCCCAGCAGCAGTTCCCGCAGCTTCACCAAGACATACCGCAGCTGTTCCGGAGTCGTCTCGTAGCGAAGACCAATGACAGTCTTAACCAGCATTCGGTCGCGCTGCGAGAGGTTCACGATCGGCATCTTGGCCAACGCCGCGTTCGGAATCGTCGTCAGAGTCCGGTCCTCGCCTCGAATCCGGGCTGACCGGATCCCGATCGCCTCGATCGTTCCCGTCGCATCACCGTACTTGCACACCTCGCCAACGCGCACCGGCTTGTCGGCGAACAGGCTCATGCCGCCGAGCAAATTCTCGATGGTTGGCTGGGCAGCGAGTGCGACTGCCAGTCCACCGACGCCCAGCCCCGCAGCGATCCCATACACCGGCACACCAAGCCGGTCGGCTCCAAAGGCAAGCAATCCAAAGCTGCCGACGATCCCCATTAGGCGCGCGCTGACGCGAATCAGGTGGGCGTCGATACTCTCGCGTGGAATCCTTGGCGAAGCAATGATCGCCTCGGCGACCACGGGCGCAAGGCGCCAGGCCATCCATGCAGCGGCGAGGAACTCGATTGCAGCAGCCACGAGCTGCACTGCGGCGGCCACACTGCCGATCAGATTGAGCTGAACGAGCGCAAAGTAGGCGACGGCAGGGGTGGCAATCAGAATCGACGTGGGCAGGGCGAACTGCGCTAATGCCTTACGAAAGGGACGCTGCTCGCTGCCGAGCTGCGACACGCGGTACGCGAGCCACAGATACAAACCATAGACCACCAGAGTGACGGCAAGACCGATCCATTTCCACAATGACTGATCGGCGATCGGCGCGCGCATGAAGGCGGGCAGCGCTTCGATCCAGGCACGGGGAAGCATCCAGCCGCCTCCCGTGACGAACACGTCCCGAAGATTGTCGATTGGGACCGGTCGGAGATAAGGCAGGTTGCGAACTCGTTCGTAGAACTCGTCTGACCTGGCAACGGTCTCGGCGTCGAACAGGAAATCACCGGCCCGCGGTCCACTGCTCACGCGAACGAGCGCAATTTCGGTGTTCGGAATTACCCAGCGCACTGGTTCCTTGCCAGCCGGTTGCTTGACCTGACTGGCATCGGGAATCTCGTCGAGCGGCGGCAATGGAATCCGACTCAAGACTTCGTACAGAGCCACGGCCGCCGATCGTCCGGTCTTCACGGCCGCCGCCGGAGGCACTTCACTCAAGTCTAGGCATTGCTGCGGAACGCTCCCGAGAGCGATCAAGCGCTGGAAGCGTGCAAACGACGGAGACGGTAGGTACTCCCGAGCCGCAAAAGCGGCCACGGCGTCACCCGAATCGAGGAAGGTCTTTAGCGTTGCGCGCGGACTCGACCGGTCGGGCGGCTTGAGCGGATGCGCGTCCTGTGCGAGCGCGGCAGCGAGGCCCAGCAAGAGCCCCGCCGCCATCGTCAGGCGGAGCAGGCGAGCGACTGCGCCGATCGCTGCAAGGACGTGGCTCACTGGCGCGAAGCTCCGGCTACAGTGGCGTGCATGAGCCGAACAGCACGAAGACGCCCTCGCGATCGGTCGGCGACGCGGCGAACTTGCCGCTCGGGGAGCCGTCGAAGTCAGCCTCGAAGGCTGACATTGCGGCAAGCTCGGCGACGAATGCGGCAACAGGTTTCCCGTAGTTCATCGTGTCCCTTACGTCACCGTGTAGCCCCGGCCCTCGAGGCACGCACCCGTTCCAGGTGTTCATCCTGTTGCTACTTTTCTGCTCGCGCCTAAATGCAGCTTGGCAGCCTGATTCTGCCTCGCTTGTCCACCGCCCGCCATCGCCCCTTGCCTTCGACGATCACATCGAAGGTCATGCTCACCCGACGGCTCGTAGATTTGTCGACACGCGCGTCGACAAACTTCTGCGACGCCGGTCAGTGAATGAAGCAGGTGTCGGCGGCTCAGAGACCCATCGCCGAGCAGGTCAGGCGGTCGAGCGCACGGTCGCCGAGAATGCGCGACAGGCGCCACAGGAAGGTCAGCGGATAGCGCGTCTTCGGGCGCGGCGCGGCGATCGCGTGGTGGATGGCGCGGCTGACCTTTTCCACCGGGTCGCCCTTGCGGACCGTCTCGGCGGTGATGCCGGGCAGCTTTTCCATCATCGATGCGTAGGCGGTATGGGCGAAGCGGGTGTCCGGCTCGCCGCCCTTCTCCCACATCGGCGTGCGGATGACGCCCGGCTCGACGCCAATCACCTGGATGCCGGCGATGGCGAGCTCGCGGCGCAGGCCATCGGTCAGCGCCTCGACGGCGTGCTTGCTCGCCCCATAGGCACCAACGAAGGGGAAGACCAGGCCACCGCTGATCGAGCTGATGTTGATCACCCGCCCCGGCGCGATGCGGGCAGTCCTTCGTCGCGCCGAGCAGCGGCAGAAAGGCCTGGGTCACCTGCAGCAGGCCGAAGACGTTGACCTCGAACATCCGGCGCACCTCGTCCAGCGGCACATGCATCAGCGGCGCCGCTCCCGAGATGCCCGAGTTGTTGACCAGGGCGGCGAGCCCGCGATTGCCGATCTGTTGCTTCACCTGCTCGACAGCGCGCGTGATCGCTGCCGTGTCGGTCACGTCGAACAGCAGCGGCGTGAAGTGCTGGGGAAACTCCTTCTTCAGGCGCTCGGCATCGGCCTGCTTTCGCACACTGCCGAAGATGTGGTAACCGCGTGCGATGAGATAGCGGGTGGCGTCAAAGCCGATGCCGGTGGATACACCGGTAATCAGCACATGGGGACGTTGTTCGGGTTTCATCTGGATTCCTTGACAGCGTGGGTTGCATCGACGCCGACCGGGCCTGGATTCACCGGGCAGACCCGCGACCCGAGTTCGTTGCCCGGACCTTCTGCGAGAGACGGTGGCGTCGATGCGGGAATGTTCATGAGGCTGCCGTTGAGATCGGCAGGCGGTTCATGGACGGAGGTACCCATTCATTGTTGAGAACTGCCGCACCCGGGTGATACAGCCGCATGACCAGCCAGAATCCGTCCGGCGGTGCCGGCAACCAGTTGGATTCCTTGTCCGCGCCCGGATTCTCGTTTTGCACATAGATATCCAGCGAGCCGTCCTCGTTGAATTTGAGGCTGTCGCGGTCACCGAGTGCGTAGCGCTTCAGCGGATTTTGGTGGTAGAAGAATTCGTCGGTATACAGGCTGACGGACCAGAAAATCTCGACCGGCGGCATGTTGGCCTTGTCGAAGTGCAGCACGTAGCGGTTGGCACCGTTCAGCTTTTGCCCGTCGGCATCGAACCATGCCATCGGATAGGCAGCATCGGCCGGCACGTTCGCGCCGTACCCCATCAGCGTGACGATGGCCCGGAGCGGATAGTCGGTGCCGTAGACGCCGAGATTCAACGGAATCCGCCAACCGTGTTGCACGTTCAACTTCACCGCGTCCGTCAGGTGGGTGAGGCCTTTGACAACTGCGCGTGAGACCGGACCCATTCCCAGTTCTCCCTGCGAACCCGGGATACGCTCATCGAACAGCGCCTTGACGAACCAGATGGCGTCTTCGAGCCCGCGGCGTTCGGCGTTGCTCAAGGCCTCGAAGTCGAAAGGCTTGCCGGCTTCGATGCCCAACGAAGCCAGGGTCTGCCACCATCGGGGCATCAGCCGGCGCAGGCGGGTTGTCCTTCATCAAATGCGCCAGACGGCCGAAGTACTCGGCCGCACCGAGTGCCGCCACCTGCTCGGGTGCAGGCGTCTCGATGTCCAGCGTCGGGTCCGGCGTGCCCACCGGGGACGGCGCGGCATTGGGCTTGCCGAATTGCGACAGGGGCGCCAGCGAATACTGGTCCTGCATCCTGTGCACGGCCTCGAAGTCTTTCCTGCCCGCGGTGTAGGTCCGGCCGATCACCCAGGCGGTCCTCGTCGGACTGTCGATGCGCACGACCCCTTCGGGCAGCGTGCCGCTCCATCCGGGGCCGACGAATGCATAGGTTCTTTCGGCGGATCCATAGTTGCGCGTCCCCAGCGACGCGAATGCATTCGACCAGGCATCGAGCACGCCGAACAACACCCAGCGTCCCTGCATGTCGGGCGTATGCAGCAACACCGGTTCACCGGAAAGGTCGAGCCAGGCAACGCTGTACAAGGTATCGGCGTTGGGGATCACCACAGCGGTGAAATCCTTGTCGGGGTAGTCCCGCAGGTGCGCAAGCCGGTTGACGGGGGCGGCGCCCGGCTTTTGCGCGGCGATCGCAGAGGGCGCCGTCATGAGACGCTCCGTCATGTCCGCGATGACCAAGGGATAGCCGTACAAGATAGGCCTGCACGCCTTTTCCGAAGGCCAGCCATTGCGGCCCCTTCCAGGCGAATACAGCCACTACGACGGCCAGCGATATCCAAAGCTTTGGGAATTTCTTCATCATCATCCTCATGTTGATTTCGTTCGCGCAGTCTCGTCCGCCATTGACCTCGCGCGATGACTCCCGATCGCAGCGCGCGGGCGACGATTGCGTCGGTAATCGCGTTCCACAGCGGCAGCGGCGTCAGCCGGAACAGCCAGTGCACGATGCGGACGCGAAGCGCGGCCACGATCAGGAATCGATCGCGCTCGATGCCGCGGATCAGTGCGCGCGCCGCGGCGTCCGCGCTGATGGTTCCGCCGATGTTCTTCAGCGCCCGCGCTGCGGGATGCACGACTGAGGCGCTCGTCGGCAAGGCCCGGAGTGTCGACTTCGCCCGGGCAGAAGCAGGCAACCTCGACGCCGCGCGGCTTGAGCTCGTAGCGCAGGCATTGGGCGAAGCCGACCACTGCGAACTTCGAAGTCCCGTAGGCGGTGTAGCCATAGACGGGCACGTATCCGCCCATCGAGCCGACGAGAACGATCTTGCCGCGCCCTTTGCGCAGCATCGCCGGCAGAACGGCCTCGACCAGGTGCCGGCTGCCGTAGAGATTGACGCGCATCACGCGATCGAATTCCTCGAACTCCATATCGGAGAACTCGCGCGCGCTGCCGATGCCGGCGCCGTGGATCACCACATCGGGCGCGCCGAACTCCGCCTGCGCCCGCGCGATGGTGGATACGACGGCGTCGCGATCGGCGACATCCAGACAGAGGTGTGCGACGCGCTGATCGGCGGAGGCACGCGCCGAAGCGACTTCAGCGAGCGCATCGGCATCGGGCGCGCGGCTCAGCAACAGCACATGCGCGCCGCGTGCGGCCAGTGCTCTTGCTGCCGCCAGACCGATGCCGCGAGTCCCGCCGGTGATGTAAATGGTCTTGCCGGAGATGGTCGTCATGGCGTTCAGGCCGCGATCCGCGCGCGGGGCCAATTGTTCGCAGCGCCTTCACCCTCGACCAGCGGCTTCAACCGCTCGCGCAGCGCCTTGCGAACCGCGTTGCCGAGAATCCAGCGCAGAAGCGCGCCCGTGCCGGGAAGGCGGGGTCGAAAGCGAATCGTCCACACCAGCTCGGTCGCCTGGCCCACCGGCTGCAGACGGACTTCGCCCTGGTGGCAGACGAATGGGGAGCCTTGCGTCACGCGATAGCGATAGCCATGGGGCGGATTCCACGCGAGCACTTCCTCCAGCACCGTGCCCGGAAGGCCTTTCATCTGTCGGACAGCGCCGTAGCCATTGCGATCCGGTGTGCCGGAGCGCGTGATCGTCACGCGATCGAACCCGACCCAGGACACCATGCGCTCGTGGTCCGCGACGATCGCCCAACGTGCTTTCGATGGGTGCCTCGATGCGCACACGCTGTTCGATCGCCTGTGTGTCCGGCGCCGGCCGCTTGGCGAGCGGCAAGGGCTCGAAGCCCCATTGCCGATCCGCCCGCCCGGGTTTGGTCCACAGAAGCTCGAAGGAGAAGCCCTGCGCGTCGTTGACGTAAACGACGCCCGCGCCCGGCATCTGCACCGGCTGGCAATTGGGCCGCGCGCCGGCGGCGATGCAGCGGCGATAGACCTCGGCGTGGTCCCGTTTGTTGCGTGCGCCGAACGCGATGTTGAGGATCCCCTGATCCGAAATGCGATAACCCTCGGGCCACGGCTTGCCTTGGGGACTGAGGTACTGCACGGCTTCCACCAAGACGTTGCCGGCGTCGAATGTTTTGCTCTGCGTGCTCGCGCCGGCGAGTCCCCACAGCGCCTCGTGCTCCGGGGTGTGCAGGGGCACGTTCGCTTCGCGCAATCCGATGCCTTGTTCGATGAAGCTCGCGGTCTGCTGCAAGTCCGGTACCGACAGCGTGATCGAGCGCACCGCAACGCCGCAGTCTCGGTGCGTTGATGAAGGCTCCGTGGAAAGCGGGTCGCTCTCCATCAGCTCGACGAAGACACCGTCCGGGCTGCGGACGCAGACGCGTCGTGCGCCGCTCTGGCCCTGCGCGGGCGTCAGCGGGCGCGTTCCGAGCGCGTCGAGCCGATGCAGCGCGGCGTCGAAGTCCGCGACCCACACGCCGATGCGCGTGTAGCCGATGTCGCAGGGGCGAAAGTCCGCAGGCATCAGCTTCGCCAGTGGCCTCTCGAACTGGAACAGTTCGAGCTGAAACACCTCGTTGCGGTCCACCAGCCACCAGCAGGTCGACGCGGCCTTGGGCAAGCCCTGGATGCGCGATGCCAGCGGAGAGCGCATCGCCAGCCGGCTACCGCCGGCGGGTAGAAAGCCCAAGCCTTCGCGGAACCAGCGCTCGGTCAGGCGCAGATCGACAACCGACAGCGCGACTTGGCTAACGCGCGGAACGAAAGGCGGGGTCGTGCTGCTGCTCATGCCGCGGCCCCCGCGTGTTCGCGCGCTGTGGAGAGGACCGGAAGTGCGGCTGGCCACCAGCCCTTCCTGCGGGCCAGCTCGCAATGCGGCACATCATTGTCCAGCCAGAACGCGTCGTCCTCGGTGACCACCAGAATCTCCTCCCACTTCGCACCGGCGGAGTGGTCGGTAGTCGCAATGTGCGGCTCGACAGCCCACAGGCCCGGCGACGGCGGGTGATCCGATTCGGGTCCGTCGTTCCACAACGGCGACTCCACCAGACGTGGGAACGACCTGGCGATCGACGACCGGCCGAGTATGTAGAGATAGCTCGGTAGGCCGAAGCCCATGACGCGGAAGCGCTGCAGGAAGCGCTGGACCGGCGAGTGCTCGTAGCGGAACACGCGGTGCGCGAGCACGCGCTCCGGGTAGATGCGGTGCACGTTGAGGAAGCCGTTGCGCGCGATCACGCTATCCAGCTCCCGGTAGATCTGGCGGAACGGCTTGCGCGTGCGCACCGACTGCAGGATGAAGTCGCGGCACTCCATCAGAGCCTGCTGCATTGCCTCCACGTCCGCATTGCGGCCGAAGCTCGTCGAATAGCCGATGTCCGCCGCGTAGCCGTCGCGGATCGGCGCGATGTCGAGGATCACCGGCATGCCCTTCTCGAGCTTGCGGTCGGTCGGCAGGAAGTCGGTGTCGGGACCGAAGCCGCGCAACGCAGTGCGGTCACCGAACCAGGCGAACGGCTCGTGAAAGAACTGCGTCACTCCCCTTTTGCGCAGGTCGTCCTTCATCAGGGCGCAGGCGTCACGCTCGGTCATGCCCGCTTCGAGCTGCTTCTCGACGGCGCGGACGCAATCGTAGGCGAGCTTCTGCGTGGAGCGGAAGATTTGCAGCTCTTCAAGGTTGAAGCGAGACAGTTTCATGGCGACTCCGGGTTGGATCGATCGGATAGTTCGCATCATCCGCATTGCGCCGCCGCGCCACTTGTCATTTTCTGCCAATGTGTTGTCATAGGCGGACACCGACCTCCGGCCGCCGACCTTGCCGAACCTGTCCGCCTCCACCCGCATGCCGGCGCGCTATTTCGCGTTGCTGTGCGATCTGCTGAAGGCGCGCAGCGTCGATGTCGAATCGATGCTCAGGGCAGCGAAGATTTGGCCCACGCAGATCCGCGGACCCGATGCCACGCTGACGCTGCGCCAGCTCGAAGCGTTGGTCGCGCAGATGCGAGGAGTTGTGAAGCGCGGCGACATCGCCTTTGAGCTCGGCCGCCAGATCAAGCTTTCGAGCCACGAGATCCTGGGCTATGGCCTTCTGACGAGTCCGACGCTGGACACCGCGATGCAGTTATGCGCGCGCTACTACCGGCTGATCACTCCGACGTTCAAGTTGCAATACCGCCGCGATCGCAGCAAGTCCGAGCTGCACTTCCAGCCGGCGCTGCAACTCTCGCCTGAAGTATTGCGCTTCCTGCTGGAGGTGATCGTGGTCAGCACGCATGAGCAACTGAAATCGCTGATGCAGGCACGGCTGCCTGCGTACGACATCCATGTTTCCTACGAGGAGCCGGCCCACGGTCGCGCCTACCGTGAGCTGAAGCCGGCGCGTTTCCATTTCCTGGCGGAACAGCTTCCCGGCGCGCGGTTCGTGCTCGACAGCGAAGTCGCGGCGCAGGAGCTGCCGATGGCCGATCGCGGCGCAAGGGAGATGGCGGAATCGCGCTGCGAGCAGTTGCTGCGCAAGACCGCGCAGGCCAACGGCGTCACCGACTGGGTGACGATGATGCTGCGCGAGGCGCACGAAGGCATGCCAACGCTGGTGGAGCTCGCGCGCCTACTGAACCTGTCGCCGCGCACGCTGGACCGCCACCTCGCCCGCGAGGGCAGCCGCTATCTGGAAATCTCCAAGCGCATTCGGCACGAGAAGGCGTGCGCATTGCTCGAGGCCGGTGGGCAATCCATTACCCAGGTCGCATACGAGTTGGGCTACAAGGACGGTGCGAACTTTACCCGCGCGTTCCGCCGCGAGTCAGGCCTCAGCCCCAGTGACTATCGCCGGAGTTCGGGTTCGCGCCGCTAACCGCAGAGATCGTGCGCGTCACGCAGAACGCGTAAGGTCTCGCAAGGCATGCGGCAACGACGCGGATGCTCGTGTGCAATATCCAGCGATTGCAAGAAAATCGCCGGTCTACGACAATCCCCGCGTCGTTATCCGGGGTCGATTCTGGAGGGAACGATGAGCAGCTATTCGTCGCACGCAGACGTTCGAGATCGATTCAACATTCGCCTGCTCCTCGCAATGTTGCTCGGCGCGGGCATTTGCGGTTCGCCGCTGCTCGCCCACGCGCAGAAGAACCCGCTGCGGGATGTCTTCTTCGGCGAGACCCACCTCCACACGAGCTGGTCGTTCGACGCATACGTCTTCGGCAACACGCTTGCTGGGCCCGAAGAGGCCTATCAGTACGCGCTGGGGAAGCCGATCAAGCATCCCGCGGGCTACATGGTCCAGCTGAAGCGGCCGCTCGACTTTCAG
Source organism: uncultured beta proteobacterium (assembly GCA_963775635.1). Classification (GTDB taxonomy): domain Bacteria; phylum Pseudomonadota; class Gammaproteobacteria; order Burkholderiales; family Burkholderiaceae_F; genus JALORV01. The sequence goes on along the minus strand of CAVZJO010000003.1, from coordinate 76,385 downwards.
GCCGTGACGGACCATTCGGAATACATGGGCACGGTCAGGCTCGCGAACGATCCGCAGTCGGACTTGAGCAAGCTGCCAATCGCCGAGAAGCTTAAGGTCAGGAGCAAGGAGGATATCCAGAAGGTCTACCTCTTCCTCGCCACTTCCCTCCTCACGGGGCCGATCCCAGAGTTGACCAGCCCTGAAGTGGCCGGGTCTGTGTGGAAGCACAGTCGGCGAAATCGCCGACAAGTACAACCAGCCGGGCAAGTTCACGACCTTCGCTGCCTACGAATGGAGCTCGACGCCGGACAATCGCAACCTGCATCGCAACATCCTCTTCAAGGATTCGAAGAAGGTTCCGTCGTTGCCATTTAGCGCGATCGACTCGGACCAGCCGGAGGAGCTGTGGAAATGGATGGATAGCCAGCGCAAGGCGGGCAACGAGCTGCTGGCGATCTCGCATAACGCGAACCTCTCCGATGGCGTCATGTTCCCGCTGGAGGTCGACAGCAAGGGCCGGCCGATTGACGCGGCGTGGGCGCAATCGCGAGTCAACAACGAGCCGCTGTCCGAGATCCAGCAGCTCAAGGGCGCATCGGAAACGCACCCGGCGCTTTCGCCCAACGACGAGTTCGCCGGGCACGAAATTCTGGAGTACCTGCTGGGCGGGATCGATCGCGCGCCGAAGCTGCACGGCAGCTATATCCGCGAGGCGTACGAGAACGGGCTGGCGATGCAGGACACGCGCGGCTACAACCCGTACAAGTTCGGCCTCGTCGGTGCCGGCGATACGCACAGTACCGCGACGTCGTATACCCAATCGAGCTATTTCGGCGGCCATGGCTTTCTCGACGCAACCCCACAGGGCCGACTCAGCGGCGAGAAGCATTCCGGTATGACAACCGACAAGTTTTCGACGGCCGGGCTCGGCGGCGTGTGGGCCGAAGAAAACACGCGCGAGGCGATCTTCGCGGCCATGCAGCGCAAGGAGACCTTCGGCACCAGCGGCGTGCGTATCAAGGTGCGGTTCTTCGGCGGCTGGGACTTCGCGCCCGCCGTCCTGCAAAGCAAGGACTGGGTCAAGACTGGGTACGCGAACGGCGTACCGATGGGCGGTGACCTGCCGGCCGCCAGGTCGAAGGCACCGACGTTCATCGTGTGGGCTGTCAAGGATCCCGATGACGCGAACCTCGATCGCATCCAGATCGTCAAGGGATGGACACAAAACGGACAGATTTTCGAGAAGATCTACAACGTCGCCTGGTCGAGCCGCAAGCTTGGCGGACAAATCTCCGATGCGCAGGTGCGCGGCGGTCGAGCCGAGCTGCCGCTCGTGGGCAATACCGTCGACGTGAAGAACGCCACGTACGCCAACTCCATCGGCGCAGTCGAGTTGAAGTCGGTCTGGACGGATCCGGACTTCGACCCCAGCCAATTCGCTTTCTATTACGCACGGGTGCTGCAGATCCCGACGCCGCGCTGGACGACATACGACGCGAAGAAGCTCGGCGTCCCGCCGCCGAGCAACGTTTCCGCGACGGTTCAGGATCGGGCGTGGACTTCACCGATCTGGTATTCGCCGAGCGATCAAGCGCGCAAGGTTGCGAAGCCTGGCACCACGGTCGCGGACTTGCGGCAAAAGGGGGCCGTCGCGCTGGACGATGCGCAGCTGAAACAACTGATCGTCGGAAAGACCGTCAAGGTCCGCAACACGGTCACGGGACAACGCTTGGAAATCCTGTACGGAAAGAACGGGCGGCGCCTGATCGTCAGCGTTGACGGGAAGCAGCCACCCGCCGGCCAATTGGGCGACGTCCTTCACAGCGGCGAGCTTGGATCGCCGGCGCAGTATGAGATTCGCGGCGGAAAGGTCGTGACCACGATATTCGGGACGCCGTTCGAGGTGACGCTGTACAAGCTTGGCGACAAGTACGTTGCCGCACGCAGCAACGAGTTCGGCTACGCCAACTACGAGGTCGAGTAGAACGTAGTGAGCGCCTTGTCGTATCGCGAGGCTCTCGCCCTCGGGCTCGATCGCGGCGACACCATCGTCAAGCGCAATCGACGGCTAATCCGCGCAAAGCAGCCGGACCTTGCGCTCGGCGCGATCGAAAGCCTCATCGGTCGTTGCTTTCAGAACTTCGTCCTTCGCCCCATTGCAGGCAGACGCATCGCGGGTTGCGGCCGGCGTCGGTTTGACTCCGGCTGCGCATTGCTTGTCGTCGACCAAACGTAGATTGACGTAGGAACCGCGCTCAACCGCCACGCAGTCACCCACACGCATCCCGGCCTCGTCGGTGACCACCGTCGTGGTCGACTTGCCGCCTATCAGAATCGTGTACTCGAACGCCTGCTTCGTGCTGGCACGTTTCGCGACCTGCTGCCCGGCCACACCGCCTGCAACGCCACGCAGCGCCTGGTTGCTGCCCGATTGTCCTCGCCCAGAGACGAGCCCTATCGTTCCACCGACCAATGCACCAGCGCCTTGTGCTTTAGCGTTTTCCACGGCGACCGGTTTGACTGCCGTGATCTTTCCATAGCTAACGCTGGTCTGAGCTGTCGCCGCGCTGGTCGCAAGCATCCACCCGGCGAGTCCTAACGTGCACCATTGCAATCTGTTTGTCATATGAGCGCTCCAAGGGTGACAAAGGTGGATGCGCGGTTGACCGCGCGTCGAAATGGGCGACATACTAGATTCCCGGTCTCGCTTCAGTATCCACGCCGATGACGGACTGGTTGAGGAGGTGGGGTCATGAATAAATTACTCGCAAACCGCGCTTGCGTCGTTCTCCTCGCAGTGGCCTTGGGGGCATGCGCAACTGGATCCGATGTCAAACAATCCGAGGGTTCGGGCTTCTTGCGGGACTATTCGGACTTGCAGGAGACCAAGGACGCCCTTGGCAAGACCATTCGGATCTGGGTGAGCCCCAAGCTCACCCCGGCCAACTACAACGCGATACTGCTCGACCCGATCACTTTCTACCCTGAGCCCAGACCGACCGAACAGGTGAGCGCCGAGGCCCTGCGCCAAATTATCACCTACTCCAACGAGACTTTTCAGCGAGGAATCGGCCAGCGGTTCAGGGTGGTCGATCGTGCCGGGCCCGGCGTGGTGCAAATCCGCGCCGCGGTCTCCGCCATAGCAGCGCAAGGTGAGGGTCTGAAACCCTACCAATATGTTCCGATCGCATTTGTGGCCACGATGGCTTCAAGTGCGGCGACGGGGGCGCCACAGCGGGCGGTCATCGTATTCGAGATCGAGGGCACGGACAGCGTCACGGGCGAATTGCTCGCGATGAGAGTGCGGGTCGGAACCGGCGAGCGCTTGGCGAGGGTCGGCGGGCAGCAGGTCGTCACGCTGGACTCGGTTAAGCCATTGGTGGACGAACTGGCCGGGATTGCCTTTCCGGAGCTGGCGACGCACGTCAAGCCCAAGTGAGCCGGACCGCCACCGGCGAAAGCTGTACTTAGATCCTCCGGCCGGTGACGATCCTGTGGGCGGGGCACCAGTTTCGCAGACTCAGCGATAGCCGGCCTTGTTTCGTGATGCAGCGGCCGGTCCGAGAGCTCTGCGGAAGGCAGAGCGAAGTTTCCGCAAGACGCCAATTGACGGCGTGCGCTCTGCACTTGCTGGTCCGCCCGGGCCTGCTATTGGTGGCGCTCTTTCTGACAGGTTGCGCGACGTCCTATCGCATGATGCCAACTCCGGTGCTGTACGCCGGGAAGCAGGCCGAGCCCCTTTTCACCAATGTCTCCGCGACGCATCGCACGCCGTCGCTTGATCTTCTCTACGCGACGGATCGCGCTTCCTCGAGCGATACCAACGACGTTAATCCCTACTCGGCCGGCCGATCGCGCCAACTGGCGTTTGGAACGACCACTGTCGCATTCGGCGACTCTCTAACGTGGGACGCTCTCGCCGCACAAAGCACTATTGCAGACCGAGAAGTCCCTGTCGTTCTTAAGTTGGGCGCCACCAACGAACTCGGACGCTTTCCGCCGATACCGTACGAGCTGGCGATCACCCCCGCCGGCATCGCACGCAATCCAGCCACCGTCGCCGCGCATGATGCGGCGAAAAGGACAATGCAAGCTCTGATCCAGAGCCTGCTCGCGACCGCGCCGCGCAAGGAAGTCGTGCTATTCGTGCACGGTTACGCCAATTCGTTTGAAAGCGCCGCCCTTACCATGGCTGAGTTGTGTCATTTTCTCGGTCGGGAATTCGTCTGCGCGATCTTCACGTGGCCCTCGGGCGGCAAGAGCCCATTGCTGGGATACACCGTCGATCGCGAGTCGGGCGAGTTCGCCACCGAAGACCTCAAAAAGACGATTCGCATCATTGCTGAAACGCCTGGCGTTGAAAGGCTGCACGTGCTCGCGCATAGCCGTGGGACTGACCTTGTAGCCACGGCTTTGGCCGATCTGAGTGTCGAGGCGTACATCACCGAAACCACGCTCGCCGAACGGTTCAACATCGGCAACGTGGTGCTTATCGCGCCCGATCTGGACATCGACGTCGCTCCGTCCAAGATTTGGAAGATGGCGTCCGACCCTGACTTGCCGTACGGAAAGGTACCCAAACCGTATCAAGCCATGCCGCGTCCTCCACCGGAGTTTCGCGTCACCACGTACGTGTCGCCCAGCGATAAAGCGCTCGCTGCTTCCGGTTGGCTGTTTCGAAGCATCAACCGGCTCGGGCGCATTCAGGCGAGCGCAATCCCGCCGGAGGTCATCGAGCAGGCTCGGGCACTGGCGTTATTCGATGTAATAGAAGTCACAGAGGCAGAGTGCTTCATTTGCCACAGCTATTTCGTCTCCAATCCTCGCGTGAGCTCGGATCTGATCGCGATGCTGCGTTACCGGCGGTCGCCCAACGAGCCGGGGCGGCCGTTGATCGAAGTCGCAAAGCCTTTCTGGCGTGTGCCGACGGATACGGAGCCAACCAACTATGACCCAACCTCCAGCGGCTCTCCCCGTTAAAAGAGGCAACGTTTGCAATCGGTAAGACGGGCAGGCCGCGGCTACTTAAAAGGTGAAGCTGACTCCGGCCGCGACTCCGTTGAAGGTCAGTGACTGGGCGGGCTCGCCGGACTTGAACTCGTAATCGAGATAGCGCCAGACGACGCCGACGTCGCCCCAGCTGAACGCGTATCCGAGGCCGACGATCGCCTGCCAGGTGAACTTCGACTGGCCGCCGCCGACATCGGCATAGTAGGGCACGAACCAGCGCAGACCGTCGCCGAAGCGCGCCCGACCGCCCAGCCCGATGATCGCGTCCCAGTTGGTCGAGCTGACCTCGCTCCGTGCCCGCCACGGCGATGCCCGCCGGGCCGGTGCCGTTGAAGGCCCAGTTCAGCGTGCCGTCCGATGTCCAGCATGCGCGCGCCGAACACGAGGCGGACGCTGGTCGCCGGCTCTTCGATCAACGAATAGGTCCCCGCAAGCGTCAGGATATTGGTCTTGGTGTCGAGGCTCAGGTTGGCGGTGACGCCGGCCGCCAGGGTCTGTCCGCGGATCGAGAAGTTGCGCGTGCCGCTCTTGTCGCCGCCGATATCGGCATAGACCCAGTCGACCAGCGCGCCCCACTTGCCGCTCTGAACCTCGAACGTGCCCATGAAGGCCATCTTCAGGTCTTCGATCACGTCCTTCGCATTCACGTTGAACGAGGGCCCGCCCGCGCCGCTGGGAAACTCCGTCGTTCCGCTGATGCCCGGGAACCAGCCGTAAATCGTCGCGCGGAAGCGCAGGTCGTCCGCCTTCATCTGCGCTTGCGCGCTGGTGACTGCGGCTCCCAGCACGAATGCAGCCGCGCTTAGCAGTACCCGATGAAGGCTTCCTCTCGGCTTGCTCATTTTTGCCCTCCTCTCGCTTGAGATTTCGATGTACCCAAGACTTGGCTGCCGAGTGTATTGAACCCGTGCATGTTGTGCGAGCACCCGTTGCCGTCCGCTTTTCATTTCCGCCCGTCCGCCGCCGAGTGTGATCGCACGGCTGCGCGAGATTGAGTCGAACTAGTCGAACGCCAGCGAGTAGACGAGGTCGAGCGCGTTGGTGCTGCCGGCGCGCGCGATCAGCGATATCTGGCGAGTCAGCCGGTAGTTGAGCGCAACGAAATACTCGGCACCGCTGAGCGCCTGCTCGAACGAGAGGTAAAGATCATCGTTGATGCGCTTGCCGACGGCGACGAAGTCGGCGGCGGCGCTCGATCCGGTGGTTCCGCTGCGCAGCCTGCCCGCGACCGTCTCGCGCGGCAGCAGTGATCCGCTGCTCTGGCCCGGTTGCAGCGTGATCTGATCGATCCCCAGACTGCGCATCAGTCCGGCGCTCGCCTGGTCCACCTGGCCAGAGAACAGCGCGGTGGCCGCCGCCGACAGCAATGCGCGGTCGCTGCCATCGCTGGGGCCGGGCGGTCGTCCGAGCACCAGCCAGTTGAGTTTCTCGGTGTCGGACATCGACGGATCCGAGTGCAGACGGACGATCGGCCGCAGCGCCGTGCCGCCGATCGCGACGCCGACCTCGACCGGCAACCCCGAGCGGATGGCGAGTACGTTGAGTGCCGGGATTGTCGACCGGACCCTGGAAGGTCACGATGCCGCGTTCGATCTTCAGCCGCTGGCCATATCCGGCATACACGCCGTCGACGGTGCGCACGCTGCCTTCGGCGCGCAGTTGCGACGTTTTACCGGTGACCGCCACCTCGCCTGCCAGCCTCGCTTCCAGTCCCGCGCCCGTGATGTAGAACCGATCGCCGAGGTTGGCCTGCAGATCGAGCGTCACGGTCAGCGGCGGCGCCTCGGCGGGCTTTCGTTGCTCCCCCTGCCTTACGACAGTGACATCGGCCGGCAGCGTACGGCCGGCGCGCTGCGCGTCGAAGTCGATGTAGGCACTATCGACCGTCACCTTCGCGTAGAGCTCGGCCGCCTTTGGGGTGAGCGTGATGCCGCCCGCACCTGTCACCACCATCCACCGGTCGGGCCGCTGCAACACCGGAAGTTGGGTGGCGCGGATGCCGATACTGCCGGTCAATGAACTCAGCGCGAGCCGGCCGACCGCGCGCACCTCGAACGGCCGGTCGGTGGCCAGTGCTTCGAGAGCGCGCTTGTCGTTCGGCGAGACGCGCGGCGTACCGGCGAACACCCACTCGTTGATCACGAGAACGCCGTCTTCGAGCACCGCATCGAGTGTCCCGTTTTCCAGCCGCACTCCCTCATCGACCCAGGCGAGGCGCAGCGACTGGCCGCGCACCGAGCCACTGGCGGTGGGATCGGCCGGCGTCCCACCGATGGTCGCGTTGATCGTTCCGTTCCCGTTGAACTGCACGCTGTCGCCGATCAGCGGACCGATCCAGCTCAGATCCGGCAGCGTCGCATCGACCACCACGCGGAACGGGCGATGCTGCGCCAGCATCCGGCCGCCCGGCGCAAGCGGGTCAATGTAGGCGTCGAGCTCGGCGTCGACTTTTCCGAGTGCGCGACCCCGGATGTAGACGTTGCCGGTCACGCGGTTGTCGAGCACGTTGAGCGCGGCGCCGACGTCGCTGACGCCGATCGGATTCAGCCCGTCGATGCCGCTGTAGATGTCACCGCCGGTGCGCTCGATGACGGCGATGCCGGTGATCGCATCGACGTACTCGAGCTGCCAGCGTCCGGCGAGCGTCAGCGGAATACGGTCGCCGGTGCCACTGCGAACGACGCGCCGCGGCGCCCGTGCCTGCGCATCGAGCGCCTGCGGCTGCAGTCCCGGCGAAGCTCCCTGCCGTACGCCAGCGCCGTTCGACGCGCGCGATCTCGACCGCCGTGAAGCGCGTCCCGCGCAACTCGAAATCGGCCGGGCCGAGCGACATCTCGGCCGCGGAAACGATCAGCGGCGTCGGCGTTCGCATCAGCAGGTCGAGCGGTGCACCGACCTCGGCCGCATCCAGCATTCCGCGCCAGGCGCCGCGCTCGATGCCTCCGTGCGCGACGACGCGGGCGCGCTGCTCGGCCGCGGTGGCGGCATTCAACTCGAAGCTGGCGCTGCTCGTCGTTCCGCGTCCGATCAGCGAAGCGCGGGCAACCGACATCTCTGGCCCGGCGGGATGGGTGTGTCCCGTCAGTTCAATGCTCAAGGCAAGCGGCTCGCTCGCCGCCTGTCCGCCGGCAAACGAAGCCTGCACATGCGCGATCCGATGGCCGCCGGGCAGGGCGAGATCCTCTGCATCTGCCGAAGCCGGTCAGGCGCAGCGCGTCGAGCTCTCCCTTGACGATGACTTGACTCGTGATCCGTCCGCGGTAACCAGGCAGCAGGGACTCGATATCCGGTGCGTTGAGCTCGAGCCGCAGTTCCCGCCCGCCGCCGAGCCCGCCGGTGGCGATGAGTCGTGCGGTGGCCGACTGGATGTCGACATCGGCGTCGAAAAGACGGTCGGCCAGCGTGACACGGCCGCGGCCGCTCACATTACGGCCGGCGATGCGACTGTCCGATAGCGCGAAGCCTAGCTGTCCCGCGAGCGGCGTCTGCAGTTGGCCGCGCACTTCGAACGTGCCATTGAGTCGCGTATCGACGCCGCGCACCGCCTGCGCGAGATCGAGCGAAGTAAAGCTGCCAGTGAGTTGCAGCGCGCGCTGGCCATGCAGTTCCAGCCGGCCGCGCAGGTCGGCGCGCCCCTCGCCGAGCCGCAGCCGGGCAGTGGAAAGCTCGAGCACCTGCGCGCGCAGCGTCGCCTCGGCCTCGGCGCTGACCGCGAGGCCGAGCGTGTTGCGCGCGTTGGCGGAAAAGCGCTGTTCGCCGTTGCGGACCGAGTATCCGAACTCCCCGGTCGCGCGCGTCGGCAGCAGCGCTGCTGTGCAGGTCTTCGAGGTCGATGCCGGCAACCTGCAGCCGTGCGGAAAGGCCATCGGCGCTCGCCCACGTCAGATCGCCGCTGGCCGTTCCTTTCATGCCTTCGGCGCGGGCGATGACCAGCGCGAGCCGATCTTCGGCCCAAGTGAGGGTTCCGTGCACCGAGCGCAGCGGCACGCGATCGCGGTCGATCGGCCCCGGTGTGCGGTTTTCCACATCGAACGGGCCGGCGACTGCGAGCGCCTGCCCGGGCCGATCAAGCGGGCCCAGATCGGCATGCGCGCGGAGTTGCATCGAGGGGACATCGGTTAGCCAGAGCGAAGGATCGAACGACTCGATGTCCGCGACCAGCCGCGCAAGCAGAACGGGATCGAACAGCCGCAAGGTCGCGCTCGCGCGCGCGCGGGCCGCGGCGTCGTCGGCGCGCAGGTCGATTTGCAGCCGGTGCAGCGAGCCGGTCGCGGCCACATGCGCCTGCACGGTGCGCTTTTCCCACTCTGTGGCGAGCTCGAGGTCCGCATCGGCCGAAAAGGGCGTCAACGCGCCCAGTCGCAGTCGGCCGCGCGCGCGGGCGCGACCGAATTCGCCCGAGACGCTCGTCAGATCGATGACCTCGGCGTTTGCCCGCCCGGTGAATTCGACTTCGCGGAAGACCAGCGGCGTCGCGTCGCGCGCTCCGATCGCCAGCTCGCCGATGCGGCCGTGCGTCACCTGCACGTCGATCGGAATGCCAATCGACTCCGGAGGAGGTTCGCCGGTCGATGGCTTCGACACCCATTCGATCTGAACACGGCGCGCCGCGAGGCGCTCGACTTCGATGCGCGCCGCAAACGGCGTCCAGTCCTTCGGTTCGACGGCGAGACCGTCGATGACCACGGCGGTATCGGCCAGCCTCACCGCGAAGGTCGCGACGCTGAAACCGCTGGCGAGCGACCCGTCGACTCCGGCGATCGTGATGCCCGGCATGAAGGTCGTGACCACCAGCGCGGTGGCTCGCAGTCCCGTGGTGGTTGTCCATAGCCACCATCCGCCGCCGACCACCAGCACGAACGCGAAGATCGCCGGCCCGACGACGAGCGCGAGCGACGTCAGCCAGAGCGGCCGCGCACGTGCGCGCGGGGTCGAAGGGGGCGGCGACGGTTCGCTCATCAGGCTAGTGTCGCGCCACTAGAACGCGATCGCGACCGAAAACTGCACACGGAACTGCTGAAAGCGCTCGCCCCACGCGAGGTCGACGGCCAGCGGCCCGGCCGGGGTGCGCCAGCGGACCCCCAGTCCGTAGCCCAGTGCAGGGTCGAGGTCGCCGAAGAACTCGGCGGCATCGCCGGCGTCCAGGAACGCCGCAATTCCCCAGTTGCCGCCCCACCGCTGCAGCCATTTGACGTATTCGATCGACGCCACCACGAGCGCTCGCCCGCCGACGATGGCGCCACCCTGTTCGACGCCGAGGCTCTCGTAGTCGTAGCCGCGCACCGTCAACGCGCCGCCGGTGCGGAACAGGAATTTGTTGGGAACCGCATTGGTGCTGTCGGCGACGACGCCGCCGACCTGCGCGCGCATGATCAGCGTGTCGCGCTCCCCAACCGGAAAGAACTGGACGATGCTGCCGAACGCGCGCACGAACGCATCTTCGATGTCGAAGCCGCCGGCGCCGACTGAACCCTGCAGTTCGAGCAGGTTGCCGCGGCGGGGCAGCGTGATGTCGTCGACGTCCCGCCGCTTCCACGTGTACGAGGTCGACAGCACGTCGAGCGTGATCGCCGGATCGAGTGGCGTCTTGCGTGTTTCGTGCTCGAAGTTCACCGACCACTGCGTTTCGACATTGCGACCGTCACGCGGGCCGGTCAGCTTCGACCGCGCTGCGCCGAGTCCCCAGCGGTTGACCTGCAGGTTCTCGATATCGGAATTCTCGTAGAGCGTTCCCACACTGTCGCGGACGCCGCCCGGGTGCGGCGGAAAGATCAGATCGGCGAACGCGTACTCGCCGGTCTGGTCGATGCGAAAGCCGGTCTGCATCGAGTAGGGACGTCCGAACAGCAGCGTCTGGCGATATACCGCCTCCAGATGCGCTCCGGTGTCGGTGCCAAACCCCACGCCGACTCCGACCCGTTTGGTACGAGCCTCGCGCACCTCGATTTTCAGCGGTGCGTCAGCGGCGGTGGCAGGATCCAGGTCGATGGTCGCTACCACGCTCGAAAAAAATGGCGTTTCCTGCAGTGACTGCTGGAATTCGACCAGTTGTGCGCGGTCGTACGGATCGCCACGCTTGAACGGATTGAAACGCTCGACCAGGTTGGCCGGATATTTCTGCAGTCCGGTGATCTCGATCGGACCGACGCGAAACGCCGGACCGCTGTCGAGTTCGACCTTGAGCACGGCACTGGCCGTCGAGGCGTCTACGTCCGCGCTCGAGCTCGTGATGATCGCCGCCGCGAAATCGCGTGCCGTCACCGCCTGCAGCAGCTTCGCCTTCGCGGCGTCCCAATCGGCGCTGCGAAAGACCGCACCCACCGGCAGCGTCCAGCCGCTGCGCAGCACGGCCGCGCGATCGGCGAACGCCGGCTCGGTCACCGCGCCGCGAAATTCCAGCTCGACAGCGGTCACGTGGGTCAACGAGCCGGCATCGACCACGAGTCGGTAGCGCGGAGGTCCGGACGGATTCGGCTCGAAGCGCAGGCGGGGACTGTAGTAGCCCTCGGTGGCCAGCGCCTCGATCGCGGCCCTTTCCGCGCGGCGCAGTTCGCGCTCCTCGTCGGCCTCATCGGCCTCGGGCGCGAGTGTGTAGCGCGCCAGCACGAGTTCGAGCGCATTGGCGGTGCGGCCGCTGACCCCTGTCGCGCTGACCAGGCGCTGGCCTTCGGGCTCGGTGCCGGCGTCCTGTGACTGAACCGGCGTCGCTACCGACAGCAGCACAGCCAGCAGCGCAGTCAGAAGGACCGGGTGCGCGCCACGTGCATGAGGCGTGATCGGCGGAGCGCCGATCGATCCACCGCTCCCACGAAGTCGCACCGAATCCACCGCGGTCGATGCTAGCAAAGGCCCTGCCGGCTTCCCGAGCTTGAAAACCCGCTGCGCCGCCTCACCTACCCATGAGTTTGCTCGCGTCCACGGGGGACAACGCATGCGCATCGACAAACTGACAACGAAGTTCCAAGAAGCGCTGGGCGATGCCCAGTCGATCGCCGCGGGCCACGACAACCCTTACATCGAACCGGTCCATGTGCTGCTGGCGATGCTGCGCCAGACCGACGCCGGCGCGCGCTCGCTGCTGCAGCGGGCCGGCGCGAACGTCGGTGCCTTGACCGCGGCACTCGACGCGGCGGTCAAGCGCCTGCCGCAGGTCAAGGGCGGCGATGGTCAGATCCAGATCGGCCGCGATTTGAACAGTCTGCTGAATGCCACCGACAAGGAGGCGCAGAAGCGCGGCGATTCGTACATCGCCAGCGAGATGTTTCTGCTCGCGGTCGCCGACGACAAGGGCGAGGCGGGCCGGTTGGCGCGCGAGCACGGCGTGAACCGCAAGGCGCTGGAGGCGGCCGTCGATGCGGTGCGTGGTGGTGCGCCGGTCGAGAGCGCCGAAGCCGAAGGCCAGCGCGAGGCGCTGAAGAAATACACGATCGACCTCACCGAGCGCGCGCAGCAGGGCAAGCTCGATCCGGTGATCGGCCGCGACGACGAGATCCGCCGCACGATCCAGATCCTGCAGCGGCGCACGAAGAACAACCCGGTGCTGATTGGCGAACCCGGCGTCGGCAAGACCGCGATCGTCGAAGGACTGGCCCAGCGCATCGTCAACGAGGAAGTGCCGGAGACGCTGAAAGGCAAACGGGTCCTGGTGCTCGACATGGCGGGCCTGCTGGCCGGGGCGAAGTATCGCGGCGAGTTCGAGGAGCGTCTGAAAGCCGTGCTGAAGGAAGTGGCCGCCGAGGCGGGCCGCATCATCCTGTTCATCGACGAGCTGCACACGATGGTCGGTGCCGGCAAGGCCGAGGGCGCGATCGATGCCGGCAACATGCTGAAGCCCGCGCTCGCTCGTGGCGAACTGCACTGCATCGGCGCCACCACGCTCGACGAGTACCGCAAGTACATCGAGAAGGACGCCGCACTCGAGCGCCGCTTCCAGAAGGTGCTGATTGACGAGCCGAGCGTCGAAGCCACCATCGCGATCCTGCGCGGGCTGCAGGAGCGCTACGAGCTGCACCATGGCGTCGAGATCACCGACCCGGCGATCGTCGCCGCGGCAGAACTCTCGCACCGCTACATCACCGACCGCTTCCTGCCCGACAAGGCAATCGACCTGATCGACGAGGCCGGGGCGCGCATCAAGATGGAGATCGACTCCAAGCCGGAAGCGATGGACCGGCTCGACCGCCGCATCATCCAGCTGAAGATCGAGCGCGAGGCGGTGAAGAAGGAATCGGACGAAGCATCGAGGCGACGGCTCGACCTGATCGAATCCGAGATCAAGAAGCTGGAACGCGAATACGCCGATCTCGAAGAGGTGTGGAAGTCGGAGAAGGCCGCGGTCCAGGGTACGCAGCACATCAAGGAAGAGATCGACAAGCTGCGCCTGCAGATGGAGGACCTGAAGCGCAAGGGCCAGTACGACAAGCTGGCCGAGATCCAGTACGGCAAGCTGCCGCAGCTCGAAGCGCAATTGAAGCAGGCCGAGAAGGCGGAATCGCCGAAGGGCAAGCCCAGGCTGCTGCGCACTCAGGTCGGCGCCGAGGAGATCGCCGAAGTGGTGTCGCGCGCGACCGGAATCCCGGTCAGCAAGATGATGCAGGGCGAGCGCGAGAAGCTGCTGAAGATGGAGGAGTTCCTTCACAAGCGCGTCGTCGGCCAGAATGAAGCGGTACGCCTCGTCTCCGACGCGATCCGTCGTTCGCGCGCGGGACTTGCCGATCCGAACCGCCCGTACGGGTCGTTCCTGTTCCTCGGTCCGACGGGTGTCGGCAAGACCGAGCTGACCAAGGCGCTGGCCGAGTTCCTGTTCGACACCGAGGAGGCGTTGATCCGCATCGACATGAGCGAGTACATGGAGAAGCACTCGGTCGCGCGGATGATCGGCGCGCCGCCGGGCTATGTCGGCTACGACGAAGGCGGTGCGCTGACCGAGGCGGTACGGCGCAAGCCGTACGCGGTGATCCTGTTCGACGAAGTCGAGAAGGCGCATCCGGATGTGTTCAATGTGCTGCTGCAGGTGCTCGACGACGGCCGCATGACCGACGGCCAGGGCCGCACCGTGGATTTCAAGAACACGGTGATCGTGATGACGTCCAATCTCGGCTCACACGAGATCCAGCGGATGGCGGGACAGGATCCGGAACTGATCAAGAACACGGTGATGGGCGAGGTGCGCAAGCATTTCCGTCCGGAGTTCGTCAACCGCATCGATGAAATCGTCGTGTTCCACGCGCTCGACAACTCGCAGATCAAGGCAATCGCAAAGATCCAGTTGCATCGCCTCGAGCAGCGGCTCGCCGCGCAGGACATGAAGCTCGAGGTCAGTGATGCGGCGCTGGCTGAGATCGCCAAGGTCGGCTTCGATCCGCTCTACGGCGCGCGGCCGCTGAAGCGCGCAATCCAGCAGGAGATCGAGAACCCGGTCGCCCGGCTGGTGCTTGAGGGCGCTTCGGGCCCAAGGACGTCATCCCGGTCGACGTCAAGGGCGGAAAGTTCGTGTTCGACCGCATCGTGCACTGATCGATTCAGGCGCCCTGGGGATGGGGGCGCCGCCGCCTCGCGGCTGAGCGCACCTGAGCGTTTCCGCCGCCACCCGCACGAAGAAAGATCGAGGCGATCGAGTCATGCCGGCGACCGCTTTTGCGTCGTGTTTCTTTACAAATCAAAGACATCCGATCGGATTACCGCATTGCAACGGACTGACGAAGTGGGATTTTTTCCCATTGGCATGACTTCTGCATAGTAGTGCGTGGGGACCGACGCTTGTACTTACGAGGTCGGGAAAAATGAAGTTACGAATGGCTTTGACCGGGATGCTGGCTGTTGTCGGCATTCTTGGCACTGGAGCGGCTTCGGCCGCGTTCAGCGAGGGTGGGTATTGCGTTGGTGGTCCTCCCCATGCGACTGGTGGGATCAGCGTCAGCGACATGACGTTGAACGGCAACAACGCCACCAACTGCTACGGAACCGTCGACTTCGGCGGCGACGTCGCCAATGAGATCGGCAACATCAATGCTCTCGGCTGGGGTACGACGTATTCCGCCACGAACTACCTGAAGGACGACGTGTCGGGAAGCTCCACGGCCAACTTCCTCGGCCTCCAATGGACGCTCGCTGCCGACAACAACTCCAATGACTCGACCTATACGCTGACGGTTCAGGATCTGGATCTCAATACCGCGCCGAGCGTGCCGTTCACGGTTGACCTGATCGGCTTTCTGAAGGCGGGTCAACCCGGCGCGTTCTACTTCTTTGACGACGCTTTGATCAACCTAGACAACGATGGAACGTTCCAGATCGCCTGGACCGTCGGGAGAAACGGCACCAACCACCCGGGACTGTCGGGGATGTCGTTCTTTGTCGGCGATATCCGGGAGGAGATTCACGTCCCTGAGCCGGGTCCGCTGGCTCTGTTGGGTGTCGGTCTGCTCGGACTCGCCGGGCTGACACGTCGGCGCAACGCCGATCGCTAATCAGACACACGCAAAAAAAAGGGCCCGCATCGCGGGCCCTTTTTTTTGTGCTCGTCCGTAACTCCCTAAGCACATAGCAGCGCTGCACGATGATCCTCGCGATCGCAAAGATCTAGCTGCGCGCCTGGTGGCTCAGCAGATCGCGGCTTGAGGCTTGAAGTCAGCGACGCGACACTCGACGAAGTCGTCTGGCCGGACGGTTACTTGGCCGCGCCATTAAATCGGCTGGCGACGACGGACGCGAAGAGCCAATTTCGTGCCCAAATCCCCATGCGGTCCGGAAGGACGTATTTAGTCGATTTCCTTTACAAATCATGATGATGCCATGGGTTTGTCGCGAAGCAACAACTTGAATTCATGGGATTTTTTCCCGCTGGCATGGCCGATGCTTTTCTTGGGTTGACCAAGGCATTTTGCAGCAGGGAGAGAAATGATGAGGATCCGTGGATTCAAAACGCGCTAGTGGTGGCCGCGTTGAGTGCGTTTTCGTCAATGGCGTCGGCCGATTTCATCCAGACATTTGAGGGGCAACGATTGCTCGGGCGTGTTCGGTCAGGGCTTTGAGAACTGCAAAATCCCCGCAGAGTTCGATCCGAATGAATCGCCCATCATCATCAAGTTCAACTTCGACGACGATGTACCAGGGGAAATAGAGATCAATTCGCTGTTCCCGTCGATCGACGGCAGCGAATTCGCCTTAACCGGCATCGATGGCGCGACCGGGACTTGGACATACACCCCGGGGCCGGGCGATCCGGGGATCAATTTCTACGTCGCGAAGGGCGGACCCGACTTCAATCTCTTCAGCAACCTCGGCGATCCGATTTCCGACGATTGGTTCACGCCGACGAACCCGAACAACGGCCAACCCTTTGGGCTGTCGCACTTGTCGTTCTACGACACGGGCACGCCAATCCCGGTCCCCGAGCCACGTACGCTGGTCCTGCTGGGTGTCGGTCTGCTCGGCCTTGCCGGGCTGACACGTCGGCGCAACGCCGGTCGCTAATCCGACACTCGCAAAAAAAGGGCCCGCATCGCGGGCCCTTTGTTTTGTGCGCCAGGCATGGCGCGTAGCGCCGTGACTGGCGCTGTTCAGGTCGCTGTGGTGGCGAGTTGGACGACTTGGGGGTGAAAGTCCCCTACGGACCTTGATAGTGGGAACCGTTAGCCGCACAGCAAGGGTGTCCGTCGCGAGGCGGAATCTGAAGGAAGCTGTACGCAAAGCTGTGGCCCGACGAACAGGAATCGCATATGAGGCAACTTCACTTGGGCGAGAGGGCAAAGCAACTCGAAGCCCGAAACTATCCGGAAGGTGAAGGAGTAGATGCGGCGGGTATCTGCAGCGAAGGTCGTGCGTCTTACCCTGGGAGGCCTGTCAGCCTGCCTTGTGCTACCGGCGTCGAGAGGTGCCGGGATGGGTTGGCAGGAGTCAGCAGAGGCCGTAGTAGTCGTCGGCAACCGCGACGGCAAAGGGCTGAACCTGTCACGAGTGGACAGTCGCGCGTGCTCTCTGTGCATTCAGAGCAGAAGCCGCGGCGCAGGCCGCGGGCCGCCTCGGACGTGCTGCGACCGGAAGTCGCGGATCGCCGGCGCGGTGCTCGATGGATCTCAGGCGACACGCTGAACGAAACACAAACTCACGGGGCTTCGGCCCCCGACAGGAACCGCCGTATACGGAACCGTATGTACGGTGGTGTGGGAGGACGGCAGGGGTGACCCTGCCTCCTACCGATTGCCGTTAGCCTCAGTGCGCTGCGGCCTTGGATGCAAGGATGCCGGTGTTCTGCCGGGCGTACAGCTCGTCCCCACGGCGACCGTCGCGATGCGCGGCAGCCGACATTGCATGTCGCGCATCAGAGAGCGAACGAGAACGTTTCCTTCAGGCGCTGCTGCAGCTTGCGCGCCTGCCGGAGGGTCTCCTTCAGCATGCGCTGGTCGACCTCGTTGAGTGCGTACGGATCGACGCTGTTGGGATTGGCAGGGTGTGGGTGCTCCTGCGCGCGCAGGCGCAGCACCTGCAGATAGTGAAACGCGTCGACCGTGGCCTCGACGTGCCGCGGATCGGCTTTGACGTTTTCGCCGGCCTGCCGCAGCCGGTCGGCCGTGCCGGTGAACCTGGATCCCGAGGCGAGTGCGAACACCCGCGCCGCGTCGACGAAGATGCGCGCCCCCCGCTTCTTCAGGTCCAGCGTGCCCTCGGATCCGGGCTGGTCCGACACCTGAAACGCCCGAATCAGGCCGAGCGGGGGTTCGGTCTGCAGCGCATTCTGAACCATCAGCCGCAGGAACAGCTTGTTGTCCTGAGTGCGCGCCAGCAGCCACTCGCGCAGGCGCTCGGCCAGTGCCGCTTCACCAGAAAGTGGGCGGAAGTCGAAGAAGATGTTCGCGTTGAGCAGCCGCTCTGGCGTCGGTTCGCGGATCCAGGTCGTGAACTGCTCGCGCCACTCCTCTTCGGTCAGGCACCACTGTGGGTTGCTGGCCATGATGTTGCCCTTGCACAGTGGGAATCCGAGTTGATCCAGGGCCTCGTTGACTTCACGTGCGAACGCCACCAGCTCGTGGCGGGCGCGCACAACCTCGGCGCCTTCCGGAGGGGCGGCGAAGATCAGCGCGTTGTCCTGGTCCGTCGCCAGCGTCTGCTCGTTCCGGCCCTCGCTGCCGAGGGCGAGCCAGCACCAGGTGAGGCCCTGCAGATCGTGGTCCTGCCGAACCCGGTTGATCACCTCGCGCGTGAGTGCATCGTTCAGCGCTGCGATCGTCCGCGTCAGCGCCTCAGCGGAAACCCCCTGCGCCAGCAGGTTGCGGGCCAGATTGTGGATGTCGCGGGCGACGTGCGCGAGCGCCTTGATCGACCGTGCGGAACGTATCGCATGATGGATCTGCCGCAGGCTCACGCGCTGCAAGGCAAACAGATCGTGCTCGAAGATCGTCCCGAGCACCTTGCCGTGGGCGGTCACGATCATCTGGTGGAAGCCGCCCGCGGCCATGTTCTGGATCGCTTCCGCCGCAGTGGCTTCTGCCGGCAGCGTGATTGGGTCAGGAGTCATGACCTGCGACACCGGGGTATCGAGCGATAAACCCTGTAGCACGACGCGGTCACGCAGGTCGTTGAGCGTAAAGACCCCCAACGGTGCCGATGCCTTGTCGACGACGATGATCGAGCGCACGGCGTGTTCCTTCATCAGCGTCAGCGCATCACGCAGCGAGGTGGTCGCAAGGCAGGTTACGGGTTCGGACGGAATCAGTTGCGCGAGCGGCCGCGTCATTGAATGCTGATCCGATGCCACCTGGCTGTAGTGGCGCTGCAACTCCGCGAGTGACTGCTGCGCGAGCACCGTGACTGCCTCGGTGCAGTAGGCCGCGAACTCGGGAGAAAGCGCCCGCAGCTTCTGGAAATCGTCGACCGGTAGGAGGTAGGCCACGACGTCATCGGTTGCTCGATAGCGGCGCGTCGGCTGACCCCCGGCAGACAAGGCGCCGACCGGAAAGCAGTCTCCCGGCTGCAGCACGCGATCCGGCATCGTGTCGAGGCCCGCGGTGACGCTGGCCACGTTGCCGCTCTGGATGATGTGCAGCGGCGGAAATTCGGCGCTGCGGTCGACGATGATGCTGTCCTTCGGAAAGTAGGCGAGCTTGAGCCGTGGAATCAGGAACGCCAGAGCGTCCTCGCGCATCTGCGAGTACGGCGCGTGCTTGCCAAGGAAGTCGCGCACGGCCTCGAAGACGAGCGGTGGTGTTTTCGGTTGGTTCATGCCTCAAAGATACAAAAAGACGAGCACGGTCGGCCGCTGCCCGTCAACCGATCAGTACTTTAGGCGCGCGTAATACGTCTGCTGCGTCGCCTCCCGCGCCTGGCCCAGCGTGTGGATGCCCCTTTCGGCAAGCAGCGGAAGCAGTTTGAGGAAGATCTCCGCGGTCACCATCGCGTCGCCGAGTGCCGTATGGCGGCCGATGATCGTGACGCCGAAGCGCTCGGCGATCGCTTCCAGCCGGTGCGAATCCTGATTGGGGTGAATCAGCGCCGACAGCAACAGCGTATCGAGTACCGGCTGCTCGAAGCGCACTCCGCTCGATTTTTCCTTCAGTTGCAGGAAGCGCATGTCGAACGCGGCATTGTGTGCGACCAGCACGGTATCCTGCGCGAACGCGTGAAACGCGGGCAACACCTCGTCGATGGTCGGCTGCCCGCCCACCATCTGCGATGTGATGCCGTGTATCGGGATCGACGCTTCGGTGATCGGGCAGCGCGGGTCGACCAGCTGCTCGAAGCACTCGCCTTTCAGCAGTCTGCCGTTGACCAGCCGCGTGGCGCCGATCTGGATGATTTCATCTCCGGCGGCAGGATCCATTCCGGTGGTCTCGGTATCGAACACCGTATAGCTCAAATCGGTCAAGCGGCGCTCATCGAGTTCGCGCGACAGTTCGGTGACCTGAAACAGGTCGAAGTCGTAATACTCGGGCCGGCCCGCGCGCTGCACGAAGGCTGGCGAGTCGAGTTCTTCCTGCGCGCTGGTAAGCGGCAGAAGGAATCGGAAGAACGCCTGCTGCCGTGCCCGATCGCGTTCGAACCAGAACTCGCCGCCATGGCGCTGAACGATGTCACGCACGCTGAGCGAGCCAACTTCCGAGCCGACGCGGATCGGATCGGTCTCCCAGCTTGCCAGGGCCTCGGTGCTGATCGCCTGGCCGCTCCAGACGAGGTCCAGGTGCGCGCGTTTGTCCGCCGGCGCCAGGCGCAACCTCACGAACTTGATGTCGTATTCCTCGGCCAGCCGTCCGGCGAGGTAGGCGAGCGCCTGAATCAGCGAAAAGCTGTCGACCTTCAGCCACAGCGCGTCATTGACTTCGGCGGTATCCGCACGCAGTCCCACGACCGCTTCGATCCGCCGCAGCGCGGCTGCGACCAGGTCGGTGCCGAGCATGTCCTCCAGCGGCCAGCGCGTCTTCATCTGCTGTGCCGCCTGCTCGGCGAGCGTGCGGATCCGCGCGCTCATCGCGTGCACTTCGTCGTGAATCACGCGATGGAAACGCTCGCGCATCGACGCGTCGAGTTCCGGGTCGTCGAGAACCTCGACCGCGGCCTGCATGTTGCCGAGCGAGGCGCGGCTTCCCTCGGTCAGTCCGTGCAGCAACCGGTCGCGCGCCGACTCCTGTTCAAAATCGCTGGTGATGTTGTCGAGCATCAGCACGAAGCCGCTTAACACCGCTTCCTGCTCCGGCTCTGCGCTCGCGCTGCGCACCGGCGCCATCTGCACGCGCAGCAGACCTCCCGCACGCGTGGTCGTTACGAACTGCGCCGACGGGTTGGTCACTCCACGCTGCAGGCGCTGCTGGATGCTCTCCAGCGCGTGCGCGACCAGTTTGCGGTCGAACACGGTGTAGATCGAGCGCCCCAGACCGATCAGCTCGGTGCCGGCCGCCAGTGTGGGGGACTGTGACAGTGCTCGAAACTGCACGCGCGCGCGGTTGTTGTACAGCAGCACACGTCCGTCCAGGTTGCACACGACGACGCTTTGGGTCAGCTCCGACATCAGCGCCGCGAGCCGGCTTCGCTCCTGCTCGACGTTGCGACTGGCTTCCTCGACCTGCGCGGCAATATCGCCGCGCAATTGTGTGCGCTGGCGCGCAAGCGCGTCGATCACCTGCGCCAGGCCGCGCACGTCGGCGCTGCCGTCGCTCGCATCGAGCTCGCGTTGCACGTCACCGGCAGCCAGCACGCGCGCTTGTTCGAGCAGGCGCGCCGGCGCAGCGACCCACCGGCGGTAGATCGGCGGCACGGCCGCAGCGACGAGCCCGAGAATCAGCAGCAGCGCCAGCACTGCTGCCGGCAGAGTCGGGCCCAGCAGGTCGAACAACACGTCGCGCTTGCCCGGAGCAAGCGGGGCCATCGCTGCGATCAGTGCGACCCAGATCACCAGCAGCAGTGCGACCACGGCCACAGCGCCGCATACCGTGGCGAGCAGTCTTCTGTCGCGTTTCACGTCTTCGTCGCCAACAGCTCACGCACCTTCCGCACCAGTTCCTTGGTCGAAAATGGCTTCGTAATGTAGTCGTCCGCGCCAAGCGCAAGCCCCTTGGCCACGTCGGTTTCGCGGCCCTTTGCCGTGAGCATCAGGATAAGCGTGTCTTTCAGTTCGTCGTCGGCACGCACCTCCTGGCACACCTCGAAGCCGGTCTTCGTCGGCATCATCACGTCGAGCAATAGCAGTGTCGGGCGCTCGCGCCGCAGTGTCTCGAGCGCCTCGAGTCCGTCGCGCGCGACGCTGACGGCATAGCCCTCGCGTTTCATCAGGTACTCAAGAGTGATCAGGATGTTCGGCTCGTCGTCGGCAATCAGGATCTTGCAGCTCATCGGGTTGCTCCCGGCGCGGTCGAAGCGAGCTCCTCGTCGTGGCTCCAAGGCAGCTCGAAGGCGAAGCACGCGCCCTGCCCGGGCGCGGAACGAAGCCACAGTCGTCCACCAAAATGCTCGACGATCTGGCGGCTGATCGGCAAGCCCAGCCCAGTGCCCTGCGGCCGGTGCGTCGCGTCGCCGCCCTGGTGGAACTTCTCGAAGATCGATGCCTGCTGCTCGTCCGGCACGCCGCGACCGTTGTCCTGTACCTCGACCGTCAAGCCATGCGAGCCGGATGTCAAGCGGACCTCGACCCGGCCACCTTTGTCCGGCACGAACTTGGCCGCGTTCGACAGCAAGTTCAGCAGCACCTGCATCAACCGGTCGGAGTCGGCCATCAGCGTCGGCACGTGTTCCGGGATCGCCAGCGTGAGCGTCGCACCGCGTTCGCGGAACATTTCGCTCGTCGTCTGCGCGGCCTGTGTCAGCAATGCGCGCATATCGACTTCGCGGCTGCGCCACTCGGCACTGCCGGATTCGATCTTGGCCATGTCGAGCACTTGGTTGACCAGCCGCGTCAGGCGCTCGGTCTCGGCGACGATGATGCCGAGAAACTGCTGGCGCTGATCGGCTTCCATCCCGACCTCTTCGACCATCATTTCCGCAAGGGCGCGGATCGAGGTCAGCGGAGTGCGCAGTTCGTGCGTCACCGACGACATGAAGTCGTCCTTGAGCTTGTCCAGGCTCTGCAACTGCTCGTTGGCGGCGCGCAGCTCGGCGGTCGCACGCTGCAGCGACAGCGACTTCTCTTCCAGCTCGCGCGAATGGGCGCGCAATTGCGACGCCTCGTCGAGGATGCGCATCACATCGTCGAGGTTAAGCGCTTCCTCCTCGACCACCGAAGCCACCATTACGCGTGCCGAAGCGCTGCCGATCGCGCCGGCGAGCTGCGTTTCGACGAACTGAACCAGCCGCGCGTCGGGCGGAATCTGTTCGATGCGCACCACGCCGACCTGCCTCGCATAGTCCTCGAACAGCCGCCGCGCCGGACTCATGCCGAGGAAACGGCCGACCAGCGACAGCAGCTTGGACACCTCGGCACGGCCACGCCAGAACACGGGTCCGTGCTTGCCGCTGCCGTCCTCGGTGCGCTGAAACACGTCGACGAAAAGCAGCGCCTGGCTGGTCTCCCGTGCCGACGGAGTGCGCGCGAGCGACACGACCACGTAAGCGCCGACGTTGGCGAGCAGGCTCCAGAAGAGTGAATGTGTCAGGCCGTCGAGCCCGGTCAGTCCGAGCAACTGCTCCGGTTTCAGGAGCGCGATGCCCCACGGCCCATCCGATACGAAATCGGTCTGCCACCAGCCCGACTTGGCGATCGATGGCAGCATCAGCGTGTACACCCACAGCCCGAAACCAAGCGTCAGTCCGGCCAGCGCGCCGCCGCGTGTGCCGCCCTTCCAGTACATGCCGCCCAGCATCGCCGGCGCGAACTGCGCGACGGCGGCGAAACTGATCAGACCGATGCTGACCAGCGCATAGGCTTCGCCGGCGAGGTGGAAGTACAGATAGCCGAGCAGCAGCACGGCGAAGATCGCGGTGCGCCGGATGCCCAGCAGCATGCCGGTGAAGTCGGCGCCTGCGCGGCTGCCAAAGCGCCGGGTACGCAGCAGCAGCGGCATCACCAGGTCGTTGCAGACCATCGTCGACACCGCAATCGCCTCGACGATCACCATGCCGGTGGCGGCCGACAGGCCACCGATAAAGGCGGCCAGCGCCAGCAGTGGCTGGTCCAGCGCCAGCGGCAGCGACAGTACAAAACTGTCGGCGTTCACCTTGTCCGGGCCGAAGTGCAGCAGCCCGCCGACCGCGATCGGCAGCACGAACACGTTGATCAGAAGCATGTACAACGGAAACGCCCACACCGCGCGCTTGAGGTGCTGCTCGTTGACGTTCTCGACCACCATCACCTGGAACTGCCGCGGCAGAAAGATTACCGAGAGCATCGAAAGCACCGTCAGCGCGAACCACTGCTCGTAGGCGAAGGCCTTGCCCTGACCCAGGCTGAGCAGGCTCTTGATATTGGGAAGCGCGAGCGCACGCGCGAAAAGATCGTCCGGCCCGCCGAACATTCCCCACGTGACGAAAATGCCGACGGCGATGAACGCCAACAGCTTGACGATCGACTCGAATGCGATCGCGGCGACCATGCCCTCGTGGCGTTCGGTCGTGTCCAGGTGCCGGGTGCCGAACAGGACCGTGAAGCCGGCCAGGAGCAGCGCGACGTACAACGTGCTGTCGCGCCACCAATCGCCGACCGCGGGAGCACTCTGTCCGAGCGGTGTCGTCAGCAGCGCGTACCCGGTCGAGACGGCTTTCAGCTGCAATGCGATGTACGGCACGATGCCGACGACGGTGATCAGCGTCACCAGCCCGGCCAGCAGCGGGCTTTTGCCGTAGCGGCTGGCGACGAAGTCGGCGATCGAGGTGATGCGGTAGGTCTTGGCGATGCGGATCATCTTTCGCACCACCATCCACGCCAGCAC
The DNA here is from genome assembly GCA_963775635.1 of uncultured beta proteobacterium. Lineage (GTDB taxonomy): Bacteria > Pseudomonadota > Gammaproteobacteria > Burkholderiales > Burkholderiaceae_F > JALORV01. The sequence goes on along the minus strand of CAVZJO010000003.1, from coordinate 52,044 downwards.
CATCGCCAGGGTCGGGCCGAGGTAGATCGGCAGAAACCAGACACCGCCCGAGGCGGCGCGGCCCACGCTGCCGAAGTAGGTCCAAGCGGTGGCATACACCGCCATCGACAGCGCGTAGATCCAGGCGTTATCGATGATCGAGCGTCCCTGCTGTGCGCGCCGGTCGCCGATCCACGCCACCGCGAACAGCAGCAGCAGGTACGCGAACGACGTGCCTATGACCAGTGGAGCCGCGAGCAACGTCATTGATCGATGTGCTCGATGGTCCAGCCCACAACCGCAATCAGCACGCCCCAGCCAAGAAATAGCGCCGTGGGAAACAGTGGCAGGCCAAACAAGGTGAGGTCGCGATCCCACAGCGCCAGCAGCGGAAAGTTGAACAGCACCAGGCCGCCGAAGAACATCGCCACCAGGCGTTGCGCACCCAGGCCCTTGATCACGGTCGTCTCCTCCTCACCGGCAGCGATTGTGCCGCTTCGCAGTCAGTAGTCTGTGTCCGGGCCCAACTTCGGTTCAAGGCACAGAAAAAAAGTGGCCCCGCTTGGGGGCCACTCTTGTCACTGCCACGAGCCCTGGATCAATGGGCCGTCGCCTTCGCCGCCAGGATACCGGTGGTTTGCCGGACGTACAGCTCGTCCCACATGTCCTCGGAGCGTTTGTCGCGATACAGCAGCGAGCCCAGGATCACCGCAAGGAAGCCGAGCGGGATCGAGATCAGGCCGGGATTGCGGAGCTCGAACAGCGGCTTCTCGAGTCCCACGATGCTCGTTTCGTCGCCCTTGAACTTCTCGAGGTTCGCCTTCGCTGTGCCGACGGCCTTGTCGAGTGCGGCCTTGTCCTTCTCGGCCTTGGCGACCTTCGCCGCGTCCCCGGAGGCGAGCGCCTCGTTGATCGGCGCCATCTTCGCCGGCGCGCCATCGATCACCTTCTGCGCGGTCGCCTTGACCGCCTTCGGGTACGTGAGGTTCGGCGACACCATCACGAGGCCGATCGCCGCCACCGTTCCTATGATCATGCCTGCCACGATGCCACCGGTGTTGCAGCGCTTCCAGAACAGCGTCAGCAGTACGCAGGGGAAATTGGCCGACGAAGCCACCGCGAAGGCGAGAGCCACCAGGTGAGCCACGTTCTGGCCCTTGGCGGAGATGCCAATGACGATGGCCATCGCACCGACGAAGATGGTGGCGATTCGTGCGGCCTTGACCTGCTCCTGCGACGTCACGTGCTCGCTGCGGATCACGCCGACGTACAGATCGTGCGCCATCGCGCTGGCGGCCGCCAGCACCAGTCCCGCAACCACGGCGACGATGGTGGCGAATGCAACGGCCGAGACAAAGGCCATGAAGAGGTTGCCACCCAGCGAGTCGGGGCCGCCGCCCAGGGCTTGCGCCAGCAGCGGATTGGCCATGTTGCCGCCCGGATCGATGCCGGCGATCACCGTGGGGCCGACGTTCATCGCTGCGCCCATGCCGAGGAACAGCGTCAGCACGTAGAAGCCGCCGATGATGGCCATCGCCCAGTTCACCGACGTACGCGCCGCCTGCGCGGTGGGCACGGTGAAGAACCGCATCAGGATGTGAGGCATGCCGGCCGTGCCGAATACCAGTGCCATGCCCAGCGAGATCTGGTCAAGCGGCACCTTCAGGAACAGTCCGGGCTCGAGGAAGATCTGGCCGAGCTGCGTGGCAGAGAGGTTGGTGGCCTTGTCGCCGATCAGCGTGGCAACGCGGGCCTGGACCTTCGCATCGCCGACGACGTTGGTGAGGAAGTCGCCGAAGAATCCGTACTGGCTCCAGACCAAGATCACCATCAGGATCGAGGCGAACACCAGCAGGACGGCCTTGATGATCTGCACCCACGTGGTGGCGACCATGCCGCCGAACAGCACGTACGCCAGCATCAGCACGCCTACGGTGATCACCGACACCTCGTAGTCGATGCCGATCAATGTCTTGATCAGCACGCCGGCCCCGACCATCTGCGCGGTCAGGTAGAAGGTGGACACGGTGATCGTGGAGATGGCGCCAACGATGCGCGCCTTCTTCGGGTCGTTGCGGTAGGCGAGGATGTCCGACAGCGTGTACTTGCCGATATTCCGGCACGGCTCGGCGATCACCAGCAGCACGGTGATGTACGCAACCAGCCAACCCACCGAGTACATGAAGCCGTCGTAACCGTAGAGCGAGATCAGGCCGGCGATGCCGAGGAACGATGCCGCCGACAGGTAGTCGCCTGCAATCGCCCAGCCATTCTGCAGGCCGGAAACGCCGCCGCCGGCAGTGTAAAAGTCCGCGGCTGTCTTGACGCGCTTGGCCGCCACGAAAGTGACGTACATCGTCACGGCGATGATGCTGCCGAAGACGAGGAAGGTCAGCCATTTCCACTCATCGGCGACGGCGCCCTGCGCCAGCGCCGGCATGGCGATCAGCGGCAGCGCCAGCGCGCCTGCCGCAATAAGTAGGACTCGTTTCTTGTCCATGGCTTATCTCCCGATCTTGTCGGCGTCGCGGACCAGTTCGGCGGCCATGGCGTCGAACACCTTGGCCCTCGCCGTGTAGTAGTAGGCGATGCCCCACGCGACGATGAACTGTGAAAGCGCGAACAGGATGCCGACGTTGACGACGCCGTAGACCTTGATCTTGAAGAGATCGGTGAAATAGGCGGCGCCGATCGGCAGCAGGAAGTAGTAGAAGAGTGAAAACACCATCAGAGCGGTCAGAAATCCGACCTTCTTCGAGTGCAAGGTCTGAAAGCGGGGGTCTTCGTCGATCGCCTGCCAATTCAGCGGTGCGCTCGGCGCTTGCGCACCCGGCATTGCAGCGGTGGACATACTTTCCTCCCAAGAAAACACTGAGTGATGCCGTCATGTCCGGCGGCCCTGGATATCGTGCCGGCTCGTCGTTGCGGGTCGCCCTGTATCGATTATGAGTCGATGCCGCGCGCGGGTTAACCCTCGGCGCGCCGCATCCTCGCCGCCGAGTCTTACGCCCGACTGACGTGGACAGAGCGTGCTGCACTCGTCGACATCGATTCTTGACGTGGAACAAGTCGTCGCCAAGGCCGCCTCGGCGCTATCCGGTCGAAGGGTCGCGTATCGACGACCGGGCCTCAGGTGACGCCTTGGGCAGGCCTAAGCGCCCATCTGTCGGGGTCGCCTACCCACAATGCGAAAAGCACTATTACAATCGCCGCCGTGTCGCCGACGCTGTCTTCCCTGGCAGGGCTGGCGCCAATCCGGCGCGAGGTGGTTAGGCGGGTGACCGGCCACCCTCCTCGTATGCAAGAAGGCCGGGGACTCGGCCGATTAATCGACGATTGAAGTCGCCCAGGTTTTGGTGAAGTGCAGTGGCGAGTGGCGGGCATGCGGTGCGTGCGGTGGGATGGAGAATGAATTGCGACGTTTGATCACAGCAGGGGCGGCATTGGTTTGCGGGTTGGCGTTGATGCACACGCCGTCTTCGGCCATCGAGAGCACGTCGACAGTCGCAAAGAAGCCCGGCACCCCACGCGTCATCGGCACCATCCCGGCCGGCAAGTCAAAGATCCACTCAACCCGCTCGCGCAAGCTCGTCCGCGTACCCGTCCGACCCTCCGAGGGCCAGCTCGCCGGACTGAACCGCGCCGAAGATCCGCTCGACCTCAAGTCGTCGGTCGCCCTGGTGGTCAACCAGGACACCGATGAGGTGCTGTTCGAAAAGAACATGCACGCGATACTGCCGATCGCTTCGATCACGAAATTGATGACGGCCCTGGTGACCGTGGAGGCCGCGCTGCCGCTTGACGAAGAACTGGTCGTCAGCCAGAGCGAGGTCGTGCATGCCAGCATGCGTTCGAACCTGCGGCCTGGAGTGAAGCTGTCGCGTGACACGGCGCTTCACCTCGCCTTGATGGCATCCGAAAACCGGGCGGCGCAGCTGCTGGGGCGCACTTATCCGGGCGGGCTGGATGCGTTCGTCGAGGCGATGAACGCCAAGGCTCGCATGCTCGACATGACGGAATCGCATTTCGAGGATCCGACCGGGCTGTCACCGGACAACCGCTCCAGCGCGAACGACCTGGTGAAGCTCGTGAAGGCGGCATACGAGCACGATGTGATACGCGAGCACTCGGTTAGTGGGGAGCTCGCGCTCCCCGTCGGCAAGCGCACAGTGCGCTACGCAAACACGAATCGCCTGACGTCGAATCCCGACTGGGATATCGGCCTGCAGAAGACGGGTTACATCTCGGCCGCCGGGCGATGCCTGGTCATGCAGGCCGTGGTCGAGGGCCAGCGCATCGTGATGGTCCTACTGGACTCGGTCGGGAAGTACTCGCGGTTGGGCGATGCTCAACGCATTCGCGACTGGCTCACTGCCAGACGCCTGACCGATCCCGCACCGGCACCCGTCAAGCCGGTCGCGTTCACCCAGCCGGTAGCCGCCCAGCCGTTGTAGCCGTTCCGGCCTCAGCTCGACTCTGAGGCATGACCGAGACCGGACGAAATGCGGCCGGCGGTTCCCTGCAGGTCGGCCAGCCAGTCATCCTGCATGCGTTCGGCCGGCGCCGATACCGACAGTCCCGCAACCAGCCGCCCGGAGTCGTCGCGTATCCCGGCCGCGATGCAGCGAACGCCGAGTTCCAGTTCCTCGTTGTCGCGCGCATAACCGCGCGCGCGGACGAGCGCGAGTTCCTTTTCCAGCTTCGGCAGCTCCGTGATGCTGTTACGCGTGTGGCCTGCAAGCCCGGTGCGGGTCGCGTAGGCCCGTACCAACCTGGGATCGTCGGACGCCAGGAACAACTTTCCGCTCGAGGTCAGGTGCAGCGGTGCGCGGCCGCCGATCGCTCGCACCACCTGCATGCCAGAGCGCTCGCTGTAGGAGCGATCGATGTAGACGATCTCGTCGCCTTGACGGACCGACAGGTTGACGGTCTGGCCCGTCTTGCGATGCAGTTCCCGCATCGGTTCAAGCGCAGCCTCGCGGACCGACAAGCGCGCCTTGACCAGATTGCCCAGTTCCAGCAACCGCATGCCGAGTCGGTAGGAGCCCGGTGTTTCGGCGCGGTCGACGAAGCGTCCGACCACCATGTCATTTAGAATCCGGTGCGCCGTGGAGGGATGAAGGCCGGTGGAACCGGCGAGTTCCTTGAGGCTGACCGGGTCGGAGCGCGATGCGAGCGTATCCAGCAGCTTCATCATCCGCTCGATCACCTGGATGGCTGTCTTGTCGCGTGCGGGAGTAGGCATGGTGCGGAGCAATATCCGGTCAGCCGTGTTTATACCACCATACGAAACGACGGCCAAGACTGTGAGCGCGTGCGGTCTTGCGGGGCATCAAGGAGAAGCGATGGTCCGCTTGTTGATGGTGCAACGCGTCAAAGCGCGGACCCTGCACTGATGCGCGTAGCTCTGTTCGTGACCTGCCTGGTCGATGCCATCCGACCCGAAATCGGGTTCTCGACACTGAAACTGCTGGAGTCCGCCGGGTGTGAAGTCGTTGTTCCCGAGACTCAGACCTGCTGCGGACAACCGGCTTACAACTCCGGTGACAACGCCACCGCACGCGCCCTGGCGGAAAAGGTCCTGCGTGAGTTTGCGGACTTCGAATACGTGGTGATTCCCAGCGGCTCGTGCGGTGGGCAGATCAGACTGCAGTACATCGAACTGTTCCGGGACCATCCCGACCTGAAGTCGCGCGCCGAGCGCCTGGCCGGCCGCATCTATGAACTGACCGACTTCCTGGTCAATGTCCTCGACGTGCAGTCGCTCCCGTCCACCTTCGGGGGCAACGTCACCTATCACGACTCTTGCGCCGGACTGCGCGAGCTCGGCGTCAAGGCACAGCCGCGCAGGTTGCTCGGCATGCTGCCCGGCGTGCGCCTGACTGAAATGAAGGACTGCGAACAGTGCTGCGGGTTCGGAGGAACGTTCTCGATCAAGTTCGGGGACATTTCCGGCGCGATCGTGGACGAGAAGTGCCGCAATGTGCAGGCAAGCGGCGCCGACACACTGGTGCTGGGCGACCTCGGTTGCATGCTGAACATCGAGGGACGGCTGCGCCGGACCGGTGACATGAAGACGCGTGTGCTGCATATCTCCCAGGTGCTCGCCGGGGACGCCTGATGCAGACCCAGTCGATGCATTTCAAGGCACGCGCGGGTCAGAAGCTGGCCGATGCCCGGCTGCAGAAGAACCTGAAGAAGCTGTCGGAAAAATTCGTGACTGCCCGCGCGGCGGCCATCCTAGAGATCGAGGACTTCGAAGGCACGCGACGCGCGGCGGTCGAGCGGCGCAACCGCGCGCTCGACCGGCTCGATCTGTGGCTAGAGACCTTCGAACGTAATGCGACGGCGCGCGGCGCGGTCGTGCTCTACGCGCAGACGGCCGAAGAGGCCACGCGGCTGATCGTCGACATCGCCCGCCGACACGACGTGCGGAAAGTGACCAAGTCGAAGTCGATGGTGTCCGAGGAAATCCAGCTGAACGCCGCGTTCTCCGCAGCGGGCGTGCAGCCGGTCGAAACCGACCTCGGCGAATACATCCTGCAGATCAACGACAACGAGCCACCTTCGCACATCATCGCGCCCGTCATCCACAAGGACAAAGAGGAGATTTCAGCGCTGTTTGCGCGCGCCCATGGCACCGAACGCAAGAGCGAGATCACCCAGCTGACGCGCGAAGCGCGCGAAGTGCTGCGCGGGCACTTCCTGTCGGCGGACATGGGTGTGACCGGCGCGAATTTCCTGATCGCCGAAACCGGCTCGGTGGCCCTGGTGACCAACGAGGGCAACGAAGGCATGTGCACGATCATGCCGCCCAAGGTGCATGTCGTGCTTACCGGTGTCGAGAAAGTGCTGCCGACGCTCGAAGATCTGGCCACGCTGATGCGTCTGCTGCCGCGCTCGGCGACCGGACAACCGATCTCCAACTACTTTTCAATTCTGACCGGACCGCGCCGGCCCGATGAGCTCGATGGACCGGAACACATGTACTACGTGCTGGTCGACGCAGGCAGAACCGGCCTGCTCGGCGGCGAGTTCCAGGAAATGCTCCGCTGCATCCGCTGCGGCGCCTGCATGAATCACTGCCCCGTTTACCAGAAGATCGGTGGCCATGCGTACGGCTGGGTGTATCCGGGGCCGATGGGCTCGGTCCTCACGCCGAGCTATATCGGCGTCGAAAACGCGCTGGATCTGCCGCATGCGGCGACGCTGTGCAGCCAGTGCAGCGTGGTGTGTCCGGTGAAGATCCCGTTGCCCGATCTGCTGCGCAAGCTGCGCCAGGAACAGTGGGAGCGCGGGCTGCGTCCCTGGTACGAACCGGTCGCGATGTCGCTGTGGGGTTATGCGGCCCGCCGTCCCTCGCTCTATGCCTTCGGCGCACGCATCGCCGTGCGCGTGCTCAATTGGGTGGCCGGCAGCGAGGGGCGCATTCGTCACTTGCCGATCGGCAGCGGCTGGACGCAGTCGCGCGATTTCCCGGCACCCAGCGGTCGCACCTTTCACGACATGTATCGCGAACGGCGCGCTGCCGAACGACGCCGCTAGCCGTCGGGATCGATCCGGCGATACACCGACCCGTGTCTGTCGTGGGCCGATGCATAGAGCGCAACATGGCATGTGCGCCATGCGAGCGATTCAGTGAGCGGCCCGGCGCGGTCGAACGCCCGCACATTGCGAAGTACGGTCACATGCGGCACGAACGGCTTGCGGTCGTAGCCGATGGCCAGTTCGTCTAGCGCAGCGCGTGCCGAAGCCGCCGCAGTGGTCAACGGCTCATCGACCCGGCCACCAAGCCACGCAACACGCGAGCGGGGGAACCAGCCGATCTGGTCGATCGACCACTCGAACTGCTGCGGCTGCAGCGTGCGAGAGGCTTGCGCGACCTCCGCGGCCCGCGCTGCGTCCAGTTCTCCGATAAACGCCAGCGTCAGGTGCAGGTTGCGCGCCTGCATCGCGCGCGCGGGAGACCGCACATCAAGCTGTTCGATCAGACGGCCTATACGGGTCTGCGTCGCCTCGTCGGGCCAGGCCGCGATGAAAGTGCGCACCAGAATTCTGGATGAGCTCTAGTCACGCGGCGCGCGAGCGGCGGCGCCTCGGCGAGGATTCCGTCGCAGCGCGATCGCGTCGGATCGCGTCCACGCACTCGCCGACAAGTTGCGGGCCGCGGTATATGAATCCGGTGTAGATCTGCACCAGCGAGGCTCCGGCCCGGATCCTTTCGGCCGCATCGGCACCTTCCATGATTCCGCCGACGCCGATGATCGGCAACTGTCCGCGCAGGTGCTGCGCCAGCCGCTGCACCACCTCGGTCGCACGCTCCTTCAGCGGTCGGCCCGAGAGTCCGCCGGCCTCGTTTGCATGGGCGAGGCCGTGCACTGCATCGCGGGCGACTGTCGTGTTGGTGGCGATTACCCCGTCGACGCCTTCGCGCACCAGCACGTCCGCCAGCGGCACGATCGCGGCGTTGTCGAGGTCGGGCGCGATCTTCACCGCGAGGGGCACCCGGCGCTGGTGTTGATCTTCCAGCCGGCGGCGTTCCTCACCCAGTCCGCGCAGCAACGCGACCAGCTCGCGTTCGCGCTGCAAGTCGCGCAGGTTCTGCGTGTTCGGCGAAGAAACGTTGACCGCGACGTAGTCGGCGTGCGGATAGACCGCCCGCAAGCCGGCGACGTAGTCGTCGACGGCGCGCTCGATCGGTGTTGCCGCGTTCTTGCCGATGTTCAGCCCGAGGACGCCGCCCGCCGCGCGAAAGCGTCTCTGGGCCTGTACGTTGGCGACGAAGCGTTCGACGCCATCGTTGTTGAACCCCATCCGATTGATCAGCGCCTGCGCCGGCACCAACCGGAACAGCCGGGGCTTGGGATTGCCAGGCTGCGCCAGCGGAGTCACCGTGCCCGCCTCGATATGGCCGAACCCTAAAGATCCGAGGGCGTCTATGTGCGCGGCGTTCTTGTCCATGCCGGCTGCGAGGCCGACTGGGTTGCGGAACGTGAGGCCCATCGCGCGCACCGGCAGGTCGGCCACGCGGGGTGCAACCAGCCGAGTGACGCCAAAGGCGGCAGCGCGATCGAGTTTGGCGAGCGTCAGCTCGTGCGCGACCTCAGGGTCGAGTGCAAACAGAACGGAGCGCGCAAGGGAATACAGCACGCCGCGATCTTACCGGCGCGCCGCGTCAGCGATGGGCGGGAGGATCGCGCAGCCGCTCCCAGCGGCCGCTGCGCAGGATCTCGACCGGGCGGAAACGCGCCTTGTAGGACATTTTCGGGCTTTCGGCGATCCAGTACCCGAGGTACAGGTAGGGTAGCTTGAGCGCGCGGCACTGCTCGATCTGCCACAGGATGTTGAAGGTGCCGAAGCTGGCCGCCGAAACCAAGGGATCGAAAAACGTGTAGACCGACGACAGTCCGTCGTTGAGCATGTCGATGATCGACACCATGCGCAGCGCGCCGACGCCATCGGCATCTGGAGCGACCGGGTCGCGAAACTCGACCAGTCGCGTGTTGACCTTGCTTTGTAGCAAGAACTGCGAGTACTGCTCGCGGCTATCGTTGTCCATGCCGCCGCCTGCGTGCCGATGCGCCTGATAGCGCAGGTACAGGTCGTAGTGTTCGGCGTCGAATGCGAGCGTGGCCACCCGCGACGCCAAGTCGTCGTGCCGCTAGCCAGGCGCGGCGCTGCGCCCGGTTCGAGCGGAATTCGGCAACCGGCACGCGTACCGGCACGCACGCACGGCAGCCGTCGCAATACGGACGATAGGTGAAGATTCCGCTGCGGCGGAATCCCATCTTGACCAGCTCGCTGTAGACGTCGGCGTTGATCAGGTGTGCCGGCGTGGCGACCTGCGAGCGTGCCTGGCGATCGTCGAGATAGCTACAGGGGTAGGGTGCAGTTGCGTAGAACTGCAGCGCGGAAAACGGAAGTTCCTTGAGATTCGCCACGTCAGTCCACGCTGCGCATCAAGGCGGCGTCGTCGAGCAGGTCGTTCAGTCGGCCGATGCGATAACGCGCCCAATTCATCGGCGGTTCGGCAACGGCGCGATCAACGTGAGCACAGAAATCGTGTCGCGCGATTTCGCGTCCCCCGAGCGAGGCGAGATGCCTCGTGTTCTGCTGGCAGTCTATCATCGGCACGTGCTCGTGGAGCAGGATCTGTACCAGAGCAGCGAGGGCGACCTTGGACGCGTCGGCTACCCGGGTGAACATCGATTCCCCGTAGAACATCCTGCCGAGGCTGATGCCGTAGAGCCCGCCGACCAGAGCGCCGTCGACCCACGTTTCGACTGAGTGCGCCAGCCCGAGCGCGTGCAGTTCGCCGTAGGCATCGATCACCTGGCCGGTGATCCACGTGCCCACGTCAGCCGAGCGCGGGGCTGCGCACGCGCGCATGACGTCGACGAAGGCGTGGTCGACCGAAATCCGGATGCTTGTGCTGCGTGCGGCGCGACGAAGCGTCTTCGCGAACGATCGCGCGATGCGGAACTCCGCGCAGTACAGCACCATGCGCGGATCGGGTGACCACCAGAGCACCGGCTCGCCATCCGCATACCAGGGAAAAATGCCGCGGCGATACGCTGCCAGCAGACGATCGACCGACAGGTCGGCGCTGGCGGCGAGCAGGCCGTTGGGGGCCCGCAGTGCCGTGACGACTTGCGGAAACGGCTGCCCGCTGGCCAGCCAGGGGATCATGCGCTTTTGGTCTGTTGAGACGCCGCCGGGCTGCCGATCGACTCCGTGTGGACGCCAAAATTTCCGCGTGCGCGATCCTCGAAGTAGCGCCGCAGCGTCGTGGCCACCGTGCGGAATGCCAGCTCGTCCCAGGGCACGGCATGCTCGGCGAACAGACGCACCTCCAGGCTTTCGTCGCCGGGCGCGAAAGCGATGTCGAGCAGCTGCGCCCGGAAGAATATGTGCACCTGCTCGACGTGCGGCACATCGATCACCGAGAACAGCGGGCCCAACACGATGCGCGCACCCGCTTCCTCCATCGTTTCGCGCAGCGCGCCGTCCGCGGTCGTCTCGCCGACCTCCATGAAGCCGGCCGGCAGCGTCCACTTCCCGTAACGCGGCTCGATCGCGCGGCGGCACAGCAGCACATCGTCGCCCCACACAGGAATCGTGCCGACCACCGGCCGCGGATTGACATAGTGGATGGCGCCGCAGCGGTCGCAGCAGGCACGTGGTCGCGTATCGCCGTCCGGCACGCGCAGCGTGACCGGATTCCCGCAGCTCGAGCAGTAGCGCATGCCAGTCGAATCCTCGCGCGGGCAGTCTATCGCAGCGCATCGCCGGACTCGCGTTCGTGGTGGACGCAATCGCCCGGCAGCGCATAATCCCCGACGGCTCGCAGTAAGGATCGGCGCACGGCAACAGATTCGAATTTGAGGGAGGCGGGATGAAGGCCGTACTCGTTCCGATCGACGGATCGGAGTGTTCACTGCAGGCGGTGCGCTATCTGATTTCAGCCCGCGCCAATGGCCAGCGGCCCCTGGTGCACCTGCTCAATGTGCAGCCCGCGATGACCGGCGATATCGGCCAGTTCGTCGCCCGCTCCGACATCGACGATTACCGGCGCGGGCAGGGCGAAAAGGCGCTGCGGGCGGCGCGCAGCCTGCTCGACGGAGCCGGCATTGAGTACCAGGTACACACCGACGTCGGACACGCCGCCGATTGCATCGTTCACCGCAGTGAGGCGCTCGCCTGCGATCACATCGTGATGGGAACGCACGGGCGGACCCCATTGGCCGAGGTGCTGGTCGGTTCGACGACGCTCAGGGTGCTGCACCAGACGCACCTGCCAGTGCTGCTGGTCAAGTGATCGCCGATCGGACCTCCCGGCCCGCAAACGTTTTCAAAGCCGCTCGATAACCGCAATAGCGGCGGTTCCGTACCTCTATCGCCGTTGGTTCCGGTGCTCGCGGAAACCTGCGAGGCGGCCCGTTTGATCGACGTTCTGCGCCGGTCGGGGGCGCGACTTGCAGGCGAGGGCGCAGTCTCCTGATGGTTCGCCGCTTCGTCCCGACGGTCTCCGGGTGCGCTCGGCGGCAGCCAGGCAGGGAATTTCGTTTAGGTCAAGGATTGACCGAACTGCTCAGTCCCAACCGGACTCGCTGGCCATAATCATCCGCGGTCCGCTCGGAAGAGCGGTGCTGCCCCTTCCATCAGGATCATCGAGAACGAGGAAAGCCATGACTACACCGTTGTGCCACTCGATGGATGTAGACGCCGTTCTTAAGGAGCTGCAGGTAGATCCGCTCAAGGGACTTGCACCGGAGGAGGCCGCCAAACGGCTCGGCCAATATGGTCCGAACGAACTCCTGCGTGAGGAAAAAGCATCGCCCTGGACGCTCTTCTTCAACCAGTTCAAGAACATCCTCATCGTCATCCTGATTGTCGCCACGCTGCTCTCGGCCTTTGTCGGCGAATATGTGGATGCCGGGATCATTCTGGTGATCATCGTGTTCTGCGCGGTACTCGGTTTCGTGCAGGAATACCGCGCAGAACGCGCTCTCGACGCATTGAAGAGCATGTTGACTCCGATGGTCACCGTCCTGCGCGGAGCTGCGGAACAGGAAATCGCATCGAAGGAACTGGTACCCGGAGACATACTGATCCTCGAGGCCGGAGACAAGATTCCGGCCGATGCGCGGCTGATCGAGAACCACTCCCTCCAGTGCGACGAAGCGCCGTTGACCGGTGAGTCCGTGCCCGTTGCCAAGGAAGTTGCGCCGATGCGGCAGGAGGCGCTGGTGGCAGACCGCAGGAACATGATGTTCACAGGCACCACCGTGACGTACGGCCGGGGCAAGGCGGTCGTGTGCGCGACCGGCATGCATACGGAATTCGGCAAGATCGCCCAGGAAGTGGCGGCGGTGGATACGGAGCAATCGCCGCTCGAGCGCCGCACCGATGAGATCGGCAGGTGGCTGGGCATCATCACGCTGGGCATCTGCGTCGTGGTCATCGGGGTCAGCCTTGGGAGGGAGTATTTGAACGGAACGCTGGCGATGACTTCCCTTCTGCCGATCGTCCTGTTCGCGATCGCGCTCGCGGTTGCGGCAGTGCCCGAAGCGCTGGCCGCCATCGTGACCGGCGCATTGGCGATAGCGATGCATGAGATGGCCAAGCGCAACGCATTGGTGCGCAAGATGCCCGCGGTCGAGACGCTGGGCTGCACGAGTGTGATTTGCTCCGACAAGACCGGCACCCTGACCAAGGGTGAAATGACGGTACGGAGGCTTCACTTCGGCGGCCGTACGGTCGAAGTGAGCGGCGCTGGCTATTCTCCCGAAGGCGCAATCGGCGGACCGACGGACGATCCGGGCCTGCGACTGCTGCTAGAGGGCGGGGTGCTTGCGAGCGACGCGGTCATCGGGCAGGACGGTTCGCGCTGGTTCGTCAGGGGCGACCCCACGGAGGGCGCACTCGTGGTCGTTGCCACCAAGGGCGGGCTCAATCCTGAGGAACTGCGGAAGAGCGCCCCGCGCACAGAGGAGTTCCCCTTCAGTTCCGAGCGCAAGCGCATGACCACGATCCATGCGATGCCGGACGGGCGGCTCATCGCCTTCATGAAAGGCGCGCCTGAAGTGGTGCTCGAGCGGTGTTCTTCGTTCCAGAGCGGCGCCCAAACGGTTCCCTTGGATTCGGGCGAGCGGACCAAGTTGCTGGCGATCAGCGAGTCGATGGCGAAAGACGCATTGCGCGTGCTCGGCATCGCGTACAAGGAGCTACCGGCCCGGAAAAGCTATTCCGATGACGAGGTCGAGAAAGACCTCGTGTTTCTCGGTTACGCGGGCATGATGGATCCGCCACGCGAGGAAACTGCGCAGGCGGTGAAGGTCTGCCGTCAGGTGAGCATCCGGCCGGTGATGATCACCGGCGACCACAAACTCACCGCGGTGGCCATCGCCAGGGAGGTCGGCATTTTCCGCGAGGGCGACAAGGTTCTCACCGGCGAGGAACTGGCCTCGATGGACGATACGGCGTTCGCAGCCATCGTCGAAAAGGTGTCGGTGTACGCCCGCGTGTCGCCGATGGACAAGCTCAAGATCGTGCGCGCCTGGAAGGACAAGGGCCACGTCGTCGCGATGACTGGAGACGGTGTGAACGACGCTCCGGCACTTAAGCACGCCGATATCGGCATCGCAATGGGCATTTCGGGGACCGACGTCGCCAAGGAAGCGGCCGATATCGTGCTGGCCGACGACAACTTCGCGACGATCGTGAAGGCGATCGAGCGCGGCCGCTGGATCTACGACAATATCCAGAAGTATCTGACCTATCTGCTGCGCGCGAACATCACCGAGGTCGTGGTACTCGGAGGCGTCGTGATGTACCTCGGTCCGGCATACCTGCCGCTGCTGCCGGCAGCGATCCTCTACATCAATCTCGCGAGTGACGGACTGCCCGCGCTCGCCCTTGGCATCGCGCCTCCCGACAAAGACATCATGCAGCGACCGCCACGCAATCCCGACGAAAGTGTCTTCTCTTTCGATGTCCGCACGCTGATCATGTTCGGTGCCATCATCGAATGCCCGCTTTTCCTATGGGTGTTCTTCCACGACCTGGACACGATCGAGGTCGCGCGCACGGAAGTCTTCCTGATGTTCGTAATCATCGAACTGATCCTGGCGATGAACTTCCGCTCGTTGCGCTACGGCATCCTCGAAGCGCCGCCCCACAAGTGGCTGCTGATCGCGATCGGCTGGGAACTTGCGCTGATCGCGGTTCTGGTCCAGTTTGACTCCGTCCGTGAGGCGTTCGGGATCAACATGCCGACGCTGGCAAACCTGGCGTTCGTGACGGCGCTTGGATTGGGCGTATTCATCTCGATCGAAGTCGTCAAGTGGGCGCTGCGCAGGCGGCATGTTGAACGTCTCGCTGCGGCCACGGTGGGCAACGGCTATCGGTAGCAGCGACCGGGCTACGGCGGATGAACTGGCTGTCAGCTTGCGCACGCATTGCAGCGCTGATCATTGTGCATGCCACTCCGCAGGTGGCCGCGATGGACCTGCAGGGCCATCGCGGCGCACGCGGCCTGGCTCCGGAGAACACGCTGGCGGGGTTCCGCAAAGCGCTGGAGATCGGGGTATCTACGCTCGAGACCGACCTCGCGTTGACGCGCGACGGCGTGCTGGTACTGAGCCACGAGCCTCGCGTTGCTGCAGCACTGACACGTGGCCCCGATGGCCGCTGGCTCGCCGCCGATGGACCGCCGTTCATCGAGCTCGACGTCGCCGAGCTCGGCGGCTACGACGTCGGCCGACTGAATCCCGCAAGCAAGTACGGCGCGCAGTGGCCCGAGCAACGCCCGGTGGACGGCGAGCGGATCCCGACGCTGGCTGCGCTGTTCGCCCTCGCACGCGACGCGCGCTCACCCGGTGGCCGGCCACTGCGTTTCAACATCGAGACGAAGATCACGCCGCACGCTGAAGTGCCGACGGCCGACAGCGCACGATTTGCCCAGGCGGTGATCGACGCGGTGAGGGCGGCGAACATGGCCGACCGGGTCACCGTGCAGTCGTTTGACTGGCGCACGCTGCTCGAGGTGCGGACCCGGGCACCGGAGATCGCGACGGCCTGCCTGACTATCGATTCATCGGGTATGAACACCGTGCAGGTCGATGCGACCGGGGCGTCGCCCTGGCACGCGGGCCTCAAGCCATCGGACTACGGCGAGTCGCTGGCGCGACTGGCGAAGGCTGCAGACTGCTCGGTGTGGTCGCCGTCCTGGCGCAACATCACTGCCGAATCGGTCGCCGAAGCGCACGCTCTCGGCCTCAAGGTCGTGCCGTGGACCGTCAACGACCCGGCGGAGCTGAGTCGTCTGGCTGCGCTGGGTGTCGATGGCTTGATCACCGACTACCCGGACCGGGCCCGCAGCATTCTCGGCCAGCAGGGCATTGCCATCGACTGAGCGAGCCGCTGCGGCTTCAGGAAGGCAGCAGCCGGAGCAACGCGATCTGTATACTGCCGCTTTACCGGTAACGCCTGACCACTGACCTTGCAGGGGCAGCGCGCAGTAGATGACGAAATACGTATTCGTTACCGGTGGCGTGGTGTCCTCACTCGGCAAGGGCATCGCAGCCGCCTCCCTCGCCGCGATCCTCGAATCGCGCGGCCTCAAAGTCACTCTGATCAAGCTGGATCCCTATATCAACGTGGATCCGGGGACGATGTCGCCGTTCCAGCACGGCGAAGTGTTCGTCACCGAGGACGGCGCCGAGACCGACCTCGACCTAGGCCACTATGAACGCTTCATCTCTGCGCGCATGCGGAAGGTGAACAACTTCACGACGGGCCAGATCTACGAGTCGGTGATCAAGAAGGAACGGCGCGGCGAGTATCTCGGCAAGACCGTGCAGGTCATCCCGCACATCACCAACGAGATCCAGGATTTCATCGAGCGCGGGGCACGCGCCGCGTGGGATGGCAAGACCGACATCGCGATCGTCGAGATCGGCGGCACCGTCGGCGACATCGAGTCGCTGCCGTTCGTCGAGGCAGCGCGACAGATGAGCCTGCGGCTGGGCCGCGGGTCGTGTTGCTTCGTCCACCTGACGCTGGTGCCGTTCATACCGATGGCCGGCGAACTCAAGACCAAGCCGACCCAGCATAGCGTGCAGAAGCTGCGCGAGATCGGGATTTCGCCCGACGTGCTGCTCTGCCGCGCCGACCGACCGATCCCGGACGAGGAGCGCGCAAAGATCTCGTTGTTCTCGAACGTCCCGAACAACGCCGTCATCTCGGTGTGGGACGCCGATTCGATCTACAAGGTCCCGTCGATGCTGCACAAGCAAGCTCTCGACGAGATCGTCTGCTTCACGCTCGGTATGCCTTCGCGGCCCGCCGACCTCTCGGCCTGGGACAAGCTGGTCTATGCCCTTGAGCACCCGGAGCACGAGGTGAAGATTGGCATGGTCGGCAAGTACGTCGACCTGTCGGATTCGTACAAGTCGCTCAACGAGGCACTGCGTCACGCGGGAATCCACACGCGGACTCGAGTCGAGATCGAGTACCTCGATTCCGAGGCGCTGGAATCCGGCTCGCGCGCCGATTTCGCTCGCCTCGACGCGATCCTTGTTCCCGGAGGCTTCGGCAAACGCGGTACCGAAGGCAAGATCAAGGCGATTCAGTACGCGCGCGAAAACGGCATTCCGTACCTAGGCATCTGCCTCGGCATGCAGCTGGCGACGATCGAATTCGCGCGCAACGTGTGCGGGCTGGCCGGGGCCAATTCGACCGAGTTCGATCCTGACACTCCGCATCCTGTCGTTGCGCTGATCACCGAGTGGCTCGACCGCACCGGCCGCATCGAACGGCGCGATTTGGCATCCGACCTCGGCGGCACCATGCGGCTCGGTGCGCAGAAGTGCCCGGTCGAGCCCGGAACGCTGGCCGCACGCATCTACGGAGCCGAGGTCAATGAGCGGCACCGCCACCGCTATGAAGTGAACAACGTCTACGTACCCCAGCTAGAGGCGCGCGGCTACAAGGTATCGGCCCGCACACCGACCGAGAACCTGCCCGAGCTCATGGAACTGCCCGGGCATCCCTTTTTCATCGGCGTGCAGTTCCATCCGGAGTTCACGTCGACGCCGCGCGGCGGGCACCCGCTGTTCAAGGCGTTCATCGAGGCTGCGCTTGCGCACAGGCACAAGCAAATGCAGCCGACACCGATGCACAAGGTCGCGTGAACGATCCTCGGCGCCTTGCGACCGCCACTCGATGAAGCTCTGTAGCTTCGACGTCGGCCTCGACCGTCCGCTGTTCCTGATTGCCGGACCCTGCGTCATCGAGTCACCGCAGATGGCGCTCGATACGGCGGGTGCGCTGAGGGAGATCACGCGCGCCGTCGGTGTACCGTTCATCTACAAGTCGAGCTACGACAAGGCGAACCGCAGTTCCGGCACCAGCTTTCGCGGACTCGGCATCGACGAGGGATTACGCATCCTGTCCGAGGTTCGTTCCAAGGTCGGCGTTCCGGTACTGACCGACGTGCACTCCGAGGACGAGATCGGGCCGGCTGCCGCGGTGGTCGACGTGCTGCAGACGCCGGCGTTTCTGTGCCGCCAGACGGATTTCATCCGCGCGTGCGCAGTCAGCGGCAAGCCGGTCAACATCAAGAAGGGCCAGTTTCTCGCGCCCGGCGATATGAAGAATGTGATCGACAAGGCGCGCGATGCGGCGCGCGAGGCCGGCCTGGCCGAGGACCGCTTCCTCGCCTGCGAGCGCGGCGCCTCGTTCGGCTACAACAACCTGGTCTCCGACATGCGATCGCTGGCGATCATGCGCGAGACCGGCGCGCCGGTCGTGTTCGATGCGACGCACTCGGTCCAGCTTCCGGGCGGGCAGGGAACGTCGAGCGGCGGCCAGCGCGAGTTCGTGCCGGTGCTGGCGCGCGCGGCGGTGGCCACCGGCGTGGCGGGCGTGTTCATGGAAACCCATCCGAACCCCGCCGAGGCGAAGTCCGATGGCCCGAATGCGGTGCCACTTGACCGAATGAAGGAATTGCTGGAAACGCTGGTCGAGCTCGACCGCGTTGCAAAGAAGAAGGGTTTCATCGAGAGCGATTTTCACTAGGAACGCATATGGCCGCCGGCTACGTCATCGTCGAAATGAAGATCACCGATCCAGAACGCTACAAGGAGTACATGGCGGCGGCACCGGCAACGATCATCGCGCAGGGCGGCGAATACATCGTGCGCGGCGGCAAGCTCGAAACGCTCGAGGGCGATTGGCAGCCGCCGCGGCTCGCGGTGCTGAAGTTCCCGAGTTACGAGGCGGCCAAGAAGTGGTACGCAGAGAGCGCATACCGCCAGGTACGCGAGAAGCGCGCCGGCGCGACCGAATACTTCAACATGGTCCTTGTCGAAGGCGTGCCCGGCTGAACGATTCACCTCCTGACCAACAACAACATGAGCGCCATCGTAGACATCATCGGCCGCGAGATCCTCGATTCGCGCGGCAATCCCACGGTCGAGTGCGACGTGCTGCTGGAAAGCGGTGTGATGGGGCGCGCTTCGGTCCCGAGCGGCGCCTCCACCGGCTCGCGCGAGGCGATCGAACTGCGCGACGGCGAGGCGGGCCGGTACGGAGGCAAGGGCGTTCTGCGGGCGGTCGAGAACATCAACACGGAGATTTCGGAAGCCGTGATGGGGCTGGAGGCGAACGAGCAGGCGTTCCTCGATCGCACCCTGATCGAACTGGACGGCACCGAGAACAAGGCCCGGCTCGGAGCGAACGCGACGCTGGCGGTGTCGATGGCGGTGGCCAAGGCCGCGGCCGAGGAGGCCGGGCTGCCGCTATACCGCTACTTCGGCGGCAGCGGGCCGATGTCGATGCCGGTGCCGATGATGAATGTGATCAACGGCGGCGCGCATGCGAACAACAGCCTCGACCTGCAGGAGTTCATGATCGTTCCGGTCGGCGCGCCGAGCTTTTCGGAAGCGGTGCGCTACGGCGCCGAGGTGTTCCACGCGCTGAAAAAGCTGATCGACAAGAACGGCATGAGCACGGCCGTCGGCGACGAGGGCGGGTTCGCGCCGAGCGTTGCGAGCCACGAAGCGGCGATCGAGCTCATCCTGCAGGCGATCGACGCGGCAGGGTACGCGGCCGGGTCGCAGGTGGCTATCGCGCTCGACTGCGCGGCGAGCGAGTTCCATCGCGAAGGCAGCTATCGCCTGGATGGCGAAGGTCTGGTGCTGTCGGCGGCCGACTGGACCAACATGCTGGCGACCTGGTGCGAGAAGTATCCGATCATCTCGATCGAAGACGGCATGGCCGAAGACGACTGGGATGGCTGGGCGACGCTGACCGAGCGTCTGGGTACCAGGGTACAGCTGGTCGGAGACGATCTGTTCGTCACCAACACAGCGATCCTGCGCGAAGGCATCCGCCGGCGGCTCGCCAACTCGATCCTCATCAAGATCAACCAGATCGGCACGCTGACCGAGACCTTCGCTGCGATCGAGATGGCCAAGTGCGCCGGCTACACCTCGGTGGTCAGCCACCGGTCGGGCGAGACCGAGGACTCGACGATCGCCGACATCGCGGTCGGCACCAACGCGATGCAGATCAAGACCGGCTCGATGAGCCGGTCGGACCGGATCGCGAAGTACAACCAGCTGCTGCGCATCGAGGAGGATCTGGGCGAGACCGCCAGCTATCCTGGCCGCGGCGCGTACTACAACCTGCGCTGAGGCAATGCGGATACTCGGCATCGTGCTGGCCCTCATGCTGGTGGCGATCCAGTATCCGCTGTGGTTCGGCAAGGGCGGATGGTTGCGGGTTTGGGAACTCGACCGCCAGTTGACGGCGCAGCGCGCGACCAACCGGGCGCTGGCGGCACGCAACGCTGAGGCCGCCGCCGAAGTCGCCAGCTTGCGCGAGGGCAACGAAGCGATTGCCGAGCGGGCGCGCTACCAGCTCAACATGGTGCGCGAGGGCGAGGTGCTGTTTCAGTTTGTCGGCCGTCCGGAACCGTCGACTTCCACCCCCGAGGCCCCACGCTGAACCGCCTGCGAGGTCATTGTTGAACCTGCATCGATTGCTGAAGCAGCGCGAGGAGCGCGGGAAGCCCATCCACGTCGGGCTGATCGGCGCCGGCAAGTTTGGTTCGATGTATCTGGCCCAGGTTCGTCACACGCCCGGCGTGCGGGTGGTCGCGATCGCCGACCTCGATCCGCAGCGCGCCAGGGAAGCGTTGCATTCGGTCGGGTGGAGCGAATCCGCGATCGCCGCACTGCGCTACTTCGACGATGCCCGGCGCATGATCGACGAGCAGGATGTCGAGATCGTGATCGATGCCACCGGCTCACCTGCGGCCGGCATCGAGCACGTGCTGGCGTGCTGCGAGCGCGGCAAGCACATCATCATGGTCAATGTCGAGGCCGATGCACTCGCAGGCCCTCTGCTCGCGCGCCGCGCGCAGGAGGCCGGCATCGTGTATTCGCTGGCCTATGGCGACCAGCCCGCGCTGATCTGCGAACTGGTCGACTGGGCACGCGCCGCGGGGTTCGAAGTCGTCGCCGCCGGCAAAGGCACCAAGTACCTGCCCGAGTATCACGCCTCGACGCCGGAAACGGTCTGGCGCCATTACGGCCTCAGCGTTGAAGACGCACGGCGCGGCGGGCTGAACGCGCAGATGTTCAATTCGTTCCTCGATGGAACCAAGAGCGCGATCGAGATGTGTGCGGTGGCCAACGCGACCGGCCTCCACGCCCCGGACGGGCTTTCATTCCCGCCGTGCGGCGTCGATGACCTGCCGACGATCCTGCGTCCGCACAGCGAAGGAGGGGTACTGCATCACCGCGGGCAGGTCGAGGTGATCTCGAGCCTGCAGCGGGATGGCAGCCCGGTTCTGCGTGACCTGCGCTGGGGCGTCTACGTGGTGTTTTCGGGCGACGGCGAATACGTCGAGCGATGCTTCCGCGAATATGGTCTCGTCACGGACCCGAGTGGCCAGTACTCGGCGCTGTACAAGCCGTTTCACCTGATCGGCCTCGAACTGGGCATCAGCGTCGCGAGCGTCGGTCTGCGCGGCGAACCGACGGGCGCCCCGCTCGGTTTCAACGCCGATGTGGTCGCTACGGCCAAGCGCGATCTGGCCAGCGGCGAGTTGCTCGACGGCGAAGGCGGCGCGACGGTCTACGGCCGGGTGATGCCGGCTGCCGATTCGTTGCAGCGTGAAGGCCTGCCGCTTGGCCTGGCTCACCGCGTGCGACTGCAGCGCGCAGTGGCGGCCGGAGCGTCGGTGCGCTGGAGCGATGTCGAGATCGACGAAGACGCACCGGCAGTGCGATTCCGGCGCGAAATGGAGGCGGTCTGCGTTTAGCGCTAGCGTGAACAGGCCCTAGTGCCGCGTCCGATCGTCCGGTTCGGCCGTGTCGCCGCTGACGAACAGCTGGGCCACGTCGACCGCGTCAAACGAATACTGCCGGCTGCAGAAATCGCAGGTGACCATGACGGCGCCGAGTTCGTCGATGATGGAGTCGACCTCGTCGCGTCCGAGTGAGACGAGCATCTTGCCGATGCGCTCGCGCGAACAGGTGCACGCGAAGCGAGGCACCAGCGTGGCCTGGTGATCGAGCTGCTCCTGCCCGTACAGGCGCCGGGCGAGGGTCTCCGGCGCGAGCCGCAATAGCTCTTCAGGCCGCACCGTGGCCCCGAGCGTCGTCGCGCGGTCCCACGCATCCTCGTCGGTGACCGGCGTGGCACCGCCATGGTCGGGCAGCCGTTGCAGCAGCAGGCCGGCCGTGGCGTCGTCGTCGGCGGCGAGTACCAGCCGCGTCTCCAGTTGCTCGGAGCGGCGCATGTACGACTCCAACACGTCCGCCATCGACTCGCCGTCGAGCGATACCACGCCCTGATAGGGCGACTGGCCCGGCAGAGGGTCGCGCGGATCGAGCGTGATGGCGAAGCGACCGCGCCCGCCCCGGTTGATCAGCGCGCCCATCGACGCGCCATCGTCGACCGGTTCGTCGCCGAGCTTCGCCGTGGCACGCAGCGAAAGGTCCGGTTGGCATTCGACAACCAGCAGCTTCACCGGTCCATCGCCATGGACCTGCATGATCAAGGCACCGTTGAACTTGATGTTGCTGGCGAGCAGCGCTGCTGCGGCCACCATTTCTCCGAGCAGGCGCTTCACGGGCGGCGGGTAGCTGTGGTGCGCAGTCATCTCGCGCCACGCATCCGATACACGCACCAGTTCGCCGCGCACCGGCGCACCGCGGAACAGGAACTTGATCAGGCGATCCGACATCGGTCGAACAAGTTAGGCGATGCGCCTCAACGCCTCCTTGTAGTGCTGGCCGCGTCGAATATAGTCGGCGGTGTTCGAGTGCATGCCGCAATGATGCTCATGGGGATTCGAATCAGGCACGCGAAGCGGGATGGGAGAAAGATGGCCTGCACCTTCAGGGCCGACGATACTCCGCGCACTGGCAGAGCCCGGTGGCACTCGCCGTGTGCAGGGGCGCCATCATGAGCCATCGTGAACTGCGTGCGGCCGCGCTCGATGCGCTCACTATCGCCGATCCGGGCGATCGCTGTGCCGCGGTCGATGCGATGGCGACAATCCCCGAATGCGATCCCCGTAGCGTGCCGCTGGCGGTGGGCTCCATCCCCGCCCGGCCGGCGCGTCCGCGGCTCGTTCCGGCAAAACAGGTGCCAAAGCGCGGCCTGCAGTCGCCGGAAGGCCGGGCTGCACTGCTGCATTCGCTGGCGCACATCGAATTCAACGCCATCGCGCTGGCGCTAGACGCGATATGGCGCTTCGGCGGAATGCCGCTCGAGTACTACTTCGACTGGTGCCACGTTGCGCTGGATGAAACGCGGCATTTCCGCCTGCTGTCGCAGCACCTGGCGACGCTGGGGTATGCGTATGGAGACTTCGACGCGCACGACGCGCTATGGGAGATGGCGGCGCGTAGCGCTGACGACGTGCTCGACCGGATGGCGACCGTCCCGCGCGCGCTCGAGGCGCGTGGCCTGGACGCTTCGCCGCGCGTACGGGCGGGGCTGGCCGCCGCCGGCGACGAACGGGCGGTTTGCATCCTCGACATCATCCTCGAAGATGAGATCCGGCACGTGGCGATCGGCAATCGCTGGTTCAACTGGTTGTGCCGCGAGCGCGACCGCGATCCGCTGGTCGTCCAGGACGAGATCACCCGCCGTTATCGGCTGGCACCACCGCGCGGACCGATCAATGTTGCGGCGCGCCGAGCGGCCGGATTCAGCGAAAATGAAATCCGGGTCCTGCAGAACTTGATGGCCGATCGTCGGATGATGCCGGACTAGCCCCTCTCCGCGATCACACCCACGTGGGATCGAATCCAGTGTTGCGCGCCGATACAGTGAACAGGACCGTTTGGAGGGGTAAATGAATCTGGCTGCGATCCTGAACACACCGCTGGTGGAGCTGCTCGGCCGAAAGAAGCCGGCGCCTGCGCGGATGATCAATGCGCCGAAGCCCAAAATGGGTGCGACGCTGTGCTGTGCGGGATTGCGCATGACGGTTCAGGCCGGGCTGACCGATGAGATGTGGCAGTGGCTGGTGGCGCTAGGCTGGCGTGAGTTGCGCGCTGGCGAGAACCGGTTGCATTATCGGGCGCTGTCGACCTCACTGGTCAATCGCCTGTACGACGTGGACCCCGACGACCGGCAAAAGGTCCTGCTGCTCGCGATCCGCGAGGCCACGCGCCCGTGCGTGGCGGCGGCCGTCGTCGAGCGCAGTCCAACCACGCCTTAGCTTTGGGGGGATTCGTCCATCGGTCGTCCTCGCTAGAGTCCGGCCTGGAGGCAATGAGCTGTGGATCTCGTTAGGCCGGTACGCGACCGAGTGCGGACGCTGCTGAAAATTCGCGTCTCGCGCGGTGTCGTCTCGCCCGGATCCAAGCCCCCGTTGGGCGCGCGCATCCACCGGGATGATCTGCGCATGACGGTGCAAGCCGGGATGAGCGATGCGTTGTGGTGCTGGCTCGTCAAGACCGGCTGGCGCCAGATCACCTTTCGACCCGATCGGCGCGGCTATCGGGATCTGCCGACGGCCTACGTGACCCGCCTGATCGACTCAACGGCCGACGAGCGCGACCGGGTGATGGCAGCGGCGATCGCCAACGCCACCTACCGTCCGCGGCCCGGGCGCCGCGGCGCCTGGACCTTGCCGGGCGGCCGGCCCTGACCCACAAACCCTCGGCAAGGCCGCCGGCGGCGACGCAGTCGCAGGATTACGGCGGCCGGTGTTTTTCCGAGTTTCGGGTCGGCGATACCTTCGGCAATGAAATCGCCATTACTGATGTGCACCTCGCGCGCGGGGCCGAGCTGATCGGCGACTTCAATCCGCTGCATATCGACGACGGCTTTGCGCGTTCGTCGCGTTTCGGCAGCCGCGTCCTGCATGGCGTGCTGACATCGGCGCTGATGAGCGCACCGTTCGGCAATCTCGTTGCGGGAACCGCAATCGGTTATGTCGAGCACAACGCCCGCTTCCTGGCGCCGGTGCGGCCCGGCGACACACTCAGCATTCAGTGGACCGTAACCGCGGTGGAGGCCAAGCCACGACTCGGAGGCGGGCTGGTTGCGGCTGATTGCACTGCGCACAACCAGTCGGGTGAACTGGTCGCGACCGCCAGAGGAAAGATGCTGGTCGCCGACCGCTGACACCCCGCCGGCGAGTCACTCCGATTTGCGCGCGGAGCTCTCTGCTCGACTGGCCTCGAGTTCGCGCAGCACGCGCCGCTGCACCTTGCCGGTAGTCGTCATCGGCAGCTCATCGATGAACTCGATGTCCTTGGGGTACTCGTACGGCGCGAGCTTGCCGCGCACCTGCTGCTGCAACTCCGACACCAGCCTATCGCTCGCCTGATGTCCGGCGGCCAGTACGACGAACGCCTTCACGACCGCACCGCGCTCCGCGTCAGGCTTCGGAACGACCGCCACATTCGCCACGGCCGGGTGCTTGATCAGGCAGTTCTCGATCTCGCTCGGGCCGATTCGATAGCCCGCTGCCTTGAACATGTCGTCCGAGCGCCCTGCGTACCACAGGTAACCGTCGGCATCGGACTTCGCCAGGTCGCCAGTGCAACACCAGTCGCCGGTGAACTTGGCCGCGGTCGCGCTGGGATTGCGCCAGTACTCGAGAAAGAACACCGGGTCGGGATGGCCGTGGACATCGCGCCGGTGTACCGCCACTTCACCGCTTTCGCCGGGCGGCAACTCGTTACCGGCATCGTCGACGACCCCGACGCGATGGCCCGGGTACGGGCGCCCCATGCTGCCGGGCCGCGCCAGCCATTTCTCGTGCGAGTTGCCGACGATGTAGTTCATCTCGGTCTGGCCGAACATCTCGTTGATCGTCACGCCCAGCGCGTCGCGACTCCAGTCGAACACCGTGACGCCGACCGCTTCGCCCGCGCTCATGATCGACCTCAGCCGCAGCGCGTACCGCTCGCGCGGCGCGTCTGTCGACTTCATCATCATCTTCAGAGCGGTCGGAAACAGGAAGGTGTTGGTGACGCCGTAGCGCTGCATCAGTTCGAATGCGCGTTCGGGTGCGAACCGTCCGATGGTGCCGACGATCGGGAAGCCGAAATACAGTGTCGGCAGCAGCGCATCCATCAGTCCGCCGGTCCACGCCCAGTCGGCCGGAGACCAGAACACGTCGCCGGCCTGCGGAAACCAGTTCTGCGAGGCGACGAACCCCGGCAGGTTGCCGAGCAATGCCGAATGCG
Source organism: uncultured beta proteobacterium (assembly GCA_963775635.1). Taxonomy (GTDB): domain Bacteria; phylum Pseudomonadota; class Gammaproteobacteria; order Burkholderiales; family Burkholderiaceae_F; genus JALORV01. The sequence goes on along the minus strand of CAVZJO010000003.1, from coordinate 25,834 downwards.
GCATCAACGCACCCTTCGGCGGTCCGGTGGTGCCGCTGGTGTAGATCAGCACCGCCGGATCCCCGGCACGCGTCGCGACCGGTTCGAAACGGTCGGCCGCCGCGGCCAGCACCTTGCTCCAGTCGTATTCGCCGGATGAGGAGCCACCGACAACGATCACCTGCGCGAGATCGGGGCAGTCCGCGCGGATTGATTCGATCACAGGCAGCGCCGAGGCATCGACGATCGCCGCCGCGGCGGCGCTGTGCTGCAGTCGATACGCGAGCGCCTCTGGGCCGAACAGCAGCGACAGCGGCATTGCGACCGCGCCTAATTGGTAGATGGCGATGTGGGAGACGGCCGTCTCGGGCCGTTGCGGAAGGACGATAGCCACGCGGTCGCCGCGCTCGACTCCGAGCGAGCGCAGCGCATTCGACAAGCGGTTGGCATCGCGCTGTAGCGCGGTGTAGGTGTACGACGCGCGGCGACCCTGCTCATCCTCGCAGTGCAGCGCGATGCGCGACGACTCCTGTGCCCAACGCCGGCTGCACACCGTGGCGATGTTGAAATCGTCCGGAACGTTCCAGCGGAATGTGTTGTACAGCGCGCGATACTGGTCGCGCATGAGCATCCTCGTCAGCGGCCGATTCCTATAATCGCCGAACCAGATGGAGTGCGCAAATGCGAATGCCTGTTGAGGACCGCTCGAGCGCCGCGCGCCGGCCGTCCGAGTCCCGCTTCCTCGACGTGCGCGGCTTGCGGTATCACCTGCGCTGCTGGGGCCCTGCCGCCGACGCGGCGGACGTCGCGATCGTGATGCTGCACGGCTGGATGGATGTTTCTGCGTCTTTCCAGTTCGTCGCCGATGCGCTCGATGCGAGCTGGTGTGTGATTGCCCCCGACTGGCGTGGCTATGGCATGACCGAGCGGGCGCCCGCCGACTGCTACTGGTTCCCCGATTATCTGGCCGACCTCGATCGCATCCTGGATGTCGTGAAGAGCCCGCGCATCGTGCTGGTCGGCCACAGCATGGGCGGCAACGTCGCGCTGCTGTATGCCGGCATCCGGCCCGCGCGCGTTGCGGCCGTGGTCAACCTCGAAGGGTTCGGCCTGCGGCATACGCATGCGACCCAGGCGCCGCAGCGCTACGCGCAATGGCTCGACGAACTGCGAGAAGGGGCCTCGATGCGCGACTACGCGTCGCTCGCCGAAGTGGAGCAGCGCCTGCTGCGCAACAACGCGCGACTGACGCCCGAGCGTGCGCGCTTTCTCGCGCCCTACTGGAGCGAACGGCAGGCGACCGGACGCTGGGCCATCGCAGGCGACCCGGCGCACAAGATCGTCAATCCCATGCTGTACCGGCTCGATGAAGTGCTGGCCTGCTGGGAGCGCATCACCTGCCCGGTCCTGTGGGTGCAGGCCGATGCGACGAACGTGCTGCGCTTCGTCGCGGAATCGCCTGCGGCGGCGCTGCACGAAATCGAGCGTCGCCGCGCGGCGATCCCGAATGTCGAGAGCGTCGTCATTGCCGATGCCGGCCACATGGTCCACCACGATCAGCCAGATCGCGTGGCGAACGCCATTAAGGACTTCATTTCAAAACGATTGCCCGGCCCGTGACCGCTAGAATCAGGCATGGCGCCTTCTCATCCGGCGAGTTCGATCGCCGCCGACCTGCACTCGCACTCGACCGTTTCCGACGGCGTGTTGACGCCGCGCGAGGTGGTCGAGCGCGCGAAGGAGCGTGGCGTCGAGCTCTTCGCGCTGACCGATCACGACGAAGTGTCCGGGTTGGCCGAAGCGGCCCGCGCTGCCGACGATGTGGGCATGGCGTTCGTGAACGGAGTTGAGATTTCGGTCACGTGGAGTTCCACCACGGTGCACGTGGTGGGGCTCGGAATCGATCCCGACAATGCGCAACTGAAGGCTGCGCTGGCCGCTGTGCGCAGCGGCCGCGCCGAGCGAGCACAACAAATGGCCGCCGGGTTGGCGGCAGCAGGTATCGACGATTGCTACGAAGGCGCATTGCGCTTCGTGCGCAATCCCGATCTGATATCGCGCACCCACTTTGCACGCCATCTGGTGGAAAGCGGGGTCTGCCGCGACCTGCGTGAAGTGTTCAAGAAGTATCTGGTGGCGGGCAAACCGGGCTACGTCCCGCACGAGTGGGCTCGCCTGGACGAGGCGGTGCAGTGGATCTCTGCCGCCGGCGGCGTCGCAGTGCTGGCACACCCCGGCCGTTATCGTGTCGGTGAGCTCAAGCTGCGCGAACTCATCTCGCAGTTCAAGGACGGCGGCGGCGTGGCACTCGAAGTGGTGACCAGCAATCACACCGACGAGCAGATCAGGCAGTTCGCGCGCATGGCGACGGAGATGAATCTCGAGGCCTCGCGCGGCAGCGACTTTCATGGCCCGGGCGAAGCCGAGAACGTCGAACTCGGGGTCGTGCCGATGCTGCCCGCGGGTCTGATTCCGGTCTGGCATCGCTTCACGCGAGGCTGATCGTCGGCTCGACACAGCCCACCACCGCGCAAGCCCGTCGCCTCCGCCGTCCGGTCGGCGTGCGGCTCGACGCGCTCTCCTGAACCATGGCTCAACTGTTCGCCGTGCATCCGGTCAATCCGCAGGTGCGCCTGCTGCGGCAAGCCGCGCAGATTCTCGATCATGGTGGCGTCGGCGCGATCCCGACCGACTCGTGCTACGCACTGACCTGCCATCTCGACGACAAGGCCGCGGTCGACCGCATCCGCGCGATCCGGCGCATGGATGATCGACACCTGATGACGCTGATGTGCCGCGACCTGTCGGACCTGGCGTTGTATGCGAAGGTCGACAACGCCACCTATCGGCTGCTGCGCGACGTCACGCCCGGGCCGTACACGCTGATCCTCGACGCGACGCGTGAGGTTCCGCGCAGGCTCTCGCACCCGTCGCGCCGCACGATCGGACTGCGCATTCCAGACCATCCGGCCGCACTCGGCCTGCTCGATGTCCTGGGGCAGCCGTTGATCAGCACGACGCTGCAGCTGCCCGGCGATGAGCTGCCGCTGAACGACGTCGACGACATTCGTGCGAGGCTCGACTACGCGATCGACTTCGTGCTTGACGCCGGGCCGTGCGGTGTCGAGCCAACGACTGTGGTCGACCTTACGGGCGCGCGGGCTATCGTCGTGCGCGCCGGCAAGGGCGACCCCGCCGCGCTGGGCCTTTAGGGCCTGTTCACGCTAAATGCGGGAGATGCGTCGGGCCGCAATGCGGATGGATGCGCGAAGGGTGGCGCTGCGAAGGGTAGTTCCCTTCGCGAGCCGCCCGACAAAGCAGACGCCGCATTTCGGCCCAACCCGGCGGGAAGGCGAATGGCGGGCGCATTGCGTCGTTGCCGCTTCGCTGATTGGCATCAGCCAACGGCGCTCACCGCGCCTCGCACTGCATCCCGCCATTCGCCTTCGCACTCCCGGCTTTAGCGTGAACAGGCCCTAGGCTGACGCGCGCGCGTCGGCTGCTAGACTGGTTCCCATGGACGGCATCATCCAGACGATCACCGTCTACGCGATCCCGGTGTTGCTGGCCATCACGCTGCACGAAGCGGCGCATGGTTATGTTGCGCGCATGTTCGGCGACTCGACCGCCTACATGCTGGGGCGCGTGACGCTCAATCCGATCAAGCACATCGACCCGGTCGGTACGATCCTCGTGCCGCTGGCGATCGTGCTGTTGTCAAAATTCGCCGGCGGCGCAGGATTCCTTTTCGGCTGGGCCAAGCCGGTGCCGGTCAACTTTGCCAACCTGCGGCATCCGAAGCGCGACATGATCTGGGTCGCGGCGGCCGGGCCCGGAGTGAACCTGCTGATGGCGATCGGCTGGGCCCTCTGGCTCAAAGTCATGCTTGGCGTAGGCATCGAAGAGCCGTTCCTGGTGGAGATGGCGAAAGCCGGAATCTTCGTCAATATCGGTCTGATGGCTCTTAACCTGCTGCCGCTGCCACCGCTCGATGGTGGTCGCATACTTGGTTGGCCTGCTGCCGCACGGACTGGCGCACGCACTGGCACGCGTGGAACCCTACGGTTTCTTCATCCTGATCTTCCTGCTCGCAACGAACACGATCGGTTTTTTCTGCAGCCGTTCTACCAGTTCGGCGTCGGCATCGTCCGCCTCTTCGTCTAGATGTCGATGTTTCCCGACCGTGTCCTTTCCGGCATGCGCCCGACCGGCGCGCTGCACATCGGCCACTATCACGGCGCACTGAAGAACTGGATCAAGCTGCAGGATGAGTTTCCCTGCTTCTTCTTCGTCGCGGACTGGCACGCGCTGACCACGCACTACGAAACGCCCGAGGTGATGGCGGCGAGCGTCTGGGACATGCTGATCGACTGGTTCGCGGCCGGCCTCGATCCAAAGAAGGCGACGATCTTCATCCAGTCGCGCGTGCCCGAGCATGCGGAACTGTTCCTGCTGCTGACGATGTCGACGCCGCTCGGCTGGCTCGAGCGCGTCCCCACCTACAAGGACCAGATCGAGAAGATCAAGGACCGGGATCTGTCGACCTACGGCTTCCTCGGCTATCCGCTGATGCAGGCCGCCGACATCCTGATCTACCGCGCAACGATGGTGCCGGTCGGCGAGGACCAGGTGCCGCATATCGAAGTCACGCGCGAGATCGCGCGCCGCTTCAACAACCTGTTCGGCCGCGAACCGGGGTTTGCAGCAAAAGGCGCTCGCGGCAGTGAAGAAGACCGGGAACAACGTCCGCGAAGCGCTACCTCGAGCTACGAACGCGCTTTCAGGAGCAGGGTGACGACGCTGCCCTGGCTGAAGCCCGCGAGATGCTGTCGCAGGCGGGCAGCCTGTCGATGGAAGACCGCGAGCGTGCGTTCGGTTACCTCGAGGGTGCCCACCGTGTCATCCTGGCCGAACCGGCGGTCCGCCTGACCGAGTCCCCGAAGGTGCCGGGACTCGATGGCCAGAAGATGTCTAAGAGCTACGGCAACATCATCCCGATGCGCGAGGATCCGAAGGTCCTGACCGAGAAGGTTCGGCGCATGGTGACCGATCCGGCGCGCGTGCGGCGATCCGACCCCGGCGAGCCGGAGCGTTGCCCGGTCTGGCAGTTGCACAAGATCTACACGACGGACGAAACGCGCACCTGGGCCGCGCACGGCTGCCGCACCGCCGGCATCGGCTGTCTCGACTGCAAGCAGCCGGTGATCGACGCGATGCTCGCCGAGCAGCAGGTATGGCGCGAGCGCGCGCAGCCGTATCTCGACGACCCGGCCCTGCTGCGCGCGATTGTCGACGATGGCTGCGAACGCGCGCGCGCGGCGGCTGGCGAGACGATGCGTGAGGTGCGCGGCGCGATGGGCCTTGTTTACGACTGAACCTGCGACCGACCCGACCGAAGGCGGCGGACGTCTGACGTCGAATCCGCTGGCGCGCGACCCGTCGGCCTGGGTCGTGCGCTTCGCGTCGCGGCTGCAGCCCGGTACCCGTGTGCTCGATGTCGCGTGCGGTCATGGCCGCAACTCACGATATCTAGCGAGCCGCGGCTGCCATGTCATCGCCGTCGACAGCGACTCGGCCTGCGGACGGTCGCTGGCCGATGAAGCGTTCCGTGGAATTCCGCCTTGCCGATCTCGAGCGCGATTCGTGGCCATTCGACGGACAGTCGTTCGATGCGGTGGTCGTCATCCATTACCTGCACCGGCCGCTGTTGCCCCACTTGGCCGCGGCGCTTGCGCCCGGCGGGCTGCTCGTCTACGAGACCTTCGCGGTCGGCAACGAGCAATTCGGGCGTCCGCGCAATCCGGACTATCTGCTGCGTCCGCGTGAACTGCTCGATGCCTTCGCCGAACTGCGCGTGCTGGCCTTTGAGGACGGCTTCGTCGCTAGCCCGGCCCCGGCGATGGTGCAACGACTGGCCGCGCTGAAGCTCGAACCCTCGCAGCCCGCCGCGGTCGAAACTCTGGCGCTGTGAGCGGCACGCGGTCGCGAGCGCTCGCACGGTAGAATCCGCGGTTTCGCGAGGGAGACCCATCACACCATGATCAAGGGCAGCATCGTCGCCATCGTTTCGCCGATGCGCGAAGACGGCGCGCTCGACTTCGAGGCCTATCGCCGCCTGATCGACTGGCATGTTGCCGAAGGCACGAATGCGATCGTCGCGGTCGGCACAACTGGCGAATCGCCGACGGTCGATCCGGAAGAGCATGGCGAGCTGATCCGTGTCGCGGTGGATGCAGTCAAGGGTCGCATCCCGGTGATCGCCGGTACCGGCGGCAACTCGACTGCGGAGGCGATCGAGTTGACGCGTTATGCCAAGTCGGTCGGAGCGACTGCATCTCTTCAGGTCGTTCCGTACTACAACAAGCCGACACAGGAAGGGCTGTACCGCCACTTTCGCAAGATTGCCGAGTCGGTCGATATCCCGATCGTGCTTTACAACGTACCCAGCCGCACCGTTGCCGATCTTGCGAACGACACGACGGTGAGGCTGGCCGAGATACCGGGCATCGTCGGACTGAAGGACGCGACCAGCGACATAGCGCGTGCTGCAGACCTGCTGAAGCGCCTGCCGGCGCGCTTCGCGCTCTACAGCGGAAACGACGACACCGCGCTCGCGTTAATGCTGCTCGGTGGCCATGGCGTCATCTCGGTGACGGCCAATGTCGCGCCGCGCCAGATGAGTGAAATGTGCAAAGCGGCGCTTGGTGGCGACCTGTCGCGCGCGCGCACGATCAACAACCAACTGCTGGCATTGCATACCCAACTGTTCGTCGAGCCGAACCCGATCGCGGTCAAGTGGGCGCTGGCAAAAATGGGCCGCATTGCCGGCGGCATCCGCCTGCCACTGGTGCCGCTGTCCGCTTCGGCGGAGTCGACCGTGGTGGGTGCCATGAAGGAAGCAGGCCTGCTGTAGAGCCTGCAGGAGTTCGAATGATGTTTGCTTCGTCTGTGCGCCGCATTTCGACGTCGGCGCTGTCCGCGGTTCTGGTTGCCATGGTGGCCGGCTGCACTTGGACCGGCAGCGGCTTGTCCGGCAAGGTCGACTATCAGGCGGCGAAGACGCGCTCGACGCCGCTCGAGGTGCCGCCGGATCTGTCGCAATTGCCGCGCGATGAACGCTTCACCGTTCCCGAGCGGCCGCAGACAGTCACCGCGTCGAGTGCCGCTGCGGCGCGTCCGGGCACGCCCGGGGGCGCAGTCGCCGGCCCGATCGCGGCCGCCGTTGCTCCGACCGCTGAGATCGCCAAGATCGAGCGTCAGGGCACCCATCGGTGGCTGGCGGTCAACATGCCGCCGGAAAAGGCATGGCCGATCCTGCTCGAGTTCTGGCCGAGCGTCGGACTCGCGGTCGAAAAGTCCGACGCGTCTACCGGCGTGATGGAAACGGTGTGGGCCGAGAACAAGGCGAAGTTGCCGCAGGACCTGATTCGCAAGACGCTGGGCCGCCTCCTGGGTTCCGTGTATGAGACCGGCGAACAGGACAAATACCGCGCACGGCTGGAGCGCACGACCAAGGACACGTCGGAAATATTCATCAGCCATCGCGCGATGATCGAGGTCTTCACCTCCTCGGCACAGGACCGCACCGCCTGGCAGCCCAAGGCGGCCGACCCGGAAATGGAGGCCGAGATGCTGCAGCGCCTGCTGGTGCGCTTCGACAGTACGGCGGCAAAATCGGTGAGTGCAGCTGCAACCGCGGGCCAGCCGGGAGCATCTGTTGTGAGTGGCAGTGCAGCGGGCGCCGCGGCGGGAACTGCCGCGGCGAACGCGCCGGTCGAAAGGGCGTTCATCGTCAAGGCTGCCGATGGCCGCAGCGAGCGGCTGGATATCGACGATCCCTTCGACCGAGCCTGGCGACGCATCGGGCTGGCGCTCGATCGCGGCGGCTTCACGGTCGAGGACCGTGACCGTGCCAAAGGTACCTACTTTGTCCGCTACCTGGACCCCGATTACGAGGCCAAGCAGAAGGAGCAACAGGGCTTTCTCACCAAGGTTTTCGGCAAGGAGAAGCCGGTGCCGGCGCCGCAGTATCGGGTGCAGCTGACTTCGGCCGGTGACTCCGGCACGTTCGTGCAGGTGTTCGGCAGCGACGGCAAGCAGGAGCGTTCGGCTGCCGGTGACCGCATCCTTGCGTTGTTGAAAGACCAGTTACGCTGACGCGCTGTGCTGCGCGTCTGCAGTCTCGGCTCTGGCAGCGGCGGCAATGCGCTGGTGGTGGAAGCCCGCGAGGGGCTGTTCACGACGCGCATTCTGATCGACAACGGTTTCAACCTGCGTCAACTCGAGCAGCGCCTGCAGCGCGCGGCGCTCGAGTTCTCGTCGCTCGATGCCATTTTCGTCACGCATGAGCACGACGATCACGTCGCCGGTGTCGAAGCCTGCGCCCGTGTGCACCGCATTCCGGTCTACTGCACTGACGGTACCGCCGTGGCCTCGGGCTTTGATGCATTGGAGGTCGAATGGAACCGTATCGAGGCCGGGTGGCCGGTTGAGATCGGTCCGCTGAAGGTCGAGCCGTTCGCAGTGCCGCACGATGCCCTCGAGCCGGTCCAGTTCAGCTTCACCGACGGGGACCGCCGTGCAGCGATGCTGACCGACGCCGGCGAATGCTCGACGACGATCGTCGCGGCATTGTCGGGGCTGCATTCGCTGATCCTCGAGTGCAATCACGACGCGGCGATGCTGCGCGATGGAGGCTATCCACCGTTCCTGAAGGCACGCATCGCGGGTGGACGCGGCCATCTGTCGAATGTGCAGGCAGCCGACATCCTGCGTCGCGTAGACCGCCGTCATCTGCAATGGGTGGCCGCAGCCCATCTGTCTCGCAGCAACAACCGCCCCGACCTGGCCCGCGCTTGCCTCGGTGCCGTGCTCGGCTGCAGCGCACTAGAGGTCGCGGTAGCGGATCAGGATGACGGTATGGACTGGCGCGAGGTGTAGCGCACAGCGCGGCGGTTGCGGCTGGAAATGAAAAACAAAAGAGGCGGCAGTGCCGCCCCTTCTGACTACCAACGCATTTACTTCTTTGCACCTTCCTTGGACTTGTCGGCCGACGTGTCGGCCGGCATCGCCGGGGCCGGGGCGGTATCGGCGGGCTTGGCGGCGTCTGCAGCAGGTGGAGCCGGAGCCGGGGCCGGGGCCGGTGTCGGGGCGGCTGACGGCGCCGGTGCGGGCGCCGGGGGTGGCGTTTCCTGCTTGCCGCAGGCCGCCAGGGCGACAACCATTATCGAAGCCAGGAGAAATGACTTGTTCATGTGCAACCTTTGTGAGTAAGTGGATTCATGCGCAGGTGCCTACTGAGTAAGCGACCGAATGCGATGCGACGAGTTCAATGTCACCGATTCTGCGTTTGGCGAATGCGGGTGAGGCGGACTTCGTGACCAGAGGCAGCGCCAAGGGGTGATTATAGGCATTGGCATGATCACCAGCGAAATCGCACATTTCGTTCAGCCGAGACCCAGCGGCACGACGGCCATGTTGTGCCCAGCGTCGTTCCAGCGTCGCTCGAACGCCATCGCCAGCGGCTGCACGTGCGGCTTGTTGTGCACCCAGAAATCGCCTCGCGGTGCTGCGGTAGGTTTCAGCTCGATAGCTCCGTGATCGTCGACGATCAGGCAGGCATCGTCGCCGACGGGATCGTCGGCGGCCGCGATTCTCATCTCCAGCGCGTGCGAGTAGCGTCGTTGCAGCGCCCGCAGGCGCGGAGCCGCGCTTTCGAGCCACGTTGCATCGTCGACGAGCAGTCGGATGCGTGACGCGCGATGCGCCAGCAGCAGCTTCGCCATGCGCTGCTCGGCGGCCACGCTGCCAAGGTCGAATATGGTCAGATCGCGGTGCAGGCAGCGAATGCTGCGTTCGGCAAGGCTAAGCGCGATCAGCACCGCGTCCTGCATGTCCGCGCGCGACGAGATCAAAGCGCGCTCCGGCGCCTTGTCCTCCAGCTTCATTTCCGACGGTTTCATCCGGATGTCCCCGCGGGTGCGATGCGCAGCCAGCCGGCGAGGTACCACTCGTGCAGGCGGTCGAGCAACTGTTCCGCATACGGCCCTGGCGGCAGCCCGCGCGTGTCGGCCAGACGGTGCAGCGACACGGAGGTATCGCTCTCTACCCGCTCGCATTCCCCATTGATGCCGATCAGCGGGCCGTCGTAGAGGAATCGCGTGCGGCGATCGAGCCGCACGCCGCTGGAGCGCACCCGCGTGGCAAACGTCGCTCGCCGCAATGCGCTCAACGGGCGCTCGAAGATAACCTGAGCTTTCGGTTCAGACAGGTAGGTCAGCAAGAAGCGTGCAGTGTCATGCAGGCTTGGTCGACGGGCATTCAGCATCTGGTGCACGCGATCCCGCATCGACGAGGGCAGCGCCGAAGGACGCCGGGTCGCCGGCTGCCCGGCGTCGGCGTACCGACCGGGCACCGCCGCATGCGCGGCGAATTCGGCGAGATAGGGCTCGAGCAACTCCTGGTAGTCGAAGGCACGAAAGCCGATAGAGCAAGTGATGCATTCGCCGATCGCGGTGCCTTCGTGCGCGACACCCGGCGGCAGGTACAGCAGGTCTCCGGGCTCCAGCATGAACTCATCGGTCGGACGGAAGTTGGACAGGATGCGCAGCGGGGCGTCCTCGATCATTCGGAGATCGTGCTGACGACTGATCCGCCAGCGACGGCGTCCCGAGGTCTGCAGCAGGAACACGTCGTAGGCGTCGACGTGCGGACCCACGCCGCCGCCGTCCGACGCGTAGCTCACCATGATGTCGTCGAGTCGCGCGTCCGGCACGAAGCGGAACCGTTGCAGCAGCGCATGCGCGGACTCGTCGAGCAGATCGGCGCCCTGCAACAGCACCGTCCACTCGCGCCGGCGTGTCGACGGCAGCCGCTCGAACGGCCCGTGGCGCACCGTCCAGTTTCCGTTACGACGCTCGATCAGCCGCGTCTCCGCCTGTTCGCTCGCCGCGAGTTCGAACAGCCGTTCGCGAGCAACGGGCGCGACGAAATCGGGGATCGCGGCGCGCACCAGCAGCGGCTTGCGCTGCCACGCCTCGCGCATGAAGCGCGCGATCGGCAACGCACCCAGCCTGCGCAGTACCTGGACCGTCATGTGGGGGATTATAGGAATCGGCCAGCGCATAATCGGTTCGGTCTGCAGGAAGAGAATGAAGATCGCTGACGATGCGCTGGTAAGCCTCGACGTGTCGATGTACGACGCGCAGGGCAATCTGCTAGAGAAGTCCGACGCGCCGCTTGTCTACCTGCATGGGCGTGACGACATTTTTCCACGCATCGAGCAGGCGCTGGCCGGCAAAGAGGTCGGCGCGCACATCACCTTGCAGCTGGAGCCCGAGGACGCGTTCGGAAACTACGAGCCGGACCTGGTGATGTTGGCGCCGGTCAAGGATCTCGGTACCGATGCGTCGATCGGCCTGCGCGTCGAGGCGACGGGTCCGGGCGGCGAGGATCCGTGCCTTTTCACGATCACCGACATTGCCGAAGGCATGGCCGTCCTCGACGGCAATCATCCGCTGGCCGGCATGGCGCTGCGGTTCGATATCCGCGTGGTCGAGGTGCGCGAGGCTAGTGCCGAGGAACTGCAGGATGCAGAGCGCGTCGTCGTGCCCGATTTCTTTTCAGTCGGCGACGCTTCGAAGACGCGGCACTAGCCGGCCCGCGCGGCACATGCGCATGACGACAGTGCCCACGCGGGCGACGGGTCAGCTGTCGCCGAACTCGCCGGCGAGCCTTTGCAGTTCGCCGAGCAGCGCATGCGCGTCGCGGGGCGACAGTTCATCGAGATCGACGTCCCGCAGGCGCTCGCGCAGATCATGGTCGCGATCGGGCAGTGCAGCCGTCTCCGCGGTGGGCGCGAACAGATCGAGCTGAGGGCGGGCGCCTAGCGCACGCTCCTCGAGCTGGCCGAGCACGCCGCGAGCGCGCCGCACGACGGCGCCCGGCACTCCAGCGAGCTGCGCGACCGCCAGTCCGTAGCTCTGACTTGCCGGCCCCGGCCGTACTTCGTGCAGGAACACGACGCGGCCGTTGGACTCCGCGGCTGCGACGTGCACATTCGCCACCTCGGCGTGCTGCTCGGCGAGCTGGGTCAGTTCGAAGTAGTGCGTCGCGAACAGGGTCAGGCAGCGATTCTTCTCGACCAGCTCGCGCGCGATCGCCGCCGCGAGCGCCATGCCGTCAAACGTCGATGTGCCACGGCCGATCTCGTCCATCAGCACAAGGCTCGTCTCGGTCGCGCTCGCCAGGATGGCAGCGGCCTCGGTCATCTCGACCATGAAGGTCGAGCGACCGCGGGCCAAATCGTCGGCGGCGCCGATGCGTGTCAGGATCCGGTCGATCGGACCTAGCCGCGCGCCCGTGGCGGGGACGAAGCTGCCAGCGTAGGCAAGCAGCGCGATCAACGCGATTGAGCGCATGTAGGTCGACTTGCCGCCCATGTTCGGGCCGGTGATCACTAGCAGGCGGCGGCCCGGGTGCAGCACGCAGTCGTTCGGGACATAGGTCTCGGGTTCGTGCTCGACAACCGCATGGCGCGCGCCGCGGATCTCGATGCCGACCCGGTCGACGAGTTCGGGCGCGACCCATCGGGCCAGCCTCGCATGGTGCGCGAGCGCGGCCAGCACGTCGAGGGCGGCAATTGCGTCGGCCGCGCGCTGCAGCGCCGGTACCTCATCGGCCAGCGAATCGACCAGCGCGTCGTATAACGCCTTCTCGCGCGCGAGCGCGCGTTCCTGTGCCGAGAGCACGCGGTCCTCGAACGACTTCAGTTCGGGCGTGATGTAGCGCTCGGCGTTCTTCAGCGTCTGACGCCGGCGGTAATCGTCCGGGACCTTGGCGGTCTGGCCGTGCGTGACCTCGATGTAGAAGCCGTGCACGCGGTTGTATTCGACCCGCAGGTTGGCGATACCGGTGCGCGCGCGCTCGCGCACTTCGAGGTCGACCAGGAACTGCCCGGTGTGGTCGCGCAGTGCGCGCAGTTCGTCGAGTTCGGCATCGTGACCGGCGGCGATTACGTCACCATCGCGTACGGCGTGCGCAGGCTCGGCGTGCAACGCATTGTCGAGTCGCGCGGCGAGGGTGCTCGGCAGACGGCAGCCGGCCTGCAAGTCCGACAGCAACTGCGTCGCGGGTGAGCCTAGCTGTTCGACCAGCCGGCCGACGGCGGGCAGCGCGTCGCGCAGGGCAGCGAGTTCGCGCGGACGCACGGCGCGCAGTGTGATGCGGGTCGCGATGCGCTCGAGGTCCGGCACCCCGTGTAGCGTGCCGCGCACTGTCTCGTTCAGTGCTGCGGCATCGAGCAGTTCGGCGATTGCGCGATGACGCGCGGCCGGGGTCGCGGCGTCGCGACAAGGATGATGTAGCCAGTGCCGCAGGCGGCGGCTGCCCATCGATGTCTCGCAGCGGTCGAGCAGGCCGAACAGCGTCGGCCCGTCGTCGCCGCGCAGCGGCGCCGTGATCTCCAGGTTGCGCCGGGTCACCGGATCGAGGATCAGGTAGTCGGACAGCGTCTCGCGCCTCAGGGTGGCGACGTGCGGCAAGCGTCCGCCCTGGGTCGAGCGGGCGTAGTCGAGCAGTGCCGAAGCAGCCGCGAGAATCTCGGGCGCGTCGGCGACACCGAATGCATCGAGCGCGGCGACTTGCAGTACTTCGCGCAGCGTCGCTGCGCCGCGTACCGCGTCGAAGTGCCAGTCAGGGCGCGAGCGCACGACGGCACCGGCACTCCCCACCGGCGCCGCCAGCGCATCCGACCAGGCTTCGGCCACCAGCACTTCGGACGGTGTGATGCGCGCCAGCTCAGAGGGCAGCGCCGCCGCCGCGACCGAAGCCGCGCGCAGTTCTCCCGACGACAGCACCAACCATGCGAGGCCGAACGGTCCGCCGCGCTGCATCGGAGGCGCTACCGCCAGCAACGGTGCGTCGGCCTTGGCCTGCAGCAGCGCTGATGTCGGTCAGTGTGCCAGGCGTGACGACTCGCACGACCTTGCGATCGACTGGCCCTTTGCTGGTGGCTGGATCGCCGATCTGCTCGCAGATCGCAACGCTTTCGCCGAGCCGGACCAGCCGGGCAAGGTATTGCTCGACCGACACGACCGGAACGCCCGCCATTTTCACCGGCATGCCGGCCGACGCGCCGCGCGAAGTCAGCGTGATGTCGAGCAGGCGCGCACCGCGTTCGGCATCGTCGTAGAACAGTTCGTAGAAATCGCCCATCCGGTAGAACAGCAGAGCATCCGGATGGTCCGCCTTGATGCGCAGGTATTGCGCCATCATCGGCGTGTGTCCGCGCAGGTCGCCACGCGCTGCGCCCGGCAACGGCGTTCCCGGATCGACGCCAGTGGCGCCGGTCAACGTGCCGCGCGAAGTCGACTGCATGCGGACACGGGCAGCGCTTAGTCGACTCCGCCCGGATGGACCTGCTGCACCAGGCGCAGCAACTGCGGAAAGATGCGCGGCGCACCGCAGACGATGCGACCATCGTCGAGGTAGCCGGTCTCGCCGTTGAAGTTCGATACCAGTCCGCCGGCTTCGAGGATCAGCAGGCTGCCCGCGGCCATGTCCCACGCCGACAGGCCCATCTCCCAGAATCCGTCTAGCCGTCCGGCCGCTACATAGGCGAGGTCGAGCGCAGCTGCACCAGGGCGGCGGATTCCCGCGGTGTGCTCGGTGATGCTCTTGAACATGCGCACGTACTCGTCGAGGTGCTCGAAGCTGCGGAATGGAAAGCCGGTGCCGATCAGGCTTTCGCCCAGTCGATCGCGGCGCGACACGCGGATGCGCCGCTCGTTGAGGAAGGCTCCACGCCCGCGCGTCGCGGTGAAGAGCTCGTTGCGGGTCGGGTCATAGACGACCGCCTGCGTAATCAGGCCGCGATGGCGCAGCCCGATGGATACCGCGTACTGCGGGAACCCATGGATGAAGTTCGTGGTTCCGTCGAGCGGATCGATGATCCAGGTGTACTCGGAATCGCCCTTTGCGCCCGACTCCTCGGCCAGTATCGCGTGATCTGGATACGCCTTCAGCAGCGTGTCGACGATGGCATGCTCCGCCGCATGGTCGACCTCGGTGACGAAGTCGCTGCGCCCCTTGGTGCTGATGCGGACACCGTCGAGGTCGACGCTGGCTCGGTTGATGATGGAACCAGCCTTGCGCGCGGCCTTGACGGCCGTATTGAGCATCGGGTGCATGGTGGGCGCGGGCGGCAGAACCGCCGCCGCATCGGATAGGTTCTAGACTGACCCTCGCATCTTAGTCGATCACCGCATCGGTTACCGTGAGTGCCTCGTTGCCTTCATCATCGTTTGATCGCGTTCGATTCGTGCTGGTGGAACCGACGCTCGCTGCCAACATCGGCGCGGCCGCCCGCGCGATCAAGACGATGGGATTCAGCCGGCTGGTCGTGGTGTCGCCGCGCAGCGCGACTTACCGCGAGGATGCGGACGCAGTCGCGCTAGCCACCGGCGCAGCCGACGTGCTGCTGGCCAGTCACTGCGTCGCGAGTGTCCCCGAGGCGCTGCAGGGCGTTTCGTTCGCCGTGGCGATGACCGGCTATGACCGCGAATACGGCCCAGCGCTGCGCGACCTGCGCGACGTGGCCGGCGAGTGTGCGCAGCAGCTTGCGGCTCTAGGCGCGGGCGATGTCGCTTTCGTTTTTGGCACCGAGCGCAGCGGACTGTCGAACGCCGATGTGCAGCGCTGCCAGGTCTGCTGCGCGATTCCGGCCAACCCGGACTTTGCGTCGCTCAATCTGGCGCAGTCGGTGCAGGTCGCTGCGTACGAGGCGCAACTCGCGCTGCGCGGCACGTCGGCCATCCAGCCGGGGCAGCGACGCTTCGATGACGACGACCCGCCGGCCGGCGTCGACGCGCTCGAAAAGCTGTATGCGCACTTCGAGCAAGCCGCGGCCGCGGTTGGGTTCCACGATCCCGCCGAACCGAAGACGCTGATGGTGCGGCTGCGGCGGCTCTTCAACCGGGCGCGCCCGACTCAGACCGAGGTCGATCTGCTGCGCGGCGTGCTGGCCGCGGTGATCCAGCCGCGTGCCGAGCGGACCGGACGCAAGCGCCGCGGCTAGGGCCTGTTCACGCCAAATGCGGGAGATGCGTTGGGCCGCAATGCGGATGAATGCGCGAAGGGCGGCGCGGCGAATGGTAGCTCCCATTCGCAAGCCGTCCGACAAAGCAGACGCCGCATTTCGGCCCAACCCGGCGGGAAGGCGAATGGCGGGCGCATTGCGTCGTTGCCGCTTCGCTTGTTGGTATCTACCAACGGCGCTCGCGGCGCCTCGCACTGCATCCCGCCATTCGCCTTCGCACTCCCGGCTTTGGCGTGAGCAGGCCCTGGCAACCGCCACGCCTCCGTACAATCGACGGGGCATTCATTCCATCGACCATGTTCACGCACCTGCGAGAAGACATCAACTGCATCCTGGAGCGCGATCCCGCCGCGCGCTCGCGCTGGGAGGTGCTGACCTGCTACCCCGGCCTGCACGCGCTGACGTTGCATCGGCTGGCGCACGCGATCTGGAAGGCCGGCCTGCTGTGGCTCGCGCGCTTCATTTCGCACATCTCGCGCTGGCTGACCGGCATCGAGATCCATCCCGGCGCGCAGATCGGTCGCTATGTCTTCATTGACCACGGAATGGGGATCGTGATCGGCGAAACCGCAGAGATCGGTGACGGTACGACCATCTATCAGGGCGTGACGCTCGGAGGCACGTCGCTTGCGAAGGGTGCCAAGCGCCATCCGACGCTGGGGCGAAACGTCATCGTCGGTGCCGGCGCGAAGGTCGTCGGCGGCTTCACGGTCGGAGACGGTGCGCGCATCGGTTCCAACGCGGTGGTGCTGAAGGAGGTTCCGCCCGGGGCGACTGCGGTCGGCAACCCGGCGCGCATCCTGCACAAGGAAGCCGACGCGCGGCGCGAGCAGGCCGCCAATCAGATGGGATTCTCAGCCTATGGAATCACACAGAACGGCGATGATCCGCTGGCCAAGGCACTGCATGGCCTGATCGACCACGCCGTGGCCCAGCAACGCGAGATCGATCGTCTGGTTGCGGCGCTGGAGCGCAACGGGATCGCGCTCGACGAAGCAAAGCGCGAGGCACCTAAAGTCGATCCGACCCAGCTCAATCGGCTCGTCGACGAGTGACGCTGCTGTCGACTTTAGCCTAGTCGTCGAAGAACACCAGCCGGGGCTGCCCGTCGACGAAGTCGAGAAACCCGCCGCGCGGCTCGACGTCGTCAAGGTCCCAGTCGGGCAGCACCCACCGCTCGACACGACTGCCGTCGATATCGACGACATGCGCCGCGGGGCGGTGCGTATGGCCATGGATCACGCGTTGTACTCCCGCTTCCCGCACGGCTGCCAGCACGGCGTCCTGCGTGACGTCCATGATGTCCGCCGCCTTGACCGCCTTCTCGCTTTCGCTCTGCATGCGCAGGCTGCGCGCGAAGGCGATGCGGTCGGCAAGCGGCCGTGCAAGGAAGTCGGACTGGAATTCGGGCTGACGCACCGTCGCGCGCATCCGCTGGTAGGGGACGTCGAGCGTGCACCAGGCGTCGCCGTGCGTGAGCAGGGTGCGTGTGCCGGCCACATCGACCACCAGCGGATCGGCGAGGAGCGTCGCACCGGTCGCGTTGGCAAACGCGCTACCCAGCAGTGGATCGCGATTGCCGTGCATCACCAGCAGGCGCTGCCCGGTCTGTGTCGCGGCGGCCAGCGCTTCGACAATCGGCGCAGCGGCCGCGCCGGCATCATCGCCGATCCAGAACTCGAACAGATCGCCGAGGATCAGCAGTTCGGGATGTCCCGGTGCGTCCTGCTGCATAAAGCGCAGGAAGCGCGCGACCGTGCGCGGACGGTCGGTCGTTAGGTGAAGGTCGGAAATGACGATCGGATCTGTCAGCGGTGCGATGTTCCGCTCGACAGCGAGCACCGGCGCAACGGCGCTCGCCTGCGCATGCTCGCGGCTCACTGGGTTACTTCTGCGCGCTCGATCAGCACGTCGACTTCGGGCACGTCCTGGTGACCGCTGCGGCGTCCGGTGCGCACGGCCTTGATCTTGTCGACCGCGCTGAAACCCTCGATCACCTTGCCGAACACGCAGTAACCCCAACCCTGCGGGGTCGGCTCCGTGTGGTTGAGGAACTCATTGTCCGCGACGTTGATGAAGAACTGCGAGGAGGCCGAATGCGGATCGCTGGTGCGCGCCATCGCGATCGTGTATTTGGCATTGCGCAGTCCATTGCGCGCCTCGTTTTCTATCGGCGCCTCCGCGGTCTTCTGGCGCATTCCTGCCTCGAAGCCTCCGCCCTGAATCATGAAACCGTTGATGACCCGGTGAAACAGCGTCCCGTCGTAGAAGCCGTTGCGGACATACGACTCGAAATTCTCGGACGTCTTGGGCGCGCGTTCGTGATCGAGTTCGATCGTGATGGGACCGAAATTGGTGTAGAGGCGGACCATGCGTGCTCCCGGATTTACTTGATGACTTTCGCCGACTTGATGACGACGGGTGTCGTCGGCACGCTCTGGTGCGACCCGCTCGGTCCGGTCGGGACCGCGCGTATCTTGTCGACGACATCCATGCCTTCGACCACCTTGCCGAACACCGCGTACCCGTGACCGTCCGGGTTCGGATAGTCGAGGCGCGGATTGTCCACCACGTTGATGAAGAACTGCGACGTCGCGGAGTTCGGATCGGAGCGGCGCGCCATCGAGACCGCGCCGCGGTCGTTCTTCAGCCCGCTCTGGCTCTCGAGTGGGATCGGGGCGCGGGTCGGCTTCTCGGTCAGGTCGGCGGTGTAGCCGCCGCCCTGGATCATGAATGTGCCCATCACGCGGTGGAACACGGTGTTGTTGTAGTGGCCGCTCTTGACGTACTCGATGAAGTTGGCGACGGTCTTCGGAGCGGCCTGCGGCACCAGTTCGATGACGATCGTTCCCATCGTCGTGTCGAGTGAGACCCGCTGGGCGAGCACCGCCCCGGGTGTGGCCATGGCGACGCAAAGCAGCACGGCAGACATTCTCATCGATGGACCTTTCAAGGGTGATGACTAACGCACACTGCGCGACTTGTCGATCAGCTCACGTGCCAACGCCAGCTTCGCGCTGGCCTGACGATTGGCAGGGTCGAGCTTGGCGGCGCGCTGGTACGAGTCGGCCGCCATCTGCAGGTAGATGTCGCCGAGATTTTCGAGAGCGGTGCCGTAGTTGGGAGCGGCCGTGAGGGCCATTTCGAGCGCGGCCCGCGCGCTGTCGAGGCGGCCTTCGCCGGCATACAGCACCGCGAGGTTGTTGTACGGTTCGGGCAGTTCAGGGAAGTCCTCGGTGAGGCGCTGGAAGGCGTCGCGCGCTTCGTCGGTTCTCTTCATCTCGGTCAAGATCACGCCTCGCACGAAGCGCATCTGCGCGTCGCGCGGATTCTTCGCCAGTTGCGCATCGGCCCGTTCGAGGGCTTGCTGGGCACGGCCGGCTGCGAGCATTTGCTGCACCTGCTGCAGTTCGGTCGGAATTTCCTTGTCGCTGGGTAGCGTCCCGATGGTTTGCGGCGGAAGGCCCGTGGAGACCTGGCCGATCGCGCTGCCCCATGCCGACAGCAGAGCGAGTAGACAGCCGATCAGCAATCGGGCAGGCATCGGGAGGAAAGGACCACAGGAAGGATGCAAGGCGTTGATATACTGCGCGGATTCTACAACCGCCGCTCCGCTGATATCCCCGAAATGTTGTCCCGGCGCTGTTGACGAACGCCTTCGTGGGCGCCCCTGCACGCCGCTGCTGCGCCACATTTCCGTCCGGCTTGTGCTGGATGATTCGCGGGATACACCATGACCATCGAGATCCACAACACGCTGACGCGTCGCAAGGAACCGCTGCGGCCGATCGAGCCGGGCAAGGTGAAGATGTACGTGTGCGGCGTCACGACCTACGACCTGACGCACATCGGCCACGGCCGCACCTTCGTCGCGTTCGACGTGATGCAGCGCTGGCTGCGCGCGCGCGGGTTCGATGTGACCTACGTGCGCAACATCACCGACATCGACGACAGGATCATCAAGCGCGCCGCAGAAAATGGCGAAACACCGAGCGAGCTGACGACGCGCTACATCGCGGCGATGAACGAGGACTTCGCAGCGCTGGGGTTGGCCTTGCCCGATCACGAGCCCCGCGCAACTGAGTACGTCCCCCAGATGCTCGACATCATCGGCCTACTGCAGCAAAAAGATCTCGCGTACCAGGCCGACGACGGCGATGTCAACTTCTCAGTGCGCAAGTTTCCGGGCTACGGCAAGCTCTCCGGACGAACGCTCGACGAACTGCGTGCCGGCGAACGCGTCGCGGTGGATGCCAGCAAGAACGATCCTCTCGACTTCGTGCTGTGGAAGCGCGCCAAGCCGGGCGAGCCGCAGTGGGAATCAAGCTGGGGTGCAGGCCGTCCCGGCTGGCATATCGAGTGCTCGGCGATGGCGGGCGCGCTGCTGGGTCAGACCTTCGACATTCATGGCGGTGGCCCGGACCTCATTTTTCCCCATCACGAGAACGAGATCGCGCAGAGCGAGGGCGCATTCGAGCAGCCGTTCGCCAACCTGTGGATCCACACCGGCGCGCTGCGCATGGGCGACGACAAGATGTCGAAATCGCTCGGCAATGTCGTCACGATCCGCGAAGCCGTGCGCCGCTATGACCCCGAAGCCGTGCGATTCTTCCTGCTGCGTTCGCATTACCGCAGCCAGTTCCAGTTCGCCGAGGAGCAGCTGACCGAGGCGCGCGCGGCGCTGGCACGCCTGTATACCGCGTTGCGCGACACGCCAGCCGACGCGGCACCGATCGACTGGAACGAAGCACACGCGGCGCGATTCGGCGCAGCGATGGACGACGACTTCAATACCCCGATCGCAATCGCTGCCCTGTTCGATCTCGCGGGCGAGGTCAATCGCACGCACTCGACGGTTCTGGCGCGGCAGTTGCTGCGGCTGGGCGGTGTGCTGGGACTGCTGCAGTCCTCTCCGAAGGCCTATCTTCAGAGGGGTCCGGCAAGCTCGCTTTCCGTCGCGCTACGTGGACAAGAGATCCAGGCCGAAATGGGTGCCGTGGTCCCGCTCGATGAGGACGCCATCGACGCGCTAATTGCGCAGCGGGCGGAGGCAAAGAAAGCTCGTGACTTTGCGAAGGCCGACCGACTGCGCGCCGAACTTGCTTCGAAGGGCATTGTGCTCGAGGACAGCGGCGCCGGCACGACCTGGCGCCGGCAGTAGATGATCTCGGCCAGCCGTCCGCCGTACTGGACTCGCGCCAAGAGCGCGCTCGGACGCAGCGACGACACGCTGGCGCGGATCATCGCCGCGCATCCGCGTGTCGCGCTGGCATCCCGCGGCGATGCCTTCCCCACACTGGCGCGCGCGATCGTCGGACAACAGATCTCGGTGAAGGCGGCAGAGGCCGTCTGGCGTCGCTTCGCGGACTGCTGCGGCGAGCTGGCTCCGGGCTCCGTGCTGCGCAAGCGAGCCACGACACTGCGCGCGTGCGGCCTGTCGGACCGTAAGGTCGAGTACATACGCGATCTCGCGCAGCACTTCGCGACAGGGCGAGTCGATCCGTCGCGGTTTGCCGAGCAGGACGACGAAGCGATCATCGCCGAACTGACCGACATCCGCGGCATCGGGCGCTGGACCGCCGAGATGTTCTTGATCTTCAACCTGCTCCGGCCTAATGTGCTGCCGCTGGACGACCTGGGGTTGCTGAAGGCCGTGAGCATCAACTATTTCGACGGAGCACCGATGAGCGGCAAGGGTCCGCGTGCGCAGATCACGGCGCTGGCAGCAGCGTGGGAGCCGTGGCGCAGCGTGGCCACCTGGTACCTTTGGCGCAGCCTCGACCCGGTGCCTGTCGAATACTGAAGACAAGAATGGCCAAGACCACATTCCTCGAATTTGAACAGCCGATCGCCGAGCTGGAAACGAAGATCGACGAACTGCGATTCGTACAGGATGACTCGGCGGTCGATATCTCGGAGGAGATCGAACGGCTGCAGAAGAAGAGCCAGGGGCTGCTGAAGGACATCTACGCCAAGCTCTCACCGTGGCAGGTCTCGCAGATCGCGCGCCATCCGCAGCGCCCGTACACGCTGGACTACGTCGCCGATCTCCTCACCGACTTCCACGAGCTGCACGGCGATCGTTCATTCTCCGACGACCTGTCGATCGTCGGCGGACTGGCACGCTTCAACGGGCAGTCCGTGATGGTGATGGGTCACCAGAAGGGACGCGACACCAAGGAGCGCGCGCTGCGTAACTTCGGCATGAGCAAGCCGGAGGGGTACCGCAAGGCGTTGCGGCTGATGAAGCTGGCAGAGAAGTTCAGTCTGCCGGTGTTCACCTTCGTCGACACTCCCGGCGCCTATCCCGGCATCGACGCCGAGGAGCGCGGGCAGTCCGAGGCGATCGGACACAATCTTTATGAGATGTCGCAACTGAAAGTGCCGATCATCGCCACCATCATCGGCGAGGGCGGCTCTGGCGGCGCACTGGCCGTGGCGGTCGGCGACCAGGTGCTGATGCTGCAGTACGCGACTTACTCGGTCATCTCACCCGAAGGCTGTGCGTCGATCCTGTGGAAGAGCGCGGACAAAGCGGCCGAGGCCGCGGAGGCGCTCGGCCTGACAGCACACCGACTCAAGGCGCTGGGGCTGATCGACAAGATCGTCACCGAGCCGTTGGGCGGGGCGCATCGCGACGGCAAGCAGATGGCGGCGCTGCTCAAGCGGGCGCTCGCCGACAGCCTGCGCCAGTTCAGCGGCATGAAGCCGCGCGAGTTACTGGCCGCCCGTCATGCGCGCCTGCTTGCCTATGGCCGATTCAAGAACACGACCGAGGACAGCTGATCCGCTCGAAACGTCGCTGCTCAGCGCAGTCGCATCGACGCTGCAGCGCGCACAGTCCCGCCTCGACGAATTCGATGCCCACGGCGAAGAGCCGCTGAAGCGCCGCACGGCGCGCAAGAGCGCACTGACTGCGGTGGTCGGCTATAGCGGCGGTCGTGACTCGACCGTGCTGCTGCACGTCATGGCGAGGCTCGCGGCGCGGCGCGGTTCACCGCTGCGCGAGGTGGTCGCGGTCCACGTGCATCATGGATTGAGCCGCCACGCCGACGAGTGGCTTGCGCATTGCGAACGGGAGGCAGCCGCGACGGGCGTGCGGTTCATCGGCCGCCATGTGTCGGTGCGTCGCGGCGGGCGGGGCATCGAGGCAGCGGCCCGCGATGCACGCTATCAAGCCCTGGCCGACGCGGCGACCGAATGCGGTGCGCGCGTCGTCTGCTGCGCTCATCACCGCGATGACCGTATCGAGACATTCCTGATCCAGTGGCTGCGCGGAGCGGGAATCGAGGGCCTGGCTGCATTCCCAAGCGCGCGTCCGTTCGCCGTCGGCGACTTGCTGCTGCTGCGGCCTTTCATCGACATTGCGGGCGACGATGTCCGGCGTTACGTCGATCAGCGGAAATTGGCGTTCATCGAGGATGACAGCAACGACGATCGCGCGCTGCTGCGCAATGCGGTCCGCCTCGATGTGCTGCCTCGCCTGGACGCGCTGCGGCCGGGTTTCCGTGCAGCGGCCGCGCGCTCGGTGGAACTCGTCGCTGAAGCTGCCGAAGCGCTGCGCAGCGTCGCTGAGGGCGACCTGGCGCTCTGCCAGGACGGGGCCCCGGTCGGAATGCTAAGGCTGGATGCGCTCGCGACACTGCCTGCGGCACGCCAGACCTGGGTGTTGCGCGCGTGGCTCGGCACGCATGGCATCGAAGCGCAGTCGCGCGCCCGCCTGGTCGACATGCTCGAGCAGGCTCGCAGTGCGCGCAGCGATGCACGCCTGCTGGTGCGTCTGGGTGGGCGCGAGGTGCGTCGCTATCGCGGACTGCTGCTGCTGCGGGACGCCGACAACAACGATCGCGACGCCGAATCGTTCCGCTGGAACGGCGAAAGCGAGATCGCCTTGCCCGCCTGGGGCGGCGTATTGCGCTTCAACCGCGAGACCGACCGTGAAGGTTTTGATCCGGAGTGGCTGGCAGCCAAGCCACTCGAAGTGAAGGCGCGGTCCGGAGGAGAGCGCTTCAAGCCGTACGCCGGCCGCCCGTCGCGAACGCTGAAGCGGCTTTACCAGGACGCCGGCATCGCGGAGTTCGACCGCGCGCGCCTGCCCTTGCTGTGGCGCGACGGCGAGCTGATCTATGTGGCCGCGCTTGGCGCCGACGTGCGCCTGACCGACCGCGACGGCGAGCGCATCACGATCATCTGGCAGCCGGACGCGATCCTAATCGAGCGCGAGTGACCGGGGTTGCTCCACCGTTCTGATGCGGATCAGACGGCCGAACCAGCTCTCCTACCTATAATCACCGGCTGCTCACCTCTCCGCGGCAATCGCCGCGCTCTCATGGCCCTGATCGTTCACAAATACGGCGGCACCTCGGTCGGTACGGTCGAGCGCATCAAGAATGTCGCGCGCCGGCTCGAAAAGTGGAGTCGGGCGGGTCACCAGCTGGTCGTCATCGTGTCGGCCATGAGCGGCGAGACCAACCGGCTGCTGGGGCTGGCGAAGGAAGTGCAGGCGATTCCGGACCCGCGCGAGCTCGACGTCGTCGCCTCCACGGGGGAGCAGGTCACGATCGGACTTCTGGCGATGGCGCTCAAGGACCGCGGACTCGAGGCCAAGAGCTACACCGGCCCGCAGGTCCACGTGCTGACCGACAGCGCGTTCACCAAGGCGCGCATTCTCGAGATCGACGAGAAGAACATCCGGCGCGACCTCGCGCAGGGCGCGATCATCGTCGTCGCTGGATTCCAGGGCGCGGACGAGCACGGCAACATCACGACGCTGGGTCGCGGCGGTTCCGATACTTCGGCCGTGGCGCTCGCGGCCGCGCTCAAGGCCGACGAGTGCCTGATCTACACCGATGTTGACGGTGTCTACACGACCGACCCGCGCATCGTGCCCGAGGCGCGCCGGCTGGAGAAAGTCACCTTCGAAGAGATGCTCGAGATGGCGAGCCTCGGCTCCAAGGTGCTGCAGATCCGCTCGGTCGAATTTGCCGGCAAGTACCGCGTGCCGCTGCGCGTGCTGTCGAGCCTCACCGAACCCGAAATGCCGCTGGCCGCGGAAGCCGCGTCCGGCACGCTGATCACCTTCGAGGAAGACTCCATGATGGAAAAGGCAGTCATCTCCGGCGTCGCGTTCTCGCGCGACGAGGCCAAGATCACGCTGACGCGAGTGCCCGATCGTCCCGGCATCGCCTACCAGATCCTCGGCGCGATCGCCGATGCGAACATCGACGTCGACATGATCGTGCAGAACATCAGCGTCGAAGGCACGACCGACTTCTCGTTCACGGTTCACCGCAACGAGTACCAGAAAGCGCTCGAAGTGCTGAACAGCAAAGTCAAGGATCACGTCGGCGCCAAGCAGATCGTCGGCGACCCGAAGATCGCCAAGGTTTCGGTGGTCGGCATCGGCATGCGATCGCATGTGGGCATCGCCAGCCTGATGTTCCGCACGCTGTCCGAAGAGGGCATTAATATTCAGATGATCTCGACCAGCGAAATCAAGATCTCGGTGGTAGTCGAGGACAAGTACATGGAACTCGCAGTCCGCGCGCTGCACAAGGCGTTCGGCCTTGAACAGGCGCCTGCCTGACGTTTGCTGCCGCTGGCGGCAGCGACTAAACTTGCGTCTCGCGCGGGCTCCGTCCCGCGCGGATTTTTTCGTGATCAGGATCCGGAGACGTGGCCGAGAGGTCGAAGGCACTCCCCTGCTAAGGGAGCATGCGCGCAAAAACGTGCATCGACGGTTCGAATCCGTCCGTCTCC
>CAVZJO010000002.1:0-139229 GCA_963775635.1 uncultured beta proteobacterium | reverse complement strand
GCAGGCTGCCCTCGAGCTCGGGAATCGAAGCGACGGTACTCAGATACTGCGTCCGCGCCTGCTGGACATCGAGCTCGGACTCGTTGCCGCTCTTGAACAGGCGTTCGGTGATTTCGAGGCTGCGTTTCTGCAGCGCCGCGTTTTCGTGCGCAATGCGCAGACGCTGTTCGATGGTGCGGATGGTGACGTAGAAGCTGGCGGTCTGCGCCGCGATCAGCACTTGCACGTCGTCGTAGCTGGCGATGCTGGCGAAATAGGCGGCATCCGCAGACTCGACGCCGCGCCGGAACTTGCCCCAGAAGTCCAGTTCCCATGCGATGTCCAGCCCGACGCGGTAGCTCCAAGCAGGCGGTATCAGGGCCGTTCGACTCCCGCCGACCGGCACGCAGCGCCTCACCTGTCAGTTGCTGCACTTGTGGATAGAGTGTGCTGCCGGCGATGCCGAGCTGGGCGCGCGCTTCGAGAATGCGCAGGCCGGCAATGCGGACGTCGGTGTTTTGGCGTTGTGCTTCGGCGATCAGCAAATCGAGCACCGGATCGTCGAAGTAGCGCCACCATTGGTCGATCGTCGGGTGCTCGCGCTGCTGCCCTCGTACGGTCGCGTCCGACTGCAGCGCGCTGCTCGACCAATGGGCAAGCCACGGAACTTCCGGGCGCACGAAATCGGGGCCGACCATCGTGCAGGCACCCAGTAGCAGACAACCTGCGAGAAGCAGGCGCTGCGGCAGCATGCGCCGCGGCGTGGTGGCGCACATTCGCTCAACCGGCGGCGGTTGTTTCGCTCTTTTCGCCGCCGTTGACGGCATCCGGGTTGGTGTGTACCCAGCCCATGAAGATCTGGTAGCCGAGGGCGAGCAGCGTCGCGCCGACGAACATGCCGAGGATGCCCGCGACGGCCATCCCGCCGAGCGCGCCGATCAGGATCACCGGCATCGGTGCATCGACGCCGCGTCCGAGCATCAGCGGCTTCAGCACGTTGTCGGCCATGCCGGCGACAAAAAGCAGGATCGTGTAGACGGTCGCTTCGCCGGTGCCGTAGTCGCCAACCGTCCAGATGTAGGCAATCGCCGGCAAGGTGACCAGCAGTGCAGGCACCTGTGCGATGCCGAGGACGAGAACGATGACCGCGAGAACGCCGGCAAAGGGAATGCTCGCGAGCAGCAGGCAGAGGCCGACGATGATGGCCTGGATGAGGGCCACGCCGAGGACGCCCGCGGCGACGGCGCGGATGGTTGCCGTCGACAGCTTGGTGAACTCCGGGCCGCGCTCCGGGCCGACGATGCGCGAGAAGATCGCCACGCTGGCACTGCTGCCGGCCTGTCCGAAAGCCATGATGATCCCAGCGATGATGAAGGAGGCGACGAACGCCAGTAGTCCGACGCCGATGCCGGCGACGAAGGCAAGTGCCGACTTGGCGATGTCACCGATCTGTGGCTGCATGCTCTTGATCAGGGCAGGAAGGTCGGCATGGGCCTTGGACCAAAGCGCATGCACCTTATCACCGACCAGCGGCCATTCGGCGACTCCGTCGCGCGGCGGCGGGATTTCCAGGGTGTCGCTCTGCACGTCGGTGACCAGCTGTTGCACCGAGTCGCCGAACGAGCTCAACAACACAGCGGTCGGCGCGACGATCAACGCGACCCCGAGGAGAGTCAGCAGCGTTGCCGACCAGCCCTGCCTGCCGCCCATCCTGGCGGCGAGCATCTGGTGCAGCGGGTACAGCGTCACGGCCAGGATCAGCGCCCAGACCATCAGGGTCAGGAAGGGCGAGAAGATCCGGTAGCAGAGTAAGACCAGCGCCAGGATGAGCCCGGCGCGGATCAGGACGTCCAACAAGCGGGAGGCGATGCGGTGTTCGAGTTCGATGTCCGGAGATGTCATGTGAACCTGCCTGCAAAGTGTTCGGAAGATTCGAGGAAGGGTTATGGCCCCTCCCTGATGCCCAGCAAGGTCCTACGCAGTTGACGCGGCCGGCCAAAGACACGCCGTCGCGGAACGGCCCGTATTGTGATGCAGGTTGAGATTCAGCGCATTGCCGCTGGAGCGATGACTGTGGCCGCGCCAGCGCTATCCTGATCCGGCGCCGACGACGGTACGATTTTGCGGTTGAAGCACCTGTGACTGCCACATGCGAATCGACAGACTCGACCACCTGGTCCTGACCGTTCGCGACGTCGAGGCGACCTGTTCGTTCTATGCGCGCGTGCTCGGCATGCAGGTCGTCACGTTCGGCGAAGGACGCAAGGCACTCGCGTTCGGACGCCAGAAGATCAACCTGCACCAGGCAGGCCGCGAGTTCGAGCCGAAGGCGGCGCTGCCGACGCCCGGCTCGGCCGATCTGTGTCTGATCGCGGACGTTGCGCTCGACGAAGTGATTGAACACCTTGCCGAGTGTGGCGTCACGATCGTCGACGGCCCAGTGATGCGCACCGGCGCGACCGGGCCGATCCGTTCGGTGTACTTTCGCGACCCGGACGGCAATCTGATCGAAGTTTCCAACTACGCGTAGCAGACACGGCGGTCAGCCGCGCGGCATCCGCCCTGCCTCGGAAAGAATCGCTCTCGCCTGCAGCAGTACAGGACGGTCGACCATCCGGCCATCGACCGCGATGGCCGCGCCCTGCGCGGCGGCGTCAGCTGCAACGACGCGCTCAGCCCAGGCGACTTGCGTGTCAGTTGGCTGAAACGCGGCGTTGACGGTCGCGACCTGTGCCGGATGGATGCACAGCTTGCCGCCGAAGCCCAGCGCGCGGGCGCGCTCGGCATCGCGCCGCACGAGCGCGGTGTCGTCGATCGATGTCGTGACGCCGTCGACGGGCGCGATGCGGCCGGCGACGCGTGACGCGAGCACAATGGCCGCGCGGTACGCGAGCAGCTCATCGTCGGACATGCCCAGGTCGACCTGAAAGTCGATCGAGCCGAACGCGAGGCGCAGCACCCCAGGTGTCTCGGCGATCGCGCGCGCGTTCCACAGCCCCGCTGCTGATTCGATCAGCGGCATTACGCTCGCGCTGCCATGTGCGGCGGCATGGACAGCCGCAACCGCGCCGCGTCCTCCGTCTTTGGCAGCATGACGGCCGCGACCCCGGGATGTGCACACAGCGCGAGGTCGGCGTCGAACCACGGCGTGCCGGCGCCGTTGATGCGCACGCACAGGGGCCGGGCCGCGTCGAGCGCGCCGGCGACGATCTCCCGTGCGCGATCCTTGTCCGCCGGCGCGACTGCGTCCTCGAGATCGACGACCACCGCGTGCGCGCCGGACGCGACCGCCTTCGCGAAGCGCTCGGGACGCGTGCCTGGCACGAACAGGTAAGAACGCGCGATAAGTTCCGCTGAGCACCCTGTACCGGTCATGCCTTCACCGCGACCATCAGGAAGATCGAGAACGAGCGCATCAGGCCTCCGGCTTCCTTGTGCATTTCGCAAGCAGTCGTGAAGCGGGCGTCGGCAAAGCCCGCGGCGAGCGACTTCGCGCGCAGCGTTACACGGTCGAAACCCCTGTGGCCGTCGAAGCCCGCGCCGTGAAACGAGCCGTCCTCGGTGTCGAGATCGGCGACACAAAGCACGCCCTGGTGCGCGAGCACACGGTGGAAGCGGCGCAGGATGCCGTCGGTGTCCGGGATGTGATGCAGTGTCATCAGCGAGTAGACGATGTCGAACGCGCCGGGGACGGCATCGCCCGCGGACAGATCGAGCCGGACCGCGCGCATGCGTGGATCGCCGGCGGCGGCGATCTTTCTGCGCGCGACGTCGAGCATTCCATCCGAGACGTCCGCCAACGTGATCTCGCCCAGCTTGTCGCGTAGCAGGAACGAAAGCAGGCCGGTACCCGCGCCGTACTCGAGTGCACGCATCGACGGTGACAGCGGAATCTCGCGCGCGATTGCCTCGGCCACCGCTTTGGCGCGCTCGACCTTCGACGGGTCGTCGTCCCACGTCGCCGCGCGCGCGTCGAAGTCGGTGGCCGGACCGGCGGAGGTTGGGCTTGTGGCCATCACACTTCGATCGGCAGGTGCTGTCCGCGCTCGACTGCGTGCTCGCCCACTAGCAGCACTGCTACGCGGGGTGCGGATGGCAGCGCGTAAATCGCACGCGCGATTCCACGCGTCTCGTCCGCGGTCGCCGCGCCGGTGAACTGCGCGAGCCGCACCGCTTTGTCGACGATCTCTGAGCGCGTCAGCGTGTTGCCGGGGTCGCCTTTGGGCTCGTCGACGCGCGCCGACAACTGGCGGCCGTCGACAGTGCGCACCGTGACCTTGCCGATCCAGCGGCGCGGGTACGCGTGATCGATCTCTGCATCGAGTGCCATCGTCACCTTCCTGCGGAATTCGTCGATCGCCCGGTCGGCGAAGTGCTGCTGAAACTCGGCGAGCCCCGCCTTGCGGTACGTCGCGATCAGCCCGAGCACGGTGCCCATCGAGAACTTCGCCTGGTGCACGGACGATGGCGAAACCACCGGACCCAGCACATCGATCGCCGCTTGATGAACGTGCGCGGTGACCTGCGCGATGTCATCCGGCGTGAGCCCGTGCTTTTCGATCAGCACAAGCAGTGCATCCGCCGCAGGATGCGTATGCCGGCACGACGAGTGGTACTTGAACGACGTCTCCGCGAGCGCCCAGCGCTCGCCGAGCCGGTCGGTCAGCTTTGCGGGATCGGCGTCGCTCGACATGCCGGCTGCCATCCCCTGCGCGCCTTCCAGGATCCTCGATGCGCCCGTGAAGCTGTCCTTCGCGAGGTACGCGGCCAGCAGGCCATCGGCCGATGCCTTCGCCGTGTGCAGCTGCTTCGAATCGGCCGCATCGCGCAGGAACTCCCACAGCCCGGCCGCCTGCGTCCCAGCCGATCCGAACGCGTGCTGCATCTGCGAAGGCGAGAGCCCGAGCAACCGGCCGGTGGCCGCCGCGGCGGCCACCGTGCCCGCGGTGCCGGTCGTGTGGAACACCTTGTAGTGCGAGCGACCGAGGAACTCGCCAACGCGGATGCCGACCTCGTAGCCCGCGACCGCGGCCGTCAGGAGATTGCGGCCCGGGCAGCCGAGCGCCTGCGCGACTGCGAGCGCCGGCGGGAACACCACCGACGCCGGATGGAACACCGAGCCGTTGTGGACGTCGTCCTGTTCCGCGAAGTGCGACGCCGCCCCGTTGACCATCGCGGCGAAAAGCGGCGACGTGCGACGGCGAGAGATCAGCACTTCGCTGCCGCCCGACGCGGGTCCCATCGCGGTCGCGAACCGCTCGATCGTTTCGACGGCGCGGGCCCCTTTTCCGGCGAGCGCCGAGGCCGCCCAGTCGAGCATCAGGTCGCAAGCGCGATCGACGACCGCGGGCGGGATGTCGTCAAAGCGAAGCACGCTCGCGAATCGCGCAAGCGCAGCGGTGGGAGATGTCGTGTTGGTCGTCATCGATTTTTCCCTAGATGGCCTTGTC
Source organism: uncultured beta proteobacterium (assembly GCA_963775635.1). GTDB lineage: Bacteria > Pseudomonadota > Gammaproteobacteria > Burkholderiales > Burkholderiaceae_F > JALORV01. The sequence continues at coordinate 133,800 of CAVZJO010000002.1, read as the reverse complement.
CTGGCGCAGCCGCCCGATCTGTGCTTCGTCGTAGCCCAGCTCGCGCAAAATTGCCTCGGTGTGCTGGCCGAGCACGGGGACCGGATCCATGCGCGGTGGCGGCTCGGCCGGCAGCCCAGGCGGGATCGGCGCGCGGATCGGGCCCGCCGATGTGTCGACCTGCGACCAGCGTCGGCGCGCCGCGAGCTGCGGGTGTTCCCACACCTCGCCCATGTCGTTCATGCGCGCGTTCGCGATACTCGCCTCGCCGAGACGCGCGATCACCTGCGCCGCGGTGTATGGCGCGAATGCGGCGACGATGATCTCGCGCAGCTCCTGCCGGTGCGCGGTGCGGAACGAGTTGGACGAGAAGCGCTCGTCTGCGGCGAGCTCGGGCCGCCCGAGCACCCGCTCGCAGAAGACAACCCATTCGCGCTCGTTCTGCAGCCCGAGCATCACTGTCTTGCCGTCGCCCGCCGGAAAGGGTCCGTATGGGTAGATCGTCGCGTGCGCGGCGCCCGTGCGCCGCGGCGGCGCCTGCCCTTCGTATGCGTAGTAGAGCGGAAAAGCCATCCACTCGACCATGCTCTCCAGCATCGACACGTCGATCGCCTTGCCGCGGCCGGTTGTCGCGCGCTCGATCAGCGCGGCGAGGATGTTCGTATACGCATACATGCCCGCGGCAATGTCGGCGATCGAGCACCCGGCCTTGGCCGGCTCGTCCGCCGTTCCGGTGACCGCGAGAAAGCCTGACTCGCTCTGGATCAGCAGGTCGTAGGCTTTCTTGTCGCGGTACGGTCCGTCGGCGCCGTAGCCGGAGATGTCGCAGACGATCAGGCGCGCGTTGCGCGCCGACAGCGCCTCGTGCGACAGGCCGAGCCGCGCCGCAGCGCCGGGCGCCAAGTTCTGCACCAGCACGTCGGCGCGCGACGTGAGCGCAGCGAGGATCGCCGCCGCTTCCGGATGCTTGACGTCGAGCGTCAGGCTTTCCTTGCTGCGGTTGGTCCACACAAAGTGCGACGCCAGCCCGTGCACGCGCTCGTCGTACCCGCGCGCGAAGTCGCCCGTACCCGGCCGCTCGACCTTGATCACGCGCGCGCCGAGATCGGCAAGCTGACGCGTGCAAAACGGCGCCGCAATTGCGTGCTCGAGAGTGACGACGAGGGTGCCGGAAAGCGGCAGCATGAGTACTTAGAAACTCCGCGGAAGCCGGAGCACATGCTCCGCCACGTACGACAGGATCAGATTCGTCGAGATTGGCGCCACCTGGTAGAGCCGCGTTTCGCGGAACTTGCGCTCGACGTCGTATTCGGCCGCGAAGCCGAAGCCGCCGTGGAACTGCAGGCACGCGTTGGCGGCCTCCCACGATGCGTCGGCGGCGAGGAGCTTTGCCATGTTCGCCTCTGCGCCGCACGGCTTGTGCGCGTCGAACAGCGCGCACGCCCTGAAGCGCATCAGGTTGGCGGCCTCGACGTTGACATAGGCGCGCGCGATCGGGAACGCGACGCCCTGGTTCTGCCCGATCGGCCGTCCGAACACAACCCGCTCCTTCGCGTACGCGGCGACCTTGTCGATGAACCAGTAGCCGTCGCCGATGCATTCGGCGGCGATCAGTGTGCGCTCGGCGTTGAGGCCATCGAGGATGTACTTGAACCCCTGGCCCTCCTGCCCGATCAGGTTTTCGGCGGGGATCTCGAGGTTGTTGAAGAAGAGTTCGTTGGTCTCGTGGTTGACCATGTTGACGATCGGGCGCACCTGCATGCCGTGCGCCATCGCGTCCTGGATGTCGACGATGAAGATCGACATGCCCTCGGATTTCCGCTTCACCTTGTCGACCGGCGTGGTGCGTGCGAGCAGAATCATCAGGTCCGAGTGCAGCACCCGCGAGATCCAGACCTTCTGGCCGTTGACGACGTAACGCTCGCCGTCCTTCACGGCGGTGGTCCGGATCTTCGTCGTGTCGGTGCCGGTGGTTGGTTCGGTGACCCCCATCGACTGCAGGCGCAGTTCGCCGCTCGCGATTTTGGGAAGGTAGCGTCGCTTCTGCTCGGCGGAGCCATGGCGCAGCAGCGTGCCCATGTTGTACATCTGGCCGTGACACGCGCCGGAGTTACCACCGCTGCGGTTGATCTCCTCCATGATGATCGACGCCTCGGTCAGTCCGAGGCCGGAGCCGCCGTACTCCTGGGGAATCAGCGCCGCAAGCCAGCCGGCCTTGGTCAGTGCGGCGACGAACTCGTCGGGGTAGCCGCGCGCCTCGTCGACCTTGCGGTGGTACTCCGGCGGGAACTGTGCGCAAAGGTCACGCACCGCGTCTCGGATGTCCTGATGCGTTTCGCTCGTGTTCGACATCGCATCTGCTCCCGGATCTCGACAGGCTCGGTCAACGAAGTGTGGCGGTCGCGTCCATCGCGAGGCTGGCGGCCGCGTCCTGCGCCCACAGCCGCACTGTGTCGCCTTCGGCTGCAGGCTGTCCGCACACCGCGAACGGCGCAATGTCGAAGATCGGCCGCACCGCGCGGAACTCGAACGCAGCGACGTCCGATTGGGGCCGATGCTCGCGCAGCAGATCGATCAGCAGCGTGGCGAGCAGTGGCCCGTGCACGACTAGACCGGGGTAGCCCTCGACGTCGGTCACGTAGCGACGGTCGTAGTGGATGCGGTGACCGTTGAACGTCAACGCCGAGTAGCGGAACAGCAGAACGTCGTCGGGCACGACGTCGCGCCGCCACGACGGGTCAGCCGGCGCGGGCTTTGCGGGCGTCGGCGATTCGTCGGCGCGCGGCGCATCCCGGTAGACGATGTCGTGCCACTCGTGGATCGCCGGAACGCCGGCGGCAGAGATTTCATGGCGCACGACGACGAATACGAGTTCGCCGCTCTTCCCCTGCTTCGAGTCGACACTTTCGATCGTCGAGACGCGCTCGATTGCGTCGCCGACGCGCAGCGGATGCAGGAAGCGAATCCGGCTTCCCGCCCACATGCGGCGCGGCAGCGGCACCGGCGGCAGGAAGCCGCCGCGCAGCGCGTGGCCGTCCGGGCCGACTTCCGAGCGCCGCGTCAGCGGCAGGAAGTACAGCCAGTGCCAGAGCGGCGGCAGCGGGTCGCCGTCCCGTGGAGCAGGGTCGTCGCGGTCGAGTGTCGCGGCGAGCGCGGCGACGGGCACCGGCGTCACCTGGTCGATGCGGCGCTCGCTACGCCCGACCCACTGTGAGAGTTGCGCGAGATCGACGGTCACGGTGTTGTCCTTCGGGTCCCGGGCGGCGAAAGCCGCATCGCTGCGCTACGGCTTGAAGTCCACCGCCTTGTAAACAGCCTCGATCGTGTCCCTGCCCACGCGCGACTCGTTCTCCTTGTGTACCGGCACCATTGCCTTCTTCCACGCGGACTTCTGCGCGTCGCTCAGCGTGACGATCTCGCTGCGGCCAAATTTTCGAATGCCTTCCAGCGCGGCCTCGTTCTCCTTCTTCGCGATGTCGTTCGCGTACGCAGTCGCGTCCTTCATCGCCCCCTCGAGCGCGAAGCCGAGCATGGCCACGAGCGCGACGGCCGCGGCGTGGCGAAAGCACATGCGGTGGCTCATCTTTCCTCTGTGGTTCAAGTTCGGCGGACCTGCGCCCGCCTCCGGATCAGGCGAAGATCGTACAACCCAGGGCCGCAAGCCGCTCGGCCGGCTGCCGTATGGGCTCATCCGCCACGAATCCCCCTCGGTAGCGTCGCCGATGTAGCAATCGGCAGGCCGCGAAAGCCACCCCTACTCCCACTCGATCGTCGCCGGCGGCTTGCCGCTGATGTCGTAGACAACGCGGTTGATGCCACGCACCTCGTTGATGATCCGGTTGGAGACGCGTCCGAGCAGTTCGTGTGGCAGGTGCGCCCAGTGCGCCGTCATGAAATCGGTCGTTTGGACCGCGCGCAAGCTGACGACCCACTCGTATGTACGTCCGTCGCCCATCACGCCAACGCTCTTCACCGGCAGAAAGACGGCGAACGCCTGGCTCACGCGGTCATACCAGCCGGCAGCCCGAAGTTCGTCGATGAAAATGGCATCGGCGCGCCGCAGCAGGTCGGCGTACTCCGCCCTGACCTCGCCCAAGATGCGCACGCCCAGCCCCGGGCCGGGGAACGGATGGCGGAGGATCATCTCGCGCGGCAGGTCGAGCGCAAGGCCGAGATTGCGGACCTCGTCCTTGAACAGGTCGCGCAGCGGCTCGAGCAATTTCAGGTGCAGTGTGTCGGGCAGGCCGCCAACGTTGTGGTGGCTCTTGATCGACTGCGCCTTCTTGGTCTTCGCGCCCGCCGACTCGATGACGTCCGGATAGATCGTCCCCTGGGCGAGCCACTTCGCCGCTGTTCCTCGCTCCTGCAGCTTGGCCGCCTCTTCCTGGAACACATGGACGAACTCGCGGCCGATGATCTTGCGCTTTTCCTCCGGATCGGCGACCCCGGCCAGCGCCGCCATGAAGCGCGCCGAGGCGTCGACATGAATCAGCTTCATTCCCAGGTACTGGCGGAAGGTCGCCGCGACTTGCTTACCTTCGTCCTGCCGCAGCAGACCGGTATCGACGAAGACGCAGGTCAGCTGGTTGCCGATCGCGCGGTGGATCAGCGCCGCGGCGACCGACGAATCCACGCCGCCCGACAGTCCGAGTATCACTTCGTCGGTGCCGACCTGCGCGCGGATCGACGCGACCGCCTCGCCAACGTGATCGACCATCACCCAGTCGGGCCGGCAGCCGCAGATGTCGAGCACGAAGCGACGCAGGATGGCCTCGCCCTGCGGCGTGTGGGTGACCTCCGGATGGAACTGCACTGCGTAGAAGCGACGGGACTCGTCGGCCATGGCCGCGATCGGACACGATTCGGTCGACGCCATCAGCTTGAAACCCGGCGGCAGTTCGACCACCTTGTCGCCGTGGCTCATCCAGACGTTCAGTATCCCGTGGCCCTGGTCGTTGCGGCGGTCCTCGATTCCTTCCAGCAGCCGGGTATGGCCGCGCGCCCGCACCTCGGCATAGCCGAACTCGCGCGTATGTCCACCCTCGACTTTGCCGCCGAGCTGCTGCGCCATGGTCTGCATGCCGTAGCAGATGCCGAGCACCGGCACACCGAGATCGAACACCGCGGCGGGCGCGCGGTCGGTCGACTCTTCGTAGGCGGACATGTGGCTGCCCGACAGCACGATCCCCTTCGGAGCCAGCGATCGCAGCAGGCCTTCGTCGATGTCGGCCGGGTGGACCTCGCAATAGACATTCGCCTCGCGGATGCGGCGCGCGATCAGTTGTGTCACTTGCGACCCGAAATCGAGGATGACGATGGTGTCGTGCTTCATGGATGGAAGATGCCGGCTGTTGACGGCATCGCTGTCGTGCAGGCGGGGTCGAGCTGTCGCAGGAGCCCGAGGCGTCGCATCATCGGTCGGCGACGCATGGGACGGATACCGGATGACGCTCAAGTCTCAAGGCGGTAGTTGGGTGCTTCCTTGGTGATGCGCACGTCGTGCACGTGCGACTCGCGCATGCCGGCCGACGTAATCTCGACGAACTCCGCTCGCGCGCGCATCTCGTCGATCGTGGCGCAGCCGCAGTAGCCCATGCTGGAGCGCAGCCCGCCGGTCAGCTGGAACAGGATGGCGAGCACGCTCCCCTTGTAAGGCACCATGCCCTCGATGCCCTCGGGAACAAACTTGTCGACGTTGGCGTCGTTGTCCTGGAAGTAGCGCTCGGCCGAACCCTCGCTCATCGCGCCCAAGCTACCCATTCCGCGGTAGCTCTTGTACGAGCGCCCCTGGTACAGGATGACCTCCCCCGGCGCTTCTTCGGTACCGGCGAACATCCCGCCCATCATCACGCTGTATGCGCCCGCGGCAATCGCCTTTGACACGTCGCCCGAGTAGCGCACGCCACCGTCGGCGACCAGCGGGATGCCGGTGCCTTCCAGCGCTGCGGCGACATTGGATACCGCGGTGATCTGCGGTACGCCGACGCCGGCGACGATGCGCGTGGTGCAGATCGACCCCGGGCCTATGCCCACCTTGACACCGTCGGCTCCGGCGTCGACCAGCGCGCGCGCCGCGGCCGCGGTGGCCACGTTGCCGCCGATCACGTCGACCTGCGGGTAGTTGCGCTTGACCCAGCGTACGCGGTCGAGCACGCCCTGGTGGTGTCCATGTGCGGTGTCGACGATCAGCACGTCGACCCCGGCCTTGACCATCAGCTCCGCGCGTTCCAACGAGTCAGGACCGGTGCTGATGGCGCCGCCGACGCGCAGCTTGCCCTGCTCGTCCTTGGCCGCATCCGGGTGCTCGGTCGCCTTCGTGATGTCCTTGACGGTCACCAGGCCGCGCAGCTCGTCGTCGCCGTTGATGACCAGCACGCGCTCGAGCCGATGCTTGTGCATCAGCGCCTTGGCCTCGTCGAGACTGGCGCCCTCGCGCACGGTGACCAGCCGCGACCTCGGCGTCATGATGTCGCGGATCGGTGCATCCAGCCGCGTTTCAAAGCGCAGGTCGCGGTTGGTGACGATGCCGACGACCTTCTTGCCTTCGACGACCGGCAGGCCCGATATCTTGTGCGCGCGCTGCAGTTCGATCGCGTCGCGCACCGTCATGTCCCGCGTTAGCGTGATCGGGTCGCGCAGGACGCCGGCCTCGTGCCGTTTGACGCGGGCCACCTGGGCGGCCTGCTCTTTCGGCGATAGGTTCTTGTGAACGATGCCAATCCCGCCTTCTTGGGCCAGCGCAATCGCGAGCTGCGCCTCGGTCACCGTGTCCATCGCGGAGGAGACCAGCGGGATATTCAGGGGGATGTTGCGGGAGAGCCGGGTGGAGAGCTGGACGTCCCGGGGAAGTACCGCCGAATGGGCGGGGACGAGCAGTACGTCATCGAAGGTCAGCGCCTTCTGAACCAACCGCATAGTGTCCTCATGACGCAAAAGCGGAGTATACAGATCCGAGTTTCGGCCGATTTCCAGGTTGGCACGGGCTGTCGCCGGAACTGGGGGTGAGTTCACCCGCCATTCGACTTGCTCGGCCTCGGCGAAGCATTGGAAAATCCCCGCTCGGGAGGGGCTATGAGGCATGCGGTATCCAAGTTGTCCAGGTTCGCGCTGAGCGCGCTCGCGCTGCTTGCATTGACGGCTGCCACGCCGGCCGCCGCGCAGTGGGCATGGAAGGACGACAACGGGCGAGTCGTGTACTCGGATCGACCGCCACCGTCGAGCATCAAGGCGGAAAAGATCGTGCGCCAGCCTGCCAGCAGTCAGACCGTGCTGCCGCCTTCCGCCGTCGGCGGAAGCGAAGCGACCAAGCCGGCCTCAGACAGCAGCGCCTCGGCGACGCCGGCTGCGCCAAAGAGCACGGCCGAGCGCGAGATGGAGTTCCGCAAGCGCCAGCAGGAGCGCGCCGACGCAGAGAAAAAAACGCAGGAAGAGCAGACGCGCAGCGCGGCGAAGGCAGCCGATTGCGAGCGCTCGAAGGGCTACCTGCGAGCTCTGGAAGAAGGCCAGCGCGTGGTGCGTACCGACGCCGCCGGCAACCGCGAGTATTTGGACGATGCGCAGCGCGCCAACGAAATGGAGCGGGCGCGCAAGATGGTGCAGTCGACCTGCGGCTAAGCACCGCGCGCAGGCCGGCGACGACGCCGGACCTCGGCGCGCACCCGCCGCGCCTCTTTCGGATCGATGGTCAGCGGTCGATACACCTCGATGCGATCGCCATCATGCACTGTCGCGTCAAGCGCAACCGGGTGATTCCAGATCCCGGCACCGGTTTCCGCCAGGTCCAGCCCGGGAACCAGCGTCAGTAGTCCGGACGCGATGATTGCCTGCTCGACCGTCGAACCTGCCGCCACATCGGCCGTCAGCACGTGCTGCATGCCCGGCCGCGCGTAGACCACCGTAACAATCACTCGTTCGGTCCGTAGAGATCTTCGGCGCGCCGCGCGAACGAATCGATCATCGAATTCGCGATCGAATCGAACACCGGGGCGACGGCCCGTCCCAGCAGGCCGCTGGCAAACGCGTAATGGAGAGTCAGCTGCACCTTGCACGCGCCGGGACGCAGTACATGAAACTGCCATTGGCCGTCGAGCGTCTTGAACGGTCCGTCCACCAGCGCCATGCGGATCTGCTCGGGATAGCGTAGGTGGTTGCGCGTGCTGAAGCGTGAGCGGATGCCGCCATAATCGATCTCGACGCTCGCCTCCACACCGCCACCGTCGGCAACGACGCGCGAACCGCTGCACCAGGGCAGGAAGTTCGGATACTCCTCGATGTCCGCCACCAGATCGAACATCTGCTCGGCACTGTAGTGGACGAGTACTGAGCGTTCGACGCGCGGCATGGCGAGTGGGATATAAACGCGCATTCTATGCACGTCGTCCGGACATCGACCGGTGGCCATCGCCCAGAACAAGAAGGCTCAGCACGACTACTTCATCGAGGATCGCTACGAAGCGGGACTCGTGCTCGAAGGCTGGGAAGTGAAGTCCGTCCGTGCCGGCCGCGCGCAGCTGAACGAGGCGTATGTCGTGGTCCGGCAGGGCGAGCTCTATCTGCTGAACGCCCACGTCAGCCCGCTGCCGACGGCCTCCACCCATATCACGCCGCAGCCGACGCGCACCCGCAAGCTGCTGCTGCACGCGGCCGAGATCCGCAAGCTGATCGGCAAGGTCGAGCGCGCCGGCTACGCGCTAGTCCCGCTGGATCTGCACTTCAAGAAAGGCCGGATCAAGCTCGAGGTCGGGCTCGCGAAGGGTAAACGGCAGTTCGAGAAGCGCGCCGACCAGCAGGACAAGGACTGGAAGCGGGAGCAACAGCGGCTGCTGAAGTCGTCACGTCGCTAGTCGTCGTGTCCGCAAAGGGTTTGACAGGGCCGAGCAGCGCCACTTACCGTACTCGCGCGGGGACGTCGGACGCCCGCCAAGGAGCGATCATGCTGAAGCCGGGACGTCGAACCGCCCGCCTAGTGGCTCTATGCATGCTGGGGTGTCTGCTGTTCAACTACCCGATCCTGGCGCTGTTCAACCGCCCTGACACCTTCTTCGGCATTCCGGCACTGTACGCATGGATCTTTGGCGCCTGGACAGTGCTGATCGTCCTGATGGCGCACGCGATTGAACGCGAAGACTAGAACCGGTCCTAGCGCCCCATGCTCCAGGGCAGCGTCATCGTCGCCACCTCGTTCGCCTACCTCGGGCTGCTCTTTGCCATCGCCTATTACGCCGACCAGCGCGCTGACAGCGGCCGGCCGGTCATAGCCAGTCCCTACATCTACAGTCTGTCGCTGGCCGTTTATGCGACAGCGTGGACGTTTTACGGCAGCGTCGGCCGCGCCGCGAGCGACGGCGTCGGGTTCCTGCCGATCTACATCGGGCCGACGCTGATGATCGCCCTGTGGTGGCTGGTCCTGCGCAAGATCCTGCGCATTTCGAAGCAGAACCGCATCACGTCGCTGGCCGACTTCGTGGCATCGCGTTACGGCAAGAGCGCGCTGCTCGGCGGCGTCGTCACGATCATCGCGGTGATCGGCATCGTGCCGTACATCTCGCTGCAGTTGAAGGCAGTCTCGAACAGTTTCACGATCATCATGCAGTATCCGGAGATCGTCATGCCGGCCAAGCTGGGAGCTGCGCCGCTGCTGCAGGACACTGCCTTGTGGGTCGCGCTGATCCTGGCTCTGTTCACAATCGCCTTCGGCACCCGTCATCTGGACGCCGCCGAACACCATCCGGGGATGGTGGCGGCGATTGCGTTCGAATCGCTGGTCAAGCTGCTGGCGTTTCTTGCGGTTGGCGCCTTCGTGACTTGGGGGATCTACGACGGATTCGGCGACCTGTTCGATCGTGCGGCTGCAGTACCGAAGATCGCCCAGTTGCTGACACCATTGGAGGTGTTTGCCGGCGGTTATGCGAGCTGGGTTTGGCTGACCATCCTGTCGATGCTGGCGATCATGTTCCTGCCTCGCCAGTTCCAGGTCGCGGTGATCGAAAACGTCGACGAACGACACCTGAAGAAGGCGATCTGGGTGTTCCCCGTCTACATGCTTGCGATCAACATCTTCGTGCTGCCCATCGCATTCGGCGGCCGGCTGCATTTTCCGGGCGGGAATGTCGACGCCGATACCTATGTGCTTACGTTGCCGATGGTCGAGCATCAGGAAATGCTGGCGCTGCTGGTGTTCATCGGCGGACTGTCGGCTGCCACCGGAATGGTTATTGTCGAAACGATTGCATTGTCGACGATGGTCTGCAATGACCTGCTGATGCCGGTGCTGCTGCGCATGCAGCGGCTGCGGCTGGCCGCGCGGCCGGATCTGACCGGCCTGATACTCGGCATCCGGCGCGGCGCGATCGTAATGGTGCTGCTGCTCGGGTATCTGTACTTCCGCCTGGCCGGCGAGGCCTATGCGCTGGTGTCGATCGGGCTGATTTCGTTCGCGGCCGTCGCGCAGTTCGCCCCGGCCGTGCTCGGAGGCATCTTCTGGAAGGGCGCGACACGGCGCGGCGCGCTCGCGGGACTGGTGGCGGGGTTTCTCGTTTGGCTCTACACGCTGCTGCTGCCGGCGCTGGCGCGCTCCGGCTGGTTGCCGATCTCTTTTCTGGAGCACGGCCCGTTCGGCATCGAACTGCTCAGGCCACTCGCCCTGTTCGGACTGACGGGTCTGGATCAGATCACGCACGCAATGATCTGGAGCATGATCGCCAACATCGGACTGTACGTTGGCGTTTCACTGGCCGGCACGCAATCGGCAGCCGAGCGGCGGCAGGCGAGCATGTTCGTCGACGCCTTCCAGCACGAAGCGGGGGGCGCGCGCTTCTGGCGCGGCACGGCATCGGTACGCGAGTTGTATGCGGTGCTGTCACGGTTCATCGGCAGCTCCGCTGCCGACACCGTCTTTGCCGATTACGCGCGCGCGCGCGGCCTGTCGTGGCCCAACGACGAACTGACGGCCGACGCAGAGTTTGTGAATTACGTCGAAACGCAGCTGGCCGGCGCGATCGGCTCGGCTTCGGCCCGCATCATGATCGCGTCCGCGGTCAAGGAAGAGGCGCTTACGCTCGAAGAAGTCACCGCGATACTGGACGAAGCGTCGCAGGTGGTGGTCTACAGCCATCGCCTGGAGCAGAAGTCGCGCGAGCTGGAAGCAGCGACCGCCGAACTGCGAGCTGCCAATGAACGCCTGAAGGAACTCGACCGCCTGAAGGACGACTTCATCTCGACCGTGACGCACGAGTTGCGCACGCCGCTGACGTCGATCCGCGCGTTCTCCGAGATCCTGCTGGCCAATCCGAGTGTGGACTTGGACCAACGCATGGAGTTTCTCGGCGTCATCACCCGCGAGACCGAGCGGCTGACCCGGCTGATCAACGAGGTGCTTGACCTCGCGAAGATCGCATCCGGCCGTGCTGAATGGCAGATGACGCGGGTCGACGTGCGCGACGTCGTGGCCGACAGCCTGGCCAGGATGAGCCAGGTGTTCAAGGAAAAGGGTGTCCAGCTCGAGGCGCGCATGCCGGAGTACACGCCGCCCGTCGAGGTCGACGTCGACCGTTTGATCCAGGTGCTGATGAACTTGCTGTCGAACGCATTGAAGTTCAGTCCCGAGGGCCGCGGCAGGGTCGAAGTGGCACTGCGTGTGCTCGACGGCGAGTTGCGCATCGACGTCCGCGACAATGGACCCGGAGTGCGCCGCGAGGACCAGGGCTTCATCTTCGACAAGTTCTGGCAGGCCGGAGATGCGCTGGTCGCCAAGCCGCCGGGCACGGGCCTGGGCCTGAACATCAGCCGCCAGATCGTCGAGTACTTCGGCGGTCGCATCTGGGTCGAAAGCGAAGCGGGCGCCGGCGCTTGCTTTTCCTTCACACTACCGCTGGCCCCGGCATCGACCCTCGTACCCGCCTGACGCCCGGCCGGTTGCGAGGCAAGCGCTCGGTGGCAGCACTGTGTCGACACGAGACAACGCGAGGCAGTCATGAGTGAAGCAACGCGCAAAGTGCTGATCGTCGATGATGAGCCGAACATCGTTACGGCGCTCGAATTCCTGCTGAAGCGGAGCGGCTATGACGTACGCCTGGCGATCCAACGGCGCCGAGGCGCTCGAGCAGGTCGAGGCATACCGGCCGGACCTGGTCCTGATGGACGTCATGATGCCCATCAAGAGCGGATTCGAGGTCTGCCAGAGAATGCGGGAACGGCCCGAATTCGCTCAGATCAAGATCGTGATGCTGTCGGCCAAAGGTACCGAAGCCGAGGTCAACAAGGGCTTGTCGCTCGGCGCCGATCTTTACATCACGAAGCCGTTTTCCACGCAGGAGCTGGTGGCCACGATCAACCGGCTGTTCGAACCAGGCAGCGCTCCGACGCAATGAAACGATGGCGCGGCGTCGCGATCTGGATACTGAGCTCGTGCGTTGGCGTGCTCGTGGTGCTGGCGGCGGGGGCGCTGCTGGTCCATCTGGCAGCCGGCCCTGAACTGCGGGCAAGCCTGAGCGCACTGGTCAGCGAGACGGCGCCGCTGCTCGCGTTCGGAACGATGATCCTGTTGGCGGTCGCCGGGATGTTGGGGCACTGGCTGTTTTGGCGTTATTCGCACGCGGCACGCCAGCTCGCCGAACAGGCGCGCAGCCTGCTGGCTGCCGAACGCGGCTTTCGAGTTGCAACAGCCGATGCGCCGGAATTGGCCGATGTCGCCTCCGCCATCAACCAGCTGGCCGACGCCTACCATCGCATCGAACACGATCTCGATCAGCGCAGCGCCGAGACCCGGGCGCGTGTCGAGGAGGAACGTGACCGCTTTGCGGCGCTGATGTCGGAGCTTTCGCAGGGTGTGCTGGTCTGCAACGCCGACGGGCGCATTCTGCTGTACAACCCGCGCGCCGCCGCGCTGCTGGCGCCACCTGCAGGCAGCGCGGCCCGCGGCGATTACAAACCGCTCGGCCTCGGGCGATCGGTGCTCGCGTTGCTCGATCGCAATCAGGTTGCGCATGCATTGGACGTGATCCAGCAGCAGCTCGATCACGTCGATCGTCCGCATGCGCGCTTCGTGGTGTCGGTCGCCAATGGCGCCCTGCTGCGCGTGCTGGTGGTACCGTTTCTCGGGACGGAGCGGCGAGTCGCTGGCATGGTATTCACCTTCGATGACGTCAGCGGCCTGGTCGGCCGCGAAGCTCAGAGCCTGCGCCTGTTGCAGTCGCTCGCGACCGGCATGCGGGCGCCGGCCGCCAACCTGCGCGCAGCGGCCGAGAACATCGCGGCATACCCGGACATGCCGGTCGGCCAGCGCACCCAGTTCGTCGACATCGCCGTCGCCGAGTCGCGAGTGCTGACCGAGCGCCTGAACACGGCGCTGCGCGAATATGCTGACGCACTGAAGGGCAGCCTGACGCTGGAGGACATGCGCGCGGTCGACCTGCTGGCCGTGGTGCAGCGGCACATCAGCGAAGCGCTGCAGCTTCCGGTCTCAGTTGAGGATGCCGACGCCAACCTGTGGGTGCGCGTTGACAGCTTTGCGATCGTGCAGGCGATGACCTTTCTGGCCGCAAGGCTCGCCGGCGACTACACGATCTACGGTTTTCGGCTGCGCGCCGGCAGCAGTGGCGGCTTCGCCGAGGTGGACCTGATCTGGACAGGCGCCATCGTCAGCAGCGATGCGCTTTCGCTGTGGGAAAGCGAACCGATGCGCGTAGGAACCGAAGAAACGCCGCTGTCGCTGCGCGCCGTGCTCGAGCGCCACGGCGCCGAGGCATGGCTGCAGGTCGACAAAATCCGCCAGACCTCCCGCTTCCATTTCCTGCTGCCGCGCGGCGAAGCCCCCGCTGCGCTGGCGTACAGGACAAGCACCGCTGAAAGTCGGCCGGAGTTCTACGACTTCGACCTGTTCGATCGACTCGATACGGCCGGCGCACTTGCCGAACGCAAGCTCGCGGAACTCTCTTACACCGTATTCGATACCGAAACGACCGGGTTGGAGCCGTCGGCGGGCGACGAAGTCATCTCGCTGGGCGCCGTTCGGATCGTCAACGGCCGTTTGCTGAAGCAAGAGGTCTTCGAGCAGCTGGTCAACCCGCGCCGCTCGATCAGCCGCGAATCGACTGCCGTGCACGGAATCGACGCGCGTCAGCTGCTCAATGAGCCGCCGATCGAACAGGTGCTGCCGCGCTTCTACCGCTTCTGCGAGGACACCGTGCTCGTGGCGCACAACGCCGCCTTCGATATGCGGTTTCTCGAACTGAAGGAGGGTGTCGCCGGTGTGCACTTCGGCCAGCCGGTGCTCGATACGCTGCTGCTGTCGGCGGTGGTGCACCCGAGCCTGGACAACCACGATCTGGATGCGATCGCCGAGCGTGTCGGCGTGCGCGTGATCGGTCGGCACACCGCGCTCGGCGATGCACTGGTGACCGCCGAAGTCTTCCTGCGCCTGCTGCCGCTGCTCGCCGAACGCGGCATTGTCACGCTGGCGCAGGCGCTCGATGCATCTCGCGCGAGCTACCTTGCGCGCCTCGAATACTGAAACGAAACGCCACTGTGGCCGATCCCTCTCCGACTCCGATCGGCAAGCCAGACCGCCTGGCGGGTGAGCAGCAGACGCTGGCGCAGCCCCTGCGGAGTCTTCTGCGCGGCGCACCTCTGGTTTGCAGCGAATGGGACACGGTTCGCAGCGCTGTGCAGCGGATGCACGACGAGCAAGTCGGCGCGATCGTCATTGTCGACGACCGCAAGCGCCCGACCGGAGTCTTCACCGAACGCGACCTGGTGCGAGCGACATTGCAGCAGCAACTCGACGCGCCGGTGACCGATGTCATGTCGAAGGACCCGCTGTCGCTGCCCGACCATACGCCCTCGTATGAAGCTGCATTGTTGATGATCAAGCACGGTATCCGTCACGTGCTCGTCGAGCGCGACCAACAGCTTGTCGGCGTGATCTCGGAACGGGATCTGTTTTCGCTGCAACGCCTCGGCCTGGGCGAGCTGACGATGGAAATCCGACTGGCACGTGACGTCTCGACGCTGGCCGGCCTGGCCGAGCGGGTGCGACAGTTGACGCGGATCCTGCTCGAACAGGGCGTCGGCGCCGAGCAGTTGACGCTGTTCGTGTCAGTCTTGAACGACCGCATCTGCGAGCGAATCATCGAGCTCGTGCGCAGGCGTCATAGTTGGGATCGTATCGGCTGGTGCTGGCTTGCCTTCGGCAGCGAGGGGCGACTCGAGCAGACTTTTGCCACTGACCAGGACAACGGGATCGTATTTGTTGCTCATGAGGACACCGGTGCCGGCCCGCGTGCGCGAGCACCTTTTGCCGTTTGCACGTGAGGTCAATGAGGCGCTCGATGCCTGCGGTTTTCCGCTCTGCAAGGGCAACGTAATGGCTTCAAACCCGGAGCTGTGCCTGTCGATGGCGGAGTGGAAATCCAAGCTCGAAGGTTGGCTCTCCGACTCGGAACCGAAGGCTCTGCTCGATGCAGCGATATGCTTCGACTTCCGTGCGTTGTACGGTGACGCGCGATTGGCGTCGGATCTGCGCCGCTGGTTTCTCGACGTCACACGCAAGCGGCCGAACTTCCTGCGCCTGATGGCGGAAAACGCGCTCCAGGCAAAACCGCCCCTTGCCCGTTGGCGCGACTTCATCACCGAAGACGTGCCGAACTACGCCGGGCACGATCAACCTGAAGATGTACGGCGTGCGCCCCTTCGTCGATGCGGCACGCGTGTATTCGCTCGCCTACGCCCTGCCGCAGACAAACACCGCAGACCGGCTGCGCGGTGCCGGCTCCATCGGCGCGCTGCCGAACGATGAAACGCAGTCGATGCTGGCGGCGTTTTACCTGATCCAGCGCATCCGGCTCACACACCAGGCTGGCCTCGATTCGCTTGCTTCCAACGGCGAACCGAACCGGATTGACCCGGACAAGCTCAACAAGCTGGATCGGCTATCGTTGAAGGAGGCTTTCCGGATCGCCCGCGACCTGCAATCACGGCTGGCGATGGACTATCAGCTATAGGCTCATTCCTTAGGCCTGCTGGACCCGCTGGCTCTTGACCACCGACATCGCCGCGGCGATCAGGCCGCCGACATCGGCCAGGTTGGCCGGAAGGATCAGCGTGTTGTTGGTCTTTGCCAGGTTGCCGAACGCGTCGACGTAGCGGTCGGCCACGCGCAGATTCACTGCTTCCATACCTCCCGGCTGGCGGATGGTTTCTGCAACCATCTGGATTGCGCGCGCGGTGGCTTCGGCGACGGCGAGCACTGCGCCCGCCTCGCCCTGCGCAATGTTGATCTGCGCCTGCTTCTCACCCTCCGACCGCGCGATCTCCGCTTCGCGCGCACCGGTTGCGATGTTGATCTGCTCCTGCTTGCGTCCCTCGGACGACGCGATCAGCGCGCGCTTTTCCCGCTCGGCGGTAATCTGTGCCTGCATCGCATGCAGAATCGCCGCCGGCGGCGTGATGTCCTTGATCTCGTAGCGCAGCACCTTGACGCCCCAGTTCATCGCCGCTTCGTCGATCGCGCTGACGACGCTGTGGTTGATGAAGTCTCGCTCCTCGAACGTCTTGTCGAGTTCGAGCTTGCCGATCACCGAGCGCAGCGTCGTCTGGGCGAGTTGCGTGATCGCCAGGATGTAGTTGCTGGCGCCGTAGGAAGCGCGCTGCGGATCGGTCACCTGGAAATACAGGACGCCGTCGACCTGCAACTGAGTGTTGTCCTTGGTGATGCAGACCTGGCTGGGCGTGTCGAGCGGAACCTCCTTCAGGCTGTGCTTGTAGGCGAGCCGATCGACGAAGGGAATCACGATGTTCAGCCCGGGCTGCAGCACCGCGTGGAACTTGCCGAGTCGTTCGACAACCCACGCGTTCTGCTGCGGCACGACCTTGACGGCCTTGATGACAAAGGTGACCGCCACCACCAGCACGATGATCGCGATGATGGAAACGCCGTCGAACGGAAGAAAAGGCATGGTTGCTCCTGGAACCTGTCTTTAGCGCAACTTCGGGGCGACGATCAGCCGGTTGGCCTGGATGTCGCGAATGACGAATTCTCCGCTGGCCGGTTGCTCGCCCGGCGCCAGTTCGACGTCCCACACGGCGCCGCGATAATTGGCGCGTGCGGTGCGTGCCGCCGTCCAGTTGTCCACGTACAGCGACTGGCCGATGTCCATGTTCTGCACGCGATCGTCGCCGCGTTCGTGCAGTCGCCTGCCGAAGCGCGTCGATCGCAGCCACAGCGATCCCGCCAGTCCGATCGCCGCGGCCACGACGAACTGCAACGCGGCCGGGGCGCCGGCGAGCGCTGCCAGTCCGGCCGCCGCCAGACCGACGGCGATCACCAGCAGGTAAAAAGTCCCGGTCAGCAGCTCGGCCACCAGCAGGCCGAACGCCACGACGAACCACACAATGTAGCTGTCCATGTCGGTTCCTTGCTTGTCTGCGGCCGCGCGGTTCACGCGCGGGGAGGCGCAGGCTCCGTCCGACGGGCCAGCAACTTCCAGGTGGAAATCACGGTGTCTGGATTGAGCGAAATCGACTCGATGCCCTGCTCCATCAGCCACTCGGCGAAGTCTGCATGGTCCGACGGGCCCTGGCCGCAGATGCCGATGTACTTGCCACGGGCCCGACACGCCGCGATCGCCTGGCTCAGCAGGGCCTTGACGGCGGGATCGCGCTCGTCGAAGCCCTCGGCGACCAGCGCGGAGTCGCGGTCCAGTCCGAGCGTCAGCTGGGTCAGGTCATTCGAACCGATTGAGAAGCCGTCGAAATAGTCCAGGAACTGGTCAGCCAGCACCGCATTCGAAGGAACCTCGCACATCATGATCAGCCGCAACCCACCGTTGCCATCGGTCGCTGCACCACTGCCCCGCTGCAGCCCGTGTTCCGCCAGCAATTCGGTGACACGCCGGGCTTCCTCGAGCGTGCGCACGAACGGGACCATGATCTCGACGTTCGTCAGGCCCATCACTTCGCGCACGCGCTTGAGTGCCGCCGCCTCCATGCGGAAGCACTCGCGGAACGACTGCGCGATGTAGCGCGCAGCGCCGCGGAACCCGAGCATCGGATTCTCCTCGTCCGGCTCGTAGCGCGACCCGCCGATCAGCTTCTTGTATTCGTTGCTCTTGAAATCCGACATGCGAACAATGACCGGCTTGGGCCAGAAGGCCGCGCCGATGGTGGCGATGCCCTCGGCGAGCTTGGCCTCGAAGAACGCGCGCGGCGATTCGTAGCCGGCCGAAAGCCGCTCGACCGCGATCTTCAGATCATGGTCGACGTCCGGATAGTCGAGCACTGCCTTCGGATGCACGCCGATGTTGTTGTTGATGATGAATTCGAGGCGGGCCAGCCCCACGCCGTCATTCGGCAGCGACTGGAAGTCGAACGCCAGCTGCGGATTGCCGACGTTCATCATCAGCTTGACCGGGATCGGCGGCAGCTTGCCCTGCTGCAGCGACTCGACCTCCATTTCGAGCGCGCCGGCGTAGACCATGCCGGTGTCGCCCTCGGCGCACGAGACTGTGACGAGGGTCGCATCGCCGAGCAGTTCGGTCGCATCTCCACAGCCGACGACGGCCGGGATGCCGAGTTCGCGGGCGATGATCGCGGCGTGGCAGGTGCGCCCCCCGCGGTTGGTTACGATCGCCGCGGCGCGTTTCATCACCGGCTCCCAGTTGGGATCGGTCATGTCGGTCACCAGCACGTCGCCCGGTTGCACCCGCTCCATTTCGCTGGCATTGACGATGTTGCGCACCGAGCCGATACCGATCTTCTGTCCGATCGCCCGGCCCGACGCCAGCACCTTGCCCTTGTCCTTGAGCTTGAATCGCTGATGAGTGTCGCCGTGCGCCTGCGACTTCACGGTCTCTGGCCGTGCCTGCAGGATGTAGATGCGCCCGTCCAGGCCGTCCTTGCCCCATTCGATGTCCATCGGCCGCCCGTAGTGCTGCTCGATCGTGACCGCATAGCGGGCAAGCTCTATCACGTCGGCGTCGGTCAGCGAAAAGCGGTGGCGCTCGGCCTCACTGACGTCGATCGTACGTACCGTGCGGGCCGCGCTCGGCGCCGGTTCGAACTCCATCCGGATCAGCTTCGAGCCAAGCGACTTGCGAATGATCGGATGCTTGCCCGCTGCCAGCATCGGCTTGTGCACGTAGAACTCGTCCGGATTGACGGCACCCTGCACCACGGTCTCGCCCAGGCCGTAGCTGGATGTGATGAAGACGACATCGCGAAACCCCGATTCGGTGTCCATCGTGAACATCACGCCGGCGGCGCCGCGGTCGGACCGCACCATGCGCTGCACGCCGGCCGACAGCGCAACGTCCGCATGCGCGAACCCCTTGTGTACTCGGTACGCGATCGCCCGGTCGTTGTAGAGCGACGCGAACACATGCTTGATCCGATCGAGAATCGCGTCGATGCCGACCACGTTCAGGAAGGTCTCCTGCTGGCCGGCAAATGAGGCATCGGGCAGATCTTCGGCAGTCGCGCTCGACCGCACCGCGAATGATATTTCGCTTGAAGAATCTTCTATAAGCTGTTGAAATGAATGACGAATAGCGCGTTCCAACTCGGCCGGAAACGGTGTATCAACCAGCCAGGAGCGGATCTCGGCACCGGTACGCGCCAGTGCCCGAACATCGTCGACATCGAGACGGTCAAGCGCGCCAGCGATGCGCTCACGCAGACCACCACCATCGATAAAGGCGCGGAACGCATCGGCTGTCGTCGCGAAGCCGTCGGGCACCCGAATATCCGCTGCCGAAAGCTGGCTCAGCATTTCGCCCAGCGACGCATTCTTTCCGCCGACCCGCTCGACGTCGGTCATCCTCAGTTCGTTGAACGGTACGACGTGCGCCCCGCGCGGCATGCCCTCTCCCGGTCTTGTTCGTGTGTCTAGAATCCGCCGATTCTACCGAGCACGCTCGCCTCGATACCGCGCCGCACCAGTGAGGACTTGATGCCCGACACCACAACCGGCACGTTCGACCGGACCGTGTTCTTCGTTTCGGACGGCACCGGCATCACCGCCGAGACGCTCGGACACAGCGTCCTCACGCAGTTCGAGCACCTGCGCTACCGCCCGCAGCGGCTGCCTTTCATCGATTCGATCGAGAAGGCCCAGGATGCGGCGCACCGCATCAACGAAGCCGGCAAGCGCGATGGCAAGCGCGCCATCGTGTTCTCGACGTTGGTCGACCCCGGCATTGCGGCGGCCCTGCGGGAGGCGTCCGACGGTTTTTTCATTGAGATGTTCGAGACCTTCGTCGAGCCGCTGGAGCGTGAGCTCGGCCTGAAGTCGACCCACACAGTCGGTCGGTCGCACAACATCGCCACCAACTCCGATGAGTACAAGAACCGGATCGAGGCCATCAATTTCGCGATGGCGCACGACGACGGCCAGTCGGCCAAGGGCCTCGAAAGGGCCGATGTGATCCTGGTCGGCGTCTCCCGGTCCGGCAAGACGCCGACCACGCTCTATCTCGCCATGCAATACGGCGTGAAGGCTGCCAACTACCCGCTGATTCCGGAGGATTTCGAACGTAACCAGCTGCCGACCGCGCTGCCGCCTTACAAGGGCAAGACCTTCGGCCTGTCGATCGCGCCGGAACGGCTGGCGGAGGTTCGCAACGAGCGCCGGCCCAATAGTCGCTATGCGGCGCTCGAGAACTGCCGCTACGAGGTTGACGCCGCCGAGCGGATGATGAGACGCGAAGGCATTCGCTGGCTGTCGTCGACAACCAAGTCGATCGAGGAGATCGCCGCGACCATCATGCAGGAGGTCCGCCTCGACCGCCGCTCGTACTGAGCGCCGTCTCGTTTGATCTGGGTCATCTGCGCCGCTATGCCACGCGGCTGCAAGCTGCCCGTAAGGCTCCTCCCCTAATCTGCCTGCGGTTCAGTGCGAACAACTTAAGGGAACGCCATGCTCATCAGAATTCTTGCAGCAGCCGCACTTGCAGTCGCCATCGCCGGATGCGGTGAAGGTGGATTCCAGCGCGGTGTTTTCTATGGAAAAGTGATCGACAAAACGCCGGAGGAGGTGAGCAAGGCCTTCGGCAAACCCGATTCGGAAGACCGCTCGTCGCCCGAGCGGCCCCGCTATGTCTACAACAAGAAGACCTTCAATCCCGACAACATGAACACCGTCGACGAGAAGACCGTGGTCGAGTTCAACAAGGACCCTGCCGGCAACTTCGTCTGCGTGGACGTCAGTTACATCTGACGATCAAATCCGCCGCCGTCGCTGCTCGAACAGGCACACGGCGGCAGCCGCAGCTACGTTGAGGGACTCGACGCGCGAGTCGATCGGGATGCGCAGTCGCCGCTGCGCCTGCGCGAGCGACGCCGCCGACAACCCCTGCCCCTCCGAGCCGAACATCCAGACTGTCGGGCCTGCTCCCCAGGTCGAGGCGTAGAGCGACTCGCCAGCGCACGCATCGGCGGCCAGGCGTTCGCCGGTGAAAGCCGCGGCCACCGCCTCGGGTGCAACATCCTCGAAGATCGACAGGGAAAAGTGGGCACCCATCGCTGCACGCAGAACCTTGGGAGCCCAGAGGAACGCCGTGCCCGACGCAGCCGCAACGTTTTGCACGCCGGCCGCTGCGGCCGTGCGCAGCAGTGCGCCGGCATTGCCCGGGTCCTGCACGGCATCGAGGTAGACGGCGTCCGCCGCCTCAGCGCGCGGAAGTACGCGCACCTCGATCGCGATCTCCGCAAGGATGCCCGCGCCATGTTCGACCGGCGAAATGCTTTCGTACAGCGCACGCGAGAATTCAACGAGCCGGACCTGCCGCGCCATCGAAACCCGATCGCCCAGCACGCGCACTTCGCTGCCGGCATCCTCGGCAAGCACCACCGCCTCGATTCCAACGCCGGCAACCAGTGCTGCTTCGACCAGATGCGTCCCCTCGGCGATCGAGCGCTTCGCCGTGCGGCACGCGCGCGGCGATTCGGCGAGCCGCCGCACGTGGCGGTACAGCGGGTTATCCGAGGACGTGATGCGCACTGCCGTCCGCCGCGGCGAAGCCCAGCACCTCCCGCACCGGTGCGAAGCTGCGCCGATGGATCGGGCACGGGCCGAATTGCTGCAGGCAGCGCAGGTGCTCTGGCGTGCCATAGCCCATGTGCTGGGCGAAGCCGTAACCGGGATGAGCCTCGTCGAGCGCGCGCATCATCGCGTCGCGCGCCGTCTTCGCCAGGATCGATGCCGCTGAGATGCAACGCTCCGAGGCATCGCCCGCCACGATGGCGCGCCCCGGAATCGGCAGTCGGGGCAGCTGGTTGCCGTCGACGAGCGCAAACTCCGCTGCCACCTGCAGCAGGTCAACCGCACGCGCCATCGCCAACAGCGACGCCTGCAGGATGTTGAGCGTGTCGATTTCCTCGATGCTCGCCGACGCAACGGCGCATGCGATCGCACGCTGGCGAATCCGCGCCGCCAGTTCCTCACGGCGTTCCGGCGTCAGCGTCTTGGAGTCGGCCAGTCCGTTGATTCGACGGCCCGGGTCGAGAATGACGGCAGCAGCCACCACCGGCCCGGCCAGCGGACCCCGCCCAGCCTCGTCGATTCCGCAGACGCGCCCACTGCTGCGGGCTGCCTGCTCGAACAGATCCAGAGTGCGGCCGATGCGGTAACGGGTCATGACTGCGCGACCTCGAGTATCGCCTGTGCGGCCAGCCCTGCGGTATCGCGCTTCAAGGCGTGATGCAGCGACGTAAATCGCTCGACGAGCCGGGCGCGTCGATCGTTGTCGTCCAGCAAGGCGCTGACCGCACTGGCGAGTGCTTGCGGGGTCGCCTCGTCCTGCAGTAATTCGGGCACTAGGGATTCACCGGCCAGGATGTTTGGTAGACCGACCCACGGAATTGTGCCCTTGCGCCGCATGATCCACGCCGAAAGAGCCGGCATCCGGTAGGCGATCACCATTGGACGTTTGTAGAGCGCCGCTTCGAGCGTTGCCGTGCCGCTTGCGACCAGCACGACGTCGGCCGCCTCCAGGCAATCGTGCGAGCGGCCGTCGGTGACGGTCACGCAGGAAGTCAGCGCACCATGGGACCGCAATTGCGCATCCAGCGTGACGCGCAGTCCGGCATCAGCAGCCGGGAGAACGAAACGGATGCCCGGCTGGCGCTCCCGCAACAGATCCATCGCCGCCAGGAACACTGGCGCCAGATGCCTGACTTCGTCCGCACGCGAGCCGGGCAGCACGGCGACCAGTGGACCTTCGACGGCGATGCCGAGTCGTGTGCGCGCCGACTCGGCGTCGGGAACGAACGGAATCAGGCTGGCCAGCGGATGGCCGACGTAGTTCGCCGGGATGCCTGCCTCGTCGTAGATCCGCTGCTCGAACGGAAACACCAGCAGCATGCGGTCGACTGCGCGGCGGATCTGCGCCAGGCGCTCGCTGCGCCACGCCCAGATCGACGGGCTGACGAAGTGAACGACGTGCACGCCGCGGCCGCGCAACTGCTCCTCCAGGCCGAGGTTGAAGTCCGGCGCATCGACACCGACGAAAACGGCGGGCCGCTCGACTCCGAGCCGGCGCGCAAGTCCGCGCCTCAGCCGTAGCAACCGCGGCAGGTGGCGCAGGACCTCGACATAGCCGCGCACCGAGATTTCGCGCACGTGGTGCCACGCATCGAAGCCGGCCTCGATCATCCGGTCGCCGCCGACGCCGGCGCAGACCAGCGACGGATCGCGTCGATGCAACTCCGCGACGACACCGGCCGCCAGCAGGTCTCCGGAAGCTTCGCCGGCCACGAATGCGCACGTGCGGGGGGACATTAGCGGACGATGCCGCGCTGCGAGTCCCGGACGAAATCCCCCAGCAGGCCGACGGCCTCCGCTGCTGCCGGATGCTCCGCTGCGAGCGCCGCGAGCGCCTGGACCGCATCGGCCGTCGTCAGGCCTTCCTTGTACAGCGTCTTGTAGGCGCGACGCAGCAGGTTGACGGTTTCGGGTGTGAAGCCACGGCGCTTCAGGCCCTCGGTATTGATGCCGTGCGGCTCAGCCGGATTGCCACTGCAGATCACGAAGGGTGGTAGATCGCGCAGCACAATCGACCCTCCGGCCGCCATCGAATGCGCGCCCATCGAGCAGAACTGGTGGATGGCCGACATGCCGCCCATGATGGCCCAATCGCCCAGGGTCACGTGCCCGGCCAGCGTCGCGTTGTTGGCGAGGATCACGTGATCGCCGATCAGGCAGTCGTGGGCTATGTGCGCGTACGCCATGATCCAGTTGTCGGATCCGATGCGCGTCGTCCCGCCGCCCTGCACGGTGCCCGTGCTGATCGTGCAGCACTCGCGCACGGTGTTGCCGTCGCCGATCACCAGTTCGGTGTCCTCGCCGCCGTACTTCTTGTCCTGCGGCGCGCCACCGATCGAGCAGAACGGGAAGAAGCGGTTGCCGCGACCGATGGTGGTTCTTCCTTCGATCACGACATGCGATTTGAGTAATGTGCCTGCGCCGATCCGCACTGCGGGTCCCACGACGCAGCAGGCGCCGACCTCGACGTCGCCGGCCAGTTCGGCGCGCGGGTCGACGATCGCGGTCGCGTGGATGCGCGGCACTACTCTTCCTTCGCCTTGTGCAGCGCGCACATCATCGTCGTCTCGCAGACGACCTCGCCGTCGACCAGCGCGCGGCCGGTGAACTTGCCGACGCCGCGCTTGACCCGGTCCATCGTGACCTCGAGCTGCAGGCGGTCGCCCGGTTCGACCGGCCGCTTGAAGCGTGCGCCATCGATGCCGGCAAACAGGAATAGCGTCCCTTCCGGATACGACGTCTTCATCGTCACGTAGGTCAGCACCGCGGCCGCCTGCGCCAGCGCCTCGATGATCAGTACGCCCGGCATCACCGGATGACCCGGGAAGTGCCCCTGGAAGAAGTGCTCGTTGAACGACACGTTCTTGACGGCGCTGATGCGCACACCTGGTTCGAGTTCCAGCACCCGGTCGACGAGCAAGATGGGGTACCGATGCGGCATCAGCGCCAGGATCTGATTGATATCCAGTTTCATTTCTTGTCTCCCCTGCGCTGCGCTTCGAGTTCTCGCACCCGCTTCCGCAGATCGTCGAGCTGGCGGACGATCGCCGCCGACTTTTCAAAGTCCCGATTCTTCATGATTGGGAAGAATCCCGTGTAATGCCCGGGCACATCGATCGAGCCCGAGACGACCGTGGCCGGTCCGATCACGCATCCATCGGCGATCGATAAGTGGCCGGCGATACCGGCAGCACCTCCGATCATGCAATTGCGGCCGATGTGCGCACTGCCGGCAACGCCGACGCACCCGGCGATCACGGTGTTCGCACCCACGAAGCAGTTGTGCCCGATCTGGATCTGGTTGTCGAGCTTGACACCGGATTCGATCACGGTGTCACCCATCGTGCCTCGATCGATCGTGGTGTTGGCGCCGATTTCGACATCATCCCCAATGACCACCCGCCCGACTTGTGGAATCTTTAACCAGCGGCCATCGAGAGGCGCAAAGCCGAAGCCGTCGGCGCCGATCACCGCTCCGCTGTGCACGATGCAGCGCTCTCCCATCACGCAGTCATCGAGCACGACCGCGCGCGGATATAGATGCGTCTCTGGCCAATCCGCGCACCAGCTCCCAGCACCGCACCGGCGTCGATTACGGCCCCGGCGTCGACGTGTGCACCCGCGCCGATCACCGCGCCGGCGCCAATGCAGGCGGTCGCATCGATGCGCGCGCTGGCATCCACGCAGGCAGTAGGTGCAATGCCGGCTTGCGCGGGCCTCGCCGGGTGCAGCAGGTCCGCCGCGAGGGCGAACCACGCATACGGCGGCTCGACGATCACGAGCGACGCACCGGGCGCCGCGCTGTCTGCGAGCGCCTGGGCGTCCGCCGGGCCTAAGACGAGCGCACCGGCGCGTGTCGCTGCCGCGTCGCGGCGGTAACGCGGATTGGCAAGGAAGGTGAGATCGCTCGCTGCGGCAGCGGTGAGCGGCGCAACCGCAGTCACACGCCGCGCAGCGTCCCCGCGGATGGTTGCCTGCAGCCGGCCGCCGGTACGTTCAGCGATGGCGGCTGTCAGCTCAGACAGTGACAGTCCGCCGGGCATTGGCCTACTTGGCGGCGTTAAGCGCGCGCAGGACCCGTTCGGTGATGTCGATGCGGGGATTGAAGTAGACCGCTTCCTGAACGATCAGGTCGTACTTCTCCTGCTCGGCCAACTGCCGGATGATGCGGTTGGTGCGCTCGAGCAGTCCCTGCAGTTCCTCGTTGCGGCGCTGGTTGAAGTCCTCGCGGAACTCGCGCTGCTTGCGCTGGAACTCGCGATCCATCTCAGCCAGCTCGCGCTGACGGCGCAGGCGGTCGCTTTCCGACATGACCGGGCCATCCTTCTCGAAGCGCTCGGCCGAAGCCTTTAGACGCGCGCCCATTTCCTGCATGTCTTTGTCGCGTTTGGAGAACTCGACCTCGAGCTTCTGCATGGCGGCGCGCGCCGGCTGCGAGTCACGCAGGATGCGATCGGAATTGACGACGCCGATCTTCAGCTCTTGCGCGCCAGCGAACGGCGAAGCAGCAAGAAACGCCACTGCGGCCGCTGCCGCAAGCCACTGGGTCATAGGTTGTCCTGCCTAAATCGAAGCGAGGAATTCTGCCACATCAGAAGCCCGCGCCGATCTGGAACTGGAACCGCTGGATGCGATCCCACGGTTTCGAATTCAGCGGATACGCGTACGAAAGCCGCAACGGACCGAGCGGCGAGATCCACGACAGGCCGATGCCCGCCGAATAGCGAATCAGGCCCACGTCGACATAGGCGGTGTCGCCGTAGTACGGCCCCTCCGTGCAGTAGTTGGCCGGGTTTATCAGCACATCGTTCGGGTCGGTGAAAGGCGGAACCACGTAGACGCCGTTGCAACCTGGACCCCATACCTGCCCCATGTCAACGAACACCGCGGCACGCAGGGTGCGGTCAGCGCCCGGAATCGGCAGCAGCGTCTCGAATGTGGCGTTGAAGCGGCGCGTGCCCCCGAGCGGATCGCCATAGATGTCGCGCGGGCCGAGCGATGCGGCCTCGAAGCCACGCACGCTGCCGATGCCCCCGACATAGAAGTTCTTGAAGAACGGATACGGCTTGCCGCCGTAGCCGTTGCCATAACCGAGTTCGGTGTTGAACGCGAACGTGATCAGGTTCGTGATCGGGAAGAACTGCTGGAACTGGTAGGTCAGGCGGTAATACTCGAGGTCGAGCGGCGGCACAGCGAACTCGCCAAATGCGCGCTGGAATCGCCCGCGCGTCGGTACCAGCAGGCTGTCTCGGCTGTCGCTCGACCATCCGACGGTTAGCGCCAGCGCGTCCGACGTCTCGCCGAAGTCCTGCACGTACTCGATGTAGCGCGGCGGCGACACGGGCGTCAGGTCGATCGTCGTGCCTTCGTAACGCAGACCGAGGAAGACGCGGTCGTATTCGGTGAACGGCAGGCCATAGACAAGTCCGGCGCCCCGCGTCGCGTAACCGACGCTTGCCAGCCCCAGTTCGGCCAGGTCCGAATCACGCCAGTACACCTCGAGCGTCCGGCTGATACCTTCCGGCGTCACGAACGGGTCGGTATGGGTGATCGAGAACACCGTGTTGGACTTGCTGGTGTTGACCTCGAATGCCAGCGCGTTGCCGCCGCCGAACAGGTTCTGCTGCGAAAGCCCTGCGGTGAGCACGAGCCCCTCGGAACTCGAGTAGCCGGCACCGAGCTGGATGTTGCCGGTGGCACGCTCCTTGACCGTGACATTGACGTCGACCTGGTCGGGTGCCGTCGGCACGGCAGGCGTGTCGACCGTGACGGTTTCGAAGTATCCGAGGCGGTCGAGGCGCTCCTTGGACAGGCGAACGCGGTCGGAATCAAACCACCCGGACTCGTATTGGCGCATCTCGCGACGAATCACCTCGTCCTTCGTGCGCGTGTTGCCGGCAATGTTGACGCGTCGCACGTAAACGCGCCGGCCGGGATCGACAATGATGGTGAATGCGACTTCACGCGTTTCGCGATTCGCGTCGGGCACCGGATTCGCCGAGGCGAACGCGTAGCCCAGCGTGCTCATGCGGTCGGTGACCCGCTTCGCGATGGCGTTGATCTGTTCGGCGTTATAGACCGCTCCCGGTTGAACCGTGATCAGCGGTTTCAATTCCTCGTCGAGCCCGAGCAGCTCGCCGGACAGCTTGACACCGGACACCGTGTAGCGCTCCCCCTCGAACACGTTGATGGTGACCGCAATGTCCTTCTTGTCCGGGGTAATGGTGACGTTGACCGAATCGATGCGGAAATCGAGGTAGCCGCGGT
This sequence comes from uncultured beta proteobacterium, assembly GCA_963775635.1. Taxonomy (GTDB): domain Bacteria; phylum Pseudomonadota; class Gammaproteobacteria; order Burkholderiales; family Burkholderiaceae_F; genus JALORV01. The sequence continues at coordinate 105,521 of CAVZJO010000002.1, read as the reverse complement.
TAAGGTAGTACGAGCGGATCGTTTCCAGGTCGGCGCCGAGCTTCTGGCGTGAATACTGGTCGCGCTTGGTGTACCAGCTTAGCCAGTTCGGAGTCGACAGCTCCATTTGCGTGCGCAGCGTACGGTCGCTGAAAATCCGATTGCCGGTGAATTCGATCGAGTGGATCTTGGCGATCTCGCCTTCGTCGACCGCGATCGAGATGTTGACCCGATTGCGCTCGATCGGCGTAACGGTCGTCTTGATCTGGGCACCGTAAAGGCCGCGCGAAAGATATTGCCGCCGCAGTTCCTGCTCAGCGCGTTCCAGCAGTGAACGATCGAAGATGCGGCCGTCGGCCAGTCCGACATCGCGCAGCGACTTCAGAACCTGGTCCTTCTCGAATTCCTTGACGCCGCTCAAGTCGACCGTCGCGATCGCGGGACGTTCGTCGACGATCACGACCAGCACGTCGCCATCGACTTCGAGGCGCACGTCCTTGAACAGTCCGCTCGCATACAGCGCGCGGATGGCCTGCGTGCCGCGCTCGGGATCGAAGCGATCGCCGACACGGACCGGGAGATAGGTGAAGACCGTCCCCGCCTCGGTCCTCTGGATGCCTTCGACGCGAATGTCGCGTACGACGAACTCCTGCGCGTTAACGCCGAGGCAGGTGGCTGCGAGGACCGCCGCGGCGACGCGGCGCAACGCAACGGGCACGCTGCGTCGGGATAACACGCGGCGATCCAACTCTCAGTTTCCTATCATGCCGGGGTCAGGAGAGCAGCCTTATCAGGTCGTTGTAGAGCGCCAGCATGGTGAGCAGGCCCAGCAGCACCACTCCGGCGCGCTGCCCCCACTCGATGACCCAATCAGCTGGCGGACTGCCCTTGAGAATCTCGATCAAATAATACAGTAAGTGTCCGCCATCGAGCAGCGGAACCGGCAGCAGGTTGAGCACTGCGAGACTGATCGATACGAGAGCAAGAAAACTCAAGAACGCCGCGGTGCCGATGCGCGCGGTCTGGCCGGCGTAGTCGGCGATGGTCACCGGTCCCGACAGGTTTCTCCATGACGCTTCGCCGGTGATCATCTTGCCGAGCATGCGCAGCGAGAAGATTGCTGTGTCCCACGTCTTGTCGACCGCGAGGCCGACGCTCTCGATCGGACCGTATTGCACCTTGATCAGCGGCGCACGATCGTTGAGTTCGGCGCCGATGCGTCCGATCGGGTTGCCCTGCTCGTCGACGACGCGCAGTGGCGTCAGCGTGAGTTCCGTCGTGCCTCCGTCGCGCTCGAGGCTCAGCGTCAGCGGCTTGCCGGCTGCCGCGCGTATGCGCTCGATCAACTCGCGGGCGGAGGCCACCTCGCTTCCATCGACCTCGACGATCGTGTCGCCGACACGCAGGCCCGCCTGAGCAGCTACGCCGTCCGGACTCAGACGCGCGACTCGCGGCGCGCCGCTGTAGGACACGATGCCGAGCCGCGCCACCACGTCGGACTCCAGATCAGCGGCACTCAGCTCCCCCGGTTCAAGCACCATCGTCCGGGCTTGCCGGTCGGCGCCCTCGACCGCGATCGCGATCGGCCCTCGGTCGACCGCTTTCTGCAGCAGCAGCCAGCGCAGTTCGTTCCACGAGCGGACCGCCGCGCCGTCGACCTCGGTCACCGTGTCGCCGGAACGCACTCCGGCCTGCGCCGCCGCGGTCGCCGCCGGCGGAGTCCCCAGCGTTGCTCGCGGCTCGTAGACCCCCACGACATTGAGCACCCAGTAGACCGCGACAGCGAGCAGCAGGTTGGCCATCGGCCCGGCCAGCACAATGGCGATGCGCTTGCCGACGCTCTGTCGATTGAATGCGCGCGGCAGTTCGGCCGCGGACACCGGACCCGCATCGGGATCGCGCTCGTCGAGCATCCGGACGTAGCCACCGAGCGGAAGCGCGGACACCACCCACTCGGTGCGGTCGGGTCCGCGAGTCCACCGTGCGATCGGTCGGCCGAAACCGATCGAGAAACGCAGCACCTTGACACCGCACCAGCGGGCGACCCAATAGTGACCCAGCTCGTGGATGACGATCAGGAGCCCGAGAGTCACAAGAAACGCCACCAGCGTCGTCAGCAAATTCATCGTCTGTCCTTAGGCGTGTGCGGCAATGCGCCGCGTCGCCCTTTCACGCGTCGACCGGTCGATATCGAGTACTTCCTCGACGCTCACCGGCGCAGCGGGCTGGTAGTCCGAAAGCACCTGTTCAATGGTCGGCGCGATCTCGGTGAAGGGAAGGCGCCGCTGCAGGAACGCCTCGACTGCGATTTCGTTGGCCGCATTGAGCACTGCCGACGCCGCTCCGCCAGCTCGCAGCGCCTCGTAGGCGTAACCGAGACAAGGAAAGCGCGTGCGATCGGGCGCCTCGAACGTCAGCGCGCCGAGTTGACTGAACTCCAGCCGTCGCGCGCCGCTGTCGATCCGCTCCGGATAGGCCAGCGCATACGCGAGTGGCGTACGCATGTCGGGCGATCCCATCTGGGCGAGCACCGAGCCGTCGGGAAATTCGACCATGGAATGGATCACGCTTTGCGGATGGATCACGACATCGATACGGTCGGCCGACACGCCGAACAACCAGCTCGCCTCGATCACCTCGAGACCCTTGTTCATCAGCGTTGCGGAGTCCACCGAAATCTTGCGCCCCATCACCCAGTTAGGATGCGCGCAGGCTTCATCGGGCGTCACCGCGTCCAGGTCGCTGCGCCGAAGGAATGGACCCCCCGATGCCGTCAGCACCAGCCGGGCTCGCGCGCGCTGGTCGACGCTCGCGCCGGACAGGCACTGGTGGATCGCGTTGTGCTCACTGTCGACCGGCAGCAGTTCGCCGCCCGCCGCATCGAGCGCCGACAGCAGCAATCGTCCGGCACAGACGATTGCCTCCTTGTTCGCCAGTAGCACGCGCTTGCCGGCGTGCGCGGCGGCCAGAGTGGACATCAGCCCCGCAGCGCCGACGATCGCGGCCAGCACGGTGTCGGCTTCGTCAGCCGCGGCGATCTCGACCAGTGCCGCCGCGCCCGAGCGAGCCACCGCCGCTGCGCCGCGTTCCTTCAGCGCGGCGCGTAGCGCGGGCTCGAGCGCACGGTCGCCGATCACCGCGACCGCCGCATCGAAACGACTGGCGAGGTCGGCCAGTTCCTCGACGCGGCTCTGCGCCGTTAACGCATGCACGCGGTAACGATCGGGATGGCGCGCGATGACATCGAGCGCGCTTCCCCCGATCGATCCGGTCGCTCCCAGGATGGTGACGGTACGCATCAGGTGGCGACACTCCATAGCAGCGCGGCAGCAGGCAACAACGCAAGCATCGAATCAATCCGATCGTAGAAGCCGCCGTGCCCGGGCAACAACTGGCCGCTGTCCTTCGCGCCGGCCTGCCGCTTCAGCAGGCTTTCGAACAGGTCTCCAACGATTGAGATGGCCACCAATCCGGCGAACATCACGAGCGCGAGTGGTACACCGTACACCTCCAGCATCCGGCTGGTGTAGAGCGGCGCTCCCGGCCATGCCATCCATGCGGCGATCGCGGCAAGCGCCACGCCCAGCATGGCACCCCAAACGCCGGCCCACGTCTTGCCGGGGCTGATGTGCGGGGCCAGTTTGCTGCGGCCGAACGCGCGTCCGGCGAAATACGCGGCGGTATCCGCCAACCACACGATCAGCAGGACCGAGACCAGCAGCAACACACCCGCTCGCAGGAAGAGCATCAGCGCGCACCAGGCCGCCAGCGGCAGCAGGAACGCCAACGGCGTCGAAACCGGCGGTTCGATGCGCACACCGCCTGGTCGTCCGGACCTCAGCAGCATGACAGCGATGGCGACCCATGCCACCGTCGCCAGGATAGCGAGCGGCACGCTGGCCTGCTCGACCCACAGCGGCCGAACGGTCAGTACATACAGCAGCCCGATACCGGCAGCCACGGTAACCATCAACGCTCGGCCGAACGGCCAGCCGGACAAGTTCAACCATTCGGCCTGTGCGATCGCCAGCCCAAGCGTGATCAGCGCGGCGAAAGCCAGCGGCGACCACGCCAGCGACGCGAGCAGCGCCGCGACGAGCACGAGTGCGGTGAGGACGCGCTGCTTGAGCACGCGCGCAACCTCAGGCGGCGTCGCTGATAGATGGCTCGGCTTCGACCTGTGCGCTGGTCATGCCGAAGCGCCGCTGACGGCCGGAATACCAGAGCAGCGCGGCGTCGAGCTCGGCGGCGTCGAAATCGGGCCATAGCACGTCGCTGAAATAAAGCTCGCTATAAGCGAGTTGCCACAGCAGGAAGTTACTGACGCGACGCTCCCCGCCAGTGCGGATCAGCAGGTCGGGATCGGGAGCAAAGGCTAGCGCCATTCGGCTGGCGATGGCCGCTTCATCGATAAGCACCTCGCCGCCGGATGCCAGCTGCTCTCGGGCGGCGCGCCCGGCCGCCTGGGCGATGTCCCAGCGACCACCGTAGTTCGCGCACACGGTGAGGTGCAGCCGGCGATTGTGTTCCGTGCGGCGCTCGGACTCGTCGATCAATCGGCGCAACTCGCCGTCGAATGCGCCGAGGTCCCCGACGATGCGCATTCGCACGCCGAGTTCAACCAGCTTGTCGACCTCGCGCTGCAACGCGGCCATGAACAAGCGCATCAGCGTCGTCACTTCATCGGCCGGACGGCGCCAGTTCTCTGAACTGAAAGCAAACAGCGTCAGGTACTCGATCCCGCGCTCGCCGCACGCGGCCAGCGTCGCGCGCACGGCATCGACGCCGCGCGTATGGCCGGCCACACGCAACTTGCCGCGCGACACCGCCCAGCGCCCGTTGCCGTCCATGATGATGGCGACGTGGCGCGGCATGCGCACGCCGGCTGCCGTCGAATCGGGGTTCAAATCCCTGGCCACGATCGAGCTCCGACCGCGGTCAGACGGTCAGAACCTCCTTTTCCTTCTCCGCTATCAGCTTGTCGACTTCGCCGACGAAACGGTCTGTCATCTTCTGGATCGCTTCCTCCGCGCGCCGGTCGTCGTCCTCGGAAATCGACTTGGCCTTGAGCATTTCCTTCACGTGGTGGTTGGCGTCGCGCCGCAGGTTACGCACCGCGATTTTGGCGTTCTCACCCTCGTGCTTGACGACCTTGACCAGTTCCTTGCGGCGCTGCTCCGTCAAGACCGGCATCGGGACCCGAACGATGTCACCCGACGTTGCCGGGTTCAGCCCGAGGTCGGAGTCGCGGATCGCCTTCTCCACGATCGGGATCATCTTCTTTTCCCACGGCTGCACGGTGATGGTTCGCGCATCGCCAAGGCCGACCTGCGCCACCTGGGCGATCGGCACCATCGAGCCGTAGTAGTCGACCTGGATGTGATCGAGCAGTCCGGTGTGCGCGCGACCGGTCCTTATCTTCGTCAGATCCGCCTTCAGCGCGTCCACCGACTTCTGCATCTTCTGTTCGGTGCTCTTCTGGATTTCGGCAATGTTCATCGGCTCTCCTTCCTATTCGCCGTCAGACGTGCACCAGCGTTCCCTCGTCCTCGCCCAGGACCACACGCTTCAGCGCGCCGGGCTTGGTGATGCTGAACACCTTGATAGGCAATTTCTGATCGCGGCACAGCGCAAAGGCGGTCGCGTCCATGATCTGCAGGTTGCGGCCAAGCGCCTCGTCGAACGTGATCGTCGCGTAGCGCGTGGCCTTCGGGTCCTTCTTCGGATCCGCCGAGTACACGCCGTCCACCTTGGTCGCCTTGAGCACGATTTCCGCTCCAACCTCGGAGCCGCGAAGGGCGGCGGCAGTGTCCGTCGTGAAGAACGGGTTGCCTGTGCCCGCGGCGAAGATGACCACGCGTCCTTCCTCGAGATAGCGCAGTGCCTTCGGCCGGATATAGGGCTCGACGACCTGCTCGATGTTGAGCGCGGACTGCACGCGTGCCTCGACACCAGCGCGGCGCATCGCATCCTGCAGCGCCATCGCGTTCATGATGGTTGCCATCATGCCCATGTAGTCGGCGGTCGCGCGGTCCATCCCCTCGGCCCCAAGCGCGACGCCGCGAAAGATATTGCCACCGCCGATGACGATTGCCACCTCGACACCTAGCTTCACAACCTCGCCGATGTCCGCGACCATCGCCTCAACGGTGCTGGGATTGATGCCGAAGGCATCGTCGCCCATTAAGGCTTCGCCCGACAGCTTCAGCAGCACGCGCCGGTAGGCAGGACCGCCGTTTGCGTGTGCCATCGCGCCTCCGTCCCGGTCAGGCCCGCGCCGCAGCGGCCTGCGCAGCGACTTCGGCCGCGAAGTCGGTCTGCTTCTTTTCGATGCCTTCTCCCACCACGTAGAGCACGAACCGGTTGACTGTAGCGCCGCGCGCCTTCAGCAGCTGCTCGATGGTCTGCTTGCCATCCTCGGCCTTGACGAACACCTGCCCCAGAAGCGTGACTTCCTTCAGGTACTTCTGCACGGTGCCTTCGGCGATCTTGTCGAGCATCGCCTCGGGCTTGCCGGCCTCGCGCGCCTTCTCGATTGCAATGCGACGCTCGGCATCGAGGAGCTCGGCCGCAACACCGCTCGCGGCCAGCGACTTCGGTTTGCTGGCCGCGATGTGCATCGCCACGTCCTTGGCGAGCTCCGCATCGGCGGCGCTAATGTCGAGCAGCACGCCGATTTTGCTGCCGCCGTGCACATAGCTCGCCAGCGTTCCACGCGCTTCGATACGCTGGAAGCGGCGGATCGCCATGTTTTCGCCGATGCGGCCCACCAGCGCGGTCCGTGTTGACTCGACGGTGGCTCCACCCAGCGGTAGCGCCGATAGTGCCGCGACGTCAGCAGGGTTTTTCTGCGCGACAAGCACGGCGAGGTCCCTCGCAAAGCGCAGGAAGTCGTCGTTCTTGGCGACGAAATCGGTCTCCGAGTTGACTTCGACGATTGCCCCGACCTTGCCTTCAATGCTGACCGCGACGACGCCTTCGGCCGCGATACGGGCGGCGGCCTTGCTCGCCTTGTTGCCGAGCTTGACGCGCAGGATCTCTTCGGCCTTGGCGAGATCGCCACCCGACTCGGCCAGGGCCTTCTTGCATTCCATCATCGGCGCGTCGGTCTTCTCGCGCAGCTCTTTCACCATCGATGCGGTGATTTCCGCCATTCACTGCTCCTGCACTGTTGATCTGTCCATCGAAAAAAGGGGCTTCCGCCCCTTCTTCTAAACACCGTCGGCGACCTACTCCTGGTCCTCACTGACTTCGACGAACTCCCCTTCGCCGCCTCTGACGGCCTGGACGACGCCCTGCAGCGCGGCGGCCTTGCCTTCAAGCACGGCGTCAGCGATGCCGCGCGCGTACAGGCGCACCGCACGACTCGAGTCGTCGTTACCAGGAATCACATAGGCCACGCCTTCGGGCGAGTGATTGGTGTCGACCACCGCAACCACCGGAATGCCCAGCTTGGTCGCTTCCTGTACGGCGATCTTGTGATAGCCGACGTCGATCACGAACAGCGCATCGGGAAGCGCGTTCATGTCCTTGATGCCACCTATCGACTTGTTGAGCTTCTCGGCCTCGCGCGAGAAATCGAGCGCTTCCTTCTTGGTCATGCGCTCGGTGCCGTTGTCGGCGATGATCTGCTCCATCTCCTTCAGGCGCTTGATGGAGACCTTGACCGTCTTGAAGTTGGTCAGCATGCCGCCCAGCCAGCGCTGGTCGACATGGGGCACGCCGGCCCGCTGGGCTTCTTCGACGATGATCTCGCGCGCCTGACGCTTGGTCCCGACGAACAGGATGGTGCCGCGGTTGGTGGCCAGCTGCCGCACGAAGCGCGTGGCGTCGTTGAACTGCTCGAGCGTGCGCTCCAGATTGATGATGTGGATCTTGTTGCGGTGGCCGAAGATGTACGGCGCCATCTTCGGGTTCCAGAAGCGGGTCTGGTGGCCGAAGTGCACACCGGCCTCCAGCATTTGACGCATGGTCACTGACATGACGACTTTCTCCAAGGTTGGGTCCTGCGCAGTCGCCGACGCGGCCGGGATTGCCTTGCGGTACCCCAGCCGCACCTTGGTGGCGGTGCGCGCGATTTGTTGACTACGGTCGGCTCGGCTTGCTTACACAACTACTGGCCTGCGCCGCTACCTAAGTTTTTGATTTTCAAAGCTGATTTTCAAATCTCCAGGCAGCCCGATATTATAGCCACCTACGACACCTTCGCTCAAGCAACGCCCGGAAGCCGCCATGCCCATCGTGATCAAGTCGCCCGACGATGTTTCGGGGATGCGGCGCGCCGGCCGGCTTGCCGCCGAGGTGCTCGACTACATCACGCCCTTCGTCAAGCCCGGGGTGACCACTGGCGAAATCGATCGTCTGTGCCACACCTACATGACAGACGTCCAGGGCACCGCGCCGGCGCCGCTGAATTACGCTCCACCGGGCTACCGGCCCTTTCCGAAGGCGATCTGCACTTCGGTCAACCATCAGGTCTGCCACGGCATCCCCGGCGATCGTGTGCTAAAGAACGGCGACATCGTCAACATCGATGTCACGGTGATCAAGGACGGGTATCACGGCGACACCAGCCGGATGTACTACGTCGGCGAGCCGTCGATCGCGGCGCGGCGCCTGTGCGAAGTCACTTACGACTGCATGTGGCTAGGCATTGAGCAGGTGCGGCCCGGGACGACCATCGGCGATATCGGCCACTCGATTCAGACCCACGCGGAAAGGCACGGCTATAGCGTCGTGCGCGAGTTCTGCGGCCATGGAATCGGGCGCAAGTTCCACGAGGAGCCGCAGATCCTGCACTACGGCCGACCGGGCACGCTGGAAAAACTGGTCGCCGGAATGACCTTCACGATCGAACCTATGATCAACGCCGGCCGGCGTGAGATCAAGGAACTGGCGGACGGCTGGACGATCGTCACCAAGGACCACAGTCTGTCGGCACAGTGGGAGCACACCATTCTGGTGACCGACGCCGGCTATCAGGTGCTGACCCGATCGGCTGCGACACCGGCTCCGCCGCGCTTTGTCGACGGTGGCTGGCGCGACACGAGCGTCTCGGAGCCGGCCGCCGCCTAGGGCCTGTCTAAAGACCCTGTACGGATGAACGACCGCGGATGAACGACGTCAGCTTCCAGCTGCGGGACCGCCTGCGACTGGAGCGTGAGGCCCTGATCGCCCGCTTCGAGCAAGGTGGGCCGGTCGAAGCGTTGCTCAAGGGCCTTGCGCGCTCGGTCGACGGCCTGCTGCGCGAGTTGGCCCGCAGCAGCGAACTGGACCAGATCATGGCGCTGGTTGCCGTGGGCGGGTACGGTCGCGGCGAACTGTTTCCCCACTCTGATGTCGACGTCCTGTTCCTGATCGAGCACGAGCCGACCGACGTCGAGCGCTCCAAGATCGAACATCTGATCGGCCTGCTGTGGGACCTCGGCGTCGCGCTGGGCCACAGTGTGCGCACGGTTGAGCAGTGCCAGTTCGAGGCTGCCGGCGACGTTACCGTCCTGACTGCGTTGCTCGAATCGAGACTGATCGCCGGTCCGAAGCGACTGTTCGATCTGTTATCGCGCGCCGTTGTCGGGGTGCTCGATCGTCCCGCGTACTTCCAGGCCAAGGTGCTCGAGCAGCGCCAGCGCTACACCAAGTACAACGAGTCGCCCTACAGCCTCGAGCCCAACGTCAAGGAAAGTCCTGGCGGCTTGCGCGACCTTCACGTCCTGCTGTGGATCGCGCGCGCCACCGGCTACGGGACCCGCTGGAGCGAACTGGCGCGGCGCGGGTTGATCACGACCGAGGAAGCCCGGCTGATTCGGCTGAGCGAGCGACGCCTGCAGCAGATCCGTGCTTGGCTGCATCTGATCACCGGGCGGCGCGAGGACCGCCTTGTGTTCGACGTTCAGCAGCTGGTGGCGCAGCGCGTCGGATTCCACGCAACCGTGGCGCGGCGCGCCAGCGAGGTGCTGATGCAGCGCTATTACTGGGCCGCCAAGGCGGTGACCCAGATGAACACTATCGTGCTGCAGAACATCGAACTGCGGCTGTTTCATACGGCCGACGAGCCGTCGCGTGAGCTCGACGGCACCTTCGTCGCCCGCAGCGAGCTGCTCGACCTGCGGTCGCCCGACGCGCTCGATTCTGATCCGAACGGGATCCTGCGCGCGTTCCTGCTGATGGCCGAGCATCAGGAGCTGCGCGGCATGTCGGCGCCGTTGATGCGCGCCCTGTGGCACGCGCGCGTGAGGATCGGACCGGCGTATCGGCGCGACCCGTCCAACCGCGCGACGTTTCTGGCGATTTTGCAGCAGCCGAGGGGCGTGCTGCACGAAGTGCGCCGCATGAACCAGCTATCGGTGCTGGGGCGCTACCTACCGGTATTTCGCCGCATCGTCGGACAGATGCAGCACGACCTGTTCCACGTCTACACCGTCGACCAGCACATCCTGCAGGTGCTGCGCAACCTGCGGCGATTTTCGCTCGCCGAGCATGCACACGAGTATCCGCTGTGCAGCCAACTGATCACCGACTTCGACAAGCCGTGGCTGCTGTACATCGCGGCGCTGTTTCACGACATCGCGAAGGGTCGAGGCGGCGATCACAGCCTGCTCGGTGCGCGCGATGCGCGACGCTTCTGCCGCGACCACGGACTGTCCCGCGACGACACCCAGCTGGTCGCCTTTCTAGTCGAGCATCACCTGTCGATGTCGCAGGTCGCGCAGAAGCAGGACATGGCCGACGAGACGGTGGTTCGGCGCTTCGCGGATCTCGTGCAGAACGAACGCCGCCTGGCTGCCCTCTACCTGCTGACGGTCGCCGACATCCGCGGCACCAGTCCGAAGGTCTGGAACGCCTGGAAGGGCAAGCTGCTCGAAGACCTGTTCCGTTTGACCCGCCGGCTGCTGTCGGGCGGCAGCGTCGCTCCGACCGCGGTGCTGGATGGCCGCAAGGAAGAGGCGCTGCGGATCCTGCGGCTCTACGGCCTGCCGGACAGCGCACGCACCGAGCTGTGGCAGCAGCTCGACGTGGTCTACTTCCTGCGGCACAGTGCGCAGGACATTGCCTGGCACACGCGGTCCCTCTACTCGCGCGTCAACACTGAAAGGCCGGTCGTGCGGGCCCGGCTGGCGCGCATCGGCGAAGGCGCCGAAGTGCTGATCTACGTGCGCGACCAGAAGGCGCTTTTCGCCCGTGTCTGCGGTTACTTCGACAGCCGCAACCTCAGCATCCTCGATGCTCGCATCCACACGACGCGCAATAACTACGCACTCGACACCTTCCTGGTGACCGACCACGGCCGTTCGCCACATTACCGCGAACTGCTTGCGCAGATCGAGTACGAGCTGGCCGAATGGATCGCAACCCGGCACGAACTGCCTGCTCCGGTGAAGGGACGCATGTCGCGCCAGTCGCGTCACTTTCCGGTGACTCCGGCGGTGCACCTGCAGCCCGATGAACGCGGTTCGCGCTATCTGCTGCAGGTCACTGCGACCGACCGGCTGGGACTGCTGTATTCGATCGCCCGTGTGCTTGCCGAGCATCAGCTCAACGTGCACACCGCCAAGGTGTTGACGCTTGGCGAGCGCGCGGAGGATGTCTTCCTGATTTCAGGTGCTGAACTCGACAAGTCGCGTGGACAGCTCGAAGTCGAGAAGGACCTGCTGGAGGCGCTGGCACCTTGAGCGGCAAGCCGCCGAGTTTCACTCGTCGGGCCGTTCGGGCTGATCGGGGAAGAGCACGTCGGTGTAGCCGAACTGCGAAAAGTCGGTCACCCGCATCGGGTACAGGATGCCGTCGAGGTGGTCGCACTCGTGCTGTACCACGCGGGCATGGAAACCTTCGACCCTCCGTTCGATCGGGCGGCCCTCGAGATCGAAGCCACGATAGCGCAGTTGCGCATACCGGTTGACGACGCCCCGCAGTCCCGGCACTGACAGGCAGCCCTCCCACCCGGCTTCCATCGCGTCGGACAGGGCTTCGATCTCGGGATTCAGCAGGATCGTCTGCGGCACTGGGTCGGCATCCGGGTAGCGCGGATTGCGCATCGCCGGGTCGGCGTATCCGAAGATGACGACCCGCAGCGGCACGCCGATCTGCGGAGCGGCCAGGCCCGCACCGTTCGCCGCGTGCATCGTGTCGAACATGTCGGCGACCAGCGTGCGCAGCTCGACGGTGCCGAATGCGCACACCGGCGCCGAAACCTGCAGCAGCCGCGGGTCGCCCATGCGCAGAATCGGCCGGATCACGTGGGCGCTCCGAAGAACGCGGTGAGGATCCGCACCGCGCGCGTCATCGTCGCGCGCATCACGCTGTCGAGCTCCTCGAGCTTGATGCTGTGCAGGCTGTCACCGCGTCCGGCGGCATGGTTCACGACCACCGCCAGCGTCGCATAGGCCAGCTCCGCTTCGCGCGCCAACCCGGCCTCTGGCATGCCGGTCATGCCGACCATGTCGCCGCCATCGCGCGCGATACGCTCGATTTCGGCCGCCGTTTCCAGTCGCGGGCCCTGGGTGCAGGCATATACGCCGCCGTCCACGACTGGTTCGCCGCACGATCGCGCCGCGGCCAGCAGGCGGGCGCGCAGCGCCGGTGTGTAAGGCTCGGTGAAGTCGACATGGATCACCGGCATCTCGAAGCCTTCGAAATAGGTCGACTTGCGACTGTGCGTGTAGTCGATGATCTGATCCGGGAGCACCAGTGTGCCCGGCCCGAGGTCGGCCCGAATGCCTCCGACGGTGGTGACCGACACCACGCCTTCGACCTTCAGCTCGCGCAGGGCCCAGAGGTTGGCGCGGTAATTGATCTCGTGCGGCGCCAGCGTATGGCCATAGCCGTGGCGCGCGAGGAACACGACGTCGGCATCGGCGAAGCGGCCGAATGTCAGCGCGCCGGACGGCTCGCCGTATGGCGTGCGCATCACCTGCCGCCGTGGGTTCTCCAGGGCCGACAGTCTTGCCAGGCCGCTTCCGCCGATGATCGCGTACATAAGAACCTATCTCAAAGTCCCCGGTGGTCCCTGCCGGGCGTCTGCGGCGTTGGCTGGCTCGGCCGTAGGCTCGGCTACTGTCCTTCGCCAGCCGCCTTGCATCCGCCCGATTCTCGTGGCAACGCGATCCATCGGAGACTCTGAGATAGGTTCTAATGTCCCAGTAGTTTGACGAGTTGCGCTTCGTCGATGACCGTAACGCCAAGCTCCCGTGCCTTGTCGAGCTTGCTGCCGGCCTCCGCTCCCGCGACCACGTAGTTCGTCTTCTTCGATACCGAACCGGCCACCTTGCCGCCGGCCAGCTCGATTCGGTCCTTGGCGTCGTCGCGGGTCCAGTTCAACAGCGTACCGGTCAGCACGAAGGTCTTGCCGGCGACGCGACCGGAAGTCGCAGACCGACGCGCGCCCTCCCGCCAATGCACACCGGCCGCGCGCAATTCCTCGACAACCTCGCGATTGTGCGGCTCGGCAAAGAAGCGCGCGATCGAGGCGGCGACGACCGGACCGACGTCGTTGACCTGCAGCAGGTCGTCGACGCCGGCGTCCATCACGGCTTCCAGCGTTCCGAAGTGCCGCGCCAGATCACGCGCGGTCGATTCGCCGACATGACGGATGCCGAGGGCGTAGATGAAGCGTTCGAGCGTGGTGTTGCGGGCTCGGTCCAGCGCGGCCAGCAGATTGGCGGCCGACTTTTCGGCCATGCGGTCGAGCGCGGCAAGCGATCCCAGATCGAGCTTGAAAAGATCCGCCGGTGTGCGGACCAGGCCAGCCTCGACCAGCTGTTCAACGAGTTTGTCGCCAAGACCTTCGATGTCGAGCGCCCTGCGACTCGCAAAATGCAGCAGCGCCTGCCGCCGCTGTGCCGGACAGACCAGCCCGCCAGTGCAGCGCAGGTCCTTCTCGCCCTCCTCCCTGGCGACGCCGGAGCCGCATACCGGACACGTCTTCGGCATCACAAACGAGCGCGCCGAACGCGGTCGACGGTCGGGCACCACGGCGACGATCTGCGGAATCACATCGCCGGCGCGCCGGACGATGACGGTGTCGCCGATCATCAGCCCCAGGCTGCGAATGAACTCCTCGTTGTGCAGCGTCGCATTGCTGACGGTGACGCCGCCGACGAACACCGGAGCGAGCCGCGCCACCGGAGTGATCTTGCCGGTGCGGCCGACCTGAACGTCGATGCCAGTCAGCTGGGTCAGTTCCTCCTGCGCCGGGTACTTGTGGGCGACCGCCCAGCGCGGTTCACGCGAAACGAATCCGAGCGCACGCTGCAGGTCGACGCGGTTGACCTTGTAGACGACACCGTCGATGTCGAACGGCAATTGGTCGCGCCGTTTGGCAACGGCTGCGTGAAACGCGACCAGCGCATCGGCGCCCTTGACGACGCTCCGTTCCCCCGCCACCGGCACCCCCATCGCGACGAGCGCATCGAGCGCAGCGCTGTGCGTCGGCGGGATCGGCCAACCGACGACTTCGCCCAGTCCATAGGCATAGAACGACAACGGACGACCCGCCGTCACGCGCGCGTCGAGCTGTCGAAGGAAGCCCGCCGCGGCGTTGCGCGGGTTGACGAAAACTTTCTCGCCCGCTTCGCGCTGCCGCTCGTTGAGCTGTTCGAACTCGCGCCGTTTCAGGAACACCTCGCCGCGCACCTCAAGCACCGGCGTATCAAGGTTCTTCAGGCGCAGCGGGATCGCGCGTATCGTGCGCGCGTTGGGAGTGACGTCTTCGCCCACTTCGCCGTCGCCTCGCGTCGCCGCACGTACCAACACACCTGTTTCGTAGCGCAGGCTGACCGCCAGCCCGTCAAATTTCAGCTCGGTCGAATACTCGACCGGCGGCGCATCATCGGCCAGCCCCAGTTCGCGACGGATACGTGCGTCGAACGCGCGCGCACCGCCGGCACCCGCGTCCGTCTCGGTCCGTATCGACAGCATTGGAACCGCGTGGCGCACCTTGGGCAGATCCGCACGCGCGCTGCCGCCGACACGCTGTGTCGGCGAATCGGGCACAACGAGGTCCGGATGCTGCTCCTCGAGTTCGCGCAGTTCGCGGAACAGGCGGTCGTATTCGGCATCCGGGATCGACGGTGCGTCGAGCACGTAGTAATCGTGGTCGGCGCGCGCGATTTCGCCGCGCAGCCGGCGCGCGCGTTCGCTCGCGGGCTCGCGTTTGCCAGCCACCGTCAGGTCGCGTACAGCCGGCGCGCCCGTTCCGAGCCGGCCTGGATGCCCGCCGCCTGCATCTGCTCGTACAGCCCGGCAAGCTGCGCGGCGATCGCAAAATGGGCCTCGCGTTGCACCGGCCGACCGTTGTCGTCGACGACCCGCGCGTCAAGCCGCGCGGCCAGCTGGTCGGCGACTGCGAACTGCTTCGACAGCGGCGAACCCTCGGGAGGCACCAGCGGCACGTCGATCGAAATGCCAAGGCGCGTGGCAGGCAGCGCGTCCGCATTCATCGTCAGCAGCAGGTCCCCGGCTGGCCCGCGCTGCTCCCATCGACCCGAACCCGCTGCGGAAAATCCCGCCTCGGTCGACCGTCGACTTTACAAGCTCGGACGGCCACTTGGCTTCGCCGGCTTCGAGCGTCAGCGTGACCTGCACATCGAATTGTGCGCACAACCGGTCCAGCTCGCTGGCCTGCGCGACCAGCCGTGGCACGTCCGGTGCATCGAAGTCGGCGTCGACGTCGAGCGCGATCTGCTGCACCGCTGCGACGAATCGTCCTGCGTCGATTTCGCTGAGCGCGCCCTGGCGGTGCGCCATCTGGACCGCCACCAGCAGTTCCGTATAAAAGCCGAAGCGATCGGGCGCAGTCCACTGCTGCGCTTTCGCATCCCACACGGCGAGGTGCGTGGCGAGCGGCAACTGCAGCCGTTCGAGCTGGCCGCGGGCCTCTAGCGCGGCAACACCGTCGATCGCGTGCGTACAACGTAGTTCGATGACGAAATCGAGCAACGGATCCTCGGACCAGCCGTCTGGGAGCGCGTAGGCGGGCGGCTCGGCGCCAGGCTCGGCGGGCGCTGCAGCGGGCGCCTCGTCGACGGCGACCGGCTGGCGACGCGATCTCGGGTAGCGCCGGGTCCGTGCCGATGTCCGGCGTGGCTTCGCGCGCGCCGCCGACCGCCGCGCCAACCGCGGCTGGTGTGGCCGCGTCGAGGCGCGGCTCGATGCGGCGTGTCGGCGCCGCCGTGCGCGCAGTGACCGGCGCAGCACGGTCCTCGACCAGCGGATCGCCGACACCTTCTCGGAGCGCCGTGTGCAGCCTCGTCAGGACGCGCCGCTCCTGCCACTTGCCGTAGATCCACAACGCCAGCAGGACGACACCGGCAATCGCAAGCAGCGCCCAGTGCAGGTCAGTCATCGAAGTTCTAGGCCGCTTCCGCGGTGAGCCTCACGGCGCCTTCGATGTCGACCGCGACGATGCGCGACACCCCCTGCTCCTGCATCGTCACGCCGATCAGCTGCTGCGCCATCTCCATCGCAATTTTGTTGTGGGTGATGAACAGGAACTGCGTATTTTCGGTCATCGACTCGACCAGGCTGCAGAACCGTTCGGTGTTCGCGTCGTCGAGCGGCGCATCGACCTCGTCGAGCAGGCAAAACGGTGCCGGGTTCAGCTTGAAGAGCGCGAATACCAGCGCGGTGGCCGTCAGCGCCTTCTCGCCGCCCGACAACAGGTGAATCGTGCTGTTGCGCTTGCCCGGCGGTTGCGCCATGACCTGAACGCCGGCGTCGAGGATCTCCTCACCGGTCATGTTGAGCCGCGCCTCGCCACCGCCGAACAGCCGCGGGAACAGCTGGCCGAAATGCGCGTTGACCTGGTCGAAGGTCTGCTGCAACAGTTCGCGGGACTCGCGATCAATCTTGCGGATCGCGTCCTCCAGCGTACTGATCGCCGCCTTCAGGTCGGCCGACTGCGCATCGAGGAAGGCCTTGCGTTCGCGCGAGCCTTCCAACTCATCGAGCGCGGCGAGATTGACCGCGCCCAGCGACTCGATCTCCTGCGACAGGCGGGCAATCTCGGCCTGCAGTGCCGCTGCGCGCATCTGCGAGGTGAGCTTGCCGCTGAGCGCCACTTCGTCGGCGCCGGCTTCCGCCAGTTGTCCGGCATACTGCTCGACGGCCAGCCGTGCGGCCTGCTCCTTCAACTGGAGCTCCGTGATCTTCTGGCGGCGTGGCTCGACCTCGCGTTCGAGCACCACACGCTTCTCGTCGGTCGAACGCAATTGTTGAGCCAATTCATCGAGGCGGCTGCGCGCCTGTCTTAAGCCGTCCTCCGCCGTGGTGCGGCGACCCAGCAGTCCCTCGAGCCCGGCGCGAGCGGCACCATCGTCGAGCTGCTGCAGTTCGGCCTCCGATGCTGCGATGTCAACCTGCAGGCGGTCGCCATCCTCCGCCGCCAGTTGTGCCGCGTGAGTCACGTCGCGCTCGCGCTCACGACTTGAGGTCAGGGCAAACTCTGTCTGCTGATGCGCCGACTCGAGTGCCCGCTGCTGATCGCGCGCCGCCCGCAGCGCCTGATCGGCCTGCTCGTAGCGCACGCGAGCAGCCTCCACCGCCTCCTGCCGCGTCGCGAGTTCACCGTCGAGCAGCTCGAAGCGGCCGTCCGCCTCGGTGCGCGTCGCGCGCAGTTCGGATTCGTGTGACTCGATCTCGGCCAGTTCCGCGCCGATCTGCCCGCTCCTGTGCCGCACCCGCTCGATCAGCTCACCCAGGCGCACCGCCTCCAGCTGCGCCGCGTGCAACGCGGTGCGCGCGCGTTCGCCTTCGCGCCGCTCGGCGGCGAGTTGCTCCTGCGCTTCGCGCAGTCCGGTCTCGGTGCGCGTCAGGCTGACGATGCGCTCATCGACGATCAGCCGCTGCGCACGGATTTCCTTGTCGAGGTTGTCGATCTCCAGGCGCCGCGCCAGCAGGCCGGATTTCTCGTCGTCGGCCGCGAAGAAACGTACGCCGTAGCGCGAGACAAGGTGACCTTCCTTGACGACGAACTGGCCGCCGACCGGCAACTGCTCGCGGGCAGCCAGCGCGCCGGCGACGTCGGGCGCAACAAATACATTGGCAAGCCAGTCCGCAAGCACCGCCGCGAGCGCAGCATCGTGCCCCTGGACGCGGTCGGACAGCCTGTCGAAGCCGGGCATGTGACCGCCTTCGCGCGCGACGGCACCGGACGGCGAATAGAACGCAACCCGCGCCGGCGGCGTGGTCGCGACCAGTCCACCCACGCTGTCGAGCCGACCGACTTCCACGCTTTCGATGCGCTCGCGCAGCACCGCCTCGAACGCGGTTTCCCATCCGTGCTCGACACTCAGGCGTCGGAACAACCGCGGCAGGCTTGCGAGCCCTTGCGAGGCGAGCCAGGGATCGAGCCGTGTATCGGCCTCGACGCTGGCCTGCACCTGGCGCAACGCCGCCAGCCGCGCCTCGAGCCGAGTCAAGGCCTCCTGCTCGTTCGCGCGTTCGTCGGATTGCTGCTGGCGCCGCGCGGTCGTCTCTTCGACATGGCGTTCGGATTCGGCATGCTTCGACGTGCGCTCGGCCAGCTCGCGTTCGAGTGATGCGACCTGCTCGCGTAGCGCGGCCAGCCGCTCTTCATCGGGCGAGCCGATCGACGCCTGTTCCTCGGCCAGCCGTTCGCGGCGCTGCTGCAGTACCGCCAGCTGCCGGTCTGCGCTGCGCTGTTCGACCCCGGCCGCCTCGATCGCCTGCTCCGAGATCGCCGCCTCGGCGCGCGCCGACGTCATCGCTTCGCGCGCAATCTGATACGCCTCTTCGAGGGCGGGGATTGTCGCTGCATGCTCCGCGCAGCCCGCCTGCGACTCTGCCAACCTCAGCGTCGCGTCCTCGATCTGCTGCGCGAGCGACGTACCACGCGCCAGCAGTTCTGTCCGCTCGTCGAGCCGACGCGTCCGCGTCGACTTCAGCGTCTCGATTTGCGCCTGCAGTCGGTTGCGACCTTCGACGATCATGCGGATCTCGGACTCCAGCCGCGCTACTTCGGCGTTGACCTGCAGCAGCGCGCCCTGCGCGTCATGCACGGAGTCGCTGGCCGCGTAGTGGGCGGACCGCACGTCTTCCAGAGCGCGCTCGGTAGCCCGCAACTCGGCCACATGGCCTTCCAGCGAAGTTGTGCGCGCTTCGATGTCGCGCGCCGCCTTGTCGCGCTCAGCCTCGGCTTCGCGCCGTCGCGACAGCCACAGCAGCTGCTGCTGTTCGTCGTGCGCGGCCTGCAGGTCGCGGTAACGCCCCGCGACTTCGGCCTGCTGCTCGAGCCGACTGATCTGGCCGTCGAGTTCGCGCAGGATGTCTTCGACGCGAATGAGGTTGTCTCGCGTGTCGGCCAGCCGGTTTTCCGTTTCGCGGCGCCGCTCCTTGTACTTCGAGATCCCGGCGGCCTCCTCGAGGAACACCCGAAGCTCTTCGGGCCGCGCCTCGACGATGCGGGAGATCATTCCCTGGCCGATGATCGCGTACGCGCGCGGACCCAGGCCGGTGCCCAGGAACATGTCGTGCACGTCGCGCCGGCGCACGATCTGGTTGTTGATCGAATAGGCCGACGTTCCGTCGCGGGTCAGAACGCGCTTGACCGAGATCTCCGAATACTGGGCCCAGGCGCCGCCGATCCGTCCTTCGGCGTTGTCGAAAACCAGTTCGACGCTGGCGCGGCCGGCCGGCTTGCGGTTGACCGATCCGTTGAAAATGACGTCCTGCATCGACTCGCCACGGAGTTCGGCGGCCTTGCTCTCGCCGAGCACCCAGCGCACCGCATCGATGACATTGGACTTGCCACAGCCGTTGGGGCCGACAACACCGACGAGGCTGCCGGGGACATCGATCGGAGTCGGATCAATGAACGACTTGAACCCGGCGAGCTTGATCTGCCGTAGACGCACGTTGTAATGGGACGGGAAACTGGTGGGGAAACGCCCCGGACGCGGATCGGGCCGCCGACGGCTCGACGATGCGCGAGGGGATGAATGATTGCATTCGTATAATAACAGCGCACATTTCCTCGCCGCGGCCGCATTGTCAATCGCCTACGCGCACCGACCATCAGGCCCTAGCCGCGACCATGGCCACCCGCCCCAGCAAGACGCTCGAGACGTTCGCCAATCCGGCGCGGCAGCGGGACTACCTCGTCCACATCGAGATCCCGGAGTTCACCTGCCTATGTCCGCTGACCGGGCAGCCCGACTTCGCCACCCTGCTGCTGGACTACGTCCCGGACAAACGCAACGTTGAACTCAAGTCGCTCAAGCTCTACGTGTGGTCGTTTCGCAATGAAGGCGCATTTCACGAGGCGGTGACCAACCGGATCCTCGACGATCTGGTCAAGGCGCTCGCACCACGTTTTGTCCGGCTGACTGCGCGGTGGTATGTACGCGGCGGACTCTTTACGACCGTGATCGCCGAGCATCGCAAGAAAGGCTGGAAGCCCCAGCCGCCTATCGAGCTGGTCCGGCCGGGCGTCGAGGGCGCGCCGACGCGCGTAGAGCCATCATGAACCCGGACCTCGACCGGCTGCATCCCTACCCGTTCGAACGTTTGCGTCAACTGCTGGCCGGGTCGACACCTCCCCTCGATCTCGCGCCGATCAATTTGTCGATCGGCGAGCCGAGACATCCGACGCCCTCCTTCATTCTGGACGCCTATGCCAAGGCGCTGCCGAGTGTGTCGAATTATCCGCTGACCGCCGGGGTGCCGGCCCTGCGCGAGGCGATCGCGGCGTGGGCATGTCGGCGCTACTGCCTGCCGCGGCTCGACGCGGCGAGCGAGGTAGTACCGGTCGCTGGTTCGCGCGAGGCGCTGTTCGCGTTTGCCCAGGCTGTTGTCGATCGGACTCGCCGTGCACTCGTCGTATCGCCCAATCCCTTCTACCAGATCTATGAAGGCGCAGCACTGCTCGCGGGCGCGCAGCCCGTCTATCTGCCGAGCACGCGCGAGAACGGTTACAAAATGGAGTTCGAGCGCCTCTCGGCGGCCGACTGGAACAGCGTTCAGCTCGTTTACGTCTGCTCGCCCGGCAATCCGACCGGCCGTGTGATGACACTGGCCGAGTGGGCGCGTTTGTTCGAACTGGCCGACCGCCATGACTTCATCATCGCCTCCGACGAGTGCTATTCGGAGGTGTATTTCGACGAGTCCGCACCACCGCTCGGCGCGCTTGCCGCCGCGGCGCAGCTTGGCCACGAGCGCTACCGCCGCGTCGTCATGTTTTCCAGCCTGTCGAAGCGCTCGAACGTCCCCGGCATGCGCTCGGGGTTTGTCGCCGGCGATGCCGACGTGCTGCGCAAGTTTCTGCTGTACCGGACTTATCACGGCACCGCGATGAGCCCCCCGGTTCAGGCAGCCAGTATCGCGGCGTGGCAGGATGAGGCGCATGTGGTCGAGAACCGACGGCTGTACGCGCAGAAGTTCGCGCAGGCCACGCCGGTCGTCTCACGGCAGCTCAAGTGCGCGATTCCGGACGCCGCGTTCTACCTGTGGGCACGCACGCCGATCGACGACGCCGAGTATGCGCGGCGGCTGTACGCCGCCAAGAACGTCACCGTGTTGCCCGGCAGTTACCTGTCGCGCGAGGTCGACGGTCGCAATCCGGGTACCGGTCACGTCCGCATCGCGCTGGTCGCCTCACCAGACGAGGTCGCCCTGGCGGCCGAACGCATCGCCTCCTTTCAACCCTGAGCTTGGAACCTCGCCATGTCAATTGAGCAGACCATCAACGACGCCTGGGAGAACCGCGCCGCCCTGTCGCCCGAGACGGCAGACGCGTCGATACGCGACGCGGTCGAGCGGGCGATCGCTGACCTCAACGCGGGACGCGCGCGGGTCGCCGAAAAACGCACCGGCTCGTGGGTCACGAACCAGTGGCTGAAGAAGGCAGTGCTGCTGTCGTTCCGGCTCAACGACAACCGGTCGATCCATGCCGGCGAGCTCGGCTTCTACGACAAGGTCGAGACGAAGTTCTCGCACTTGGATGCCGAGCACATGCGTGCTACCGGCGTGCGCGTCGTGCCGCCCGCGGTTGCACGCCGTGGCAGCTATATCGCGAAGAACGTGGTACTGATGCCCTCCTACGTCAACATCGGCGCGTATGTCGATGAAGGAACAATGGTCGACACTTGGGCCACCGTCGGCTCCTGCGCTCAGATCGGCAAGAACGTGCATTTGTCCGGTGGCGTCGGCATCGGCGGCGTGCTGGAACCGGTGCAGGCCAATCCGACGATCATCGAGGACAACTGCTTCATCGGCGCCCGTTCGGAGGTCGTCGAGGGCGTGATAGTCGAAGAAAACGCGGTGCTCGGCATGGGGGTGTTCATCGGTCAGAGCACCAAGATCTTCAACCGCGAGACCGGTGAGATCCTGTACGGCCGCGTCCCGGCCGGCTCGGTCGTAGTAGCCGGCTCTCTGCCGTCGCGCGAGTGCAATCTGTATTGCGCGGTCATTGTCAAGAAGGTCGATGCGACGCACGCGGGCCAAGACCAGCATCAACGAGTTGCTGAGGACCTAAACGCAGCCAGCGACTTGATTGCGCCGCGCGGGCTGCGTATTCGTCGCTTCGCTACCGACGCTGACGGCGCGGGCCGGTTACTTTCTCTGTCTTACCAAAGAAAGTAACCAAGGAAACGCGCGCCTACGAAGGCGCCGGCCTGCGGGCTGCCCTTGTGCTGCTCGCGGTCGCGGGCGGGCCTGCAAACTCGCGCCCTATGGGCGCTCAGACAGGCAGGCCCTCAAAAACTCCCGCGCCCGCTGCGCTGCGCGGCGCCTCGAAGGCATCCAACGGCGTCGCGTTGAACGAGGTTGCTTACGGCGCTGGCACGGCGACGGGGTGAGTCCGCTCGGGGACGCCGCCGCAGTGCGCAGCAGCAGCGGAGGGTGCCGGGCGCTGTTTGAGGGCCGTGGCACTGTCGCAGCGCCTGATCGGGCGAGTTTCGCGGCCCGCCCGCTGACCGCTGCGCAGCGCAGGGGCAGCCTGCGCTGCGCGCAGGCCGGCCTCGCACGGTCGCGGCTTTCTTTGGTGACTTTCCTTGGCAAGACAAAGAAAGTCACTCGCCCGCCGGGCGTGACCCTCGGCTCGCGTCGGTGAACGAAGAAAAGCCGCCGCGCAGCGGCGCGTGTCAGCCGCACGTCCAGCGCCAGATGCCACCTTCTGGCCTCTTTTCATCCGATCGGACGGATTCGCAACTACACGCTCTGCGCCGTATGCTTGTAACCCTCTGCAGCGCGAGATCGCACCCATGTCGGCAACACCCTTGTCGCTCGAACGCCTGTTCGGCCTGATGGCCGAAAAACAGGCCTCCGACCTGTTCCTGTCGGTGGGGTCGCCGATCACCATCAAGATCAACGGCGTGTGCGTGCCGATCAACCAGGAGCGGCTGGCGCCGCAGTCGATCGTCTCGCTGCTCGCCGAGCGTCTGACTGACGCCCATTTCCGTGAACTCGAGGATTCGCGCGAACTGAACATCGGCCTGCCGGTGCAGGGCATCGGCAGCTTCCGGCTGTCGGCCTTTCTGCAGCGCGGCTCGATTTCCGCGGTCGTCCGGTTCATCCCGCACGACATCCCGAGGCTCGACGCGCTGCATCTGCCCGAGGTGCTGAAAGACCTCGTGATGGAGCGTCGCGGCATGATCCTGGTCGTCGGTTCTGCCGGTTCGGGCAAGTCGACGACGATCGCCTCGATGATCGATCATCGCAACGAGCTGATCACCGGGCACGTCCTGACCTTCGAAGACCCGATCGAATTCCTGTTCCGCAACAAGAAGTCGATCATCAACCAGCGCGAAATCGGCTCCGACGCCCGCACGCTGCAGGCCGCGCTGCGCAGCGCGATGCGCCAGGCTCCGGACGTGATCTTCATCGGCGAGATCCGCGACCGCGACACGATGAGCGCGGCGCTCGCCTACTCAATGTCGGGCCACTTGGTCGTCGCGACGCTGCACGCAACCAACAGTTCGCATGCATTGAACCGCGTTATCAGCTTCTATCCGCCGGAAACCCGCCAGGCGTTGTTCCAGGACATGTCGGTGGCGATGAAAGCGATCGTGTCGCAGCGGCTGGTGCGCTCCAAGCGCGGCGGCCGTGTGCCGTCGGTCGAGGTGCTGATGAACACCCGGCATATCGCCGACCTGATCGAGCGCGGCGACGTGCAGGGCATCAAGGAGGCGATGGAGCA
Organism: uncultured beta proteobacterium; assembly: GCA_963775635.1. GTDB lineage: Bacteria > Pseudomonadota > Gammaproteobacteria > Burkholderiales > Burkholderiaceae_F > JALORV01. The sequence goes on along the minus strand of CAVZJO010000002.1, from coordinate 81,394 downwards.
GAGCCTCGCCCCCGAGAGCATCTCGTTCGAGCAGAGCCTGTATTCGCTGATCCAGGGTGACCAGATCACGCGCGAGGACGCGCTGGCCGCCGCCGATTCGCAGAACAACCTGCTGTGGTTCATCAACAACGCCGGCAAGGCCCGCATGCCGCAGCAGAAAGAAAGGCAGGAAGCCGGCTCCGACGCCTCGTTCTCGGAGTTCACGCTGAACATCTAAGTCCCAGCGCCTGGGCAAGGCAGCCGAAAGGCTGCCGTTACAATCGGCGCGCCCTGCACCGCCACCTTGAGCGTGTGCCGATGTCGCGTGAATCCCACCCTAGACCTCGCCCAGACGCTGATCGCTCGTCGTTCCGTCACGCCGGACGATGACGGCTGCCAGTCGCTGGTAGCTGCCCGACTGGCGCCGCTCGGCTTCATGGCTGAGGTGATCGGTGGCCACGGCGTGACCAACACGTGGCTGCGCCGCGGCGCGGGCGCTCCGGTGTTCGTGTTCGCCGGGCATACGGACGTCGTGCCGACCGGGCCGCTCGAGCAGTGGCAGTCGGATCCCTTCACGCCGACCTTCCGCGACGGCCTGCTGGTGGGACGCGGCGCCTCCGACATGAAGAGTTCGATCGCCGCGTTCGTCGTCGCCGCCGAGGAATTCGTTCGTGCGCATCCGCGCCACGGCGGCTCGATCGCGCTGCTGCTGACCTCGGACGAAGAAGGCCCCGCTGTCGACGGCACCACGCGCGTGGTCGAAGCGCTGCGGGCTCGCGGCGAGGCGTTGGACTACTGCGTGGTCGGCGAGCCGACCTCGGTGGCGCGGCTGGGCGACACGATCAAGAACGGTCGTCGCGGCTCGCTGTCGGCAAGGCTGACCGTCAAGGGCGTACAAGGGCATGTCGCTTATCCGCGCCTGGCCCGCAATCCGGTGCACACCCTCGTTCCGGCGCTGGCCGAGCTAGCGGCGACCGAGTGGGATCGCGGCGACGAATTCTTCCCGCCGACCACCTTCCAGGTGTCCAACATCCACGCCGGAACCGGCGCTGGCAACGTGATCCCAGGCACCTGCGTGGTCGACTTCAACCTGCGCTTTGCGCCCGCCTCGACCGCCGCAGCGCTGCGCTCGCGGATCGAGTCGATCCTGGACCGGCATGGTGTCGATCGTTCGATCGAGTGGACGCTCGGCGCGGAGCCCTTCCTGACGCCCCGCGGCACGCTGTCGCAGGCGCTCGCCGCGTCGATTCGCGCGGTGACCGGCACCGAGACCGAGCTGTCGACGACCGGTGGCACGTCCGACGGCCGTTTCATCGCGACGTTTTGCCCGCAGGTCATCGAGTTCGGGCCGCCCAATGCGACCATCCATCAGATCAACGAAAGCATCGCGATCGCCGACCTCGAGCCGCTGAAGGACATTTACCTCGGCACGCTCGAACGGCTGCTCGCACCGACGGCAAGCCAATGACCACCCTGATCGACGCGCAGGCCAATCTGCGCACACTGCGGGACGTGCTGCGCTATGCGGTCACGCGTTTCAACGAGGCCGAGTTGTTCTACGGGCACGGTCAGTCGGATGCTTTCGAGGAAGCGGCGTTCATCGTCATGCGTACGCTGAAGCTGCCGCTCGAGCGTCTCGAGTTCTTCGCCGACGCCTACCTGACGCACGCGGAGATCCACGAATTGCTGCAGGTGATCGACCGGCGGATCAAGAAGCGGTTGCCGGCAGCCTATCTGCTGAACGAGGCCTGGCTGCGCGGCTACAAGTTCTACGTCGACGAGCGCGTGATCGTCCCACGCTCGTACATCGGCGAGCTGCTCGACGAGGGGCTGGCGCCGTGGGTGCAGGATCGCGCCGCCGTCGGTGACGTGCTGGACATGTGCACCGGTTCTGGTTGCCTCGCCATCATGGCAGCCGACGTGTTCCCCAACGCGAAGATCGACGCGGCGGACGTGTCGGCGGATGCGCTGCAGGTTGCTCGCCGCAACGTCGCCGATTATCAGCTCGAGCAACGCGTCAACCTGGTCAAGTCGGACCTGTTCGGCGCGCTCGGCACCAAGCGCTACGACCTGATCGTCTGCAATCCGCCTTATGTCGCCGAGGCTGCGATGGCCAAACTGCCGGCTGAATACGCGCACGAGCCCAAGCTTGCGCTCGCCGGCGGCGCCGACGGGATGAACCTGGTCAAAACACTGGTGCGGCAGGCGCGCGGACACCTGAAACGAGGTGGCACGCTGATCGTCGAGGTGGGTGGCGGGCGCGGCGCCGCCGAGAAGGTGTTCGGCAGCCTCGCGCTGACATGGCTCACGACCAGCGCAGGCGACGACATGGTGTTCCTCGCGCGGCAGGAAGAGCTGCCCTAGGGTTGGACGCTGGCGACCAAATCACCCGCACCGCGTAACGATGCTAAGGCTGATCGACGTCGCGATCGCGCGCGGTGCCCGCACGCTATACAGCAATGTTTCGCTGATCGCACGGCCCGGCGAACGGATCGGACTGGTCGGCGCCAACGGGTGCGGCAAGTCGTCGCTGTTCGCGGCAATCCTCGGCGAGCTCGCGCTCGAGGCTGGCAGCCAGGAGGCACCGCGAACTGAGCGGATCGCACATGTCGCCCAGGACATCGACGTCGCCGCCGAGAGCGCGCTCGCTTATGTGCTTGCGGGCCACGCCGCGCTAAGTTCGGCGCGATGCGAGCTGGCGGCGGCCGAGGCGTCGCACGACGAGATGCGCCTGGCCCATGCTCACGCTGCGCTGGCCGACCTGAACGAAGGCGCGATTCAGGCGCAGGCTGCTGCTGTGATGCACGGCCTGGGCTTTGCCGCATCCGACGGAGAGCGGCCGGTGGCCACATTTTCCGGCGGCTGGCGCAATCGCCTGGCACTGGCGCGGGCGCTGCTTCGTCCGGCCGACCTGCTGCTGCTCGACGAACCGACCAACCATCTCGACCTCGACTCGGTCATCTGGCTGGAGAGCTGGTTGCGGCGCCAACCGGCGACCGTGCTCGTGATCTCGCACGATCGCGAGTTCCTCGACCGCATCGCCGAAACGATCTGGTTCGTCGACCAGGGCACGATTCGGCGCTACGCGGGGGACTACAGCGCGTTCGAGCTGGCGTGGCTCGAGCAGCAGAAGCAGCAGGACGCCGCCGCGCGCGCATATGCGAGAACGGCTGCTCACCTGCAGAGCTTCGTCGACCGCTTCCGCGCCAAGGCGACGAAGGCGCGCCAGGCACAGAGCCGGCTGAAGATGCTCGAGCGGCTGACCGCCATCGAACCGACGCGGGCGCGGCGTGAGTGGCGCTTCGAGTTTCCCGAGCCGGTGCGTACGCCGGAGCGGCTGCTCGACGCCGAAGACATGGCGCTCGGCTACGGTGCGCGCACAGTGCTTGCGGACATCACGCTGACCGTGCGCGCGGGAGACCGCATCGGGATCCTTGGAGTGAACGGTGCCGGCAAGTCGACGCTGGTCAAGGCGATTGCGCGCGAGCTGGAACTGCTCGCCGGCGAACTGCGCCGCGGACAAGGTCTGGCCATCGGCTACTTCGCGCAGCACCAGCTCGATCAGTTGCGTTCCGACGAAACGCCGCTAGCCCACCTGCGTCGGCTGGCGCCGGATGCGCGCGAACAGCAGTTGCGCGACTTCCTCGGCACGTACCGTTTCTCGGGTGAAATGGCGACCTCACTACTGGGACCGATGTCCGGCGGCGAAAAGGCGCGTTGCGCGTTGGCGCTGATCGCGTGGGAACGACCCAATCTGCTGCTGCTCGACGAGCCGACCAATCATCTCGACATGGAGACGCGCGAGGCGCTGACGGTCGCACTGTCGTCCTACGAGGGCGCCCTGCTGCTGGTGTCGCACGATCGGCACCTGCTGCGCGCGACTTGCGACCAGCTGTGGCTGGTGCACGATGGACGAGTCGCTGCCTTCGACGGTGACCTCGACGATTACGCCGCGCTGGTGCTGGCAAGCCGACGCGACCGCGCAGAGGCCGGGGGCGAGCAGGATGCACCCAATCGCCGCGAGCAGCGCAAACTGGAGGCCGCCGAGCGGCAGCGTATTGCCACGGCGCGCCGCCCGCTGCAGTCGCGACTGACGCGAGTTGAAACCGAACTGTCGACCATCAGCGACGAACTGCGCGAACTCGACGCGAAGCTGGCCGATCCCGACTTCTATCACGCTGGCGACGAGGCGATCGTGGCGGACACCCTGAAGCTTCGCGGCGAGCTGTCGCGCCGGCTTGAAGCGCTCGAGGCGCAGTGGCTCGACCTTACGCAAGAACTCGAGACCATCCAATGAGCGCCGCACGGCCGCTCCGAAGGCGCTCGGCCCGGCAGGCCGCGCTCGTGCATGCGGGCGCTCGCCCGCTCGATGCGCCGGCGCCGCGCGCCGGCGAGCACACCCGCCTGCTGCTCTCGGAACTCGGCCTCGGGGAGCGCGAGATCGGCGAACTACCGTCGCTCGGCGTCGTCAGGAGCGCGCCGTGACCGAACGTCGCCGCCTGTTGCTGATGCGTCACGGCGCGGTCGACTACTTTGACCCGAGTGGCCGCCCCTATCCGCCCGACCAGGTGCCGCTGACCCCCGCCGGTGTCGAGCAGGCGCGCGCTGTGGGCGCCGCGCTGTCGGCGGCGGGCATCCGTGTCGATCGGGCGATCACCAGCGGGCTCGTGCGTACGCGCCAGACCGCCTTGCACGTGCTCGAAGCGGCCGGACCTGCCACCCCGGTCGAGCACTGGGAGGAACTGCAGGAAATTCGGGGCGGCCACCTGCCGAGCATCGCCGACGCCGACTTGCAGGCAGCTTTCATCCAGGCATTCCAGGGGCCGACGCCGCGCGACGCGCGCTTCCTTGCCGGCGAAACGATCGGCGAGTTGCTCGACCGCACGATTCCGGCACTGGAGCGCCTGCTCGCAGCGGGCGACTGGGACGTGGCGCTCGCCGTCCTGCACGGCGGCGTCAACCGTGCGCTGCTATCGTGGTTCCTGACCGGCCAAGCGGTGTTCCTCGGCGGGATCGCGCAGGATACCGGTTGCCTGAATATCATCGATGTCGGCGCCGACCCGACAACCAGCGTCGTGCGGGTGGTCAACTACTGTCCGATCGACACGCTGCAGACAGCCACACGGTTGTCAACGATGGAACAACTGCTCGAGAAATATCTGAAGTTGCGTCGGTCGCGCACCGACGTCGGAGGGGCAACATGACCCAGCTCGGCGCAGTGACCGGACGCCACGCTTTCGACGTCAAACGACTGACGTCGCACCTGCAGCAGCATCTGCCGGATTTCCGCGGGCCGCTCGAAGCGCAGCAGTTCCATGGCGGGCAATCGAATCCAACCTACCTGCTGACGACTCCGACCGCGAAATACGTGATGCGCAGCAAGCCCGGACCCGCCGCGAAGCTGCTGCCTTCGGCGCATGCGGTCGAGCGCGAGTTCCACGTCATGCGCGCACTTGCCGCTCAGGGCATTCCGGTGCCATGGACGCTGCTGCTGGTCGAAGACGAGAGCGTGATCGGCCGCGCTTTCTATCTGATGCAGCACGTCGAAGGACGAATCTTCTGGGAACAGTCGCTGCCCGAACTCGGCCCCGCTGACCGTGCGCTGGTCTACGACGAGATGAACCGCGTCATCGCGCGGTTGCACTCAGTCGATATCGAGCGCGCTGGGCTCGCGGACTATGGCAAGACCGGCAACTACTTCCAACGGCAGATTGGCCGCTGGAGCAAGCAGTACCGGGCATCCGAAACCGAAACCGATCGAAGCGATGGACCGACTGATCGACTGGCTGCCGCAGAACATACCGCCCGGCGATGAGACGACCGTGGTTCACGGCGACTACCGGATGGACAACCTGATCTTCCACCCGACGGAGCCGCGCATCATCGCGATCCTTGACTGGGAACTATCGACACTGGGCCACCCGCTGGCCGACTTCTCGTATCACTGCATGAGCTGGCACATCCCGTCCGACGGCTTCCGCGGCATTGCGGGGCTCGACCATGCGGCGCTTGGCATTCCGTCCGAGGCCGAATACATACGCCGCTACTGCGAACGCGTCGGACGTGCCGGCATCGATCACTGGAACTTCTTCCTCGCCTACAACCTGTTCCGCATCGCGGCCATCCTGCAGGGCGTGTACAAGCGCGCCACTGAAGGAATCGCCTCGTCGAACGACGCGTTGAAGCATGGCGAAAACGCGCGCGCGCTGGCTGAACTCGGCTGGGGACACGCCGAACGCTCCTGACGGATTCGCCCATGTCCCTGCTGCCTTCGAACCTCACGCCCAGCGGAATCGTCCGCCATCTCGACCAGTACGTGATCGGGCAGGACGACGCCAAGCGGGCCCTGGCGGTCGCGGTCTACGCGCACTACAAGAAGGTCGCGCGATCACAGCAGGACGGGCTGGAGATCACCAAGAGCAACGTGCTGCTGGTCGGGCCGACGGGCACCGGCAAGACGCTGATGTGCGAGTCGCTCGCCCGCCTGCTCAAGGTGCCCTTCGTGACAGCCGATGCGACGTCGCTCGCGCAGTCGCGCTACGTCAACGACGAGATCGAAGCGATCCTCGACCGGCTGCACGACAAGGCCGAGGGCGAACTCGCTCGCACCCAGCAGGGCATCGTATTCATCGACGAAATCGACAAGTTGCGCGCCGCGGGTGCCACTTCCGGGGGCTCTTCGGGCGAAAGCGTCCAGCATGCTCTGCTGAAGATCATGGAAGGCGCCCCGGTTCGCCTGCGCAGCGGGGATTACCTCGACACCACCAACGTGCTGTTCATCTGCGGCGGCGCCTTCGTCGGGCTCGACGCGATCATGTCGCAAAGCCACGGATTCGGCTTCGTTGCGACCTCGGCCGACGACAACCAGCGCATCCTCACGCGGTTGAACGCGCGCGTGAAACCGACCGACCTCGTCGAATTCGGGCTGATTCCGGAGTTCACCGGGCGGTTGGCGATCGTCGCGCGCTTCGCCGAACTCGACCGCGACATGCTGGTGCGGATCATGACCGAACCGCGCAACTGCATCTACCGGCAGTTCCAGGCGATCCTCAAGAGCGAGGGCATCGATCTGGTTGTCGCGCAGCGCGCATTCGAGGAGATCGCCGATCTCGCGATCGAGTACAAGTCGGGGGCGCGTAGCCTGCGCGGGCTGTTCGAGGAAGTCATCACCCCCGTTCTCTATGCGGTGCCCGATCATCCGGAGATCCGGCGAGTTGAGATCGCGTCGCTGTTCGTCGAACCGCGCTACTTCCGTGCGCCGCCATCCTGACGCCAAGGCGCCGCGCATGTTGACTGCATGACACTCGCGCGCGCCCGCCGCGTCGTCTTCGGCCTGGCGCTCGCGAGCTTCGTGCTGTCGTTCTTCCATCGCACGGCCCCGGCGGCCATCGCAGGCGAGCTGACGCGGGCGTTCGATATCAGCAGCACCGTGCTGGGAACGCTCGCGGCGACCTACTTCTATGTCTACACCGTGCTGCAGATCCCGGTCGGAGTGCTGGCCGATACGCTCGGCCCGCGCAGGATTCTCGCCACCGGATCGGCGATCGCAGCGGCCGGATCGCTGCTTTTCGCGCTTGCACCTGCGTGGGAGATTGCGGCGGCGGGACGCACGCTGGTCGGCATCGGCGTCTCGGTGGCCTTCATCTCCGTGTTGAAGCTTTCGGCTGTCTGGTTTGCTCCCCAGCGTTTCGCGACGCTCGCAGGTGTCACGATGTTCGCGGGAAACCTGGGAGCAGTGATCGCGGGTGCGCCGCTGGCTTGGGTTGTGTCGCAAACGTCATGGCGCGCCGTTTTCGTAGCGCTGGCCGCGCTGTCCGGGCTGCTTGCAGCGGCGAGCTGGCTGCGCGTGCGGGATCGGCCCGAGGACCTGGGATTTGCCCCGGTCAATCCATCAGCGCCGGCAGCGAGCGCCATTCCCTGGCGAACCGCGATCGCGCGCGTGTTCGCGAACGCGGCCACGTGGCCACCGTTTGTCGTCAACCTCGGCGTCGGCGGCAGCTTCCTCGCGTTCGCCGGTCTCTGGGCGGTGCCCTACTTGCAGCAGGTTCACGGCATGCAACGGGTCAGCGCGGCACAGCACTCCAGCCTGATGCTGCTCGGCGTCGCATTCGGTTCGGTGATCATCGGCGTGCTGTCGGATCGGCTCGGCAGCCGCCTTGGCCTGATGCGCGCAGCGGTCTTTCTCTACGCGCTGTCGTGGTTGCCGTGGCTCGCGCATGTCGAATGGCCACTGTGGGCAACGCTCGCATGGTTCCTTCTGATGGGGCTGCTGTGCCCGGGTTTCACGCTGTCGTGGACGATCGCCAAGGAAGCCAACCCGCCACAGTATTCCGGCATCGCGACTTCGGTCGTCAACACCGGAATCTTCCTCGGCACCGGAATCTTGCAGCCGCTGGTCGGGTGGGTGCTGGACCGAGGCCGGGCTGCGGGCGACACCGCCGCAGCCTGGGATCGCGGACTGTTGGTGATGGCCGGTGCGGCGGCGATCGCGGCTGTGGCCACCTGGGCGCCTGTCAGGCGGCGCACCGCCGAAATGTGAGCCGGAGTTTCCCAGCTTCCTCCACTTTGCGCGGATTAGCCTGTCTTTTTCAACTATGCGCCGTCCGGCAGCGGAATGTGTTCACGGTTGTCGCCAGGGGGTAAGGCGATGCGGCCGGCCGTCCAGTCGTGCTTCGCCTGTTCGATGCGCTCCTTGCTCGACGAGACGAAGTTCCACCACACATGACGCAGCCCGACAGGCTCGCCGCCGAGCAACATCACCGTTGAACTTTCGCGTGCCTGCAGTACCGGCGCCGACCCAGCCGCGAATACGATCATCGACCTCGCGTCGACCACCCGCCCCGCAACCTCGACCGAGCCGCTGACCACGTAGGCGGCCCGTTCTGCATACTCCGAAGGCAACTCGAAGCGGGCTCCCGCCTGCAGGTCGAGATGTGCATAGAAGAGCGGCGAATGCACGCGCACTCCGCTGGCAGCGCCGAACGCCGATCCCGCAATCAACCGCGCCACGACTCCATCGTTCTCGACGATGGGCAATCGCTCGTCCGCGTAGTGCTCGAACGATGGCTCATCCTCTTCGTGGCCATCGGGCAGCGCCACCCAGGCCTGCAGGCCATGAACGCGTCCGCCGCGCTCGCGCATGCCGTCGAAGCGCTCCGAGTGGCTGATGCCCCGACCCGCGGTCATCCAGTTGACTTCGCCGGGCCGGATCACCTGCTCGACGCCGAGCGAATCGCGGTGAGTCATCTCGCCGTCGATCAGGTAAGTGACGGTGGACAGGCCGATGTGCGGATGAGGCCGCACGTCGGAGGTGCGCGGAACCGGAGCAGGCAGGTCGAGTGGCCCGATGTGATCGAGGAAGATGAACGGACCGACCATACGGCGCTGCGGAAACGGCAACACGCGGCCGACCTGGAAGCCGCCGACGTCGCGTGAACGCGCCGGAATCAGGACTTCGACAGTCGAATCAAAATTCTGCATGGCAGTGTGGCGGACCGTACTTCAACCTATTTCTTCGGCGCCGCCTGTTCGCGCATCTTGCGCAACTGGGTCATCCACTCAGTCCAGTCCACTGGCCCGCTGGTCCACCGCTTCTGCAGATTCGCCAGTACGTTGGCCCAGGCCCGTTCGAAGTAGGCATAGGACTTGTCCCACTGCCCACCATCACCCCAACCCGTGTGGTGGACACTGACGCGGGTCTGCTTCTCGGACGCTGCCTCGAACCGGACGATAACAAAGGTGCGCTCGCCGCGTACCTCGGGCAGGCTCGGTGGCGAGTTCCAGTCGAACGAGATCATCTTCTTCGGCTGCAGTGCCATGTAGCGCATGTCGTCGGCACCCTTCAGCCCAGGCTCGGCGAGCGGATCGAAGTAGATTTGGAATGCGCCGCCCACGCGCGGCTCGACCTTCGCGTCGGGCGCGAAGAACGCGATGATGCCCTCGCGCGTGGTCCAGCTGTCCCATACCTGATCGATCGTCGCATCGACGACGACCGACTTCTCGATTGCGCGCTCGGCCGCGATGGCGGTGCAACAAGCAACGGCAGCGGCCAACAGCATCGTAAGTCGGGAAGCCACAGTGCGGAACATCGTCGTTCTCCTGTGCTCAGTTCGTCCTCGGGCATCCGCGTAACGCTTCAGCACGCGCAGCCAGCCACCATCGTAACGATCGCGCCAGAACCGCGCCTCACCATATGTCAAGCCTGCGGCGTGATCACCAGCTTGCCCACCGCGGTGCGTGCCAGCAGCGCGTCGAGTGCCTGCGGGGTCTGCGCGAGCGGATATGTCTTCGACACGTGCGGCTTGAGCCTGCCCTGTGCCAGCCAGGCAAATAGCTCCTTCAGCATCGCGAGGTTGGCCTCAGGTTCGCGTCGCGCGAACTCGCCCCAGAACACACCGACCGCGGAGGTTCCTTTGATCAGCAGCTGGTTGGCCGGGATCTGCGGAATCGTGCCGTCGGCGAACCCGACGACCAGCAGGCGGCCGCGCCAGGCGAGGCCGCGCAGCGCCGCCTCGGTGTACTTGCCGCCGACCGGGTCGTAGATGACATCAACACCCTTGCCATCGGTGGCCGTCTTCAGCGCTTCGCGCAGATCATTGACAGCGTAGTTGATCGTCTCGTCGGCGCCATGCTCGCGAGCTGCTGCGAGTTTGTCGGCGCTCGACGCGACCGCGATCACCCGGGCCCCGGCGATCTTGCCGAGTTCGACGGCGGCCAACCCGACTCCGCCGCCGGCGCCGAGCACCGCCAGCGTTTCGCCGGCTCTCAATTGCCCGCGATCGAACAGCGCATGGTGGGACGTCGCATAGGTAAGCGTGAACGCCGCGGCGTGCTCCGCGGAAACTCCCGGCGGCAGCGGTACGGTCATCGCGGCGGGTGCGCACACGAACTCGGCGAACCCGCCAAGCCCGACGAAAGCGCCGACTCGGTCGCCGGGTTTCAGGTGCCGCACGCCCTCGCCGACCGCATCGACCGTTCCGGCGACTTCGGTGCCCGGAATGAAGGGCAGCGGCGGTTGCACCTGGTATTTCTTCTGCACGATCAGCGCATCGGGAAAATTGACTCCCGCTGCCTCGACCCTGACCCTCACCTCGCCGACCCTGGGCTCGGGCAGCGCAACCTCCGCCAGCACCAGCCGGTCAGGCAGACCCCATTCGACGCACTGAATCGCCTTCATCTCGCCTCCTCGAGTCAAACTCTACAAGGAGGTGCGAAACCGGACAACCGCGCTGCGCTATCCTGATCCGTCGGAGGCCACCATCATGGAATTCAGCTATTCAAGCCGTGCGCAGGAACTGCGCGAGCGCGTCAGCGCGTTCATGCTGCAGCATGTGTATCCGGTCGAGCGGCGCTTTCACGAAGAGGTCGAGGAGAACACGCGCCGCGGCGCGCGCTGGACGCCGACCCGGCTGATCGAGGAACTGAAACCGCGCGCCCGCGCCGCCGGCCTGTGGAACCTGTTCCTGCCCGATTCCCCGCACGGCGCCGGACTCACCAATCTCGACTACGCGCCGCTCGCCGAAATCATGGGTCGCGTGCCATGGGCCTCCGAGGTGTTCAACTGCTCGGCGCCCGACACTGGCAACATGGAAACCATCGAGCGCTACGGCACGCCCGAGCAGAAGGAGCGATGGCTGCAACCGTTGCTCGCAGGCGAGATCCGCTCGGCGTTCGCGATGACCGAACCCGAGGTCGCGTCGTCCGACGCAACCAACATCCAGACCTCGATGCGGAGAGACGGCGATTCGTACGTGATCAACGGCCGCAAGTGGTGGACCTCGGGCGCCGGCGACCCGCGCTGCCGCATCTACATCGTGATGGGCAAGACCGACCCCGAGGCGCCGAAGCACGCACAGCAATCGATGATTCTGGTGCCCGCCGATGCGCCGGGCATGAAGGTCGTTCGCCCGCTCAACGTGTTCGGTTATGACGATGCGCCGCACGGCCACATGGAGACGGTGCTCGACAACGTACGCGTGCCGGTCACCAACATCCTGCTCGGTGAGGGCCGCGGATTCGAGATCGCGCAGGGCCGCCTCGGACCCGGCCGTATCCACCACTGCATGCGCTCGGTCGGGTTGGCTGAGCGTGCGCTCGAGCTGATGTGCAAGCGGCTGGCGAGCCGCGTCGCCTTCGGCGGTCCGGTCGCCCGCCAGACCGTCTGGCAGGAGCGGATCGCCGAGGCCCGCTGCATGATCGATCAGGCGCGCCTGCTGACTCTGAAGGCTGCCTGGATGATGGACACCGTCGGCAACAAGGCCGCCAAGGCGGAGATCGCGATGATCAAGGTCGTCGCGCCGAACATGGCCTGCACGGTGCTCGACTGGGCAATTCAAGCCCACGGCGGCGGCGGCATGTGCGACGACTTTCCGATGGCCTACGCGTACACGCTGGCGCGCACGCTGCGGCTGGCCGACGGTCCGGACGAAGTCCACCGCAACGCAATCGCCAAGGTCGAGATCGCGAAGCACGTGCCGCTACCACCGAAGCACTGACGAACCCGCATCGAGTCAAACCATGATCGACGTCTACAGCTGGCCGACCCCGAACGGCCACAAGGTCCACATCATGCTGGAGGAATGCGGGCTGCCGTATGCGGCGCACGCGATCGACATCGGCGCCGGTGACCAGTTCAAGCGCACATTCCTGGCGATCAGTCCCAACAACAAGATCCCGGCCATCGTCGATCCCGAGGGTCCCGACGGAAAGCCGATCTCGCTTTTCGAGTCCGGAGCCATCCTGGTTTATCTCGCCGGCAAGACGGGCAAGTTTTTGCCGAAGGACGTGCGCGGCAAGTACGCCGCGCTGCAATGGTTGATGTTTCAGATGGGCAGCGTCGGTCCGATGCTCGGACAGGCACATCATTTCCGCCTGTACGCGCCGGAAAAGATCGACTACGCGATCAATCGCTACACCAACGAGGCCAAGCGCCTGTACGGCGTGATGGACCGCAGACTCGGCGAGGTCGAGTACTTTGCCGGCACCTACACGATCGCCGACATTGCCATTTTCCCGTGGACGCGTTCGCATGCGAACCAGGGCGTCGACCTCGCCGAGTATCCGAACTTCAAACGCTGGTTCGACGCGGTCGCCTCGCGACCGGCAGTGCAGCGCGGCGTCCAGATCCTGGCGGACCGCAGGAAGCCGATCACCGACGACAAGGCGCGCGAGGTCCTGTTCGGCGCACAGCAGTACGCGAGGCGCTAAGGCGGCGCGCCGCGAATTCGAGCGCGAGATAAGCGAAGCCGGCGATTATCAGCGGCCCCAGGTAGAACACCGCTCGGTATGCAAGCAGCGCCGCCAGCAGTTGATTGACCGGATGCGCGCCGGCCAACAATGACAGAAAGACAGCCTCCAGGACACCGAGTCCGGCGGGGATATGTGTGATCACGCCGGCTACGCTGCTTACAAGCAGCGCGCCGAGCACCGTAACGAACCCGACTTTGCCCTGCAGCAACACGTACAGCACAGCCGCGACCAGCGACCAGTGTGTCACTGATGCCATGATCTGCAGCACCGCCATCCGTGCCCGCGGCAGCTCGATCGGGTGGTCGCGCACATTCCAGCGGCGCCGCCGCGACCATCGACAAGCCGCCAAATATGCGGCGACGACCAGCAGCAAGACAGCGCCGAACGCGCCCAGTGTCGCGGTGGAGATTGGAGCGTCATCGGGCAGATCGACCAGGCCGCTGGTGAAGGCAGCGCCCGCCAGCGCCGAGTAGCCGATCCAGTTCGTCAGCAAGCTAAAGCCGAGGATGCGCGTAATCACCGACGCGGTCAGACCGAAACGGCCATACAGCCGGTAGCGCAGTGCTACGCCGCCGACCCAGGCGCCGAGATTCAGGTTGAACGCGAAACAGACTCCTGCGACCGCCGCCGTCCGGCCCACGCCGAGCCGGTGTCCGGTATAGCGGCGGGCCAAGAGGTCGTAGCTGATGTAGGCAGCGTACGCAGCGACGGCTATCACTGCGCCCAGCGCCACGGTCGTCAGCGGCAGCGCGCGCAGAGCAGTGAGCACTTCGCTCCAGTCGATCTCGCGCGCGCGCCAGCCGATCAGCCCGAGCACGGCCACCGCAAAGGCAATCCACAGGGCTTGCTTGATGCGCGGCCAAGCGCGGCGCCAGCGTCCCGTCATGAATCAGTCGCTGTTTGCCGACGCATCGAATGCAGTCGTGGTGTCGATGCGCTGTCCGCGAACGAAAGAACGGACTCTCGAGCCCGAATACGGCAGCACGCGCAGCCAGCGCGGAAACCCGCGCGAAACGTGATACGCCAAAGATCCCGTTATGTAGCGCCACATCGTCAGCCGCGGCAGCACGTCGGGCTTCAGTTGCTCGCAATCGTGTTCGATCAACTGCTGCAGGCGACGCTGTAGCGTGGAGGCGAACTCGGCATCGCGGATCAGAACATTGGCTTCCAGATTCAGCGACAGGCTGACCGGATCGAGATTGGTAGACCCAACCGTGGTCCAGATGCCATCGACTACCGCCACCTTGCAGTGCATGTCGCGGCGACAGTATTCGTGGATCCTCACGCCATCCTTCATCAGACTGTCATAAAGCAATCGCGCGGCTACCCGCGCGATCGGCACGTCGGGATCCTTCGGCAGCATCAGCTGCACGGTCACGCCGCGGGACGCGGCGCGCCGCAGGTCCCGCAGCAAGCGGTAACCGGGAAAGAAATACGCGTTGGCGATCAACACGGTATCGCGCGCGGTGCGGATGGCCATTCGATAGGCGCGCTCGATGTCGGTGCGGTGCTGGCGGTTATCGCGGCTGACAAATGCCACGTCGGCCCTGCCCAGCAACGGCTGCGGTTCGGAGGCGCCGAGCCGACTTGCTATCTGACCGTCCTCGTGCGTCGCTGGGCGGTCTATCTCTAGGTGCCGCTGCACCTGCGCCAACGCCTGGCATGCGAAGCGATAGATGCGTTCGACCACCGGACCTTCGATGCGAACGGCATAGTCCTGCTTGGCCCTGGCGCCAAAACTTTCCAAGTGATCTTCGGAAAAGTTGATGCCACCGACGAAAGCGACTCGCTCATCGACGACGATGATCTTGCGATGCAGCCGGCGCAGCGGCTTCAGTTCGCGAACGAGCGGTGTCGGCTCATAAACATGCAGCCGCACGCCAGCGTCGGTCAAAGTTGAGATGAAGTCATTAGAAAGATCGGGCGAGCCGAAACCGTCGACGGTCAGGTCAACTTCGACACCACGAGCGGTGGCATTGATCAAGTGCTGCTGCAAGTCGCGACCCACGCGATCTTCAAACAGGATGAAGGTCTCGATCAGAATTTCTCGCTGGGCTGCATCGATCGCATCGAAGACGGCTGGGAAATATGTGTCGCCGTTTTCGAGCAAGTGGACGCGGTTACCGCTGATCCATTCGACGTTCAGCTTCACATTCGCACCTCGCCGGCGAGCGGCGCGTGATCTGACAAGGTCGCCCACGGACGCCGCGGTAGGTGCAACGGCCGATGGCGCAGATTGCGGACATAGATCCGATCGAGCCGCAGCAACGGCCAGCGTGCCGGAAATGTGCGCGCCGGATGTCCGTTCGCGCCGGCGTGAATCTCTTCCAGCGAGGAGTCACGCAGTAGCTGCATATGTGCGCGCTCGCGCCAGTCGTTGAAGTCGCCAGCGATCACCAGCGGCGCGTCGCTCGGGATCGTGCGCGCGATCAGATCCAGCAGAAACTCGATCTGCCGCTGCCGGTGCGATTCGCGCAGCCCGAGATGCACGCATACCGCGTGCAACCGCGGCGCGCGGGGGACGTCGAGCACACAATGCAGCATTCCACGCGGCTCGGACTCGCCGACAGATACATCGACGTTTTGCCATTCCACAATCGGGTATTTCGACAGCAGTGCGTTGCCGTGATGGCCGCCGGTCGTCACCGCGTTGCGTCCATAGGCATGTTGCGCCCACACCTGATCGGCCAGGACCTCATACTGATGCGCCGAAACCTCCTCTCCGTCGGCGCCACCAACTTCCTGCAGGAAAACCAGGTGAGCGCCGTCGGCGCGCAGCTCGTCGCGGATCTCCGATAACACATTGCGGCGTCGCAGAACACTGAACCCCTGGTGCGCATTCAGCGTCAGGATCCGCAAGGCCAGCCGCTCCGCCGTGTCGGCGCCAGCGCCGCCTTCAGCGTTTGAAGCTGCTTCGCCAGGGTTCGCCGCCACGTCGTCTCCTGAAGCCAATGAGGCGTTTCGGTGCAACTAGCGTTCCGTGTGCCAGGCCCAATTCATGCTTTCCCTATGGCCCGTCTAACACTACTGAGAGGCGAGATGAGCGGACTCGGCGATACCGTGACGCTTTCCGGCGTGGCACTTCTGATCGGGATCGGCGTCGTCGTCTTTCTGATCGTGGTGATCTGGTCGATCAAGCAACATCGCAATCCAGACCTGCGCGTGGATTGCGATGCCTCGGTCGACACGCTGATCCCTTCCATCGCCGGCCTCACGCTCGGCAGCACCACCGAGGGCAACAGCGTCGAGGTGCTCGAGAACGGCGCGTTCTTCGAAGTGCTGTTGGCCGAGATCGCGTCCGCGGAGCGCTCGGTGCACTTCGAGACGTTCCTCTGGAAGGACGGTGTCCTCGGCCGACGCGTCGCCGACGCCCTGAGCGCGAAAGCGCGGGCGGGCGTCACCGTCCGCGTGCTGCTCGACGCTAACGGTACGCGAGGGATGGGCAAGGAAGCCCACCGCCAGATGACGGAGGCAGGATGCAAGCTCGCCAAGTTCCACGACTTCCACTTTCGCCATATCGGGGTGTGGAACGAACGGGACCACCGCAAGCTCATCGTCATTGACGGCCGGGTCGCCTTCGTCGGCGGCCATTGCTTCGTGGACTCCTGGCTGGGCGACGCCGAGGACAAGAAGCACTACGCCGACATCAGCGTCCGCTTGCGCGGACCGATCGTCCACAGCGTGCAGGCGGCCTTCAGCGAGAACTGGGTGGGCCAGACCGGGGATCTGTTCATGGGGGACGATGTGTTCCCGCAACTGAAGCACGCGGGAACGGTCACCGCGCACGCCGCCTACGTCAAGCCCGAGGGATCCGCGCCGACCGTCAAGATCCTGCACCACGCCATCATCTGCTGCGCGCGCAAACGGATCTGGATTCAGAACCCGTACTTCATCCCGGAACCAGACGCCATCGACGCCATGGGTGAGGCCGTCAAACGCGGCGTCGACGTGCGCGTGATGATGCCGTCGACGAGTGGCTCGGACAATCCGATGGTGCAGCACGCGGGCCACCGGAATTTCGAGAAGCTGTTGCGCTGTGGTGTGCGACTGTTCGAGTACCCCCACACGCTGCTCCACCAGAAGGTCATCACGGTCGACGGCGTGTGGTGCGCGGTCGGCTCGACCAACTTCGACGACCGCTCCTTTGAAACCAACGACGAGATCACCCTTGGCTTCAAGGACGAAGCCACGGCGCAGCAGCTCGACGCGATCTTCGAGAAGTACGCCCGCCGCTGCGTCGAGATCAAGCTCGAGAACTGGCGCAAGCGGGGGTGGGGTCACCGCTTGATCGACAACATGTACTACGTGTTCAACGAGGTGCTGTAGCCGGCTCTTGCCAGGGTGCAGCGCGTGCCGATCGATAGCTTACTGAACGGGATTCTTCAGCAGGCTGCCAAACGGGACTTGCATCACCTCGATTCCCTCGTCGGCGAGCTCTGCGGCGTCTTCACGCGACGCCAGGCCGCGGATCGAGCGCTTCGGCGCCTCATCGTAGTGAATGCGACGCGCTTCTTCGGGGAAACGCTCGCCGACATCCTCGGTATTCGCCTGGATATGGCGCGCCATTTGGAGCAGCATCGCCTGCATCGCGGCATCGTTGGTCATCGCCACCGGCTGCTTAGCTTCCGGAGCTTGGGCGCCGAAGTTCAGTCGCGGCGCCGACAGCAGCCTGCGCACCGCGTGGCTGCCGCACACCGGGCATTCGATCATCTCGCCTCCTAGCTGACGATCGAACTCCTCGCCCGAAGCAAACCAGCCTTCGAACGGATGCTCGTTTTCACAACTGAGGTCGAATACCTTCATGGTCGTCTGGTGCCGCGGGCCGGAGTCGAACCGGCATGCCTGCTTTCGCTTGCGGCGGATTTTAAGTCCGCTGTGTCTACCAGTTTCACCACCGCGGCGGTGATAAGCGCCACTAAAGCCTAGCAGTTACCCGCACTGGACATCGGCCGGGACGCCCGCCGGCTCGAGCCACCGATGGGAGAGTCGCTGGCGATGCACGGCTGCGACCCATGCAGCAGCTTTCAACAGATAATTACGGCCATGTCTGATCACAAGCGTCGCGCGCAAAATTGACGATGCCGGCTGACTCGGAGCCGGGGGTGCGGGCCCGCCGGCATCAGATGTTTCCGACGCTGACGGAAGCCGAAATCGTGCGCGTCAGCCAGTTCGGCAGCTTGCGCCGCTATTCGCAGGGCGACCGGCTATTCGCGGCCGGCGAGCCCGGTCCTGGCATGTTCGTGGTGCTGAAGGGGCACGTGTCCATCAGTCAACGCGATGGAATGGGCCATGTCGTTCCAATCACCACGCATGCTCGCGGCCAGTTTTCCGGGGAGATCGCGCAGCTCTCCGGCCGCCACGCCCTAGTTGACGGTTACGCCGACGACGATGTCGAGGTGGTGTTGATACCGCCCGAGCAACTGCGTGCGCTGATCATCGCCGAAGCTGACCTCGGCGAGCGCATCGTTCGCGCGCTGATACTCCGGCGCGTAGGGCTGATCGAATCTGCCGCCAGCGGGCCGGTACTGGTCGGCACCCCAAACGCACCGGAGGTGATGCGTTTGCAGACCTTTCTGCGGCGCAACGCGCACCCGCATCAGATGATGGACGCCGCGCAGGACGCGACGACTGCAGCCCTGCTCTCCCAGTATGGCGCCACAGCCGCGGACGTCCTCGCCCTCTGCCCTAACGGCACCGTGCTGATCAATCCGTCGGAGGCCGCGCTGGCCCGCTGCCTCGGAATGCTCGATTCGGCCGAACATCAAGAGCTGTTCGACGTCGCGGTGGTCGGCGCCGGGCCGGCCGGCCTGGCGACCGCCGTCTACGCAGCATCCGAAGGACTTCACGTCGTCGTGCTCGATTGCCGCTCGTACGGCGGACAGGCGGGCGCGAGCGCACGCATCGAAAACTACCTCGGCTTTCCCACCGGAATCTCCGGCGGCGCCCTTGCTGGCCGCGCATTCGTGCAGGCGCAGAAGTTCGGCGCGGAGATCCTGATACCGGCGCAGGCGGTGGCGCTCGACTGCACGAATGCCGAGCGCATCGGCGAACTTGCTGTCACGCTGAGCGATGGTCGCAAGCTCAGATCACGCTCGGTCGTTATCGCCAGCGGCGCGCGCTATCGCCGTCCCGATGTGCCACGGCTGAGCGATTTCGAGGGCCGCGGCGTGTGGTACTGGGCATCGGCCCTCGAAGCAAAGACCTGTGTCAACGCCGAGGTCGTGTTGGTCGGCGGCGGCAATTCAGCCGGCCAGGCCGCGGTGTTCCTCGCGCAGCACGCGGCGAAGGTCCACATCCTGGTCCGCGGAGCGGGTCTTGCCGCCAGCATGTCGCGCTATCTGATCGATCGCATCGAGGCCACACAGACTATTGAGCTGCACGCGCACACCGAGCTGGCGCAACTGCACGGAGAGCCGCAAGGCGGCCTCGAGGCGATTTCCTGGCGCAACAACCGGACGGGCAGCGAGGAGCGACGGCCGATCCGCCATGTGTTCCTGTTCGTCGGCGCAGACCCCGAGACCGACTGGTTGGACGGGTGCGGCGTTGCGCTCGACCGGCAAGGGTTCGTGCTGACCGGGCAGGCAACCGGAAGCTCTTACACGGCCGGAGCGACGCCCTCCCCGCTCGAGGCCAGTGTGCCCGGCGTATTTGCGGTTGGCGACGTACGTTCTGGCTCGGTCAAGCGCGTCGGCGGTGCCATCGGTGAAGGCGCAGCCGCAGTCGCGCAGATCCATCAGTACCTGGCGCGTGCGCCGCACGCCGAGCTTGCCCCGCATTCGGGCGAATGAGATCACCTTGAAAGCGAAGATTTCCGGCCTGACATTGAGTGCCAGTAGGCGGTCGGACCGTCGTCCCGCGGCACTGCGCGGAGCGGCCTGACGGCCTGGCACCCCTGCGATCCGATGCAACTGCTGCTGTCTCTCGTCGACCACTACGGACTGTTTCTGGTCTTCGCCAACGTGCTCGCCCTGCAGCTGGGCCTGCCAGTGCCGGCGTACCCGACACTGATACTGGTCGGTGCGCTTGCCGCGCGCGACGGCAACTTCACCACGCCGCAGGTGATCGCAGTCGCCGTGGTGGCGAGCGTCATCGCGGATCTCGCCTGGTATCTCGGCGGCACTCGAGTCGGGCGCCGCGTTCTGCGGCTGATGTGCCGGCTGTCGCTTTCGCCGGACAGTTGCGTGCGGCAGTCCGAGCGGATCTACGAACGCTGGGGCGCGCCGTCACTTATGGTCGCCAAGTTCGTGCCGGGCTTTGCTGCCGTGGCCACCAGCATGGCGGGAGTGATGCGCACCCGGCTTGCGAGCTTTCTGGTGTTCGACGCGATCGGAGCGCTGCTGTGGAGCGGACTCGCCGTCACGCTCGGTTGGGTGTTCCGCGATGCAGTCAACGACGTGATCGAGGTCTTCGAACAGGCCGGTCGCTGGGGCCTGATCGCTCTGGCGTCAGCGTTGCTGCTGTACGTCGCCACCAGGGCACTGCAGCGCTACAGCCTGATGCGCACGCTGAGGATGGCGCGCGTATCGGTCGACGAGCTGCACGGCATGATCGCGAGGGACGAGCGCCCGCTGATCGTCGATGTACGGTCGCCGACGAGCCAAGGGCAAGGCCGCATTCCGGGCGCTGTGTGGATTGACAACCACACCTTCGACGAGAGCATGCGGGCGGCCGGACTGCATGACAGCTCGGCCAGCGAGGTGATCGTCTACTGCGCCTGCCCCAATGAAGCGAGCGCCGCGGTCGTCGCCAAGAAACTGATGCGTGCCGGGTTCAAGCGTGTTCGGCCGCTCGCCGGCGGCATCGACGCCTGGGTCGAGAAGGGCTACGACATCGAATCGGCACTCCAACAGGCGGCGCCCCAACCCTCCGCATGATCGGCCGCCACATGCCGTCTGTTCGGCTCGACAACCGAGCCATCGCAGGCAGAAGCGTTGGCTGCCCGCCACGCCGCCGAATTTTCACGCCGGAATTTCTTTGACGCGCAGCTCCGAGGTCTTACGATGACATCCGCCGGTAATCCTGCCGGCAATGGTGAAAGTTCAGAGATGAGCGACGCGATCGGCACACTCGAGTCCAGGGAGCGAACCCAGTTCGCTTTCGGGGACATGTGTCGGCAGGCTGAATGGCCTGTCGAGGCCGCGTCGCTGGCCGGCGCGCGGTCAAGCCTGTCTGTGCAGGCCCATGATCCGGGCGGAGGTCCAGGCGTGTAGCTGGACCTGGCTGCTTCCAAGCCCGGATCGCGTCGAACGCCTCCGGGCTTTTTGTTGATTGCAGCCACCCGTGTGGAGAGTGTCATGGAGCGCAAGCATGAGGCGAAGAACGACTTCTTCTATGCCTTAGTGATGTTCGCGGTGTTTGCGGTGGTGGTCTTCAACGTCGCCGCCGAATTCTTCGCTCGCTATCCCGAGGCGTATTTCGTGGACTTCAACGAGGCTGTTGAGCCTCGCGTGATGGCCGCGGAAGCCGACGCGCATGCCGTTATGGCAGTGCGCGCGGTGTAGAAGCCATGTTGACGACCCGTAGCCCGACCAGACGGTGGCCCAGGGTCACCGCTGGTCGGTGCACGGAACTCTGTCGGGCGAACCCTCCAGCTTTTTCATTCGGTATACGATCGTGCAGACCTGCCCCTCGAAGGAACCTCCGTGAGTTCAGGGCTGCATGAACTTCAATTGGCCAATGACACCGGCGCGCACCGCTATCGCTTGCTGCTCGACGGGCAGGAACTCGGTTTCGTTGAATATGACCCGATCGGCGAACTTGCAGTCCTGATCAAGCACACCGAAATCAAGCCTGAGTTCGAAGGAAAGGGCTATGGGTCCGAGTTGGTGCGGCGGATGCTGGAAGACGTGCGCCAGCAAGGGAAGACCGTGATTCCGATCTGCCCATATGCGATGAACTTCATCCGACGTCATCGGGAGTACATCGAACTCGTGCGGCCGGACATGCGCGCAGCGATCTAGCGTTGCGATCTGCCGAAGAGTGCCGGCCAGCGCCGTCGAAAACCTTACGTCATCGCCCCTGCTGCCGGATCAGAAAGGCACGGGCGAACGCGTCCATCCTTCAGGCACCGGGCGGGCGCGTTCGAGTGCCTCGGCTGCGGTGCACAAGCCTTCGCAGGCGTTGCGGCCGGGTCGGCGTCGCCAGAAGTTCAGCAACCCCTTGCACTTTGCATAGAAGCGAAAGAAGCGCAGGACTCCCTCGATCTCGAACTGGCTCGGCCGACGGTCGCTGCAGATTAGTTTGTCGTCCGACATTCCGCGGTCCGTCAACGTCACTGCACCCCAAGCCTTTACGCGTGCTTGGGCGCCAAAGCGCAAGCGCGGCCCGAGCACCAGTGCGTCAAGCAGATCGCCCTCGAGCCCCAGGAGCGTTGGTACAGCGCCGTAGTTGAACGGGCACGGCAACGGCGAGACGAAATCGATACTGCCGCTGGAGCCGCGTTTCAGAAAACTGCCGCGCGGCACCTCGATCAGAACCTCGACTTCGGGTGGATCCGAGAGTGCGTTGTTGGTCGGCGCGGGGACGGCGATCGGCGCGCTCATCACCTCAGCCCACTCCCGGCCGAAAGACTCGCACTTCACACTGAGCCGAGGGGCTCAACATCCAGCAACGCATTTTCCCCGACCGTCGAATTCCATCGTGCGGCCGCTGATCGCTAGGTGTGCCGGCGCCTTCAACTGCTTAATCACCGCCGCGGTGCGCGTGTTGGGGCGCGGCTTTCCGCCATCCGTCACCGCTTCATTGGTGTGGGTGAGGATGATCGACGCGGGGCGGACCAGTTCGTTCATCTCATACGCTCCCGAGTTGAAGGCCCCAGCGCTCGGCCCGAGATTCAGCACGGCGAGATTCGCCTTGTGATAGTCGCTGACGACCGTCTTCATCTCGGTGTGAATGCCGGTGTCGCCTGATAGGTAGGCGACCAGTCCGTTGGTGAACTTGATCACGTAACCGGTTGGCGGGCCGAGAATGATGCTCGTATCGTCCGGGGCCAGTGCCGCGCGCTGCGCTTCCGACAACAGCGACAGCGGAACGTTGTTCGCATGGGATGCGAACACGATCGTGATCTCGACCCCCTGCTTCGCATTCGGAGCCTTGGCGACGAACACGCCACCCAAATGCGTGTTCGAGCGGCATGGTGCGGCGACCGGGATGACCGTCGCCCCTTCGGTCTGCGGACACACTCCGACCGGCTTGCCACGAATGTTCTGCACCTTGCGCGCGATGAATGTGCCCATGTCGTTGGTCATGACGATCGCCGCGTTCTTGGCCGCCGCGACTTCCGCAGTCGTCGAATTCGGTCCAGCCGGCACGCGCTCCGAGTTCGCGCAGTCACCGGCGCCGACCGCCTTGAGCTTTTGGTCACCAATGTGATCACCGTGCGCGTGGCTCAGCAGCACGGCGTGAATGTCGCCGAGGCGCGGATCGTCGCCACCGGTGACGGTATGACCGGCGTCGTAGAGAATGCGCACGCCGGAAGGATCCTCGAAGATCGTCGCACGGTCGTTCGCGCACAGCTCGCCGGGATGTGAGCCGACCGGAGTGATCTTGACGTTCTGCGCGACGGCCGGGGCGGCGGTGAGAACGAGGGCGAAGATAACGCCGGCGAGGTGACACTGCATGGCTTGCTCCGTCAGTGAGAATGGATGCGGCTCAGACCGCGGCTATTTTGGAGCCGAACAGCAACGACTGCAATTGGCCGCTAACGCGCCAACCAAGCCGCCGAGACACCCCTCGAGGTGAATCCGTACGTCGCCGACGTCCTTAGCAGACGGGCCATCAAGCCCCAACGACGCGCTTGCTGGTCGACAACTTGTTCGCGACAAATTGGTTAATGCCGCCTATCAGCGCTGGGGCGGGATGACGTATGGATGGTGAGCGTCGGGCGAACAAGAGGGATGTCCCCTGGTTCATCGGATTATTCCGCGCGCAGATGTGATCTTCTTATGCTGTTCTTGCCCGAGCTCCACAGGCATCTCGACCGCGCTACCGGTCCCGATGCAGGCCGGCCGGATTTCAATCGCAGTCACTTGGGTTGCAGAGGATTCAATGCACGCGATGATGCGAATCATCCTGGTCGCGGCGCTGGCCGTGGCTGCTCATGCGGCCAAGGCCGAACGTGTCTACGTGAAGGCCCGCGGCGAGGTGGATCTCGCGCAGTTCCGCTGCGAGAACGTGACGCGCAGCGCAAACGTCAAGCGGCTCTGTTACGACGAGAAGGAGGAGTACGTCCTGGTCAGCCTAAAAGGGATCTGGTACCACTTCTGCCACGTTCCGGCGGCAACGGTAACCGGCTGGAGGAAGGCCACCTCCAAGGGCCGTTACTACAACGACAACATCCGGGGAAACTACGACTGCAGCGTGACGCACGCACCGGCGTACCGCTAGGCACAACTCGGTTGCGTCGCTTGGCTAAATGGGGCGCCTGAGCGGTCACTGACCTGCGTTGCCTCATTGGCATTCTCGTCGTCCGCATGAGTTGCTCTGCAAGATCGACCCTACAACGAGCGCGCGATTGGTTAGCCGTCTCACTCGGTCCGGCACTTGACTACACTCAGATTCAGTGTTTCGGGCGTTTGAACCTGAGCGAAGTGGGAGGGTTGCTCATGAATATGCGAACCGTGCTGCCGGTCTTGATACTCGCCGCGTTTGCCGGATTTATCTCCTTGAACTGGGACGTGATCAATGCCCCGACGACGCTGTCATTCGGGTTTTGGACCGCGCAGGCGCCGCTTGGGCTGTTGTTGCTTGGCTTTACCGTCCTCATCGTTGCCGTGCTCTTGCTTGCCCTGCTGGTTCAGCAGGCGAGCGTTCTAGTTGAGACCCGGCGCGCGGCCAAGGAGTTGAGCGCGCAGAGAACACTGGCAGATCAAGCCGAAGCCTCTCGGTTCACTGCCCTTAGTAAGCATTTGGACGACGAGCTGCAACGCCTCGAGTCACAGGCGGCGGCCCGGGAGAGCGCGCTCGGGCAGCGCCTCGACAGCCTGGAGCAGGCGTTACGCGCGCACGTTGATCAAGCAAGTAACTCGCTGGCGGCGTTCATCGGCGAGGTCGACGATCGCTTGGAGCGGATGGCAGGCTCGAAGAAGCCCGCTTCCTCTACTGATGGCGATCGCTAGCGTTCGGCCGCGCGGTCAGCGGTCGATCGGAGCCAATCAGCGAACCCGCGCCACAAGTTCTCGGGATGTGCGCGCACCTAGACGAATTCCGGCGCAAAGATGGCGGCCGCAATGGCGGCAACCAGGAGGATCGCCCCGAAAGCGGTCGGCAGATATGTTCGGAAGGTCCCCACCAGCGAGCGCATCGGGCGGTTGAACGGCCTTACGGGTTTCGGCTTCATAGTGATATCTCCCTAGTGTTGATCCAATCGAATTTCGCAACCAATCGTTCGCAGACGCGATGACAGCGGTGCAATGGCTAGTCGTTCAGTTCGTTCCGCCGTGCGCGCCGATGAACGTGGCGGACGCGGCAAGCGACGCCTGCTACGGGGACGGGCAGACCGTACTCGAGGCCGCAGCACCGGGAACGGTAGGATCGAAAAGCGGGGTGAGGTCGCTCGCCAGCGCCGCGTAGTACGCAATCGTGGTCGGCGCGTCGGGCACTCGCAGCACGGAAGCACTCAGCCCCGACACGAGCGCGAGCGCGAAACCGAGCCCCAGCGCAGTGCGGGTCTGCTTCACTCTGCTTCCTCTACGCCGTCCAGTGTCGACATCCATACCGACCTCCTCGACACAGGATCGCTCGAGTTTGTTTCACCGGTGTGTATAGGAAGAGCCAGTGGATTGCAGTTGTAACGATCAGTCGTCCGCGCGCACATGCGCGAACGGCGCCGGAGCTTGACAGGCGAGTACGGGCCGCCGGCTGCGTCCCGTCAGAACTTCACTGAGCCTGGCGCTTCGCGGCCAAAGGCCGTCATTCGAACTGAAATCCGAATTTGCGTAGTGGCGGACCTGCAGTCGCTAGCTCGCCGGTGCCTCAGATCGCTCTCGCGAAAAGAGATTCACGGCGAACTGCCCCGCTCCGGTGTCCCGCAGACTGCAAACCACTTCTCGCATTGCAGCGGGCACTTCATCGACACGGGGGTGGGCGGCGCGGTAGCCGGCTGGCAGCAGCACAGGTGCTGCGAGTGATGCAAAGGTTATGTCTGCAGCGCTGAGGCGTCCACCGACCAAAAACGGTCGCCCGTCCGTGAGCCGTTCACCCACTTCTTGGAACACCTCACGTACGCGCTGCAGTGAGCGCTGTGCACTGTCTGGCGTGATCCGCAGCGCCTTGCGGACCAGGGAGGTGACGACTGGCATGATCATCGGCAGCAAGACCGCTTCGTACTGCGGCACACCTCGGCTCATCATCCTGCGCAAAAGATCCGTGTGCGGCAGAAGCTGTGCGTACGCCCAGCGCCGAGTGTGCGGGCCAAGCACTTCGTCGAAACGCTCTTCGAGGGCCTCAACCTCTGCACGCTGCTCTGCGTCCCGCGGGTACAGTCGGTCGCCCCCGCAGACCGAATCTGCATAGAGAAGGACGTCGGTGGAATCCACGCAGCGGCGCGAACCATGAACCAGCACAGGCACGCTGCGACCGCCGTGGCGACGCGTCGCAAGCCGGTGCAGCAGCGGCACATGCGGCTCTTCTGTGTACGGCAGCGAAAGCCGATCGAGCGCCCAGCGCGCCTTCTCGGCGTAGTGGCTGTGCGGCATCGTGACCAGGACCGCGCGACCGCGGCTGCTGTCTCTCATCAATTTCGGGTGGACGTTGGCGTTCCAACGCATCACGATACGCGGTGAAGAAACGATGCGGCAAACCGGAATCCGGGCGGACCTCGGCAACTGCGGTCGATCCGTCCACGCGGTAAGGCGCTGGACAAATTGAAAGGAAGGCCAATTGAACCCGAAAGAAATCACGCGGCGCCGTTTTGCCGCCGCGCTTGCGGCTGGGGCAGCGGTCTTGGTTGCATCATCGGTGCACGCCCAGGCATGGCCATCCAAGCCCATCAAGGTCATCGTCCCGTACACACCGGGCGGATTCACCGACATCACCGCGCGATTGGTGAGTCAGAAACTGCAGGAACGACTTGGCCAGGCGGTACTGATCGAAAACAAGCCAGGCGCCAACAGCATCATTGGGGTCGAGGTGCTCGCCAAGTCACCACCGGATGGCTATACGTTCGCGGTTGTGATCGCCGCCTATGCTGCCAACACCACCCTGTACCCCAAGCTGCCGTACG
Source organism: uncultured beta proteobacterium (assembly GCA_963775635.1). Lineage (GTDB taxonomy): Bacteria > Pseudomonadota > Gammaproteobacteria > Burkholderiales > Burkholderiaceae_F > JALORV01. Next base: position 53,946 of record CAVZJO010000002.1, on the reverse strand, counting down.
ACCCAAAGAAGGATCTCGCCGCGGTGTCGCTGATCGGCGTATCGCCGCTGGTGGCGGCCGCCAACAACGATGCGCCGTTCAAGAACGCCAGTGAGCTGATCGACTATGCGCGCAAGAATCCCGGCAAGGTCAGCTATGGCTCCAGCGGCAACGGTTCGGCCGTCAATTTGACCACCGAGCTGCTCAAGTCAATGACACAGACCTATATGGTGCATGTGCCATACAAGGGCTCGGCGCCTGCGCTGAACGATTTGATGGGAGGTCATATCCAGTTGTTCATGGACGCCGCGGTCGGGCTGATTGGCCCGGGCAAAGCAGGCAAGGTCCGATTGATCGGCGTGGCGAGCGAAAAGCGCTTGTCAGTGCTGCCAGAGGTGCCTACCTTCATCGAGCAGGGAATCCGGGGCTTTACCGGCAGCACGTGGGCCGGAATTCTTGCGCCGGCCGGCACACCTCCGGAGATCATCAAGCGCGTCGCCGACGAAGTTGCAGCGATCGTCAGGCTCGACGACGTAAAGGAACGCCTAGACTCGATGGGAACGATTCCGGTCGGTGGCACGCCAGCGGAGTTCGAGCTGTTCCTCACGAGTGAGACGATCAAGTGGGGCAAAGTAATCCGCGAGGCGAAGATCACGGCGGATTGACACGCCATTGGCAAGCGGGCCATCGCTTCCCGGATCAGGCGCTTCCGGGAGCGCCGAGTCGACTGCGCCGCGCTCTGCGGGAGGTCGCGCCTGCAGAGGCTTAGATCACGTAGCGCAGCACGGCAAAGAAATGCGCCGTGCTGCCGCCAAGTACGAACAGGTGCCAGACGCCGTGGGCGTGGCGCCAGCGGGTGTCGTTGAGGAAGAACAGGATGCCCATCGTGTAAAGCAACCCGCCCGCCGCCAGCCAGATCATGCCGCCGGCACCCAACCGCGCCACCAGGGGAACCGCAGCCGCAGCTCCCAACCATCCCATCACCAGATACGGCCAAACCGAAGGATCGTCGTCGCCGCGATAACGCCAGGCATGCACGATGCCGTAGGCCGCCATCGCCCAGATCGTCCCGAACAGCATCCAGCCCAATGGGCCGCGCAGCGTGACCAGCGTGAAGGGGGTGTAGGTGCCGGCGATCAGCAGGTAGATCGCACAGTGATCGAGGCGCCGAAACAGCGCCTTGGCGCTGGACGCCCTGATCGAGTGATACAGCGTCGAAATTGCATAGAGCACCACCAGCACCGTGCCGAACAGGCTGAAGCTGACAATCTTCCAGGGATCGCCGTCGAGCGCGGCACGCGTGATGAGCACTGCCGACCCGGTGATCGCCAGCGCAGTGCCGACAAGGTGGGTACTGCTGTTGAATCGTTCGCCGTGGTACACGAAGGAAAGCTGCAAGTCCGGTTGAAGAGCGGTAGCACTATAGGCCACTCAACCACAACCTTCCTCGACTGCGCATGTCGCCACGGGCATAGGCAAGTGCTGGCGGCGTCAGCAAGCCGCTGCGCTCCATGCGCTAGCGTGGTCCGGATGCCTGTGGCTTGGCGGCTCGCGCCCGCGCCGTGGGATTAAGCGTGGGCTCGCCAATCTTCCGAAGCGTGTTGCGATCCGTGTGATGAAACGGTTCCGCTTGACCGGGGATGATCAAAACAGTGTCCTGCTCGTAGGACCACGTTCCGTCGGGATGGATTGAAACCGTGATGGTGTAGCTCTCTGTCCTGAACGCGTATTCCAGAAACGGGTTGGACACGATCCCGTTCGTCTCGGAACCACGGACTGCCTGGAGGCGAAAGGTTCTTGCGTCGGAAGTAGCGCGGCCCACAGCCATCGCCGTTTGTCCGCGCGGTATCGAAAGCGTCTGAATCAAGGTCCCCGTCGCTGGCTCCCACAGCCAGTAGCCGACCTGATCGTGAAATGTCTCGACGTCGTTCGGCTTGACGATGTGGGCGTGGTAACGCAACCCGTAGAACAGTTGCGGGCCGTTGGTCTGTGCATCGATGGGCTGCAGTTCGATACGTTCGACGAAGGCCTGCTTTTCGGGGCCATCAGGCTTCGGACTGGCGTCGAGCCCGCGCGACCCGGTCCAGATGCCGGCCATTCCAGCGAGCGGTCCCAGATTGGCGAGCGTATCGACGTCGGGTTCGGGTTCTGTGTAAATGTCTTTGGGAAAGTCTTCCATGGTCGACTCCTAGTCGGGCGCATATCCAAGTTGTCGACCACGTTTACACAGTGTGCCCTACAGGTCGATGGGGTTTTCACTTAATCGTTGATTTTGAACGCCTGAGAAACACAGGCGCGAATCATGCTTTTCTGTGGCGCTGTCTTTGGTGATCTACGAAAACCCTAGTTCGCTCGTCGCCACTGCACTGTTTAGGCCAGCGACCTTTCCGATGCAGCGGTTTTCGGAATTGGACCAAACACATTTCCGATAGCGCCGAGTTTGCTCGCTGCGGAAAAGTGCGGAGCCTCGAAACTTCTCTTTTGGAGTTCCAAATGAAGCGACTCCTATCGTTGGTTGGCGTAGTCCTCTTCCTCGCAGCGGGCCAGGCGTCAGCGAATATTGTGTATACGTTTTCGGGAGTGACGTTCAGCGACGGCGGGACCCTTACGGGGACGTTCACTACCAACGATACATTCAACACGCTGCTCGACTTCGACATCACGACATCGCCCGCGGCAGGAGGGCTAGGCTTCACCTACACCCCTCTTACTGCCGGAAGCTGTTCGACGTCTCTGCCCCCCATTATCGTGCTGAGCACAGCGACTCCGGAGGAGATCCTTCAGGTGACATTCGCCGGCGGCCTGACTGCGACTGGCGCGCCGATCATCGATCGGAACATTTGACAGCTTCGAACAGGCGGGACCCAACGCCCGACGAGACATCGTAACGGGGTCGGCTATCGTTGTCCGGTTAGCGTGCCAGAGCCTTCGACGCTCGCGCTGCTCGCGATTGGTGTACTGGGTGTGCTGACCTCCCTCGGACGGCGCCGCCAAGCCTGAGTCGGGCGCGGGCATGCCCGCGGCGTTGTCATCGGGGAAAGTCTTGGTGGCGGCCCAGGCAGCGGCGATGGGCCTCTGGCGATGTCGGTCAGTCGCATCGCCTCAATTTGATAGGGCCGGTGAAACAGCAAGGAACGGCTGCGCCTAACCGCGTGGATCTCGCTCAACCGAATGTCCCAATGGAGCGGACCGGACCGAACGTCGGAATCGCTCAGAGCGAATTGGAGGCGGGGGTCGGAATCGAACCGGTCCTATTCCTCCTATGAGGAGTGGAGCGTCGTAAGGTCGCGGCCTCGTTTTTACCTGCCTGCTTACCTTTCGCGGCATCGCTAGTGCTGAGGCCGCCGTGGCGGCCTAGTGCAAGGTGACCTCGTCGCGGGTGATCGCGCCCGCAAGCGCGTCGAACAACGCCACGACAGCATCGTGACCGCTCTCGCGGAACTCGTCCGCGAGCACGGCAAGGGCTAGGAGCGTCGGGTCGCGCTCGTCGTCGGTGAGTGTGCCGCCAGGCACTCGGGCACGGTCATCGCGTGCCCTTACCGCCTCGTTACCACGCCTGGGTACAGTTCGCGCGCCATTTCGTCGAGCCATCGGGCGGTTGTCACGCCGAGCACTGCGAAATCTGCTTTTCGCGCCGGCGCGACAGCGCGGCAACCGCGCCGAGCGCGGTCGTCAACAGCAGGAGGGTGGCAGGCTCTGGTACGGTCGGCACCGAGCCGGTCCGAATGAAACTGCTGTTGCTGCCCAGCACCAGCTGTCCCTGCGGACTCACGACGGCGAGGATGTCGAGGTCCATCGGCGGGCGCAGGATCAGGAACCCGCCGCCGGGGCCGGGCACCCCGATCGCAAGCGACCCGAGCATCTCACGGGCCATGTCGTCCAGCTCGCCGATGAAAAACGCCAGGTCGTCGAGGTCGAAACTCAGGTCGCCGAATCGGCCGGAAAAGGAAAGGACATCGCTGGTGCGGAGCACCGCGTTCGGCGTGACCGAGTGGTCGGTGAAGCCGAACCTGGCCTCAATGCCGAGCTTGTCGCCGTCGGAAAGCCCGATCGCCGCGCAATTCTCGAGGCACTGCGCGAAGTAGGTGAAGATCACCGTCGCCTCCGCGCTGCGCACCAGTGGAAACGCGAGAAGGACGCCGAGCAGCACGCCCTGGATTCGTGCCTTCAATCGGCTCGCCATGACCGCCTCCCGATCTTCCACGCCTCGTTGGCCGGATCGGTAGGCGATGCAACTCCCGGGCAGACCGCTCTCGCCTAGACGGATCAGACCTTGCGTACCGATGCGCCGGGCCGCGAAGTCGCTATCGTAGATCTTTTCAACGCCACCGAGGAATCAGATTTTCGCGGCGACGCGAGAGCGCAAGTCCCCCGAGGGCCGCACCCAGAAGCAGAGCCGGGCGTGCGCTTACGAGCCGGCGTTGCTTTAGCTCACCATGCTCTGCGAATTCATCCGCTCACCAGCACCTCGAAGGCCGCTGTGCTGGCGCTGCGCGCGGCTCGATATCCGCGATATCACCGTCGCGAAGCGCCCGCACGTCGCCTACACGTGCGGCTGGAATCCGATCCGCGCCCCGCGTGTTGACCGCTGCGCGTTCTACCTGCGCGAGCCAGGCGCCGATGATCGCGCACAGCGGCGCGGGCGGTGGCGGGTCGTGGGCACGGCGCACTAGAACGAAGAGAAGCGATGCTAGGCGCCGTGACCAACTTCAGCTTGCGGACCCAAAAGGCGAGAACGCGATCGCGCGGGGATAGCGGAGCGTCCGACGCAAGCGCCTCCATCAGCCGCCGCAGTTCCTCGAGCGACGGCTCGGCGCGCTTCATACGTTCTTTTTGATGCGCACCACGTCGGCGCCGTCGCGTGCAAGGTAAAACGGCCCCGAAAATGGGGCCGTCAGAGGGCGTCTTGGAGGCGGGGGTCGGAATCGAACCGGCGTACGCGGATTTGCAGTCCGCTGCATGGCCACTCTGCCACCCCGCCGCATGGGGCTCAAACCAAAAGGGGAAGCGCGCCGGCTTCCCCTTGCCTTGCAAAATTCTTGGAGCGGGAAACGAGTCTCGAACTCGCGACCTCAACCTTGGCAAGGTTGCGCTCTACCAACTGAGCTATTCCCGCGCGAGGAGCGAAATTATAGCGGTGAGTCGAGGGGTGTCAAACCTACGCGACGCATCGTTCATCGATCACCGAGGTGCGGCCATGCCATTCGCAGATAGACGAACATCGAGTAAACGGTGAGAACGGCCGCAACGTAGATCAGCACGGTGCCGATCAGGCTGACGTCGATGAGTCCGAACAACTTATCGTGGAACAGCAGCATCGGGATCGCCACCATCTGCGCGATCGTCTTGATCTTGCCGAACCAATTGACGGCGACGCTCGCCGACTTGCCGATCTGCGCCATCCACTCGCGCAACGCCGAAACGGCGATCTCGCGGCCGATGATCACCAGCGCGACGAACTCGTCGATGCGTCCCAGCGACAGCAGCACGATCAGCGCCGCGCTCACCATCAGCTTGTCGGCGACCGGATCGAGGAAGGCGCCGAGACTGCTCACCATGCCGTAGCGCCGCGCCACATAGCCGTCGATCGCGTCGGTGATCGCGGCCAGCACGAACAGCCAGCACGCAGTCGCGTTCTTCCAGTGCGCGGGGTACCAGGTGTCCGGTACGTAGAAGATACCGACGATGACGGGAATCATCGCGATGCGCGCCCAGGTGAGCGCCATCGGCACGTTGAAGGTCAGCGGTGAACTATTCGGTGGGCTGGCCATGCAATTGCGCGTAGATGCGCTCCGCGAGCTTACGCGAAACGCCTTCGACGGTTGCGATGTCTTCGATCGAAGCCGATGAGAGTCCGCGCAGCCCGCCGAAGCGCGCCAGCAAGCGCTGGCGGCGCTTGGGGCCGATGCCCTCCATCGTCTCGAGCTGAGAACTCTTGCGCGCCTTCGAACGCCGCGCCCGCATGCCGGTGATGGCGAAACGGTGCGCTTCGTCGCGAATCTGCGCCACCAGCATCAACGCCTGCGAATCGCGCCCGAGCACGAGCGCAGGACGATCGTCGGGGTACACCAGTTCCTCGAGGCCCACCTTGCGCTCCTCGCCCTTGGCGACGCCGACCAGCACGCCCGGATCAAGCCCGAGTTCCTCGAATACCTGACGCGCAACCATCACCTGTCCCTTGCCCCCATCTACCAGCACCAGCTGCGGCAAGACGGCTTCCCCATTGGCCACCGGGGCGTAGCGCCGCGCAAGCACCTGCCTCATCGCCGCGTAATCGTCGCCGGGCTCGATCCCTTCGATGTTGTAACGCCGGTATTCGGACGGACGCATCTGGTGGTTTGCATACACGACACACGAGGCCTGTGTTGCCTCGCCCGCGGTGTGGCTGACATCGAAGCATTCGACGCGCAGCTTGTCGGCATCCTCGTCGCCGATCTCGAGTCCGAGCGTATCGATGAGTGCGCGCGTCCGGGCCATCTGCGACCCTTCTTCCGCCAGGCGCCGCGCCAGCGCCAGGCGCGCGTTGCTTTCAGCCATCTCGAGCCAGCTGCGTCGCTGCTCCTGCGGATGCCGCACGACCAGCACCTTGCGACCACTCGCCTCCGACAGGAACGTGCCAACCTCGTCAGCGTCGACGTCGGCGTTGACGACGATCGTCGGCGGACACGGCTGCAGGGCGTAGTGCTGCCAGATGAAGGCCTCGAGGATCTCCGCCGCGTCAGCCGCCTCGCCGCTGCGCGCCGGGAAATTCGCCTTGTCGCCCAGGTGCCGACCGCCGCGGATCATCGCGAGGTTCACGCACGCCAGCCCGCCGTCAGTCACCACCGCCAGCACATCGGCATCCGAGCCTGTCGTTTCGATCGTCTGCTGGTGCAGGACGCGCGAAAGCGCACCGAGGCGATCACGCACTGCAGCCGCTTCCTCGAATTTCAATTCGTCCGCGCACTGCTGCATTCGCGATTCGAGTTCGTGCATGACGGCTTCGGTTTCGCCGTGCAGAAACCGCACTGCCCGCCCGACGTCCTCCGCGTAAGTGGCCGAATCGATCAGGCCGACACACGGCGCGCTGCAGCGCTGGATCTGGTGCAGCAGGCACGGGCGCGATCGATTGGCGAACACGGTGTCCTCGCAGGTGCGCAGCCGGAATACCTTCTGCAGCAACTGGATGCTGTCCTTCACCGCCCATGCGTTCGGATACGGCCCGAAGTACTGCGCGCGCCGATCGACCGCGCCCCGGTAGTAGGCAATCCGCGGGTACTCGTGCGCCGTGAATTTCAGGAACGGGTAGGACTTGTCGTCGCGAAACAGCACGTTGTAGCGCGGCGCGAGCGACTTGATCAGATTGTTCTCCAGCAGCAGCGCCTCGGCCTCCGAGCGGGTGACCGTTGTATCGATGCGTGCCACGCGGGCCAGCATGTGCGCGGTTCGCGGACCGACGCCCTTGTTGAAGTACGTCGCTACCCGCTTCTTCAGGTCGCGTGCCTTGCCGACGTACAACGCGACGCCGGCGGCATCGAGCATCCGGTAGACCCCGGGCAAATGGGGCAGTCCGTCGATGACTGCACGCGAATCGAAGGTGGAAGACGTTTCGGACATGATCGGATCGGCGTCGCAACATATAATGACGGGCTTTTCTCTCTCTCGCCAGCAACAGAGTCCCCGCTTATGGCCAAGATCCTCGCCACAGAAATCCGAGCCGGCAATCTGCTGGAATTCGACAAGCGCGTCTGGCGCGTGCTGAAAAGCTATCACGTGCACGTGGGCGGCCGCGGCGGCGCCTACATGCAGATCGAGATCAAGGACGTCGAAAGCGGGCAGAAGCGCAACGAGCGCCTGTCCACCGACGACAAGGTCGAGCGGCCGTACATCGATCGGCGCACGATGACCTACTCGTACCACGACGGCGACAACTACGTCTTCATGGATAACGAGAACTACGAGCAGATGACGCTTGGCGCGGATTTCCTCGAGGGCCAGGCCGGTTACCTGATGCCCAACATGGAGGTCGAGATCAACTTCCACAACGGGCGCCCGATCGGCATCCAGCTACCGACCACGGTCGTGCTGGAAGTGGTCGAGACCGAGCCAGGCATCAAGAACGCCACGGCGACGACTTCATTCAAGCCGGCTCGCCTCGAGACCGGCATCACCGTGCAGGTACCGCCTTTCGTGAATAACGGTGAGAAGGTCCGCGTCAATACCGACGACGGCTCGTACGTCGAGCGCGCCTAGGGCCCGCACCCTTCGGCCGACGTCTACCGGCGTTCGCCAGCGGGCGTCACACCAACGATTGAACGTCGGCATCGACGCCGATGGCCTGGCCCGAAATTTTGCGCCCGCGGGCGATGCCAGAAACACGATCGTTCGCGCGATGTCCTCGGGGGCGATCAACTTCCCTAGTGATGTCTTTGCCAGCGCTTCGTCGCGAACAGTTTCCATCGGTACGCCACGCGCCGCGGCCTTGTTCGCAAAAACCGAATCGATCCGAGCTCCCGCGACCGAGCCCGGGCAGATCGCGTTGACACGGATGCCGTCGCCTCCGAGCTCGATCGACAGCGACTTCGTGAATCCGATCACGCCCCACTTCGACGCTGCATAGGGCGTCCGCAGCGGAAAACCGAAGCGCCCCGCTGCCGACGAGAGATTGATGATGCTTGCATTGCGGCTCTTGCGCAGATGCGGAATGGCCAGTTTTGCGCAAAGGAACTGACCGGCCAGATTGACGGCGAATGTGCGTTCCCAGTCCGCAAGCTCGATGTCTTCACAGCGTGCCGTCGGCCCGGCGATACCGGCGTTGTTGACCAGCACGTCGAGGCCGCCGAGGCTGCGCGATGCATGTCGTCGAAGAGTTGCCTGACGGAGCCTTCGTCTGAAACATCGCACTGCGAGTGCGATAGCGTCGGGTCGTTCACCGAGAGCGCGGCCAGCGCGCGCGCGTCCACGTCGCACACATGCACGCGCGCACCTTCGCGCACAAATTCACGCGCGGTCGCGAGCCCGATGCCTGAGGCCCCCGCGGTTACCAGTACCCGCGCTCCTTCGAGTCCTAGGTTCATTCGTCCTCCGTCGCGATGGCGGGGTACTACGGTGCGCCGCGCCGAAGCGCAGCTGATCCTAATAGACAGCGCTCAGTCGCCCGACTATAACTGCGATCGCAGTTGCCCACGGCGCCACCCAAGGAGGATCCACAATGACCGGAAAATCCCGGCTCACGCTTCACCAGCCCGAGCGTCGCGAGGCGCTGAAGAAGACCGCCGCCCTAGGCGCCGCCGCAATCGCGCCGCTTGGCTTTCCCGCCATCGTGCGCGGGCAATCGGACACGATCAAGCTCGGCCACATCACTCCGCGCACCGGCTTCCTGGGGCAGCTCGGCGAGTACGGGTTCCGCGGCAGCTCGCTCGCGGTCGAGGAGATCAACGGCGCGGGCGGCGTCCTCGGCCGCAAGCTCGAGGTGATCGCCGAGGACAGCGTCAACCCGCAGACCGCGGTCACCAAGGCGCAGAAGCTGATCGAGCGTGACAAGGTCGTGGCGCTGATCGGCGAGATCAGCTCGGCCTCGGGCGCTGGCGATCGGCGAGCAGGCGCTGCGGCTGAAGACCCCGTACTTCAACACCGGCTGCAACTCCGACGAGTTGCGCGGCAAGAACTGCAACCGCTTCATGTTCCACATCGAGGGTTGCAACACGATGTACACGAAGACGATCGGCTCCTGGCAGAAAGCCGAGAACAAGATCAAGGGCGCGAACTGGTACATGCTCACCGCCGACTACGCGTTCGGCCACGACCTCTTCCGGGTGTCCTCGCGCTTCCTTAGCGAGAACGGCGGCAAGGTCCTGGCTAACGAGATGGTGCCGACCAACACCACTGACTACAGCGCGTACATCCTCAAGGTCCGGCAGGCCAAGCCCGACTTCGTCTACATCAACCTCGCTGGCGCCGACCAGACCACCTTCCTGAAGCAGTACAAGGAGTACAACCTGCCGTTCCCGCTCGCCGGCGGCGTGATGGACACCGTGCCGTTCTGGGCGGCCGGCATCGACTCGCTCTCCGGCCACTGGCAGAGCCTGTGGTACCACACCTTGCCCGTGCCGGCAGCGCTGGCGTTCACGCAGCGCTTCTCCGCGAAGTTCGGCGTGCCGCCCGACAACCAGGCGTGGGGCGACTACGTCGGCATGAAGATCGTCGCGCAGGCGATGGCCGAGACGAAGTCGACCGATCCGGCGAAGCTGGTCGAGTACTTCGAGAAGGGCGCGACCTTCGACATCCTCAAGGCCCGCCGCGGCCAGTTCCGCGCCTGGGACCATCAGCTGCTGCAGGAGATGTACGTGGTGCGGGTCAAGGACAAGGCGAAGATGAAGGACAAGTGGGACATCTTCGACATCGTCCAGCCCGTCCCCGGCCCGAACGAGTCACTCGAGCTGATCCAGCCCACGATGGCCGAGAACGCCTGCAAGATGGCGTAGCGGCTTTGCTCGTGACGCCTGCTCGGACCCTCCCCCTGCCGGGCGGAGGGAGGGGGTCCTGTCGATGATCGGCATCGTCCTCGAGCAGATCCTCAACGGTCTGCTCGTCGGCTCGTACTACATCGTTCTCTCGCTCGGACTGTCGCTTATCTTCAGCCTGGGCGGCGTGGTGAACCTCGCGCACGGCGCGTTCTACGCGCTCGGCGCCTACTTCGCGTACGAGGTGCAGCGCCGGCTCGGCTTCGGCGGGGCGGTGGTGCTGTCGCCGGTCGGCGTCGCGCTGGTGGGCATCGTGATCGAGCGGCTCTTCCTGCGCCGGCTCTATCGCGAGGACCCGATGCTCGGGCTCCTGTTCACCTTCGGTCTCGCGATGACCGCCGAGCAGAGCCTGCGACTCATCTGGGGCACGACCGGTCTGAACTTCTCGATCCCCGACGCGCTCCGCGGGCAGCTGCTGCTCGGCGACTTTATCTACTCGTACTACCGGCTGACGGTGCTCGCGGTCACGATGCTCGCGGTCACCGGCTGCTGGCTCCTGCTCAACAAGACCCCCTTCGGCATGATCGTGCGCGCTGGCACCCGCGATCCGGAGATGGTGCGCGCGCTCGGCATCAGCCTGAAGCCGGCGCAGACCGCGGTGTTCGCGCTCGGGGTCGCGCTCGCGGGGCTCGCCGGCGTGCTCTCGGCCCCGCTCGCCGGCGTGCAGCCGGCGATGGGCACGGAGATTCTCACCGCCGCATTCGTGGTCGTCGTGATTGGCGGGCTCGGCAGCTTCTGGGGCGTCGTGTTTGCCGGCCTGCTGGTCGGCGTCGTGCGCGGAATCACGGTGGTGTTCTATCCGCCGGCGGCCGAGGCCTCGATGTTCGTGCTGATGGCGCTCATCCTGCTGTTCCGCCCGCGCGGCCTGATGGGCGAGAAGTTCGAGAAGTTCGAGTAGCCGTGCGCAGACACCCTCTCGTCGCCCTCCTGATCGCGCTGGCGGTGCTGCCGTTCGCGGTCAGCGCCCTCGGCTACACGCACGGCTTCGCCACCGAGATCGCGCTGTTCGCGATGGTGGGCCTGGGCTTCAACCTGCTCCTCGGCTACACCGGCTTGCTGTCGTTCGGGCACGGCCTCTTCTTCGGCTTCGCGGCGTACGCGGCGGCGCTCACGCAAATTCATCTCTTCAAGACAAGTCTCCTCGCCCCGCTCGCCGCGGCGGTCGCGCTGACCGCGCTGCTTGGCGTCGCGGTGGGATTTCTCGTCCTGCGCCGGCGCGGGGTGTACTTCTCGCTGCTCACGTTGGCGTTCACCGCGCTCGGCTTCACGATCGCATTCCGCTGGACCTCGTTCACCGGCGGCGAGTCGGGGCTGCGCGGCGTGAACCGCGTCGCGCTTGCGGGGCTCGATCTCGACAACCAGCTCGTGTTCTACTGGGTCGTCGCGGCGCTCGTGTTCGCCGTCGCGTTTCTCGTCTGGCGCGTCGTGCGTTCGCCGTTCGGCTCGGTGCTGGTGGCGATCCGCGAGAACGAGGTTCGTGCCCGCTTCCTCGGCTACCCGGTGCGGCGCTACAAGCTCGTCGCGTTCGTACTGTCAGTGGTCGTCACCGCAATCGGCGGTGCGCTGTTCACATTTCTGAAAGTCTTTGCTTCGGCCGACCCGGTGCATCCGAACTTCTCGGGCGAGATCCTCGCGATGTCGATCATCGGCGGCGCTGGTCACTTCCTTGGCCCGCCGATCGGCGCGGCGTTCTACCTGGTGTTCCGGGAAGTGCTTTCGGGTTACACCGCGGCGTGGCTGTTCTGGTTCGGCCTGCTCTTCATGGCGTTCATCCTGTTTTCGCCGTCCGGACTGGTGGGGCTGGGCGAGCGGCTGGCTGCACCGTTCCGCCGACAACGCGAGGAGTTGGCATCGATGGCTGCGCGCGTCAAGCCCAACCCCGCGCAGGAGGTCCCCGCCTACCTGGTGCCGGCGACACCGCCGGGCGCAGGCGGCGTGCTGCTCGAGGCGGACCGCGTGAGCAAGTCCTTCGACGATTTCACCGCGGTGAACCGCGTCAGCCTGCAGCTGCATCACGGCCGGCTGCAAGCGTTGATCGGGCCGAACGGCGCCGGCAAGACCACGCTCTTCAATCTGCTGTCGGGCCTGTTCCCTCCGGACGCTGGCACGCTGCGGATCGGCGCCGCCGTGATCGACGACCCGACGCCGGAGCGCATGGTGACGCTCGGCGTCGCGCGCTCGTTCCAGATCACCAACCTGTTCCAAGGGCTGACGCTGTTCGAGAACCTGCGGCTCGGCGTACAGGCGCGCCACCCGCGACGGTTCAATCTCTGGCTCGCCAAGGAAGCGCTCGAGGACGTGAATCAGGAGACGCAGGCCCTGATCAAATTCCTCGGCCTGGAGGGCGTCGAGCAGGCGCCGGTGTCGAGCCTGTCGTACGGCGGCCAGCGATTGCTCGAGATCGGGCTCGCGCTCGCCGCGCGGCCGAAACTCCTGCTGCTCGACGAGCCGCTCGCCGGGCTCGCCGCCGGCGAGCGCGAGCGCATCGTGGCGATGATCCGAGTGCTGTCGCGCCACATGGGCGTGCTGCTGATCGAGCACGACATCGACCGCGTCTTCGAGTTCGCCGACGGCATCACAGTGATGGCCGACGGCGCCGTGCTCGCAGAAGGGTCGGCCGACGAAGTCCAGGCGAACACGCGAGTGCAGGAGGTGTACCTCGGCAGCGGCCGCGCGGTCGTCGCGGAGCGCGCCTCGCATGCGCACCCCGACGCGGTGCGGCCGCCGCTGCTTACGCTCGAAGGCGTCAACACCTACTACGGCAAGAGCCACATCCTCTACGACGTGAGCCTCGAGGTGCGCGCCGGCGAAGTCACTGCGCTGCTCGGCCGGAATGGTGCAGGGAAGTCTTCGACCGTGAAGACCATCATGGGCCTCGCGCCGCCGGCGAGCGGCACGGTGCGCTTCGCGGGTGAGGTGATCAGCGGCCGGCCTCCGGAGCACATCGCGCGCGCGGGCGTCGGTCTCGTGCCGCAGGGCCGGCGCCTGTTCTCGGGGCTCACGGTGGCCGAGAACCTGCGTCTTGGCGCGCTGTCGCGCGGCAGCGCGGGCTGGTGTGCACTGGGACGAAGAGCGCATCTTCAGCTATTTCCCCCGCATCCGCGACAAGCTCGCCACGCGAGCCGACGCGCTTTCGGGCGGCGAGCAGCAGATGGTCGCGATCGCGCGGGCGCTCAGCGGCAACGTGCAGATCCTGCTGCTCGACGAGCCGTTCGAGGGGCTCGCACCGACGCTGGTCGAGGAGGTCTTCAAGTCGCTCGACCAGTTGCGCAAGGAGATTGCGATCTTCATCATCGAGCACGATCTGGATCTCGTGCTCGCGCTCGCCGACCGCGCATACGTGCTGGACCGCGGGCGCGTCTCGCACGAAGGTCCCGCAGCCCCGCTGCTCACCGATCTCGAGCTGCGGCGCAAGGTGCTGTGGGTGTGAGCGAGGGCGTGCTCGCGCTGGCGGAACGCGTTGTGCTTGCGCGCGGCATAGTGCATCAAGGGCAAGCAGCGGCACTGAGCGAAAATCTCGAACTGCGGAGGCAGGTGCTGTGGATGTAGAGAAAAAGATTGCGGCGATCATCGGCGCTGGATTGATTGGCCGGGCGTGGGCGGTGGTATTTGCGCGCGCTGGCTGGACGGTGCGGCTGTTCGACGCGGTGCCCGCGCAGCTTTCTGCAGCGCGGCGGCAGATCGAACAAGCGCTTACCGAACAACAACAAGCCGGGCTAGCCGCAGATGCGCGCGCGGCACTCGACCGTATCGCGCCTTGCATCAGGGTGGGCGATGCACTGACCGATGCTGCGTGGGTGCAGGAAAACCTGCCTGAGGAAGTCGCGATCAAGCGAACCGCTTTCGCCGAACTCGACCGGCTCGCGTCGCCCGACGCGATACTCGCGAGCAGCACCTCTGCGATCGTCGCGTCGCACTTCACCGCCGATCTTGCGGGACGCGCACGCTGCCTGGTCGCGCATCCGGTTAATCCGCCTCATCTGGTGCCGGTGGTCGAGCTGTGTGGCGCACCGTGGACCAGTGAAGCGACGCTGGACCGCGCGCGGATAACGATGACATCGCTCGGCCAGGTGCCGATCGTTGTTCGGCGCGAAATCGATGGTTTTGTCTTGAATCGCTTGCAAGGCGCACTGCTGAGCGAAGCGATGCGACTGGTCGCCGATGGTGTTGTAGCGCCCGATGATCTCGACAAGACCGTGCGCGACGGCCTCGGCTTGCGCTGGTCATTCATGGGGCCCTTCGAAACGATCGAGCTGAATGCACCCGGAGGTCTGGCCGATTATTGCGCCCGCTATAGCGGTTTTTACCGCCGGCTCGCGACTGATCCTGCGCCATCGTCAGTATGGGATAAGAAAAGCGCCGAGCGCGTCGCGGCCGCGCTCGGCACTCAGCTGACCACCGCACAGCGCGATCAACGCACCGAGTGGCGCGACCGACGTTTGCTCGCGCTGCGACGGCACAAACTTGACATCGAATCACAAGGCGATCAACCGCGGGAACCGACAATGACCCCAGCCAACAAGTCGTCACGCAAAGTCATCATCACGTGTGCCGTGACCGGTTCAATCCATACGCCATCGATGTCGCCGCATCTGCCAGTCACTCCGAAAGAAATCGCCGACGCTGCCGTTGCGGCCGCGGAAGCCGGTGCGGCGATCGTCCATTTGCACGCGCGCGATCCGGTCGACGGCCGGCCGACTCAGGATCCCAAGTATTTCCGGCAGTTCGCGCCCGAAATTGCACGCCGCTCGGACGTCGTCATCAACTTCACGACCGGTGGCGCGTCAACGATGACGCTCGAAGAACGTCTGCAGCCGGCGCTGCAACTGAAGCCCGAAGTGGCATCGCTCAACATGGGTTCGATGAACTTCGCCTTGTATCCGATGCTTGCGCGCTACAAGGATTTCAAGTTCGACTGGGAGCGGCCGTATCTCGAAGGCTCGGACGATCGCGTCTTCAGGAACACCTTCAAAGATATCGAGCACATCCTGACATCGTGCGCCGGCAATGCGACGCGCTTCGAGATCGAGTGCTACGACATCGGGCATCTGTACACCGCCAAGCACTTCTTCGATCGCGGCGTTGTCAAGCCGCCGTTGTTCATACAAAGCGTGTTCGGGATCCTGGGCGGCATCGGCCCACACCCGGACGATGTCGCGCACATGAAGCGCACGGCGGATCGGTTATTTGGTGACCAGTATCGCTGGAGCGTGCTCGGTGCCGGCCGCAATCAGTTGCCGATCGCTGCGATGTCGGCTGCGATGGGCGGTAATGTTCGCGTCGGGCTGGAAGACAGCCTATGGCTCGGACCGGGCAAGCTCGCCGAATCAAACGCTGCGCAGGTGCGCGCGGTGCGCCAGATCATCGAAGGCTTGGGCCTCGAAGTCGCAACGCCCGACGAGGCGCGCAAGATGCTGGCGCTGAAGGGCAAGGCGGCCGTCGGGTTCTGAGCCGGGCCCATCAGCGCGAGCCGCCCTTTTTCTGCGAGCCCTTCCAACCCCCCTGCTCGCGGATCTGGTCACGCAGGCGCTGCCGCTCTTCGGGCGTCAACCGACGATGCCCCTCGGCGCCCGGATCCGCGGGATGTCGTTGCAGGAACCGTTGCCGCATTGCTTCGCGCTCGCCCGGCGACATCTTCTCCCACATCTGGCGTCGCTCCTCGGGAGTGACTCGCCGCATCATCAGCTCGCGCTGCTCCGGTGACAGTTGCTGCCACATCCCGCGCCGCTGGTCCGGGCTGAGCCCCTGCCAGGCGCGCTGCCGCTCCTCCGGCGTGCGCGCCCCCCGAAATGCTTCGCGCTGCTCAGGCGTCATCTGCTGCCACATTTGCTGGCGCTGTTCGGGAGTCAGGCGCATGCGCTGGCCCGCTTCGCCGGGAGGCCCGAACGCCAGCGCCGCGCCGGCATGGACTGCGAGCACGGTCAAGACGGCCGCGATACAGCCGGCCTGTACTGCCCTTCCCTTCATGGCGCAAATCGTAAGACGTATGGTCGATGCCCACCGCTATTTTCGGGCTGCCCGCTTCCCACGCCGGGGTAAAGTCTGTAACAGTCTGTGACTCTCGAACGCACGTACTCGCGCGACCACCGTACGATGCGGCCCACCCCACGAGCCATCAACCGCCGATGAAACGCAGCGCGCCCCAGAAGATCCTGGTCGTCGACGACGACCAGCGACTGCGCGACCTGCTGCGCCGCTACCTCGGCGACAACGGCTTCAACGTGTTCGTCGCCGATAGCGCGCAGGCGATGAACCGCATCTGGCTGCGTGAGCGTTTCGACCTGCTGGTGCTCGACCTGATGATGCCCGGCGAAGACGGTCTATCGGTGATGCGGCGTCTGCGGGGCGGCAACGACCGCACGCCGATCGTGATGCTGACGGCCAAGGGCGAGGACGTCGATCGCATCATCGGACTCGAAATGGGTGCCGATGACTACCTGCCGAAGCCATTCAACCCGCGCGAACTGCTGGCGCGCATCAACGCCGTCCTGCGCCGGCGCAGTGCCGAGGAAGCACCGGGCGCCCCGGCCGGTGATGGCGAGCCGGTCACCTTTGGCGACTTCGTGCTCGACCTCGCCACCCGCACGCTGACGCGCGCCGGCGAACCGGTCGCTCTGACGACCGGGGAGTTCGCCGTGCTCAAGGCCTTCGCCCGCCATCCGCGCGTACCCCTGTCGCGCGAAAAGCTGATGGAAATGGCGCGCGGTCGCGAATACGAGGCATTCGACCGCAGCCTCGACGTACAGATCTCGCGCCTGCGCAAGCTGATCGAGGCCGACCCCACCAAGCCCCGTTACATCCAGACAGTCTGGGGCCTCGGCTATGTTTTCATTCCGGACGGACATGCCTGAGTTGTGTCGATGAGGCTGCGTTCGCCCCCGCTGTTCTGGCGGACGCTGCTGCTGGTGGGGCTGCTGATCATTGCCAGCCTGGTGGCCTGGCTGCAAAGCTTTCGGGTTTTCGAGCGCGCACCGCGTGCCGAGACCATCGCGCAGCAGGTGGTGTCGATCGCGCAACTGACCCGCGCGGCGCTGGTGTACGCAGATCCGTACGTGCGGAGCGACCTGCTGGCCGAGCTCGCGCGCAACGAAGGTATCCGCATCTATCCGCTCGAGGACACCGACTTCGTCGTTCCGCTGCCGGACCGTCCGCTGCTGCGGCTGGCCGAGCGTTCGATCATTGACAAGCTGGGCGCCGGAACGCAACTGGCATCGGTCATCAACGGCGTCAGCGGCCTGTGGATCAGCCTGACGATCGATGAGGATCGTTACTGGCTTTTCATCGACCGCGACCCGGTCGCGCGCAACATCGGGACGCAGTGGATCGGCTGGGCCGCCGTCGCGCTCGCGCTGTCGGTACTGGGCGCCGTGCTGATCACGCGTGTGATCAACCGGCCGCTGGCCCAGTTGTCGAAAGCCGCGCGCGAACTCGGCGTGGGCCGTGCGCCGCAACCGCTGCCTGAGCGGGGACCTGCGGAGATCCGCACCGTCAACGAAAGCTTCAACCGGATGGTGGCCGATCTCGGCAAGCTCGAAGACGACCGCGCCGTGCTGCTGGCCGGTATCTCGCACGATCTGCGCACGCCGCTGACCCGCCTTCGGCTCGAACTCGAGATGGCTGCGTTGCCGACGGCGGACCGCGAGGCGATGATCGCGGACCTCGGGCAGATGGACGCCATCGTGCGGCAGTTCCTCGACTATGCGCGACGAGCGCCGCAGCAGCCCGCGGAAGCGATCGATCTGACGGAACTGGTGCGGGGCGCAGCGCTGCGTGCCCGCATCGATGCGCAGCCGCTTTCGACCCTCGAATTGCTGATCGCCCCCGGCATCACGGTCACCGGCTATCGCACCGAACTCGACCGCGCGCTCGACAACCTGCTGGTCAACGCGGCGCGCTACGGACGCGACCCCGCCTCGGGCTTCCTCGCGGTGACGGCCTCACTGACGACCAACGGTCGCGAAGCCGTCGTTAGCGTGGCCGACCGCGGGCCGGGCGTGCCGGCCGAACAGATCGACCGTCTGCTGCGGCCTTTCGAACGGGGCGACGCGGCGCGCAGCGGCAGCGGAGGCGCAGGCCTAGGCTTGCCGATCGTTCATCGCATCGCGCGCTTGCACGGCGGCGCACTGCGCCTGCTTGCCAACTCCCCGCACGGACTGCGGGCAGAGCTGACTCTTCCGCTAGAACGGCCGTCATGACCACACGCATCCCTCTTCCGCGCCGCCGTGCGCTGCTCGCCGCTCTCGGCTTGGGCGCCGTTGCTCTCGTAGGCGGCCGCGCGTCGGCCGCCCGCAATGTCCGTGTCGAGGGCGGCATTCCGCAACGCCTCGCGCTGTCGAGCGTGGACGAACTCGGCATCGACATGCCCGCGAGCATCGAAGGTGATTCGGTCGAACTCGCCGTGCTCACGCTCGGCTCGCTGGTTGTGAGCACCGGGCGACTGGTCGCCACCGACGGATTGCTGCTGGAGGGAGAACCGTTCACCGCGGTAATTCGACCGGGGAGCTACCCGCTGCAGTTGGTCTTGGCACGCATCGGTAACGCGGACGAGCGGGTGGCCTTCGTACAGCTGAAGCTCGCGGCACATGGCGCGGTCGAATGGAGCAACGCGGCAACCGAGGGCGCGACCGAACCCGACGATGAGGAGATCATCGGGTACGACGTCGAATCAGGCACCGGCTGCCTGTTCGACGCCGCTGCACTGGCCAGCTATCGCCGCGAACTCGCGCGAGGCGACGGTGTGTTCCGCGATCTCGAGCAGATACTCCGCAGCAATCGGCGCGCGACCTGGACCTGGGCCCGCATCGGCACGGACCAGGGCTCCGGCTTCGTCTTTACCTCGGGCTATGGCGACGGCTACTACGGCTCGTACTGGGGCAGGGATCAAAGCGGCGCGCTGGTGTCGCTGGTAACCGACTTCGAACTGCTCGACTGGGCGGGCCTGCCTCCGGAGCCGGCTGTCACCGCCTGAGGCCGGCGCACTCAGGGTCGAGAGAGCAGAACGACCGCCTGCGCGGCGATGCCATCGCCGCGCCCGATCGCACCGAGCTTCTCCATCGTCTTGCCCTTGATGCCGATCGCCTGCGGATCGACGCCGCTGCATTCGGCAATCGTCGCACGCATCGCATCGACGTACGGCGCGATCTTCGGATGTTCCGCGATGACCGTGGCATCGATGTTCTCGATGCGCCAGCCGTCTGTGCGCACCCGATCGACCGCCTGCTTCAGCAGCTCGCGGCTGTCGGCATCGCGATAGCGCTCGTCGGTGTCCGGAAACTGGCTGCCGATGTCGCCGAGCGCCGCCGCACCGAGAATCGCATCGGTGATCGCGTGCAGCAGCGCGTCGGCGTCAGAGTGGCCCAGCAGTCCGCGCTCGAAGGCAATCTCGACACCGCCCAGCACCAGGCGGCGACCGGGCACCAGCGCGTGAATATCGAATCCCTGGCCGATGCGGTATGTGATCACGTCAGCCTGCCCTGCTCGGCCAAGATCGCGCGCGCCAGCACCAGGTCTTCGGCGGTCGTCACCTTCAGATTGCTCACACCGCCCATCACCAGCCGCGGAGCATGCCCGGTACGCTCCATCGCACTCGCTTCGTCGGTGATCTCCTCGATCGCACCAGTGGCCAGCGCGGCCCGCAGCGATCCTACGCGGAACAGCTGCGGTGTCTGCGCACACCACAGCGAAGAACGATCGAGCGTGATGCAGACGCGGCCGTCCTCGGCGCGCTTCAGCGTGTCGGCCAGCGGGACGGCAAGCAACCCACCGGTGTCGTCGTCACCGATGTCGTCGATCAGGCGGCCAAGCTGCTCCTCGGTCAGGCACGGACGCGCCGCGTCGTGCACCAGCACCCGATCGTCGTCCGCCGTGCGCGCCGCGATTGCGATCAGTCCATTGCGCACGCTCTCCGCGCGCGATGCGCCGCCGACGGGTAGAAACTCGACCCGCTCGTGGTCGACATTGAGTCTCTGCCAGCGTGTGTCGGCCCCCGCCACCACGATGAAAACGCGGTCGATGCGTCCGTCGGAGAGCAATGCGTCGATGGAGTGCTCGAGCATCGTGCGCTCGCCGAGGCGCAGATACTGCTTGGGAACCTCGCCGTCCACGCGGGCGCCGACGCCGGCAGCCGGGATGAGGGCGATGTAACGCAGCGGACGGGTCACGAAGGGGAGCTCATGGAGGCCTTCGTATAATAACGACCGAGTTGGGCGGCCCTTGAGTCCTGCGAGCTGGATTCCGGGCTGCCAGTTTTTTTCCGTGACCCACGACGTTCAGCTCGCCTCGCC
Source organism: uncultured beta proteobacterium (assembly GCA_963775635.1). Taxonomy (GTDB): domain Bacteria; phylum Pseudomonadota; class Gammaproteobacteria; order Burkholderiales; family Burkholderiaceae_F; genus JALORV01. Next base: position 33,182 of record CAVZJO010000002.1, on the reverse strand, counting down.
CGCGGCCTCTCCGGCGGGCCTCGCTCCGCGATCACTCCCGGTCGCAGGGACTCGTGTTGCCCTCGCCCGCCCGCGGGGCTCGGCGGATGCACTGCTGCTAGCGCAGACGGCGGCCCGTGCACGTGAGGAGCGGCGGCTGCTGGCGATCGTCTCTGCCGATGCACTGGACGCCCAGCGCCTGATCGACGAGATCCCATATTTCGATCCGTCGCTCGCGGTGCGCCCGCTGCCCGACTGGGAAACGCTGCCGTATGACACGCTGTCGCCGCACCAGGACCTGGTGTCACAGCGGCTTGAAACCCTCTACCGGTTAAGCCAAAGCGCCGGTGGCATCGACGTGCTGGTGGTGCCGGCCACCACGGCGCTTTACCGGCTCACACCGCCGCGCTATGTCGCCGGGCACACGTTCTTCTTCACGCAGGGTCAGCGTGTCGACGCCGACCAGTTGCGCGCGCAACTGGTGGTCGCCGGCTACCAGCATGTGACGCAGGTCGTTGCGCCGGGCGAGTTCGCAATCCGCGGCGGCCTGATCGACCTCTATCCGATGGGATCGCCGCTGCCGTATCGGCTCGATCTGCTCGACGAGCAGCTCGAAACCATCCGCGCGTTCGATCCCGACACCCAGCGCGGCCTGTACCCGGTGGCCGAGATCAGACTGCTGCCGGGACGCGAGTTTCCGATCGACGAAGCGGCGCGGCAGGCCTTCCGGCGACGCTGGCGCGATCGGATCGAGGGCGATCCGAGTCGTTCGAGCGTTTACAAGGACGTCGGCAGCGGCATCGCCTCGCCTGGCATCGAGTACTACCTGCCGCTGTTCTTCGACGAGACCGCGACGCTGTTCGACTACCTGCCGGCGGACGCCGTAGTGGCGCTGCACGGCCCGGTCGAGGCGGCGATCCAGCGATTCAGCAACGAGACCGCCGAACGCCACCGATTCCTGGCGCGCGACGCCACGCGGCCGATCCTGCCGCCGACCGCGCTGTTTCTCGATGCGGAAGCGTTCTTCACGCGCTCGAAGGAGCACGGGCGTATCGCGCTCGGTGACAGCGGGTCCTTGTCGGACGACCGGACGGTCGAGGCGCTGCCTGCGCTCGCCGTCGAGCGACGTACCGAAGACCCGATCGCGCGGCTGCGCAACTTCGCCGAAAACTACGCCGGCCGCGTCCTGATCGTGGCGGATTCGGCCGGCCGGCGCGAGACGATCGGCCAGATGCTTGCCGAATACGGGCTTCCGTTCGGCGACAGCGCGGATTTCGCGGCGTTCCTGGGCGGCGCGGCGCGCATCGCGCTCGGCGTGGCGCCGCTGCACGAAGGCTTCGCGCTGCTCGAGCCGGGGGTGGCGATCGTCACCGAGACCGAGCTGTACGCGGCCAGCCCGCGCCGGCTGCGCGGACGACAGCGCGAGCGCGCCTCGAACGTCGAGGCGATGATCCGCGACCTCGCCGAGCTGCGCATCGGCGATCCGGTCGTGCATGTCGAACACGGCATCGGTCGTTACCTCGGGCTGCAGACGATGGAGGTGGGCGAAGGCCCGACTGAATTCCTGCACCTCGAGTACGCGGGCGAAGCGACGCTCTATGTACCGGTCGCGCAGCTGCATCTGATCGGCCGCTACAGCGGAGCCGACCCAGCGGCTGCGCCGCTGCATCAGCTCGGCAGCGGCGACTGGGAGAAAGCGCGGCGCAAGGCCGCCAAGCACGTGCGCGACACGGCCGCCGAACTGCTCAACCTCTACGCGATGCGCGCCTCGCGCAAGGGCCATGCGTTCCAGTTCCGCCAGCACGACTACGAGGCGTTCGCCGAGGGCTTCGGGTTCGAGGAAACGCCGGACCAGCAGGCGGCGATCGACGCGGTGCTGAAGGACATGGGGGCCGGCTTTCCGATGGACCGGCTGGTGTGCGGCGATGTCGGCTTCGGCAAGACCGAAGTGGCGCTGCGCGCCGCGTTCGCTGCGGTGGTCGGCGGCAAGCAGGTTGGCGTGCTGTGCCCGACCACCCTGCTCGCCGAGCAGCATTTCCAGACTTTCCGCGACCGCTTCGCCGCCTGGCCGGTCAACATCGTAGAGCTGTCTCGCTTCCGATCGTCGAAGGAAACGTCCGACGCTCTGGCGGGGCTCGACGCCGGCACCATCGACATCGTGATCGGCACCCACAAGCTGCTGTCCGAGTCGATCCGGTTCGAGCGGCTCGGGCTGGTGATCATCGACGAGGAGCACCGCTTCGGCGTGCGGCAGAAGGAGCGGCTCAAATCGCTGCGGGCCGAGGTGGATGTCCTCACGCTGACCGCAACTCCGATCCCGCGGACGCTCGCCATGTCCCTCGAGGGCATCCGGGAGTTCTCGGTCATCGCCACCGCTCCGCAGCGCCGGCTCGCGATCAAGACGTTCGTGCGCAAGGAGTCGCCCAGCCTGATGCGCGAAGCGATCCTGCGCGAGCTCAAGCGCGGCGGGCAGGTGTACTTCCTGCACAACGAAGTCGAGACGATCCAGAACCGGCGTGCGCGGCTAGCCGAACTGCTGCCCGAAGCACGGATCCAGGTTGCGCACGGTCAGATGCCCGAGCGCGAGCTCGAGCGCGTGATGCGCGATTTCTACCAGCAGCGCTTCAACGTGCTGCTGTGCTCGACGATCATCGAGACCGGCATCGACGTGCCGACGGCCAATACCATCGTCATTCATCGCGCCGACAAGTTCGGGCTGGCGCAGTTGCACCAGCTGCGCGGGCGTGTTGGCCGCTCGCACCATCAGGCGTACGCCTACCTGATGGTGCCGGACGAAGGCGGTCTGACCAAGAACGCCGAGAAGCGGCTCGAAGCGATCCAAAACCTGGAGGAACTGGGCAGCGGCTTCTACCTGGCGATGCACGACCTCGAGATCCGCGGCGCCGGCGAAGTGCTGGGCGAGAGCCAGAGCGGCAACATGCAGGAGGTCGGCTTCGACTTGTACACGCAGATGCTGAATGCGGCGGTGCGCGCGTTGCGATCGGGACGCGAGCCCGACTTGCTGGCACCGCTCGCCGCGGTCACCGAAATCAACCTGCACGCGCCCGCACTGCTGCCGCCCGACTATGTCAACGACGTGCACCAGCGCTTGTCGATGTACAAGAAGCTGGCGAGTTGCGACGACGAAGATGGCCTGACGCTGCTGCAGGAGGAGATCGTCGATCGCTATGGCAAGCTGCCTGATGCCGCCCGCGCGCTACTGGAAACACACCGGCTGCGTCTCGTTGCCGAGAGACTCGGCGTCCGCAAGATCGACGCCTCGGCGGATTCCATCGTCATCCAGTTCGGCCCGAACACGCCGGTCGATCCGGCCCGAGTGATTGGGATGATGCAGCGCTCTAAGACCATGCGGCTTGCCGGGCCCGATCGCCTGCGGATCGACGAGAAAACGCCGCACCTGGAGGCGCGGGCGCAGCGGCTGCGGGAGGTTTTCAAGGCGCTGGTGTGACCGCAGCAGTGGCGACGCCGGCAAGGCATAAGAGCCGCCGGAATCGCGGCGGATATCGGGCGTTCGGGGACGGGGCGGTGGCCGATAGTCGGACCCATGGATCGGACCCTTTGGCTGCGAGCATTGATCGTGGTGGCGATCGCGGCTGTTGCGCCGTCGACCCATGCCCAGCCGATCTACAAATGCGTCGGAGCGGGCGGCAAGGTCACCTATTCGCAGAATCCCTGCTATGGGGAAAACTGGCAGCGCTTCGGCGCGCCCCCGCCGTCGCAGCGCAAGCCGCAGCCGGCGAACACGAAGGCGGCGCCAGCCGCTGAAGCCGACAAAGGCGTACGCAAGGCGTCATCCGAGAAAACCGCGGCGGGGTCATAAACCCCAAGCCAGCACGCCGGAGAGACGGCCTGCCCATCGTGGCGCGCTAGGCCTTCACCTCGATCGCAGTAATCCGCAGCTCGGCTTGGCCCACGTTCTCCCCGGTGGCGTCCAGGGGAAGCATGTTCGTTGCTGGTCGGTGCTCACCCCTCCCTCCTGGCTAGGCGGCGTTCGCGACATTCTGTTGCCCCGCCTGCAACACGCCGGCGAGGATTAGACTGAACGGGCCGCGTGTCTCGACACGCTCGATCTTCGTATCGTCGCAGCGAAGGAGGCAGCCATGGATCGCAATTCGCCCCTGCCAACCAGCCGGATCAAGGCAGGTACCGTGATCGCACAGACGCGTGACTGGGAGGTGACGCTCGACTCGCCGGCGCTGGAAGTCTTGACCGACCTGACGCGCGTGAGGGCCGCCACGACCAGCCCGTCGACGACGCTGCGGCAGGCCGAGCAGATCATGATCAACCAGGGCGTGCGCATGCTGTTGGTCGTGAGCGACATGCCGGCCATTGAGGGCCTGGTGACGACGACCGACCTGCACGGCGACACCCAGATGCGTCTGGTCCAACAGCGCAACATCCGCTACGACGAGTTGCGCGTGGCCGACGTGATGACCGGCCTGGCAGACCTCGACGCGATCGACTACGAGGTCATGAAGTTGGCCACCGTCAGCAACGTGATCGCGACGCTGCGCCGCTACGGACGAAACCATCTGCTGGTGATCGAGCGGCCGACGGCCGAGACGCCGCGACGCGTCCGCGGCGTCATCTCGCGCGCCCAGATCGAGCGACAACTCGGATCACCCATCGCAGTGACCGAGGTGGCGAACACGTTCGCCGACGTCGTGCAGATGCTGTCGTAGCCTGGTGCAACTGAAATATTGCAAGCGGGGGTATCCAGCGTGACCTCGCCTCGGACCGCTAGTTTTCCTGCACGCAACCGACGGAGAGCCATGAAGCGAGGCAGGATTTCATGCCTTGTGTGCGCGGCGTTGCTGCTCGGCGCGACCGCGGCCACAGCGCAGCCCTTGGAATGCGCCTCGGTTTCGCCCGAGGCGCGCGAGTATGTACGGAACCGAGGCGCTTGCAGCGATGCCAAGCCTGCACCGCGACGCAGAGCGTCGACGCAGCCCAAGTCCAGCGCTTCCGGTAGCCCGACTTCCGCGCACCAGGACCTGCCAGTACCGCACGTGATCGGCCGCAGCTTCACAAACGCTGCCCGCGCGCTGGCCAAGTTCAAAGTCGAACGAATTGAAACGGCCAGCGCTGCCCCAGCTGGTGAAGTGCTTGCGCAGCAACCTGCACCCGCCGCTCTCGGCCGCCCAGGGAGCACAGTCATCCTGCAGGTATCGGACGGCTCGCTTGCCGGCGCTGCGAGTACGAATCCGGTCACGGCGCCGGCCACTGCGGCTGCCGCGTCGTCCGCGCCGGCGCCCGCAACGAGCCTTGCGCCCGCATCGACGGCCGCCCCTTTGCCGCCTCAAGAGCCAATCAATCCGGTCACGGCGCCGGCCACTGCGGCTGCGGCCTCGTCCGCGCCGGCGCCCGCATCGACGGCCGTCCCTTTGCCGCCTCAAGAGCCAATCGATCCGCCCGGAGCACGCGGTCAATTTCCGACCGCATTCTCGACGATCGCTGTGCTCATCTTCGGCGCTGGCGTTTCGCTCGGGCTGTTGTCCGGCGCACTCTTGATGCGTCAGCGGCTGCGACGCGGCCAGCTGGTGGTTAGCGAAAACGCGCCGCCGCCAACGCTTCCTCAACGTCAGCAGCCCGTCGATCAGCGGCCGGCCGAATCCGACGCCTGCGGCCTCTTAGAGACCGGCGCGTCGTCTGAAATCCGATTCGCTGCGCGGCTCGTTCCCGCCGCAACAACGATGATGCTGGCGCCTCTTCCGGACGCCGATGGGATCTCAATCGAGCATTCGAGCGACTACCATGTGGAGCAGGTCAGGCTGCACGCGCCGATCGAGGTCAGCGGCGATGACGTCGAGAGGGCGCTGTTCGAACAAAGCAAGGACGAATCCGCCGTTGCGCGAGTCTTCGAGCGACTACGCGGCGCCGCCGCTAAACGCGCGGCAGACGAGCTGAACCGCGCGCTCGACGTTGACATTCTCGATGTGCTCGCACAAGGGTGGGTACAGGTGCCCGCAATGCACAGAGCGGTCCTGCTGAGTGCGCTGACACGGGGGCCACCGGTGTTCGTCAATGTCGAGCGGCACAACATCGCATCAACCTCGCACCTTGTGATCGACACTCGCGAGGCGGGGAGCTCGCTGCCGCCGTTGGAGCTGGCACTCGAGATCGTTGTAAACGCTCAAAGCGCGACCCTTGCCGCGCACAATGGCCGGATCGATCTGGTGTCGCTCGGTGAATCTACCGTCGTCGCGCGGCTCAAGTACAAGAGCGTGCTGGTGAAGGAACATGCGACGGAAATCTCAGGCACACCGCGCGACGCGTCCGAGCCCCGGCTGCCCGCACCCGAGGAACCGGCTAGCGTCGACTTCCCGATTTGAGCCGGCCGCTCTTGGCGGTGTACTGCCGTGCTTGCCGCCCACGGCACGTTTCATTCAAACAACGACCTTGCGGTAAAGATGCCAAGTTGCATGGCCCAGTATCGGTAGAACCGCCGCAAGACCGATCAAAAACACGATAGCCCCGGCGATCAGCAGCAACACAACAATTAGTCCCCAGACCGCCATCACCATAAGATTGGAGGTTACTGCTCTGATCGAAATGGCGACCGCTGTAGCAGCGCTTGCCGGCCTGTCCAGAAGCAACGGAAAGGCGACCACCGAAATTGCCAGCGCAGTGAAAGCAAATATGAACCCGAGAAGAATTCCGTACACAATCAGTCCAGCGCCCCGCCGGGTCGTAACTAACTGGGTCACAAAGTCTGACGCCGAGACTGGTGGGTCGTCTCCGAACAGGCCGAAAAATAGGAACTGCGCACTAAACAGCCAGGCCACATAGAGCAACGTCATCACGAGCGATAGCGCGAGGATGGGAGCAAACGAGGCGGAGTGGACAAATTCGAAAGTTGAGCGCCAACTGACGTCGAGCCCGTGTTCGCGACGCCGGCTCATCTCAAAAAGACCGACCGAGACCACAGGGCCGATAAGAGTGAACCCCGCGATGATTGGAAAGGCGAGATGCAGCAGATTCTGCCCAACCAAAAACAGTGTCAGGAGCAGGGCGAACAGCAGATAAAGCAGTACCGTCAGGAACATGCCAACGGTTGGCGTGGCATTGAAGTCGTCGTAGCCTTCCTTCAGCGACTGCCAGAGATCGTTCAGCGCGATCGTTCGGACTTCAATCTCGCTTGATCTGACTTGTATATCCCTGAATGATATTTCGTGAGCCATGGCGAAACCCTTTTCTTCAAAGAGGTTTGGAGACCACGTTTTAGGCCGCATCGTGCCTTGCATCGATTCTCAGGCCAAGTCACAAAGACCGCAATTGTCGTACCTCCTGTCATCCTCCCATCAGTAGAGCCGGACGGTCACGTCGAAGTACCACGTTCGGCGGATTTCAATCACGTCGTACTCGCGGGCCAGTGCAGGCGGGAACGCCTGGTAGTGCTCGTGGCTTTGCACGATGCGCCGTATCGCGTCATCGACTTCCGCCACGCCAGTGGAGAGAACGAAAGTCACTGACTCCACGGATCCGTCGCTTCGAATGGCCACGGTGACCATGGGATTGGTGTGAAGCCGCTTCGCCACTTCGCGGACCGTGTCGACAGGCGTGTTGAATTGGATCTTTTGTGCCAACGCCTCCGCGTACCTGATGAGTTCGACGTTGGGGTCGGTGCGCCCCCATAGCCTGCCTCGACGTGCGGTGCCCAACGACAAGGGTAGTGTGGGGCGAGCGGGATTCGAGGCTGCTTCACGCTGGGCGGCTTCCTCATCGAGCTGACGCCCAATTGCTCGACGCCGCGCTTCCCGTCTTGCGTCCTCCTCTCTTTCGGCCTCGACGCGCGCGACCTCTTGCGGTACCGCGGCCCGTCGCGCGGCCTCCTCGCGTTCGGCCTCCAGTCGCGTGGCCTCGCGGCGCGCCGCTTCTTCCTGACGTACGGTCTCTTGACGCTGCGCCTCCAGCTGTGCCGCTGCCCGTCGCGCGACCTCCTCGCGTTCAGTCTCCAGTCGCGTGGCCTCGCGACGCACCGCTTCTTCCTGACGGGCGATCTCTTGACGCTGCGCCTCCTGCTGCGCCGCTGCCCGTCGCGCGGCCTCCTCGCGTTCAGTCTCCAGTCGCTTGGCCTCGACGCGCACCGCTTCTTCCTGACGGACGACCGCTTGACGCTGCGCCTCCAGCTGCGCCGCTGCCCGTCGCGCGGCCTCCTCGCGTTCAGTCTCCAGTCGTTTGGCCTCGACGCGCGCCGCTTCTTCCTGACGGACGGCCGCTTGACGCTGCGCCTCCAGCTGTGCCGCTGCCCGTCGCGTGGCTTCCTGGCGTTCAACCTCCAGTCGTTTGGCCTCGACGCGCGCCGCTTCTTCCTGACCAACGGCCGCTTGACGCTGCGCCTCCAGCCGCTCCGCGGCCCGTCGCGCGGCTTCCTGGCGCTCAGCCTCCAGTCGCGTGGCCTCGCGACGCGCCGCTACTTCCTGACGTGCAGTCTCTTGACGCTGCGCCTCCTGCTGTGCCGCTGCCAGTCGCGCGGCTTCCTGGCGTTCAGCCGCCAGTCGCGTGGCCTCGCGGCGCGCCGCTTCTTCCTGACGTGCGGCCTCTTGACGCTGCGCCTCCGGCTGTGCCGCTGCCCGTCGGGCGGCTTCCTGGCGTTCAGCCTCCAATCGCTTGGCCTCGACGCGCGCCGCTTCGTCCTTACGAGCGGCCTCCAGTTTCGCGGCCTCGACCCGCGCCGCCTTCAACCGATCCGCCTGTTTGGCAAATTCAGCCGCTCGCTCCCGAACGTCCCTGCCGATTCGCTCCCCGGCTACATCGAAGCCATCTCTTTGCACCGACATCACGGTGTCCGGGATCGAAGCGCCTGGCGCTACCGCAGTGACAGACGGTGGCGCCGTGGGAGCGACAGGCGCGACCAACGTGCGCCCACCGGACGGCTTCACGTCGATCGCGGCCGGCTTGGGGATCTTCGCAGGCGCTGCGTAACCGGGCTGACCGGCGCGCATGGGCGCTTTCGCAGGGGCCGCACGGGCCACGGCGTTTTGTTCTGGCTTGACCTCTGCCTTCGGCTTGGCCGCGGGGACGATCGCTAAGGCCGCACCCCCTAGGGGCGGCGCGGGCGGCGCGTGTGGAGTCGGGGCTCGCCCGCCGGCAATCGGCGGCTGGATCGATGCCTGCTGCGAAGGCGGCGCGACCGAGGTGGTCGCCGGCTCCGCGGCTGTGACATGCGTCGGAACGAGCACGACGCGCAGCTCGGGCGTCTCGATTTGTCGATCTCGCCAGGGGAACCTAAAGCCCGGAAGCCCAGGTGCTTGGCCACCGAAGGTCAGGCTCAACAGCGATCCGTGAATCAGCAGGGAGAGCAGCAGCGAAAAGGCCAGTCGCCTGTGTTCACGGTTTATGCGTTGACTCCGCTGCTGACCGCGTCCTGTGGCTCGAGGAGATCGCTCCGGCTCCGGGGCAGATGGCGGTGTCCGCGCGGCGCTGGAACCTGTGGAACTCAAGCGTGCTCCGTCATCGCTGCTGGGGCATTGCTGTTGGCGCGGGGCGGGACGCCCCCCGCCTTGTGCGCGTGTAGTCCTGACGGACCCACCGGCGATGGCCTTGCTCAAGCATCTCGGAGACGTTTGTGAACCGCATCCGTTCCATTGTCCAATCCACGCGCGTCAGACTCGGGAATACTGCGGTCGCGTACATCATCGGGAGAATGTGATCGTCAGCGGCAGCTCGGTGACACGCAATTCGGTACCGATCCAATGGCCGGAGCCGCGCTGTAGCGACTGATTCTTCGGCTGTGTGCCCTCGGGCCAGGCGATCGCCACACCGCCCGTCGGCATCTGCAGCTCAGCCACTTCCAGCACGCGCTGTTGTCCGTCAATCTTCAGCGAGTAGCTCAGCAGCCCGTACGGAGTCCGCAGATTCTTTACCGCGAAGCCATCGCGCTCCGTCCACGCCTGCGGCACACCCGCCATCAATACGAGAGTCTGGTCAGCCGGTCGCTCGAACGCGAACATGTCGAGGAGCGAACGGCCAAAGTCCGAGGCCACCCACCCATGCGGCATGTCGCCGATGAAACGTGACTTGCGGACATCGCGTCCGACGACCTCTGCCCACTGGTTCCACTGCGCCGGGCGACGATCATTCATGAGGAATTCGATCAGCTCCTTGCCGCGATTTCGCCAGCGCAAGCGCACGAACGTGCCGAGGTTGCGCCACTCATATGGCGTGTACGCATCCCACGACGTGTCCGTGCGCCGCGCGCTGAAGTCACGCCAGTAGCGCTCGAAGCTCGCCACGAGTGCGTCCGGAGGCAGCATCTGCTGTTCACCGACCGGCGACAGCGCGATCGATGTCGATGTGGCATCGAAATCACCGAGCTCGGCCGCGCCCGGCAGGTAATCGATGCCATGCATCTTCATCGCGATCTGCAGCGACCGGTACAGGTCCGAGCGGAACTGGTCGCGCGATTCGATGATGGTGTGCATCTGGCCGGTCTCGCCGAGCGCACGCGCGATGCGGATCGCAGACTCGTAGCCTGCCAGCGCCCAGAAGTCGTCCCAGTACGAATGCATCGGCTTGGCGGCATAGCCTTCATGACTGATCGAGGCCGGCATCAGTCCATAGAACGCCCTGCGCTGCTCCTGCAGGTTCGCCGGAACTCGCTCCGACAGACGCAGCTTCTCCATGTACTGCACCGCCCTGCTTACCCTTGGCCACATGTCCCGCAGAAGTTGCATGTCGCCGGTGTAGCGGTAGATCGCGTCGATGAGGAACAGGAACTCGCCGGTGCTGTCGTTCTCGGGCACGGGATCCGCGCCGCGCCGATCGACGCAGCATGGCACCTTGCCGTTGTCGAATTGGAACGGCGCGTACCACTTCAGAAAATCCCGGGCCGCATCCGCGTGTCCGAGACGCAGCAGCATCTCGGACGTCATTACGCCGTCACGGATCCAGGAGCGCTCGTACGCTCGCGATCCGGGCTGGATCGCCGGACCGTCGCGATTGATGAGAACATGGGCGAGTGCAGTTCGCAGCGTGTCGAACAAATGCCGTTCCTGCGGTGGCAGCGTCAGCTCGACGCGATTGAGCTTTTCGCGCCACGGTGCAGCGACTTCACCGAACGACACGTGTGAGTCGGAACGGACCTTCGCACCGGGATGCAACGGCAAGTCGAGCACCACTTCCCTGCTCTCGCCCGGCGCCAGGCTGACATCGAACAGCAGGGCGCCCGATGCAAACCCGCTCTCGTCGTGAACGCTCCCGAAGCCACCAGGACTGGTGAGCCACTCACAGGGCGTATCCGCCGCGAACGTGGCCGCGCGGAATGCTTGTGGTGCTGAGCGCGGAAAGACGCTGGGCACCTTGTCGACGCTCACCACGCCATTGTCGAACGAGAGATCCTGGATCGGGCTCACACCGCCCGCCGTGTTGAGGAACTGGGCCGGCGGATTGACCTGGAATGGGCGCACGACGAGCGCCAGCGTGACTTTCTGCGCCTTCGAGCCTGGGTTGCGCAACCTGTAGACCGCATGCGTCTGTGCATCTCCGGACCGGCCGCTTGTGTACGCAGTTGTCGTAAGCTCGATCTCCGGATGCCGCCACGCGACGCTTGGAATCGGCAGATAGCCTTCGGCCAGCGAATGCTCAATGGCCACGTCCGCCCAGGTGAGCGTCGTATCGCGCATGCGGATGAACGGCTCGACCGAGAAACTGCCCTTGCGCACTTCCAGTGCGCCGTCCTCGGACAGCATGCTCTCCTCGCTGTCCGCGTCGGCCCCGAGGATCGTCCAGTAGCTCTGCTCGTCCACGAATGCACGTGGATAGCAGCCGCGTCGTGCGTCCTTCGCGAGCGCTCGAATGAACGCGTTCGGTGAAGCTCCGAACTCGAGATCACGAACGTGAAACTCGCTGATGCCGACATCCCGCCCCGGATCGGGGATGGTCAGACGAATGTAGCGAGCCTCAGACTCCGGCATCATGTGCGAGTCGCGACCGCCGTTGCTCGCTTCGACCTTGTGGGCCGTGATCCAGCGCTTGCCGTCGAGCGAAGTCTCGATCGAGTAGCGCGACGCGTTCAGACCGCGTACCCAGTCGATCTGCAGGCCGCCGAACTCGCGTACGTACTGCAGATCCACTTCAAACATCTGGTCGCGGGACTCGATGCGTTCGCTGCGCCATGACGTCGCGCTCTTCCCGTCGATCGCCTGCGCGGCCGTGTGCGGCGCCCGTTCCGATGAGGCACGCGCGGCCGGCTGTGCCCCCACCGGAGGACGCGCCACGGGTTTCAGCGCCAGGCGATCGAACCACAGATTGCCCTTGCCTCCATCCTCTCCCGCGCTCACCAAGAATTCGATCGATTGAAACTGCCGCAGCGCGCGATCGTTGCTGGGCCCCCACGCGAACTCGACCTGTCGGCGCTTGATGCGAACCTGCTGCCAGTCACCGGAGAACTGATAGTTGGCGCGTCGGAACCACCACACGTTGTCACCGGACGCATCGACGAATTTCACCTCGAGATGGTTGCGGCCCGCCTCAGCCCGCATCCAGAAGGAAATCTCGTAGTCATCCGGCAGCGTGGTCGGCAACACCCGAGTCGCCGCTGCGTAACCGGCCGTCTTTGCCAGGTCGAATTCCAGCATCAATGCATTGCGTTCGACGCCCTTCGCGCCGTGCACGGAGGCGCTTACACCGTCGGAGGCGAGCGCTTTCCATGCTGACACCTCGTCCATCTCATCGAGGTATCTGAGGTCCAGTGGCGGCGTCTGCTCCATCGGGAGGCTCAGCGCAGGAACACATACGGCGGCGAGCACGAAGACGTGCCGGCGCAGTTTCGACAGCGAGTGCCGCCAGCCGCTCAAGCTTCTGGCCACGCACCTGCCTGACGTGCACCCACTTTGACGAGGTTGCTTCACCGGCTACGCAGTCCGCGTCTAGGCCAGCCGCTTCCTAAAGATGCTGCGGGAGTCTCTCGCCGCCCTAGCGAAACTGATAGAACTGATCGTTCAAGTACTTGACGATGTTCTGCTTTTCCGTCGGCGAGAGGTTTTGGCCTGCCGCGTGTCCGCAAGATTCCAACTGCTGCTTCAGTCCATCCAGCGAACGGACCGATCGAGTCTTGCGCGAGTAGACGCCGGTGTCGTGACACCCTGTGCAGTTGGCGTCATGCAAGCGCTTGCCGTCAGTACCATCACCCGGCTGTGCAGCGAGCACGCTCGACGCGAGCAAAGCAATAGGAGCTGCATACAACAGACACTTCACTGTTCGTGTCTGAAGATTTGACTTAGCCGGAAGCGTTGAACTCATCGTTCACCTCCACTGGTTCGCCACCAAAAGAGATCTTGCCATCTGATTGTCCAGCAATTCTTGCACCGCTTCGCCAGGACAACGTCGGCTGGACTGCCAGACGCTCAGAACACATTGCAACTCACTCAACGCCGTCGGAAGAGTTGCAGCTCGAACCGCGGCGCCCTGCCCTGAACAAGGTCGGCCAGAATCTCGCCGATGACCGGCGCAAACTTGAACCCATGCCCGGAGCACGGACTGGCGATCAGCACCTGCGGATGCGCCGGGTGACGGTCGATCCAGAAATGGTCGTCGGGGGTATTGGTGTAGAAGCAGACCACCGACTTGCGCAGTGGCCCGTCGGCGCCCGGGATGAAGCGCTGCATCACGGCGCGCACGGCATCGATTTCGACCGCGAGCCACCTCGCGCCGGACGCCGTCGGCCGTTGTCGTTTCGCCTTCGTGATGAAACCCCGCTTTCACCGCGCCGTCGAGCGCCGGGAAGCCGTAGAAAAAGCGGTGCCCGTCGAACTGCCAGAGGTGGATCGGGCAATGCTCGGCATCGAAGGAGTCGGACGCGCACTCGAACCAGTGCAGCGCCTGGCGCTCGATGCGCAATGGCAGCGGCAATCCCGGTAGCAGTGACGCGACCCAAGCCCCCGCAGTGATGATCAGCCGGCGAGCGCGGTACTCGCTCTGGGACGTGCTGACCCGAACATCGTCCCCCTCCGGCTCCCAGTGCTCTACGGCCTCCCCATCGTGCAGTTCGGCGCCGCGTTGCCGCGCGAGTGCGAGCTGTGCGCTGATGCAAGCCTCGGGAAACAGGATGCCCGCTCGCGGCTCCCACACCGCCACCATGTCGCGTTCGGGCCGCAGCGCCGGGAATCGCGCTGTGATTTCTGCTGCTCCGAGGGCTTCGTGCGGCAACCGGTGCGTTTGTGCGCTCAAGCGCGCGCCCTGCACCAGCGCGCTGTCAGGTCGACCGATCATCAGGCCGCCGGTTTCCCGCAGCAATGTCACCCCGGCCGATTGCTCCAGCGCGTGCCACAACTCGTAGGCCCGCTGCACCATCGGGACGTAGACCGGGTGTTCGAAGTACGCCTCGCGGATGATCCGCGTTTCACCATGCGAAGAGCCGAACGCATGGGGTGGCGTGTAGCGATCGAACCCCAACACATCGACGCCGCGCCTCGAGAGCTCTAGAGCCGTCGCGCTGCCCATTGCGCCCAGGCCGGCGATGATCACATCGTGGAGTCGTTCGGCCGGCATGCACGGTTTCGGGCGATCAGTCGTTCACGGTCTCGTGCTCGGCAGGCAGGATGACCTCCAGCAGTTCGCAGTCGTCGGACCAGCCAAGGACGGTGTGGCGAATTCCGGGCGGCTGGATCCAGCACGAGCCCTCCCTCATCACGTGCACGCCGTGGCGCTCGAACTCAGTCTTGAACCAGCCCTTCAGCACGTAAACGAGCTGGAAGCGAATGTTGTGGTGATGCCGCTGGCCAAGCTCTTCGCGAAACGGCGCGACCATGCGGATCACGTGCGCGGTCGCGAGCCCATCCGTCGCCTCCGCCACACCGAGATCGCGATAGGCCGAGTAATCGCGCAGGCCCCCACCCTTGAAATCCGCTTCCTTCAAGTGACTCACGGTGAATGTCTGTGCCGGTTCGAGAGTCATGGGCTGGCTCCAGGGTTTGGGAGTGCGCGGCAGGTGACACGCACTGTAGTCGAAGGTCACGCCCGGTACGGAGCGGTCGGTTCGCCGGTAACGCCTCAGGCCGACGATTTATTCCCGGACCTTCGAGTACGGACGCGGGAGTGACACGGGAGGTACCTCCGGGGCAGCATTTCACGTTTGTGTGTAGGGCTCGCAGACGAGGCTCGGACGGAGGTCGCCCATGAACCGCTCACGTCGATTGTTTGTTGCAAATACCGCAGGCAGCGCGGTGGCCTTGGCGCTGGGCGGGTGTGGGGGCGACGACTACACCACCCCGGCACCGGCGCCCGCTCCCGCGCCGACTCCCGCTCCGCCACCGCCAGCCACGCTGAGCTGCGGCGCGACCGCCATTTCGGCCAACCACGGTCACGTCCTGCTGATCCCCGCAGCCGATGTGGATTCGACGATCAGCATCACCTACAACATCGTCGGTGCCGCCGGTCACGACCACAGCGTCACCCTGACGGCGGCGCAGCTCGCGCAGATCAAGGCCAAGTCGGCGGTCACCGTCATGTCCACCTCCGGCTTTGACCTCTTCTTTCCTCTCCACACGCATTCGGTGACGGTCAACTGCGCGTGAGGTCGGGCGATCATTCGGGCGTTTGATCCCGCCTCATCTCACGTCGACGATCACCACGCGGCCGCTGCGCCGCTGGAGGTCGACGAGCAGCGTTTCGTCCTTCGGCTTGTCGACGATGCGCGTATCCGCGATCTCAGCATGCCGGCCGTGGGCGGTTGTGCTGTGGCTCGACACTGTCTTGTCGCCGGACGCGTCCTTGCACCAGATGATGATCGCGCCGACCCTGTCGAACTGGACGCGATACGGTCCCTCGCATTCACCTCGCTTCGACGGCACGCGGTGCACGATCGTGTAGCGGGAACCCTCGTTGCGTCCGACTTTCCCTGCGCCGGCCTCGAGGTCGTGCGCGAGGCGGGTTGCTGCATCGGTGAAGCAGGCGCTCAACAACGGGATGAGTATCGAGGCGGCGGCGAAGGTTCGCAGAGAGGCGCTCATCGGCTGCCGCGCTCCGAGCGCGGGCACCACCACCTGCTCAGAGCTGGTCGATCGCCGGGCCCTGTGGGCTTCCGAACCAGGTGCGCGCAAACGCCTGCCGCGCCGCTTTCTCGCTACTCGCATCGCCCTTGCGCCGATACGTTTCGGCCAGACCCGCCAGCGCCCACCCGTTGTTGCGCACGCGACCGAGCGAGTCACGAAACGCCTTTTCGGCGTCGTCGAGCTTGCCCTGGCGCAGCTTGATTGCGCCCAGCGACTGCCGCACCGGGTAGTACCAGTAAGGTGGCTCGGTGTAGGCGAGCGCGTCTTCGATGAAGACGGCCTCCTCATAGGCGCGCGCCGCACCGTCGAGGTCGCCCTTGGCATCGGCCAGCCGCGCGGTGGCCACGAGTCGGGCTGTGTCGACAATCTCCTTCGCTGGAATGCCAAATTCCTCGAAGGGCTTGTAGTCGGTCTCGCGCAGGATGCGTGCCAGCGCGTCGATCTCCTTCTGCGCCGAATCGCTGTCCTTCTTGCGCGCAAATGCCAGCGCGCGCGCGTAGTGATACATCGTGTCGACCAGCGCCAGGTTGGCGGGCGGCGCCGGCAGCGCAAGGATCGTGTCCGGCGCGCTGAACAGCGCGTGCGTGGTGTACGGCGCGGCCTTGACCGGCTGCATGATCGCGAACTGCGCGACTATCTCTGGCGCCATCGAGGCGTCGAGCTTCTGCGCCGCGGTGATCGCCGCCGGTCCGTCGCCGCCCATCTGCGCCGACACCATCAGGAAATGGATGTTGTGCGGGTAGTAAGCCGACTTGTACAGCGGGTCAGACGGCGAGGTCTTGAAATAGCTTTCGTCGACGGCCATCGCGCGTTTGTTCGTGTCGAGCGACTTGTGGTACATCCCGACGCGGTAATAAATGTGCGCCGGCATGTGCACGACGTGACCTGCGCCAGGCATCAGCGCGCCGAGCCGGTCGGCATACGGAAGCGCCTTCTGCGGCTGTGTCGACGCTTCGACCGCGTGGATGTATAGGTGAATCGCGCCTGGATGTTTCGGGTTGCGTTTAAGCACCGTTTCCAGCGTCGACACGATCTCGCCGCCGCGACCCTTGGGTTTGGTACCGCCCGCCTCCCAGTAGTCCCACGGCTGCGTGTCCATCATCGCCTCGGCCGTCAGTGTCTGGATCGTGTCATCGGCCGGATAGCGCGCGGCGACCTGCTTCATCGCGTCCGCATAGGCAGCGTCGAGTGCGGCGCGCTCAGCCTTCGGATCGGCCGAGTAACGCTTGGCGAGCGCGTCGATCAGCGCGCGGTCGCGCGCCGGCGCGGACGGTGCCAGCGCGACAGACTTGCCGAGGGCTTCCAGCGCGGGCGCATTGGCTTCCGGCACCATCGGCATGTTGATGTTCGGCCCGAGAATCAGCGCTTCACCCCAGAAGCACAGTGCGCAATTGGGGTCGAGCTTTTGTGCCTCGCGGAAGGCGCGCTGCGCCTCGGCGTGGTTGAACGCGAACGCCAGCCGGATTCCCTGATCGAACCAGGCCTGCGCCTTGGGGCTGCGCGTGCCAGCCTTGAACCGCAACGTGCCGAGATTGGTGTAGAGCACCGGCGTGTCGGCCAATACAGGTTTGGCGGGCACCGGCTGGAACGGCGCCGTCTCGGTGGCCGCGAGGATCAGTTTTTTCAGCAACGCCGGTGGTCCGCTTGCTCCCGGAGCGCAGGCGGCACCGTCGCTCAGCAGCGGATCGAAGCCGACGTCGTTGCCCGGATTTGCCGCGGCTGGTATCACGAGGCCGCAGGCGGCGGCGAGCGCAAGTGCGATGCGATGGCGTTTTGATGGCATGTCTTCCCTCCTCTGCGGGCGCGCGGATACTACACTCCCTGCCCGATGAAAGACCTTGTCGTCCAGGGACCGGCCTTATCGTCCGAAGCGCTCGATACCTTCAAGGTCGTTTGCATGCCGGAGCGAATCCGCGTCGCCGGCCACTCCGCGCGTTGCGTGGCGGTGCCGGACGACCTCGAAGTCCGCAAGGCGGTACGCGGCCTGGGTGAATACTGGAAGCTCGACTGCGCATTCGTCGATCCGGCGTGGCGCCTGGCGGATTTCCGCGTCCTCGCGCTCGACATGGACTCGACGCTGATCACGATCGAGAGCCTGGATGAAGTGGCGGCACTGGCCGGACGCGGCGAGGAAGTGGCCGCGATCACCGAAGCGGCGATGCGCGGCGAGATCGCCGACTACAGCGAAAGCCTGCGCCGGCGCGTCGCGATGCTGGCCGGTGTGGACGCCGTGCTACTGCAGCGCGTGCACGACGAGAAGCTGGCACTGAACGACGGCGCCGAGCAGCTGGTTTCCGCGTGCCGCGCGGCTGGACTCAAGACGCTGCTCGTCACTGGCGGCTTCACCTTCTTCACCGACCGCATGCGCGAGCGCCTCGGCTTCGATGCGACGCGGTCGAACGAACTCGAGATCATCGAGGGTCGGCTGACCGGCAAGGTCGCGGGTGCGGGCGGCGCGGCGATCGTCGATGCCGAAGGCAAGGCGCAGGCGGTGCGCGACCTGTGCGCCGAGCTTGAGTGTCCGACCGATCGGTCGATTGTCGTCGGTGACGGTGCCAACGACCTGAAGATGATGGCACTCGCCGGCATCTCGGTCGCGTGGCGCGCCAAGCCGGTCGTACGCGAGAAGGCCACCTTCGCGCTGAGCCACGCGCCGCTCGATGGCGTGCTCGCGTGGTTCACGGATGTCGCGCCGCACTGAGGATGGATGGCGCCGGCCGCAGCACACCTGCGATGACTGTCAGTCGCTCCCATCTGGTGCGCTTCGCCTGGCTGTCGATCGCCGCCGCGATTGCAACGACCTCGATCAAGGCCGGCGCGTGGTGGCTGACGGGGTCGGTGGGGCTGCTGTCGGACGCGCTCGAGTCGATCGTCAACCTGGTGGCCGCCGCGATGACGCTGTGGATGCTGACCCTGTCGGCCCGCCCGCCCACCGACGAATATGCCTACGGCTACTCCAAGGCCGAGTACTTTGCGAGCGGCCTCGAAGGCGCGCTGATCTTCGCCGCGGCGCTCGCGATTGCATGGGCGGCGGTCGATCGATTACTGCATCCGCAGGCGCTCGAGCAAATCGGGCTCGGGCTTGCGCTCTCGATCATCGCCACTGCGATCAACCTGGCTGTGGCGCGCGTTCTGATGAAGGCAGCGAGGCACTATCGGTCGATCGCGCTTGAGGCCGATGGCCGCCACCTGATGACTGATGTCTGGACCTCGGTCGGCGTCGTTGTGGCGGTCGGCGCCGTCGCTGTCACGCAGTGGAACTGGCTCGACCCGTTGATCGCGCTCGCAGTCGCCGCCAACATCGTGCTGACCGGCTTCTCGCTGGTGCGCCGATCGGCGGTCGGCCTGCTCGACCCGTCGCTGCCCGCTGGCGAGCGCGCGGCGATCGAGACCGTGTTGCAGCGGTTCCGGGCAGAGGACATCGAGTTTCATGCATTGCGCACGCGCGCGGCCGCTGGCCGTTCATTCGTGTCGATGCACGTTCTTGTGCCGGGTGCATGGACCGTGCAGCGGGCGCACGATCTCGCCGAAGCGATCGAGCGCGAGGTCGCGCTCGCCATTCCGGGCGCGTCGGTGTTCACACACATCGAGCCGCGCGAGGATCCGGTGTCCTACGAAGACATCGAACTCGATCGTTGATGACTGCCGCACACGACGCCCGCGGCCGCTTAACGGGGCTGTTCGCGCAGCATCTGCTCGGTTCCGAGGTTGAACACGGTCGAGCCGGCCAGGTTCTGGCCGCCGTCGCACACGACGACGCAGCCCGTAATGTAGGACGCCAGCGGCGACGCGAGGAAAGCTGCCGTCTGACCGATGTCGTCGACGGTGCCCATGCGGCGCAAGGGAACGCTGTTGATCAACGTTTCCTGATGCGCCGAGCCGGCGAGTCGCTTCATCCCCTCGGTTCCTTCAATCGGGCCGGGCACGATGCTGTTGCTGCGGATCCCGTACGGTCCCCATTCGAGCGCCAGGTTCTTCATCATCATGTCGATGCCGGCCTTGGCCGCTCCAACGTGAACCTGGAAGGCATGCGGCATGTAGGCCATGCCGGCCGAAATGAAAAGGATGGTGCCGCGCGTTTCCTTGAGTTGCTCGAACGCCGCACGCGCCGAGTTGAAAGCCCCGAGCAGGTCGATGTCGATGACCGTCTTAAAGCCGTTGGTTGAAAGCTTCTCCGCGCGCACCGGGAAGTTGCCGGCGGCACCCGCCACCAGGACATCGACCGGGCCCAGCTCTTTCCGGCTCGTCGCGAGCGCCGCTTCCAGCGCTGCAAAGTCGCGCACGTCGGCGGCGACGGCGCTGACCTTGGCGCCCAGTGCGCGCAGCTCCACAGCGGCTGCATCCAGCTTGCTTTGGGTGCGACCGCAGATGGCAACGTTGGCGCCGAGCGCCGCGAAGTTCTTTGCAATGCCGAGATTGATGCCGCTGCCGCCGCCCGTGACGAACACGGTCCGGCCCTTGAACAGTTCCTTCGGGAAATACGATGCGATGTCCATGATGGCCCCCTTAGGGCGCTTCCGCAGTGCGCACGCCGCGACGCCCGCCGAGTTCCGGGCTCACGTCAAGCGGTCGGCGGTCAAGCCGCTCGAACGGTGACAACGCAGTGGTGATCAGGACGATTCGAGGCGGAATCCCACCTTCAGCGTCACCTGGTAGTGCGCGATCTTGCCGTCGGCCACGTGTCCCCGCGTTTCCAGCACCTGGAACCAGTCGATACGCCGCAACGTGAGCGAAGCCTTCTCGATCGCATTGCGAATCGCATCGTCGCTACCCTTGGTCGACGAACCAACCAATTCCACTATCTTGTAGACATGGTCGCTCATTGATCAACCTCCAAGTGAGTCTGCGGCAAGAACCCTCTTCAGCTGGAACCCCAATCCGCAGGTGAGCCGAGTTTCCTCGTCATTGTCCCGCACGGCAACGCAGGCCGCGAGCGTCCATTAGGGACGCCGGATCAGACGGAAATAGTCGCCAAGTGCCGGCAGGCTCTCATGACGGGCCGCTTCGCTGTGAAGCCGACGGCGGGTCCGTGCCAACCGGCGCCTTCTGCGACCCATGATCGAGTCAGGATCGCGTCGTCATGTGATTCGCGGTCCAACACGGCCTTGCGGCGCGGTCTCTTGGCGGCGATCGAACGTGCGGCTACCCGGCTGCGATGTTCAGCGTCCGCACAGCGCGGCAAGCGCACGCCTGCCGTCGTGGAAAACAGGCCAGCCATCGCCGACCAGGACGGTTTCGATGTCCGGATACGCGTCGAGAATGCGCTGGACCGAGGCGACTGCTTGTGCGTGGTCCGTGAGCTTGGCGTCGGGCAGGAGGTTCAGCTTGCCCCCCATGTGCCCGCGCACGAGATCACCTGTGATGAGCGTCGTCCGTTCCAAAACGAGTGCGAGCTCGCCGGGGGTTTTGCTCCCGTGCATTTCAAGCACGTGCAAACCGGGAACGGGCTCATCCCCATCGCCGAGCCAGTGCTCGCACGGAAACGGGAAGCTGCCGCGTTCGGCGCGCGGTCCGCACAGCGTGGCGCGAAGCTCCTGCGCCAGGCCCTGGGCGCCACGCGTGTGGTCGGAGTTCGTGATGATGATGAGTGTGGCGCCACCCAGCGCTGCGAGATGCGCCCGATCATGCTCAGTCATTGGCAGCGGGTCGATGAGGACGTTGCCGCCGGGTCGGATCCAGGCCACGCTGCAAAAGTCGACGTTGCGTTTCTCGTCGAAGCGCGACCAACCCAAGAGATCAGGACGGTGCAAGGATTTCATGCAGCCTCCCGCGAGGTTAATGCAGCACGCGAAACGGGATGCTACGCGCAGCACTGCCTCGTTTGAGCCGCCCGCGCTCGTCGGCCGCTTTGTCCGTGGAGCGCTTTTCGTTGAGGGTGCCGCGCGACCTGCCATCGACGATGTGGCGATGGGGCGAGTACCCTGCCGGCGCTTGTAAGGCCGGTGAACGAGGGACGCCCACAACATGCTTGGCCGAGTGCTTGGCCGAGGCGCGCCGAATCGCAACCAAACGAAAGCGCAGCGATCCGCTTTTCGCGCACTGGTGGCTCCAAAACCGCGGTAGCCGCGCGGACCGAAGCAAACGTGTCGCAGTGGATGATCGCTTCACGGGTCGCAACGTGAAAGCGAAGCTCCGGCCAAGCGCGAGGCTCGTGCGCGCGTGATCGAAGCACGCGACTTGGCGTCGCTCAACGGGCTCGAGCGGTTGGTACAGGACCTTCATCCGCGCATCGCGGAGATTCTGGACGACGGTCCGCCGCAATCAACACGAACGCCCGCCGTGAGTACTCGCGCGGCGCCGTCACCTGCAACCGCGGTCAGTGGCGGACTGCTGACCACTAAGGAGACCGAGGTCCTGCAGCTGCTTGCCAACGGCCTACCGAACAAGCTGATCGCCCGGTCGATGGATATCAGCGACGAGACCGTGAAATGGCACCTGAAGAACCTGTTCGGCAAGCTCAACGCCGGCACGCGCAGGCACGCGGTCGACCGCGCGCGGCTGCTGGGTCTGGTGAGCTAGGGCCGTCCGCGCGCAGGACATGGACTTCATCCGCTGGCCATCTGCACCACCCGCTCGATCGTCCAGAAGGCGCCGAGCGTACCGACCAGGTACGCGGGTAGCAGCGGCACGGCCCGCGGCCAATTCGGCATGAGCCTGTGGATCGCTTTCCACAGCAGGATCATCACGGCGACAAACGCGAGTTGTCCAACCTCCACGCCCAGATTGAACATCAGCAGCGCGAGCGGGATGTCGCCCTGCGGCAGGCCAATCGTGGCCAGACCGCTTGCAAATCCGAAACCGTGCAGCAAGCCAAAGGCGAAGGCGACGACCCAGGGATTGCGAATCGTGAAGCTCGATTCGCCGCGCCAGGCGCGGACGACCTCGACGCCGAGGAACAGGATCGAAAGCGCGATCGCCGCCTCCAGCGGTGGCCTCGGAACGTTAACGATGCCCAGCGTCGCGAGCGCCAGCGTGATGCTGTGTGCGATCGTGAATGCTGTGATGGTCTTGACCAGCATCCACGGCGAGCGCACAAGCAGCAGCAGGCCAAGCACGAACAGCAGGTGATCGACGCCAAACAGGATGTGCTCGACGCCCTGCGCCAGGAACACGCCGGCAGTGGCCGCCGTGCTGCGCGGGGCGGCGAATTCGATCCACGGGCGCCCAGGTCGTACCAGCTCGGTCGAGTGCGTGCCGTCGAGCCCCTGGGTGCGTACCAGTACATCGGTGATCGTGAACTGCAGGCCGGGAAACTCGATGCGCTTGCCAGCAAGCCCGTTCGGCCCGGCGTCGAGTACGCGGCGCTCGATCACCGAGTCCGAAAGTTGCTGGACCAGAGGCTCCCGGAGGTTGCGCACATCGGCAGGCAACTGCAGCACGACCGGCAGCCGCATGCCGGCCAGCACCGGCGTGCGCCATAGCACGGAGTACTGGCCGGGCGCGGTTTCCTTGATCTCGAGATACGCCGGCCGCGACTCGTGCGCTTGCGCGAGGGATAGGCAGAACGCCGTCACGAGCAGCAGCAACGCGGCCAGCCGGCCGGTCCACCCCAGGATGGTGCTCACGGTGCCGGCTTCGTCGACGACGACGTGGACGGCGCGCTCACGGCGGGGTCCGCGCACGTCCGGGAGCAGCACCTTGTACTTCGCACGCATCTCGTTGTACGCCTTCTGCCATGCGAGCGCCTTCTGCTCGCCGAGCCACGCAGTCTTGACCTCCGCTTCGACTTCCTCGAACGCCGGCACGCGCCCCGGTACCGCGGTGTCGATGAACACCAGGTGCCAGCCGAGACCGGATTGGACGGGTCCCTGCCACGAGCCTGGCTCGAGCTTCGCCACGGCCAATGCGAACTGTGGCCCGAACTCCTTGGCCAGCTGCTCGGGCGCGCGGTCGCGGTAGTAGTCCTGGAACATGAACGCATCGGCGATTGACCCCGCAAGCTTCGAGTCCTGCGGCTGGCCCCCAAGCTTCGTCAGTGCGTTCGCCGCGTCCTCACGCGCACGGGCTCCACGACGGTCCGGCGAGAAGTACAGGTGGCGAAAGCTCACCCGATTGGGCTGCGCGAACGTGTTGCTGTTCTTCGCGTACCAGGCTTCGAGCTCGGCCCGGTCGGGCTCGCGCGCCGCTCCGACGTCCTCCGCCAGGAACTGCATCTTCTGCGCCATGCGGCGCTTGACGATCGTGTCGTCCTTGTCGAGGCCCATCGCCAGCGCTTCGCGATAAAGGACCTCTTCCTGCACCCGATTCTCGACCAGTCGGCTGAACTCCTCCGGAGTCGGCTCGCGCCGCCATTGCGACTGGAACAGGAGGGCGAGCTGAGTCAGCTCATCGACCGTGAGGCGGATCTGCTTCGAAGGCGCGAGCGCGCCTCTGTCACTCTGAGCAAACTGCCAGGCGCCGAACAGCACGGCGCCCAGCAGCAGGAAGTGAACCAGCGGCTCGCGCAGTAGGCGTCTCAACGTGGCTTGCTGCCCGCGGTAGCGCTCAGCGGGCTCAATTCGGTCTGAGTCGGAATGATCTCGTAGTTCGCGTAGCCGAACTCGTTGCTGCGCGCCGCCACGTACTTGTCGCCCACCTTGTAGACGGTGATCTCGATCGGCGTACCGGCGAGCGCATTGACGATCTTGCCGTTCTGGATGAAATACGACCGCGTGTCTCCGACCTGGCTCGCTAGCGGCGCATCGCCGACAAGGCTCGGCAGCTGCATCTTGCGGTCGATGTACTCGAGTCGGAACTGCCCCTGGTCGACCGGGAAGCGCTGCGTGTTGTATCCCGCTTCGGAGGGCGGGATCGGCTTCGCGCCGGTGCCCTTGCCGGGGGCGCCGTAGATGATCATGTACTTGTCGCCGGTGACGTTGTTCTGCAGCCAGTTCGACTTGGCGAGGATCAGCGACCTGAGTTGCGCGTCGGTCAGCGCGACCGCGCCCTTCTGCTTAAGGTCCGCGACCGTCGCGCCGGCCTTCACCTTCTTGCGATCGTCCGCACTCGGCGTGTACCAGATCGGCGAGCTCCAGGCGCGCTCCTGAACGGTGGCCGCAACGACGTCGGGGGGCGCGATGCCGAGCTGCTTGGCCTGGATCGTGGTCCAGCGCGGCGTCGGAATTTCGAGCACGCGTGCGTAGTAGAACGCATGAACGCCCGGATCGAATTCCGGATCGGTCCACACCGTCTTCAGTTCCACCGCGCCGATCGTATTCGTGTACGCCGCGGTTTCGACGTCCACCGTGTTGCCGATGGGCGGCACCGCGCCGGTCCACTTGTTGGGTTTGCGATCGCCTGACCACACGACATCGAAGATCTTTTCGAAGCTCTGGCCGCTTTTGCTCCACCCCTTGACGATCTGGATGCGGTCGAGGTTGCCGGACGTCGGGTCCTTCACCGCCCACACGATGAATGTCGGCGCTTTGCCCTTGACCGGCGGCAGGTCACCTCCCATCGGCACGCCTTTCGCGTAGCCCGTCTTGACCCAGTCGGCGGCGGCCAGATCGGAGGCCGCGTACTCCCATCCGCCGAACAGACGCACCTTGATGTGCGGACCACTGACGGCGAACGTCTCCTTGCGCTGCATCGCCTCGAACAGCGACGCACGCGTGTTCTCCTCGGCCCACACGCCGGTAAGGCCGGCGGTGCTCTCGGTGCGCGCGTCGAAGAACCCGCCGACCAGATTTCCGGCCATGCGAACTTCAGGTGTGCCGTCAGTGAACGAATGGCCTCCGAAGAAGTTCTCCTGCCGGTACGGGACCCCGGTGTTGTGCGAGTCGGACGCCGCGCCGAACCCGAATTTGAACGGGTTGATGCCGCGCGAGTCCTGCATCGCGAGCCCGTCCTTCAGCGCCTGCCGCGCGTAGCTCCCGACGATGTGCGCGATACGCCCCGACGGAGCGCCCAGCAGCACCGACATCAGCTCGAAACTGGCGAACTCATCGTTGGGCGAGAGCAGCGGATGAGTCTCCGACGTGCCTTTCAGCTGCTTGATCTCGATCAGCGGCTCGTTGCGCGTGCGCGATGCGGCATAGGCGGCGTCGATCGGGCGGCCCTTGCTGTCGACCTCGGTCGGATACATGCGCCCGTCGGAAAGGTTGGCGTTGTGCGATATCGCCAGGAGCTCGTTGCCGGCCTTGCGTTGGCCGTCCATCCAGTTCCACAGGTCCACCGGATGCGACGAATCGAGCGCGCTGAACGGCGCACCGGCACCTTGGCGCAATCCTTGAAGAACACGTTGCGGTGCAGGTTCATGTTGTGCGGCATCGCCGTCCACTCGTACGAGCAGAACGCCGTGAACTTGCCGGGGTCGTTGGCCTGGTTGGCCTGCTCGACCACCCGCTTCCACACCGCGCCGGCGATCTCGGGCGACATCAGCGCCTTGACCGGCGGTCCAGGAACCAGCGTGTTGATCGCATAGAGGGCCACCCGCGTCATCTCTTCCTTGGTCCTCGCCTTGAGGATCAGCGGTTGCGCCGCGGGGATCTTGCTGACCGGGGAACCCGGTTCGTTCGCGAGCTGCACCACGCCCGCGTACTCGGAATGGTCCGTCACCCCCGCCCAATCGAGCGGCGTGACGATCTTGATGTCGTAGCCCAACGGATGCTTGATCGGCTCGCCCTTGAAATACTTGTAGGCGTCGGCCGGCGTGGTGACTAGGTTGCCGATCGCGAACGCGTCGAGCGACCAGCTCGTGTGGACGTGTGTCTCGCCAAAGTAGGCGTTGCGGTCCGGATTCTTCTGCGCGACGGCCGGGCCGAATGCCAGGCTCAGCGCCGCCGCAATCAACAGACGCGCCCCACCGCGTTTCGTCGCTTTCATGATTCACTCCCTCCCCTGCGACCCGCACCCGGGCCCAGCAAATCGTCAGTCTGGTGTTCCCCATCGTCTATGGAAGGCGCCCCACCACGCCGGGGGTGAACACAGGAGCGGCGATTATGGCCAATTCTCCGATCAAGCTTGATGACATTGCCGTGTACGCGCGGCTCTTTGATCCATGTCAGACAGCGCCATGCCGGCGTTCTTGATCGAGGTTTGCTCGGACGAACCGGTGCTTCGAACGTCGTTGGACGTGATTGCGTGCACGCTAGCAAAGCACGTCAGGTCACATAACTGGACCTTGGTCCAGGGTTTAACAACGCAGGGCGGCTCCGTTATCCTGAGGCCCGCTCCAACGACTCTGATAAGTTCGCAGGTCCTGTCTCGGTGAGCTGGGTCGACATCCTCTGGGTCATGATGGCGGCAGCGAGCCTGACGCTCGCGCTGATTCATCTGTTCGTCTGGATTCAGCAGCGCCGCCAGCGCGAGCATCTGCTTTTCTTCGTTCTTGCGATTTCGGCGGCGGTCTTCGGCGCTTTCGAGCTCGCGATGATGCACGCGGAGACCCCGAGTGCCTATGAGGTACTGCTACGGTGGGCCCACGTTCCGCTCTGCGCGTTCGTCCTGGCGATCGTCGGATTCGTTCACTTTTATCTGGATGCCGGCCGAATGTGGCTCGCCTACACGGTCTGCGGCGTCCGATTGCTGGCTCTCTTTCTGCGCCGGATGGGACGTGTTCAGCAGTCAGTGCTCAGCAAGGAAGAGCTCGACAAGGCGCGGGGAGTCGCCGGCTTCGCCACCTTTATCGAGGTCACCGACACGGCCGGTTTCATCGGCCACAGCTATTTCGTGTCCGACCCTGCGGTGAGTGCAGACCTGGTTGCGCTCATTCGCTATGGGCTTGCGCCTGGGGATCCGGGCCGCCCGCTCGAAGAAATCTCGCGACCCTTCTGGAAGATCTCGCCGCCGCCTGCCGCTAGCGACTAGCACGGCTTCCTACCGTACTTTCTTTCCGCCCGACGCGTAGGAAACTACCCGACAGCGAGCTTGTGTTATTTCTGCGCACCGTCGCCCTGCTTCTTTCCGCGGAGCAGGCCACCGATTCCCTTGAAGACTTCCTCGACCACCGGCGCACCGACACCGCCAAGGACCCGTCGAGTCAGCGCGTCGGTCGCCACACCAGCCCACTCGACTCGATAACTCAGTGAATCGAGCGGACCAGCAATTTGTATCGGCACCGTGTAGCCAAGCAACGCATTGACGATGCGTCGATCCGCACCCAGCGGGCTCGCCGTCATTTGGGCGCGCAGCACGTAATCGAGCTCCTCTTTGACGAGATCGAATCGCCCACTTCCAGCGAGGTTAAGCCCGGGCGAAGTCGCCTGCAGATCCTTGCTGTTGGCGATCCCATTATCGATCTGCGCGCTCGCGGTCAGACTCGAGAAGCGCGTCAGCTTCGCTTCGTCGAGCGTGCCCGTTTGTGTCTTTCGTGCAGTGATGAAACTGAGCGCGCCATTAATGGTCTGGACCACGTCGATACCGCGGATCGCGCCGTCGCGCACCGCGATCGACAGCGAACCGTTGAGGTTTCTCTTCAGCGCAGCGGTGGTTGCGCCGGAAGTGGACAGATCGAACTTCAAATCTGCCTTGCCCTCGACCTTCGCAGGTCCTCCGAGGTCGGCCACGAACGGCTTCAGCGCTATGCCGGACATCGCACCTGCTCCGCTGATGCGATTTCCGTCGGCGCGTGCGGCAAGCTTCGCGTTCACCGTGCCGTCATACAGTCGTGCGGTCAGCGGCGCGACGTCGAGCTTGCCGTCGTTTGCTTGCAGAGTGAACTGCATATCGGCCGCATTGACCCCGCGCACGCGCAATTTGCCGATCCGTGCTTTGCCCGAGGCGTGAACTTCGCGCAGCGCTGAGAGATCGACCTTGGAATCGGCAGGAAGGCTCTTACTCTGCGACGTAGCAGCAGTTTCGACGCTCTTCGGTGCGGGCGGAAAGTGTCGATCAAGGTCCAGTTGATCGGCAGAAACATCGAACGCAATACGGGGGCTCTTGAAGCCGCTGATATCGAGCTTCGCGTCCAGGTTGATGTCGTCGAGTCCGCTTTTGAGGTTCAGTGCAGCCGATCTCGCGCCTGACATCGATCGACGCGCTGCCGCCGAGCAACAGTTTGACCGTTTTCTGCGGCAAGTTCGGGTGCGTCGAGACGACATCGGCGACCAGACTCGGTAACTCGAAGGTCATTGCATCGAGACTGCCCCGCAACGGGCTCGTTAGTTTCCCCTCGGTGTGGTCCGAACCGGCATCTCGTTTGAACGTCGCTGCAATCGTGGCTTCGAAGGCCGCCGCCGACCCTTTGATCCCTTCGCCGATGACGCTCAGTTCGAGACGCTGCGCGCCCTTCGATGTCACAACCAACTCGACCGGATCAGAAGTGGCGCGCGACTCGCTTACGGCAAATCGCGGCGCCGTGAACTTCAGCTCGAATGCATCGGACCCGCGTTTTCCCGAGCGCTGAGCGCAAGCTTTTCAACCTCGACGCTCAGCGGCTGCCAGGCCGCACGCGCAGTGGCTAACCTGACTTCCACCGGCTGCTGGTCGAAAGTGCCCTTTACCGACCCCGCCAGATCTCGCACGCCGTAGCGGCTGCCAGCGGTGTCCACTTGAATCTCGGCAGCCAACGTCAGGTCGGCAACCAGCGCCGGCTTGGTCGACGTCACGGATGCAGAAACTTGAACCGGCTTGTAGTCGGCGGCGCCGAGGTCGTCGACTTCCAGATCCAACTTCGATAGCGTGATCGTGTTGCCGTCGGCAAGACGTAACGTCAGATTGGCGTCGTTCAAAGCAATGCCGCGAATTGAAACGCTGGTCGCCTTCGATTCGGACGTGTCGCCTTTTGGCTTCGGCGCATCCTCTCGGCGCCGCAGTAGATCGTCGATGCTGGTGCGGCCGTCTACTTTGCGCTCCACCGTTGCTTGCAAGCCATTGAGGCTGACTTGATCGATAACGATTTGCCCGCCCAGCAAGGGCAGCCAGGCAACCGCAACGCTGGCCGACGACAGCGACGCAAATACACCGTCGCCACCTTGCTCTGACAGCGTGCTCTTCGGCACTACTACCCCGAGACGTGGAAAGAGCCGCAGCGACAACGGGCCATCGATTGTGAGCTTGCGGCCGGTGGTTTCGGCGACCCGGCGCTCTATCGTCGGCTTGTAGCTGTTGACATCGACCAGCAAAGCCGCGGCGACGCCCGCGAGCAGCAACAGCGCAGCGACAATTCCAACGCCGATCGCTACCTTCTTTAGCATCGCTGCAGGCCCTGCCCTCGCCGCGTTGAATCGTGCGGCCCCCGGCGTGTCGCTGTGGTCGCGTTCACTGCGGTGTTACGCGCGCGCTTTCCCCGTGCTCGTGCGGCAACTGACTGTGCTTCATCGCTGCTCTAACGCGACGGACTGATACGCGGACCGGTGAAAGCGCCCGTCTTCGAATAGCCTACGCAGCCGGTCCCGCAGCTTCGCGAGAAATCCGCGACCGTTGTGGTTTGTAGCGGTCTGACCCGGGTCATCGCCTTTCATGATGCGGCTGGCCGTGGTAACGCATTCATTGCAGATGTAGACCTTCGGACCAGCGACCAATTTCTCAACCTCGGCGGCACTCTTGCCGCAAAACGAACAGGCCAATCGTTTCCGTCCAAGCATTGATTTGCCTCCTTGCCGTTAGCACTCGTCGTCGACAATGGTGACCGCTTTCCGAGCAGTCAGGCAAGTCTCGCGAGCGGCCGGCGCCCAGCGGCGTCAGCACCAGCGACGGCGACCCTTCGCTCGGCAACGCCGAAAACGGCGGACGCTATAAGACGAACAGGCTCCTCGGACAGTTTGCGTAATCGGCGACCGCCTGGGCGCTTCACTAGCGGTGCGATGGCGAACGGCCATAGTGAATTGACTGCACGACGCCTGAGCGGATCCGAACCACGGCCAGAAGGTTTCCAGGACCCCGGTCATACAGCCACTCTTCCACCAACTGACACGGCACGACAATGCTCGCGAATGGTTCCGGAACCGGCTGAAACGTGGGCGCGTAGTAAACGGGAGCGCAGTAAGTGTCTGCCAGCAGCGGCTCACCGCATTTGTATCGCAGCGCTAAGCGGGTGTCGCCTTCGGAAACACTCTGGCCATTGCATCGCAACGACTCGGCACCTGCCACGGTCGGAACGGTCGCGATCATGACTGCGCAGCAGACACGCAGCAACACTTTGACGGCAGATTGGCGCGTATGTCCCCCGACCATTGGCTTTGGATGGATGCGGACGACTGAAGGTTCCAAGGAAGCGACAAAGGGCTCGATGGGGCTGCTGAACCAGCCCAGGACGATGTGAGGCGGGCGACAGCTTGTCTCGACGTCCGCTAGTAGGCGATTCTGGCCGACCTTGATTAGGGCAGCAATTGGCCGCCCACTGACTTTGAGGCGGCTCGTCACGCTCGCCGCTTTCTGCCACTGGTGGCGGCCTTCGCGAGGTCTTGCTTCACTCGCAGCTTGGTCAGACGGCCGATGAGATCAAAGGGGATCGGTCTGTCCAAAGGAAACCTGAGATTTCCCTTCTCTCCTGCATAGGGCGAGGCCGCCTTCTCGATGCGGGCATCACCCCTGATAGGAGGATAGAAGCCGATGTGGTTCTTGAATGCTGCGAAGTACACAAGAATGCCGTTTAGCTTGAACGCCGGCATCTGGTAGCTGATGACCTCCTGCGCGTCAGGCGCGGCGTCGCGTACGACCTGCCGCACTCGCTGCAGCACGGCTTGGACTTCAGGTGGAAACGTCGCAATGTACTGGTCAACGTTTGCAGGTGCCGACCGACTGGTTGCCATGGCTTGCCGATGTGGGTGTCCGCCATTTCACGCGGTCAAAGGTCTGCTGTCCAGCCGGGCTGAAAGTCCGCTTAGAAGCGCAGCGACACTGAGGAAGGCGAGCAGCGGCTACTGGCCGGCACCTGCAGTCTCATTCGTAAAGGGTTCCATAGGCGGCCTCCGCCGCCTCACGCTGCCGCGTGCGCTGAGCTATCGCCCATTCCCGCGTTGCTCGATCAATTGCAAGCACTGTCCATCCATGCCCGTCCTCGTCCGAAATGTGGACGAGAAGCGTGTCTCGATTGTGCTCGACACGAACCTTGTGTTCCGGATGGCCCTCTTCATGGAGGCCGCGCACGGGTCGTCCAGTCGGCGCACCAGCGACGAACGAAGTCCAGCGCGCACTTCGCCGGGAAGGACGGGGTACGACACGGCTGCAGCCATCAGACATAAGCACCACTCCTCGAAACCCGCCTCGTAAGCAGCGGCGACATCAGCGGATGCGGAACACTTCGTGTGCAGTAGACGCACCGAACCCTGCGACGGTTCCTCCACCAATCACGTGGATCCCATCACCCACGGTAACGGCGCCCATGCCGTGGCGCGGTGTGGGCATGTTCGCCACGCGCCGCCAGCTGCGCTGCACGGGATCGTATTCCTCCGTGTGCGGAAACACGCCCGGTATTTCGCCGCCGAACACGTAGAGTTTTCCGTTCAACGCGGCGGCGGCCAGTCCCCCGCGTGAGGTCGGCATGTCGGGCAAGCGCTCCCACGTGTTGGTGGCGGGTGCATAGGCTTCGAGTGCGGGAGTATTCGAAGGTGCGCGGCCACCGACCACGTAGATGCGGTCGCCAATCGCCGCGGCGGCGAGGTGTTCGCGCGCGGTGGGCATGGGAGCCAGCGCAGCCCATGTGTTCGTCGCGGGGTCGTACGCTTCATTTGTCGTGGCCGCCGCACCGCCACGCACACCACCAATCGCGTAGATCTTCCCGCCGTGCTCCACCAGCACGAGTGCACCAGTCGGTGCCAGCATCGGCTGTCTCGTGGTCCACTGTTGCGTCGCTGGATTGAAGGCAAACACAGTGGCACTGGCCGCGCCGTTTGCGGCGTAGCCGCCCATCACGTACACGATGCCGGCTGCTGCGGTCACACCCGGATGATGGCGCGCTTCGGTCAGTGCGGGACCCGGGGACCAGCGGTCGGTCGCCACATCGTAAATCTCCAGAACTGTGGAAGCCTGACCGCTGGAATTGAAGCCGCCGGGTGTGTAGATCCGGTTGGCCACGGCGGCGGAGGGCATTTCCTGGCGCGCCGTGGGCAGCGCCGCGCGCGAGGACCATTCTCCGGCTGATGGAACCGCGGGGCCCGGGTCATTGCCATTGCTGCCGCCACAGGCGCCGATCAGAACGATCGCACATGCGGCAATCCCGATCTGTTTCATTCGCGCGTCTCCCGTTCTCCTCGTGACATCACTTCGGAGTTGGAACAGTTTCATCTCTTGCTTTTGCTATGTCGCGGCCGAGCGCGCCGGCGCGCAGGG
>CAVZJO010000001.1:0-136571 GCA_963775635.1 uncultured beta proteobacterium | reverse complement strand
AGGAACTCATCGCTCGCGCCCTTCGGTCCGCGCAGTCGCAGCCGATCCAGGCGCAGGATGCGCTTGAGGTGTGCGAACAGCATCTCCACCTTCTTGCGGTCCTTGCGTGACTGGCGATATGCCTCGGTGTCGGTGAGCGCGCGTGCCACATCACGCGCCGGTTCATGCGGGCTACGGGTGATCTTGCGCGCTGGTGTGTTGGGACAGCAGGACGGCTTCATGGGGCAACGGCGGCAGTCCGGAACACTGGCGCGGTAGCGCATTGTCTGATCGCTGTTCACGCGCCCGGAGCTGGTGAGGTACTTGCCTTGCGGGCACTGATAGCGATCGTGCTGGGCGTCGTAGACGAAGCTCGATCGGCTCAGTGTGCCGTCGCTGCGCTCGGACTTGTCCCACACCGGGATATGCGGCGCGATTCTCTTGTCCTGCACCAGCCAGCCCAGCATCGGGCTGGATCCGTAGGCCATGTCGCCGATCAGGTGCGTGGGCCTGAGCGCGAAGCGTTGCTCGACCCGTTCAATCATCGTCCGGGTGGCGTCGACTTCGCGGGTGCGATGGGCACTGGTGGCCTCGACATCGACGATCACGCCGGCCTGCACGTCGACCAGGTAGTTGGTGGAGTACCCGAAGAAGGCCGGACCGCCTGGCGCACAGGTCCACTCGGCCGCCGGATCGGTGAGCGAGATGCTCTTCCGGTCGGTCTCCAGTTGGCGGCTGGCTTCTTCATCGACCCCGGCGAGGTACTCGCGCACCGCGCGAGTCGCCTGGGTGGCATCGAGCCGACGCTGCGGCCACTCGGCGCCAGGCACAGACCGATCGCGGCTGGCGTCGGCCTTGACCACACTGGCATCGATCGCAAAGCCTTCGCCGCCGACCAGGCCCTCGGCAATGCAGCGCTGCAGGACCGTCTCGAACAGATGGCGGAAGGCGTCGCTGTCGCGGAAGCGGCCATGCCGGTTCTTGGAGAAGGTGGAGTGCTCGGGCACAGGATCCTGTAACCCAAGACGGCAGAACCAGCGGTACGCCACATTGAGATGCACTTCGTCGCACAGTCGGCGCTCGGAGCGGATGCCGAAGCAGTAGCCGATGATGAGCATGCGCATCATCAGCTCCGGATCGATCGAGGGTCGGCCGGTGTGGCTGTAGAAGGCAGCCAGGTGGCGACGCAACTCGCCCAGATCGAGGAACCGGTCGATGCCGCGCAGCAGATGATCGGCCGGCACGTGCGCATCGAGGTTGAAGGAATAGAACAACTCGTCCTGCGCACCCGCCTGCTGACCCATCATCGCGACGTCCCCTCGTCGTTGGCTTGCGCTTCAGACTTGGGACAACGATGATGGTTCAGCGGAGTTCTTCAACAAAATAGGCCAATTGCGGACCTGACTGGTCGAGGTGAGAATCGCCTCACAGCAGACATGTAGTCTGTCCGATCTCCGCTAGGGAGGTTGCGTGCCGAAGGACGTCGACGACAAGTTCTACGAGCGCGCTGACGCGCACATTCACTTATCCAATGAGCAGATAGCGGACGTCGGGCGTGGCAATGCGAGCGCCTCAATGATGTACGCAACGGCTCGCTTCAACGCATGGATCAGCGCCTGTCGCTTCTCGACAACGGACGAGATGGCTGCCGCTCGCGAGGAAGAAATCGAGTACTTTGTGGACCAGTACCGGGGGATGCTCGAAGAGAACTTCGACGACTATGTCGAGAACTTCTCCAAGTACATGACGGTGGACTGAGGCGCGGCACTAAGCGGCCGATTCTGTTGAAAAACTCCTTTTTCTGCCTCGATGAAAAAATCCGAGGCTTGTGAAGGCGACGAGAGTCAAAGAACACGGGGGACCGCGATGCCCCACGAAAAATTCAACCACGGTCCCCCTGGTGAACGTGAGCGCATCTACCAAGCGACATCCTTGATTGCACTGGCGTCAGATGGAATTTCAAGTCAGACCAGATTCCGAGTTTTTCAACAGAATCGGCCAATACCGGACTTCAAATCGTTCGAGCTGATCTGCCTCAGAGCGGACGATTCAGAGCGTCGCGATAGACTTCTTGCAAGTGGACCCTTGCAGAGAGACAGCCCAACAATCCCGAGGACCCACAAATGGCAAAGCTCAAGCTCACCTATTTTGATTTCGACGGCGGACGCGGCGAGCCTGCGCGCTTGGCGCTTCACATCGGGGGCATCGCGTTCGAAGATCACCGCATCGCGGGTAAGGCTTGGCCCGCTTTCCGCGACAGGACTCCGTTCCTCGCGATGCCCACGTTGGAAGTCGACGGCCAGGTGGTTTCGCAGTCCAACAGCATCAATCGCTACGTCGGCAAGCTGACCGGCCTGTATCCAAAGGACGACTGGCAGGCATTCCTGTGCGACGAGGTGATGGATGCGGCTGAGGACATCAGCATCCGGATCGCGCAGACCGTCGACTTGCCGGAGGACGCCAAGAAAAAGGCGCGCGAGGAGCTTGCGGCGGGGCATATCACGCGTTACCTGGAGCAGTTCCAGGCGAGGCTGAAAACAGCCGGCGGAGAGTATTTCGCTGACCAGCGCCTCACGGTGGCAGATCTGAAAGTTTTCATGTTGATTCGCTGGCTGCGGTCCGGTGTGCTGGACCACATTCCGAAAGACCTCGTGGACACCGTCGCGCCGCAGCTCGTGAAACACTTCGAGCGGGTGGCCAATCATCCGAAGGTCGCGGAGTACTACCAGCGGCGCAAGGCGGCCTGATCGCATTTCAGCGAACGTCGGTCCGTGGGCGCTGCGTCTAAATGCTGAGCAGCCTCGGCATTGGTTGGTGCGGGCTGTACGCGAAGGATCTATCGACGCTATCCAAGTTCCACGAGGAAGTCGTCGGGTTCAAGGTGCTCGAGCACGACCCCCGATGCTGCATCTTCGACGTGGGACCGGGTGCCCAATTTGAAATGTGGAGTGGCGGTAACGCCGCAACAGCCAGAAAGACGCCAAGCGAGCAATCCGTAGTCGTTGGATTTCTGGTGGAGCGCCTCGAACCGCTAGTCGAGGACTTACGCGGCCGTGGTCTTGAGCCCGACACCGCAATCGATGGCTACTCAGCCAGCCGGTGGATTTACTACACGGATCCTGAGGGCAATCGGTTCGAGTTCAAAGACCACAACGCGTGAGCGATATCGGGTCGGAACGCATAGGGCCAATCGCCGACCTCCGAGCACCCCTTGAGAAACACCCGGAAGCCGAGGCACCGTCTGAAGTATTTCGCCGCCGTGGCTGCCGTTGTGCTTGTCGTGTTGACTATCACCGCTTGGCGCCACGGAGCGCGAGCGCAACCACGTCGCCGCGCTGACGGCTTGGGCCGCAGGCGATCTCGATCGCGCCCTCGCCACATGGGAGTCGATCCTGCGCACCATCCGCATGACCTGGTGGCCTTCATGAAACGGGTCCTCCGACTGCTCGGGACCGCTTCACTGATCCGAGCGATGCAG
Source organism: uncultured beta proteobacterium (assembly GCA_963775635.1). Taxonomy (GTDB): domain Bacteria; phylum Pseudomonadota; class Gammaproteobacteria; order Burkholderiales; family Burkholderiaceae_F; genus JALORV01. The sequence continues at coordinate 133,114 of CAVZJO010000001.1, read as the reverse complement.
GCGTAGCTCAGCGCCTTCGCTCGCCTGCTTCAAACAACGCCGCTCAGCAGCCAACAGACCCTCAACAGCTACCGTCCAGCCGCGTTTGCACACAGTCTCGACCCATTATAGGTATTCCGTTGAACTTCCGATGTTGTAAGGCCAATGCATCTTTGTGCATGAGATCGGAACGGAATGTCACCTTGGGATTTATGGTGGGATAGGCAGTGCGCAGGGTTATCCACGGCGGCGCCGCCCGCCCCTCCAGGGCGGGAGGCGAGCGGCGCGGTGGATAACCCGTGTGCGAAGCCGGAGGAATTCAAGACGGGCTTGCTGTGTCTGTCGATTCCGTCCGCGCACCAGACGACATTGCGTTCCGCTTTCAGTGATACTGATCACAGCTGGCAGGTAGCTGCCGGTGAAGGCGGGACATGCACCCGCAGACTACGAATATGTCGACCCAAACGTCTGACGATTTCGGCTTTAGGTTCGAGTCCGCGGGTGCGCTTGCGCTCGACAACGAATACTCAGGGTTCGCCGTCCTACCGGCTCACTATATTGCCTTCGCAGAACGCAAGCACGCATGTCCCTGGTGATGAATTTATCACTGCGGGAGGTCCAACGTGAAGCCTGTCTGCACGCAGCCGTTCACGGCCTTTGTCGGCATTGATTGGGCCGATACCAAGCACGACATCTGCCTGCAAGCGGCCGGCAATGATCAGCGCGAGTTCGATTGCATTGCGCACCAGGTTGCGCGCATCGATGACTGGGCAAAATCGCTGCAGCAGCGCTTTGGTGGCCCCATCGCGATTGCCCTTGAATTGGCCAAGGGACCGATCGTCTACGCGCTCCAGAAGTATGACTTCTTCGTACTCTTCCCGATCAACCCGTCGACGCTTGCCAAGTATCGCGAGGCCTTCAAGCCCAGCCGCGCCAAGAACGATCCCACCGATGCCGAGTTGGCTCTGGAGCTACTGATGCGCCACCCGGAGCGATTCGAGCCGCTCCGGCCCCAAGGCGTTGCCATGCGCACCCTGGTCAGCCTGACCGAGCATCGTCGCGAATTGGTCAATGACAAGACCCGCCTGACCAACCGCCTGAGCAATACCCTCAAGCAATACTATCCGCAAGCCTTGGACTGGTTCGAACAGCGCGACACCGTCCTGTTCTGCGACTTCCTCACCCGCTGGCCGACGCTGCTTCAGGTCAAGCGGGCTCGGCAGGCGAGTATCAAGGCGTTCTTCCATGCCCACAACGGTCGCCGTCCCCACGTCATTGCCGGACGTCTGGAGGCCATCAAAGCCGCGGTACCGCTTACGCAAGACGCCGGGGTCATCGTGCCTTGCCGGCTGCATGCCATGGTGCTGGTCGAGCAACTGCGGGTCGCGCTGCACTCGATTGACCAGTTTGATCGGGCGATTGCCGAACTTGCGCCAACGCTGCCGGACTACCTCCTGTTTCAAGGACTGCCCGGCGCCGGTCCCCATCTGGCGCCTCGGCTGCTCGTCGCCTTCGGGGAAGATCGCCAGCGCTTCCAGCAGGCTGATGAGCTACAAAGGTACGCCGGGATCGCCCCCGTGACAGAGCGCAGCGGCAAGAAGAGCTGGGTGCATTGGCGCTGGCAGTGTCCGACATTCTTGCGTCAGACCTTCGTCGAATGGGCCGGCCAGACCATCAATAAATCATTCTGGGCTGGTGCCTACTATCGGCAGCAACGCGCAAAGGGCAGTACCTACCAGGCGGCCGTACGAGCGCTGGCGTTCAAGTGGATTCGGATCCTTTACCGCTGCTGGAAAGCGCGGACGCCCTACGATGAAACCAAATACCTCAACGCATTGAAGAAGCGGAGGTCACCCCTACTCAAAGACTTCATACTGAATGCAGAAATCGCTTGACGGACTACCTCAGGGCGTGAAGCCGCCATCACAGATCGCCGAGAGCAGACGCGACAGGTCGCGAGCGGACGGCGCGCCAGCGCCGCCGGGCGAGCCGTCCGGTTGAGCGAGTGGTTGGGCAAGCTCCAGTACCGCAAGAAAGTCAGGGAGAAGCCGAGAAGTACCGTGATGGCGGTGATAAGGCCCTGGCGATAGCCCTGGAGGACAGAACGGTGATGCCGGCGAGTTTCAGTATGGGCCGTATCGCCCGCTAAGCCGCCACCTTCTGGTTCTCCAGCGACGCGACGAGCGCGACGTAGCGTCGCATCGCTTCGTCGCGATCGACGCCTTTCAACTTGGCCCAGGCATCGTATTTGGTGCGTGCAACGACGTCGAACGCACCGGGACGCTTGGCGTGCGCATCGCCTTCGCTGCTTTGCTTGTATAGCGCATACAACTCGAGCAGTGTCGATTCCGGGGGTGCTACGGCAAGCAGACGGGAGCGCGCTACAGCGTCCTCGAACTGGCTGTCGAGCGTTGGCGCCGCTTCGGACACCTCGGGCGCCGCGCCCCAGAATGCATCCTCGAGCGTCACGTCGTCGGCAAACCAGCGAATCTCATGGATCTTGCCTGCGCGCATTGCGATGAGCAATGCGCCTTGTGATTGCATGATCTCGCCTCCGCGCCGGGCGACCCAAGTTGCGGGGATCAGTGCGGATCCGCGATTGAACACCGCGGTGCCGAACGCGGTGAAATGGGTATCGTCGCTCGCGCTCTTCACCTCGTTTGCGAAGGTCCGAACCGCCTTGGCGCCGCGGTGGATGCCGGAAATCCGATTGCTTCCCGGCTGATACCAGGCAACCTCCGGTATCCCGATCATCGGTAGATCACGCAATACGCCGCTTTCGAGCAGTGCGCGGGCTTTCGCCACGAGCGCTGCCAAGCCCTCGGTCGGCATCCTGGGATCGTCGCTCAGATGACCTGCTTCGACCCAGGGCACGCCGAAGAACTCGAGCACGTTTCGCGCGACGAGTTCGCGGTCGTTGTCGACACAGACCATGTGGTAGCTGTTCTCCAGAACGACCACCCGGGCGCGATCGCCCCCGATGCCACGCACGAGGAAATCGGCCGATCGAAGACTCGTAAGCTCGTCTTCGCGCGCATGAACGACCAGCGTCTGGCACTTGATCCGTTCGAGGCCACTCATTACAAAGCCGCGCAGGCGGTCGACTTCCCGTATGCAGGCAAGCGGCACCCAGCTGTAATGAAAATTCTCACCGCGCTCGAACTTCCCTTTCACGATGGACCGCAGCTGTTCGTTCTTGATGCCGAACGGCTCTTCTTCCTCGATACGCATCGTGTGCATGTTGGGTATGCGGTACAACAGACCACGCAGCCCCCGGTACCACGGTGTGGCCCACCCATCGATGTAGATCGGTGGAGCGAGAACGATCAGTCGCCCTTTGTCGTGGCGCTCCTGTTTTGCAACCTCGGTCGCGAGTAGCGCGCCCATGCACATTCCCATCAGGTGCAGCGTCCGGTAGCGCTTCGCCACCTCGGCGTATTTACGGCGGCACGCAGTGAGCCAATCCTCGGCCTTGATGGCGACCAGATCTTCCGGCGTCGTGCCGTGCCCGGGCAACGTCAACGAGTGCGTGTCGAACCCCGCGAGCTTGAGCCGCTTGTGCATCGAGCCCATGTCGTACTCGGTTCCGCCCAGGCCGTGAATGAGGAACACGGCATGTTCGGCATCAGGCAAGTCGTCTCGTTCCATCGTCATGCGGCCCGTGCCTCGGAGGCAGTCTCGCTTGCGACACGCGAGGGGCGAAGAAAGCCGACGATGCGGTGAACGCTATCGTCGAAGTCGATGATGGCGTTGGCATCACCTTCGATGTACACAAACTCGTCCGCAATGGAGTGCAGACGGTGCGTCAATGGGGAATGCCTGAGCGTGCCTCGAGCGAGCGCAACGAATGCGCTACGCACACCTTCTCGATCACCGGTATGCACGCGCTCAAGGTAACCGGCGAGGGTCGAAGGATTCTGTCCGGCGAATCCCAGTTGGTCGGTGTCGCCTGCCCAGTTCAGCCTGCCCGAGGCGGGATCAAACTCGTAGAGCGCCTGGCCGCTCGCCGCAAGCGCTGCTTCGTAACGTGTCTTCCAGTCCGCTGCGTCGCGCAGTGCCCGCTGCCGGCTCGCCGTCAGCGCGGAGACCAACAGGCTCATGAGCGCCGCCGCGGCGATGTATCCCTGAACCTCGAGCACGGACTCGCCCAGGAATCCTTCGGCGCCGCCAAACGGACCCTGCGCGCGAACCGTGTAGACGACCGCGATCGCAGCAAGCACGAACGTCGAAAGCGTGGCGCCACGTGGTCCCCAAACGAGCCCGCCGAGGACCAGGAAAACGAAGGGCAAATAGGTGATCGAATAGCCAACGCTGCCGGAAAACCGCTCGCCTGCGTCGCCATGAAACACGAAGACCGTTGACAGGACGAGGAGAAGGAAAAGCGGGGCACCCCATGCGAAATCGGCCATCGTGGCGCCACCCGATCGCTTGGGCCTGAAGTCCGCCCACGCCAACATGAGCGGCGCGACGATCAGCGTGCCGACGGTACCGGAGACGATCCACAGGCGCCATGCAAGCAACGGACTCGGCTGGCCGAGGGGCGGATACGCGACCAGATTGACGAGCCAGCTTGCGAGTGCACCACCGAAGCCGCCCACCGCGACGAACACGAGCACATTGCGCACGCTGTCGAGGCGGAAACTGTCGCCGAGCCAGCGCTTCAAAGCCCACGCGATGAGAAGGGCTACGAGAACCTCGTCGACTGCGTACACGATCGATGCGACGATGGGCTCGGCGGCGATCAGATTGGCGACGAGCGCGCCGACCGTGAGGCCGATGCAGTATGGGAGCCAGCGTGCGTTGGGGGCGATCGCCAGAACACCGATCGCCACCCCACTCGGAAGCCATAGAGTGGCCTCTTGTCCGAATCCGCCACCGTAGTAATACGAAACCCACAGCGCGACGACATAGGCGATTCCGGCGATGGCCGCTCGCAGGGCGATGGCCGCCTTGGTTGCTGCGCGTGATCCACCGCGATCGGCGTACAGGCTAGCTTCCATGCTGTCACTCCCGGCTTTGCGACTACGTCATCATACGAACGCGACAGTCACGAAGGGGATCTCCTGCGATCCCGTTCTGACGCAAAATAGCGGCGGTTCTCAAGCGGTGAGGTCGCAATGACGCTAAGGATACCTCCGCGGACGCGCTTGTCGCGCCGCTTGGCCCACGTTGCGCTCGTATGGGCGGTCATGCTCCTCGCCGGCTGCAGCGACGCACACTACCCTGTCAACGCGCCGCTCGGGCAGCAGAATGCCAAAGAGGGGTACCGCCTGCAACGGGTGGCCCTCGATCCCACCAATCCGGGCGACGTGCTGGTCGTGCTCAGTCTTTCCGGCGGCGGAATGCGGGCCGCGGCGCTCGCCTATGGAACGCTTGAAGCACTGCGCGATGTGAGCGTGCCGATCGGAGGCATGAGACGCAGCTTGCTCGACGAGGTCGACATCATCAACGCCGTTTCCGGTGGAGGCATTGTCGCGGCGTATTACGCGGTTCACCGCGACGGCTTCTTTCGCGACTTCAAGGAACGTTTCCTCGATCGGGACGTCGAGCGCGATCTTCAGCTCCGGGCTGCCACCAACGCGGCTCGTCTCGCTTCGCCGCATTTCGGCCGTACGGATCTTCTCGCCGAGTATTTCGACGAGGGTTTGTTCGAAGGAAGGACGTTCGGCGATCTCACCGGCGGCGCGTTTCGACCGTACGTCGTGATCAATGCGTCCGACCTGTCGACTGGTGCGCGCTTTCCATTTACGCAGGCGCAATTCGACCTGCTTTGCTCCGACCTCGGAAAGGTTCACTTGGCCCGTGCGGTAGCGGCGTCGGCGGCGTTGCCTCCCTATTTCACGGCGATCACGCTACGCAACTATGCCGGTAGCTGTGAAGCGGCTTCGCCCCCCGGGCCCACCACAACTGCGCGCAGATCGGCCGAAACATCTGGGGACCACACGCGCATCCGCGAAACGCGTTCCTACCACGACGTCAAGCGGCGCCCCTACATTCATCTGGTCGACGGCGGGCTGATCGACAATCTCGGCGTGCGAGCGTCCATCGACTTTGCCGTGGAGAACGGCGGATTCCCTGAATTGATTGACGCGCTCGGATACCGCGACCTCACCCACGCGGTGTTCATCTCGGTCAACGCCCAGCGAGCGCCCGACCTGTCGATTGATCAAAGCGATGAAGTTCCTTCGTTTCGAAGGGTCATGCGCGCGTACGAACTGCCGGTCAATGCGCAGTCGCTGCGCATGTCGGAGCAGCTGCGTGCGAGCTTTGAGCGCTGGCGCGAAGAAGTCGGCCGACAGCGTCCGTCAGCTGCGGACGGCCGGATCGACCGCAGGCCGCGCTTCTACTTCATCGATATATCGCTGCAGGCGATTCCCGACGAGAAGGAACGCGACTACTTTAAGGACATTCCGACCTCACTCAAGCTCGACGAGGCAACCGTCGATCGGTTGCGCGCGGTCGCGCGGAAGCTGCTGCTCGACTCGCCGGACTTCAAGCAGCTCATGACTGATCTGGGAGGCTGAGACAAGAGCGCGGTGCGGTGCAAAGGCGCGCCAAGTTGAAACCGCGTGCCAGCTCGCTCAAGGGGCGCAGCGTCGGCATCGCAAAAAGCAGTACGAGGCCAACGACGCTCACCGCCAATAACCATTCCCGCGGGATACCGAATAGCCCAAAGAGGAATGAAGAATTCGATTAAAGGCTTTAGTCTCGCGTCCCGTATCTGCGCTCGAGCGGCGGGTCGAAGCCCGGAGGGAGGTGCGGGCGCTGGCGCGCAAGCTCCGAGCGCTCGAGATCGAGAACAATCTCGTAAAAAAAAGAGCCATCCGCTTCAACTTAGAACGCCGCAGGCGATCTTCGACGTGAGATTGGCAGCGACGGCGAACTCATCGCCGTACTTGCCGGCTACATCGATCAGTTCTACAACGTCAGGCGGCTGCATTCGAGCCTCGGGTACCATCCCCGGTCGAGTTCGAGCAGCACGTGAGTTCGTAGCAAATGTGTCCACGAAATCGGGTGAAGATCCTCGTGTTTAATCCGGGGCCTTCGGATAAGGCAATGATGATCAAGGGACCAAGACATGATGCGCCTTGAGCCGGTGCCAAATAGGTGGGGGCTGCTCCGGTCGACGTTGGGGAACCCAAATCTTGTTGATATGTGCCGTTGCATCTGGACGTCTCCGATGCTTGCCTGAACAGGCGGCGCAAAGACTGAATGCGCCACCGGTGCATGACGTGCGCGTTCACCTGAAACGCTACTGCGACACCGTTCACCCGGCCGATTCCGAGCTCCTGGTGGGCAAGAGGGGCACACCGGTGCGGCGCGCGGCTGCGGCTGCAGCCTTCGCGCTAGGCGCGGTTTGGTCTGCAGAGGCGCAGACGAGATCGGATCAATTCGACGGCTTCTGGCCTCTGTCGATTACTCCAATCCATCAGTTCGACGCTGACTTCGATCGCGGCGGCAGTTCGAGCATGAGCCGCTTGGTCGCGAGCGGGATGGCGGGACGCGAGTTCGGTTCGCATTTCACCGTGGGTGTGCTTGCGCGCTACGAGTACGAGAAATGGCGCTTCTCCAATCCGACGGCGTTTGGCGGCACGGCGCCGTGGACCAATCTGCAGAGCTTGAATCTGGGCTTGGATTTCGACTACGAGACGGACTCGGGCTGGGGATTCTCTGTGTCGCCTTCAGTGCAGTGGTCGGCGGAAACAGGCGCAGCCTGGAGCAAAGCGCTGACCTATGGGGCTACCCTGTCCGCGGAGAAGAAGCTCCGCTCCGATCTCACGCTTGGCCTGGGAGTGGGCGTCTACAGCGAGATCGAGAAAACCAGAGCCTTCCCCTTCCTCATCGTGGACTGGGACATCACGGAGCGATGGAGCCTGAACAACCCATTCCAAGCTGGACCGGCAGGGCCAGCCGGACTTGAGCTGTCCTATGATCTCGGCAATCGGTGGGAGGCCGCGTTCGGAGGCGCCTACCGTTCCTACCGCTACCGCCTCGACGATAGCGGTCCTTCGGCGGGCGGTGTCGGTCAGGTAGACGGTATTCCGGTCTTCCTGCGCCTGTCGCGAGGCTTCGAGCAGCTCAAGCTCGACCTGTACGGAGGTGTCGTATTCGCCGGGCGCCTGACCGTGGAATACACCGGAGCGCGCGGTACCGCCGCCGACACGTATGACCCGGCGCCCTTCGTCGCGCTAACGCTGAGCGCCCGCTTCTGACGTGCCGACGGGCACTCCGGGATCGTGATGTGGGGCGAATCGATCGCGCCGCTGATGCGGCGATCGACGTACTCCTCGGCGACCTGCCACCCGGCGCGTGCGGCAACCTCCCGTAGTGCCTCAAGTTGCTGGACTACGGACTGCTGATCTGTCGAAACCCTGGCGTACGGCGCTACCCGCCTACTGTCTCCCATGCTGCCCTCTCATCGGGAATCAACCGCAAGGGCAGCTCTTGGCCGAGCGGCCGCACCGCCCAGTCGCTGAAAGCGGCCGCTCGCCGATGCTATCGACCCCTTGCTGCCTGTCGTGCTCAAGAGAAGCGGACGTTCGCGGACTTCTCTGTACGGCCCCAGAAGCGGCCATCCGAAGCTATCCATTCTGCCAACTTCTTGTCGCGAAATATGGCCGTCGTCAGTGACCCATCCAGCCTGCTACTGCGGGTCTGGCTTTCACCTACGCAGTTGCTCTTCGGCCCACTGCAAGGGAGCAGGCGAAATTTGAATCAACCCTGAAAACGGTACATCCATGTCGAGTATTAGGTAGATGGATCCCGCAACCAGAAAAGCTGCCACAACGAGAGTTGTCACCACCACCGCGTTCTGTGGCGCTCGATATCCATAACTCGCGAAAATCAGCACAAGCCACGCCACCAACATGACGAGGAACGCTGCAGGAACCGTCTCCCCGGACTCCGCGATCAGCGCCCAGCGCCGTTTCACAATGTTCTGAAGATTGATCTGGGCCTCGCGCCACAATTCGGCACGCCCAGGATCGGATGGCCGTATGGCCGCCAGTGCATTTTCGACATCGTCGAGCAGACGCTCCGCCACGCGATCGTCTAGCACTGACGAACCATCGGCGCCCCATGTGCCAGCCACGGCCTGCCGTATATAAGCGGCCAGTCGCTCGCGTACGCCCGAGGCTTCCGGGCCATACTGTCGCAGGGTCCGATCCAACAGGATCAAGTCCGTCGCGAAGGCATGCACGTTGCGATCGACCGCTTCGAAAGTATTCCTGGCCGAGTTGAACAGTAGCCCAAGCACCAGCGACGTCGTGACCACGAAGATGTTCGCGGCGAGCCTGACGACGTCTTGCGTGTCGTCTTGACGGTAGCGAGCGGGCAATCTCTTGGACACCACGAGGGAACCGAGCGAGGCGGCAACCAGACAGAGAAAAAGGAGGAGGGTTAAAGCAGCAGTGCGCATCGTCATCATCCACCTCCTAGAGGTACGGACGCGACCCGCACGCGATAACTCGAAAACGGGGGATAGGGAGGAAAGCATGACGGCTTCGCCTGTGCTTATGGAGTCTGTGTGAGTCTTGCTTCGGCGAGGTAACGGAAGAGTCCGGGGACATGGGTAACACAGGAAGTCTCCGGTTGTTTCTGTACTTGCAATCGATGCATCGACTTGTCCACGGGCGCGCGGGTCGTGCCTACACGAGCACACGGACACGTGCGCCGGTGGACAAGTCGGGGATCATCCTACGCGACGCCATGCGTGTCGTTTGAGTCGGCCGAGTGCGTCTTCGATGCGCATGTGCCGCTCCAGCAGTCGGCCGAGTTTCAGTGGTCCGAAGTACACGTTCCACACGCCATCATCGATTTCCTCCAGGCCGACGTATTCGCCCACGCAAGTGATCGAGACGTTCACCCAGCGCTTGTTCCAGCGGATGCCGCCGTTGGCGCTCACGTAGCGCACCTCGAAGCGGTCCGGGTATTCGAGCGGCGGCAGCCTCTGCGGCATTGGCCGTGGAGACGGTTCATAGCGCGACGCGGGCGTTTGCATATCGAGCGCTTCGTGCGGCCGTTCGTGGTTGAACTCCGCGCGGAATCGATTGAAGCGACGCTGCTGCGCGCGACAGCTGCCCGCCGCTGGCCGCGTCGTCTCGGCCTTGAGCGTGCGGTGCATGCGTTCGTGCCGACCGTTCTGCTGCGGGTGGCCCGGCTCGATCAACTCCGGCAGGATTCCGAGCCGCACCCACCAGGCCGACAACTGGGACAAGCGCGCCAAGGTGTTGGTCGCAAAAGGCACCCCATTGTCAGTGCGGATGCGCCGAGGTAGTCCGAACTCGTGGAACAGGCGCGTGAACACCGGCTTGGCCTCGTGCACCGCGGTCGAGGTGAGCGCCTGGCAGCCGAGCAGAAACCGACTGCAATTGTCGGTCACCGTCAGCGGATAGCAGTACACCCCATCGCCGGTCTTGAACTGCCCCTTGTAGTCCGCGCTCCACACGTCGTTGGGCATCCGCATGGAACTCGTCGGCGCGCCGGGATGGCCAATGACACGGCGCTGCCGCTTCTTCGGCACCAGGCCATGGCGATGCAGGATGTCGCAGACGGTGGAACGGCCCGGCAGATCCCACCCGGCATGGCGCCGTTGCACCACCGACAGCAGCTTCTTCGCACCCCAGCTCGGATGATGGGTGCGCAACTCAATGAACGCCGCCACCATGTGCTCGGGCGTCTGATTCGGACTGCGGTGTGGTTGGCGCGACCGCTCTTCGAGACCGGCTGGACCCTGCTGCAGGTAACGATCGATCCACTTGTAGCCGGTCTTGCGACTGACGCTGTACAGTGCACACAACTCGCTGATCGTCAGGCTGTCGCGCAGATAATCGGCAATAAATTGCGTCCTCTGGTCCATAGGTGATGTCTGACTCCACGGCATGGCGCACCTCCCGCAGGTGCCACCATCGTTGACCAAACTGTCACCTATGTCCCCGGACTACTTTGTTACCTATGTCTCTGGACCGTACCCAACAGGGGCGTATCCCTGTGTTCCAGCGGACTGCCTTCTGCAGCCGCTGAACACAAACTTTAGGCGGCAGGCACGCAGGGCGCGACAACTATTCTGCGGGCGGCGCTTGCTTTTCTGCACGCGGCAAACCCGCATCAATACAAGCCCAACGCGGCGCACTGGAGGTCCAGATCGTCATCGCAGGGTTGGCAAGATCTGGATCGTCGAGAGTCCCAGCCCGAACGAAGATCAAATGGGGTCTTGCCTCAGCCTCGCTAAAGAGCGGAGTGCCGCAATCGGGGCAGAACCGACGGTGCATTCGATTGCCACTGTCGGCCACACTCGAAAAGTCGCTCGTTTTTCCTACGACCTTGAACGTTGCGGTGCGAAAGCAAGCACCAACCGTTCCGCTGCCTGCACCCAGGTATTGGCAATCGCGGCACCAGCACACGCGCGTGGTGATTGGCGGTTCCGCGCTCTCCCAGCGAACCGCGCCGCAAAGACACCTGCCTGTCACTGTCATTGCCCCTCCGAGGTCAGGAACGCGGGTTTACGCCGCGCGGATCGTACGCTTGCGGCATGCCTGCGCGGGCGGCTCAGGTCAAACGCTAGACGTCCGCTCGCAGGGCGATCTGTCGCGTCTGGTCTCGACGATCTGCAATGGCCGCAACGGGTCGACAGCGGGCGAGTCGCATTCCCGAATGCTGATCATGCGCTGACGAAAGCTCGGTCGCTGACTGACGCGTTGGTCGGCAAGTTGTTGATTCTCCTGCGGCCGGCAGTGCGTCAACTTTGACTCCCTACAAGGATGTCGTGAGGCTCAACCCACCAGTTGACCGGCAACGACACCGGTCGCCAGCAATGCCGCAAAGGTCAGTTCCAGCTTGAACGTGCGCACCAAAATCGCATTGAATCCGGCACCGGGTGCGCAACGAGCGAAATCTTGCTGCAGTTTGCGTGCCTTCGGAACGAGCAGCAACGGAAGGAGCACCGCAATGTTGTCGGCGATCCATGCCAACGGCAACAGCAACGCGAACGCGATGACGAGGCTCGCCGCGTACATGAGCCGCGACGCGTCCGGTCCGAAGATCACCGCGAAGGTGCGCCGGCCGACACGGCGATCGTGCGGGATGTCGCGATGGTTGTTGACGGCCAGCGCTGCGGCCGCAAGGGATCCGAGCGCTACCGCTGCCAGCCAGGACGTGGCACCGACGCTGCCGGTCTGGATGAAATCCGAACCCGTTACTGCAACCAGGCCGAAGAACACGAATACGACCGCTTCACCGAGCGGCGTGTATGCAATCGGCCGCGGCCCGCCCATATACGCGAGCGCAGCCGCGAGCGACGCCAGCCCCATTGCCAGCACAGGCCACCCGTGCGACATCACCAACGGCAATCCGAGTAGCAGCGTCAGCAGCGAGCAGGCGACGATGGCAGCGCGCACCTGGCTGACGGCCAGCCATCCGCGTGCAGTCGCACGAGGAAGTCCGACACGATCGCCGTTTTGCTCGGCGCCGCGCGTGGTGTAGCCAACGTCGTTCTGCAGGTTCGACACAATCTGCAATAGCACCGAGGCGACCAGCGCCAGCGCCATCGTCAGCACAGAAAACTGTCCGGTCCGTGCCCACGCCAGCGCAGTGCCGACGATGACCGGACTCACCGCAACCAGCAGGCTGGGCAGCCGGCAGGCAATGGCCCAGGCCGCCAGCGATCCCGGAGGGATTACGGGCGGTGGCGGGACGAGGGGAGGGCTGGTGAGGCGCATCGGTCAACTTATAAGCGGTGATAGGGCCCGACGGCAAACATCGGTGACGTTTCGCCGACAATTAGCGTGGCGCCGAGTGGGGGGACAGGCGCGCAGCCATCGCAAGCCCGAACAGCGGCACCGCGAATGCGGCAACGGCAGCGAGCGCGAACGCGACGGTGCCATAGTCTTGCGTCATGGTCCAGACGAGAGCCGCAGCGAGCGGTCCCAGCGCCTTCGCCACCAACACCGGCGCCGCCAGCGCCCCGTTGATTGCGCCGTAGTGTGCCCGACCATACAACTCGAGCGGTACCGCCCCGCGGACGATGGTCATGATGCCGTTTCCGGCGCCGAACAGCATGGCGAAGAGCACCATGCTCCACAGCGACGCGTTCGAGATCATGAACACCGCGATCGAGACCGGCAGTAGCCCGAGTGCGATCATCGCGATCCGGCTCGGTGACACGTGATGCCCGACCCCGAGGTCCGCCAGGCGTCCGACTACCTGCATCGGTCCGACCATCGCGCCCAGCAGCGCGGCTTGGCCCGCGGAGATCCCCTTCGAGCCCAGCATCGCCAGCAGGTGAATTGCCATCGCCGAAAACACCAGCGCGTTGGCTGTAAAGGCGGCGGCCAGCAGCATGAAACGCCGATCCCGCACGACGGTGTGCAACGGTTCCGATGGTGCGCTGTCGTTGCGGACCGCCGCCTGCGCGGCCGGCGCAGGCAGTGCGAATCGGTGCAGCGGCAGACACACCAGCAGATTGAGTAGACCGAAGATCAGCGCGGTATCGCGCCATCCGGTCAGGTCGATCAACGCCTGCCCAAGCGGCCAGAACACCGTGCTCGCGAAGCCGCCGAACAGGGTCAGCACGGTGATTGCGCGGCGCTGGTGGCTCGAAAAGGCGCGGGTGATCACGGCGAACGCGGGCTCGTAAAGCGTTCCAGCCATCGCCACGCCGAGCAGGCCCCAGACGACGTACAGTTGCCACACGGCGGTCACCTGCGACAGGGCGGCCAGCGACAACGCGGCCAGCAGCGAGGCAGCGGCCATCAAGGTGCGCCCGCCATGCCGGTCGATGCTGCGGCCAACGAACGGCGCCAGCAGCCCGGACACCAGCAACGCTCCGCTGAACGCTCCCACCACGATCGCCTTGCTGGCTCCAAGTGCCGCCTGCAGTGGCTCCATCACCAGCGGGAAAAGGTAGTAGATCGACCCCCAGGCGGTGATCTGGGTGATGCCGAGGGCGAGCACAGCAGGCCAGGGGTCGCGCTGATCTGTCTGGGCATGGTGCGTTTGCATCGATGACGAACCGGTCTGACGTCGCGGCCGAGGAACCCGCAGCGTACCGGTACGGCATACCGGATCGGTCAGCGCTCGAGGGTGGCATTGCCCGCGCCGTCCAACAAAGCTGATAATTCCCGACCGAATCAGGCACCCGCTTTGTGCGCGACCGGCCAGTACATATCGAGCAGTTGCAGGCGCGTCGCCTGCAACCGCTCGGCCACGACTCCAAGTAGGCGATGCATCACCGTGAAGCCGAACTTCGGATCGCGCTCGCACAGCGCCAGCAGATCGGCTCCGGCAAAGGCGAGCGCCTCGACGCGCTCGAGCGAGCGCGCCTGGAAGTACTTGCCCTGGCCCATCAGAACCGCAGACCAGCCGAGTTCATCGCCGGCGCTCAACGTGTGCACGCGGTGCGCAACCCCGTCGGACACGATCTCCAGCGCGACGCGTCCCGTGACGATCAGGTAGAAGTCGCCGATGTCGTCGCCCTCGCGGAAAATCACCTGGTTCTGCTCGAAGCCGACTTTCCTGGCCAGCGCGGCGAGCTGCTCCACGATCGGCGGTGCAAAACCATGAGCGAACGGATGGCGCGCAAGCAGCGCCTGGGTGGAGGTTTCAGCGGTCATCGAGGTTTTCCCGGGTGGCAGCGGCGATATGTGCGCGAGGGCATAGGCTGCGCCGTGGTGTAGCGTGCCGCGTTGACGGTCGTCAAGGCGCGTGGAGCGGGGACCTCTAAGGTCGCCTCACGCGCATTGGGCAGTGGGGGTCCGTGAAACGCCTTCGGAGGGGCGGACGGGGATGACTCTGGTTCGTTCGAGCAGGGGACTCGATCTGCCGCTGGCAGGAGTCCCGGCAGCCACGGTCGAACCGGCGCGCGCGGTCTCGGCCGTCGCGGTGCTCGGTGCCGATTTCGTCGGACTGCGGCCGGCACTCAGAGTCGAGGTCGGAGACCGGATCGCGCGCGGGCAGCCGCTGTTCGACGACAAGCGCCACCCCGGGCTCGTTCATACCGCGCCGGCCGGCGGCACCATCAGCGCGATACATCGAGGGGAACGCCGCGCGCTGGTTTCGGTCGTGATAGCCGTCGACGACTCGATACCGCAGGCAGCGCTGAATGCGTTCAGCCGAAAGCTGGTGTCGGAACTCGACGGCGCCGCAGTGCGCGCGCTGCTGCTCGAATCCGGACTGTGGACCGCGCTGCGCGCACGTCCGTTTTCGCACGTGGCGCCACCGACGGCAGAGCCAGCAGCGATCTTCGTCACGGCCACCGATACGCGGCCGCATGCAGTCCCGCCGGCGCAGGTCCTCGCCGGTCGCGAGGCGGATTTTGAGACCGGACTGGTTGCTCTGACCCGGCTGGCCCCGACCGTGTTCGTCTGCATCGCGGAGGGCATGCGCGTTGCAGCGCCCCAGGGGGTGCAGGTCGTCGAGTTCGCCGGTCCGCATCCGAGCGGCAACGCCGGCTGGCACGTGCACCGGCTGCTGCCGGTCAACGTGCATCGCAGCGTCTGGACCATCGGTTACCAGGATGTGCTGGCGATGGGTCGCCTGTTTGCCAGCGGGGAGATCGACGTCGAACGCGTTGTTTCGCTGGGCGGCCCCGGCGTCCGAAGGCCGCGACTGCTGCGCACGCGCGTCGGCGCATCGCTCGATGAACTGGTCGACGGCGAACTGCAACCGGGGCGACAGCGTGTCGTTTCGGGCTCGGTGCTCGACGGGCGCGCCCGCACCGGCCCGGCCGATGCGTTTCTCGGACGTCATCACCTGCAGATCAGTGTGCTTCCCGAAGCCGGCGAACGCGAGATGTTCGGCTACATCGCGCCGGGCGGCGAGAAATTCTCGGTGACCGGAACCGTGCTCGGCGCGTTCCGCAAGGGGCACCGCTTCGCACTTTCTACCAGCACCAACGGCTCGCCGCGGGCGATGGTGCCGATTGGCAGCTACGAACGCGTGATGCCGTTCGACATGCTGCCGACCTTCCTGCTGCGCGCGCTGATCATCGGTGACGACCAGCGCGCGGTCGAACTCGGTGCACTGGAACTCGACGAGGACGATGTTGCGCTGTGCACTTACGTCTGCCCGGGCAAGACCGACTACGGGCCGCTGCTGCGCGCCGCGCTCGACCGCATCGAGAAGGAGCACTGATGCGCTGGCTACGCCAACGGCTCGACCGCATCGCCCCGACCTTCGAGAAGGGCGGCAAGCTGCATCGCTGGCACCCGTTGTGGGAGGCGATGGATACGTTCTTCTACTCGCCGCCGTCGGTGACGACCACCGGATCGCACGTGCGTGACGCGATCGACCTGAAGCGCATGATGATGACGGTCGTCATCGCGACGCTGCCGTGCGTCTTCATGGCGATGTTCAACACCGGGCTGCAGGCCAACCTCGCGATCGATCCGGCCAAAATTTCGCAGCTCGAAGGCTGGCGCCACGCCGTCATCCGCGCTCTCGGCGTTGGCTATTCACCCGGCAGCGTGCTGGCCAATGTCGTGCACGGTGCGCTCTACTTCCTGCCGCTCTATATCGTCACGATGGTCGTGGGCCTCAGCTGGGAAGTGCTGTTCGCAATCGTGCGCAAGGTTGAAGTCAACGAAGGCTTCTTCGTGACCGGCATCCTGTTCCCATTGATCCTGCCGCCGACGACACCGCTGTGGCAGGCGGCGCTTGGTATCAGCTTCGGCGTCGTCCTTGCCAAGGAGGTGTTCGGCGGCACGGGCATGAATTTCATCAACCCGGCGCTGGCCGCGCGCGCATTCCTGTTCTTCGCGTATCCGGGCGAGATCTCCGGCGACAAGGTGTGGACCGCAGTGCCGGCCGGCGCAGCGGTCGACGGCTTTTCTGGAGCCACGCTGCTCGGCGAGATGCGCGTAATGACACAGCCGTTCAGCGAGGCGGGGTACTCGTGGTGGACAGCCTTCATCGGCCTGGAACCCGGATCGATGGGAGAGACCTCGGCGCTCGCCTGCCTGATCGGCGCCGTCATCATCGCGGTCACCAAGGTGGGCTCGTGGCGGACGATGGTCGCGGTGGCGCTCGGCACCGTCGCGATGACGCTCGTGTTCAACGCGATCGGATCGACCACCAATCCGTGGTTCGGCGTGCCATTCTGGTGGCACATGGTGCTGGGCGGCTGGGCGTTCGGCACCGCGTTCATGGCGACCGACCCGGTGACTTCGCCTTTCAGCGAGAAGGGCAAGTGGATCTACGGCTTCCTGATCGGTGCGCTGGTCGTGCTGATCCGCATCGTCAACCCGGCGTACCCCGAGGCGATGATGCTGGTGATCCTGTTCATGAACGTGATGGCGCCGGTCATCGACTACGCGTTCATCAAGGCGAATATCACGCGGAGGAAGCGTCGTGCCGAAGCGTGACAGCACTCGCTACACCGTGCTTTTCGCCACCGCGGTCTGCGTGGTGTGCGCGCTGCTGGTATCGGTGGCCGCGGTAACGCTGCAGCCGCGCCAGGCGGCCAGCGCGCGGCTGTACATGGAGAAGAACGTGCTGCTGGCGGCCGGCCTGCTGGAATCGGGTGTCGACGTCACCCCGGCCGAGGTCAATCGTATCTTCGATGAGCGCATCAAGGTGCGGCTGGTCGATCTCGCGACCGGCGAACTGGTGCCGGAAGACAAGATCGACGCGCGCGCTTACGACCAGCGCAAGGCGCGCGGCGATCCGGCGGCCAGCCGCGCCGCGCCGCCTAACAATGCGGGCATCGGTCGCCTGCCGAATCTCGGTGTCGTCTACTTCATCATGAAGGGCGACGTCGTCGACCAGGTCGTCATCCCGGTCGAAGGGCTCGGCATGTGGGGAACGATCTACGGCTTCCTGTCGCTCGACCGCGATACGACAACGGTGCGCGGGCTGACCTACTACGACCAGAAGGAAACTCCCGGCCTCGGCGGCGAGATAGGCAACCCGAAGTGGCAGGCGGTGTGGCGCGGCCGCAAGGCGTTTGACGAGCAGTGGAACGCGCGCATCACGGTCATCAAAGGCCAGGCTGGTGCGCCGGACGTTGATCCGCTGCACGTCGATGGCCTGTCGGGCGCCACTGTCACCAGCAACGCCATCACGCGGCTGATGCAGTTCTGGTTGACGGACAACGGCTACGGAAAGTTCCTGAAGCGCTTCCGGGAGGGACAGGTCACATGACGGTGCACAGCGAGCAGACGCGCGCGGAGTTGCGCGGCGCGGAGGACTAGACTATGGCCGCGATCCCGTTCAGCCGCGAAGACCGGAAGGCGCTGGTCGATCCGCTGATCATCAACAACCCGATCGGCGTGCAGGTGCTGGGCATCTGTTCGGCGCTGGCGGTGACCACGCGCATCGACAAGGCGCTGGTGATGGGTATCGGCGTCACGCTGGTCACGGCGCTTGCCAACCTGGCGGTCAGCCTGGTGCGCAACTACACGCCGGGCAGCATTCGCATCATTGTCCAGCTGTCGATCATCGCGTCGCTGGTTATCGTGTTCGACCAGATTCTGAAGGCGACGCTGTACGAGTTGTCGCTCGAGCTGTCGGTGTTCGTCGGGCTGATCATCACCAACTGCATCGTGATGGGCCGCGCCGAGGGCTTCGCGATGCAGAACCCGCCGCTTCGCTCGTTTTGGGACGGTATTGGCAACGGCCTGGGCTACGCGCTGGTGCTGATGCTGGTCGCGCTGGCGCGCGAGCTGCTCGGGGCCGGCAAGATCTTCGGCTTCACCGTGCTGCCGCTGGTCAAGGACGGCGGCTGGTACGTTCCCAACGGCCTGATGCTTCTGGCGCCGTCGGCACTGTTCGTGATCGGGCTGCTGATCTGGGCGCTGCGCGTGTGGAAACCGCAGCTGCAGGAGAAGGACTAGCGACGCCATGGAGCACTTCGCGAACCTTGCGATCCGCTCGATCTTCCTCGAGAACATGGCGCTCGCCTTCTTTCTCGGCATGTGCTCGTTCCTGGCGTGTTCGAAGAAGGTCGAGACCGCGATTGGGCTCGGTGCTGCGGTGATCTTCGTGCAAGTGCTGACGGTGCCGCTCAACAATCTGCTGCTCCACTACCTGCTGGGCGAGGGCGCGCTCGGGTGGATCAGCCCGTCGCTGGCCGCGGTGAACCTGAGCTTCCTGGCGTTCATCCTGTTCATCGGCACTATCGCGGCGGCCGTGCAGATCGTCGAGATGGCAGTCGACCGTTATGCGCCGAAGCTCTACACGGCGCTTGGCGTCTTCCTGCCGCTGATCGCGGTCAACTGCGTGATCCTCGGCGGGTCGCTGTTCATGCAGGAGCGCGACTATTCGTTCGCCGAAAGCGTCGTGTTTGGAATCGGTTCCGGATTCGGGTGGTTCATTGCGATCGTCGCGATGGCAGCGATCCGCGAGAAGATGACCTACTCGCATGTACCCGACGGGCTCAAGGGCCTGGGGATCACCTTCATCTCGGCCGGGCTGATGTCGCTCGCGTTCATGATGTTCTCGGGCATCCAGCTCTAGGCGACGGGAAGGAGCCATGCTCGACATCATCCTTGCCGTCGTGATGTTCACCGGAGTCGTGCTGCTGCTGGTGGGAGTGCTGCTGGGCGCGCGCAAGAAGCTGGTCGCGGCCGGCGACGTGTCGATCATCGTCAACGAAGACGAGTCGAAGACATTGAAGGTCGCCGCCGGCGGCACTCTGCTGGGCGCGCTGGCTGACAACAAGATCTTCATTCCGTCGGCGTGTGGCGGTAAGGGAGCGTGTGGCGTCTGCGAGGTGGTGGTCAAGGAAGGCGGCGGCGATCTGTTGCCGACCGAGACCGGCTTCATCACACCGGGCGAAGCGCGGCGCGGGCATCGGCTGGCATGCCAGGTCAAGGTCAAGACCAACATGAAGATCGAGGTGGCGCCCGAGGTCTTCAGCGTGCGCAAGTGGAACTGCCGCGTCGTGTCGAACCGCAACGTGGCCACGTTCATCAAGGAGCTGAAGCTCGCGTTGCCCGAAGGCGAGGAGGTGCCGTTCCGTGCCGGCGGCTATGTGCAGATCGAGTGCCCGCCGCACGCGATCGACTTCAAGACCTTCGACATCGAGCCGGATTTCCGTGAAGCGTGGGACAAGTTCGACCTGTGGCGGTTCAAGTCGGTCTGTGAGGCTGAGGTCACACGCGCCTACTCGATGGCGAACTACCCGCTCGAAAGGGGCATGCTGCTGTTTACGATCCGCATCGCATTTCCGCCGGAGTACCGCGAGGACATCCCGCCGGGGATCATGAGCTCGTGGGTGTTCGACCTGAAGCCGGGCGACGAGGTGACCGTGTCCGGTCCCTTCGGAGAATTCTTCGCGCGCGACACCGATGCCGAGATGTGCTTCATCGGCGGCGGCGCCGGCATGGCGCCGATGCGCTCGCACATCTTCGACCAGCTGCTGCGGCTTCGGAGCAAGCGCAAGATGACGTTCTGGTACGGCGCGCGCAGCCTGCGCGAGGCGTTTTATGTCGATGAATTCGAGAAGCTCGCGGCGGAGCATGCGAACTTCAGCTGGCACCTGGCGCTGTCGGAGCCGCTGCCGGAGGACAACTGGACCGGGCCGACCGGTTTCATCCACAACGTGCTGTACGAGAGGTACCTGAAGGATCATCCGACGCCTGAGGACGTCGAGTACTACATGTGCGGGCCCGGGCCGATGAACAAGGCCGTGATCGCGATGCTGCTGAATCAGGGCGTCGACCGCGAGAACATCATGCTCGACGACTTCGGTTGATCGGGAGGACGGAGGAAGCAATGCTGCAGCAGACGGTCGAGGAAGTCGTCCGCAACAAGGTCAGCGACGAACTGATATCGGTGCCGGCCTCATCGACGGTCAGCGAGGCGGTCGCCGTGATGACGGCGCGCCGTGTCGGGGCCGTGGTGATCAAGACCGAGGACGACCTCGTCGGGGGAATCTTCACCGAGCGCGACGTGCTGGTGCGGGTCGTCCATGCCGGACGCGACCCGAAGACGACGCCGATATCGCTGGTGATGACGCGCGACGTCCGCTTCGTCACGCCGGGAACGACCATCGAGGCTGCGCTTAGCCTGATGCACGTCAACCGCCACCGCCACCTGCTGGTGATCGACGGTCCGCACGTCCACGGCCTGATCTCGATCGGGGACCTGGTGCGACAGATGATCGAGCGCGGTGAAGGGCGCTTCGAGGCGGCGGTCCGCGAAGAAGCCGCGCGCAGCGAGCCTTGAACCATGTGCAGGAGAGACGAGATGGACACGATCCTTTCGCATCGCCGACGCAGCCTCGTGCTCAGCCTGGGCGCCCTCACGCTGGGCGGCTGCGGCCGGCCGGGCACGCTGCAGGCCACCGGGTACCTGCAGTTCGGCGGCTCCACCATGGGGTCGGGCTACACCGTGCGGCTCAGGGCGCGCGAGCAGGACGGGCCAGCGCTGCGCGCCGCGGTTCAGGCCGCCCTCGACGCGGTCGACGCCCGCATGTCGATGTTCAGCCCCGATTCGGAACTGTCGTCATTCAACCGCGCGTCTGTCGGCGAGCCTGTGACGCTGTCGGATCCGCTGTACGAGGTGCTGGCGACGGCAGATCGCATCAGCCGCTGGTCGCGCGGCGCGTTCGACGTCACGGTGGCGCCGCTGGTCGAGCGCTGGGGGTTTGGCACGCGGCACGCGCGCTCGGTGCCTCCGTCGTGGGAGCTCGCGCGAGAGCGCCGTCGTGTGGACTGGCGTGCACTGTCGTTCGACGAAGCCGGGCGCCGGGTCACCAAGCGCGCTTCGGACATGCAGGCCGACCTTGGGGGCATCGCTGCAGGCTACGGCGCTGATCGCGCCGCTGCGGCGCTCGAATCGCGCGGCGTGACCGACTACATGATCGAAGTCAGCGGCGAGATAAGGGCGCGCGGTGTCAACGCCGCCGGCCGAGCGTGGCGTATCGGTATCGAAGAGCCCGACGCGTGGCCGCAACGCCCTCGCTGGGTCGTGCCGCTCGCGGGGCAGGCAATGGCCACCTCGGGCGATTACCGCAAATACTTCATCGAAAATGGCCGCCGCTATTCGCACGAGATCGACCCGACGAGCGGCGAGCCGATTCGTCACGGCCTCGCCTCGGTCACCGTCGTCGCGGACAATGCGATGCTGGCGGACGCGATGGCGACTGCGCTGATCGTGCTGGGCGCCGCGCAGGGCAGGGCGCTCGCCGAAGCTTCCGGCGTGGCGGCGCAGTTCATCGAGCGGCTGCCCGATGGCCGCTTCAGCGACTCGATGACCACGGCATTCGCGGCGCTTGGGGCCGCGCGCGCATGATCTCTGGAACCTTCTGGTTGCTGCTGCTGGCGGCGATAGCGATCATCGGACTCGCCGTGCTCGGCATGGCGCTCGGTGCCATGACGACCGGCCGCTGCCTGCGCGGTTCCTGCGGCGGGCCGGAAGTGCGGCTCGCCGACGGCCGCTCGCTCAGCTGCGAGGATTGCCCGAACCGCAAGCGGCCGGTCGGCTGACTCGGACGACCGTCGTTGGCCACACAGAGCCGAGCTCGCGCGAAACCGCTACTCCAACGTCAGCTTTTGCGCCTCGACGACCTTCTTGTAGACCTCGAACTCGGCGCGGATCTGCGCGGCAAACTGCTCCGGCGTGTTCAGGATCATCAGCGAGCCGGTGTCTTCGATGCGCTTGCGCACGTCGGGCAACTCGGCAGTTTTCTTGACGGCGGCGGCCACCTTGTCGACCACATCCTTGGAAAGCCCCTTCGGACCGAGGACGCCGTAGTAGGCCATGCGATTGACTGGCTCCAGGCCGACTTCCTTGAACGTGGGAACGTTGGGCAGTAGCGTCAGGCGCTGCGGCGCCATGACGACGATGGGGATCAGACGCCCATCCTTGATGAAGGGCAGCGCCGATGGCATGTTGTCCCAGATGATCGGGACCTGACCCGCGACCACGTCGTTGAGCGCGGGGCCTGCGCCGCGGTACGGTATATGGGTGATGAAGGTGCCTGACAGGCTCTTGAACAACTCCATCTGCATGTGGCCAATGCCGCCCGTGCCAGAACTGGCGAAGCTGTACTTGCCGGGGTTCTGCTTGATCACCTCGACGAAGGTTTTGTAGTCGCGCGCCGGAAAGCTGGGATGCACGGCAATCACGTTCGGCGTGGCAGCGATGTTGATGATCGGAGTGAAATCGGTCAGCGGGTCATAGCCGATTTTCTTGTTGATCGCCGGGTTCGAGGCCGTGGTGGAGACGGTAGCCATTCCCAGTACATAGCCGTCGGCCGGTGCCCTAATCAATTCGAGCGCTCCGATCGAGCCTCCCGCGCCGCCCCTGTTCTCGACCACGAGGACCTGGCCAAGCGCCGGACTGATGCTCTGCGCGATCACGCGGGCGATGATGTCGGTGGTTCCGCCGGGAGCAAACGGCACGATCAGTCGCACCGGTTTGGTCGGGTAGGCCGGCTGCGCCGGCGCAGTGCCGGTGCCGGCTGCGAGAAGAAAGGCAAGGCCGACGCCGTGGAGGACTTGGCGACGATTCATCTGGTCTCCCAAACATTCGGTCGAAACATTGCCGGGACCGGCATTGCGCAGCAGGATTTGTACCAGTTGTTACGGCTTGATGCCGAACCCGTCCCCCGATCCCTGCGCGAAGCACGAAACGAAAAAGGCCGCCTCGGCGGGCGGCCCCTCGGGCAAGGTACGTCCGCGTTACGGTTCGCACCGACGCGGCGACTTTCCTAGAGCATTCCTAGCGTTCTGGGCAGCCACAGCGACATCCCGGGCCAGTAGGTGACGATCACCAGGAAAACGAGCATGGTCAGCAGCCATGGCCACACCGCGATCGTCAATTCCGTGATGCCCATTTTCGCGATGCCGGAAGCGACGTAGAGGTTCAAACCCACCGGCGGATGGCACATGCCGACTTCCATGTTGACCGTCATCATGATGCCGAAATGCACCGGGTCGATGCCGAGTTTCATCGCGACCGGGAACAGGATCGGCGCCATGATCAGCACGATTGACGACGGCTCCATCACGTTGCCGGCGAGCAGCAGCACGATGTTGACGAACAGCAGGAACGCGACCACGCCCAGGTGCTTGTCGAGCATCCAGTTGGCGAGTTCCTGCGGAATATTCTCCGAAGTCATCAGGTAACTGAACATCACCGCGTTGGTGATGATGTAGAGCAGCATCGCGCTCATGTTGGCCGAGTCGAGCAGGACCTTCGGCACCTGCTTGAGCGTCATGTCCTTGTAGACGAATACCGCGACGAAGAAGGCGTACACCGCACTCATTGCGGCGGCCTCGGTGGGCGTGAAGATCCCCGTGTAGATGCCGCCGATGACGACGATGATCAGGAACAGGCCCCAGATGGCCTTGCGGAATGTCCGCAGGCGCTCGCCCCATGTCGCGACCGGCTGGCGCGGGTAGTTGAACTTGCGTGCACGCCACCACGTCGTGAGGCCAAGCATGCTGGCGAGAATGATCCCCGGGACGATGCCGGCGATGAACAGCGCTCCGACGGAGGTGTTGGTCGCGACCGCATACATCACCATCACGATCGACGGTGGGATCAGGATGCCGAGTGCCCCTGATGTCGTGATGACGCCGGCGCCGAAGCGGGCCGGGAAGCCCTGCTTGACCATCGCCGGCAGGATGATTGCGCCGATGGCCACGACGGTGGCCGGAGAACTGCCCGGATACCGCGGCGAACAACGCGCAAGCCACCACGCCGGCGAGCCCGAGTCCGCCGTACCAGTGACCGACCATCGACGAGGCGAACGCAATCATTCGTCGCGCCACGCCGCCGTGGGTGAGGAAGTTGCCGGCCAGGATGAAGAACGGGATCGCCATGATCTCGAACCTCTCGATGCCGGTGAAGAGCTTCAGCGCCACCGACTCGATCGGCACGGTGGTCATCGTGAACAGGTAGATCAGCACCGTGAGGCCGAGCGAGATCGAGATCGGCATGCCGGTCAGCATCAGTCCGATCAGCAATGCGAAGATGATCCACGCGTTGTTGACTTCGACCCCCACGAGCTTCAGGACGATGGGGATGGCGATCAGAACCGGCGGGATCAGCGCCGGCCAGCGCGGCGCGTTTGCGGGTACGGGCGGGACGAGTGCGGTCATCAGCGCCTCCCCTCGGTGAGATCAGCCGGATGCAGGTTGTCGGGCATGTACGGTTTGATGTCCTCGGGCGCTTCGATGCCCTCGACGTGCGCGACGTCATGGTGCGGCAACTGCACCGGTGCGCCAGAAGTGCCAGGCGACCTGCAGGAAGCGGAAGCACATCAGGTACGAGCCGAGCGGGATGCACAGGTAGACCAGCCACTTCGGCAGTTCGAGATCGGGCGAGACCGAGTCGGTATGGCCAACGTCCCAGACGAAGGTCGCGCCGAGCGTGCCGACGATGCCGGTGAACAGCGCGCCGGCGAGCAGCCCGAACAGGACGTAGATCTTGTGTGTCGGCGCCGGCAGCCGGTTGATCATCACGTCGACGCCGACGTGGATGCCGGTGCGCACCCCGTATGCAGCGCCGAACTTCGCCATCCACACGAACATGTAGATGCACAGTTCCTGCGCCCACGACAGGTCGATCTTCAGCAGCGCATCCTGCACGCCGGGGATGGGGACGCCCGCCGCGTATCGGTGCATCACCGCGACGAAGATAACCAGCGTCGCGGCCCCCATCAGGAAGGTGATCAGCCATTCCTCGAGATGGTCCAGGAACTTCATCATTCCCCCTCCCTGCGCAAGCCTTGCGTGCGCGTCGACCCCTACGTTATGACAACGCCACTGGCAACCGTCGGCCGGCCATCCAGTAGCGGGCTGTTCGCTTGCTCCAGTTTAGGGCTTGAAGTCCGTGGCCTTGTAGACGTCGGCGATGATTTCCTTGCCGATGCGCGATTCGTTGTCCTTGTGCACCACGATCAGCGCCTTCTTCAGCGCGGCCTTCTGGTCGGGCGTCAGACGTCAGGATCTCGGTCTTGCCGGCTCTTGCGCACCGCCTCGAGCGCATCTTCGTTTTCCTTCTTGGCGATGTCGTTGGCGTACTTGGTGGTGTCCTTCATCGCCGCCTTCGAGCGTCGTGCGGACGTCTGCTGGCAGGCCGTCCCAGAACTTCTTGTTGGCGATGACGGCGTAGCCGAGATAGCCGTGATTCGTCATCGCCAGGTACTTCTGCACTTCCTGCATCTTCTGGGTGTAGAAGTTCGACGGCGGGTTCTCCGTCCCGTCGACGACACCCGTCTGCAGCGCCTGGTAGACCTCCGAGAACGCCATCACCTGCGGAATCGAGCCCAGCGCCTTCATTTCGTCGCCCAGGACCTTGGACGACTGGATGCGCATCTTCAGGCCCTTGTAGTCGGCCGACGTTGCGGATCGGCTTGTTGGCGCTCATCACCTTGAAGCCGTTGTCCCAGTAGGCGAGCCCCGCGATGCCCTTCGGTTCGAGCTTCTTGAACAGCGCCGCTCCGACCGGGCCCCTGCGTCACCTTGTGCAGGTCGTCGTAGTCGTCAAAGATGTATGGCAGGTCGAATACCTCGAACTCGCGGGCGCCGAGCGGCCCGAACTTGGCGAGCGACGGCGCGAGCATCTGCACCGAGCCAAGCTGCAGCGCCTCCATTTCCTCGCCATCCTTGAACAGCGAACTGTTCGGGTAGACCTCGACCTTGACCCGTCCCTTGGTCCGCTCCTCGGCGAGCTTCTTGAAGTACTCCGCCGCCTTGCCCTTTGGCGTATCCACGGCCACGACGTGGCTGAACTTGATGACGATCGGTGCCTGCGCTCGCGCGCTGAACGGCAGTGCGGCG
The DNA here is from genome assembly GCA_963775635.1 of uncultured beta proteobacterium. Taxonomy (GTDB): domain Bacteria; phylum Pseudomonadota; class Gammaproteobacteria; order Burkholderiales; family Burkholderiaceae_F; genus JALORV01. The sequence continues at coordinate 106,406 of CAVZJO010000001.1, read as the reverse complement.
GTGGCGGCGAGTGCGCCGACGGTCGCGAGCGCGTCGCGACGGGTATATGAACTCATGAGTCGTCTCCTCGGTTATTCGCGACTCGCGCCGATGCCTGCGCTTTCGACACGTCCTGAGACAGTGCTTCTACGCACATCTGGCATCCAGTCGTTGATCCGACGCAAAGGCCGCAGCGTTCCGGCAGACGAGAGTGCTCCGCGACCCGTGCGACTGAGCTTGGTCGTGCAAGTAGCACTACACTGCTGGCCGCAACCGGCGTGAGATGGCGAACGACAGGACGCGCCGAAGACTGCTACGACACCCGTTACACCATGAACGCGACAACGCGCGGAAATGCGGCCCCGATTTGTTCCCAGTCAATTCGGGTTACCACTCGAGTGTTAACAATCCGTCCCAAAGGCGAGGTAGTCCGGCCGCGAGATAAGAAGGGGAAGATGCGGCCCACACCCCACCAGGACGAAGAGGTTCCTGATTAGTGAACGTCGTGATTGAGTCCCTGGCTCGCGAGGAGAGGCGATGAGAAATTGGCGAACAGTATTGAGCGCGGCGGTGATGGTCGGCGCCGTGCTGGGAGGCTGCGGAGGAGATGACGGCTCGGCAGGCCCGCCGGGACCGGCCGGTGCACCCGGTGCGCCTGGGCCCGCCGGACCCCCGGGACCTCCGGGACCTTCAGGAGGGGCAGGGGTCGTCATTACGCCGTCGACGCCGGCGGCAGAGTTCGCGGCGCTTGATCTGAGCGGGTCCACCGTCACGAGCGTGACAATTGCCAGCCCGCCGGTCGTCAACTTCAAACTCGCGACAGCGCAGGGCGCACCGGTCATCGGTTTCGGCAGCACGTCTAAGAGTTCGACCGCGACCGTAGCGAGCTATCCAAACCTCGCATTCGCGCTCGCGAAGCTGGTGCCGGGATCCGGCGGCACGCCGAGCAAATGGGTCAACTACATCGTGACAACGGTGCCGACGACGACGGCGGCGGCAGCCCCGTCGCGTCCGTCGACCGACAGCACGGGTACGCTGGTTGACAACAAGGACGGCAGCTACACCTACACGTTCTATCGCGATGTTCCGGGCATCAAGGCTCAGGTCGACGCGATGACGGTCGCCGCTCCGAACAACAAGGCCGATCTCGGCGATCTGACGTATGACGCCAACGCAACGCACCGCCTGACGATCCAGATCTCGGGCAACGCGCCGGGCACAGGCACCAACACGCCGAATGGCGTTCAGTCCGTCCAGGGCGTGCCGCTGCAGAAACCGGTCGACGTCATTTATGACTTCGTTCCCGCTACGGGGCAAGCGCCGGCCGCGGATGCGAATCGGAAGATGGTCGCGAACGCCAACTGCGAGTCCTGCCACAGCACGCTGGGCGGACTTCCAGGTGGGGAGGGAGCCTCTCTCGACTTCCATGGCGGCGGCCGCAACAACATCGAATACTGCGTCATTTGCCATACCGACCAGCGCCGCTATGGCCGGACGGAAGCAACGTATGACCCGGCAACGCGGGAATTCTCAGGCAGCACGAACGTGGTCGACGGCCGGACGGTCGGCAACGCGCCGAACTTCATCCATAAGATCCACGGCGCCGGTGTCTTGACGAAGACCGAATATGACTACGGTGGCGTGGAGTTCGACAAGGGTGCCTACTCGCAAGACGTTCGCAACTGCGACAAATGCCATGACTCGACCGGCAAGACTACCGGCGGGACGCCACTGCCTCAGGCCTCGCTGTGGAAGACCAACGCGAACCGGCTGGCTTGCGGTTCGTGCCATGACGGCATCGATTTCGACACGGGCTTGGGGCTGACGCTGGCGGACAAGCGCGAGGGCCTGACGCAGTCCACCGGTTTCTTCGGCAAGGCTCACCCGGAAAAATCAATCGACGGAACGTGCTTGAACTCCTCGTGCCACAACCCGGGCGCCCCTGGCGATCCGGACCTGGCGCACAAGCCGATCACCCCGCCCAACAAGGGCAGCATCCTGCATGTGGACCCCGGCGACTCCCGCACCAACGCGGCGTGGATCGCTACCAACCATGCTCGTTTGCCGGCCGGGGCGATCAAGGTGACGTACGAGATCAAGGAAGTGCGGCTGAACGCCATGCGCAATCCGGAGATCGTGTTCCGCGTGAAGATGGACGACGTCGTCACGCCGATCCTCGACTTTGCGACGGCGCCGGCCAATCCGGCGACCGGGCAGCCGGAAATGTTCGCCAACTTCATGGGGTCGCCGAGCGCGCAGTTCGTCTGGGCAGAACCGCAGGACGAGGTGACCGCGCCGGTCGACTTCAACAAGTCGTCGAACGTGTATTTGCGCACCGCCTGGGCTGGGACCAACGCCAACGGGACGCTCGTGGCCGGTTCCGGCGCCGACGCAGGCTACTTCGTGGCCACACGCACCACCACCGTGGTTCCGGTCGGAGCAGTGATGCTGTACGGCGGCATCGGCTACTCGTACAGTCTGACCAGCTCGCTGCCGCTGACGCAGACCAACCTGCCGGGCTATCCGGTTCCCGACGGCTCGGGCCTCGACAACCCGAACCAGACCAGCCCCACCGGCGGCCTCATCGTCATCGCGCCGAACGCCCAGAAGCTCGCGACGAACTTCACGGCCCGCCGCGCGATCGTCGAGGATGCGCGCTGCACGTCGTGCCACCAGGAACTTGGCGCGTTCAGCGATACCACGTTCCATGGCGGGCAGCGCAACGACGGGACGACCTGCTCGTGGTGCCACAACCCGAACCTTTCAAACACGGGTTGGTCGGTTGACTCGACGGCCTTCGTGCACGCCATCCATGGTGGCGCCAAGCGCACCGTTGACTACAACTACCACGGCGTCGACTGGTCGCATATCAAGTATCCGGGCGTCCTGGCGCGTTGCGAGCAGTGCCATGTTCCGGGGTCGTACGACTTCTCGAACAGTGCTTCGGCTGATGCGGTTGGCTTGGGTGCCGACCAGACCGACAAGCGGCTGATGCGGCTGACGGCCGAGGAAACGATCACGGCGGGCGACCCCGGCCTCTCACCGTGGGCTCCTCCTGGTAACTATGGTGTCGTCGGTGATCCCGCAAACCTCGTGACCTCGCCGACCGTGACGGTCTGCTCGTCGTGCCATGACTCGAACCTCGCAATCAGCCACATGACGGCGAACGGTGGAACGTTCTACGGCACGCGCACCACAGCGATTGCGGCCACCGAGCAGTGCTTCATCTGCCACGCGACTGGGAAGCTCGCTGACATCAAGGCGGTGCACGAGCGGTAAGCCGCTAGCGCTCACCGCGGGCAACCGCAGGAACCCGGTAGCGGAAGCGCTGCCGGGTTCTTTTTTGTGGAAAGGCGCTCCGGACAGAGGTAAGGTTCGGGCGGGCGATAGCAATAGAAGCTCAAAGAAACCCACGGAGATCGAGTTGAAGTGCGAACGCGGTAGAAGGGGCCGTGCGGCTCGCCTGAGCGTCGCATGCGTGTTGACACTGTTGGCCGTACCAGCCTTGTCACAGTCACCAGGACCGGCCACATCCCAGCCGGCTGCGCCGGCAGCCGCGAAAAAGCCCCCGCCGAAGCCGCAGGAGAAGATCGATATCAATAATGCAACGCTCTCCGAGTTGCGGACGCTGCCCCTTGGCGAAGCCGAGGCGAAGCAAGTCATCGCGTACCGGCCTTACAAGGCAAAGGGGGAGCTCGTGACCAAGGCTGGACTGCCCGAGGGCGTGTACCACGCCGTCAAGCACAAGGTCGAACTGCAAACGCCGCGCCAGGCGGCACCGAAGAAGTGAGGGAGTCGTCCATGAAGCGTTTGATCGCGTGGTGCGTGGCAGCGGCCCTGGTGCTGATTGCACTGTCCGGCTGCGGTGGCGGCAACGACGGCGGCGGCCTAGCCACGCCCGCGCCGGCGCCGCTGCCCAGCACGGGCACCGCGCTGTCGCAAGCGATCGCGTCAGCCGCGGCCAACCCGGCGAACGACACTTCGGCCAATTCATCGTCGGCGTTCAAGGTGCTGCAGGACAACGGCGTCGCGGCTGTGATCGTGACCAGTCCGCCGATCGTGAACTTCACGGTGTTCTCCGACGGTGTGGTCAAGCAGGGACTGACGCTGAGCAACGTGAGTTTGGCGATCGCAAAGCTGGTTCCGGGCCCCAACGGCGAAATCGACCGGTGGGAGAACTACGTCTACCGGACCGAGACCACCACGGGCAGCAACGCGGTCGGCTCCGGGCCTGGAGGCACGCCGGTGCTGGCCTCCGCCACGCAGGCGACCAGCGATCCCAAGCCGGCCAGCCAGGCCAACCAGCTCGTCTTCAATGCGGACGGCTATTACACATACACGTTCAGCACCGACATCACCGATCTGAACAAGACCAATGGCGTCTTTTTCGAGCCGAACCGCACGCACCGCATCGCGATCCAGCTCAGCTATACCAACGCTGCCGGCGCGACCGTGCTCGTCAATCCGTATTTCGATGTCACGTTCGACGCCAACGGAAGGTCGGTCGCGGTGACCGATCCGAATCAGACGCGAGTGATGGCCGACGTGAGTTCATGCAACGCCTGCCACGACAAGCTGGCGCTGCACGGCGGCGGACGCGTCGACACGCAGTTCTGCGTGATGTGCCACAACCCCGGCACGACCGACGCCAACAGCGGCAACGTGCTGACGATGCAGACGATGGTGCACAAGATCCATTCGGGCCGCTTGCTGAAGCAGAAGCTCGATGACAGCGAGGGCGGCGAGGACTACGTGATCTGGGGCTTCAGGAGCGAGAAGCATGACTATGCCGAGGTCGGTTTCCCGCAGGACCTGCGCAACTGCACGGTCTGCCACAGTGGAGCCAATCCGAAGACGCCGCAGGGCGACAACTGGAAGACACGGCCAACCAAGGAGTCGTGCCTGACGTGTCACGCCAACAATCCCGGATCGGCGTGGGACGCCTCCCACACCGACTATGCGCTGGTGATCGTTGGACCAAGCGGCAAGCCGAAGGACATTCCGAACGGCAGCTGCGCCGAATGTCACCAGGCCGGAAAGTCGGTCTCGCCTGAGCGGGTGCACTTCAACCAGAACGAAGAGAACGCCGCCAAGTACAAGGTCAACATCGAGAGCGCCACATTTAACGCCGGAGCGCGCACGGTGACGGTCACCTACTTCGTGTCCGACCCGACCAACAATAACGCGCGTTACAACCTGATCACGCCGGACTGCACGTTCCCCGCCCCGAACGTGTGCGCACCGCCGAGCGGAACGAACAACACGCAATTCGGCAACCTGCGCTTTTACCTCGCCTACCAGAACCTGGTCGGGCAGCCGACCGCGGTCACCGAGTTCACCGCCTACAACAACGGTGGCAGTTCGGCCAACGCGTACCTGTACCGGGGCACGAACGACGGCACCAACAAGTACATGGTCGACATCCCGCTGCCGGCCGACTCGGCGACCGCGGTGGCGCAGGGTACCGCTCGTATCGTCGGCGTCGGTCAGGTCAAGGAGCAGAAGCTCGAGGTGAAGTCGGCGTCCGATCCGCGGCCGCCGGTGACACCGACCGAGTTCGTCAGCGTCGTCGTGCAGCACACCTTTGCCGACGTCGTGCTGTCGGGCGCGTTGAATCCGCGGCGCCAGGTCGTCGCCAACGAGAAGTGTAACGTCTGCCACGGTGCGCTCGGGACGACGACGGGCTCGAACACGAAGGCCAACGCATTCCATGGCGGGGCGCGCAACACGGTGGAAGTCTGCGTGCTGTGTCACGACCAGAACCGCTTCTCGTCGACGGTGATGACGAACGGGTTGGCGCTCTCCGAAAACTACTCGTTCAAGCGCATGATCCACGGGATCCACGGCAGTTCGAAGCGGAACCATCCGTTCACGCACGACAATGCCGTGATCGGAGCCTTCGGCAAGGACGGCCTCCTCGGCGCCGCCGGCGGCTTCACCAGCGGATCGTCCTCGGCTGCGCCGCTAGGAACGCCCGCAATACCGTTCGCGACGACCACCGCGGTCCCGGCGGGCACCCCACTCGGATCCGACGTGACGAATTACGCGGCGGAGGTCGCCTACCCGGCGGTCGGTCTCGACTGCAATGGCTGCCATGTAAACGACTCTTGGAAGCAGGATCGCGGTCCGATCGGAACGGTCGTCGCGAAGCCGCTGCTCGGCTCCGCAACGCCGCTGACGGTCGAAATCGATCCGCTGAAATGGCTGGTGATCACGCCGAAGGCGGCGACCTGCACCGCGTGCCACGACTCGACCAACGCGATGAATCACGTGGTGGGAAGCGGCGGGGCGTCGTTCGGCAACGCGACGCAGGCGCAGTCGTTCCAGACGCAGGAGACCTGCGCCGACTGCCACGCACCGGGGCTAGCGCGCGGAGTCGACATCGTGCACGGACAGAAGTAGGGCGTGCTGCGCCGGGCGCGGCGCAAGCCGCACGGAGCAGCGCGTCGGAGGATTCTGGAGGGGGTTCGGATGCGAACAAGAAGCGCGTTGGTGGCTGCCCTTGTGATCCTGCTCGGCTGGGCGGGCGACGGGTGGGCCGCCGCCGAAGAGCTATCGGCCAAGTGCTTGGTGTGCCACGGGGCCGCCTACGAGGCGATGTCACGGCGCCCGCACGCGCTCGCGGCCGACCAGCGCAATGTCGGCTGCATCGGCTGCCACGGGATCAGCGAGAAGCACGCGGAGAATCCGGGTGAGGCCAAGCCCGATCAACGATTCCGCGGCCAAGGCGCGCTGACGGGCGAAGAAGCCAGCACCGTGTGCCTCGCTTGCCATACCGCCGTGACGCCGAAGCAGGTGCTGCTGTGGGCGGGCAGCACGCATCCGCAGTCGGGCGTGGCGTGCACCAACTGCCACACGATCCACGTCAACAAGGACCACGTGTTCAACAAGGCCGAGCAGCCGACCGTCTGCTTTGCATGCCACAAGGACGTGCGTGTGCTGGTGAGCCGGCCGTGGCGCCATCCGATCCAGGAAGGCAAGGTGACCTGTTCGGACTGCCACTCGGTCCACGGCTCGGCCGGCCCGACACTTGGTGAAGCGGGACACCGTCAACGGCACCTGCTACCTGTGCCACGCGGAAAAGCGCGGGCCGTACGTGCAGAACCATCAGCCGGTGCAAGACAACTGCGCCAGCTGCCATAACCCGCACGGCAGCAACATCGCGGGCATGCTGAAGGCGCGCGATCCGATCCTGTGCAACCAATGCCATACCCCGCACACGGCGGGTGGCGTCGGCGCGTTGCGCGGGCAACCGGGCGTGCTCCCGCCGGCGGTGCCGCCGCAGACGGTGTCGGCCGTGACGCCGCTGTCGGGCGGGATCAACACCGTGAACATCTGGCAGGGACGCAGCTGCCTGAACTGTCACACGCAGGTGCACGGCTCAAACAATCCTGGCGCGCGGGCGCCGGTGCCGTCGAACCTGTTCCGCTAAGCCGGGAGTGACGCCATGAGACAAGAACAAGTCCACGCGTTCAGCCGCAGCGCCATCGCCCTGGCGGTGTGCGCCGCCTTTGCCGGTGTACACGCACAGGAAAAGACGGAAGAGACCAAGTCTCCGGTCGAGACCCGGGCCTCGGTCGAGGCCGGTGTATCGGCGGCGTCGGGCAACGAGTCCGACCGCGCGTTCTGGGGCCAGTACAACGGCATGCGCAACCAGGACGTCTTCGGGATCCTGAATTTCGACTACAGCCGGCGCGATGCGTCGACCGGGACCTGGCTCGACATTGTCGGCAACAACCTCGGGCTGCAGACCCGCGACATCGGACTCAACTGGACACGTCAGGGCGATTGGGGGCTCGGCGCCGTCTACGACGAACTGTGGCGCGTCAATCCGTACACAGTGAACACAGCGGTCCAGGGGACCGGCACGACGACGCCGAGCGCGCAATACCTGTTTGGCGGTCCGAGCAGCGGTGGCGACACCGAGCTTTCTACGAAGCGCAAGAGTTTCGGGATCAACGGCTCGAAGTGGTTCGGCCCGGAGTACCAGCTCGAGGCCAAGGTCAGCAGCGAAAACAAGACCGGTGCACAGCTTTTCGGCATCGGCAACGTCTGCCCCGGTGGTACGTCCTCGGGCTGCAGCTTCACGCCCGGATCGACCGCCGGCTTCGGCGTGCTGTACTACCCGCTGCCGATCGACTACAACCACACTCAAGTCGACGCGCGACTGAACTACGCAGGGCAGAAGCTGCAGCTGAGCGGCGGCTACTACGGCTCGTTTCTGTCGAACAACTTCGGTGCGCTGAATCCGGGCGTGCCATCGACGCTGAACAACGCGGTCGGCCAGCCGTTGCCTGCAGGGCCCGGTGTGCAGTCCTACCTGTCGCAGCCGGTTGCTTCGTCGCCCGACAACTCCCTCAACTACTTCGACCTGACCGGCGCCTACGCCTTCATGCCCGAGCTGAAGAGCAACTTCAAGCTCGCGTATTCGCGCACGACGCAGAACCAGGAGTTCGCCAGCGCCGGCCTGACCGGTGCGCCCGCGGGCGTCGGCAATCTGGACGGTGAGGTGACGAGCACCCTGGCCCAGGTGCGCCTGATCGCGAACCCGCTGCCGAAGCTCTCGCTGGTGGGCGAATACCGCTATCAGAACAACGAAGACAACACGCCGATCGTGCCGTACAACCAGGTCGGCACGACGATCTCGACCAACCAGAGGGTCTCGCGTGAGGTCAACAGCGCCAAGCTCGAGGCGACGTACCGCTTCCCGTGGGCGATCCAGGGCATGGCTGGCGTGGGCTGGGGCTCGATCGACAGGGGCTCCTATACGTCGAGCGCGTCCTACACCGGAGTCAGCGCCTTGCGCGAGAAGACTGACGAGACGAGCTGGTGGTTCGAGGTCCGGCGCAGCATGACGGAAAGCATCAGCGGCTCGATCCGCTACCTCGGCAGTACCCGCGACGGTTCGAACTGGCTCGCGCCGGCGCCGAGTGGCGTTGGCCTCGTTTCGGTCAGCGACCCCGCCACGCAACTGGGACCGAACGCCATCTACATGCCGACGATGGCCGACCGCGATCGCAGCTCGGTGCGCCTGCTGCTGAACTGGATGGCGACCGACGCCTTGTCGCTGCAGTTCGCGATCGACTACGGCAACGACAACTACAACGCGCCCACGCAGTTTGCGCTTCAGGACAGCAAGTTCGACCTGTATACATTGGACGTCACCTACACGCTGTCCGAGGCGTGGACCATCAACGGCTTCATTTCGACCGGCAACCAGAAGCTGAATCAGGCGCGTCCCGCCGGCTACATCCTCGCGTTCGAGGACAGCACGTTCGATGCCGGCATTGGCGTCACCGGCAAGGTCGGGGAAAAACTCAAGCTCGGCGGCATGCTTTCGTACATCAACACCACCGACAAGTATTCGCAGACGCTCGGCCCGAATCCGGCGGCGGGCAACGCGGAGCTGCTTGCCGTCACCGGGGGACTGCCGGACATTGTCTATCGGCGCACCGAGCTGCGGCTCTACGGCACCTACGATTTCACCGAGCGCTCCGCGCTGCGCGTCGACGCGGCCTACCAGCGCCTCACCTACGACGATTGGGGCTACGCCTACGGCGGCACGCCGTTCCTCTACAGCGACAACTCGACGGTGCAACTGCAGCCGCAGCAGAACGTCGGCTACGTCGGAGTCAGCTACATCTATTCGTGGCGCTGACGGGCCCGCGGACCGGCGCTGTTCGCGGGGAAGACAAGGCCCGGGAAGGGCAGGCACTGAGGCCGCGCCGTGCGCGGCCTACATCCTTTGTCCCACGTCATTCGGCGGATTGACGTATCTCCAATTTCACTGTTACACAACTTGTAACGGCCGCTCCCCTCCCGTACTCTGCGCGCCGCAACATGGTGCTGCGTGCCGTTTCCGATGATTGAAGGCGTGGATCTCCGCTGCGAGCGCGGCGAACGGCTGCTCTTTTCCGGCCTGTCGTTCTCGGCCGAGCAGGGCGCGCTGCTGCGCGTCGCCGGCCCGAACGGTACCGGCAAGACGAGCCTGCTGCGCATCATGTGCGGCCTGCTCGAACCGACCGCTGGGCAGGTCCGCTGGAACGGAGAGAACATCCGCCGATTGCGCGAGGACTACTGGAAGGACCTCGTGTACATCGGCCATCTGAATGGCGTCAAGGACGACCTGACGGTGCGCGAAAACCTGCGGGTCGCCGTGCGCGTGGCCGGCCGCAACGCCGATGAAACGAGGCTGGCGCAGGCGCTGGACGCGGTTGGACTGGCGGGTTTCGAAGACACAATGGCGCGCTTCCTGTCGCAGGGTCAGCGCCGCCGCGTCGCGCTGGCGCGGCTCTACGTCAGCGAGTCGGTCGCGCTGTGGATCCTCGATGAGCCGTTCACCGCTCTCGACACGCGCGGCGTGGCCAACCTGAGCGCGCTGATCGCGCAGCACTTGCAGCGCGGCAACACGGTCGTGCTGACGACGCACCAGGAGGTGCCGGTCGAGGCGGCGCGCCGCCGACATGTCGAACTCGGCGCGGTCGGAGCGTTCACCTCGCTACGCGAGGCCGAGGATGCGGCGTGCTGACTGTCTATCTGCAGATGATCCGGCGCGACCTGCTGCTGGCCGCGCGCCAGAAGGCCGACGTCCTCAACACGCTGTTCTTCTTCGTCGTCGTCGTCACGATCGTGCCGCTCGGCATCGGCCCGGAACCCAACCTGCTCAGGGCAATCGCGCCGGGCGTGGTCTGGGTGGCGGCGCTGCTGGCGGCAATCCTGTCGCTGCCGCGCCTGTTCGCCAACGACCATGCCGATGGCACGCTGGAGCAGATGCTGCTGTCGGCCGAGCCGCTGCCGCTGATCGTGATGGGCAAGACGACCGCGCACTGGCTCACCACTGGACTGCCGCTGACGGTCATCGCAATCGTGTTCGGCGTGGTGTTCGACATCGGGTTCGCCGAGACGACTGTGCTGGTCGCGTCGCTGCTGCTCGGTACGCCGGTGCTGAGCCTGATCGGCGCGGTCGGCGCCGCGCTCACGCTCGGTCTGCGCGGAGGGGGAGTGTTAACATCGTTGCTCGTGCTGCCGCTGTTCATCCCGGTGCTGATCTTCGGCGCGGGCGCGGTCGGTGCAGTGGCGGCGGGCGTCGGCTACGCCGCCTATCTGCTGCTGCTGGGAGCCTTCCTGCTGTTCGCGATGGTGCTGACACCCTGGATCGTCGGGCTGGCGCTGCGCATTTCCGTGGAGTGATCGATGACCGGCCGTCGCGCCAGTCGCGCTGAAGACCGATGACCACGACCACCGCGCCCCGGTTCAACTGGTACTGGTTCGCCTCGCCGCAAACCTTCTTTCCGCTCGCCGGGAAACTGATTCCGTGGTGCGTCGGACTGGCCGCGATCCTCACCGTGATCGGGCTATACGTCGGCTTTCTGGTTGCGCCGACCGACGCGACGCAGGGCGACAGCTACCGCATCATCTTCATCCACGTGCCGACGGCCTGGATGTCGATGTTCCTGTACGTCGTGATGGCGTTCTGGGCGGCGATCGGTTTGGCGTTCAACACGCGGCTGTCGTCGATGCTGGCAACGGCAATTGCACCGACCGGAGCGCTGATGACGTTCCTCGCGCTGTGGACCGGTGCGCTATGGGGCAGGCCGACCTGGGGCGCCTACTGGGTGTGGGACGCGCGCCTGACGTCTGAACTGATCCTGTTGTTCCTCTTTCTCGGTTTCATCGCGTTGCAGGCGGCGATCGATGATCGGCGGCGGGCTGACAAGGCAGGCGCGGTGCTGGCGATCGTTGGCGTGATCAACGTGCCGATCATCTATTTCTCGGTCAAGTGGTGGAACACGCTGCACCAAGGCGCCTCGGTGAGCCTCAAGGGCTCGACCATGGCCACGACGATGCTGTGGGGAATGCTGATCATGGCGCTCGCGGTCTGGATGTACGCTCTCGCGGCTGTGCTGTTCCGCGTGCGCACTCTGATCCTCGAGCGGGAAAAGCGCGCCGACTGGGTGCGGGAACTCGCGGCGCAGGGGAAGCTCAAGTGAACTGGGGAAGTTGGGCAAACTTCTGGACGATGGGCGGTTATGGCCTGTATGTCTGGGGATCCTTCGGCATGGTGGCGGCGATCGTGCTGGCTGAGGTCTGGCAGCTGAGGGCGCGTCGCCTGGCGGCGGTGGCCGAAGTGGTGCGCGAAATCGCGCGTGGTAGAGGTGCTGCATGAAACCAAGACACAAGCGGATGGCGCTGATCGTCGGCGCGCTGGCCGGACTGGGCATCGCGGTGGCGCTGGTGCTGTCGGCCTTCCAGGAAAACCTGGTGTTCTTCTACAGTCCGACGCAGGTCGCGAACAAGGAGGCGCCGGTCGGAAAGGCGTTCCGCATCGGTGGACTCGTCGAGCAGGGCAGCCTCAAACGCGGCAGCGACGGCCTCACGGTGAATTTCAATGTGACCGACACGGCGAAGGTAATCCCGGTGACCTACTCGGGGATCCTTCCGGATCTGTTCAAGGAAGGCAAGGGCGTCGTCGCGCAGGGCCGACTCGGGCCCGATGGCACGTTCCGCGCGCAAGAGGTGCTGGCCAAGCACGACGAAAACTACATGCCGCCCGAGGCGGCGCATGCCGTCGAGCAGGCGACCAAGGCGCAGAAGACGGTCAAAGTACCGTAGGAGCTCAGGATGATTCCGGAAATCGGTCACTTCGCACTGATCCTCGCGCTGCTGATCGCCGCCGTGCAGGCGGCGCTGCCGATCGCCGGTGCTGCGCGCGGTGACCGCGTATGGATGTCGGTCGCGCGACCGGCCGCGCGCGGGCAGGCGTTCTTCGTCACGCTGGCGTGGCTGTGCCTGGTCGCCTCGTTCGTCAACAACGATTTCTCGGTGATCAACGTCGCCACCAACTCGAACTCGCAACTGCCGCTGCAGTACCGGATCGCAGCGAGCTGGGGCTCGCACGAAGGTTCGATGCTGCTGTGGGTGCTGATGCTGGCCTGGTGGACGTTCGCCGTGGCGACCTTCTCGCGCCATCTGCCGGACGAGATGGTGGCCCGGGTGATCGGCGTGCAGGGTGTCGTGTCGGTCGGCTTCCTGCTGTTCATGCTGACCACTTCGGATCCGTTCGACCGGCTGTTTCCGCCGGCGGCCGATGGGCGCGATCTGAACCCGCTGCTGCAGGATCCGGGCATGGTGTTCCATCCGCCGATGCTCTACATGGGTTATGTCGGCATGTCGGTGGCCTTTGCCTTTGCGATCGCCGCGCTGCTGGGAGGCAAGCTCGACGCAGCCTGGGCGCGCTGGTCCCGTCCGTGGACGACGCTCGCCTGGTGCTTCCTCACGCTCGGTATCGCGCTCGGCAGCTGGTGGGCGTATTACGAACTCGGATGGGGCGGCTGGTGGTTCTGGGATCCGGTCGAGAATGCATCGTTCATGCCGTGGCTCGTCGGCACCGCACTGATCCACTCGCTGGCAGTGACCGAGAAGCGCGGCAGTTTCCGCAGCTGGACCGTGCTGCTGGCCATCTGCACCTTCTCACTGTCTCTGCTCGGCACCTTCCTCGTGCGCTCCGGCGTGCTGACCTCCGTGCATGCCTTCGCGACCGATCCGCGACGCGGCGTGTTCATCCTCGGCTTCCTGGTGGCAGTCATCGGCTGCTCGCTGGCGCTGTTCGCATGGCGCGCGCCGAAGGTCGGCCTCGGCGGAAAGTTCGAAACCGTCTCGCGCGAGTCGCTGCTGCTGATGAACAACGTGTTCCTGATGGTGGCCTGCGCGTCGGTGCTGCTGGGCACGCTGTATCCGCTGTTCCTCGACGCGCTGAACCTCGGCAAGATCTCCGTCGGGCCGCCGTACTTCGATACGGTGTTCGTGCCCATCATGGCGCCGCTGCTGTTCCTGATGGGAATCGGACCGATCGCGCGCTGGAAGCGGGCCGAACTGCCCGACCTGACGACGCGGCTCAAGTGGGCACTGGGTGTGGCGGTGGTCGCCGGCGTGATCGCTCCGTTCCTCGCGGGCCGCTGGACTCCGCTCATCTCTTTCGGTCTCGTCCTCGCGTTCTGGGTCATTGCATCCGCGGTCGTCAATATCATGGAACGCGTGCGCCACATCCGCGGCGGACTGCGCGAGCGGCTGGCTGCACAAGGACGCGCCTACTGGGGCATGCAGCTCGCCCATCTCGGCGTTGCCGCGTTCGTGATCGGCGTCACGTTGGTCAAGGGTTTTGAAGTCGAGCGCGACGTTCGTATGGACGTCGGCGACACGGTCAGCGTCGGCAGCTACGTGTTCAAGTTCGAGGGCACGCGCGACATTCGCGGACCGAATTACACCGGCGCGCGCGGGACGGTCGAGGTGAGCCGCGACGGAAAGGTCGTCCGGCAGCTCTATCCGGAAAAGCGCATCTACAACGTCCAGCAGATGCCGATGACCGAAGCAGCCATCGATTCGGGCCCGCTCGGCGACATCTATGTTTCGCTGGGCGAACCGGTGGCGAGGGGCGCGTGGAGTGTGCGTGTCTATCACAAGCCGTTCGTGACGTGGATCTGGGGCGGGTGCGTGCTGATGGCACTCGGCGGCCTGCTCGCGCTGTCCGACCGGCGCTATCGCCTGGCCGCACGCCGCAGCGAAGCAGTCGCAGGCGCCCGCGCTACAGCCTGAAGACATGCGCAGACTGCTTCTCTATCTGCTTGCCGCTCGCGACGTTCCTGATCGTCGCGGTGTTCCTGATGCGCGGCCTGTGGCTCAATCCGCGCGAAGTGCCGTCGCCATTCATCGATAAGGCGGCACCGACGTTCTCGCTGCAACAACTCGCCGAGCCGCAAGCCGCGTTCGCACCGGCCGACATGAAAGGGCAGGTGTGGCTGCTCAACGTGTGGGCGTCGTGGTGCGTGGCCTGCCGCCAGGAGCATCCGCTGCTGGTGGACTTGGCGAAGAAGAAGACGGTGCCGATCATCGGGCTCAACTACAAGGACAAGCCCGAAGCCGCCAAAGCGTGGCTCGCGCAGTTCGGCAACCCGTACACGCTGTCGGTCAAGGATCTCGACGGGCGTGTCGGCATCGACTATGGCGTCTACGGTGTTCCCGAGACCTTCGTCATCGACAAGGCCGGTGTCATTCGCTACAAGCAGATCGGGCCGATCACCGAAGAGGTGTGGCAGAAGAAGATGGCCCCGTTGCTCGCGGAGCTGAGCAAGCCAGGAGCGGTCCAGTGAGCGCCGCACGGCCGCTCCGAAGGCGCTCGCTCCCCCTCGGGGGGACAGCCCGTAGGGCGAAGGGGGCGACATGAGGCGCGTCCTCGCGGCGATACTGCTGTCGTGTCTGCCGTTGACGAGCATGGCAGCGGCCGAGCCGACCCAGCTCGACCCGGTAGCAGCCAGACGCTTGGTCGATCTGTCGGCGCAGCTACGCTGCCTCGTCTGCCAGAACCAGACGATCGCGGAGTCGAACGCCGATCTGGCTGTCGACCTGCGCAACCAGATCAACGAGCAGATCAAGGCCGGGCGCTCGGACGCTGAGATCGTCGATTACATGGTGACCCGCTATGGCGACTTCGTGCTGTATCGCCCGCCATTCAAGGCCACTACGGTACTGCTGTGGGTCGGGCCGCTCGCATTGCTGCTGGTGGCAGTGACGTTCTTCTATCGAACGCTGAAGTCCCGCCGCGCCCGGATCGAGGATCGCCCGCTGACCGATGCCGAGCGTGCCGAGGCCGAGCGCCTGCTGGCCCAGGCCTCCAACGACAAGACGACATCGTGACTGCCTTCATCGCCGTTGCCACCGTCATGGTGGTCATCGCCCTCACGTGGCTGCTGTGGCCGCTGCTGCGGACCGCGCGGCGCGGCACCGTGGAGCGCCACGCCGCCAACGCCAGCATCTATCGAGACCAGTTTGCCGATCTCGACGCCGATCTCTCGCGTGGCGCCATTTCGGAGCCGCTATATCGCGAAGCGCGCCAGGAACTCGAACGCCGGCTGCTCGAGGAGGCCCGCGTCGACAAAGCGCCGCAGGCGCGCCCGGTGCACTCCGGCAAGACTTCGGCCATGGTGCTTGCGGTCGCGGTGCCGGTGCTGGCCGGTCTGCTGTACTGGAAGCTCGGCGCGCCCGAAGCATTTTCGCCGCTCGCAACCCCCCCCGAATCTGCGCACCAGCTGACGCCGGATCAGGTCGACGAGATGGTCGCGAAGCTCGCCGAGCGCCTGCAAAAGGAGCCCGACAATGTCGAGGGCTGGGTCGTGCTCGCACGAAGCTACTACACGATGCGCAAGTTCCCCGAAGCCGCGGCAGCCTATGAAAGGCTGACGCAGCTTGTGCGGAACGAACCAGACCTGCTGGCCGACTATGCCGATGCGCTCGCGATGGCCAACGGGCGGGATCTGAGCGGCAAGCCGAGCGAACTTGTGCAGCAGGCGCTGGCGATCAATCCGACTCACTGGAAGGCGCTGGCAATGGCAGGCACCGCGGCCTTCGACCGCAAGGATTACAAGGGCGCTGTCGACTACTGGGAGCGGTTGCGATCGTCGCAGCCGGCGGATTCGCCGATCGTGAAGTCGATCACGCCGAGCATCAACGAGGCACGGCAACTGGGCGGCCTTCCCGCGGACGCACCCGTCGCGGTCGCCGCGCAGAAAGCGGCGCCGAAGACGCCGGCCGCGGCAGCCTCTTCAACTGCGGCAACCGCGAAGGCAGCTTCGCCAAAGGCCGGAAGCACAGTCGGCGGCGTCGTCAACCTGTCCGAAGCGATCAAGGCAAAGGCAGGGCCGACCGACACCGTGTTCATCTTCGCGCGTCGTGCCGAAGGATCACGGATGCCGCTCGCGTTGACGCAGGTGAAGGTATCCGAACTGCCTGCGAAATTCACGCTGGACGACACGATGGCGATGTCGCCGGAGATGACGCTTTCGACCGCGCCGTCGGTCGTCGTTGGTGCGCGGGTCTCGAAGTCAGGCCGGCCGATGCCATCCAGCGGCGATCTCGAAGGGCTTTCCAAGCCTGTCGCGGTTGGCACCAGGGACGTGACGGTCACGATCGACCGCGTACTTCCGTAAGCAGTATTCTGCTTCTGCCTCTGGGGAGGTAAGTCTGGCAGTTGGCGGCCTTGATGGCTGTCAAGCGTGGGCAAGACGCGGTTGTTACCGTTAGCTCGATTCTTTCATCAGTGTTCGGGGGGACCATGGGGAAGATGACGATAGTCCTGCGCGTGCTGCAGGCAGCCACTCTGCTGGGCGCGCTGGCCGTGCCGCTCGCATCGGCGCAGCAGGCCCCGGCCGCTGGTAAGGCAGCGGCACCATCGAAGACTCCTTCTGCGACCAAGCCAGCCAAATTCGACGCCTCGGGCTGCTTCGGGTGCCACGCGCCCATCAAGGAATTCCACGACTCGGGCAAACACAAGGGGCTGGCGTGCAGTTCGTGCCACAGCGGCATCGACGCGCACCTCGGCAATCCGGCCTCGCGGCCGATCACCTCAACGGACCCGGCCACCTGCGGCACCTGCCACAAGAACCAGTTCGACACGGCCTATCAGATGGACTGGCACCGGACCGGCCGCTTCGAAAAGAAGCAGGCAACGGGGCCGTCACCGAATCCGGCGTTCGATCAGCTGATGACGCCGCATGGCTTCACGCGCGAGCACAACCTGCCGCGCTCGCATGCGTTCATGGTGCTCGACCAGTTCGTCGTGGACCGTGGCTTCGGCGGCCGCTTCAGTCCCAAGGACAGTTGGCGCTATCTGGCCAAACCCGGCGGCAGCTTCAAGGTGTGGGACGTCATTCAGGACAACTATCCCGACAACACCGATCAGAAGGCTTTCAAGCCGGGCACCGCCGCCGCGGCGAACCCGGTATGCCTGTCGTGCAAGACGCAGGACCACATTCTCGACTGGGCCTACATGGGCGATCCGGTGCCGGGCGCCAAGTGGAGCCGGTCGTCGAAGGTGGTCGAGATGGTCAAGTCGGTCAACCACGCCAACAACTGCATCTTCTGCCACGACCCGCACGCCGCCAAGCCGCGCATCGTGCGCGATGGGCTGATCCAGGCGCTGACGCGCAAGGATTTTCCGACGCTGTATTCGGAGGATCCGCGCAAGACGAAGTTCGAGGTCAAGGACCTGGGCGTGCGCGGCTACACGCGCAAGATCGCGATGCTGGAAAGCTACGACAGCAAGCTGCAATGCGCGCAGTGCCATGTCGAATACAACTGCAACCCCGGCATCGATCCTAAGACCGGCGCTGCGATCGGCATGGCCGACCAGCGCACCAACATCTTCCCGCTGGTGGATGTCAACAGCATCACGAAGTTCTACGACAGCATCAACTTCCGCGACTTCCGCCACTTCCAGACCGGTGCGCTGCTGACCAAGATGCAGCATCCGGACTCCGAGGTGTTCTGGAATTCGAAGCACGACAAGGCCGGCGTGCAGTGCGCGTCATGCCACATGCCGAAGGTCACCGATCCGAAGACGAAGAAGACCTACACCTCGCACTGGCAGACAAGCCCGAAGAACTACATCAAGCAGACCTGCCTGACCTGCCACACCGACTGGAATGAGGAGCAGGCCAAGTACGTGATGGAGTCGATGTCGTCGCACTATCGCCGGCAAGGTGCGGCATGCCGAGTTCTGGCTCGGGCAGCTGATCAACACTTTCGTCGAGGCGCAGGCAGTCGGGCTGGACGACGCCACGCTAAACGCCGCGCGCGCCAAGCACACCGAGGCGCATGCCAACTGGGAATGGTGGACCGCGTCGAACGGTTCGGCGTTCCACAATCTCGACCAGGCGAAGGATTCATTGGCGAAATCGGCCACGGCATCGGAGGAGGGCATCAAGATCCTGCGCGACGCGATGGCTGCCAAACGCAAGGGCGGCACCGCCTCTGCGGCGACGGCGAAGTAGCGCCGATTTGCGACTTCATAGGCGGGCGGGAGCCTTCGCTTTCGTCCGCCCGCTTCGCGGCGCCTTATAGTTCGTGTGAGAGGCACCGTGAGCCCGACGCTTGTATTCCTGCTGGTTGCTGGCGCGCTCGTCGTCATCGCGCTCGGATTCGTGCTGCCGACGTTGTGGCGACCGCGGCGCGGACAAGATAGGTCGCGCGCGCAATTGAATGCCGACATCTATCACCAGCAAGCGACCGAGGTCCAGCGCGACCTGAGTGCGGGACTAATCGCTGCGGACGATGCCAAGCGGGCCCGTGACGAGTTGCTGCAGCGGATGCTCGCCGACATCGCACCCGATGCGTCGCAACGCGAAGGCCAGGGTCGCCGCGCAGCGCTGGCAGTCGCCATCGCGGTGCCCACGCTGGCAGTGTTGCTCTACCTGGTGTTCGGCAACCCGCGCGATCTTGATCGGGCGACTGGCGCCTCGCCAACGAAAGCTTCCCGCGACGAACTCGAACTGCATGTGAGACAGCATCCGGCCGACGCGCGCGCCTGGGCGCTGCTGGCGCGCGTTCGGTCGGAGCAGGACGATCTCGCAGCGGCGGCCGACGCATATCAACGTGCGATCGCCGCATCACCCAAGGTTGCGCGCGACCCGGCCGTGTTGTGCGAGTACGCCGATGCGCTTGCAATGATGCAGGGTGGCTCGCTGAGCGGGAGGCCGGCCGAACTCGTCGCGCAAGCGCTGGCGATCGATGCTCGACACCCGGTCGCACTGGAGATGTCCGGCAGTGCCGCGTATGAGCGCCGCGATTTCCGCCAGGCGGCCTCGTACTGGGCAACGCTGCTCGATCAATTGCCGGACGGCTCGCCCCGGCACCGCGAGTTGTCGGATGCGATCGAACGTGCGCGACAGAAGGCGTCAGCGTCACCCTGAAGTCGGACACCGCGCGTCCATCATGGCGCTTTCGGCGCAACCGCGCGGTCCCACCGTCGCGGCCGCAGTGTTAGCGACGTGCTTACGCGGCCTGGCCCAGCCGGTTGTCTGTGCGGTCCGCGGCCGCCTGGGCGTCCAGGAAGCGCGCGATCCTCTTTGCGACGACGGCGGCGTGCGTCACCGGGCCCATGTGGCCCATGTGCTCCAGCGTCTCATGCGTCGCCTCGGTCATCGCGGCCTGCAGCAATTCGCCGATGCGCCGCGTTGTCAGCCGGGTCGTGGCACCGGTCAGCACGAGTGCCGGAACCTGCAAGCCGGCCAGATCGTGACGCGACGTCGAATCGCCATAGAGGGCGTCGAAATGGGCCATGATCGACGGCATCCGGCTGGCGATCATCTCCTGATGGGCTGGCGGTAAGGCGTCCCAGCTGTCCGGCCCTGACCAGAAGTCGACGAAGCGCTGCCCCGATTGCCGGGCCATACCGCGCGCCAGCCAGTTGCGCATCGAGTCGGCCGCTATGCGGATCTCCGTGGCGGCCCGATCACGCCGATTGAACGTGAAGAGCATGCTGAACAGGACAGGCTCGTAGACGGTCACGCTGCGCACAAGCTGCGGAAACTGCACGGCGGCCTTCAGCGCCACCGCACCGCCGTACGAATGTCCGACCAGATGGACTCCGTCCGCGGCTTTCATCAACGGCCCGAGCAGTGCGGCTTCGTCCGCGAGGCTCATCGGAGCGCTCGACAGCCACGCCGGCGTACCACCATGGCCGTGTAGATCGACGGCATGCACACGAAAGCGGTCGCGCAGCTGTTCGACGAGCGGATCCCACTGTCGCCCTGAGCTGCCACTCGAATGAAGCAGGATGACGGCAGGGCCGCTTCCAGTCGTACGTACATTGGCTTTGAATTCGGACATGACGATCTCCCGGTCGCGGGAAGTGCCTCCGAATCGGTTGCACCGTCTGCGACGTTTGAGGCGACCCGGGTGCCGGGCCGCTAGGGGTCAACGGTTTCGGGTCAGCCTTCGATCGACGCCAGTGCGGCCTGGATCCGCGCGCCCTGATCCGGCGTGATCATTGCGCCGAGAACAGCGAGGAAACGCGGCTCCTGGACACCGGAGAAAATGAATTGCCAGCGATAGGCCTTCAGCAGCGTCGCGTGGATCGCCTGTTGCTGTTCGCTGGTGAAGCCGCGACCTGAGGTCTGCAGGAAGTAATCGCCGTCGGACTTGGCCTGTGCCTGGACGATGCCGTCGACGGCACCCACCAGGGCGATCAGGTCGTCCACGCCCTGATCCCGCTCCCTGATGCTGATGCGCGCGTCCTCGCGCTTCCACTCCAGTTCGTCGAGGATCGCGTGCTGCGATTCCTCTTTCCAGTGAAACAGGAACACGTCCTTCCACAGTTCCGACAATTCGGAGTCGGGTTCGATGCTGGCGCGGTAATGTGCCTGCGTGAATAGTTCGATGTCGAGCGTCAGGCCGAGCACGGCCCAGGTCGACTTGGAAAGAACAGCGTTGGCGACATCGTTGGGCTGCGGCTTGAAGTCATAGCCGTCCGGCATTTCGGCCGCCGCCATGCGTTCGAGCCGGCGGAACATTTCCTGGTGCTT
Source organism: uncultured beta proteobacterium (assembly GCA_963775635.1). Classification (GTDB taxonomy): domain Bacteria; phylum Pseudomonadota; class Gammaproteobacteria; order Burkholderiales; family Burkholderiaceae_F; genus JALORV01. Next base: position 85,074 of record CAVZJO010000001.1, on the reverse strand, counting down.
GAGTTCCTCGTCGGTGAAGCGCACCAGCGCCTCGAGCGCGACCTGGTCGCCCAGCCAGTGGTCCTGGCTCAGTTCCAGCACCTTCGCGCCGATGAAGCGCTCGACCAGGCCGAAAACGTTCGCGTAGGTACGTCCTTGGATCTGACTGAGGAAGCGATCCTCCTCGGGCGTGACGAACGTCAGCTCACCGAGCTTGGACAGGCTGTCGGGAAGAAACTTCTTGCTGAAGTCGAAGTTCCGGCCTCGGAACACATCGCGCTCGATGTCCCAGCGGACACGCTTCGAGACCTCGATGACCTTGGCGTAGCGGTCGGAGTAGGGTCCTTTCGGCGCGGCGGTCTGTGGGACTACAGCGGGATTGACGACGTGTTCGGCAGTTGCTTGCATGAAGTGACTCCTCGAGGCGGTTGGGGTGGAAAACTGGTGACTCAGACGGAAAGATCGCGCAGCGTCATCAGCGTGCGTATCCGGGTCAGGCGCGCTCCGCCGGCCAGCTCGGCAGCGATCGAAGGCGATTCGCTGCGGTCGAAGCCGATGTCGCGCAGCGTCCGGGCGTCGAGCCCTTCGAGTGCAAGCCGCGTCGCCCTGGCATCGCGAGCGCGTTGCCATGCGGCAGTTATCAAGCGCAGCTGCGAAGCGAGGGCCTGCGCCAGCGCGGCAAGGATTTCCCCGAGGCCGGCGTGAGCCGCTTCCCGAGCCCTGAGGGCAAGCTCGTAGGAACTGAATCGCGAGGCGGCTGTGCCCGCCGTTGGCGCGTCGCCGAAACCGTTCGTCGCCGCGGCGCGGCGGGCCCAGGCATCGAGAGCCGCCGCAGTTTCCTTCGGCGCCTGATACAGGCGATCATTGCTGGCCGCGACACTTGTCCCTACCGGGACTACCTTGTAGACGCGCTTGATGCGCGCGACCTGCGAGTTTTCCTGAATGGAGACGCCGGCCGGGGAGGCGGTCCAATTCGAAGACTGAGTGCTCATCGTGCTTTCTCCTGGAATTCCGGCGTCGCCGGCGTTGTGATGGCAGGCACTCTAGGCAGCGTCTGTATACAAAGGCCGGCAATCCCGTATCGTTCTGTATCAGTGCGTATCGCTGACCGCACCCGGCGGCCGCGCCAGACCGAACTCGAGGACACCGTTGACGACTGCCCAAATCCTGGTGGTGGACGATGACGAAGCCGTACGGCGCGTGCTGTTCGACTACCTCACTACGCATGGTTACGGCGTCGAAGTTGCGGGCAACGGCGCGGAGCTGCGCGCTGCCCTGACGCAACGCGTTCCCGATGTGGTCCTGCTTGATCTCGGTCTACCAGGCGAGGACGGTCTGGCGCTGGCGCGCTTTCTGCGCGAGCGGCACGACGTCGGCATCATCATGGTCACGGGTGCGGCCGATCCGGTCGATCGTGTGGTCGGCCTCGAGGTCGGTGCGGACGACTACATCGGCAAGCCGTTCGAGCCGCGCGAACTGCTTGCGCGGGTGAAGAGCGTGCTGAGGCGTCTGCAGCGACCGCCGGCCCCTGCGCCACAGGGCAGTCCACGGGTGCGAGTGGGGCGCTGTGAACTGGATCTGGCAGCCCGCCGCCTAGTCGATGCCGATGGCAACGATGTGGGACTGACGGCGATGGAGTTCGATCTGCTGAAGGCGTTTCTCGACCACCCCAACCAGGTGCTGACGCGGGACCGGTTGTTGACCCTGACGCGCAACCGGGAGTGGGAGCCGTTCGACCGTTCGATCGACATCCGCATCGCGCGGGTGCGGCGCAAGATCGAAGTCGATCCGGAGAATCCGCGCATCATCCAGACCGTGCGCGGGGCCGGTTACATGTATGTGCCGGCTGCCGCGGCGCCCTGACTTCGGCTGTGCGGGGCGTGTGAGCGCCGGTTGGCGTTCATGAATGACGCTTTGTAACCGGCACGTTTCAGTCCGTATCAGCAAGGTAATTGCGCGCGACGCGCCGGCTCTGGCGACCTACACTCGAAACGGTGCTAGCGGCTAAGCATGTCGCGGCGGAGCGTGTTCGATGGACGACCGTGCAGAGGCGCTTAGTCGCCTGCAGCAGAAGCTAGACAAGACCCGTGCAGCGGCACTCGCGGCATCGCGCGTTGAGGGACGCGATGTGTTCGCGCAGCTGGCGGAGCAGATGGCCGCGGTCCTGGGCGTCAGCGCGACGCTGATCGCGACTCCGATCCCATCGCGTCCCGGTTTCGTAAGAACCCTGGCAACCTGGCTTGACGGCCGTCTGTTGTCGCCGTTCGAGTACGACGTGCAAGGCTCGCCGTGCCGCGGCGTGACGGGCCGTGAATCGCGCTTCGTGGGTTCCGGTGTCAACGCTGAGTTCGCCCCCGGCTCGATGTTCCAGACCAAGGGCTTCGACAGTTATGCGGCGCGTTCGCTAGTCGACGGCCACGGCGAGCACCTGGGCCTGATCGTCGCGATGGATCGTGCACCGATGCGCGACCCGTCGCTGATCGAAGCGCTGATGCAGATCTTCGCTGTGCGGGCGGCGGCGGAACTCGAACGCGAGCGCAGCGACGCAGCGCTGCGGGCGAGCGAGGCGAGCTATCGATCGCTTTTCGAGGCGAACGAGGACGCTGTCTTCATCCACGACTGGGACACCGGTGCGATCCTCGACGTCAGCCCGAAGGCAAGCGAGCTGTACGGCTATCCGCGCGAGGAACTGCAGCGGCTGCGCGTGGGCGACATCAGCGCCAACGTCCCTCCGTATACCGAGCGCGACGCGATTGCCCGCATCGAGGAGGCCAAGAACTGTGCCGACACGCTGCGCTTCGAGTGGAACGGACGCCACCGCGACGGGCATCTGATGTGGAACGAAGTCACGCTGAAGCGCGCCGAGATCGCCGGCGAACGTAGGGTTCTTGCTTTTGTGCGCGACATCACGGCAGCCAAGCTCGCAGAGGAGGCGGTCCGGTCCAGCGAAGAACAGTACCGGGCAATCTTCAACGCCTCGACCGACGCGCTGATCCTCTGGGACAGCCGGTATCGCCGCGTCGACGTCAATTCGGCCTACGTAAGGATGTTCGGCTGGAAGCGCGAGGACGTGATCGGACGGGGCTATGAGTACCCGAGGTTTTCGGAGGAGTACGAACGGCCGAGGCGCGAGCTCGTGCGGCGTGCGCTGGCCGGCGAGAGCTGTCATGCAGAACTGGTGTCGTTTCACGCGGACGGCACGCGCATTCTGACCGAGGTCCAGGCCGTTCCGTTTCGCCATCGTGGCGAGCCGCACGTGCTCGCGATCGTGCGCGACATCACGGACAGCAGGCGAGCCGAGGAGGCGCTGCAGGCGAGCGAAGAGCAGTATCGGACGATCTTCAACGCCTCGGCCGACGCGCTGGTCCTCTGGGACAGCGAGTATCGCCGCGTCGACGTGAATGAGGCCTACGTGAAGATGTTCGGCAGGCGCCGTGAAGAGGTGATCGGCAAGACACTGGCGGAAATAGTGCCTGAGCCGTTCCGGGAGGAACGCCGGGCTCTCCTGGATCGCGCACTCGCCGGCGACGCTGCCGAGCTTCAAACGACCGCCTTCCGCCGGGATGGCACGGCCTTCGACATCGAGGTGCGCGTCATCCCGTTCCAGCATCGCGGCCAGGCACATGTGCTGGGAATCGCGCGCGACATCACCGAGCGCAAACGCGCCGAGGCGGCGCTCAGGCTGCGCGAGGAGCAGTACCGCGTCATCTTCGATGGGTCCGCCGACGCGATTGCGCTGTGGGATCGCGACCTTCGCATCGTGGACGTCAACGAGGCCTTCACTCAACTGTATGGATACAGCCGGGACGAGGCGATCAACCGCAGCTTCGCAAGCCGCATCTCCAAGGAGGGTCGGGAGCTGCGAACCGAGATGATCCGGCGCGCGCTTGCGGGCCAGGCCGGGCAGCTCGAAACCGAAGGCGTGAAGAAGAGCGGGGAAAAGTTTGACGTGGAGCTGCGCTATCTGCCGATTGTCCACCGGGGCGAGCCGCACGTGCTCGCGATTGGGCGCGACGTCTCGGCGCGGCGCCGAGCCGAAGAAGCGCTGCGGGCCAGCGAAAAGCAGTATCGGGCGATCTTCAACGCCTCAGTCGACGCGATGGTGCTGTGGGATTCGAACCTGAGCCGCGTCGACATCAATCCGGCCTACGAGCGGCTCTTCGGGGTGAGTCGCGAGCAGGTGCTCAGTGGAACGGCGTTCGAACATCACTTGCCCGAATACCTGGAGCAGCGGCGCGAGCTGGTGCGTCGCACGCTTGCCGGCGAGTCGTGCCACGGGGTCCTGAAGTCGATCAGCCGTGATGGTCGCAGCCTGGACATCGAAGTGCGCACGACGCCGATCCGACATCGCGGCGAACCGCATGTGCTGGCGATCGCGCGCGATGTCACCGAACTGAAGCAGGCGGTGGACGCACTACGGTCTAGCGAAGAGCAGTACCGCGCAATCTTCAACGCGTCCGTGGATGGCCTGCTGCTATGGGACCCGGACCATCGTATCGTCGACGTCAACCGGGCATTCCTAGCGATGCTCGGATTCGATGGCCTTGAGCCGGCCGCGCTGGCCGATGCGGCGTTCGTCCCGCCCGATCTGAAGAGCCGGTGCGCCGAGCTGCTGCCTGAGATACTGGATGGCAAGCCAGCGCACATCGAAGCCCGCGCCCGCCGCAGGGATGGGTCGGAGTTCGATGTCGAGATTCAGGGCGTCCGCATGGAATATCGTGGCCGACCGCACGTTCTCGTCATCGTGCGCGATATCGGCGACAGGCGCCGCGCCGAACGGGCGTTGCGCGACAGCGAGGAGCAGTACCGGGGGATCTTCAATTCGTCCGCCGACGCGCTTGTGCTGCGTGCAGCGGACTTCAGCATCGTCGACGTCAATGCCACTTACGAGGCGATGAGCGGATACCGGCGCGACGAGGTGATTGGTGTCGATCGCGTGCTAGCCAATCCACCGGAGGCGGCCAAGACGATACGGGGTCTGCACGAGCGCGCGCTGGCCGGAGAGCCGATCCTGTTCGAGACGCAGCTCGTCCGCCGCGACGGCACGCGCTATGAGCTCGAACTCCGTGGGGTGCCGGTCCTGCACCGCGGGGAGAAACATGTCCTGTACATGGGACGGGATGTCACCGCGCGCCGTCGGGCCGAAGGGCAGCGCCGGGAACTGGAATCGCAGTTGCTGCAGGCACAGAAGATGGAGGCGATCGGCCACCTGACTGGCGGCATTGCACACGACTTCAACAACATTCTTGCGAGCATCATGGGCAACACCGGGCTCGCGCTCGAGCGTCCTGCGGTGAACGATGATCCTCGCCTCGGCGACTACCTGGAGCAGGTACAGAAGGCCTGCCGCCGCGCGCGCGAGCTGATCCAGCAGATGCTGGAGTTTTCGCGCGGCGGGCGCGGCGAGCCGTGCGTGCTGTCGCTGCCGAATGTTGTGCGCGAGGCGCTGCCGATGCTGCGTTCGATGATTCCGACGACGTTGAACATCATCGTCGAGGCCGAGGCGGCACCGCCGGTCTTCATCAACGAGGTCCAGGCGCATCAGGTGCTGCTCAATCTCGCGATCAATGCGCGCGACGCGATGCCGGGAGGCGGGGCCATCCGCATCCGCGTGCGGCAATTCGAACCCGAGGATGCGGTCTGTGCGAGCTGCCACAGGCCGATCGAGGGACGTTATGTCGAATTGTCGGTGGCCGACACCGGAGCCGGCATCGAAGCGGGTCTGCTGGAGCGCATCTTCGACCCGTTCTTCACGACCAAGGATCCGGGCAAGGGGACCGGAATGGGACTGGCGACCGTCCACGGCATCGTGCATCAGCATTCCGGCCATCTGATCGTCGATTCCGTACCCGGTTGCGGCACGACTTTCCGAGTGCTGTTTCCGGCATACGCGGGCGACGCACCTGAAGCGGCACCTGTCCGCGCGTCCGCGACAGGCAACGCTCGACTGAGCGGCCGGATTCTGCTGGTCGATGACGAACCAAGCGTTCTCGCTGTCATGCAGAAGACGCTGGAATCCTGGGGCATCGAGGTCGATGCGGTCTCATCGGCCGATGCAGCCGAACGCGCGTTCGCCCGGAACCCAGATGCGTTCGATCTGGTGGTGACCGATCACGCGATGCCGATGGTCAGTGGAATAGAACTCGCACACCGATTGCGTTCGAAGCGACCCGGGCTGCCCTGGCTGCTCTACACGGGTTATGCCGACGAAGCCATGCTCGCAAGCGCGCGGTCGCTCGAGGTCGGAGCCGTCCTGCGCAAGCCGGTCGAGAACGACGATTTGCGCCGTGAGGTCGAGCGCTTCCTGGCGCAGTGCAACTGAACGGGTGGTGTCAGCGGGTCAGAGCAGACCGGCGGCCGTCAGTGCCTCGAGTGTGACTCGCGCGAGATCGGCGAGTTGGGCGGTCGTGTCGCTGCCGGTCGGCGTGGTCGCACGGCCGGTCCACACCAGCTTGCCGGTGGCAGCATCGACAATCGCTGTGTCCGCCGTGTAGGCCTCGGTCACGGTGCCGCCGCCCACCGGCATTGAGATTCCACCAGCGGCGCCGCCGCGATAGCCGCCGCCGCCGACTCCGATGCCGATCGTCGGTCCGGGACTGACCGCGGGCATGAAGGTGGTCAGCGAACTGCGATACACCGCGCGCGCGTTTGCCCGCTTGGCTGCCGCCTCGAGCGCGTCGTTGGCCGGCGGTGCGCCGGCGCTGACAAGCGAAAACTTCATCGGCTTGGCGCCGCGTGCGGCCATCTGCGTGGCGATCTGATCCTCGCAGACGGCCTGCGTCGTGAAATCGCGAGCCTGGCAGGCCACCATCACCGTCTGACCCTTCAGGGACACTCCCTTGAATTCCGGGTTGGACCATTGCGCGTCCATCTTGGTGGTCGCGCAGGCGGCCAGCACACAGGCGCCCAGAGCCAGTGCAGGTCGAAGAGGATTCGGTCGCGCTTTCATGCGGGGTTCCGTGGTCGGGACGTGGTCTCCATTGTGCGTTGCTCAGCGGTGGCTGCCAACACCGAGTATCCCTGCAAGCCGTGTGCGCAGCGCGCGCGACAGTACCCGTCGCTACACTAAGGGCATCGTGCTCGGCCGGACAGGGAGCGCTGCATGATTTCAAGGGTACGGCGGATCGCTCTGGCGGCCATCGCGATGACGGCCGGAGCGGCAACCGCACAGAATCTGGCGTGGCCGCCAGTGGGAGAGCCATTAACGGCAGCGCGAGTCGCCGGCCGCTGGTTGTGGGCCGATCTGGTGACGACCGACGTCGCCCGCTCGTCTGACTTCTATGCGCGGGTATTTGGTTGGACCTATCGCACTGTGCCGGGAGACGCCGGCGGCCCGGGCTATGTCACGATCATCGCCAGCGGCCAGGCGATCGGCGGCATCGTCCTGGCACGCACTGACAAGACCCATTCGGGCGCGCGCTGGATCGGTCTTGTCAGCGGCGATCCGAAGTTCATGGCCGCCCGGGCGCAGGAACGGGGCGGCAGCATCGTCGTGGCGCCGCGGACATTGCCGGGGCGGGGTGAAATCGCGGTGCTGAGCGATCCGTCGGGTGCTCGCTTCGCCGTATTGCGCGCCGATCGCGGTGATCCGCCCGATCAGCTTGGTCGCGAAGGTGAATGGCTGTGGGCTGAACTGTGGACCACTGATCCGGAGCGCGCTGCTGCGTTTTACCGCGAGGTATTCGGCTACGCGATCACGGAGGGCGGCAAGGGAACGCCCGACTCGTATGTGCTGAGCGCAGGCGGACGTGCACGAGCCGGCATCATGCGCAGTCCGGACGCAACGCTGAAATCTGTTTGGATTCCGTACGTGCGCGTGGCCGACGTGGCACGCACGGTTGCACGAGCCGAGCAGGGCGGGGCGCGCATCATCGTCGCGCCGCGTGCGCACCATCGCTCACAGGTGGCGGTGCTGGTCGATCCGCTCGGTGCTCCGTTTGCAGTCGCCGACTGGAGATCACCATGAAGCGCAACTCCGCATTCATGGTTACGGCCGCGGTGCTGCTTGGCGGCTGCGCTGGCTATAACCTCGAGGTCGGAACTTCCGACAGCAGCCTTGCCGGCTTTTATCAGGTGTACGAAATGCCCGCATCGAGCCTGCAGCCCTGGAGTGAGCGCCGCGCGCCGCTCGCGCTGCCACCGCCACCGGCTGACGGCAGTTCGGGCGCAAGTACGCTGCCCGCCAACACGCAGGCGCTGCCTCCCGAGCGCCCGCAGCCGACCAAGTAAACCGGTTTCACTTCGCAACGATCGTTGCTACGCCCAAGGAAGACGATGGCTACTTACCCCGCGCTCGCCGCGACCACGACTGCCCTGATCCGCATGTTGTCCGACGGTTTTCCGTCGAACCTCGGCGTGACGGGGATCGAGGCGTACGACGCGTCGATTCCGGTCGATGCGGCCGATGGCGAATCCCGAGTCCTGCTGTGGTTGTATCGCTTTGCACCCGTACCGGCCATGCGTCGTCCGGTGCCAGGCACACCGAAGCCCGAAGTCCGGACTGGCGTGCGTCCGTCGGCGGTGGCGGCAGACCTGCATTACTTGCTGTGGACCCATGCAGCGTCACCTGCCGTGCAGCAGACCGTGATTGGGTGGATGCTGCGGCGGCTGTCGGATCGACCGATACTGACGAGCGAGCGACTCAATCACGGCACAAACATCTTCAAGCCAACCGAAGACGTGGCGTTGCTGGTGGAGGACTTGCCGTTGGCCGACCTGCTCTCGCTGTCGCGTTCGCTCGGAGCGGTGCCACCGCTGGTGCTGCCGATCCATGCGCGCAGCGTTCATCTTGAAGGCGACTGAAGACCCCATCGTGCCGGTGCGAATAGTTCGACTGGGTACACCGCGCCATGCGGACGAAGGCCTGCGCATCGGTACGGTGCGCCGTCCGCCGCGCGGTGTGCCGAAGGAAAGGTTCGCCGCCGACAACTGGTACGACGTGTGGTTTCCGAATCTAGCGCCGAGCGCCGACCTGATGAAGATGGGCCAAAGTGCCGCGAGCGACGCCGCGTGGCAGGCGTTCGCGAGAAAGTACCGCAGCGAAATGTCGGTGGCCGATGCGAGCCGGACACTCGATCTGCTGGCCGCGCTGTCCCGCACGGCGCAGTTCTCGGTCGGCTGCTATTGCGAGAACGAGGCCAGATGCCATCGCTCGCTGCTGCGGCACCTGCTGGCCGAACGCGGGGCGAATATCGCTTAAGGCCTGGACACTAATCCTGGCTCCACGGCAGGCCATGGTGCCGCCAACCGTCGATCGAGCCGCGACGGCCGGCGTGGTTGCGCTGGCCTTCGAAGCCTTCGAGCACGTTGTAGACCCGGCTGAACCCCATGGCAGTCGCTGCACACGCTGCCGAATGCGAACGCACGCCGCTGCGGCAGATCAGCAAAATGGCATCGCCGGTGCGGGCGACGCCCTTCAGTCCATTGACGAACATGGCACTCGGCAGGATGTCCGCGCCGCGCCACTCGATGTTTACCGAGCCTGGTGCGGCCCCGACAAACTTGAATTCGGGTGGCGTGCGAACGTCGATCAGGCGAGCCTTGCCTTGTTCGAACAGCGCCCATGCCTCGACCGGCGTGACGGCGCCCGCGTAGGGGAGCTCCAGTTCGATGCGGCGGGCATCAGCGAGATCGAAGATGACTTCGGGCTGCAGCTGCGTGTCGGCTGTGGGTGCGGTGATCGCGGTAGTCATGTCGGTCAGGAAATTGCGGGTAAGGGTGAGGTGGCCTGAGGCGACTAAAGGTAGCGGAGGCAGGAGCGCGCACAATGACATTGCGCTTATATGCATAGACGGCGCGCATTGCCGGTCGGTGCTGGCCCGACGGCTGGCCGCCGCTACACTGCGTGTCCGCCCCCGATGCGCAGGTCAACTGCGCGCCAGCCTTGTCCGTTGGAATCGGGTCCGCGGAGTTTCTGACAAGGAATGCGAAACATGAAGAAGCTGATTGCCATCGCCATGCTGTCATCCTTCGCGCTCGTCCACGCGCCGGCATTCGCGCAGGACAAGACGACCGACAAGAAGGAAGAGAAGAAGCCCGAGGCGAAGACGGCCGACGCGAAGACAGCCGACACTAAGAAGGACGAGAAGAAAGACGAAGCGAAGAAGCCGAAGAAGGGCGGCTGCTAGGCTGTTCCAGTTGTCCTGCGCACCGCGCCCGCGGCGCGCTGGCGCGTGAGGTGTTCCTCAGCGCTGTGTGCTTTTGCGAAGCACTTCCAGCTTGGCCGAATACAGATCCCGGTCGCCGCGCGACGTACTGTAATCGAGCGCGATGCCGAGATGCTTGGTGGCCTTCTCCATGTCACCCAGCCGGTAGTACGCAATGCTCAGCCAGTAGTGCGACTCGGATGAATCGCGGGAACGCGAGGTCTCGCGCGCGAACATGTCGCGTGCTGTGGCGTAATCGTTCACCTTCAGCGCTGCGATGCCGCGATTGAAGTAGTAATAGGGTGGTTCGGGCTCGAGCTTCGCGAGTTTCGCCTGCCAGAGTGCTGCGTCGGCGGTCCGATCCTGCCGCTCGTACAGATCAGCCAAGTTGGCCATCGAACGCGTCTGGGTCGGGTCGACCTGCACGACATGTAGGTAGACCTGCTCTGCTTCGGCGATGTTGCCGTGGCGCGCATAAATCGTGCCGAGCGTGTTCTGGGCGCCTAGATAATCGGGGTTGTATCGCACGGCCGCGCTCGCCCACGCGTAGGCGTCGTCGAGCCGCCCGCGCACCAACGCCTCGACCGCGCGATTGTTCATGTACATCGCGACCACGATGGCCTCGGGAATTTCGCGCGTTTTCAGTCCGCGCGTCTGTTCCTCCGGCAGAAAATCGATCGTGAAGGTGCGCGCCATCGGGTTGGCGCGGTCCTGCAGCTTGGGACCGAGCGAGATATTCACGTGACCCGAACGCAGCAGCAGCGTTCCGCTGCGACTCCAGGTCTCCTCGAAAATGGCCGTCTGGTAGCGGACCTGCAAACCGAGTTCCTTGGCGAACGCCGCCGTCATTAACACCAATGACAGGCAGTTACCGCTGCGCGCCTCGAAGGCCTCCGATGCGTTGCGGGTGTAGCTGGCGTCGTATTCGAGCCGCAGCTGCGCCTTGTTGTGCACCGCCTCGACCAGTCCGCCCTGAACGCCGCGCGCCTTCACCTGCGTGGCGATCTCGCTCGCGAGATAGCGCCGCATCAGATCGCTCACTGCAAAGACCTGACTGGCGTCGACCGGCACGTTCGGCGGGCTGAACAATTGATCGTGCAGCAGCGCTTCCGGAACGGGAGTGGCAGGAGGCTTCGTGGCGCAGGCCGCAAGCGCGAGCACCGAGATGACAGCCAGCCGGCGTATCGCCGAGACGGCGCGATGTTCCGTCTTGTGCCCTGTCGTCTTACTGCTCATGCGTCCTCCAGACGCGAAGGTCAAACGAGGCAACCGTGTCGGATGCGCCCGGTCACCCGACTGCCACATCTAGCGTACGCCAATCGGACGGCAAGCGGCATTCGCGGGCGGCCGAAACAAAACGGCAACTACCCCGTACACCGCTGAAACACCGCAGCTACCGACGCTTTCGACAATGCGTGCACCCCCGCGGGCCCAGCTTCCGCCGCACACACGCAATCGGAGTCGTTGATGGTTGACCTTGAACACCCTGTCCAGCCCAGCTTCCGTCCGGCTCGCCGAGACGGTTATTCGCCACCCGCCGCCGGGGATCGGCCATGAATCGGGCGGCGCCGGGCATCCTGGCCGCAGCGACCGCACTGATGGCGCTCGGCATGGGAACCCGCTCGGCGTTCGGGCTGTTCGTTTCGCCGCTGAATACGGCCACAGGCATTGGCCTGGCGGGGCTGGGCTTTGCGATGGCGATGGGCCAACTGGCCCATGGTGTGGCGCAGCCGCTGTTGGGCTGGATGGCGGACCGCTACGGTGTCCGCCGGCTGGTCGTGAGCGGCGCAGCGATGCTGGCGCTCGCCACGGTGTCGATTGGCGCGGCCAGTGCGGTTGCGTCGATGACCGTCGTGATGGTGACGATGGCGATCGCCGGCAGCGCTGTCGCGAGCAGCTCGCTGCTGCTGGCGGAAGTTGGCCGAAGCGTCTCGGTCGAGCGTCGCGCATTTGCGTTCGGCGTCGTCAGCGCCGGCGGCTCGGTCGGCCAGCTGATCCTAGGACCGCTGACACAGACCGCGCTCGCAACACTCGGGTGGATGGGTGCCCTCTGGGCTACCGCCCTGCTGGGGCTCGTCGCCGTTCCGTTGGCGTATGCATTCCGCGGTGCGAATGTCGGCCATTCGTCGGCCGCGACGCCGGCTGCAAAGAACGACCTAGGCGACGTGCTGCAGTCAGCACCATTCTGGCTGATTGCGCTTAGCTTCGGTATCTGCGGCTTTCACGTGTCGTTTCTGACGGCGCACATGCCCGGCGTCATCGAGCGCTGCGGGCTCGACCCGAAACTCGCCGGGCCGTGGCTGGCGCTGCTCGGCACAGCTAACCTGGTTGGCAGCCTCGGAGTCGGCTTGTGGCTACGGCGCCATTCCACGCAAGCGGTGATGATGTCGATCTTCGGGCTGCGGGCAGCCTCGATCGTGCTGTTGCTGGTGCTACCGGCTGATCCGCTGGTGATGCTGGTCTTCGGCGCACTGATGGGGGTGAGCTACATGTCTCTGCTGCCAGCCATTTCGCAGCAGGTGGCGGAGCGCTATGGCACGCTTCGCATGGCGACGATCTTCGGCATCGTCTCGCTGGTCCATCAAGTCGGCAGCTTCGCCGGCATCTGGTTGGGCGGGGCCATGGCGCAGGCAACCGGTAGCGACACGGCGCTATGGACGATCGACGTCGGTCTCGCGCTCCTCGCGATCGGCCTGCAGTTGCGGCTCACACGTGCCGACGCCAGCTGGCGGCCGGCGATGCGTCTGGCGGTCGCGGCGTCGTGATCGCCGCAGCGGTGCGTCTGGGCAGGTGAGCCGCGGTCAGTGCCGCTTCAGCACCTCGGGATTGACCACGTTGATGGGCTTGCCCTCCGCGAATGCGACGATCTGGTCGAACACGTCGGAGAACTGCAGGTCGTACTCCTCGCGCGTGACATACCCGATGTGCGGTGTGGCGACGACATTGTCCATCGCAAGCAGCGGATGCGATGGGTCGCGCAGCGGTTCCTGCTCGTAGACATCGACCGCGGCCATGCCCGGTCGACCGGTGCGCAACGCGGCCACCAGCGCACCATCCTCGATCAGCTGCGCCCGGCTCGTGTTGACCACCAGCGCACCTGGATTCATCGCTGCAAGATCGCGCGCGGTCACGATGCCGCGCGTAGCGTCCACCAGCCGCATGTGCAGCGTCACGACGTCGCATTGCTCGAAGAAGGACTGCTTATTCTCTGCGGCGCGATGGCCGTCGGCGACTGCGCGCTCGCGCGATTCCGGGCGAGCCCAGACGAGCACCGGCATGCCGAACGCGCGACCGTAGCCGGCGACTGCCGCGCCGATCCGCCCGTAGCCGTAAATGCCCAGCGTCTTGCCGCGCAGCGTGTCGCCGACTCCGGTCTGCCAGACGCCGCGCTTCAGGGCAGCGACCTGCTGCGGCAACCGGCGTGCGGCGGCGAGGATCAGCGCCCAGGTGAGTTCGGCGGCGGCGTAGGACGGAGTACCCGTGTGCAGATTCGACGACACCACGATCCCGCGCCGTGTGCAGGCCTCGATGTCGATGTGCGGATAGACGCTGCGCTGGCTGATCAGGCGCAGTGCATCTAGACGATCGAGCAGCGGCGCACGGATCTGCGTGCGCTCGCGGATCAACACCAGTGCCTCGGTCTCGCGCAGGCGTTCGGCCAGCGCGTCGACGTCCTGGACGTGGTCGTTCCAGATCGTCACGTCGTGACCCGCCAGGCGCGCGAAGCAGGGCAGGGTGCGCAGGGTGTCGAAGTAATCGTCGAGTATGGTGACCTTCACTGCCTTCTCAACTTGCTAGCTCGGCCACCCTTGCCGGGTCTGGCATGGAGAATCCAATGGCCGCCAGCTCGGCGAGCAGTTCGGGGGCCGCAATCGGGTCGAGCTCGGTCAACGGCGGACGGACGCGTGTCCAGGCGGGATCGGACCTCTGCTGCGCAATCGCCTGCTTCAGCGCAGCGATCATCGGGCGCCGCTGAAATATCGCGCGGACTGCATCGAGCTTCGCCTGCGCGGTTTCAGCACCGGCCGATTGCCAATCGAGGAAGAGATGCTGTATCGCTGCCGGCTGCACGTTGGCCGTCGCGCTGATGCAGCCGACGCCGCCGGCGCGCAGGTTGGCGAGCAGGAACGACTCACTGCCGACGAATACGTCGAAGCCCGCTTTTGAAAACCGCTCCACCATGCCCTTTGTGTTTTCCCAGTCGCCCGACGAATCCTTGATGCCCGCGATCACCCCCGGAAAATCCTTCAGCAACCGCTCGATCAAGCTGTGGCTGATGCCGACCTGTGCGACCGGCGGGATGTGATAGAGATAAATTCGCAGACGCTCATCGCCGACCGCGTCGATGATGGTGGCGAAGTTGCGATACAAGCCTTCATCCGAAACGCCCTTGTAGTAGAACGGTGGCAGCATCAGGCAGCCCGCCACGTTGTGGCGGACTGCATGCGCGGTCAGCGCGATCGAATCGGTGATCGAACAGCATCCGGTGCCCGGCATCATCCGCGCCGGCGGTAGTCCGGCTGCGATCAGCTGGTCGAGCAGGTCGATTTTCTCGCGGACCGACAGCGAGTTTGCCTCTGACGTGGTCCCGAATACCGCCAGACCGGCGCCGCTCGCGACCAGCCACTCGCAGTGCCGACGCAGCCGCTCGGCATCGGGACTGAGATCGGCATGAAACGGGGTGACGACCGGCGCCAGTACACCTCGGATGCGTGGACTCATGCGGGCACTCGTGGACAAGGAGATGAAGGTCGCAGCATAGGTGAGGCGGCGCGATGACGCACCGGGAGCCGGCCATATGGGCGGCGGGAGCCGGACTCAGCGTGGAACGCCGCGCACCAGGCCCGCGCGGATTTCGCGCAGCTTCGCTTTCAGTCGACGGCTGTGATCGGGCCCGACACGAATCAGCATCTTCTGTCCGGCGGACAGCGCTTCCAGCTCGGGATCGACGAACTCATAGCGCACCCACGGCTGCGCGGACGGCACCGGACCGCGTACCTCGGTGAGTTTCAGCGCGATCGGTCCGGTCGGCTCCGGCGTGGCCAGCAACAAGTCGATCGTCTCGATCACACGATCGTTGAAGTAGCGCTTCGGAAAGCCCAGCTCCTCGTAGCTGCGCTGGAACAACGGATACCAGCGGACGTAGTGCGCGATCGCGCGGCGCGTATCGACGGATTCGACGAAAGCCACGAACGGCGCATACCGCTCGGCATTACCCGGCGCCATCACGATCGCGTCGCCGCTCTGCATGACAGTGAAGCGACCCGGCGTCGGGTTGACCGGCCACAGGCGGGTCGGCGCGCGCGCGCGGCCGAGGTTGTCGAGCGTCGCTGTGGAATGGCGGACGAAATCGTCAAGCTGCAGGAAGGACTGGACCGACGAGCGTCCGAGCCAATCGACTAGTTCGGAACGGATCACCGGATCGGACTGTGCAAGCGACGGCAGCTTGGTGTCGGCCGGCGGCAGGTCCGTCGCCGCGATCGGGTGCTTGACTGTGGGCTCGGCGACCGGCGCTGGAGTCGAAGGCGCCGGCTCGGCCGCAGGCGGCGCCGACACCTGCGGTGGCACCACGGTGCGGTCTTGCCAGAGATAGATGGCACCGCCGACCGACAGGAGCACGATCGCGATAACGATTGCCGCTGTGCGATTCATCAGCCACCTCCCGATTGGCAGCAGGCTTGCGCCCAACCCTGGTTGGAGACGCCGACACGGGCAAAGTTCGGTGGCCAGCCCACCACCGGGCGATCCGTCAGGCGAGCCGCAAGCGGACGACCGGCCGCCGCGGCCTTCGCCGTTCGACCTCCTCGAATCCCGCGTCGTCGTACATCGACTTTATGCCGAACCACAGGGAATCGGGATTGGTTCGCCCGGAGCTGTCGACTGGATACGCTTCCAGCAGCCGGACCTTGCGTTTTCTGGCATAGGCCACCGCTGCGTCGAGCAATGCGCGGGCGACGCCCTGGCCACGGAATTCCGACGGCACGACGAAGCAGATGATCGACCACACCGCTTCGTCGTCGACCGGTTTCATCACGGACGAGTGTTCGAGGCGCGCGTAGTCTTCACGTGGACCGAGGGAGATCCAGCCGACCGGAACGGTGCCGCGATAGCCGATGAGTCCCGGAGGGGGGCCTTCCTGGGCCAGCGACTTCAGTGCGGCACGATTGACCTGGGCCCGCGTCTTGCCTTTCGGCAGCGGTCGAGCGGCACCGCTGCGCCGGTAGTACATGCACCAGCAGCCGCGAGCGACCGAGCACCCGCGCGCGTTGAACACCGCCTCGAGGTCGGCCCACCGCGCGGCGGTGAGGGGACGGCAGACAACCTTCAAGACCGTGCCCGCATCGTGCGTCGCTGCGTGCGCTCTGGGCGCACGCGTGGGCAGGTATCTAACGCGGCGCCGAAACCGCGAGCACGCCTGGTTGCTGCCGCAGCGACGCCAGGCACTGGTCGATGGTCCCCATGCGCGACGTGGTCGCGACCCCGTAGCTGAAGGTGTCGGTACCAGCGGCTTTGCCGAGGAAAACGATGTTGCAGCCGGTGAACGTCGACAGTGCGAATGCGCCCTGTTCATTGGGCGGAATGCGCGCCGGCTGGATCTGAACGTCCACGGTCTTCGACCCAGCGGGCGCCGCCATCGGCGGCTGGTCGGTCGCGCAGCCGGCAAGCAACGCAGCGAGCAGCAGCGCGCTAAGTGGCGCAGTCGCGCCAGCGGACCGGCGCAGTTCGAAGCGGCTCATCACTCTTCCCCTCTGTCAGTGCGACGCCCGAAACTACTGGCTCGCGTGCCGCTTGTCACCCCCCTTTCAGCGGATGACTTCGGAATCTCAATGGTGACCGGTTCCCGCGAAGATCAGCTCGACGTGCGCCGTGTCGCTCGCGATTTAGACATGGCGTTCCTGGGTTGTGAACGCGAGCTTCTTCGAACAGGCCCGCGAGCGATTGC
This sequence comes from uncultured beta proteobacterium, assembly GCA_963775635.1. Lineage (GTDB taxonomy): Bacteria > Pseudomonadota > Gammaproteobacteria > Burkholderiales > Burkholderiaceae_F > JALORV01. Next base: position 68,007 of record CAVZJO010000001.1, on the reverse strand, counting down.
AGTGCGGCGGTTATCCCGACGGCGTCCCACAGATGCGTGAGTCCGCGATCCGGCGCCGCGCCGATAGATACGAGGTCGTTTGCTTGGACTTTCCGCTCGGCGGCGCGGACTTAATTTCGTCTTAGCGCTGTCTTCTTGCCCGGTATCTCGAGCGTTGGAGAATCAGTGACGCTCGAAAGGACATTATGAAACGCCTTGTACTCACTATCTTGCTTGCCGCGGCCGCCACGACCGCAACGGCCACCGACGTTGGCGTTTCGATCAGCATCGGGCAGCCTGGCTTCTACGGCCACATCGACATCGGCAATGCCCCGCGGCCGGTGCTGATCTATCCCCAGCCGGTGGTGATCCAGCCGGTGCAGGTTGTGCAGCCGGTGCAGCCGATCTATCTGCACGTGCCGCCGGGCCATGCCAAGGACTGGAAGAAGCACTGCCACAAGTACGACGCCTGCGCCCGTCCCGTGTATTTCGTCAAGGACGACTGGTACAACAACGTCTACGTGCCGTACTACGAACAGGAGCACGGCAAAGGCAAGGGCAAGGGCAAGGGTAACGGTAAAGGCAAGAACAAGTAGTCTCGGCGGGCGAGAGCGAGCCCGTTACCCCCGATAGGCCTCAGGCGCACACCCGGTTAAGCTCGTCTGACGGCCGCCTGGCCGGCAGGACCATCGTGCCGAAATCCGCACACAGAAGGACCGCGTCTGCCGTTTCAAAGGCGGCTGTTTCAGCGGTGCGCCCGCAGGTACGCAACCTTCTCGAACGGTCGACCGCCTATCGCTCTCTGCCGCCCGCCAAGCGCCGGCAAGTCGCCCACGACACGGTTCGAGTCGCGTCGTATTTGGTTGATCCGGACCGCCTCGTATCGCAGGAGTTCGCGAGCCCGATCCTGGCATCCAATGAGCTGCTCAGCGCGGTGGATTTCCCGTCATTCGTCAGCGGCCTCATCAATGGCGTTTTTGGTGCGATCGTCAACGCCTCGATCCGGCAGATGGAAGCCTACGCAGAGCTGATGGCGCACGCCACTTCGTCCGTGTCCGACTTCGCGGCCGACAAGATCACGGTCAGCATGGCGCGCCACGAGCTTGTGACCACGTTCCCTCACCTGTTCTGCAAGTCAGGTCAGGGCGGCCTGCGACTTGCAGACGGGAGGTCGCCGAGCCGGTCGGACCTTGCACATCTGGCGCAGAAAGTGGGTCTGCGTCGGTCGCGAATCGTGCTCGTCTCCCAAGACGGACGTCGAGTCTTGGTCGCCGCCGTGCGCCGACGCATCGCCCGCGAGCGGCAGAAATCGCTCGCACTGGCGCTTGCGATGGGTATCAATCGCATCGTGGTGACGGACGGACGCATTTCCCCGCGGCGAGGACGCTAGTCAGAGGTGCGTAGCAGCGCCGGTCCTGTGGTCGCTGCAATCCAGGCGACGTAAGGCACCCGCGCGACGAGTCGATATCGGCGGGTCAGCGCGCAGGCTGACGCCGTCGTCAATTCCGAAGTCTCGTAGCCGACGAGAACCTGCCCGGCGGCAATCCGCGCCAACCGGGTTGGCCGTGCGTTGAATCCAATCCGGTACCTCACCCGTAGTGCTGCACATGTCGGCGGATTCGCCCGGGCCTCGGGAGCATCCGCTGGCCGCGGTCGGCCATCCGGCATGCACCGCAGGAACCACGGGACCTTAGGAGGAACTCATGGCACTGACATCACTGCGCGCCGCGTCCGGCAGGACTGCGGTCGCGCTCGCCACGGCCGCGGCCTTTGCCGCCACTGCGCCTGCCGCGCTCGCATCGAGCCATCGTGAGGCGCCATTCATCACCACTTCGCCCAAGGTCGACGGCACGGACTTATACATGTTCCGTTCGTACGAGCAGGGCCGCGCCGATTACGTGACGATCGTCGCCAACTACCAGCCGCTGCAGGACCCGTATGGCGGCCCGAACTACTTCTCGATGGATCCAAAGGCGCTATACGAGATCCACATCGACAACGACGGGGACGCCAGGGAAGACATCACGTTCCAGTTCCGCTTCAAGAACGATCTGAAGGACATCGCGCTGCCGATCGGTGGCTCGACAGTCTCGATTCCGCTGATCCAGGCGGGTCCAGTCAGCGATCCACGAGCCGCTGCATTGAACCTGAACGAGACCTACACCGTCGACGTCGTTCGCGGCGGCCGCCGCCATAGTCAGCGCGCCTCTATCACCAATGCGGCCAACAACAGCGCCACCTTCGACAAGCCAGTCGACAACATCGGCGTAAAGACGATTCCGGACTACGCGGGCTACGCGGCGAAGCACATCTACACGGTGAACATTCCCGGCTGCGGCATGCCCGGCAAGCTTTTCGTCGGCCAGCGCAAGGAGGCGTTCGCGGTCAATCTCGGCGTGATCTTCGATCTGGTTAACGCGCCAGTGTCGGTGATCACCAATCCGGCGCTGATCGGTGCGGCACCGAACATCATCGACGATGCCAACGTCACCAGCCTGGCCCTGGAGGTACACAAGAGCTGCCTCACCGCGGGCGATGACCCGGTGATCGGCGGCTGGACCACCGCCAGCCTTCGTCAGACGCGTCTGCTCGATGGAACGCCGCCTTCCGGTCACCAGACCACCGAGAAAAGCGGTGGTCCCTGGGTACAGGTGTCGCGCCTGGGCATGCCGCTCGTCAACGAGGTGGTGATCGGCCTGAAAGACAAGGATCGCTTCAACGGCTCCAAGCCGAGGGACGATGGGCAGTTCGCGACCTACGTCACCAACCCGACTCTGCCGAAGCTGCTCGAAATCGCGCTGAGCATTCCGGGAACCGCACCGACGAATTTTCCGCGCAACGATCTCGTGACCACGTTCCTCACCGGCATCAAGAACGTGAACCAGCCGAAAAAGGTCGTTCCTTCGGAAATGATGCGTCTGAACACGGCAGTCGCACCGGTGCCCTTTGCGCAGCAGAACCGGTTGGGCATCGTCGGCAACATCCTGGCAGGCGGTAACGACCTCGCCGGCTATCCGAACGGCCGCCGGCCGAAGGACGACGTGGTCGATATCTCGCTGGTCGCGATGATGGGCGGTCTGTGCGTCGCCAATGGCAACGCTGACGCGCTTGGTTTCGGTGCCGAATGCAGACCGTCGGCCGTGCCGCTGGGGACAACGGCGTTCAACTTGCACGATGCCGTCGATCAGGCCGTGGTTCCCCTGCTGCCGGGCTTCCCGTACCTTGCCACGCCGCTGCCGGGCAGCCAATAAGGAGGCCATCATGACTCAACTCAGACTCTCGTTCAGCGCAGTCGCTGCCGCGTTGCTGGTGACAGCCTGCGGCGGCAGCGCAGATTCAGTTGACTCAACAGGTCCGGGCGCACCAGGTCCGGCGATGGCGGAGTCGCAGATGCAGCGCGAAGACCGCGAAGCATCGGCGTCGATGGGCGGACTGCTCGCGTTCGCGAAGGCCCAACTGGCCTCCTTCACGTCCGATGTTGCCGAGCCGCGTGACATCCACGGCATCAGTCCGCCGACCTCGGAAACGGCCGAACCAGAGCCGCTTTGACGCGCTGCCCGATGCGACCCCACCGCATCATCACCCTAGGCGCGGCGCTGGCGATCGCCGGCGCCGCGGTTGCACAGACCGCGCCGACGCGCGACACCGTCGTCGAGACACGACTGTTGCCGCGCGCGGTCAAGGCCTCGGTGCAGCGGCTCGCCGCGACGGGCCCGAGCGCAATGTCCGTTGCGGACAGCCTGTCCACCGCGCGCCAGATGATCGAGGCCGGACGCATCACGGGCGATCCGCGCACGCTTGGCTATGCCGAGTCGCTTCTCGCGCGCTGGCCGTCCGGAGACGCTCGCACGCCGCTCGAGGTACTCGTACTGCGCGCGACGATCGACCAGCGCCGGCATCGCTTCGATGCGGCGACAGCCCTGCTTGACCGGGTGATCGAACGCGCACCGGACCATGGACAGGCGCGTCTGACGCGTGCAGCGATCGCGCAGGCGCGTGGCGATTACGCCGCTGCGAACGTCGACTGCCAGCGGCTACGGGCCCTCAATGCAGATGTTGCTGCGATCTGCGGCGCAATCAACGACGCGTTGACAGGCCACAACGAGCGAGCGCTTGGCGCGCTCCGTGCCGCCACGGCCCGCATGCGGGGGCCAGTGAGCGCTTGGGCGCTGGGCGTACAGGCGCAGGTGCACGAGCAGCAGGGCGAACGATGGATGGCCGCCGACGCCTATCGCGCCGCGCTCGCCGCTGGCGACGACCTGACCTTGCGACTCGCGTTCGCTGACCTACTGATTGCACAGCGCGCCTGGGGCGAAGCTCGCGAGCTGCTGGCAGACGCCCCGTCCGCCGACGGCGTGCTGCTGCGGCGCTGGCAGATCGAGCGCGACAGCGGCTCGAGCAGCACGGCCGCTGAACTCGAAACGCAGTTGAAGGCACGCTTCGATGAGGCTAAGACGCGCGGTGAACTGCTGCACGCGCGCGAAGCTGCCGTCTTCGAACTCGAACGCGGCAATGCTGCTATCGCGCTGCGCCTGGCGCACGACAACTGGCGCGCGCAGCGCGAGCCTGCGGACCTCATGGTCTTGGCGCGCGCGGCTCGCTCCGCTCGGGACGCCGGGGCCCTCGAACTCGTGCGCGGCTGGGTCCGCAGCTCGAGGCTGGTCGACGCGCGGCTTCGCTTTGTCATGGCGGGAGCCTGACGATGAAACGCTTCCTGTTGTGGCTCGTGCTGTCGGTACTCGCTCCATCCGCTCCGGTCTTCGCACACTCGGCCAGTAGCAGCTACCTTGCGATCGATCCGCCGCTCGGGCGCGAGGTCGCGTTCACCTGGCGCATCGCATTGCGCGATGTCGACGCGTTGCTCGACCTGGACGCCGACGGAAACGGCCGCCTGACCTGGGCCGAGGTCGAAGACCGCGCGCCGGATATCCTGCATCTGGCACGTGGTTCCCTCGTACTTTCCACCTCGGATACCGAGGAAGCCTGCACGACGTCGTTCGATGCACCACGCTGGCAGCGCCTCGACGATGGTGGACTTCTCGTTCTGCCGGGGCGTGCGCGGTGTCCAACTCACGCGGGGCGCGTTCAGCTCATCTATCGTCTGTTCGCGGGTGTCGATCCAACGCACCGGGCGCTGGTCAGCGTGCCAGGCGTCACTCAGCCCATATCACTCGCACCGGAGGCAACGCTGAGCTTGGCTCCCGGCGACGCTGCCGCTACCGGAGAAGCGGCGGCCCAGAGCTTCGGCGCGATGTTTCGCGACGGTGTGCGGCACATACTGGGCGGCTTCGATCACCTGCTGTTCCTGATCGCCCTGATGCTGCCCGCGGTCGTCGAGCGGCGCGACAACCGCTGGACGGCGCGCTTGGATCTACGAGCCGCACTTGTTCAGGTCGCCTGGATCGCAACCGCCTTCACGGTTGCACACTCGATCACGCTGGGACTGGCTAGCTTCGGGGTGCTGCGCGTGCCGGCCTCCGTGATCGAGCCACTGATCGCAGTGACCGTGCTTGCCGCGGCGCTGAACAACTTGTGGCCGGTCGTCACGACGCGGCTGGCATTCGCAGCATTCGGCTTCGGTCTGATCCATGGGTTTGGTTTTGCCGAGGTGCTGGCGCCGCTTGGCCTGCCGCCCTTGGAACTTGCGCGCGTCCTGCTCGCTTTCAACCTCGGCGTGGAAGGCGGTCAGTTGATCGTCGTCGCGCTTTCGTTCGCCGTGCTGGCGCAGGCGCGCAACTGGCGCGGTTACCCGCGCTGGATTCTCGGCGGCGGCTCGGCGGCCGCGGCGCTGCTCGCCAGTGCGTGGATCATCGAGCGCGTCTTCGAGGTTGCGATCCTGCCCGCCTGACCCGCGCACGTGCTGTCAACGGGCTTAGTAGCTCTCGCTCGCGAGTTCAGCGAGTCGGGCGTTCACTTTCGCGACCACGCGGTCACAGCGGGCCCCTCCGAACTCGTACAGGTCCCGCTGCGCCGTATCGATCTCGCAGGCAAGTGACTCGCGAAGCAGGCTTCTTGCGCGAAAGTGCCGGCTGCGGACGGTGGCCTCCGGAATGCCGAGACACACCGCAGTCTCTTCGACGCTGAGTTCTTCGACGGCTCTCAGCACGAATGCGATTCGCAGATCCTCCGGCAGTGCGTCAAGTTTCCGCTCGATGAGTGCCCGCATCTCGATCCGCCCGACCGCGCGCTCGGGTGCGTCGTAACCATCGCTTTCGATCGTATCCATGTCCGCCCCCGCCACGATCGGGATCACGTTCTGGCGTCGCAGGCTTTTCCTCAGTCGCCCGTAGCACTCGTTGAGAACCATGCGCGAAAGCCACGTCGACAGGCTTGCCTCGCCGCGAAACTGTGTCATGAAACGGTACGCCGACAGATACGCCTCCTGCAGCGCGTCCTCCGCTTCGGCGTCATCACCGAGCGCGGCGCGCGCGAGGCGGAACAGGCCTCGGTTATGTCGGCGCATCAGCCGCTCGAACGCTCCGCGGTCCCCCGCGAGAATCTGGCGCACGAGCGTCCGGTCGTCAGAGGGCGCATCGCCGTTTGCGGACGGTACCGAAAGCGTTTGAGTTTGTGCATTCATGAATGGCACCGTCCAACTGTCAACACGAAGAACACAGAGCAAGCATTCGCCGTGCCTGTGGAGGACCACGGCACGGCGAACCACCCGCATCACAACGACTTCAGGTACTGCGTCAAGTCACCGATCTGCTGCTCGTTCAGTCCGAGCATCCGCCGCGTGTTGTAGGTCCGCACCACGTCCTCCAGAGTCGCCGCCGATCCGTCGTGAAAGTAAGGAGGGTGCTGCCAGACACCCTTCAGCGGTGTCGTGCGATACATCTTTGTCGCGGAGCGCGCGGCGTAGCTCGGGGATTCGGGTTCCGCCATCGAGTCTGACGGATCGTGCAACGTCAGGTTGGCGTCGGTGAAGCTGGGTCCGCTATGGCAGCTGGCGCATTTGCCGGCACCTTCGAACACCAGCTTGCCGCGCGCCGCGGCCGCCGCATCGAAACTGCCGGGCGGGGGTGTCGGGGCAATCAGCTCCAGCTGGTACGCCTCCAGGGCCGGCAGTTTGCTGCTGACCAGGTCGACCGAGCCGTTGGTGACCGTCAGATTCAGGCGCGGTTCGCTGAACGTGCCCAAGCCACCCATCTGTGTCACGGCGACATACTGGTTCCAGTAAGCGATCCGCTCGCCGTCGCCTGTGAAGGTGATGCGATGAATGCCGGCGAGGCCGAAGGCCGGAGGAATCACCACCGGCTTGCTCAGGCCGTCGATGTTGAAACGAGGATCGTACTTGCCGGCCTTCCACGAGTTGTACACGTCCTTTGTCGCGGCATCGAGCGCCGGCGACAACGCGATGATGGCGCCGGGATCGAGATCGCGGTTGGGCCATCCGTCGAGCCGCTTGCCGATGCCGGGCGAAAAGGAGTTGTCGACGGTGGAGTGACATAGGGCGCATGTGGTCCCGACTCGCGTAAGGGTGTCGACGCCGTTGACGCGCTCGACCGTGCCCTTCAACCCTACCACCGCATCGAGCTTCAGCAGCGCGACGGTAGTCGCCGGGCTGGCGAGGTCGACGCGTCCGTCCCTGATGCCGTTCACGACGTTGGGCGGCAGCGCGTCGGCGTCGACTTTCAGGCCGACCTTGAGCGCCGTGAGAGGATCAACCGCCGTGCGGATGACTTCATGGATTCGCAGCTGATCCGTCCATTTGGCTTCGTCGCCGAAAGTTTCGAAGCGGAAGATATGTCTTCCCTGAGCGGCAAGTGCGGTCTGCTGGCCCGATTCGCTGCTCTGCGCCGTCGCCTGCTGTCGCGACAGCGCCATCGTCCGACGAGCCGCCACAACCTGCGGAGAGTGCGGCCGTTGCGAGTGAGGCCAGCGTGATCAGTGCACGGTTCATGTCGATCCTCCAACGCGCTTCCAGTCGACCGTCCGTGTCGCTGAACAAGGAACGGGTCTCTGTGGCGTTGGATGTCACGAACGAGCCGCGCGTTTCAGTAGACCGGGAAACCTGGAGTCGCCGCCGGCTCCACAAGCGAACATGGCAAACGGCGCTCCCGCGACCACGGGAGGCAAGCCGCTTCCGCAGTCGGGCAGGCACGGCTCAAGCTCGCAGGAGTTACTCAACCCGAGAGGACCGATCATGAAGAGGACAGCATCCGCGGTGTGGAACGGCGATCTGAAGACGGGCAAGGGCACTGTGTCGACGGCGAGCGGAGTTCTGTCGCGCACCCAGTATTCCTTCAGCACGCGATTCGAGAACGGCGTTGGCACCAATCCGGAGGAACTGGTTGCAGCGGCACACGCGGGCTGCTTCACGATGGCATTGTCGGCACAACTCGGCGAGGCGAAACTGGTCCCGCAGTCGCTCGAAACACAGGCGACGCTGACCTTCGACAAGATGGACGCCGGCTGGACCGTGACCGGCATCCACCTGCAAGTGACGGGCCGCGTTCCAGGTGCCGACGCGCAGACCTTTCAGAAGTGTGCGGATGCGGCCAAGGAGGGCTGTCCGATCTCGCGGCTGCTGAACACGACGATCACGATGGAGGCAAAACTCCAAAATTGATGGTGGCAGCGATTTACCGCGCGGGCCGAGCAGCGGGCGGCTATCGCTGTCGTTTCCCCCCAGCCTTCCGCGTTGCCTTCACCGGCTGCTGCGCCTGTGCGATCTCCAGACCGCTCCGACCTTCGAGCTTGGGCTTGATGTTGTCGTCGATCCACTTCTGGTCCCACCACTCGACGGGCAGCACCGCGACGCCATCAAGATAGACGCCGAAATGCAGGTGGTCGCCGGCGGCAAGCCCCGTCTCACCCGTCTTGCCGAGGACTTGGCGCCTGCCAACAGAATCGCCCGCCTTGACGTCGACGGAGCTCAGATGGCCGTAGAGGGTGAAGAGACCGAGCCCGTGGTCGAGGATCACAGTGTTGCCATAGATGCCCAAGTCACCGGTGAAGGCCACCGTGCCGCTATTGGCGGCTTCGACCGGGGTGTTCTTCGTTACCGAGAGATCGTAACCAAGGTGGTACGCGGTATCGATCGGTTCGCTCTTGTAGGTGTACGTCCGCTTGTCCGCAAAGTTCGCCTCAACCTTCGAGTTGCTGAGCTGGGCGAACGCGTCCTTCCACAGAATCGAAGGTGTGACTTTCTTCGTGATTGCGGTGATACGGTCCTCGTTTTCCTTCCGCAGCCGCCTGTTCACGGCGACGAAGACGTCTTTCGGCGCGCCCTCCCGCGCGGCGACGTCCGTGAGCAGCGGCACCACCTTGTTCTGCAGAAAGGCGTCCGATAGGACGAGGGTGCTCTTCTTGTATCGGACGTTCTTGAGCTCATAGGCGAGCCGCATCTCACGCGTGTTGCCGGCTTTGTCGGTCGCGACCAGCGTGGGCCTCGCCTCCGGCGGAGCGTCGTACGGATGCGCGAAGAAGGCCAGCAGGTGATCCGGATGGTCCTTGACCTGGCCAGGAAAGCCCGGGAAGAGGTGGTCGCCGATCTTCACCCCGCTGGCCGCCGTGTCCGCCGACGCCTTATAGACGATCGCGCCCACGCCGCCGAAATTCACGTAGCGATCGTCGGCGATGAGCTCCAGGCTGGGTGGCGTGATGTCGATCGTCAGGTTCTTCTCCAGCGCCGCCTCGTTGCCGCTGAAGGAATGCCACAGCGAGTCATCGCGTGCAGTGATGCGCAGGACGGCGGGTCCTTCCTTCACGCCGGTTACCTTCGCCAAGGCCACCGCGATCTTCTTCTCGCTCACAGGTCTGTCGAACCGCTCGGACACGAGGGTGTGCTCGGTCCCGCCTTGCCGCAGTGTGGCCGAGACAGATCTCAACCCCGTTCCCTTGTCGGTGACCTGTATCTCTACCGGTGCCACGCCCAGCACGTCGACGTTGGGCGAAACGGCGATCTGCGGCGGCTCGGATTCGAAGCGTGGCCACAGGTAGTAAGCACCGCCGGCGGTGGCGACTACAACGATCAGGACGAGGACGATAACGATGGGGAGCTTGCTGCGAGGTCTATCGGGCGGAAAAGCGCGCATTCGGTCCTTCAGGTGGTTGGCCGCGAGCATCGGCTCGGTGAACCGCCGGCTGGCGGCGAGTAAGAGCATAACGCCCGCACATAGGCCGGCCGGCTCACCTGCTGACATCGAGCCGAGGCGGATCGCTCGTCCAGTTGACGAATTCGTCGACCGGTCCGGACGTTTCGTCCTGCGTGTTGCCGACTCGTCACTTGGGCGCTCCGCGCCTGGCCGGCGCGCCTAGAGTCGCCGGATCAGTCACGCGAGGAGGCCGCCGTGCGCAAATCTCTCTGGTTCGCCCTGGTGTTGTGGTCAGGCCTAGCAACCGCCGCCCAGAACACGGAAACGCTGGCCGGGCGATCTCAGGTGAAGGCGCGCAACGTGATCGATGCCGCCGTCACCGCGATCGGTGGTGCGGATGCGCTGCGCGGGATCGAAACGCTCAAGCTGCAATTGCAAGGCGAAACGTGGCCCCGCTTGCAGATGCCAACGCCGACGGCGCCGTTCCAGGCAGGAACGTTCGACGAGTCGCTTGTGCTCGACCTGAAGGACAACCGGCTCTACCTCGAACAGCGGGTAACCGGGGCCGGTTTCGAAGGACACAACACCGTTGTCATCAAGGATGGCGCAGGTACCGCGTACGACCATCGCGCCCGCACGGCGACGCCGATTCCGGCCGAGCAGACGAGCCAGCAGCAATTCGTCCAGTATTACCGTCGCCTACCAAACCTGATACTGCGGCAGGCGCTCGACAACGCGAATTCGCTGCGGTATCTCGGCGAAGACACCTTCGATGGCCGTAAGCAGCACGTCGTCACCTTCGTGATGCCCGACACGCAGCAGGTCGCGCTTTATGTCGACGCACGCACCTCGCTGGTATCGAAGTACGAGCTCGTGTTCACCGATCCGCTGCGGGGTCAGCAGGCGTCCGAGATCATGTTCTCCGACTATTCGAAGGCGGGGAACCTACAGGTTCCCCAGACGTGGTCATGGCGCTTCGCCGGCGACGTCGTCGCCAAGTACAAGGTCAAGGCGGACTTCAACGCGCCGGGCGCTGCGAAGAGCTTCGATTTTGTCGCCGAGGGATTCAAACAAGTCCCGCCATTGCCGCTGGTCCAGAAGCCTCACGTGGAGAAGCTGGCCGAGGGCGTCTTCGTGATCCACAACGTGGCGGGGCAGAACCAGAACACGATGGCGATCGAATTCAAGGACTACGTCTTTGCGGTCGAGGCGCCCGGCTCGAGCGACGGCGCTGACAACGTCATCAAGCGCATCAAGGAAACGATCCCCGGTAAACCGATCCGCTATGTCGCGGTGACGCATCACCACGGCGACCACATCGGCGGTCTGCGCAGCTTCATCGCAGAGGGCGCGACGATTGTCACGACGCATGGCAACCGCAAGACGCTCGAAGCGATGGCGGCCGCGCCGCAAAACGATCGGCTGGCGAAGAACCCGCGCAAGCCCGAGTTCGTCTTCCTTGACGCCGGCGTGCGGACCTTCACTGACGGCGACCGGGTCGTCGAGTTGATCGACGTCGGACCCAACCCGCATGCGCGCGAAATGCTGATCGCATATCTGCCGAAGGAGCGCATCGTGTTCCAGGGCGACCTGTTCTTCCTCCCGTACAACGACTCGCCAGTCGGACCGCCGCAAGAATCGACGATCAGCTTCGCTCGCAAGGCCAAGGAAAAAGGCCTCGTGATCGATCAGATTGCCGGCGTTCACGGCCGCACCGGAACCGGGGCAGAGTTCCAGCGAGCCGTTGGCGAGAAACTGGTGCAGAACTGACACTTGCGCGGAGCCTGGCCAACAGGGCCGTCCGCGATCGGCAAGCCCCGCGTGCTACTCGCGGGTCGGGTGACCGGCGGGGAAGCGCCTCAAGTTGTCAGCCGCGTTCGAGACGAAGCTCAGACGCCCGCAGGTCATGCCGACCACCGTGGGATACGGTCGATTGAACTAACCTCGGCTCCGAGCTGGCCGATCGTCTGGCTACGGCGCGCAAACGTGCGAGGGCGAAGGAGTAGCGATGCGCGATGTAGAACGGAGGTTCAGCTGTAAGCGCCAATTTCAAGCCCCCGGTTGAGGAGGCCTCTGGAATGACGGCTTGCGACCCCTTGCGGAAGTTTCGAGTGACGAAAAGCGGACGTGATTGCAATGCCTGGAAGCAGACTTCAACGTACTAGCGCAACCGGAGCCGACGGCTGCTCACCAAGTTGAAGTCACCGGCACACAACGCGAGAGTGCTTGGGGCAGTGCCGCACTTGCGGTTCCGCCCGTCAAGGCCGTTCCACTCATCGGTCAAAGCACGCCGCAAAGTCCAATGCGAGCTCGGTTCGCCGCAACGCGGGAGCTCGAAAACGGTTTGACAATCACCTGCAAGTAGCTGACTTTTCAAGCATAGGGACGAACGTGCACCGGCAAGCGCGCCGGTTTTTGCGAGGTGGCAGCCGACGTTCGGTCGGCTTACCCTATTCCGGCTAGCGCATAGACGGTATAGATTCGCGTCGCTGTGAACGCAGGCGAACGTGAGCGCCCGCAAATCGCAGCCTGGGCTGCGTCGACATCGGAGGGTCGAGACAGCGGGCGCTTTGAGTGACTGGCGGACGACCAGCGAAGTTGTCGCACAGGATCTCAGGTTCCGGGACCCAGACTTCTCCTTAGATCTCGCCGGTGGGGGAGGGATCATGCGTCTCGTACGGTCACGGCCGGTCAAGCCCGCCTTTGTGGGCATCTCGAGTTTGTTGGTGCTGGCCGCGCTATCCGGCTGCGGTGGAGGTACCGACGACGAGTCCCAGAAGGCGGCGCCGGGTGCCGCACGAGCTGAGACCGACGCCGCCGGCGCTGGAACTGTCTTCCGCGGCCAGTCGAATGCGGCCCTCAGCCCAACCGAATTTCCGCTGGACGCGCACCTCAAGGGAGTGTTCGCCCCGGTCGCGAACTGGCCGCTGATCGCGGCCCACGCCGTGCTGATGCCTGACGGACGTGTGCTCAGCTATGGCACCGACGGCAACGGAACACAGACCGGGTTTCTTCATCTATGACATTTGGGATCCGAAGCTCGGCCTCGGCCCCCAGGCCCACCTCACGCTTCCCAACACAACCAACACCGACGTCTTCTGCAGTTCGCAGCTAGTGCTGCCGCAGGGGGGCGGTGTGTTCGTCACCGGCGGTGACAACTGGACCGGCACCGGCACCACCAACACCGGCAATCGCAACAGCAACGTCATGAGTTACGAGCGGCAACTACATGACGCGCGGTAACGACATGAATCGCGCGCGCTGGTATTCGTCATCGACCACGCTGCTCAACGGCGAGATATACATCCAGGGCGGAAACGGTGGCACCGACAGACCGGAGGTCCGTGCGATCGACGGAACGTTTCGACTGCTCTCGACGGCGACCACGAGCGGTTTCGACTTCATGTACCCGCGCAACTTCGTCGGCGCCCGACGGCCGCCTGTTCGGCTTCGACAGCGCCGGCCGCATGTACTACGTAGACGCCTCCGGCACCGGCAGCGTGACGCAGGTAGGCCAGTTCGCTTCGGCGCATCGCGGCAACGATGCCAGCGCCGCCATGTTTGCACCCGGCCGCATCCTGCAGTTCGGCGGCAGTTCCAACCAGGCGATCGTGATCGACATCACCGGCGGCACGCCGGTCATGACGCCGACGCAGTCGCTTTCCTCGCAGCGGCGTCTGGTCAATGCCGCGATCTTGCCGAACGGGCATGTGATGGCGAGCGGCGGCAGCCAGGTCTGGAACGAGCTCACCGGCGTCAACAACACAGTCGAAATCTGGAACCCGCAGACTGGCTCCTGGACCGCAGGGCGCAACCGGCGTTCGGGCGCGTCTGTATCACTCCGATTTCCTTGCTGATTCCCGATGGGACGGTGATCGTCGGCGGAGGCGGCGCGCCGGGCCCGCGAGCGCAACCTGAACGTCGAGCTCTACTACCCGCCTTATCTCTTCACGAGCGACGGACAATTCGCGCCGCGGCCAGCGATCGGCACCGCACCGACGGTGCTGGATGATCGGCGCGCACTTTTGAAGTCGAGCTGACCACCGGCATCGGCGCCAGCGCGTCGTCTTGGTTAAGAGCCGGCTCGGTCACGCACAGCTGGAACATGGAGCAGCGCTTCGTCGAGCTCGCCTTCAGCGCCGAAGGCAGCCTCACTCAGCGTGCAGGCGCCGACGCGAGCGGCAGACGCCCCACCTGGCTTTTACATGCTCTTCGTCCTGGATGCCGCCGGCGTGCCGTCGATTGCAAGATGGTTCGCATCAACGTCGCTGAGTAGCCGAATCCTGCAATCGTCCCGACGCATCACCGACGCCAAGCGCGCAAAGCGCAGTGGCCGGCGCCGTCGTCGATCTGCCGATCACCGCAAGCGATCCGAACGGCGACACGCTGCGCTTCTGCCGCCACGCGGCCTGCCACCGGGGCTGGCCATCGATCGCAACTCTGGCCGCATTACGGGGCGGCCAACGGCGCCGGGCACCTACAACGTAACCGTGACCGTCAGCGACGGCGTCAATGCGGCCAGTGCGCAGTTCGACTGGACGGTTACTGAGCGCGCCGCCGCTCGCCGTTGTGCCGCCGCCCGCTAATCCACCGGTCGTGCTCGGTACCGCCATCATGTTCAGCGCCAGTGCAGTCAATGGCTTCAATCCGCGCTTTCGCTGGGACTTTGGCGACGGCACGATGCGACCGCGTGGTCGAGTGCCCCCGAGGCAACGCACCAATTCACTGCGCCGGGCGTCTATCAGGTCACCGTCACCGCAGTCGACGACCGCGGAATCGAGACGCGACAGACTTTCCTGCAGGCGGTCCATCGACCGCTGACGGCGGCGATGCCGGCAGCCTCGACCTCGATTGCCATCGAACCGCGCAGCGACGGTGCACACCGCGCCTGGGTGGTCAACCCGGACACGAACACGGTCAGTGCCTTCGATCTCCGTACGCGCAGCAAACTGGCGGAGATCGCCGTCGGCACCGAGCCTCGCACGGTCGCGTCGCGCCCAACGGGACGGTCTGGGTCGCCAACAAGCGCAGCCAGTCGATCAGTGTGATCAATGCCGGCACACTTGCGGTCCAGCGGACCATCAGCCTGCCGCGAGGATCGCAGCCCTTTGGCATTGCGATCGCGCCGGGCGGAGCTGCCGCTTACGTAGCGCTCGAAGCCACCGGACAGGTGATGCAGCTACAACACCTCGACTTACGGACGAACTGCCACCCTCGCCGTCGGCCCAGAACGTCCGCCATGTTTCCGTCAGCGCCGACGGCACGCGCTTTTTGTATCCCGCTTCGTCACTCCGCCGCTGCCGGGCGAAGCACACCGCCAGCGTGCAACCGCGCGCAGATAGCGGCGGCGAGCTGGTGGTCGTCGACGCCGTCAACATGACGGTGCTGCAAACATCGTGCTGGCCCACAGCGACAAGGACGGACAACGAGAGTGCAAGGGCGCGGCGTGCCGAATTACCTGGGCGCCGCGGCATCTCGCCTGACGGCACGCAGGCGTGGGTGCCTTCGAAGCAGGACAACGTGCTGCGCGGCGCGCTGCGCGACGGCACCGGCGCTCAACTTCCAGAGCACGGTGCGCGCCGTGAGTTCGCGGGTCGATCTCGCCTTGGCGGCGCGAGGATCTGGCCGGCCGCATCGATCACGACAACGCGAGTCTGGCCACTGCTGCGGCGTTCGACCCGCGCGGGGTCTACCTGTTCGTGGCGCTCGAGACAAGCCGCGAGGTCGTCGATGCGTCGACGCACATCGCAAGTTTCGAGTTGTTCCGCATCGACGTCGGGCGGGCGCCGCAGGGCCTCGCCGCTCTCCCCCGACGGCAAGACGCTGGTGGTCGACAACTTCATGGACCGCTCGATCGGCATCTACGACCTGCAGCGCCCTGCTCGCGCGCAGGCAAGTCGAACAGTCTGCCGTTCGTATCGCGACAGAGCGGACCGATTGGCAGCGAGCGGCTCGCGGCGCAATGTCCTGCTTGGCAAGCAGCTGTTCTACGACGCACGCGATCCCGCGCCTGGCACGCGACCGCTACATGAGCTGCGCCTCGTGCCACAACGACGGCGGACACGACGGACGCATCTGGGACCTGACGGGATTCGGTGAAGGCCTGCGCAACACCGTCGAGCCTGCGTGGACGCGGCGGCACCGGGTCATTGACTCGCACGGCGGCTTGCACTGGACCAACAACTTCGACGAGCTGCAGGACTTCGAAGGGCAGATCCGCGCGCTGGCCGGCGGTACCGGGCTGATGACGGATGCGACTTTTTCGACGGGCACCCGCTGCCCAGCCACTCGGAGATCGCAAGGCCGGCCTCTCGGCCGACCTCGATGCGCTCGCCGCGTACGTCGGCATCGCTTGCGACCGCTTCGACTCTCGCCGTTCCGGCCGGGCAGCAACGCAACTGACCGCAGCGGCAGCCGCCGGGCGCGACGTGTTCGCGACCGCAACTGCTGCGGCACCTGCCACGCAGGCACGCAAGTTCAGCGGCAGCGGCGACCAGACGCTGTTCGGACATCGGCACGATCAAGCCCGAGCAGCGGTTCGCGCCTGTGTGGCGCACTCACCGGCACTGGACGTCGCCGACCTTGCGCGATGTGTGGGCGACGGCGCCCTATTTGCACGACGGCTCCGCGCCGACGCTGACCGATGCGGTGCGCAGCGCACCGCGGCGTCGTGCTTAACGACGATCAGTCACTCCAGCTGACCGCCTACCTGCGCGAACTGGGCAGCGAAGAGGGGCCGGCACCGGCACCTGTTGGCGAAGGCTCCGGCCTGGTCGGCCGTTACTTCAACAACATGACACTCTCGGGCAACCCGGTATTCACACGCGAGGAGAACATCGACTTCAACTGGAAATCAAGTAAACCCGCGCCCGGCGTAAATGCCAATGGCTTCTCGGTGCGCTGGAATGGCGAGTTGGAAGCTCCAGTGACTGGTACCTACTATTTGCAGACCGTAGGCGACGATGGCATCCGTCTGTACGTGAATGAACAACTGCTGATCGATCGCTGGGTCAATCGCAGCAGCGCGACCACGGACACTACGATTGGCATAAACCTGACTGCCGGACAGCGGGTGCGGATCGTGCTCGAGTACTACGACAACACCGGGCAAGCCGTCGCGCGGCTGCACTGGCTACTGCCGGGTTCGACCAGCTACGTGGCCATTCCGACACAGCAGATGCATCGCATCGACTAACGCGCTTACCACGGAGCCGGCAGCGAGGGCAGGGCGAGGACGATCGGTTCCCCGTCCCGCGGCATTGATGCGAGGTCGCTGACCCGAGCGACCCGCCGGGAGGCGAAAGTGAAGGTGGAGTTGCTCCTTTCCCGTGGATCGTCTGGGATTTGATTCTCAAGCGCCCATGATCGGCGATGCAGGGTTGTCCACGGTGCCGCCGCCGGCCCCGGTGGTGTCTTCCAATGTCCGCTTCGGGGTGAAATAGGCGACCACGGTAGACGGCAGGTCTTGGCCGCTTAGTGCCGCGCCTCAGTCCACCGTCATGTACTTGGAGAAGTTCTCGACATAGTCGTCGAAGTTCTCTTCGAGCATCCCCCGGTACTGATCGACAAAGTATTCGATTTCTTCCTCGCGAGCGGCAGCCATCTCGTCCGTCGTCGAGAAGCGACAGGCGCTGACCCATGCGTTGAAGCGAGCCGCTGCGTACATCATTGAGGCGCTCGCGTTGCCACGCCCGACGTCCGCTATCTGCTCATTGGAGAGGTGTATGTGCGCGTCAGCGCGCTCGTAGAACTTGTCGTCAATGTCCTTCGGCACGCAACCTCCCTAGCGGAGCTCGGACAGACTACATGTCTGCTGTGAGGCGATTCTCACCTCGACCAGTCAGGTCCGCAATTGGCCGTAGTCGGGCCTTGAACATCGGCTGCCCGGGCGGCGAGTCAACCCACTCGTCCTGTGATACGGTCGAAATCCCTATCCGTGGCCGGAGCGGGCAATCTGTAGTGGTACGGACATCGGTACTGACCGGTCCGGTCGACCAACGATGGAGGCGAGGATGACGGTAATCCGCAACCCCGATCATGTAACCATCGCGGTGGAGAACGCTTCGACCGCGATCGAGTTCTTCGAGCTCCTTGGCTTCCGGAGGCAACACGTCGCGATCATCGATGGTGGTCCGCCTGCGCGATACATGGGTATGCCGGACATGAAAGCTCAGCACATCACGCTTGCACTTGAAGGAGCCGAGCCTCGCTTCGAGATCCAGTTGCTCGAGTTCGATCCAAAGCCGCCGGACGATCCGGGTGAGCACCCGACGAATCTGCGGCGACGGGGCTACAACCACCTTGCGTTCCGCGTCGACGATATCGGGGCGGCTACCAGCCACCTGGTGGCCAACGGGGTGAACATGCTCAGCGATGAGATGGACTACATCAGCCGGCGGCTTCGATTCTTCGAAGGTCCCGAGGGGATCACCCTCGAGCTGGTGCAGTGGGTCGACTCACATAGCGACCAGGGGTGAGGGCCAAACAACTGCCGCACAGATCTGCCGATCCGTGGAGGCTGGCGACCCGGCGCCACGCCTCTAACGAACGTCCGCCTCGGATCAACTTGGGGGAGGGAGCCGTCCGGCCGGTAGTGGCCGGCTACCGCCAATGTCCTGCGCTCGTTTCGATCAGTCGACAAGATCGACTGGGGTCGATGGACTTTCCTTCTGCGTCGTGGCCCGTAAGGTGATCAGTTGGTGCGCAACGAGGCGCTGTAAGCGCCAAAGATTGGCGTCCCTGATACCGAGACGTTCCAGCTGATCGACCGTCTGCATCAAGTATTCAGCACCTGACCCCCAGTGCCCAGTCGCCTTGCACAATACGTCGGCGACTTGCTCGTTCGTTAGACCCGCAACGAAATTTGCACCCCTTCGATTGGCGGCGAAGACGATCGCCCGCACATCGACCCCGCCGGCTTTGGCGGTGACCCATCGCGGTGGAGTGTTCGGTGGCTTGACGGTCATTTCCCTCCGCCAAAGCTTGCGAAGACTGCTTTCGACCGAGTTACCGGTAATTCGAAGTAGGGCTCCACGGCAGCTGCCTCCCGGTGTCAGCGACATCATCAAGCCCGGCTGTTCAGGGGTTCCTCGAAATCGTGTGAGCTGTATGCAGAATGCACGGTGCCAGCCAGGCAAGACCGCCGCCACCTGTTCTGACACCTCGAAGGCGGGGTTCCAAAGCAAGGAGCCATAGGCGAATACCCAGACGTCCTGCCCATGCCACGGTCCGGCCGCAAGCAGTGCCTGCAAAGAATCCTCGTAGTCGGCATCGTTGTGGACGACGACGCCGGGAGCAGGTCCGGCGTCTTCAACTTTGCGGGCGACGATTGACACCAGCTCGGGGGTCAGTCTGAGGTCTCGGGTCGGTTGATGATTGGCCGTTCGAAACGACGTCATCCGACTCTCCCTTCTCCGGATCAAACCTGCGCTAAGACGCCATGGAGGCTCGTCGGCCAAGCGTGTAGTGTGGTCACGAAACTCGCGATAAGGTCATCCGGCGCTACTGCCGCAGCGTCGGTGTACTCGGTCGGGACAGCATAGGCCTCAACGAGTCCGCGGTTGAACATATTTTTGAGCCCAAGCGGTGACCGCTTTCGGGCAAGTTGAGACGACTATCGCAATGGCGGCTCCTGGCCGACAGCGGCCGAACAACGAATGCGCTAAGAGCGGCCGTTGGATGGTGCAATGTCCCGCGCGAGCCATCTTCTGGCTCGTCTTGCGCGGGCAAGCGACTCGCGCTTCATGCAGGCAAGAAGTAGAAAGCGATGCCCAAAATTGCATACACCGCGAGCAGCTGTACCCCTTCCATCCAATTCGACTCGCCGTCCTGCGAGATCAGCGCCATGATCGCCACCGAAAGCGTGATCGCCAACACTTCGAAGTTGGTGAAGATCAGGTCCATCGGCTGAGGCCCGATCAGATAGCTCAGGAACACCATGACCGGCGCGACAAACAGGGCGATCTGAATCGACGAGCCGACCGCGATATTGATCGCAATATCCATCTTGTTCTTCATCGCCATAAGTACGGCTGTGGAGTGCTCGGCAGCGTTGCCGATGATTGCGACCAGGACTACTCCGACGAACACCTCCGTCATGCCGAATGACTTCGCCGTCGCCACCACCGCGCCCACCAGAAACTCGCTCATCAGGGCGACAAAGGCCGTAGCGACCAAGAGCACCAGTAGTGATTTACCCGTCGACCAGCCTTTCGTTCCCATGGCCTCATCGGCTTCCTCCCCATGGCCGCCGGCGTACAGATGCCTGTGCGTTCGGAGCGTAAACACCAGGCTAAGCACGTAGGTGGTGATCAGGATGATCGAAATCTCGAGGCTCAGATCCTGCTCCGCAACGACCGGGCCGCCGTCAACGACAAAATGAAAGATGGCCGGCACCACTAGGCCGATCGCTGCCAACGTCAGCATCGTCGTGCCCAAGTTGGCTGCGGTCTTGTTGAACGTCTGGACCGGGAAGCGCACACCGCCGACGAGCGCGCTCAAGCCGAACACAAGCAGAATGTTGCCGATGATTGAACCGGTGAGTGACGCCTTCACCACGTCATACAGACCTGCCCGCAACGCCACAATTGCAATAATGAGTTCCGCCGCGTTTCCGAACGTGGCATTAAGAAGTCCGCCAATCCCTTCGCCAACATGTTCGGCAAGGTGTTCCGTCGCCTTGCCCATGAGGCCAGCCAGCGGGATGATCGCGAGACACGAGGTTATGAAGATCCACTCGGCGCGGGCGTGCACAATGTACTCGAGCACGATCGCGATCGGCACAAAGATCAAGAGTACATTGAGAATGTTTTGCGCCGAAAGTAACTTGCTCATTGTTTGCACTCCTCGCTGACTGGCTCACCGTGAAGTACTCCACGCATTGAGGTTGAGTCGGACGTGCCGCGTCAGCTGATGCCGACCGCTTGCGGTCCTTGGTCCTTCCCAATTGCGACGGGTCGACCGTTGTCCAGCAGTTGGCGGCGGTTCGGATGCAACTCATAGGAACCAAATCGATATATGACCTCGGGGGCGGCGCCGCTCATGGCGACACGCTAACCGCTGTGGCCAACTAGCTCAACCGCTGCGTGGCCGACGCCCGGAAAAGTAGGGCCGCGATATAGCGATTTGAGAGAGACGTCTTCCGCGAAAGCGCGAACGTTTCTGGTCAATTATTCAGAACTGCGGAGGCGTCCGCTTTGCGGCGATTCTTGCTCCACCCGGTCATGTCGGCAATTGGCCGAAGCGAGTCTAGTGCCAGATAGCTCGACCAGCGCCCCGCGTTGCCATCGTGCCCTCCGTGCACACGGGAAAAGGCCGTCGCCCAAGACGGCCGTTTAGACTTCGAGCCAACCGACGCCGAGCCTTTATTGCAGCAAAGTATGACCAGCTTTCGGCGTGCTACCGACCCAACGCATGACGGCCCACCTGCAACGTCGATACGTGTTCGTGATGCGCTCGCGGTTGCGCGGTGAGCCGGCATCCGTTCATCGCTCGTTTGACACGAGTCCGTAGAGAACCATGAGCCTTTTCAGCTACTTCGAATCGCGCGTACCAAACGCCACCGCTGCGCCGCCGGCGACGGTCGAACGTGACGGCCCGCCCCCGGGACTGCTGCCGTTCTATCTGCACTTCGTGCGCCAGTCGCCGCGACTCTATGCCGCCATGTTCGTGTTCGGCGCGACAGTAGCGCTGCTGGACACGGTGATTCCGCTTTTCATCGGCAAGCTGGTGGGACTCATGACGGCGCCGGAGCCGCGCGCCGCAGTGATGGCGCAGGCTCCGCTGCTGCTGATCATGGCGGCCCTGGTGTTGATTGCGCGACCACTCGCGATCCTTGCGGACTCGATGGTGCGCAACAACGCGGTAATCCCAGGCGTGACCACACTGATCCGTTGGCAGAGCCACTGGCACGTGATTCGGCAGAGCTGGAACTTCTTCCAGAACGACTTCGCCGGTCGGATCGCCAATCGCGTGATGAACACCTCGAACTCGCTGCGTGAAAGCGTGGTCTCGAGCATTCGTGCCGTCTGGTACATCGTCGTTTATGGCATCACCGCGCTACTGCTGGTGAGTACGGCGGACTGGCGCCTGGCGGCGCCGATCGTCTTGTGGATCGTCACCTTCGTGTTCTTCCTGCGCTACTTCGTGCCGCGCATGCGCGATCTGTCACGTGTCAGCTCGGAGGCCCGCTCGCAGGTCATGGGGAGGGTGGTCGACTCGTATACCAACTTCCCTACGGTGAAACTGTTCGCTCGCACGGCGGACGAAGACTCCTACGTGCGCGAGGCGATGGTCGAGCATCGCGAGCGCATCGCTGCCCACATGCGCATGACCACGCGCTTCATGGGCACACTGACCTGCATGAATTCGGCGCTGGTGGTCGGCACTGCCGGACTCGGCATATTGCTGTGGCTGGCAGGCGAGGTAAGCGCGGCGGCGGTCGCTACCGCGCTGCCGCTGGCCTGGCAGATCGCCAACATGGCGGGCTGGGTGTCGTGGGAAGTCAGCGGCATTTTTGAGAACGTTGGGGTCGTTCAGGAAGGCATGGAGACGATCGCAGTGCCGCATGCACTGACCGATCGCGCCGATGCGCGCGAGCTGGTGGTCGGCGGCGGCACTATCCGCTTCGAACATGTGCGCTTCAGCTACGGAGCGCTGACGCGCGGTGGGCGCGCCGTACTGGACGACCTGAGTCTGGAAATCGCCGCCGGCGAGCGGGTCGGCGTCGTCGGTCGATCGGGGGCCGGCAAGTCGACGCTGGTGAGCTTGCTGCTGCGCTTCCAGGACGTCGAAGGAGGACACATCACGATCGACGGCCAGGATGTGCGTGACGTCACCCAGGAGTCCCTGCGCGCGGCGATTGGCGTCGTTACGCAGGACACGTCGATGCTGCATCGCTCGATTGCGGCCAACATCCGCTACGGCCGGCCGCATGCGACTGATGCCGAAGTCGAGGCCGCGGCGCGCCAGGCGCACGCGCACGAGTTCATCGTCGGGCTGCACGATTGGAAGGACCGCAGCGGTTATGCGGCCCACGCCGGCGAGCGCGGGGTGAAGCTTTCCGGCGGTCAGCGCCAGCGCGTGGCGCTCGCGCGCGTGATCCTGAAGAACGCCCCGATCCTGGTGCTTGACGAAGCCACCTCCGCGCTCGACAGCGAGATCGAAGCCGCGATTCAGGAACAACTTGAAACGCTGATGCTGGGCAAAACGGTGATCGCGATCGCACACCGGCTGTCGACCATCGCGCGAATGGACCGGCTCGTTGTGATGGACGCCGGTCGCATCGTCGAGCAGGGCACGCACGAAGAACTTTTGCGTGCCGGCGGCCACTACGCCCTGCTGTGGAAGCGCCAGTCCGGTGGGTTCCTCGCGAACGATGTACCGGATGTGATCGCCGAGGCGGACGACGAGGTCGTGGTTGAAGGTGCAGCCGAAGTTCACCCGGAAGCGGTGGAAGAACCGCAGATCCGCGTCTGAGCTAATGCATCGTGCGCTCGTACAAGATGGTGCTGTCGTTCGCGCCTGCTTACCTCTGGCAATGGCGGCTGGCCGCTTGGGTAGGTGATGGGCATCACCTTGAACGACTGTTATTGGGCGCTCTGCGTAGAACGGACCCGGCCAAGCCCTACGTGCCGTTGCCCACTACGGTACGCAGACCGCTTCAGCATGTCGTCCAAACGTTGCCTTGGTGATTCGTCCCTCTTCGACCGACACCGAAAGTTCCAGCGCGCCACGATCACAGGCCAGCATGAACTTTGCCGTCCCCACGCCATCACCTTCAATGACATCGCCAAGTTTGCATGTGCCGTAGGCACTGCGCGTGGCCTCGAGCCTCGCGGCCACATCCTCTTTCTTCAAGCTGGGGGCCAGCCGGAGACTTCGAGTGCCTGAGGCCATGGCGGCAGTCAGCGTCTCAGCGGCTTGTTTCAGCGCGGGTGAAGCGGGCCTGCCGGCGCTGACTTCGAGGAACTGCACTTTGGGCGGCTCGACTGGGGCGAGGGTCAGTTCGACATTGAGCCATCCGGCTTCGCAGTCGATGCGGAACTTGCCGCGCAGCGCATTCTCCGCATCCAGTCGGCCGCGCTTGCAGCTGCCCAACCCGGCGCGCAGCTTTGTGATCGAACTCCTTCGCTCTTCCAACGACTCATCCAGGAAAAGGTTGTCGGCGGCGATGGCTTGGGCGCGGTCGTCCTTCCAGTCGACAATGACGTCCGTCACCGCCTCGGTCATCCGCACGAGTCCCGGCGACGGCTGGGCCTCGCGCGACCCGAGCGCACCCGTGTCGTAAAGCGCGCTCATAGCCGCACGGGTAAGGCTCGCGCCATCCGCGTAGGTTAGGTTCGCCATCACGAAGACGCCCACACCGCGGTCGGGCAGCCAACGCATGTTTGATCCAAATCCCGGCAAACCGCCTGAGTGCGACACTTCTCGGCCCCATAAGCAGTCCTGGGCCGAAGACAGCCCATAGCCATATGAACCGCCGCGGGCGACCAGCCGAGCCCCCGGCAGGTCGCGAACCGCGAGTACCCAGGGGAAACCTAGTCCGGTCTGCATTTCACGCAAGCTACGACGCGCCGCCGGTGCACGCTCGGGATCATCGCGCGGCGGATAGGCGGACAGCATCATGGCGACGAAGCGCCCCAGGTCATCGGCGGATGTCATAAGCCCGCTCGCAGCGGCGCCAGCTCCGTCTTCGAGCAATGGTTCCTCTGCCCAGGCCTCCTTTTCTCTTCGGTAGCCCTTCGCCAAGCGATTCTGCAGCCACCTTCGATACGCTCCAATACGTGGAACGTCATCCCCAGCGGCAGGAGGATCTCTTCGGTGATGTACTGCTGGAACGGCCGGCCCGAGACCGTTGTCACGACGCTGCCCAGCAACATGAACCCGAGATTTGAATACTCGAAGCCGCTGCCGGGTGCACTCGAAAAAGGAACTCCCGCTCCGACCCATGCCGAAAATGCTTCGGGCGTGATGTCGAGCACGCGGTCGTTTTGAGGATTGTCTTCTGGGAATCCAGCGGTGTGGCCGAGCAGCTGACGGATGGTGATCGGCCCCGAGTCCTTGGTCGGTGGCGTCCACTTTCGCAGTTCGGGCAGGTAAAGATTCACCGGATCGTCCAGACGCAACTTGCCGGCGTCCCGCAGCTTCAGAATCGCCAGAGCCGTGAAGCTCTTGGTCATGGAGGCGATGCGGAACACGGTTTTCGCATCGACCTTCGCCCCGGCAGCAACATCCCGCAGGCCGAGACCTTTGGTCAAGACGACTTCATCGTCGATCACGACACCGTAGGCAAGGCCAGGAAGATTTGCGTCGCGCATCCGATCGGACATCAACGTCTCGATCTGCGGCAAGGCCTGCATCAGGCGCTGCTTGCGCTGCGCGTCTGTGAACCTCCCCGGGGGAACGCTCGAATCTGCCTGCACGACCGTCGGTGTCAGGGCAATTGCGACAACAACACAGCGCGCAAAATGCCGCTAAATTCCCAGTCTGGCGCTTGTCCAGCAATCACGACGCGCCTCAACAAGCGCACGCGCTTCCAGAGGTCGCAGGCAGTGCCGCCGGGCGTGGGCGATGCGAAGCACGGCCGAACAACGACCGCGGATTGCGGAATCATGGGCTCCCCCTCACGATTTCCGGGCGTTTCTTCTTACTTCGATTCAAACCGCCGGCGGCGCGGCGAGCCGGGAGCGAGGCAAGCTACGCTCTTCGAGCGCAAAGTCAATGCTGGGCAGAAGCGGCGTTGCGACGACCGCTTTGGGGCAAATACCACTCCATTTGGCTACGGCCGCTCCTGGCCGAACACCGTCGAAAGCTCTTGCTCAAACCAGTAGGGTGAGCACGAAAAGCGCGCATCCGACCAGCGTAATGATGACGCCAGAAATGAGCATCACGATGGTGGTGTAGCCAACACCTCCCCGTTGCGCCAGCATCGTGAAGATCTCGCTAGTCATCACGGTCCGGGGATTCTGCATGAAGGCCTGCCTATACTCACCAAGCAGCGCAGCGCCGCCGAAGAAGATCGCGAGCCCCGATGCAGCGAGCGCCAATGCCGATATCGGTGTCTCCATCCAGCTTTACCCACCTTTCATCGATAGTTGAGCCGTGTCCGCTTCTTAGCCGAGCCAAGCGCATCAGACTACGGCAGCTCCTGGCCGACCTGTCGTCGAAGAAGCTGACAGTCGAGGGCAGTCGGATCGGTCACCGGCTGCAACGTACTGAATCGACATTGGTAGTTGGCGATGGTGCAAATCTTGCGTAATCCGCTTGCTGTTCGGATAGGAGAAGCACAATGAGAATCAATCACCGGCTCCTGTGTCTTTTCACCTCGGTGTTCCTGGTCGCTCCGGCAAGTGCCGAAGTCATTTTCTCGTTCGAGAACCAGGGGATCGTGCTTCCGGCAGCGAGTTGCCCACCGCCACCGGCCCTTCCGCTCGGGTGCGACCTGACGGCGCTTGGCACTGCTACCTCGACGTCGGACCCCACGCTCGCCCCCTGGGACTTTCTGTCTGTCTTTCAAATCGGCGCGCCGCTGTCGATGACGACATTCGCAACGGCGGGCACTTTCTCGTTCGACGATACGAGTGCAGCCAACAACGACTTCTTCGGATTCCTGACGGGTGTCTTCGATGCGGCGACGTTTCAGGCGACGATCTCTTACACCGTCACGGGCGGCACCGGTTTATTCAGCTCCGGACACGGGTTGGGGAACTGGATTTGTATCGATCTTTCCGTCCCAGAGCGGGCCGCCGACTTATGTCGAACGGGGTCAATTCCGCATTCCGGAGCCAGGCTCGATCGTGTTGCTCGGACTGGGTCTGCTCGCGCTGGTACGCATACGTCAGGCGAGGCCTTGATCAGTCGCTGGGAGGAATCCAACGCGCCGAACGCCAGTGCGAGGTCCGCTTTCGGATAGATCAGCGCTCCATCGATAACGAGGAGTTCTGGCCGTTCTAGGACGCGGAAGATTGCTGGCAAGCGACATCGCGCGGCTCCCGAAGGCGGAGACAAGGAAGCGTCCCGAAACTGAATGCGGTCATTTGAGGATTCCTTCAGGACTTGGGTAACTCGCCCGAAAACCAGGAAGCGTTGTTGCGGACCAAGAAAGTCACCGACCGCACATACGTAGGAGCCGTCACGCTACCAATGTTCGTGAACGTAATGGCAGCAAATCCTGCGTAGGCAGTGCTGCTGAGAGTGCAAGCTGCGCTCGGACCGGCCGCAGCCGTGAGACTCATGGCGAACAAGTTCTTCGCGCTTGCCGGAGTTGCTTGAACCGCCGTTCCTGTCAATGTGCAGTCGCCTACAGACGGCGAAGTCCAGCGCCCACTGACCACGCCAGTGGCACTGACTTCCATCGACAAACTAGGCGTAGCCCGCGGCCGGCTACGTTAATTTCTTCCGCTCGGTGCCACTGATTCTGGTGATCTTTTGGTTCTACTTTCTTGTGCCGCTGTTGCTTGGCCGTGCGACCGGTCCATTCCTCTCGGCCCTAATTGCCTTTACCTTGTTCGAAACGGCCTATTACTGCGAGATCATTCGCGCCGGGTTGCAGAGCATTCCCAAAGGCCAGATCAACGCCGGCCGCGCCAGCGGCATGACCCGAATCCAGGCGATGCGCCACATCGTAATGCCGCAGGCCTTTCGCAACATGACACCGATCCTGCTGACGCAAAGCATCATCCTGTTCCAGGACACGTCGCTGGTGTACGTGGTCACGCTTCGAGACTTCATGACTTCCGCCAGCACCGTGGCAAACCAGGAGCTGCGCCTGGTCGAGCTCTATGCCTTCGCGGCCGTCGTGTATTTCACTATCTGCTTCACGGGGTCGCGTGTCATCAACCGCTACGGACGCAAACTCCAGCGATGATCGACATCCAAGCCGTCAGCAAGTGGTACGGCTCTTTTCAGGTTCTCAAGTCCTGCTCGCTCACGATTGCGCGCGGCGAAGTGATTGTCGTCTGTGGTCCGTCGGGTTCGGGCAAGAGCACACTGATCAAGTGTGTCAACGGACTGGAGCCGTTCGATCACGGCGAGATCGTGGTCGATGGCCTCCGCGTGGCCGACAAGCGGCAGTTACTTCACCTTTGCACGCGGATCGGCATGGTGTTCCAGAACTTCGAGCTCTATCCTCATTTGACGGCGCTCGGCAACATCTGCTTGGCTCCGATAGTCGTGCTGAAGCGCAATCGCGAGGAAGCCGAATCGCGGGCGCGGACGCTGCTGGCCCGGGTGGACCTTATGGACCACGCCCTAAAGTATCCGGTGCAGCTATCCGGCGGGCAGCAGCAGCGTGTCGCCATCGCGCGGGCGCTTGCGATGGACCCCGTCGTAATGCTGTTCGACGAGCCAACCTCGGCGCTCGATCCCGAGATGATCAAGGAGGTCCTCGACGTCATGGCCGATCTGGCGCGCGACGGGATGACGATGATCGTCGTGACTCACGAAATGGGCTTCGCACGGCGTGTGGCGGATCGCGTTGTCTTCATGGACGCCGGCGAGATTGTCGAGACGCGCGAACCCGAGGAGTTCTTCACCGCGCCGACAAGCGAGAGGGCCCGTGCCTTCCTATCCAAGGTCCTCGGCCACTAGGCCGGCCGTGACAAGACCCCGGACAGTGGCGCCTGGGGCAGCGGCGGAGTTCAGGCTCGCGTGGGGAGCGGCGCCGCACCGCTTTGCGCGGTCCGTCGCCATGGAGAGGATCTGCTCGCTGCTGCTAGACGGCAGCGCACCGTTCGATGTGCCGCTGTCAGAGCGGGCGATCGCCGACGCCATCGGCATCGGCCGCATGCCCGTGCGTGAGGCGCTGCGTGACCTCGCGCGTGAAGGGATCCTGTCAGTCGAACCTGGGCGCGGCACATACCTGCGCCAACTAGGCGCAAGGGAAGCAACCGAACTGCTTGAAGTGCGACTCGCGATTGAGGGAATGGCGGCAAGGCTCGCCGCCGAAAAGGGTTTTGTTGGCGACCTACCGGAGGTTGTCTCCGCGTTGCGCGTGCTGTCCAAGCGCCGGCTGACCGGCGGCCGAGTCCGCGAGGCGGAGGCAGTCGGAGACCGCGTGCACTGGCAGGTCGTGCAAGGGGCAGGCAATGAGACACTGAACGGTCTTTACGCGGGGCTGCGCTTGCGCATCGCTATTTCCCTGCGCCTCGTCCAGCGTCGCGAAGTGGAACGCATCCAGGAAACCGTCGGGGAGCATTTGGCAATTGCGAACGCGATACTGGCGCGCTCGCCCGCCGCCGCCGCCGCCGCTGTACACGCGCATCTCAGTCGGGGGCACGTGCTGACCATGGCAAAACTCGCACAAGCGGCAAGCGTGCCGGCCGCACGCAGCGCCGTCACGATGGGACCTCCACTGGCACGACGACGCGGTCGACCTCCCGCCTAAATCAGAAGATCCCTCGCATTTCAGACAACGCAAAATGCCCTGTGCCCACCTTGATGCAGCTCGCGTGAACAAGCCCCAAAGAAACTCGACGTCGTCACCGCGTGGCTTCACCCTGATCGAGCTGATGGTGGTTGTGGCGATCATCGCCATCTTGGCTTTGATGGCGGTTCCAAGCTATCACGACAAATACATCCGCGAGCAAGTCATTGAGGCGATGCGGCTGACCGACATCGCCAAAGGGCCCATCGCCGCAGCCTGGTCCACTACCAAAACGTTTCCCGATGACAACGCCGCGGCGGGCTTGCCCGCACCCGACAAGGTGGTCAGCAACTACGTCAAGTCGCTGACGGTCGAAGCCGGTGCCATCCATGTGATGTTTGGCAACCAAGCCAATGGCGCGCTGCGTGGCATGACCTTGAGCCTGCGCGCTGCGGTGGTCGAGGATGCTCCCATCGTGCCCGTCGCCTGGGTCTGCGGCTTTGCGGCAGCGCCTGAGAAGATGATCGTGACGGCGGCCAACAAGACCGACCTCCCCAGGGGCTGGCTGCCGGTCAACTGCCGCTGAACACGGCTCAGTGGCCGACCGTTGGCGCGGTGGCCGCTACCGTGCAGCCCAGCAGATCGTCAGCCCCCGCCCCACGGCGTGTGAACGAAGGTGTAGTCGCCGATCAAGCGCTCCGATTGGCGATCGACGGCGAGAAGTTGCATCCGCGCAGTGTGCGCATCCGCGGCACGAATGTTGGCAGTACCCAGTGTCAACACGACCTCCCCGGTCGAGCGGTTGAACGGAACGTCGTGAAAGCGGTGCTGCCCTGCCTGGTCGAAGAACACCACGTCAACCTGTTCGACAGCCCCAAGCGGAGCCTCGAGACGTGTGATCAGAAGGTCATCGTCCGGCGCAACGGTGCAGTGGACGCTGCCGTTGCAAGGCACCCGATATTCACGCAGCTGAAGCCCCTGCGCTGCCAGGCGCCCCACGAAGGCATCGGTCAGCACGGCGTGCACCGCACCTTGCCGCACCAGCGTGCGGATTCCGCCGGCCAACTCAACCACGCTCTGCAGGCTCTCGGAGCACTCACTGCAGCCGAGAAAGTGTTCCTCGACGCGGGCCTCGCCCGCCTCATCGAGCTCGCCGAGCCAGTACTCGACGAGCGTGGCGAACGCAATCGGCGCGGTACACGCAGGCCGGCTCATGTTGCCCCCTTCGCCCTGCGGGCTGTCCCCCCGAGGGGGATTGAGCGCCTTCGGAGCGGCCGGGCGGCGCTCATGCCGCCGCCTCCGCGCCTGTGACACAGTCACGCAGCCGCTGCAGTCCGCGATGGCGGATCACCCGCACGTTGCCCTCCGACAACGCGAGTTCGCGGGCTACTGCCAAGGCCGGCTGGTCGTCGTAAAACGTCAGCACCAGCACTGAGCGCTCGCGCTCCGACAGGCGATCCAGACAGCGATGGAGCCGTGCATGATCGAGGCGCGGCGCGGTCGAGGGGTCCGCGAACGGAACGTCGTCGGCGAACTCAGTCAGCAGTCGCTCCCGACGTGCATAAGTGCGGCGCGATTCGAGCACCACCATCCGGCACATGCCGAACATGAAGGAGGCGAGCATTTCCGGCTCCCTTAGTTTTCCGGCCCGCAGCCGCTCGAGCGTCATCAGCAGCACCTGCTGCACCAGGTCGGCCGCGGCATGCGGGTCGCGCAGATGCCTGAGCCCGTAAAAGCGCACGCGCGGAGCCATGCGACGACAGAGTTCGGCTTCGGCCTCGGCGTCACCACCGGACGGTGCAGCCGCAATCCGGCGCGCCAAGGAGGCGTCGTCAAACGCACGGGGATCGGGGCCATCGTTCACTGAGCCAGCATAGCGCGGGCGCCTTTCGACAAGGATGTGTAACGAAACGGTGTCTCGTTACACATCCTTGGGCACGCCACACATTCTCGTGCATACAACCATATGGAGGCTCCAATGATTACCAACCCGCAGTCCGGCACCAACGTTCATGAGATCGCCGACGGCATCTTCCGCATCAACACGCCGGTCGCCATTCCGGGCGTCCCCGATCAGTTCAATTTCAACCAGTATCTGATCGTCGACGACGCGCCGCTGTTGTTTCACACCGGTCCGCGACGGCTGTTTCCGCTGGTGCGGGAGGCGATGGGGCGTGTCATGCCGGTCGACCGATTGCGGTACGTGGCCTTCTCGCACTTCGAAGCCGACGAATGCGGCGCGCTGAACGAGTGGCTTGCGGTAGCGCCACGTGCGGAAACGGTGTGTGGGCAGATTGCCGCGATGGTGTCGGCCAACGACTTCGGGGACCGGCCGGCACGCGCGCTCGCCGATGGAGAGCTTCTGTCGCTCGGCAAGCATTCTGTGCGCTGGTTCGACACGCCCCATCTACCGCACGGATGGGACTCCGGGCTGATGATGGAGACGTCCACCCGCACGTTCCTCTGTGGTGACCTCTTCACGCAAGGTGGCGCCGGCGAGACCCCGCTCACCGAATCCGACATCCTCGGCCCGAGCGAGGCGTTCCGCGCGCCGATGGACTACTACTCGCACGCGCCGGATACCACCGCGATCCTCGAGCGCCTCGCACGCGAGCAGCCAACGACGCTCGCGTGCATGCACGGCAGCGCCTTCCGCGGCGACGGATCGGCATTGCTGAGGGCGCTTGCGCAGAGCTTGAGCGCGCGGCCCCCATTGCGAGCGGCGGCGTAGGCAGCGCTCCCGTGTGCGAGCTGCCAGCGCGGTGAGGCTGGCGGCCGCCCGTGACCCAAGCGGTAGGAGCGCCGAAATCCGCCTCATTGCGGACGCCACAGCTAGTCGAAGGCAGTTCTCCTCTAAGGGGATAAGCCGGCGGTCGGGCGTGCGTGTATCGTCAAGGGCTTGCTCTTTCGCGCTCAGAGTCCGACGATGCGCCTGATTCTTGATGCGCTCAGCTGACGCGCCATTGACGTAGCGATGTCCAGATTGGCGTACGGAAGCCGTCTTGGATAGGGAGTGGACTGCAGCCACATCCCGGCGTCCCGGTTAGAACACCGCGACTTCGGCTTGCGGGGTTCGAACGGAGGCGCCATGCAAACCGCAGCATCCGAAGTCAGTACCGCAGCCCCCGTTCAACCGTCGGCACCATGGCGGCGCACGCTCGATGACCTGCCAGGCCCGCAGGGCTGGCCGCTGGTGGGCAACCTGCTGCAGGTCGATGTCATGCAGGCGCACAAGACCTTTGGACGCTGGGCCGACGAGTTCGGCCCGCTCTACCATGTCCGCCTCGGTCGACGCCAGCTTCTCGTCCTTGCCGACCCGGGCCTCGTCAACGAAGTCCTGCACGATCGGCCCGGCCGGTTCCAGCGCCCACAGATCATGCGCGATGCGATGCTCGATCTCGCCATCGCCGGCGTGTTCACAGCTGAGGGCGCCGACTGGCGGCGCCAGCGCAAGCTGGCAATGTACGCGCTCAATACCGATCACCTGCGCAAATTCTCGGCTCGCCTCGGCGCCGTCACCGAGCGGCTGCTGCGCCGCTGGCAGCGTGCCGTCGATCGCGACGAGCGCGTCGACGCACCGGGCGACCTCAAGCGCTTTACGGTGGATGTGACCAGCGGGCTGGCGTTCGGCACCGACCTCAACACGCTGGAGCGCGAAGGCGACGCCATCCAGCGGCAGCTGGGTGTCGTGTTCCCGGTTCTGGCCAAACGAATCTTTGCGCCGTTCGCTTATTGGCGCTGGATCCGGCTCCCGTCCGATCGTGCGGTCGATCGGGCGATGAGGGAAGTTCTCGTGCTCGTCAATGACCTCGTTCGCAGCGCCCGTGCGCGCCGCACCGGGCAAGCGGAATCAGGAACGGGGCCTAACGACTTTCTCGAAGCCATGGTCCGGGCGCAGAGCGAAGACACGGCCTTTTCCGATGCGGAGATCGTCGGCAATGTGCTGACGCTGCTGCTGGCCGGCGAGGATACGACCGCGAATACCATTGCCTGGGTCATGCACCTGATGGCCGAGCATCCGGATGTTCAGGCCCGCATGCAGGCCGAGGTCGACTCCGTCCTCGGCGATGCGCTGACACCGCCGGATCACGAAATCATCGAGACACTGCCGTACGTGGAAGCCGTCGCTCACGAAACGATGCGCGTGCTGCCGGTCGCGCCATTGCAGGCGTATGAGGCGACCACCGACACGGTCATCGGTGACATCAAGGTACCGAAGGGCACCGAGCTGTACCTGCTGGCAGGGTACATGGCGTCGCAGCCCGAACACTTTGCCGAGCCGCAGTCCTTCAATCCGGAACGCTGGCTGGTGACACCACACCACGCCAGGGAGGGCCACAACACCCATGCCTTCGTCCCGTTCGGCGCCGGGCCGCGCTTCTGTCCGGGGCGTCACCTGGCGATGCTGGAGATCAAGATGCTGTTGGCGATGCTGTGTCGCAACTTCGACGTCGCCCGGTTCCCCGGCACGCCGCCGCCCGAAGAAGTCTTCTCCTTCACGATGATGCCGAGTGACTTCTTCGTCCGGCTGCGGAGTCGGCAGCGCGTTGCGCACTAGACGTCGAGATCAAGGTCTCATCGTTGGACTCGAAGCGTCGCTTGCCGTGCCGTCTGCTGCTGGGAGCTCCATGCGGGTCGGCTCTCAACAATCGTGATGTCTGCTATGGGGCCCGTTGCGGACATCGAGACTGCTCGTGAGAGTCGGCCGGCAGCGGACGTAGGGCAAGCACTTGGATCCAAGGGGAGTTATTGCTACATGAAGCGTCGTACGGCGTTCTCTCGCCTGGCCCACCTGACGTTGACGCCGCTGATTCTGGCGGCGTCGATGGGTAGGACGCTCGCGCAGCGCACCTCGACCCCGAGCTACCGCCCCTTGCCGGGTCGTCCCGGCCGGCCGCTGCGGCCCGGAGGCTTTTATGGAGGAATGAACTATGGGCCGGCACCTGGCGTGTTTATCGTTAATGCCGTGAACACGCGGGATAGCCTGCTGCAACTGCGCGACCAAGACGGCCGCACGGCCGATGTGTACGTCAGCCCACGGCTATTGGATCTGGCCACGCTGAAAGCCGGAGACGAAGTCGTCGTGGACTTCTTTGTACCCGACGACAAAGACGACCGGCTGGAAGCCGCGAGCATTGACAAGCTCGAACGCGTTTCACAGTGATCCCGTGCGTCAAGGACTGGTGTGGACAGGCGGGCGATGACTGAAGCCGAGGTGCTGCATCCGTTGCGCCCGATCCTCAAGAACTGGGTGTGGGAGCATGGTCGCGTCGGCACTCGCTATCTGGATTGCAGTAGCGGTGTAATCAGCTTCGACGACGGCAAGAAGTCACGCTACGCCGCGGGAGACATTTATTACGTACCGCTCGCAAGCAGCGCCGACGCTGCCGAAGTCGGCCCCGCGATTCATGAAGGCGCGCTTGCCCGGTTCCTGCGGGCGGCGCAGCTGGGTAAGCCGGAAGAAGCGGGCTCAGTAGCAGACGTCCAGCGCGCGGCGCAGGACTGTGTGGAGGTTGGCCTGGTCTGCGCCTATCAGGACGACGCTCAACGCGCGCTTCAGCGCTATGCGCAGGAGCCGTTGTTTGAAGACGAAGTCCGCGCGGCGGTGGTGGCGGACATCCGTACCAAATACGTCGGTCTGCGAGCCCAGCTGGCGCTTTATGACTTCACGGTGTTTCATGGACTACCCACGCCGCTCCTCATCAGCGAAGCGCCGTTCATCGACTGGAGGGTGCACGCGCAGCCGGTGCAACCGTTTGTGACCATGCCATTGGGGCCTTACAGCCTTCTGGTAGGGACGCCGTCGGGCAAGAAGAGTCGGGCTGGCCCCGTGCTCTGGAAGTCCGCCAGCGTCATGGGCCCGTTCAAGGACCACAATCGCTACATTGTGGAGCGTGCGCGTCAGTGGATCGTGGCAACTGCAGACGATCAACTGGTGGCCGTCCAGAAACGATTTGCTGACCGCGATCCGGACAAAAAGGAGATAGCGAAGCCCTGACGGCGAACTCAGGGTCATAAAGGGCCAGCGATCTACGACGCCGAGACGATGCACACTCAACCAAGAGGACCTGTCCGCAATGAGTATTACGCGACACGATCAGAGCACCATCCTTTCGCAAGCTGTCGAGTACGGGAACACCGTTTACTTGGCTGGCATTGTGGCGAAAGACCTGAATAAGGATGTCAGGGGACAGACTCACGAGGTCCTCGAGGAAATCGATCGGCTGCTCGCCAAGTGCGGCTCGAGCAAGTCCAAACTAATCCAGTGCCATATCTGGGTGACCGACATACGCAACCGAGCGCCGATGAATGAGGTGTGGACCGATTGGATAGACAAGAGCAACCTCCCGGCGCGCGCGTGCGTCGAGGCCAAGCTCGCTGATCCCAAGGCTTTGGTCGAGATAATGGTCATCGCGGCGAAATAGCCCGCGACTCGGCGCGAGAGGGATTCCTCTCAATGGAAGGAAACGCCTCTCGTGGAAAAATCAGAAGACGAGAGCGGCAAGCGGCCAGAACCGGACAGAAAGCGGATTTGCGCACGCCACGATGCGTGACTCCATTAGATACTTCGTCTAACTTTTATTAACGAGGAGCATCAAGATGGCGAAAGGTCAGCTTCGGAGCAACAAGGAAAAGAAGAAGCCAAAGCAGTCCAAGCAGCCCGGCATTCCAGCGGTGCCGTTTGGTTCGACTAAGCGTAAGCCTCCGCTACCCGGGAAGTAGGACCGCGGGCGGTCTGGCGTCGCAGGTCGGCCAATTGCGGACGAAGCGGGACGGGACGAGATCACCTGAAAGGCAGACGTTGGAGGGAGTCGTGACACCGACAACACCTCGGGTTGTCTTGGTTCGTGTTTTTGGTGATTGCAGGAGATGACAATGGTTAGAAGACTTCTCTTTCTCGGGCTGCTGGCCATGTTGCTCGCGGCGACCGGAGCCCACGCCCAGGCGCCCGCCTCGGCGGGCGCGCCGCCGGCAGCGAATGCCGTCGATCCTGCATCGGTCCAGGCGCTGAAGGACATGGGTGCGTACCTGCAGACGCTGAAGCGCTTCGCAGTGTCGACCGAAGTGACCGGCGAGCGCGTTCTGGCTGATGGCCAGAAGCTGCAGCACACGGCGATGGCGAACCTGGAGGTTGTCCGTCCGAACAAGCTGCGCGCTGTGATGCGGAGTTCACGTTCAGACCGAGAGCTCATCTATGACGGCAAGAGGGTCACCTTGTTTTCACCCGCGCAGAAGTACTACTCGGCGGTTGAATTCAGCGGGTCGGTTGGCGACCTGATCGGTCGACTCGAAGAGCGATATGGAGTTCAGATTCCACTATCGGACCTGTTCGTCTGGGGGACGCCAGCCGCTCAACTCGACAACTTCGAGTCCGCGTTGAATGCCGGACAGGACATCGTCAGCGGCGAGGTCTGTGACCACTATGCATTCCGGCAGGCCGCTATCGACTGGCAGATCTGGATCGCGACTGGTGGCAAGCCGCTCCCGCGCAAGATCATCATTACGAATCGGGGCGACGACGCTCGGCCGCAGTCGGTCACCAAGATCAGCTGGAACCTGAAGCCGGCTTTCACCGACGCAGCGTTCAACTTCACGCCGCCGAAAGGATCGACCAAGATCGAAATCCTTCCGCGCAAGACCAATTAAGGAGCGCCAAAATGACCATGTCGTTCAGCAAGCAAGTTCTTGCGGCCGTCGCCGCGATCGCCGTTAGCATGGCGCTGGTTCCGCTCGCCGACGCCGCCGAGCGCGCGGGTGGAGGACGCGGTGGAGGCGGTGGAGGTGCCAAGGCGACGCCGCAGGCGTCCGCAGGAGGCGGTGCGCGGGCCAGCGGCGGGGGCGGAGCCAACCGGCAGGCAGCGCAGGTGAACAACACCAAAGCCGATGCGCGTACCAACAACGTGCGGAACACCAGCGTCAACAATGTCAACAACACCACCAATGTCAACGTGAACCGCAACGTCAATGTCCAGGCCAGCGGCGGCTGCTGCAACAACAACGGCTGGGACAATGACTACCACCCGGTTGCGACGGCTGCGGCGGTGACGGCGACGGTGGCGGTCACTTCGGCAATCGTCGGCTCGATCGTCAACAAGCCGCCGCCCGGATGCGTGCCGGTCAACGTTGGTGGCATGGTGTACCAGCAGTGCGGCAACACCTGGTATCAACCTCAAGGGTCGCAGTACGTCGTCGTAAATCCGCCCGTTTGAGTCCCAAATAGAACGGGGCCGCGGCAAAGCGGCGCTGTCTGCCGATGAGCAGTTAGTGACGCAAGGCCATGGGCTGGCGGCCAGCAGCAGTCATTGCGCGGTCCAACCGCTCTGCCTCAAAGCAGACGTTATCAACTGGCAATCAGCGTGGGGCTGTTTGACTATCAACCCAATCCTTCACTTGGGCGCCCAGCACGCTCATCGGCAAAGAGCCGCTCGTCAATACGACCCGGTGAAAAGCCTTCACATCAAACCTCGGCCCCAGCGCTTTCTCTGCCTCTCGCCTTAGTCGTGTGATCTCCAACTGACCTATCTTGTAGCCGAGCGCCTGCCCCGGATCCGCGATGTAGCGCTCCACCTCAGCAATCACTTCGCTTTCCGGCATCGGCGAGTGGCTTCGCATATAGTCGATCGCCTGCTGCCGTGTCCAACCCTTGTGGTGCAGGCCCGTATCGACCACCAGGCGCATGGCGCGCAGTTGTTGACCGTCGAGGTGGCCGAACCACTGGTAGGGATCCCCATACAGGTCCAGTTCCTTGCCGAGCGCTTCCGCGTAGAGTGCCCAGCCCTCGTTGTAAGCGACGTAGAAAGAGCTGAACCGACGAAACTTTGGCAATGATGTCGCTTCCTGCGCAATTGAGGTCTGGAAGTGATGCCCAGGCGAGGCCTCGTGCAACGACAGCGTCACCGTCCGATACCTGGGCAGCGCCTTCAGATCGAATGTGTTGACGTAGAAGATGCCGGGCCGCGAGCCGTCCTCAGTCGGGTTTTGATACGACGCAGCCGCGGCACTCTTCGCCCGAAACGCCTCCACCGGCTTGACGACATAGTCGGCTTTGGGTGCGATATCGAAGAGCAGCGGAAGTCGGGCGTTGATTCGTTCCTGCAACTCGCCATAGGCCGCAAGAACCTGTTCCGGGTCGGAGTAGTAGTAGCGAGGGTCATCGTGCATGTGCAGCAGAAATGTCTGCAAGTCGCCTTCAAAGCCGATGGCCCTGCGCACCTGATCCGTCTCTCCCAGGATTGCTGCCACTTCACGCTCGCCGAGTGCATGAATCTGATCCGGGGTCAGCTGCGTCGTCGTGTTCCGCCTGACGAGATAGGCGTACCACGCCTTGCCGTTCGGCAGCGCCGACCATGCTGTGGTCGCACGCGCCTTCGGCAAGTACTGGTCGCGGATAAAGTCATGCATGCGACTGTAGGCAGGAGCGATACGCTCCCGGATCATGGCGCGGTACATTGCTGTGAGTCGTTCGCGATCTGCGGCTTGAATACTGTCGGGAAACGCCCTGATCGGTCCCCAGAACACACTTTGCTCAGGTTCGGCGACGGCCAATGCGGCCAATTGCGGCAGTGCTTTCTCGATCAGGGGCTTGGGCTGCGTTACGCCTGAAGCCATCCCGATGCGCAAGTTGGCAATCATTCCGTCCAAGATGCCAATCGCCCCGTTCATGCGGGCATGCCAGTCGGCGTAGTCCTTGACCGTCTTGAAAGGCTGGATGGAGGTGCCGCCTCCGAGCTGCCCTAGGAAGAGCGGAAAGCTCCAGATCTGATCGACCGGCTGCATCCAGCTTGGAAAGCGATCGCCCTCGAGCGAGAGTTCGAGGTCGCTTTTAAGCACGTCGTAGGACGCGCGCTCTGAGGGTGACAACGCTGACCGATTAAACCTCTTGAGCTGGCCGAGTTGGCGCTCGCGAAAGCGTCGATCGTCGGCGCGCCAAGTGGCGGTCGTGAAGTTCACGATGCGGCCGTTGTAGCGCGGATCGCCGATCGAGGTTGCCAGAGTCGGATAGCGGAAGAGGCTTTCCTCCCAATTCTTCTCGAGCCATGCGTTGAACCGCTCGTTTTCGGTCGGTTTCGCGGCCGCCGTGCCGAAGACGACGACGAGGAACAGGCTGAGGACCCAACGATGCATGATTGCCTCCCGTGGCGCGACAGATGCTATCGAAGGTCGTTCGGGTCGTATAGCAACACGCTT
This sequence comes from uncultured beta proteobacterium, assembly GCA_963775635.1. GTDB lineage: Bacteria > Pseudomonadota > Gammaproteobacteria > Burkholderiales > Burkholderiaceae_F > JALORV01. Next base: position 28,437 of record CAVZJO010000001.1, on the reverse strand, counting down.
GCCTTTCTGCTGACTGGCGGGCGCTACAAATCGTTCGCGTGTGACCGTTCGCCTTGACCTTACGGGCTCAAACTGCAGCGCGCGTCAGGGCGTTCAGCCGATTGCGACAGGACGCCGCTATTCTTAGCACGACAAAACTGGTGCGCGAGGCTTGATGGCTTGTACGGGCAAGATTCCGCGTTTTTGGCGCGCCGGCTTACCAGTGCGCCGCGACCTTCACCTCGCCGCTTTCGAGCAGCTGCTGAAGGACTGCTTTCTGCCGCGTCGCGAATGGCAGTAACGGGTCGCGTGCCGGCTATTGCTGCGCGTAACCAGATGTCCGCTCCGTCCCGTTGGCGGGTGCATCGTCAGTGTCGCAGGGCAGGGGAGTTGTAGCTTCGGCGACTAATGTCAAAGAAGGTTGGGGTAGCCGAGTGAGGTCAAGAGTCTATGCTCAGGCCTGGCGCTCGGTCGGATTTACCTGCGTTGATTTGCGCGATTTGTCCGGCAGAGGCGCACGGGCGACCAGCGTGCGCGGTCGCTCTTCACGTTGTCGAATCACCTTGTTGCTCGGGTGCAGAACGTAACGCCCTCCCAGGATCCGTTTGGCCTGTTCCAGCCTCTGCTGGTTGCGGAGCGCGAGCTGCTCCTCGGTTTCCACGATGACCGTCTGAACCATCGGCGGGTCCGATTTGGGATGAAACCAGCGAAGAACAGTTGTCGCAGCCATGATGACCTCACATTTCGCTCATCCGGGAACCCACAGTCGAACCGCGCGGACCTGTTTCAGCGTAACGACCTGCTCGCGCACTGGCGATGCCAACTCTTTGGGGTTACCTGCTCTCTTGGCCCCTCATCCGCGGGATGGACACGAGCAGTGGATCGCGGCGCCAGCGTCAATCCGCCAGTGGCCGCCCGACCGTCTTCCTTAGCATCTGCGACACGACGACCACCGCCAGCAACGCCACGCCAACGTAATCGAACAGCCACTTCGGATACACGAGCGCGAGCCCGGCCGCGATCAGTAGCCAGCGCTCCAGCCGTGCCGTCCGCTTGAACAACCAGTTCTGCATCGCCCCCGCGAGCGCGGCAATGCCAACCATCGCGGTGACGCAGACGACCGCGATGTCGAACCAGTTTGCATCCCCGAGCTTCTTGAACGAGCCCATCAGCAGCAGCCCGAGGCCGGCCGGATCGAGCACGAACATGAACGGAACCAGGAAGGCCGGCATCGTGTACTTCCACGACTGCAGGGTCGTTTTGTACGGATCGCCGCCGGTAATGGCGGCGGCGGCGAAGGGCGACAGCGCAGTCGGCGGGGACACTTCCGACAGCACCGCGTAGTAGAAGATGAACATGTGCGCAGCGAAGTTCGCCACACCCAGTGCGATCAGCGCGGGGGCGGCGATGACGGCGCAGATGATGTAACTGGCGGTCACCGGCACCGCAAGGCCGACGATCCAGACGATCAGCGCCGTGAAGACTGCGGTCAGCAGCAGCTTGATGTCGTGCAGCAGGCCGGGTGTGGCCGCGGCGCCGAGGGCCACCAGGCCGTCGTAGATCCCGCGGCTTCCGCCCTCGGCGTACTGCAGGACGATCGAGCTGAACTTCAGTCCCAGTCCGGTCAGCGTCACCACGCCAACGATCAGTCCGGCCGCCGCGCAGGTGGCCGCGACGCTCAGCACGCCGACCGAACCGCCGTGGAGCGCCTTGACGAGCCCGGAGTTCCACAGCCCGCGAGCGATCGGCGCCCGGCCGCGCAGGACGTCGTACGGGACCAGTGCGCAGTCGACGTGCAGGAAGCTGAAGGCCACGGCGGCGAGGATCGTCCAGAAGACCGCCGTGGTCGGCGAGAACCCGGCCACCATGAACACGACGATCGCGATCAGCGACAGGAAATGGAACCAGTACTGACGCGACAGCGCTGCGACGGTGGCGTGCTTCTCGATGACGACTGTCGGCATGCCGAACTTGCGCGCGTCGATTTCCACCATCAGCAGCAGTGCGAAGTAGTACAGCAGCGTCGGCACCGTCGCCATCAATATGACGTCGAGGTACGAGATGTTCAGGAACTGCGCGATCAGGAACGCGGCGGCGCCGAGCACCGGCGGTGACAGGATCGCGCCGAGCCCGCCGGCAGCGAGCAGCCCGCCGGCCGCATCGCGGCCGTAGCCCGCCTTCATCAGCATCGGATACGCCACCGTGCCCAGCGTCACGGTCGTCGCCACGCCGCTGCCCGAAGGCCCTCCGAGCAGGAACGAGGCCAGCACGACCGTGCGGCCGGCGCCGGTCGGCTTGCCGCCCATCGCCGCGAACGAGAAGTCGATGAAGAACTTGCCCGCGCCGGAAAACTGCAGCACGGCTCCATAGATCGTGAACAGGATGATCACCGAGGACGAGACGTCGATCGGGATGCCGAAGATGCCTTCGAGCGTCATGTACATGTGCCCGACGATGCGGCTCACGTCCATGCCGTAATGCGTCCACGGTGGCGGCAGCCACTGGCCGACCATCGCATACACGAGGAACGCGACGCAGATCATCGGCATGATCCAGCCCGCGGTGCGGCGCGCCGCTTCCAGCACCAGCAGGATCAGAGCGATGCCGAGGATCTTGTCCCAGACATTGGGGTCGATTGCGCGTTCGAGGAAAGCGTCGCCGCCCGCGAGCATGTGTCCGATGGCGACGAGAGACACCAGTGCGGCGACCCAGTCCCACCAGCCGACCCGATCACGAAAGCGCTGCGCGAGGGGATACAGCAAGAAGCAGAGGAAAAGCACGAACGCGACATGGACGGCACGCAGGACGTGCGTCGGCATGATCCCGTAGGCCGCATACAGGTGGAACAACGACATCACCACCGCAACCGCGGTGACGAACGTTCCCAATGCCCCGCCCAGCCGGTTGAGAGTCCCTTCCTCCTGCTCGACGTAGGCTTCGGCCTTCTTCAACGCCTCCGCAGGGACGAACGCGGTGTCCACGTGCGGCGGCCGGACGGTATCCCCCATGCTCGCCCGAGCGCGGCCTCAGCGGCCGCGCTCTCCTTGTTCTAGTTGTTGGTCGGAGACCCAGGTTCAGTTCAGCTTGACGCCCTTCTCCGCGAAGTATTTCTTCGCGCCGGGATGGTAGGGGATGACAGCCGCGCCATCGCTCTGGTACTTGAGGTCAAAGTTCTTCGCCTCGGCGTGCACGCGGATGACGTCTTCCTTGCGATCGAACAGCGTCTTGACGATGTCGTAGGCGAGCTGGTCGCTCAGGTTGGAGTCGGCCACCAGCACGTTCCAGACGGTGACGATCTGGGTGGCCGTTTCCTGTCCGGGGTAGGTCTTCGCCGGGATCGTGTCTTTGACGTACAGCGGGCCGTACTTCTTGACCATCGGGTCGAGCACCTCGCTGTGATCAACCAGCTTCAGCTTGATCCCGGGCGTGGCGCCAAGGTCTGTCACCGACGAGGTCGGCAGTCCACCCACCCAGAAGAAGGCATCGAGCTTCTTGTCCTTGATCGCCTCGGCGGATTTGCCCGGATCCAGCCGCTCGCGAATGATGTCCTTCTCGGGATCGATGCCGGCCGCCTCCAGCACGCGGTACGCCATGATCTGCGTCGCGCTGTTGGGCGCTCCGGTCGACACGCGTTTGCCTTTCAGGTCGGCGATCTTGTTGATGCCGGTGCCCTCGACAGTCACCACGTGCATCCGGTTCGGGTAAAGCACCATCAGCGCGCGCACGTCGACTTTCCGATCCTGGAACTTGCCCTGGCCCTTGAATGCGTCCCAGCCGGCGTCCGCCATCGACAGTGCAACGTCGGCGCGGCGCTGCTGGATCAGCAGCAGGTTCGCCATCGAGCCGTCCGTCGAGCCGGCGGTAGCGTTAAGGTTCGGAATGTTCTTGGTCAGGACGTCCGCGATCGCGCCGCCGATGGGGTAGTACACGCCCGTGGTCGGGCCGGTGGCCACGAAGATGTTCTTGGTCTGCGCGGTCACGGACAGCGCGCAGAGCGCGCCCGCAACGAGAGTTATGCCGATCAGGATCCTTCGCATGTTCGTCTCCTTGAATGTTGTCTTATCGCACTGCTGGTGTTGTCGGAAAAGACTGTAAAACAAAATCTACCGAATCGTGATCCACGGTTCCTGCGGATTCAGCGCATAGCGCTTCACCGCTTTTTCGTCGAAGTCGTACCCGAGGCCGGGGCCGGTCGGCAGCAGCAGCGAGCCATCACGGTGCTCGAGCTGCGTGTCGATCAGCCGGCGGAAATTGAGCACCTGGTCGTTGGGGAAAAACTCCACGAAGCGGGCGTTCGGTGTCGCCGCGACAAGGTGCACATGCAAGTCGTGGAACCAGTGCGGGCTCACCGTCACACCGTAGCTCGACGCGGTCGCCGCAATGCGCCGCCATTCCGAAATGCCGCCGCAGACGGCCGCATCGGTCTGCAGAATCTCGGCGCCGCCTTTGTCGAGCAGCTCCTTGAAATACCAGCGTCCATAGCCGATTTCGCCGGTGGCCACGGTCGTCGCGATCGAGCGCGCGAGCCGCGCATGCAGGTCGACCTCATCCGGGCTGAACGGCTCTTCGATCCAGTAGGGATCGTAGCGCTCGTACCGGTCCATGTACGCCATCGCGGTGGGCAGATCGCGCCAGGCATTGTTGGCGTCGAGCATCAGCAGCACATCCGGCCCGACAGCGTCGCGCGCCGCCGCCATGCGCTCTTCTTCCTCCGCCGGCGACAGGCGACCGACCTTGATCTTCACGGCCCGGAACCCGGCCGCGACATACGCGGCAAGTTCGTCGCCGAGCATGGCCGGGGTCTTGCCGTCCAGGTAATAGCCGCCGCTCGCATAAGCGGGCACCTTGTCGGTCACCACGGCGCCGAGGTATGCATAAAGCGGCAGGCCCGCCGTGCGCGCATTCAGGTCCCACAGTGCCGTGTCCACGATGCTCAGGGCCCGCATGCCGGTGCCCGCGCGGCTGTGCAGCAGCGACTCCGCATACAACTCCTGCCAGAGGCCCTCGACGCGCAGCGACTCCTGGCCGATCAGCTTCGGCGCCAGCAGTTCGGCGACGACCGATTGTGCAATGCGGCCGCCCGCGCTGCCGACGTAGCAGAACCCGATGCCGGCCGGGCCGGCGTCCGACCGGACCCTGACCAGGCAGTAGTCGCGGGCGACCACGGTGCGGGTGGCAAAGGAGGTGACCACGTCGAGTGGAACGCGCGCCACGCACACCGACACTTCGCTGATCCTGCTCACTTGCGAACTCCCTGTTCAAACAAGCAACACGCAGACGTTGCGACGATATACCGCGCCCGATCTATGCCATAGCAACCGGGCGCGATCAATCGCACAGGAGCGCCGTGTGGTTGCGGCAGCGCTACGCCGTTCATTTCATAGCACATCAGGAATGTCGCTTGCGGATGCGATCGCCCTGCGCGAGCAGCCACGCCGGAGCCACCTCTGCCGGGGTTGCACCCGCCTCTGCGGCATTAGACCCGTGACCTTTCAGTAAGCCGCCGATCTGGCAGTTCACCTACTCTCTCTGGGTTCCTTCGCCTAGAAATCCGCCGCTTCCTGCTCCCGCAGGCGCCTCTTTGCTTCGGCGTGATGGTGCTGCCACAACGCGAGCACGATCGACACCACCGCGGCGGCGAGCAACAGTCCCGAAATCGGGCGCGTCACAAAAAGCCAAGGATCCGGATCAGTCATGATCGCGCGGATCAGGTTGATCTCGATCTGGTCGCCCAGGATCACGCCGAGGATGAAAGGCGCTAGAGGCAGCCCGACCTTGACCATCACATAACCGAGTACGCCGAAGGCGAGCAGCACGTAAACATTCGACATCGTGTTGTTAAGCGCGAAAGCGCCGACCACGCACAGCACGAGCACGATCGGATAAAGCATCGACTTGGGCACCGTCACCACCTTCAGCGCCCAGCGCGCGCAGATGCCGGTGATCACCACCATGATCGGGTGCGCGAGCAAGTATGCCGCGAAGATGCCGTACGCGATGGTGGGTTGCTGCGAGATAAACAGCGGGCCGGACTGGATCCCGTGGATCGTCAGCGCTCCCAGCATCACCGCGGTGACCGCGTCGCCGGGAATCCCGAACGCCATGATCGTGACGAGTGAGCCGCCGACGTTGGCGTTGTTCGAGGCTTCGGAGGCGATGATGCCTTCTGGAACGCCGGTGCCGAAGGCCTCGGGCCGCTTTGAGAATTTCTTCGCCTGGTCGTAGGCCATCATGTTCGCTGCGCTGCCGCCAATCGCCGGCAGCACGCCGATCCAGACGCCGATCAGCGAAGTCCACAGCAGCAGGAACGGACGCGACAGGATCTCCCAAGTCACCTTCGCATGCGACACGGCAAGCACCGCGGCTGCGCTCACCGCCTGCCCGATGCGCTCGGTGCCGCCCATCTTCTCGGCGTCGGTCATGATCTGCGCAAATGCGAACACGCCGATCAGTACCGGCAGAAACTCGATGCCGCCCTCGAGGAATGGAATGCCGAAGGTAAGCCGTGGCACACCCATCATCGGATCGTTGCCGAGCACGGTGACCACGAGGCCCAGCATGCCGGCGATCAGGCCTTTCAGCAGCGACGACTCGACTAGGCCCGCCACCATCGACAGCGCCAGCACGAACAGCGAGAAGTACTCCCACGGGCCGAACTGCAGCGCGAACGCGGCCAGTGGGCCGGTGGCCGCGATCAGAAAGAGCCCGCCCAGCAATCCGCCGTAGAACGAAGCCCAGATGCCGAGCCAGATGGCGCGCCCGGGCTCGCCCTTTTTTGCCATCGGAAAGCCATCGAACATCGTCGCGAGCGAGGACGGTGTCCCTGGAATGCCGAGCAGCGTCGCCGTGATCAAACCGCCCGCCGAGCCGCCGACATAAATGCCGACCATCGCGGACAGCCCCTGCAGCGGATCGAGCCCGAAGGTGAAAGGAAGCGCAACGATGATCGTCAATGTGATCGTCACACCGGGAAGCGCTCCGCCGATCACCCCCACCAGCGTGCCGAGCACGAGCGGAATCACGTATTTCAGCTGAATGATGTTGGCGATGCCTGCGCCGAGCAGCTCGTACATCTAGAACCCGGTCCAACGCCCGCGCGGCAATAGGACGTGCAGGTAGTTGTTGAAGATGAGGTACGTAAGGACCGTGGCCACGAGCGCGACGATGAACACGACTATCCAGCGTCTGCGTGCGCCGCGCGGCGGCTCGAACGCGAGCGGCATCGCGATCAGGAACGCGAAAGTCGCAAGGCGAAATCCAAAGTAGGGCAGCGCGATCACGTAGATCGCGAAGATCGCGAAGGCGATGACGACCAGTGCGTAATTGGGCTTGGTCGTGGACACAGCCGTCGCGGTTGTCATGCGCGCGCGCCGATGCGCGATCACATCGGACACCACGAGCAGCAGCGCGAGGAAGGCGGTCGTGCCGAGTACGAGCCGCGGATAGAACTCGGGGCCTACCGGGACCAGCGGATGGCGATGGAGTCCGAGCGTGGCCCAGAAAAGAAACAGGCTCGTCGCAAGGACGACGAGCCCGGTAACTGCGTCGCGGCCCACGTCGCGAGCGCGTTCTTGGTGGTTCAGCGCTTCAGCATGCCGAGATCTTTTGCGAGATCTTTGTTAAGCACATCGTTTTTCTTCAGGAATTCGGTGTAGTCCTTCGCACCCAGATAGTTGACCACTGTCCCCTGATCCCTCATGGCCGCGGCAAACGCCGGTTCCTTCGCCGCCGCTGCACACGCCGCTTCGAGCTTCGCCATCACGTCGGGCGGCGTTCCTTTGATCGCGAGCAGGCCGCGGTTCACGGAGTAGGTCACGTCGATCCCGATCTCCTTCAAAGTCGGCACGTTCGGCGCCTCGGCTGTGCGTTTGTCGGCTGCGATCGCGAGGAATTTCATCTGCCCCGCATCGACCTTGCCCTTCTGCGTGAGGTTGGATTCCGCGAGCTCGATGTGACCGCCGAGCAGCGCGTTCATGCGTGGCGCCGTGCCTTCGTAGGAAACGTATTTGAACTTGATGCCTGCGGCCTTTTCCACCATGGCCGGAAAGAAGTGACTGGTCGAACCGAGTGTGGCGCCAACTGAGATCTCACCGGGGCGCGCCTTGGCGTCTGCGATCATCGACTTCATGTCAGGCCACGGCGTCTTCGGACTCGCGGTGATGATCGACGGCGTCGAGGCGACCAGGCAGATCGGCTGAAAGTCTGTCGAGTTCACGTCGGCCACACCGGTGTGGAAGGTCGAGTGGATCGAGTCGTGCACGGCGAATATGGTGTAGCCGTCAGGCGGCGAGTCCTTGGCTTCCTTCGCACCCTTGGTGCCTGAGGCGCCGCCAACATTCGCGATGACGAGCGTGTCTCCGAGATGTTTCTGAAGATGAGGCTGGAACGCGCGGTAGATGCTGTCCGTATCGCCGCCGGCCGCCCAGGGAACGATCAGCTTCACGGGCCGATCGGGGTAGGCAGCGAACGCCCACGAGGCGGAGAGCAGAGCCGCAACTGCCAGAGCTGCGCGAAAACGATTCATGGATTCACTCCTGCAACATGCCGTGAGGAGGCAGGACATACTAGACTGGGCCGCCGCCGCTCACAATGAGCATAGGCGAGCATAGGCGCTTGGTTCGATCCACGACTCTTCCGTAACTCATGCGTGTTGGACTGATCGGTGGCGGCGTTATCGCGCGCCTCTTTCTCGAGCAATCACGGCGCGGCGCGATACGCGACGCCGAAATAGTCGCCGTGATGGGCCGCAGCGACCTGTCGCGCGGAAAAGCTCTTGCGCAGGAATTCGGGATCGCCTTCGTGACCGGGCGCGACAAGCTCGTCGCGTTACGGCCGGAAATCGTGATCGAGGCCGCGTCGCACGCCGCCGTTCGCGAGCATGTCGAAGAGCTACTTTCGAGCGGCATCGCGGTGATCGTGCTCTCGGCGGGTGCGCTCGTCGATGATCAACTGCGCGAGCGGCTGGAGCGCGCATCCGCGCGGCATCGCGCGCTGCTCTACGTACCCTCAGGCGGCATCGGTGGATTGGACGTGCTGAAGGCGGCGTGCGCTGCCGGCGTCGACGACGTGACCATTGTTGTGAGCAAGCCGCCGGCTGGGTGGAAGGGCATTCCTTACGTCGAAAGCCTGGGCATCGACCTGGATCGCCTCGATGGAGCGGTAACGTTGTTCAACGGGACTGCGCGCGAGGGCGTGCCGCACTTTCCCGCCAACGTGAACATCGCCGCGGCGCTCTCGCTGGCGGGAATCGGATTCGATCGCACGCGCCTTACGGTCGTGGCCGACCCGGCGCTCAAGTTCAACACCCATTTCGTCCGCATTCGCGGTGCGTCCGGCTCGATCGATCTGCGCTTCGAGAACGTGCCGTCGCCTGACAATCCGAGGACCGCGATGCTAGCGGGCTTCAGCGCGCTCGCGGCGTTCAAGCAATTCAATTCGCCGGTGCGTTACGGGACCTAGGGACCGCTTAGAAATCTGCCAGCAAGCTGAAAGAATCCGAGATTCAATTCCGAGGAGGGAAAGACCACACCGAACGTGTGAATATTGCGCGTTGTCCGAGATCAGCGGAGCGCTCAGCTCGAGAATTCGTCAGCGCAGCAACGCTTGCGCCTCGGCCCGCCAGGGATGATCCGCCGGCACGGTCGACGCGAACTGTTCAATTGCGGCTTGCGCACTCGTGCGCATGGCGGATTCATCGCCAGACGTCCGTTGTAGGCCCGCACGCAAGGTGAAAATGTAGCCGCGCCATGCGCTCGGGCCTTCGACCCGCTCGCTGCCCTCAGTCACGCGTTCGATCGTTGCGGCGTTATCCAGCGCACGAACCGCCTTTTCGCTGTCACCGCGCAGGGCGGCTACCTGCACGGCAGCGAGCTCCGAACGCAGTGCTTCCATACGCGCACGGCGCGGCAGTGTCGCTGCAAGCGCCTGCATCTGCTCGATGTACGCCCCGGCGGCGGAAGCATCTCCGTCGGCCAAAGCCAGCAACGCTTGCAGTCGGGCTGCTTCACTGCGCTCGCGTGTCGCAATGCGACCGTCCGCCATCAGGCTTTGCAGCTGCTGCATTCGGCCGCTCGCCGAAGCAGGGTCGCCGTCCATCAGACTTGCCTCGATCAGCGCGAACAACGCGAAGTAGATGTGGTTGCGTAGTGCGCCTTTTTCCAGTTCCGGCAGCGCACTCTCCACCAGTGGAATACCGTCGGTCGTTGCACCCGCGAAGATCAGCTTGCGACCGATCGCCGAACGCAGGACCGCTGGTGCTTTGCCTTTTGCGGCAGCGTCCGCACTTTCAAGTGTCTGCCGCAACACGGCTTGTGCCTCGACGAAGCGCCCGCGGCGGACGAGGGCTGTCGTACGGCGGTCCAGGATCTGGAAGTGCCGAAGGGTATCGAGGGCGGACTGCGCGCGCAGACCGTCTTCAAGCCGCGTATGCAGTGTCAGCACATCGCCGTCGCGATCGGTATCGAGATAAATACCCTGCAGATTCGACAGCACATACAGGTGCAGCCGGCTTCCGCCCAGGCCTTCACGCTCGAAACGGTCGACCAACGACGTAGCGCGCGCGATCGCCCGCTCGAAATCCCCTTCCTCCACCGCAAGCGTGGCGTCGGTTTGATAGCAGTCCGCGAGCGGGCCGAGGCCTGGATCACGGAATTGCGCCAGCGATTGCATCGCCTGCATGACCAATGGCCGCGCGCGATCCACCTCTCGCGCATACAGCAGCAGATCCGCCCGTGCGCATGCGATCTGCGCTCGCACTGCGGGATCGGGCAGCGAAGGTTCAAGTTGCTCAAGCGCCGCGGTAACTGCGGACTCACCGCGTTCATCGCCCAGCGTCGCGTAACGACCCGCGAGCATAAGCAGCACCCGCGCTTGCGACATCGGGTCAGTCTCGTGACGCACACGCAACTGCTCGCGCGCTCTGTCGAGCATCTCGCGCCACTGTTCAGTGGCACCGCCGCGAAGAGCGTCATCGAGCAGTGACATCAGCACCTCGTGATTGACGCGCGAATAGCGGATCTCGGCCAATGCGCGGTCGCGCTGGTTGCGCGCCTCGATCGCCTGCCAGGTCGTGCCGATCACACCCGCGAGCAACGCCAGCAGGGTCATCGAAGCTGCACCGACCGCGACCCGGTGGCGCCGCACGAACTTGCTGGTGCGATACGCGAGCGAATCGGCGCGCGCACCAACCGGCTTGTGATCAAGATAGTGGCGCAGATCGTCGCCTAACGCGGCGACTGTCGGATAGCGCTCGATCGCCTGCTTCTTCAGCGCCTTGGCAACGATATTGTCCAGATCGCCGCGCAAGGTGCGCGCGAGCTTGTGCGCGGCTTTGGCGCGCGCGTGCGCGGCGGTGTCATCCGCTTTCGCCGCCGCATCCGAAACACGCATCGGCTCTTTGTCGACCACGGCGCGCACGCGATCAACCGCCGTATCCGTTGGCAGCGCCGTCGGATGTCGGCCAGCAAGCAACTGGTACAGCAGCACGCCGAGCGCGTACACATCAGTGGCTGTCGTCACGTCGCCGCCCTGCACCTGCTCGGGCGCGGCGCAGTCGGGGGTGAACGCACGGCCGGCAACTTCCGTAAGTTCGGTGGCTGGCGCGGCCGCATTCTGCTCGGCGAGCAGTTTGCCGATGCCGAAGTCGAGCAGCTTCACCTGGCCCTGCGTTGTCACGAGGATGTTCGACGGCTTCAGGTCGCGGTGCAGGATCAGGTTGTTATGCGCGTACGCAACAGCGGCGAGTACATCAAGGAAGAGGCGCAAGCGCTTTTTGATCGTCAGTCGGTTGCTGTCGCAGTAGCGATCGATCGGCACCCCCTCGATGTATTCGAGCACCAGGTACGGCTGTCCACCTGCGACGCCCGCATCGAGCAGCCGCGCGATGTTCGGATGCGTCAGGCGCGCCAGCATGCTGCCCTCGCGCGCGAACCGCTCCGCACCGCCGCGGCCGAGCAACGCCAGATTCAGGAACTTGACGGCTACCCGGCCTTGGTAGCGGCCATCGCTGCGGCGGCCCAGCCAGACCGCGCCCATGCCGCCTTCGCCGAGTGGCCGTTCAAGCGTGTACGCACCAATCGTCTGACCGGCGAGTGTCGCCTGGGCAGCAGCATCAAGCGCGCTACCCTCCAGGAAGGCAGAGCGATCGGCGTGTGTCTGCTGCGCGAGCAGCAACGAAAGATCGGCGGCGAGTGCCACATCGTCGTGTGCGATTTCCGCCAGACGCGCGTCGCGTTCTGACGGCGGCAGCTCGAGTAACTCGTCGAGCCGAGGGCTTACGCGCGCCCAGGCTTCCTTGTCCATACTGCCTGTTTGGCAGGCTACATTCGCTGCAGCACGGCGCGCGCGCGTTGTTCGTGCATCGTTGCGACCAGTAACTTGAGCAGCGCGTGCACGGCGCGCGATGCGGGCGCAGGTGTGCCAGTCAATTCAGAGAGCTCGATTACCGAGCCGATCAGCGCGTCGACTTCAACCGCACGCCCGGCTTCGACGTCCTGCAATGTCGAAGTCTTGTGCTTGCCGACTTTTTCGGCGCCTTCGATGCGCTTCTCCAATGGCACGCGGAAGGTGGCTCCGAGTTTCTCGGCGATGGCCTGCGCTTCGCGCATCATGTCGGCGGCAAGCTCGCGTGTCGCGGGCTCCTGACAAATATCGACCAGCGTCGCGTGAGTCAGAGCGCTGATCGGGTTAAAAGTCATATTGCCCCACAGCTTCAGCCAGATTTCCGAGCGGATGTCGGCCAGGATCGGCGCTTTCCAGCCCGCGCCGATCAGTGCTTCCGATACCTTTGTGACGCGCGCGCTCTCGGTTCCGTCCAGCTCTCCCACCGGAAAACGGTCTCCTTCGATACGCTTGATCACGCCCGGCGCAACGAGCTCACCTGCGGGATAAACGACGCACCCGATAATGCGGCGCGGCTCAATGTTCTGTTCGATTGCGCCGGTTGGATCGACCGACCTGAACCGGTAGCCCGCGTGCGGGCCGCTGAAGTTCTGGAAGTACCACCACGGCAGACCGTTTTGCAACGTCACGACTACCGTGTCGTCGCCGAACAGCGCGCGCATTTGTGGCGCCACCGATGCGATGGCGTACGCCTTGACCGCCAGCAGCACGGCGTCTTGCAAACCGGCTTCGGCGCAGGTCGCCACCGCCCGCAAACCTTGCGCGACTTCTTCCGGGCTACCGTCGTGAACGAGTTTGAGCCCGTTCCTGCGAATGGCATCCAGGTTGGCGCCCCGCGCCACTACGGTGACTGCGTGACCCGACGACGCAAGCCGGACGGCGAGCATGCCGCCGATCGCGCCGGCGCCGATAACTGCGATTCTCATCACTCCACCCGATTGGTCAGCATGCCGATGCCGTCGATGACGATGCTAACCGTGCTGCCTGGTTTCATCGAACCGACGCCGACCGATGTGCCGCAAGCGATGACATCGCCTGCTTCCAAGGTCAGGTCGCGCGAAATGAGACTCACCAATCGAGCCGGCGCAAAGATCGCGTCTGCGACCGGATAGTTCTGCCGCTCCTGGTCGTTCAGGATCGTCCTGACGAAAAGTGTGGCCGGGTCGACGTCGGTTGCAATCACTGGACCGAACACGCCGAACGTGTCGAAGCTCTTCGCGCGCGTCCACTGCGCGAAGCCGGGGTCCTTGTTCAGAACGTCAACGGCAGTGACATCGTTGACGCAGGTGTAGCCGAACACGTAGCTGGCAGCATCGGCTTCGTCGACCGCGCGGCAGCGCTTGCCGATGACGATGCCGAGCTCGCCTTCGAACACAACCTTGCCGGCGTACGACAGCGGCGTGCGAATCGGCTCGCCCGCGGCAAGAAACGAATTGCTGGCCTTCAGAAAGTAAAGCGGCTCAGCCGGAACCGCGTGACCGAGCTTGGCTACCAGCGCGTGGTAATTGTCGACCAGCCCCACCATCTTGCTCGGGGTCGTCGGTGTGAGTAGCTTGGCCGCGCTGCGGGGAATCGATTCCCCGGTCGGTTGCGGATTCGCGAACATATCACCCGCGTGCAGCGCGATCGTATCGTCCTCGATCGTGCCGAAGCGTTCGCGTCCCTGGTAGCTAACGCGTCCCCATAGCGGCATGGTTCGCCCCGGTTTCCCCGCCCGCCCTGACGATCAAAGAGTCTAGCGTCACCTCACCCGTTACGCGCATCGCACGAGACGGGAGCGGGCGCGCTGCTCACGATCCTCCAGCGGCGTGCCTCGATGTTGCACCACGTCATAAACGGTACGGAGACGAAAGCCCTGCGCAGCCCGTGTCGGCTTTTTTGGTCCGTTTTCGATCTATCCGGTAGAGGCCGCGAATTCGCGCCCAAAGCCTGGAGACCACGATGGCCAACATACTGCACCTGCAGCACACGCGCCGGCCGATCCTCGAGGGAGTTAATGCAACGATACTTGCCGTCGCGCGCGCGGTAGCCGCCGAACACACGCTGGCGTTGCGTGCTGCGACCACGGCGGCCTCGCCGCATCAGCGCCTGGCCGAGGTGCGCGCGATGTATGTGCCATCGCCTTACTCACATCAGGAAAGCGACGCTGTCGCGCCGTCCGACTGCGCCGTAAGGCCTTAGGAGCCGGCCAGCGCGCGCGCAGTGCGCGTCAGCGAATGATCGTCGCCAAATCCGCCGGCTAGGGTCTGCGCCGCGCGTTTGGCGGTCGCGATCGACGTAGCGGATTCGCCGTTTAAGCGCTGAGCCTGCGCCAACAGCAGCAACGCCTCGCCGGCATCGGCGCTCTTCGCCGCATTGCGCGCCACGCGTTCGGACACTGCGAGCGCGTCGGCTGCTCGCTGCTGCGCTCGCTCGGCGTTCCCGGACGCAAGCTGCACGCGTGCCGCCACTCGCAGGGCCGTCGCGAGCGGCGCAGACTCCTTCGCCGTCGGAAAACCGATTGCAGCGAGCTCATCCTCGATCACCTGCGCGGCCTGCGCGAGCTCACGCTGCGCAAACAGCAGCTCTGCTCTTACCGTCGTTGTTGTGACGAGTGAGGATCGCGTCGTGCGCCGTCCCGCGGCCTCGATCGGAGCGAGCAGTCGTTCCGCCTCGGCCGTTCGGCCGAGATCGAGCAGTACGCGCGCCAACGCGAGCTCAATGCCGAGTGCGCGCTCGACGCTGCCCTGCGCCCGCGCTCGCGTTGCAGCGGCCGCGAGCTCGCGCTGCGCACCCTGTAGATCGCCGAATTTGTGCATTAGCACGCCCCGCGCGTGGGAGAGCCACACCGGGACCGAATCGTCGCCGGTCAGCGCGGACCACCGCGGTACGATCGCCTCGATGATGCCTTGCGCTTCGACGTACTCGCCGAACGCCATCAGCAGGCCTGCCTCGGCGCGGCGTCCGCTCAGATAGTCGGCGGTTTCGGTGCGCCCCAGCTGCTCCGCCAGCCGCTGCTCCTTCTTCAGCGTGTCGTAACTGGCCACGAGATCGCCGCGTTGCTGCTGCACCGCGCCGAGGAACGACAGCAGCTTCGGATACATATTGCCGCGCGTCCGTGCCGCACGCTCAGCGCGATCAATCGCTTCGCTGATGCGGGCGATCGCCAGGTGGAAGTCGCCTTGCTTGCGCGCGAGATCGGCTTCCGCTTGCATGCACGAGAGCGTTGTTCCCAGATCGGGCCGCGGCAGCTGCGCCAGCGCCTGCTGGCCGGCCGTGAGTTGCGCCTGCGCAAGGTCGATACGATCGCGCATCAGCTCGGTCTCAACCGTGCTGCACGCGACGTCCGCAATCAGCGCCACATCGCCGCTCGCGGTCGCAATCTCGCCGGCACGCTGCATTACCGCGTATTCGCGTGCGGTGTCGCCGAGCGTTAGGTACTGGCCGGCGATCGGCAGCAGCAGGTCGACGGCGATCCGTGGATCGCGCGTGAACTGTTTCTCGATCAATGTCACGCTGCGCTCCAGGATCTCGCGCTGCGTCAGCGGATGGTCGGCATCGCCGATCGCTCCCAGCATGAGGTTGACCAGGTTGCCCTTGGCGAACGCGCGTTCGGCCTGAAAGATAGCGGCGTCGCGCTCGCGGCGCGCCTCGATCGCCTGCCAGGTCGTGCCGATCACGCCCGCGATCAGTGCGAGCAACGTCGCCGACGCCGCGCCGACGCCGAGTCGGTGGCGTTGCGCGAACTTGGCGATGCGGTAGATGCGCGAATCCGCGCGCGCGGTGACTGGCTCGTTGTTCAGATAGCGGTTCAGGTCGTCGGCGAACGCGGCCACCGTCGTATAGCGCTCGCGCGGCGACTTCCTCAGAGCCTTTGCCGCGATGTTGTCGAGGTCGCCGCGCAATGCGCGGGCCGGCAGTGTCACCGTATGCGCCTGGTCCTGCAGCGAGCGCTGCATCGTGCGTGCCGCGGCCACCGATAAGCGCGCCGGCACGTTTTCGATCACTGCGCGCAATTGATCGGCGGCCGCAACTGTCGCCAACGCGGTCGGATGCTCGCCGCTAAGCAGTCGGTAAAGCAGCACGCCGAGTGCATAGACGTCGGTCGCGGTCGTCACGTCCTCGCCCCGGATCTGTTCCGGTGCCGCGTATTCCGGTGTAAACGCGCGTCCCGCGAGCTGAGTTAGCTCGGTCGACTGTGCGCCCTGCGTGCGTTCGTCCAGCAGCTTGGCGATGCCGAAATCCAAGAGCTTCACCCGGCCCTCGCGTGTGATCAGGATGTTCGCGGGCTTCAGATCGCGGTGCAGGATGAGGTTGCTATGCGCGTACTCGACGGCGCGCAGCACCTCAACGAACAGGCGAACGCGTGACTCGAGATCAAGTGCATGCGTGTCGCACCAGCGGTCGATCGGATCGCCGTCGACATATTCCAGCATCAGATAAGGCTGCCCGCCATAGGCGATGCCCGCGTCGATCAGGCGCGCGATGCCTGGATGTACAAGCTTGGCCAGCACCTGGCCTTCGCGCCGGAACCGTTCAGCGCCGCCGTGCCCCACCAGCGCCAGGTTCAGGAACTTGACAGCCGCCTGACCTTCGAAGCGGCCGTCGCTGCGATGGGCGAGCCAGACGCTGCCCATACCGCCTTGACCCAGCAGGCGGTCGACGGTGTAGCTGCCGATGACCTTGCCGGCCAGCGTGGCCTCGTCCGGTAGCGCGCTGCCCTCGAGGAATGCCTCGCGATCGATCGCGGCCTCCCGGGCGAGCAATACTTCCAGGTCAGTGGCGAGCCCGGGGTTGGTGCGCCGGATTTCTGCGAGCCGCGCCACGCGCTCGCTGGAATCGGCGTCCAGCAGATCGTCGAGTAACGGGCCGACGACTTGCCAATGCGTCTTAGCGATGATCGCCATCTTTACTTTGCGGTAGCCGCGGCCGCAGCTCCGACTTCGACCGCTCAGCGCGCTGGTATGCACGCCACGGCAGTCTCTCCGTCTCCGTTAATCGGAATCGGCGCCGAAAACCCGACATCGTATTTACGTCACTCCGCGCTCAGCTCGCTGTGCAGCAGCAGGCGCGCCTTCTGCCAATCGCGTTGCACGGTTCGCTCCGACACGCCCCGCATAGCCGCGATCTCGGCAAACGAGAAGCCGCAGAAGAACTTGAGCTCGACCAGTTCGGCGAGCGCGGCATCGGTCACCAGCAGCCGGTCGAGTGCCTCGCTTAGCCGAACGGTGTCGTCAACCTCTGGTATCGACTCGGCAATCCGGGTATCGAGTGCAGTCAGATGAAACTCGCCGCCGCGCTTGAGCGCCCGGCGTTCGCGGATGTAATCGACGATCAGTCCGCGCATCGCGTGTGCCGCATAGGCGATGAACCGGTGCTGATCCGGGAATGCCGCAGCGCGGCCTGCCATGTCGAGGTAGCACTCGTGCAGGAGCGTCGTGGCGCCGAGCGTTACGCCGGAGCTGCTCGCTCGCAGCTGCCGCCGTGCGACGCGATGCAGCTCGCGATAAAGGGTCGTGAATAACGCCTGCGCCGACGCGGCATCGCCACGATCGGCGGATGCAATTAGGCCGGCGATCGTCGCGACATCGGGGGCATCGTCGGTGGACACGTCGAGCTCGATTTGGCGCGCTGTGCGTTGGCAGCCTCAGCAGGTAGTTCTCACTTTAGTAGTGAATTTGGAGAGCGCCGTATCCCTCGATGTCAGATTTTGCCGGAATAGCGCATATGGGAGATAGGCGGCGCCGCGCTGTCTTTGGAGGACTCCATCTGGCGGAAGCTTGACGAGCGGTCCCGGCGCGCCTCACTATCGCTGTGCCCCACGAGCGAGGAGGCCCCCATGATTTCAACCAAGCGCTGTCTAATCGTTGCCGCCGTCGTTGCTGCGATAGCCGGTGGCGCCGTCATTGCACAGCAATCCGCTGCTCCGAGAGGAAGCCACGACTGGGCATCGCGCGTGCCGGCCGGCAAGCACCACACCCTGGCCGCGACGCTCGACACTGTGCAGTGGGGTTGGCTCGATCCCCAGGAGAAACCCAAGCTGACCGTCAATTCGGGCGACACGATCTCCATCGAGACGATGATGCACTCGCACGACAAAGTGCAACCGGGCATCACGATGGAGCAGGTCGTGGAGCTGCGCAAAGCGAATCCCGGCGGAGGGCCGCACTCGGTGACGGGGCCGATCTTCGTCAACGGCGCCGAGCCGGGCGACGTGCTCGAGGTCCGCATCCTCAGGATCGAGCCGAAGCCGTTCGCGGTCAACTTCAACCTGCCGGGCAAGGACTTCCCGACCATTGGTGCGCTCGCCTCCGAGATGCCCGACGGCTTCATCAGATTCTTCACACTTGATCTGCAGAAGCGCACCGCCGAGTTCAAGCCCGGTATCACGCTCGACTTGCAGCCGTTCCCCGGCACGTTCGCCGTCGGCATCGACCCGAACGATCCGTCGCCGCGCAAAGGCGGCGTGAAGGACAACCCGATGGCACCGGTGTCGACGTTGCGGCCATGGAAGAACGGCTCGAACCTGGATATCAACGAGCTGCAGGAAGGCTCGACGATCTTCATTCCGGTGTTCCTGAAAGGCGGGCTCATCTGGACCGGCGACTCGCATTGCCGGCAGGGCAATGGCGAAGTCAACTTGACCGGGCTCGAGTGCTCGTACAAGGAGATCCGCATCCAGCCGATCGTCCGGAAGGACATGAAGATCGAGTGGCCGTTCATCGAGACGCGCACGCACTGGATCAGCGTGGGTCTGAACGAGGATCTGAACGTCGCGATGGTCAACGCGACGCGTGAGGCGGTGGACTGGCTTGCGAATCAGAAGATGGTGCCGATGACGCGCTACGAGGCGTACGCGTTGGTGTCGATGGCGGGCGACTGCCGTGTCTCGCAGATCGTGGACGTACGCAAGGGCGTGCACTGCATGATTCCGAAGTCGCTCTTCACGGGCCAGAAACGCTCGTAGTGCTCCGCACGCTTGTCCTGGCGTTCGCTCTTGCGGCGGCGCCAGGACATGTCCTCGCGCAGCAGAAGCTGCGCGTCGTCACGACGTCGGCGGACCTCAAGTCGCTCGCTGAGGCGGTTGGTGGCGCGCGCGTGGAAGTCGAAAGCCTCGCCGCGCCGGAGCACGATCCGCACGGCATCGAGCTGAAGCCAGCGCAACTCGCCCGCGCACGCAGCGCGGCGCTGCTGATCCGCGTCGGCCTCGACCACGAGCCATGGCTCGCAAAGCTTCAGTTGCCCGAGAGCGTGGTCGTCGTCGACGCCTCGCGCGGTGTGCGCCTGATCCAGACGCACACGCCGCGCTTGCGCGTCGAGCGCCGCGCGCATGTCCATGCCTACGGCAACACGCATTACTGGCTCGACCCGACGAATGCCGTTCCGATCACTGCTGCGATACGCGACGCGCTCGCCAAGCTGAGTCCGCAGGATGCGCAATTCTTCGATACAAACAGGACTGCCTTTGTCGATGCACTGACAAAGAAGAGCGTGGATTGGAAAAAAGCCCTCGCGCCCTTTCGTGGCGCGAGGATCGTGGTCGTGCACGACAGCTGGTCGTATTTTGCCGAACACTTCGGTCTGCAGATCGTCGCGGCCGCCGAGCCAAACCCGGGTGTGCCGCCGTCACCCGCCGAGCTTGCTGCGCTGTTCCAGCGCATGCGCGAGAGCGGTGTGAAAATCCTGATTGCCGATCCGCACTCGAATCCGTCGCTCGTACGCCAGATCGCCATGAAAAGCGGCGCGCAGGCAGTGACGCTGTTTCCTTCGGGCCACGACTACATGCGGATGTTCGACGAAAACGTCGCGAGACTCGCCGAGGCGCTGAAGCGCGCTGGGACGTGATCGAGCTATTGCTCTGGCCCTTTGTAGCGGGGCTCGTGCTCACGCTGATCCACGCCTGGTTCGGGCTGCACGTGCTCGCGCGGGGTGTCGTGTTCGTCGATCTCTCGCTCGCGCAGGTGGCAGCCCTCGGCCTCACCGTTGCGATTTTGGCCGGCCACGGCGTGCAGAGCGAAGCCGCCTACTGGTACGCGCTCGCGTTTGCGCTCGGCGGAGCGGTGCTTTTTGCGCTTGCGCGTGGCTATGAACGCAGCATCCAGCAGGAAGCCGTCATCGGCATCGTGTACGCGGTGTCGGCGTCGCTCGGGGTGCTCGCTCTCGACCGCGCGCCCCAGGGCGCCGAGCACATCAAACACCTGCTGATCGGCTCCATTCTCACCGTCACGCCGCAGGAAGTCACCGCGCTCGCAGCGCTGTACGCGTTCATCGGCGTCGCGCACTTTGCTGTTCGCCGCGCGCTCGTCGATGTGTCGTTTCATCCGCAGCAGGCCGCTGCGCACGGACGGCGCGTGTTTCTTTGGGATGTAATCTTCTACGGCTCCTTCGCCCTCGTGGTCACGTCGTCCGTGCGTATCGCGGGCGTGCTGCTCGTCTTCGCCTATCTGATCGTTCCGGCTGCGCTGGCCGGACTGTTTGCTCCCGGCCTGCTGCGCCGCCTGCTGCTCGCCTGGGCACTCGGCGTTGCGCTCACCGCCGCTGGCCTCTACGCCTCGTGGATGTGGAACTTGCCGACCGGCCCGGCCATCGTCAGCGCCTTCGGCGCAGCAACCGCGCTGGTCGGTCTGGCTTTTGCGCTGAAGAGACTTTCTTTTCGCACGTGGGGCAAGCTGCTGCTGGCAGCGATAGCCGTGGCGGGCTTGCTGCTTCTCGCGTTCCCAAGAATGGATCAGCCGTGGCTTGACGCTGTCGAGAGCGTCGCGCCGCCGATCCAGACGGCTTTTCTGACGGAGTTCGAGCGCGTAACGCGCACGGAGACGCTCGAATCGATCGAGCGCGGCAAGACCGAGCTCACCCGGCTGCGCGAGCTTGAACAGAATGTCCGCTGGGGCAAAGAGCAGATGGATCCGGAGAAAGTCGAACGCCTGCGCCAGTACTTGGCTGGCCGCGGCGAAATCTCTGCAGGCGAGCAGCTAGTCTTGCGTCATCTGCGCGATAAGGCACGAGATCGGCAGCGGCTGATGCTCGGCCTTCCGCTGCTGCTCATCGGAGCCGGTGGCTTTTATTTCCTATGGGCGAAGTCACCCACGCAAACAAAGCAGCGGCGTCCGGAGAACTGAAACAGTCGCGTAGGGTGGCTGTTGCCAATGGCCGGTATCGACCCGACTTCTGCCAACGCACTCTTCATCTTCTTTCGGCGCCAGCGCAATCTCCTTTCGGAGATTTTTATGGCCGCTGTGGCGGCGAGCTTCGAGTGGCGGTGATGTGCCACGGGTATGCTTGAAAACCTTGGCACGAGGAACGCGCTCCGAGGTGCCTCGGAGGGGAGCAGAGCGATGAACAAGCCCGCGAGCCTGGCTGAACTGGACAAGCTGCAGTCCATCCATCCGTTCACCAACCTCCGGAAGCATGAGGAGAAAGGCCCGGTCGTGATGACACGCGGCCGCGGGATCTATGTCTTCGACGATCAAGGCAAGGAGTACATCGAGGGCATGGCCGGGCTCTGGTGCGCGTCCCTCGGATTCTCCGACGAGCGCCTGATTGCGGCGGCCACCCGCCAGCTCAACACGCTGCCGTACTACCACGGGTTCGCACATAAGACTTCGGACGTGGCCGTGGGCGCCGCGGCCGATCTGCTTGCGCTGGCACCGGGACGCATGGCGCGGGTCATCTTCGGCACTAGCGGCTCGGATGCCAACGACACCGCGATCAAGCTGGTGCGCTACTACAACAATGCTCTGCAACGGCCGGCGAAGAAGAAGGTCATCGCCCGCACCAAGGCGTATCACGGCGTCAGCATCGCGGCTGCGACACTGACCGGACTGCCGCACCTGCACACAGGCTTCGATCTCCCGGGGCCGGATGTCGTGCGCGCCGACTGCCCGCACCACTATCGCTTCGCCCAGGTCGGCGAGGGCGAAGAGGCCTTCGCGGCGCGCCTGGCCCGCCAGCTGCAGGCACTGATCGAAAAGGAAGGTCCGGAGAACATCGCAGCGTTCATCGCCGAGCCGGTAATGGGCGCGGGCGGTGTGATCCCTCCACCGGCCGGCTACTTCGACTTGATCCAACCGATCCTGAAACACTACGACATTCTGCTGATCGCCGACGAGGTGATCTGCGGTTTCGGCCGCACCGGCCGGATGTGGGGCAGCCAGACGTACGACATTCAGCCGGACATCGTCACCTGCGCGAAGGCGCTGACCGGTGGCTACGTGCCGTTTTCGGCCACGATGATCTCGGAGCGCGTCTACGAGCCGATCGCCGAGCAGTCGGCCAGGATCGGAATGTTCGGACACGGCTACACGTATTCCAGCCATCCGCTGGGCGCGGCGGTCGCAGTCGAGGCGATGAAGGTCTATCGCGAAACCGACATCGCTGCGAGCGTGCGCGAGAAGGCGCCGAGGTTTCAGAACGGACTGCGCGGACTGCTCGACAGTCCGATCGTGGGCGAAGTGCGCGGCGTCGGACTGATTGCGGCGGTGGAACTGGTGAAAGACAAGGTCACAAGAGAATCTTTCCCGGCGACGAAGGCCGTGGCGCCGTACTTCGCCGAGCGCGCGCATGTCCACGGGCTCGTCGTGCGTCCGCTGGGCGAGGCGGTCGCGCTGTGCCCGCCGCTCGTCATCACGCCAGCCGAGATCGACGACATGCTGGCGCGCTTCACGCGCGCGCTACGCGACACCGAGACCTACGCGCTGCAGTTGCAGTGACGCACATCGTCGAATTCGACCGGGTGTGCAAGACCTACGACGGTCGCTCGAACGTCGTCGATCAGCTCGACCTCGCGATCGCCGAGGGTGAATTCCTCTCGCTGCTCGGGCCGTCGGGTTCGGGCAAGACGACCACGCTGATGATGCTCGCCGGCTTCGAGCGGCCTACGGCGGGCCACATCCGCCTGAAGGGCAAGTCGATCGAGTCGCTGCCGCCGTACCGCCGCAACTTCGGCATGGTGTTCCAGAACTACGCACTGTTCCCGCACATGACGGTGGGCGAGAACCTCGCTTTTCCGCTGTCGGTGCGGGGCATCGGCAAGGACGATGCGACACGACGCGTGAAACGGGCGCTCGACATGGTGCGGCTGCCGGGGATGGAAGCGCGTATGCCTGCCCAGCTGTCCGGCGGGCAGCAGCAACGTGTCGCTGTGGCGCGCGCGCTGGTGTTCGAGCCGCAGCTGATCCTGATGGACGAACCGCTCGGCGCGCTCGACAAGCAGTTGCGCGAAGAGATGCAGCTCGAGCTCAGAGGCCTGCACGATCGCCTCGGCATCACGATGGTCTACGTCACCCACGACCAGTCAGAGGCGATGACGATGTCCGACCGGGTGGCCGTGTTCCAACACGGCCACATCCAGCAAGTCGATGATCCCCGCCGGCTTTACGAGAGACCGGCCAATCTGTTCGTCGCTTCGTTCATTGGCGAGAACAATCGGCTTAAGGCGCGGTTCGTTGAGGACGGCGACGCAGGAGAGTGCCTCGTGCAGATCGAAGGCGGAGGGACGGTTCGCGGCCTTGTTGCCGGCGCGTGCCGGGCGCAGGCGCCGGCCATCGTGTCGATACGGCCTGAGCATGTCAACGTGGTTGGGGTGACCACCGACGCGAACGCGGGCAACCAGTTGCCGGCACGCGTGGCTGAGACTATTTTTCTCGGTGGCCATGTGCGCGTCTGCCTGCAGACGGCCGCCGGCGAATTCGTCGCCAACGTGCCCGCGCAGGCAGCGCACGGGCTGCCGGCGGCGGGTGAGGCGGCGATCGCGCAGTGGGCGGCCGCAAGTACAGTGGTGTTTCCTGAGTGAACCGGGTCAGAACCGCAATAGACGCAAGGAGGAGGGGTGATGAATTCCAGTGCGAAGAAGTGGAGCATAAAGGCGGCCGTTGTCGGCGCAGTTCTCGCAATCACTGCGGGTGGAGCTCTCGCGCAGGGCCGACCGTTGTCGGTGGTGTCGTGGGGCGGCGCCTATCAGGACGCGCAGAAGGACGTCTACTTCAAGCCGTTCATGGAACAGACCAAGACCAAGATGGTCGACGAAAGCTGGGACGGCGGCATTGGCGTGCTGCGCGCCAAGATACAAGGTGGCGCCAACAACTGGGACGTGGTGCAGGTCGAAAGCGAGGAGCTGCTACTCGGCTGTGAGGAAGGCCTGTTCGACAAGCTCGACTGGGCCAAGCTCGGCGGCCGTGACAAGTACCTCCCGGATGCCGTGAGCGACTGCGGCGTCGGGGCGATTGTCTACAGTTTCGTGTTGGCCTATGACGGCGACAAGATCAAGGACGGGCCGAAGAACTGGGCAGACTTCTGGAACACGCAGAAGTGGCCGGGTAAGCGCGCGCTGCGTAAGGGGCCGAAAACGACGCTTGAGATCGCGCTGCTCGCTGACGGCGTCGCGCCCCAGGACATCTACAAGACGCTCGCCACGCCGGCCGGTGTCGATCGTGCCTTCAACAAGTTGTCGCAGCTGAAGCCAAATCTGATCTGGTGGGAAAAGGGTTCGCAGCCGCCGCAGATGCTGGCCGCGGGCGAGGCAGTGATGGTCGACGCCTATAACGGCCGCATCGATGCCGCGAACACGAAGGACAAGAAGAACTTCAAGATCGTCTGGACAAACAACCTCTACACGATTGACTCCTGGGTCGTCATGAAGGGGAGCCCCAACAAGGCTGACGCCGAGAAATTCCTGGCCTTCGTCAACGACCCCAACAACCAGAAGAACCTGCCGACGAAGATCGCCTATAGCGTGACGACAAAGGCGGCAATCACGATGATCGACCCCAAGGTGCACGCAAATTTGCCTACGGCGCCGGAGAACTTCAAGGGTTCGCTTTACATCAGCGATAAGTTCTGGCTGGAGAACCTGGACAAGCTGAACCAGCGCTTCAACGCGTGGCTTGCGAAGTAGGATGAACCGCACGCTGCAGCCGGCATCGGACCCCGTTGCCGGCTCGGCGCGCGGGTTGCATTGAGTAAACGTGCAGGCTCGTGCGTCAGCGGAAGCGGGGGACCGCCCGCGCGCGGTACGGAGCTCGGCGCGCGCTTCGAGCCCTGATCCCTCGCTCGCGCAACAGCTGGCCGCCGCGGAGCGATCCAGGAAGTGGCGCGCATTCCTGCTGACGGCACCGCTACTGCTGTTCCTCCTGCTGACGTTCCTTGGGCCGATCGGCGCGCTGCTGACGCGCAGTGTCGTCGATACTGAGTTCGCGGCGGCGCTGCCGAACGTCGCGCGCGAGATCCGGCGGTGGGATGGCCGCGCCTTGCCCGACGAGACCACGTTCGCCGCGCTGATCGAGGACGTTCGCACGGCTCGCGCGGCGAACTCGCTGGCCCCGGCCGCCACCCGGCTCAATTACGACCTCAGCGGGTTTCGATCGCTGCTCTTCGCCACTGGACGCCGCCTGCCTGACCAGCTGAGCAGTTCGGCGCGTGACACTCTGATCGAGATCGATCCCAGGTGGGGGGAGGTTGA
This sequence comes from uncultured beta proteobacterium, assembly GCA_963775635.1. Classification (GTDB taxonomy): domain Bacteria; phylum Pseudomonadota; class Gammaproteobacteria; order Burkholderiales; family Burkholderiaceae_F; genus JALORV01. The sequence goes on along the minus strand of CAVZJO010000001.1, from coordinate 2,624 downwards.
GACCTGGGGCGTCATTTCACGTGCGTCAGGCCCGGTGACTTCGCTCTTTGTTCTTGCGGCGGTCGATCTCCGACGCACCGCGGGCGGTGAGTTCATCAGTGCGCCGGCCGATGAGAAGATCTTTGTGCAGGTGCTGTTTCGTACGTTCAGCATTGCGACGGCGGTGACCATCCTCTGCCTGGCGCTCGGATATCCGCTCGCGTACATGCTGGCATCGCTGCCAACGCGCACGGCAAACATGCTGCTCGTGCTGGTACTGCTGCCATTTTGGACCTCACTGCTCGTGCGCACATCGGCGTGGATCGTTCTGCTGCAGCACGAGGGCGTGATCAACTCGGCTCTGCTGCAGGCCGGGATGATCGAAGCTCCGTTCGAACTCCTGTATCGGCGTGCCGCGGTCTACGCGGCGATGACGCATGTGTTGCTGCCGTTCATGGTGCTTCCGCTGTATGCCGCAATGCGCACGATTCCGGTGGCTCACGTGAGGGCCGCGCTGTCGCTCGGCGCCACGCCGCTCACCGCCTTCTGGCGCGTCTACGCGCCGCAGACGCTGCCGGCGGTGGGCGCCGGCGTGCTGATGGTCTTCATCCAGGCGCTCGGCTACTACATCACGCCGGCGTTGGTGGGCGGCCCCGATGACCAGATGCTCAGCTATTTCATCGCCTTCTACGCTTCGAAGACGATCAACTGGGGCATGGCCGCCGCACTTTCAGTGGCGTTGCTTGCCGCGACGGTCGCGCTGTACTGGGTCTACGACCTTCTGATCGGCATCGATCGCATCCGCACGGCATGACTTCGACGCGACCTGCCTATGAGACGACGGGCCAGCGGCTCGGCCGATATGCCTTGTGGTGCTTCGGCGGCATGGTGCTGCTCTTTCTGATTGCGCCGATCGGGGTCATCGTGCCGCTGTCGTTTTCGGCGGGGTCGTTCCTGCACTTCCCGCTTCCCGGGTTGTCACTGCGCTGGTACGAGGACTTCTTCTCGTCCGACCTCTGGCTGCCCGCGCTGAAGAACAGCCTGATCGTCGGGACGGGCGCGACACTGATCGCCACGACGCTTGGCACGCTCGCCGCTTTCGGCTTCTGGCGCGCGCGCTTTCCGTTGCGACGCTTCCTCTTCGGCGTTCTGCTGGCGCCGCTGGTCGTGCCCGTGGTCATCGTCGCGGTCGGCGTGTACTTCTCGTTCGCGAAGTTCGGGCTGGTCGATGGCTACCTCGGGCTGATGCTGGCGCACGCTGCGCTCGGCGCACCGTTCGTGCTGGTGACTGTGTTGTCCACGCTGTCAGGCTTCGACCGCAATTTGCTCAACGCTGCCGCTAGCCTCGGTGCGCCGCCGTGGCTTGCGTTTCGCAGGGTGGCGCTGCCGATCATCTTTCCCGGCGTCTTCTCGGGCGCATTGTTCGCGTTTGCGACATCGTTTGACGAGGTCGTTGTGGCGCTGCTTCTGACCGGCCCCGGCCAGCGTACTCTGCCGCGCCAGATGTTCGCCGGCATTAATGACAACATCAGCCTCACTATCACGGCCGCAGGAACGCTGTTGATAATGCTCGCTTGCGTGCTGCTCGTCGTTGCCGAGGCCCTGCGCCGTCGGTCGGAGCAGTTGCGGACGGGTGGATCTGCGTAAACATAGTCCGGCGGCGGCCAGTAAGGTTGAGCAACCCCGATCGACAGAGTATCTGTCAGTCCGAAGGAGTTGCAAATGAAGCGTGTAATGTTTTCATTGATCTCAGTTCGCCAGACCGCTGCCGCGTTGGTGGTGGCCGTGCTCGCCGCCGGCGCTTCCGCCGGCGAGTTCTTCGAAAAGAACGGCGTCGCCCTGCGTGGGTACGACCCGGTGGCGTATTTCACGGACGGCCAACCGGTCAGGGGCGTCGCTGCGTACAAGGCCGAGTACAAAGGCTCGACATTCCATTTCGCGTCGCAGGCCAACCGCGACGCGTTCGTCGCCGACCCGGCGAAATACGCGCCACAGTACGGCGGGTTCTGCGCCTATGGCGCGGCCAGTGGCTACAAGGCGGCCATCGACCCGGCGGCGTTCAGCGTTGTCGACGGCAAGCTCTATCTGAACTACGACAGCACGGTCCAGAAGGAGTGGAAAAAGGACGTGCCGGGATTTATTGCCAAGGCAAACAAGAACTGGCCGACAGTCTCCACTCAGACCAAGGTCATCGAGTAGCGCCAGACTGCTCTTTGGCGCCGGCTGAAAGCGGCCGATTCTGTTGAAAAACTCGGAATCTGGTCTGACTCGAAATTCCATCTGACGCCAGCGCAATCAAGGATGCCGCTTGGTAGATGCGCTCACGTTCACCAGGAGGACCGTGGTTGAATTTTTCGTGGGGCATCGCGGTCCCCCGTATTCTTTGACTCTCGTCGCCTTCACGAGCCTCGGATTTTTTCATCGAGGCAGAAAAGGGAGTTTTTCAACAGAATCGGCCAGTTCCAGACATCTCTGGACGCTAGGAACAAAGATGCCAACCGGGCCCTAGACCGGCGCGGGGCTAGTTAAAGTCTTGGCCGTAGGAGAGTTGCCAAACGTGGCCGACATACTTAGCGCTGTGCGCCCTTTAAGAATGCAAAACACGCTCACCGACCCGTCGGCACCGGCGTAGACCGCTGTCGACC